>JAMLIR010000003.1 GCA_023954045.1 Burkholderiaceae bacterium | reverse complement strand
CCGTACCGACCATCGACGCACCTGCGAAGCGAGCACGTCCCATCCCGCCCCACCACGATCACCACCCACCCGAAGGAGACAACATGAGAAAGCAGATTCGCTTTACCGCCGTCGCGCTCGCCTGCGCGTTCGCCGCCGCGGCGGCCCAGGCCGAGATCACGATCGGCGTTTCGCTCGGCACGACCGGCCCGGGCTCGTCGCTCGGCATCCCGTACAAGAATGCGTTCACGCTCGTGCCCAAGACGCTCGGCGGCGAGCCGGTGCGCTACATCATCCTGGACGACGAATCCAAGCCCGACGGCGCGGCGAAGAACGCGCGCAAGTTCGTCACCGATGACAAGGTCGACGCGATGATGGGCTCCAACGGCGTGCCCTCGGGCGTCGCGATGGCGCAGGTCGCGGGCGAGACGAAGACGCCGCTCGTCTCGCTCACGCCGCTGCCGCCGCTCGCGCCCGAGCGCGCGCACTGGACCTTCATCGTGCCGCAGCCGACCGAGCTGATGATGAGCGCGGTCGCCGAGAACATGAAGGGCAAGGGCATCAAGACGGTCGCCTTCATCGGCTTCTCGGACACCTGGGGCGACCTCGTCTACAACGCGATCACCGGGCTCGCGCCGACCTACGGCTACAAGGTCGTGACCAACGAGCGCTATGCGCGCGCCGACACCAGCGTCGCCGGCCAGACGCTCAAGATCATGGCGGCGTCGCCCGACGCCGTCGTCGTCGGTGGTTCGGGCTCGCCCGCCGCGACGCCGCAGATCGCGCTCGTCGATCGCGGCTACAAGGGGCCGATCTACCACAACCACGGCACCGTCAACCTGCCGTTCATCCAGACCGGCAAGAAGGCCGCCGAGGGCGCGATCGCGCCGACCGGCGCGCTGATCGTCGCCGAGGAGCTGCCCGACAACTTCCCGACCAAGAAGGTCTCGCTCGACTTCGTCAAGCGCTACGAGGCCACGTTCGGGGCGGGCAGCCGCAACGCGTTCGCCGGCTACAGCTTCGACGGCGTGCAGCTGCTCGACGCCGCGGTGCCGGTGGCGCTGAAGAAGGCGAAGCCGGGCACGCCGGAGTTTCGCGAGGCACTGCGCGACGCGCTCGAGAACGTGCGCAACGTGGTCGGCACGCACGGCGTCTACAACATGAGCGCCGCGAATCACAACGGGCTGGACGAGCGGGCGCGCGTGCTGGTGCGCGTCGAGAACGGCGCCTGGCGCCTGCTGAAGTAGCGCCCGCACGCTCGCGCGATGACCGCGGACATCGCCCTCTGGCTCGTGCAGGATGGCGTCACCAATGGCGCCATCTACGCGCTTCTCGCGCTCGCACTGCTATTGGTGTTCGCGGTCACCCGCGTGATCTTCGTGCCGCAGGGCGAGTTCATCGCCTACGCGGCGCTCTCGCTCGGCTTGCTGCAGACGGGGCAGGTTCCCGGAACCGTCTACGTGCTGGTCGGCGGCGGGCTGCTCGCCGCCGCCTTCGACATCGCGGTGGCGTTTCGCGAGAAGGCCATGGGTCGCCTGCCGCGGATCCTGCTGGTCTACGTCGCAGTGCCGGTCGCGATGGCCGCGCTCGCCTGGTGGGCGGCACCGCGCAAGCTGGACATGTGGGCGCAGGTGCTGATCGTGATCGGCCTGGTGGTACCGCTCGGCCCGATCCTCTACCGCGTCGCCTACCAGCCGCTGGCCAACGCGTCGGTGCTCGTGCTGTTCATCATCTCGATGGCGGCGCACTACGCGCTGACCGGCCTCGGGCTGGTGTTCTTCGGCGGCGAAGGCCTGCGCTCGGCCGCGTTCTCCGACGCGAAGTTCCGGCTCGGCGTGCTCGACATCACCGCGCAGAGCGTCTGGGTGGTGTCGGCCAGCGTCGTCGGCATGATCGCGCTGTGGCTGTTCTTCGAGCGCACGCTGTACGGCAAGGCGCTGCGCGCCACCGCGATCAACCGCGTCGGCGCACGACTGGTCGGCATCCCGACCGAACTGTCGGGTAGCCTCAGCTTCCTGGTCGCAGCCTTCATCGGCGCGGTGTCGGGCGTGCTGATCGCGCCGATCACGACGATCTACTACGACACCGGGCTGATGATCGGCCTCAAGGGCTTCGTCGGGGCGATCCTCGGCGGCATGGCGAGCTATCCGCTCGCCGCGGCCGGCGCCGTCGCGGTCGGGCTGCTCGAGTCCTTCTCGTCGTTCTGGGCCAGCGCGCTGAAGGAATCGATCGTCTTCACGCTGATCATCCCGGTGCTGGTCTGGCGCTCGCTCACGTCGCGTCATCACGTCGAGGACGAGGAAGAGTGATCCGCAGGCATCGCGCGCTCGCGCTGTTCCTCGTCGTCGTCGCGCTGGCGCCGCTCGCGCTGCCGGCGTTCCACGTCACGCTGCTCAACTACGTCGGGCTCGCGACACTGGTCACGCTCGGACTCGTGCTGCTCACCGGGGTGGCCGGCGTCGTCTCGTTCGGGCAGCAGGCCTTCGTCGGGATCGCCGCCTACACGACCGCCGCCGTCACCGTGCTGATGGGCCTGTCGCCCTGGGCCGGCCTCGTGGCCGGGCTGGCGCTGACGGCTGCGTTCGCATTGCTGCTCGGCGCGATCACGCTGCGCCTGTCGGGGCACTACCTGTCGATCGTCACGATCGCCTGGGGCATCGCGCTCTACTACCTGTTCGGCAACCTGCCGGGGCTCGGCCAGTACAGCGGCATCGACAACGTACCGCCGGTCTCGCTGGCGGGCTGGAAGCTGGACACCGGACGCGAGTCGTACTACCTGATCTGGCTGGCGACGGTCGCCGCGCTGCTCGCCGCGCGCAACCTGCTCGACTCGCGCACCGGGCGCGCGATCCGCGCGCTGCGCTTCCGCGGCGTGATGGCCGAGAGCTTCGGCGTCGACACCGCGGCGCTCAAGCTTCAGGTGTTCCTGTACGCGGCGGTGCTCGCCGCGCTGTCGGGGTGGCTGCACGCGCACTTCCTGCGCTTCGTGAGCCCGCACGCGTTCGGCGTCAACGCCGGGATCGACTACCTGTTCATGGCGGTGATCGGCGGCGCGAGCCAGGTCTGGGGCGCGCTGATCGGCGCGTCGGTGCTGACCGTGCTCAAGGAGTGGCTGAAGGACCTGCTGCCCGCGTTGTTCCAGAAGAGCGGCAACTACGAGATCGTCGTCTTCGGCGTGCTGATGATGCTGCTGCTGCATCGCACGCGCGACGGGCTGGTCCCCGCGCTCGCGCGACTGCTGCCGACCGGGGCACCCCGCGGGCGCCCGCCCGACGCCCCCGCGCTGCCGCGACGCGCGCAGCCCGCGCGCGGGCAGGCGCTGCTCGAGCTGCACGGCGTTCAGAAGCGCTTCGGCGGCCTGCTCGCGGTCAACGAGATGTCGTTCGCGATGGCGAGCGGCGAGATCCTCGGCCTGATCGGCCCCAACGGCGCCGGCAAGAGCACGCTGTTCAACCTCGTCACCGGCGTCCTCGCCACGGACGCCGGCGCGATCCGCTTCTTCGGCGAGCGCATCGAACGCGCGACGCAGCGCGAGATCGCGCGCCGCGGCGTTGCCCGCACGTTCCAGCACGTGAACCTGGTGAGTGCGATGTCGGTGATCGAGAACGTCGCGATCGGCGCGCACCTGCGCGGAGCCAGGGGCAGTGTCGCCGCGATGCTGCACGCCGAGCGCGACGAGGAGCGACGCCTGCTGGCCGAGGCCGCGCGGCAGCTCGAGCGCGTCGGACTGGGCGAGCACCTGCACGAACCGGCGGGCAGCCTGCCGCTCGGCCAGCAGCGAATCGTCGAGATCGCCCGGGCGCTGTGCGCGGACCCGGTGCTGCTGCTGATGGACGAGCCGGCCGCCGGCCTTCGCTACGGCGAGAAGCAGGCGCTCGCCGCGCTGCTGCGCAGGCTGCGCGACGAGGGAATGAGCATCCTGCTCGTCGAGCACGACATGGAGTTCGTCATGGGACTGGTCGACCGGCTGGTGGTGATGGACTTCGGCGAGAAGCTCGCCGAGGGCCTGCCCGCCGAGATCCAGGCGAACCCGGCGGTGCTCGAGGCCTACCTCGGGGGGATCGAATGAGCGCGCTGCTCGAGGTCGAGGGACTGCGCGTGTTCTACCGCAAGGTCGAGGCGCTGCACCGCGTGTCGCTGCGCGTCGAGCAGGGCTCGATCGTGACGGTGATCGGGCCCAACGGCGCGGGCAAGACCACGCTGCTCGGCGCGATCATGGGCCTGCTGCCGGCCAGCGGCGCGATCCGCTACCTCGGCGCCGACGTCGGCGCGACGAAGGTCGAGGCGCGCGTCGCCCGCGGGCTGTGCCTGGTGCCCGAGCGCCGCGAGCTGTTCGGCGAGCTGTCGGTCGAGGACAACCTGCGGCTGGGCGCGTTCCAGCGCGTGCGCCACGGCGAGCGTGGCGCCGACGGCGACCTCGGCGACGTCTACCAGCGCTTCCCGCGGCTGGCCGAGCGCCGCACGCAGCTCGCGGCGACGCTGTCCGGGGGCGAGCGGCAGATGCTCGCGCTCGGGCGCGCGCTGATGGGCAAGCCGCGCCTGCTGATGCTCGACGAGCCGAGCCTGGGCCTCGCGCCGCGGATCGTCCGCGAGATCATGCACATCGTGGCCGACCTCAGGAAGACCGGCGTGTCGATCCTGCTGGTCGAGCAGAACGCCCGCGCGGCGCTGCAGGTCGCCGACTACGGTTACGTGCTCGAAACCGGCGAGATCGCGCTCGAAGGCGCGTCGTCGTCGCTGGCGGGCAATCCGCGGGTCGTCGAGTCGTACCTCGGGTTCGCGAGCCGGGCATGAACGCCGACCGCCGCGCCGCGCCTGCGCTGCCGCGGGTTCATCCGACGGTGGTGCACATGCTTGCCGACGCGGCCGAGCGCGACCCGCACCGCGAGGCGCTGGTCTGCGGCGAGCGGCGCCTCGACTACGCGGGCTATCTCGAATGCGTGCGCGCGTTCGCGGCCGAGCTCGCATCGGCCGGCGCTCGCGGCGAGCGCGTCGCCACGCTGCTGGGCAACTCGATCGACGCCTGCGTCGCGGCGTTCGGCACGCTGGCCGCCGGCGCCCAGCACGTTCCGCTCAATCCGCTGTATGCGCCGCGCGAGCTCGAGTTCATCCTGCGCGACGCGGCACCGGTCGCGCTGGTCGTCGACGAGGCGCTCGCGCCGGCCGTGTCGGGACTCGCCCGCGAGGCCGGCGTGCGCCACCTGGTCGTCGTCGGCCCGGGCGCGCGGCGACTCGACCGCTGCGGCGCGACCGCGGCCGCCCTGCTCCCGCTGCCGGCGCCCGACTCGCTCGCGCTGCTGCAGTACACCGGCGGCACGACCGGCAGGCCGAAGGGCGTCGACCTCGCGCACCGCGCGGTCTCGATCAACGTCTCGCAGCGCGAGGCGCTGCTGCCGAGCCGCCCCGGCGAGCGCATCGTCTGCATGATGCCGATCTCGCACGCCTACGGGATGGCGATGGGCCTGTTCCTCGCCGCGTACTGCGGCGGCACGCTGGTGATCCTGCCTCGCTACGCGCCCGACGAGGTGCTGGCCACCGTCGAGCGCGAGCGCATCACGGTGTTCCCCGGCAGCCCGACCGTCTTCGTAGGCCTGATGGCGCATCCCGACTTCTCGCGCACCGACTGGTCCAGCGTGCACACCTGCTACTCGGGCGCCGCGCCGCTGTCTGCGGAAACGCTGCGCCGCTGGCGCGAGGCAGTCGGCGCGCCGGTCTACGAGGGCTACGGCCAGACCGAGGCCGGGCCGGTCCTGACGTTCAACCCCGTCGGCGGGCTGGTCAAGCCGGGCTCGGTCGGCATCCCGGTGCCGCTCACCGAGATCGAGATCGTCGACCTCGCCACCGGGCGAACGGTGCTCGGGCCCGGCGAGCGCGGCGAGATCCGAGCGCGCGGCCCGCAGTGCATGACCGGCTACCGGAACCGACCGTCGGAGACCGCCGAAGCGCTGCGCGACGGCTGGCTCTACACCGGCGACATCGGCGAGTTCGACGCCGACGGCTACCTGTACATCCGCGACCGCAAGAAGGACATGGCGATCGTCGGCGGCTACAACGTCTATCCGCGCGAGGTCGAGGAGGTGCTGTTCCTGCACCCCGACGTGATCGACGCGGCGGTGGTCGGCGTGCCCGACGGCTACCGCGGCGAGGCGCTGGTCGCGCAGGTGGTGCTGCGCGCCGGCGCGCGCACGCCGCCCGACGCGCTCGCGGCGCACTGCGCCGCGAACCTCGCGCGCTTCAAGGTGCCGTCGCGGATCCTCGTCGTCGACGCACTGCCGAAGACCTCGGCCAACAAGACCGACAAGAACGCCCTGCGCCGCGCGCTGGGCGTGCCCACGAGCGCAGACCCCTCCGGGAGGACCCCTTGAACAGGCCATTCGCCAACCCGCTGCTGCAGCCGCCGAGCCGGCCGATGCCGCGCCATGTCGCGATCATCGGAGCCGGATCCATCGGCCCGGACATCGGCTACTACCTGAAGAGCGCGCTGCCCTCGATCGCGCTGACGATGATCGACCTGCAGCAGCCGGCACTCGACGCCGCGCTGGCACGCTTTCGCGGCTACGCCGAGAAGGCGGTCGCGCGAGGAAAGATGAAGGCGGACCAGGCGCAGGCGGTGCTCGCCGACGTGCGCACCAGCACCGACTACGACGCGATCGCCGGCGCCGACTGGGTGCTCGAGGCGGCGACCGAGAACCTGGCGCTCAAGCGCCGGATCTTCGCCGACGTCGAAGCGCGGATCGCGCCCGACGCGATCGTCACCTCGAACACCAGCTCGCTGCCCGCGGCGCGGATCTTCGCCGAACTTCGCCACCCGGAGCGCGCCACGGTCACGCACTTCTTCGCGCCGGCCTGGCGCAATCCGGCGGTCGAGGTGATCGACTGGCCGAAGGCCGATCCGGCGCTCGTCGCGCACCTCAGGCGGCTGTTCTGCGAGACCGGAAAGCTGCCGCTGGTCACCGCCGACGCGCCCTGCTTCATGCTCGACCGGATCTTCGACAACTGGTGCAACGAGTCGGCGCTGCTGCTCGATCGGGCCACTGCCGGCGAGATCGACAGCGTCGCGGCCGACTTCGTGCACGCGGGACCGTTCTTCGTGCTGAACCTGGCGCGCGGCAACCCGATCATCGTCGAGACCAACACGCTGCAGGCCGACGAGGAAGGCGAACACTACCGTCCGGCCCCGATCTTCCGCTCGGTCGATCACTGGGTCACCGTCGGGCCGAACCAGCGCGTCGAGGTCGCGGCCGACGCGGCGGCCGCGGTGCGCGACCGGCTGCTCGGCGTGCTGTTCTCGCAGTCGGTCGACATCCTCGACCGCACGATCGGCGAAGCGGCCGACCTCGACCTCGGATGCAAGGTCGCGCTGGGCTTCAAGCGCGGGCCGCTCGAGCTGATGCGCGAGCTTGGCGAGGCCGAGTCCTCGCGGATCCTCCAGCGCTTCGTCCGCGAGCGTCCCGGCATGCCGGCGCCGAAGCGCCCGCTCGGCGACTACCAGCGCTTCGAGCGCCACGTGCTGGTCGACGAGATCGACCACGTCAAGGTGATCACGCTGCGCAGGCCCGAGGCGCTCAACGCGCTGCACGACGAGATGACCGACGAGATCCTCGCGGTGATCCGGCGCCACGAGCACGACGACGCGGTCGCCGGATTCGTGATCACCGGCTACGGCACGCGCGCGTTCTGCGCGGGCGCGGACATCGGCCGCTTCCCGTCGATGCTCGGCGACCCGGCCGCGTCGGCGCAGTACGCGCGGGACTGCTCGCGGCTGCTGGTCCACCTCGACGCGATGGCCAAGCCGGTGGTCGCGGCGCTCAACGGCATGGCGCTCGGCGGCGGATTCGAGCTCGCGATGCGCTGCCACGCGCTGGTCGCGATGCGCGACGCCTGGATGCAGTTGCCGGAGGTCACGCTGGGGATCGTGCCGGGCATCGGCGCGATGGTCGTTCCCTATCGACGCTGGCCGGCCGCGGCGAGCGTCTTCCACGGAATGCTGCGCCGGGCCGACAGGCTGAAGGCGGTGCGCGCGCACGAGCTCGGCATCGTCGACGCGCTTGCCGACGACCCGCAATCGCTGGTGGCGGCGGCTGTCTCGCGCGTGCGCGCGCTGGCCGGGCGACGATCGCCGATCCCCGACGGCCCGGTCACGGTGCCGCCTTTCGCCGACGACGCCGGGCAGGGCCCGGGCGGCGCGACGCTCAGCCGCGCGACGGTCGTGCTGATCGAGAACGCGGTGCGCGAGGCGGCGGCCGCGCCGACGCTCGCGGCCGCGCTCGAAGCGGGCTACCGCGCCTTCGGCGCGAGCGCCTGCACCGCCGCGGCCCGCGAAGGCATCGCCGCCTTTCACGAGCGGCGCAGCCCCGACTTCGCGCGGACCGGCTGAGCGCGGGGCGCGAGCACCCCACCCCGCTGGCCCGCTCCACCCTCCCAACAGGAGACCGATGATGAACTCCTTGCTCTCGTCGATCCTCCTGGTGCTCGCCGCGTGGCTGCCCGCGCTCGCCCAGGCCGCCGACTTCCCGACCCAGCCGGTGCGCATCGTCGTGCCCTTCGGTCCGGGTGGCGGCACCGACCTCGCCGCCCGCGCGATCGCCGAGCAGCTGACCGCGTCGCTCGGCAAGCCGGTGCTGGTCGAGAACCGCCCCGGCGGCAACTCGGTCATCGCGTCCCGGATCGTCGCGACCGCGCCGGCCGACGGCCACACGCTGCTGCTCACCACCGACATCCACGCGATCAACGCCGCCTACGCGCCCCAGCTGCCGTACGACTCGCTGAAGGACTTCGCGTTCGTTGCCCAGCTGACGACCTCGCCGCTGATGCTGGTCGCAAATCCGTCGACCGGAATCCGCTCGGTTCCCGAGTTGGTGCGGCGCGCGAAGGCCGAGCCGGGGCGCCTGAGCTTCGCGTCGCTCGGCCCGAGCAGCCCGCACTACCTCGCGTTCGAGTGGTTCAAGCGGATGGCCGGGATCGACGTGGTGGACGTGCCGTACAAGGGCGGCGGCCAGGCGCTGGCCGACACCCTCGGCGGGCAGGTCGACCTGTCGCTCGTCGTCGCCGGCAACGGCATCCGCCAGGCGCGCGCAGGCAAGCTGCTCGCGGTCGCGGTGACGAGCGGGCAGCGCACGCCGATCGCGCCGGAGGTCCCGAGCATCGCCGAGAGCGGCTACCCGGAGTTCGCGATCGTCAACTGGTACGCGATCCTCGCGCCGGCCGGCACGCCGCCGGCGATCGTCGAGCGGCTGAATGCCGAGATCCGGCGCGCGCTGAACGACAAGGGCGTCGTCGAGCGGCTCGTCGGCGCGGGGCTGGAGCCGGCCACCGGCAGCCCCGCGGAACTCGAGGCGCTGGTCCGCCGGGACATCGACCGTTACCGCCGGATCATCGAGCTGACCGGCGCGAAGCTCCAGTAGCGGCGTCAGCGCCCTTCGAGGAATTCGAGCACCGCCATGGCGAACGCCTGCGGCATCTGCTCCGGCAGCGGCACCATGCCGCCGTCGATGTCGACCAGACGCGCGCGCGGCAGCCGCGCGCACAGCTCGGCGGCATGCGGCGACGCGAACGGATCGGCGGTGGCCCGGATCACCAGCGCCGGCTGCACGACCCGCGCGATGCGCGTCTCCATATGGTAGGCGGCGACCGCCCGATGGCCGTCCTCGACGCGGTCGAGGACCTTCAGCGCGTCGGCGACGAAGGCCTCGAGCAGGTCGGGGCGATCGGCCGGATAGAACGGCTGGCGCTTGCGCCACAGCGCGGCGAGATGCGCGCCGTCGGCGCTGCGAACGACCTCGTCGATCGGCGCTCGCCCGGCGCGCTCGCGCCGGAACGCCGCGTTTGTGAACGGGGTCGACGACAGCACCAGGCGGTCGACGCGCTCCGGGAACGCCGCGGCGAGCTCGACCGCGATGACGCCGCCCGTGTGGTGGCCGACGACGTGCGCGCGCTCGACCCCGAGCGCATCGAGCAGTTCGGCGGCGACGGCGGCCCAGCGCTCGATGCTTCCCGGCCACGGCGGGCGCGCCGAGTCGCCGAAGCCGATCGTGTCCATCGCGATCGCGCGATGGCGCTCGCCGAGCAGCGGCAGCACCGACCGGTACTCCGCCCAGCTGCGCGGCGTCTGGTGCAGCAGCAGGACGGCCGGCGCGTCGTCCGCCCCGCACTGCGCGTAGTGCACCTGGCCGTCGCCCAGGTCGGCGAACCCCCTGCGGATCGTCGCTGCCGTCATCTGCATCCTCCCGTCGCACCACCCGCCTGCGTGGCCGGGCGCCGTGGTCGTGCGCCCGCTCCGAACGATATACCGGCGCCGGACCTCGCACAGATCAAGGGATCGGCCGAGCGGCGCTTGTTCGGGGCTTCGCGGCTGCCTATGCTTGATCCCGACGCACGCCGATTCCCGGGGCGATCATGACCCTTGCAAGCGTCTCCCTCGACGACAAGTACCAGCTCGAGCACGGCCGCGTCTTCCTGACCGGCGTGCAGGCGCTCGCGCGCCTGCCGATGCTGCAGCACCAGCGCGACGCCGCGGCCGGCCTGAACACCGCAGGCTACGTCTCGGGGTACCGCGGGTCGCCGCTCGGCGGCCTCGACACCGCGCTGCACGGCGCGCAGCCCTGGCTGCAGGGGCACCGCGTCACGTTCCACCCGGCGGTCAACGAAGACCTCGCGGCGACCGCGATCTGGGGCACCCAGCAGCTGCACCTGTTCCCGGATCCGAAGTACGACGGCGTCTTCGCGATGTGGTACGGCAAGGGGCCCGGCGTCGATCGCAGCGTCGACGTGCTGAAGAATGCCAATTACGCGGGCAGCGCGAAGCACGGCGGCGTGCTGCTGGTGGCGGGCGACGACCCGGCCGCGCGCTCGTCGTCGGTCGCGCACCAGAGCGAGCACGTGTTCTCCGCCTGCGGCATCCCGGTGCTCGCTCCCGCGAGCATCCAGGAGTGCCTCGACCTCGGGCTGCACGGCTGGGCGATGTCGCGCTACTCGGGGTGCTGGGTGGCGCTGAAGACCACCGCCGACACCGTCGAGAGCTCGGCCTCGGTCGAGATCGACCCCGAGCGGGTCACGATCCGCCTGCCCGACGACTTCGTCCTGCCTCCCGACGGCCTGCACCTGCGCTGGCCCGATCCGCAGCTGGTGCAGGAGCGGCGGATGCACGAGTACAAGGTCTACGCCGCGATCGCCTACGCGCGCGCCAACCGGCTCAACCGGCTGGTGTTCGATTCGCCGCGAGCGCGGCTGGGCATCGTCGCCTGCGGCAAGGCCTACCTCGACGTGCGCCAGGCGCTCGACGACCTCGGCATCGACGAGCGCGGCGCCGCCGCGATCGGCCTGCGGCTGTACAAGGTCGCGATGCCCTGGCCGCTGGACGCCGAAGGCGTGCGCCGCTTCGCCGAGGGCCTGGAGGAGATCCTCGTCGTCGAGGAGAAGCGCCAGATCATCGAATACCAGCTGAAGGAACAGCTGTACGCCTGGCGCGAGGACGTGCGCCCGCGGGTGGTCGGCAAGTTCGCCGACAGCGACGAGTGGATGCCGGAGACCGGCGCCTCGCCGCGGGCCGCTGCAGCGCCCTCGGGCGGCCTCGCGCAGGCAGGCGCGGGACCCTACGGCCACTGGCTGCTGCCGCCCACCGGCGAGCTCACGCCGGCGATCGTGGCGCGCGCGATCGCCGCGCGGATCGGCCGCTTCCACGACGCGCCGGCGATCCGCGAGCGCCTCGCGTTCCTCGACGCGAAGGAGGCCGCGCTCGCGCAGCCGCGGCTGGCGGTGCAGCGCACGCCGTGGTTCTGCTCGGGCTGCCCGCACAACCAGTCGACGAAGGTGCCGCAGGATTCGTGCGCGGTCGCCGGCGTCGGCTGCCACCTGATGGCGGTCTGGATGGGGCGCAACACGGCCACCATCGCGCAGATGGGTGGCGAGGGCGTCAACTGGCTCGGCATCGCCGGGCACTCGGGCACGCGGCACGTGTTCGCGAACATGGGCGACGGAACCTACTACCACTCGGGGTTGCTGGCGATCCGCGCGGCGGTCGCCGCGCGCGTGAACATCACCTACAAGATCCTCTACAACGACGCGGTGGCGATGACCGGCGGGCAGCCGGTCGACGGCCCGATCACCGTGCCGCAGATCACGCGGCAACTGGCCGCCGAGGGCGTCGGGCGCATCGTCGTGCTCGCCGAGGATCCGTCGCACTATCCGGGCGACGCCGGCTTCGCGCCGGGCGTGCAGCTGCGCCCCCGCGACGACCTCGACGCGGTCCAGCGCGAGCTGCGCGAGGCGCCCGGCGTGACGGCGCTGATCTACGACCAGACCTGCGCGGCCGAGAAGCGCCGGCGCCGCAAGCGCGGGGCCTACCCCGATCCCGCGACGCGGGTGTTCATCAACGAACTGGTCTGCGACGGCTGCGGCGACTGCAGCGCCAAGTCGAACTGCCTGTCTGTGGTGCCGGTCGAGACCGAGTTCGGGCGCAAGCGAGCGATCGACCAGTTCTCGTGCAACAAGGACTACTCGTGCGTCGCCGGCTTCTGCCCGAGCATCGTCACCGTGGAGGGCGGAACCTTGCGGCGCGGCGACGGCGTCGCCGCGAAAGCGGGCGACTTCGCCGGGCTTCCCGAGCCCTCGCTGCCCGCGCTGGCGACGCCGTGGAGCATCGTCGTCGCCGGGGTCGGCGGCACCGGCGTGGTCACGATCGGCGCGCTCGTCGGGATGGCCGCGCACCTCGAAGGCAAGGGCGTCTCGGTCCTCGACATGACGGGCCTCGCGCAGAAGGGCGGCGCGGTCATGTCGCACGTGCGCATCGCCGACCGGCAGGAGGCGATCCACGCCGCCCGTGTCGCCACCGGGGAGGCGAACCTCGTGCTCGGCTGCGACCTGATCGTCGCGGTCGGCGACGACGCGCTGTCGAAGACCCGCGGCGGCCTGACGCGCGCGATCGCCAACACGGGCCAGGCGATCACCGGGGACTTCGTGCGCAACCCCGACTTCCCGTTCCCGCTCGCGGCGATGCAGCGCCAGCTCTCCGACGCGGTCGGCGACGGCGCGGCCGAGTTCGTCGACGCCTCGCGCCTGGCGGCGCTGCTGATGGGCCACTCGATCGCGACCAACACGTTCCTGCTCGGCTATGCCTGGCAGAAGGGCCTGGTGCCGGTCTCGTCCGAAGCGCTGATGCGCGCGATCGAACTGAACGGCGTCGCCGTCGACGACAATCGCGCGGCCTTCCTCTGGGGCCGGCGTGCCGCGTTCGATCCCGAGGGCGTCGAGCGGCTCGCGCGCGCGGCCGAGCCGGAGCTCGAGGCGCACCGGCTGTCGCGCGACGTCGACGAACTGATCGCGCGCCGCCGCGACTACCTGGTCGCCTACCAGGACGCCGTGTACGCGCGGCGCTACACCGATCTGGTGGAACGCGCGCGCCGTGCCGAGCGCGGGATCGATCCCGACAGCACCGCGTTCACCGAGGCGGTCGCGCGCGGATGGTTCCGGCTGCTGGCGCGCAAGGACGCCTACGAGGTCGCCCGGCTCTACACCGACGGCGAGTTCGAGCGCGCGCTGCGCGCGACCTTCGACGGCGACTTCCGGATGCACTTCCACCTGGGCGCGCCGCGGCGCGGGCCGGTGGACCCGCACACTGGCGAGCCGCGCAAGCATCGCTACGGCCCGTGGCTGCTCCACGCGCTGCGCGTGCTCGCGCGCCTGAAGTTCCTGCGCGACACGCCGTTCGATCCGTTCGGCGCGGGAGCCGAGCGCCGGCTCGAACGCGCGCTGATCGCCGAGTACGAGTCGACGATCGCGATGCTGCTCGGGAGGCTCGATCACGGCAGCCTGCCCACCGCCGCCCGGATCGCCGCGCTGCCCGAGAGCATCCGCGGCTACGGGCCGGTGCGCCAGCGCAACGCCGAGGCCGCGCGCAGGCGCCAGGCCGAACTCCTCGCGACGCTGCGCGCGCCCGCGGCGCCCACCGCCGCGCTCGAGGCCGCCTGATGCGGCGCCGGCCTTCGCGGGCGCGCCGATGAGCCGCGTCGCCGGTTCGCTCTCGCCGGCCGGCGCGCCGTTGTGGACGAGCCCGTTCCGCCCGTTCTACCTGCTCGGCGCGCTCTACGCGCTGGCGCTCGCGCCGGCCTGGCTCGGCGCGTGGCTCGGGCTGTGGAGCGTGCCCCCGGCCGGCGTGCCGCTCGCGCTCTGGCACGGCCACGAAATGCTGTTCGGCTTCGCCGCCGCGATCGTCGTGGGCATCACTCTGACCGCGCTGCCGAGCTGGCCGGGGACGGCCGAGGTGCGCGGCGCGCGGCTCGCGCTGCTGGTCGCGCTCTGGGCGGCAGGCCGGATCGCGCTCTGGTCCGGGCCGTGGCTCGCGCCCTCGTGGCGCGCGGCGATCGACGCGCTGTTCTTCCCGGCGGTCTTCGTCGCGGTCGCGCCGCAGTTGCTGCGCACGCCGAACCGGTTGTACCTGCTGCTGCTGCCGGTCCTCGCGGCACTCGCAGGCGCGAACCTCGCCTGGCACGCGGGAGCGATCGCTGCGGACGCCGCGCTCGCCGCGCGCGGCCTGCGCGCCGGCGTCTACGCGCTGATCGTGCTGTTCGTGCTCAAGGGCGGCGTGCTGACGCCGATCTTCACCGGCAACGCGTTGCGCGAGAGGGGCCGCGGCGACCAGGCGCGCTTCGTGATGGCGCTCGACGCTCCGGCGGTGGCCGCGGTCGTCGTCCTCGCCGCGCTCGACGTCGGCGGCGCGCCCCCGCGCTGGAGCGGCGCCGCCGCGCTCGCGTGCCTGGTGCTTCACGGCTGGCGCGTCGCGCGCTGGCGCGGATGGCGCGTCGCCGACGTCCCGCTGGTGTTCGTGATGCACCTGGGCTTCGGCTGGCTGCTGTTCGCGTTCGCGCTGAAGGCGGCGGCCGACCTCGCCGGCCTCGTCCCGGAAGCGGCCTGGATCCACGCGTTCACGGTCGGCGCGCTCGGGATGATGATGCTCGGCCTGATGACGCGCGTCGTGCTGCGCCACACCGGCCGGCCGCTCGACGTGCCGCGACCGATGATTGCAGCCTGGGGCGCGATGTTCGCCGCCGCGCTGCTCAGGCTCGCCGCGACCGCGCACGGGCTCGGCCACTGGGCCGTCGCCGCCGCCGCGCTGCTCTGGGTGGCGCCGTTCGCGGTCTACCTCGCGCTGTTCGCACGGATGCTCGTCGCGCCGAGCCTGCCGCGCGCTCCGCGCTCGATCGAGGATCGACTCGGCCAGGAGCCCGCCTGAGTCGCATCGGGCGCGCGGCGAGGATCGCCGCGCGGGCGCGAGCCCGCTGCTACGACGCGTAGCGCGCCTGGATCACCTGCGCGAGGATCGACACCGCGATTTCCGCCGGCGCGCGCCCGCCCAGATCGAGCCCGACCGGCGCGTGGATCCGGCCCAGCGCGTCGCCGAGCCCGGCTTCGGTCAGGCGCGCGACGCGCTTGGCGTGAGTGCGCGTGCTGCCGAGCGCGCCGATGTAGAACGCGCGGCTGCGCAGCGCGGCGGCCAGCGCCGGGTCGTCGAGCTTCGGGTCGTGCGACAGCGTCACCACGGCGGTCTGCGCGTCGACGCCAATGCTCGCCATCGCCTCGTCCGGCCACTGCGTCGTCACGCGGACTCCGGGCAGCCGCTCGGGGCTGGCGAACGCGCGGCGCGGATCGACCACGATCACCTCGAAGCCCGCCATCGCCGCCATCGGCGCGAGCGCCTGCGCGATGTGCACCGCGCCGACCAGCACCATCCGCGGCGCCGAGACGTGGCAGCGCGCGAACAGCTCGCCCTGCGCGGACTCGAGCGCACCGCTGCGGTTGCCGCGCAGCCGGCGCCGCGCCTCGGCGACCTGCTCGGGCGTCAGCGACAGCGCTCCGCTGACGTCGTCGTCGTGCACCAGCGCCTGCGCGCCATCGGCGAGCCGCGTGACCACCGCCACCGCGCGCTTGGCCGCGCGATCGGCGAGCACCTGCTCGAACAACTCGGCCTTCATCCGACCCGCTCCACGTAGACCTGCACCTTGCCGCCGCACGCGAGCCCGACCTCCCAGGCCTGCTCGTCGCTGACGCCGAAGTCGAGCAGCTTCGGTTTGCCGTCGGCGATCACGCCGATCGCCTCGGAGATCACCGCGCCCTCGACGCAACCGCCCGACACTGAGCCGATGAAGCCGCCGCCCTCCTCGACCGCGAGATGGCTGCCCTCGGCTCGCGGCGACGAACCCCAGGTGCGCACGACGGTCGCCAGCGCGACGCCCTTGCCGGCTGCGCGCCAGGCGCGAATCCGCTGGAACAGTTCCTCGTCGCTCGCCTGCGGCGCGGCCGTCACGGCGGCACCCGGGACAGTGCCGGAAGCGACGCCAGCCGCAGCGTCGGCCGTGCCGCCGGAAGTGGCGCCAGCGGCAGCACCGGATCCCGTGGCCAGGCGCCGGCCGCGCCCGGCCGCCCGCGCATGCTCGTCGATCCGGTCGACCAGCGCTCCGACCCCGTCGCCGGTGGTCGCCACCGTACGCAGCACCGGCACCTGCCATCCCTCGCGTCGACGAAGGCCCGGCGACGTCTGCAGGTCGTGCGCGGTGCGCGCCGCGGCCGGCAGGTCGCCCTTGTTCACGACGAGCAGGTCCGCGATCTCGAGCACGCCACCCTTGATCGCCTGCACCTCGTCACCGAGCCCGGGCGGGCAGACGACCACCTTGGTGTCGGCGAAGCGCGCGATCTCGACCTCGGACTGCCCGGTCCCGACGGTCTCGACGATCACCGTGTCGAAGCCGGCGGCGTCGAACAGGTCGATGATCCGGCCAGCGGTCCGCGAGAGGCCCCCCAGATGGCCGCGCGAGGACACCGAGCGGATGAAGATCGCGTCGTGCTCGGCCGCGTCGCCCATCCGCACGCGGTCGCCGAGCAGCGCGCCGCCAGTGACCGGGCTCGACGGATCGACCGCGAGCACCGCGGCACGCCGGCCGCGCCGCACCAGCTCGGCCAGCAACGCGTTGATCAGCGTGGACTTGCCTGCGCCGGGGGCCCCGGTGATGCCGACGACGTGCGCGCGCCCGCAGTGCCCGAGCAGGCGCTCGTGCAGCGCCTGCGCGCCGGGTCGGTCGTTCTCGAGCAGCGTCGCCGCGCGCGCGAGCGCGGTCCGGGAGCCTGCGAGGATCGCCTCGAGGTCGATTGCATCCGGGTTCATCGGTCGGGCCTTCGGGACTTCGGGGAACGGACGATTGTTGCAGAAAAAAAAAGGCCCGCGAAACTCGCGGGCCGAATCCACTTTTGAAGTGGAGGAGGAGACACGGTGGGGGCGGCGACGCGGTCACCGCCCGTAATTCAGTTCAGCGCCACTCCTGACGCGCGGCCGCCGCCTGCACGTCCGCGTAGACGCGCGGGTCGTCGTGCATCAGCTGCTCGAACAGCCGATCCTGCCGATGCTTGCGGGCCCGTTCGGCGATCCGGGCGATCAGCCCGGCGAACACGCCCCTGGATGCCTTCGGGGCCCTGGCGGCATTACGGCCGGCCGGACGCGCCGGTCCGCGGCCGAACATGTCCGCGACGGCCTGCCCGCCGCGAATGACCCGGTCGAGGCCTTCGTGGGTGGTGACAAGCGTACTCATCTGGAACTCCGTCTGGAATGTTGCACTGCGATGACTCGATTATCGGCATTCCCAGCCATATTTCCAATTGATGTTGGCGATGAGTACAATTCACGTTGTTTATTGTTTCTCCGGGTTAGCCCGATGAATTTTCGCACGCTGGACCTGAACCTCCTCCGCGTCTTCGACGAGGTGATGGCCGAACGCAACCTGACACGAGCGGCAGCAAAGCTCGCGATGACCCAGCCGGCAGTCAGCAATGCGCTGAAGCGGCTGCGCGAGGCGCTGGGCGACGAGCTGGTCGTCCGGTCGGGCTACGGCGTCGAGCCGACGCCGACCGCGCTGTCGCTGTGGCCGGCGGTGCGCGACGCGCTCGCGCAGCTGCGCTCGGCCTTCACGCCGTCGACCTTCGTCCCGTCCGAGGCCCGCACGCTGTTCACGCTGGCGATGGCCGACGCCACCGCGTCGCTGCTGATCCCGCCGCTGGTGGCGATCGTCGAGCGCGAGGCGCCCGGCGTGACGCTGCGCGTCGTGCCGCTGTCGACACGCGACCCGCGCCAGATGCTGATGACCCAGGACGTCGACGTCGCCGTCGGCCACTTTCCAGGCGTCATCACCTCGGTGTCGGTCGAGGAGATGCAGCCGGACTCGGCCGCCGCGTTCGGCCATCGGCGCCTCTACAGCAGCCATTACGCCTGCGTGATGCGTCGCGACCATCCGCTGGCGCACGGCGAACTGACGCTGGACGCCTACTGCGCGGCCCACCACCTGCTCGTCAGCGTCTCGGGGCGGCCGTTCGGCAACGTCGACGAGACGCTCGCGGCGCTCGGGCGCACGCGGCGGATCGTGCTGACGGTCAACCAGTTCTTCACGGCCGGCATCGTCGTTGCGAACTCCGACCTGCTGACGGCGCTCCCGCGCCACTTCCTCGCCTCGACCGGCACGACCGACAAGGTCGCCGTGCGCCCGCTGCCGATGGAGCTTCCACGCGTCGACGTCGAGGCGCTGTGGCTGCGTCGGCGCGCGAGCCGGCCCGGGCACGAATGGCTGCGCGCGTCGATCGCTCGCGCGGCTGCCACTCCGCTGCGCGAGCGCCAGGCCGGCGCCAGCCCGCCCGATCCGGGGCACGGCGCCGATGCGCCGCCCATGGTGGCCTGATGGAACGCCCCACCCGACACCTGCAACCCGGGGACCTGCGCGGCGTCGCCCGACTGGCGGTGCGCGCGACCACCGACCTGACGTCGCTGGCCGAGGCACTGCACGCCGAGATCGCCCGTTTCCCGCTGGTCTTCGGCCGCTCGCCGACCGGACGCACGCGCGGCCTGACCGGCCTCGTCTATGCGACGGTGCGCGGCGTCACGCGCGGCGTGGGCAACGGCATCGATGCGGCGCTCGGCTGGCTGGCGCCGCGGCTGATCGCCGAGACGCCGTCGACGGCCGCGCGCAGCGCAGCGATCGCGGCGCTCAACGGCGTGCTCGGCGACCACCTCGCGGCCACCCGCAATCCGCTCGCGATCCGGATGGCGCTGCGCCACGGCGGGCGCCCGCTGCGCCTGCAGCGCGACGCGTTGGCGGCGGCCTTTCCGGCTGCGCACCCGCACGTGGTGGTGCTCGCCCACGGACTGTGCATGAACGACCTGCAGTGGATGCGCGACGGCCACGATCACGGCGCCGCGCTCGCGCGCGACCTGCCGTGCACGCCGCTCTACCTGCACTACAACAGCGGCTTGCCGATTTCCCTCAATGGCCGGCGCTTCGCACGGCTGCTGCAGGCGCTGGCCGCCCAGTGGCCGGTTCCGCTCGAGCGCCTGTCGATCGTAGGCCACAGCATGGGCGGGCTGGTCGCGCGCAGCGCCTGCGCGCATGGCGCGCGGCTCGGTCACGAGTGGCCCGAGCGGCTCGACGCAATCGTCTTCCTCGGAACTCCGCACCGCGGCGCGCCCCTGGAGCGGGGCGGCCACTGGTTCGAGAACCTGCTGCAGGTCAGTCCGTACAGCGCGCCGTTCGCTCGTCTCGGCCGGATCCGCAGCGCGGGCATCACCGACCTGCGCCACGGCACCGTGCTCGCCGCCAGTCGCGGGGGCGATGGCGCCGATCGAGCCGATGGGGACGCAGCGACCGGCACGAGCGCCGGCGACGTGGCGCCACTGCCGCGACGCGTGCGCTGCCTGGCGATCGCCGGCACGCTCGGGAGCCGCAGCGGCGACCTGAAGGACCGGCTGGTCGGCGACGGGCTGGTGCCGCTCGCCAGTGCGCTGGGCCGCGGCGGGCGCTCGCATCGTTCGCTGTTCACGCGGGAATCGCAGTGGATCAGCTACGAGACCAGCCACCTGGAGCTGCTCGCGCGCCCCGCGGTCTACCGTCACCTCAGGCAGTGGCTGGCGGCCTGAGTCGCGCCGATCGAAGCGTCCCCGTGCTCGCCCGCCGGGCGGCGCCCACCGCGAAGCTCGTCAGCCTCCGCTGGCCGCCTTCACCCGCGCCGCCTTCTTCGCCAGCCGCTCGGCCTGCTTCGCGGTGTCGACGACGAAGCGCACGTGCTTCGCGCGGCCCACGGTGTCGACTTCGTCCCTCACCTCGATCTCGAAGCTCACGCGCGGCAACGCGAGCTCGATCACCTTCGCCTCGACGGTGACCGTTTGCCCGAGCAGCGTCGGCCCCAGGTGGTCGACCGCCACGTGCGAGCCGACCGAGTCCTCGCCGGCATCGTGGTGCGCCAGCAGCAGCTGGCGGCAGGTGTGCTCGACGTCGAGCACCATCGACGGCGTCGAGTAGACGCGCAGCGCATCGCCCATGAACCCGATCGTGCGCGCGGCGTCGACCTCGATGCGCTGGACGTGCGTGGTTCCGACCCTCAGCGATTCCTTCATGCTCGACTCCGCGTCGCGCCGGCGGCAGTCGCCCCGGGATTCAGCCAGATCACCTTCTTTCCGAGTTGCCGCGACAGCGCCTGGCCCTCGGGATCGGCGAGCGCCGCCTCGCAGGCCGCGCGGATGGCCGCGGCCTGCGCCGCAGCGTCGGCCATCGGCGGATTCTCGACGAGCGCGTCGAGGATCCCGACGAAGCTGGCGCGCCCGCGCCGATGCGTGTCGCCATAGCCCTTGAGCAAACGCGCGCACCGGGCGATCTCGAGCGCGAGCGGCACGCTGCGCGTCGCAGCCTCGCGAACGTCCCCGAGCCAGCGCTCGATCAGCTGCTGCTCCTCGGCGTAGCGATGGCTGTGCGGGCGCCAGCGCCGCAGCAGCGCCAGCCCGCGCATGACGAGGTACCCCGCGACGCCCGAGGTCTTCAGGTGCATCCCGACGTTGTACGCATCGAGCTTGCCGCGCCGTTGCGCCCAGGCGACCAGCCGGCGGCCCGCGAACGGCGGCAGCAGCGAGGCGACTTCCTCGACGCCGGGCTTCAGGTAATCGACGACGACCACCGGTTCGTCGCCCTGCGCACCGACCTCGCGCCGCACGCGCTCGAAGCGCGTGGCGCGCGTCTTGAGGTCGGCCACGCGAATGATGTCGTCGTAGCTCATCCAGACCGCAAGCTGGCGCGCCGTCTCGGCGAGCAACGCCGCGTCGCTCGTGCCCACCGAGTTCACGCGCTGCAGGAAGAGATCCGCGTAGGCGTCACCCTGGTACTCCTTCAAGCGCTCGACGCCGTGTTCGATCACCTGCTGCGCATCGAGCGGCGACCGAGCGCCCGGCCGCACTGGCGCACGCCGCTCCCCTGGCGCGGTTGCCCCGCCGGCAGCCGCGCTGGCCGCGATCCCGAAGCCCGCCGCGAAGCCACGCAGGCTCGCGTCCGCGCCGCGGCCGCCGGCCCTGATCGCCGCCTCGCAGGCCTCGCGCGACAGCGGCAGTGCACCGGAGCCGGCCATCGCGCCGAACAGCACCGCGTTGATGACCGTGCCATTGGCCAACGCGAGCTCGCGCATGTCGAACAGCACCGGCCGCTTCGCCAGCTGCCGGGCGCCCTCGAGCGCGCGCGCGCCGTCGAAGCGCCCGTCGCCCATCTGCATCTTCTCGAGCGTCGCGTACACGCGGTGCGTCGACGCGACGAAGGTCGTGCGCTCGGGGCTCACGTAGCCGCTCTGCATCGCACGTGCCGCCTCGAGCAGCTCGGACGCAACCATCACGTCGACGTTGCCGGGCGTCGGGGTGAGCGACATCACCGGCTCGCGCCCGCCGAGCGTCTCGCGCGGCACCGGATAGATCTCGAGGTAGTAGGTCGTCGCGCCGGTGCGCTGGGCGACCCCCGGGATCGAGGTGCTCTGCACCGGAAACCCGCTGCGCGAGGCGGCGTCGACCAGCCAGTCGGCCATCACCCCGCCGCCTTCGCCGCCCAGCGCGGCGATCAGGATCGTCGTCGGACGCTGCGGCATGCTCACGACAACAGCCTCCGCACGCTGCGCCCCATGCCCGCGACCAGCCGGTCCCAGGCACGCGGGTTCTGGATCACCTCGGCGCGGTAGAACGAGGGGCACAGCGTCGCCGCGTGCGCGTTCTCGCCGCACAGCCCGCAGCCGACGCAGCCGTCGATGACCGTCGCCACCGGGTCGCTGCGCAGCGGATCGGGGTTGTCCTTCACCGTCAGCGTCGGGCAGCCGGAAAGGCGGATGCACGAGTGGTCGCCGCTGCAGGTGTCCTCGTCGACTCCGTAGCGCACGCGCACGTTGCGCTGCCCCTTCGCCAGGCGTTCGGCCACCTGCGGCCGCAGGCGCCGCTGCCGCTCGAGCTGGCACTCGCCCTCGGCGACGATCACCTTCAGCCCCTGGTAGTCGGTGGTCATCGCCTCCTTGAGCGTCTGCGCGACCGCGCCCACGCGATAGTTGTCGACCGTCCTCATCCAGCCGACACCGATGCCCTCGAGCGCCCGCTCGATCGCCACGTCTGCCTTCGGCTCGCTGTGCTGCGGGCTCGACGGCAGCTCCTGCGCGCCGGTCGCCGAGCTGTACCCGTTCTTCATGATCACCAGGATGCCGTCGTCCTTGTTGAACACCGCATTCGCGATGCCGGACGTGAGGCCGTTGTGCCAGAAGCCGCCGTCGCCCATGACCGTCACGGTCCGCCGCCCGAACATCGGCTGCATCGCCGAGTTCGACGCGAGGCCCAGGCCGTAGCCGAGCACCGTGTTGCCGAGGTTGAACGGCGGCAGCGTCGCGAAGGTGTGGCATCCGATGTCGGCCGACACGTGGAATGCGCCCAGCTCGCGTCCGGCGATGCGCATCGCGGCGAACACCGGGCGCTCGGGACAGCCGACGCAGAAGCCCGGCGGCCGCGCCGGCACCGCGCCGCCCAGGAGCTCGGCGGCGCGCTTCTTCGCCGACAGCAGCTGCCCGACCGCACCCGAGGTGCCGATCCCGGCCGATTCGAGGAACGCGGCGACGCCGTTCAGCACCACCTCGCCGGTGTATTCGCCCGCCAGCGGCAACAGGTCCTTGCCGTGCGCCCGCACCGCGTTCGCGTCGTGGCGCCGCAGCGTCGCGAGCAGAGCATCCTCGATGTAGGCCGGCTGCCCCTCCTCGATCATCAGCACCGCCTGCTTGCCGGCGCAGAACGCGACCAGCTCGTCGGGCACCAGCGGGTAGGTCACGTTCATGCAGTAGATCGGCACCCGCGAGGCACCGAACGCGTCGGCGAGACCGAGCAGCTGCAGCGCCCGCACGGTCGCGTTGTAGAGCCCGCCCTGGCAGAGGATTCCGACGTGACCGAGGTCGCCGTCGAAGGTCTCGTTCAGCCGGTGTTCGCGGATGAACGCGACGGCCGCTGGCCAGCGCACCTCGATCTTGTGCTTCTCCTGCGCATAGGTCGCCGGCGGCAGGCAGATGCGGCCGTAGTCGAAATCGGGCTCGGAGAGCCGATCGTTCTTCGAGTGCGCCGGCCGCCGGTTCGCCCGCGTCACGAACGAGCCATGCACGTGGCAGGCGCGGATCCGCAGCTCCAGCATCACCGGCGTGCTCGACGCCTCGGAGAGCTCGAAGCCGCGCTCGACCATCTCGACGATCTTCGGCAGGTTCGGGCGCGGGTCAAGCAGCCAGATCTGCGATTTCATCGCGAACGCGTGGCTGCGCTCCTGGATGATCGACGAACCCTCGCCGTAATCCTCGCCGAGCACGATCAGCGCGCCGCCCTTGACCCCGGCCGACGCGAGGTTCGACAGCGCATCCGACGCGACGTTCGTCCCGACCGTCGACTTGAACGCGACCGCGCCGCGCAGCGGGTAGTTGATCGAGGCGCCGAGCATCGCCGCCGCGCCGGCCTCCGACGCGTTGGTCTCGACGTGCACGCCGAGCTCGTCGAGGATGTCGCGCGCGTCGTTCAGCACGTCCATCACGTGCGATACCGGCGCCCCCTGGTAGCCCCCGACGTAGGCCACCCCGGACTGCAGCAGCGCCTTGGTCACCGCGAGGATGCCCTCGCCGTGGAACACCTCGCCGTCGCCGAGCCGCAGCTTGCCGACTTCTTCCCTGAAAGATCGTTCCATCGCCGTCCCAGCCCGATGTCACCCGGGCCCGCGCGCACGCTGCGGGCCGCCAGCCGACAGGTTACCGGGTGCCGCGCGCCGCAGGGCGATGCCCACAGCCGTGGCTGCCCGACCGCGGCACGAGGGCGGTCCACAAACAAAAAAGCCACCCCGGAGGGTGGCTTTTCTGCGTCGGAGGTTTGCCTGACGATGTCCTACTTTCACAAGCGAGAAGCTCACTATCATCGGCGCTACAGCGTTTCACGGTCCTGTTCGGGATGGGAAGGGGTGGTTCCACTGCGCTATGGTCATCAGGCATGACTTGTTACCCGCCCGCGTCCCGGTTTCCCGGTCGGCGAACGAGCCAATTCGGATGGAAGATATCGAAACAGCTCTTGATCTGTCTTCGTGTTCGGGGTGAACACGGGGGTTTGTGAGGCATCCACAACCTTGCGGCACAAGCGCTGAGCTTTCGCAAAGTTATAGGGTCAAGCCTCACGGGCAATTAGTACCGGTTAGCTTAACGCATTACTGCGCTTCCACACCCGGCCTATCAACGTCCTGGTCTCGGACGACCCTTCAGGGGGATCGAGTCCCCAGGGAGATCTCATCTTCAGGCGAGTTTCCCGCTTAGATGCTTTCAGCGGTTATCTCTTCCGCACATAGCTACCCTGCAATGCCACTGGCGTGACAACAGGTACACCAGAGGTGCGTCCACTCCGGTCCTCTCGTACTAGGAGCAGGCCCCGTCAAATCTCCAGCGCCCACAGCAGATAGGGACCAAACTGTCTCACGACGTTTTGAACCCAGCTCACGTACCTCTTTAAATGGCGAACAGCCATACCCTTGGGACCGGCTACAGCCCCAGGATGAGATGAGCCGACATCGAGGTGCCAAACACCGCCGTCGATATGAACTCTTGGGCGGTATCAGCCTGTTATCCCCAGAGTACCTTTTATCCGTTGAGCGATGGCCCTTCCATTCAGAACCACCGGATCACTAGGTCCTGCTTTCGCACCTGCTCGACTTGTCAGTCTCGCAGTTAAGCACGCTTTTGCCCTTGCACTTTAGGCACGATGTCCGACCGTGCCAAGCGTACCTTCGAACTCCTCCGTTACGCTTTGGGAGGAGACCGCCCCAGTCAAACTGCCTACCATGCACTGTTCCCAACCCGGATAACGGGCCAAGGTTAGAACCGCAAACAAACCAGGGTGGTATTTCAAGGTTGGCTCCACCGAAACTAGCGTCCCGGCTTCAAAGCCTCCCACCTATCCTACACAGATCGGTTCACAGTCCAATGCAAAGCTACAGTAAAGGTTCATGGGGTCTTTCCGTCTAGCTGCGGGTAGATTGCATCATCACAAACATTTCAACTTCGCTGAGTCTCGGGAGGAGACAGTGTGGCCATCGTTACGCCATTCGTGCAGGTCGGAACTTACCCGACAAGGAATTTCGCTACCTTAGGACCGTTATAGTTACGGCCGCCGTTTACCGGGGCTTCGATCAAGAGCTTGCACCCCATCACTTAACCTTCCGGCACCGGGCAGGCGTCACACCCTATACGTCCACTTTCGTGTTAGCAGAGTGCTGTGTTTTTGGTAAACAGTCGCAGCCACCGATTTTTTGCAACCTCTTCGCCCTCGTGTTGTTCACATTCAAGCTACAAAGGCACACCTTCTTCCGAAGTTACGGTGTCAATTTGCCGAGTTCCTTCTCCCGAGTTCTCTCAAGCGCCTGAGAATACTCATCTCGCGCACCAGTGTCGGTTTGCGGTACGGTCTCTCTGAGCTGAAGCTTAGAGGCTTTTCCTGGGACCCCTTCCAGTTGCTTCGCGAGCAAGCTCGCTCGTCCCGACCCCTCGGCATATGTCCGGCGGATTTTCCTACCGAACACCTACAGGTCAGGAACCGGGACATCCAACACCCGGACAACCTTCCACGATCCGTCCCCCCATCGCACTCAGAGACGGTGCTGGAATATTAACCAGCTTCCCATCAGCTACGGCTTTCGCCCTCACCTTAGGGGCCGACTCACCCTACGCCGATGAACGTGGCGTAGGAAACCTTGCGCTTACGGCGAGCAGGCTTTTCACCTGCTTTAACGCTACTCATGTCAGCATTCGCACTTCTGATATCTCCAGCAAGCCTCTCGACTCGCCTTCACAGACGTACAGAACGCTCCCCTACCACCTGGCTTGCGCCAGGTCCGCAGCTTCGGTTATCCGCTTAGCCCCGTTACATCTTCCGCGCAGGACGACTCGATCAGTGAGCTATTACGCTTTCTTTAAAGGGTGGCTGCTTCTAAGCCAACCTCCTGACTGTTTTAGCCTTCCCACTTCGTTTCCCACTTAGCGGATATTGGGGACCTTAGCTGGCGGTCTGGGTTGTTTCCCTCTCGACCTCGGACGTTAGCACCCGAGGACTGTCTGCCGTGCTCGTACTTCCAGGTATTCGGAGTTTGCTATGGCGCGGTAAGTCCATATGACCCCCGCAACCATTACAGTGCTCTACCCCCTGGAGCAATACACGACGCACTACCTAAATAGTTTTCGGGGAGAACCAGCTATTTCCGGGTTTGTTTAGCCTTTCACCCCTACCCACAGCTCATCCGCTACTTTTGCAACAGTAGTCGGTTCGGACCTCCAGGGCGTGTTACCGCACCTTCATCCTGGCCATGGGTAGATCACCCGGTTTCGGGTCTACGCCTAGCGACTGATTCGCCCTGTTCGGACTCGGTTTCCCTGCGCCTTCCCTATACGGTTAAGCTCGCCACTAAACGTAAGTCGCTGACCCATTATACAAAAGGTACGCCGTCACCCGTTTCCGGGCTCCGACTGTTTGTATGCATGCGGTTTCAGGATCTATTTCACTCCCCTCCCGGGGTTCTTTTCGCCTTTCCCTCACGGTACTGGTTCACTATCGGTCGATCACGAGTATTTAGCCTTGGAGGATGGTCCCCCCATCTTCAGACAGGATTTCACGTGTCCCGCCCTACTTGTCGTGCGCTCAGTACCACCGATCCGTTTTCGCGTACGGGGCTATCACCCGCTATGGCCGGACTTTCCAGACCGTTCCGCTAACGTATCGGCTATCACGCACAGGCTGTTCCGATTTCGCTCGCCGCTACTTTCGGAATCTCGGTTGATTTCTTTTCCTGCAGCTACTTAGATGTTTCAGTTCGCTGCGTTCGCCTCCGCACGCCTATGTATTCAGCGTGGGATGACCCTTGCGGGCCGGGTTTCCCCATTCGGAAATCTGCGGATCAAAGCTTGTTTGCCAGCTCCCCGCAGCTTATCGCAGGCTACAACGTCCTTCATCGCCTGTGATCGCCAAGGCATCCACCACATGCACTTATTCACTTGACCCTATAACTTTGCGCACTCCATGAGAGTGAGTGCAGGATCAAGCTCGCGTTATGCCGCAATTCTCAGTTCTGGAGAACAGAGAACAGTTGTGTATGCAATCACAACCCGTATCCAGATCAAAAAGACTGAATACGATATCTTCTTCCGAATTGTTAAAGAACAGCCGACTCATTCAACGAGGAATGATGCGCGAGCGGACTCGAGCGAATTCGCTCGCGCATCGTCCCTGGGGTTCTGCCACCGCCCACCGTGTGCGGAAGTGGTGGAGGTGAACGGGATCGAACCGATGACCCCCTGCTTGCAAAGCAGGTGCTCTCCCAGCTGAGCTACACCCCCGTGTGAAACCGTGGTGGGTCTGGCTGGGTTCGAACCAGCGACCCCCGCCTTATCAAGACGGTGCTCTAACCAGCTGAGCTACAGACCCAGTTGTCTGAACCAACTGACAGCCGATAAGTGTGGGCGCCCGTGCTTGGCGCGATCTCTGAAAGGAGGTGATCCAGCCGCACCTTCCGATACGGCTACCTTGTTACGACTTCACCCCAGTCATGAGCCCTACCGTGGTAAGCGCCCTCCTTGCGGTTAGGCTACCCACTTCTGGTAGAACCCACTCCCATGGTGTGACGGGCGGTGTGTACAAGACCCGGGAACGTATTCACCGCGACATGCTGATCCGCGATTACTAGCGATTCCGACTTCATGCACTCGAGTTGCAGAGTGCAATCCGGACTACGATCGGTTTTCTGGGATTGGCTCCCCCTCGCGGGTTGGCGACCCTCTGTACCGACCATTGTATGACGTGTGAAGCCCTACACATAAGGGCCATGAGGACTTGACGTCATCCCCACCTTCCTCCGGTTTGTCACCGGCAGTCTCCCTAGAGTGCCCTTGCGTAGCAACTAGGGATAAGGGTTGCGCTCGTTGCGGGACTTAACCCAACATCTCACGACACGAGCTGACGACAGCCATGCAGCACCTGTGTCCAGGTTCCCTTTCGGGCACCAATCCATCTCTGGAAAGTTCCTGGCATGTCAAGCGTAGGTAAGGTTTTTCGCGTTGCATCGAATTAATCCACATCATCCACCGCTTGTGCGGGTCCCCGTCAATTCCTTTGAGTTTTAACCTTGCGGCCGTACTCCCCAGGCGGTCTACTTCACGCGTTAGCTGCGTTACCAAGGAAATGAATCCCCGACAACTAGTAGACATCGTTTAGGGCGTGGACTACCAGGGTATCTAATCCTGTTTGCTCCCCACGCTTTCGTGCATGAGCGTCAGTGTCATCCCAGGAGGCTGCCTTCGCCATCGGTGTTCCTCCGCATCTCTACGCATTTCACTGCTACACGCGGAATTCCACCTCCCTCTGACGCACTCTAGCCTTGCAGTCACAAATGCAGTTCCCAGGTTGAGCCCGGGGATTTCACACCTGTCTTACAAAGCCGCCTGCGCACGCTTTACGCCCAGTAATTCCGATTAACGCTCGCACCCTACGTATTACCGCGGCTGCTGGCACGTAGTTAGCCGGTGCTTATTCTTCCGGTACCGTCATCCCGTCCGGGTATTAGCCAGACGGATTTCTTTCCGGACAAAAGTGCTTTACAACCCGAAGGCCTTCTTCACACACGCGGCATTGCTGGATCAGGCTTGCGCCCATTGTCCAAAATTCCCCACTGCTGCCTCCCGTAGGAGTCTGGGCCGTGTCTCAGTCCCAGTGTGACTGGTCGTCCTCTCAGACCAGTTACGGATCGTCGCCTTGGTAGGCCGTTACCCCACCAACAAGCTAATCCGACATCGGCCGCTCCAATAGCGCGAGGCCTTTCGGTCCCCCGCTTTCCACCGTAGTGCGTATGCGGTATTAATCCGGCTTTCGCCGGGCTATCCCCCACTACTGGGCACGTTCCGATGCATTACTCACCCGTTCGCCACTCGCCACCAGGGTTGCCCCCGTGCTGCCGTTCGACTTGCATGTGTAAGGCATGCCGCCAGCGTTCAATCTGAGCCAGGATCAAACTCTTTAGTTCGATCTTTTGGTTGGCCTGTTTCCAGGCCTGCTCAACGGAATCGACATTCATTGGTTTCCCAATGGATGTTCGTTTACCGTGTGAGCGTTCGATTTTCCGAGATCCGCACCGGAACGAGTCCGGATTGGAACCCGCCTCGGGTCCGTGAGAACCCTCGGCTTGGCGCGTTCGCCCGAACGCCCACACTTATCGGCTGTTGGTTTTTAAAGATCTTGGATCGCGCTGCATTTGCAGTGGTTCGCGATCAGCAGAGAAGGGAGAGTATGGAGACTTTTCGAAACCCTGTCAACTTGCTCGCCCTGCCGGTCCTTCCCGCCTCTGCGGTCCGGACCCTGCCGGCCCCGCAGCGCCGCAGCACTGCAGAGCCCGCGACTATAGCAACTCTGTTTCCGGCGTGCAAATCGGGGCGTCGGCCAAGCCGCGGCCGGCGCACCCTGCTCAACGATGCCGGAACTGCGGCTTGCGCTTCTCGACGAACGCCGCCATCCCCTCCTTCTGGTCCTCGGTGGCGAACAGCGAGTGGAACAGCCGGCGCTCGAACAGGACCCCCTCGGCGAGCGGCGTCTCGTAGGCGCGGTTGATCGCCTCCTTGGCCATCATCAGCGCGGGCAGCGAGAAGCCGGCGATCGTCGTGGCGGCCTCGAGCGCCTCGTCGAGCAGCCGCTCGGCCGGCACCACCCGCGAGACCAGCCCGGCGCGCTCGGCCTCGTCGGCGTCCATCGTCCGGGCGGTCAGGCACAGGTCCATCGCCTTGGCCTTCGAGACCGCGCGCGGCAGGCGCTGCGTGCCGCCCGCGCCCGGAATGACGCCGAGCCGGATCTCGGGCTGGCCGAACTTCGCGGTGTCGGCGGCGATCACGATGTCGCACATCATCGCCAGCTCGCAGCCTCCGCCGAGCGCGTAGCCGGCCACCGCCGCGATGACCGGCTTGCGGATCCGCCGCAGCGTCTCCCAGTTGCGCGTGATGTACTCGCTGCGGAACACGTCCATGTAGCTCCAGCCGGCCATCGCGGCGATGTCGGCGCCGGCGGCGAACGCCTTCTCGTTGCCGGTGATCACGATCGCCCCGATTCCCTCGTCGGCGTCGAAGGCGCGCAGCGCAACGCCGAGCTCGTCCATCAGGCGGTCGTTGAGCGCGTTGAGCTGCTTGGGCCGGTTCAGGGTGACCAGGCCGACCCGTCCGCGGGTCTCGACCAGGATGTTCTCGTAGGGCATGGCGCAGGGCTCCTCGTGGCGCCCGCGCGCGCTGCAGGCGCGTCGTGCGGCGCCGGCGTGCCGCGCGGGCGAAGGTGGGTGGACGTCAGGGTCGGCGGACGCGCCGCGGCGCAGGCCACGCGCGTCGTCACCGGCGATTCTGCCACGCGGCCCGCGCGCCGCGTCGGCCGCAGCGCTCAGGGTTTAACATCGGGTCGCCGCACACGACGGCAGGCGGGTGGCATGCCCGCCCGAACGATCCCGATGGAGGAGTCGCGATGAAGAGCAAGGCGGCCCCGGTCTCGGCCGGAGGATTCCCGCTCGATCCGATCGAGCGGGCGAGCGTCGACGAACTGCGCGCGCTGCAACTGGAGCGGCTGCGCTGGTCGCTGGACCACGCCTACCGCAACGTCGCGCACTACCGTGCGAAGTTCGACGCGGCCGGCGTGCGTCCCGAGGACCTGAGGTCGCTCGAGGACCTCGGCAGGTTCCCGTTCACGACCAAGTCGGACCTGCGCGAAACCTACCCGTTCGGCATGTTCGCGGTGCCGCGCGAGAAGGTGGTGCGCATCCACGCGTCGAGCGGCACCACCGGCAAGCCGACGGTGGTCGGGTATACGGCGCGGGACATCGACACCTGGGCGAACCTGATGGCGCGCTCGATCCGCGCCGGCGGCGCGCGCCCCGGCGAGATCGCGCACATCAGCTACGGCTACGGCCTGTTCACCGGCGGCCTGGGCGCGCACTACGGAGCCGAGCGGCTCGGCCTGACCGTCGTGCCGTTCGGCGGCGGCCAGACCGAGCGGCAGGTGCAGCTGATCACCGACTTCCGGCCGGCGATCATCATGGTCACGCCGAGCTACATGCTGGCGATCGCCGACGAGATCGAGCGCCAGGGGCTCGATCCCCACGGCACCAGCCTGCGCATCGGCCTGTTCGGCGCCGAGCCGTGGACCAACGAGATGCGCGCCGAGATCGAGAAGCGCCTGGCGATCGACGCCGTCGACATCTACGGCCTGTCCGAGGTGATGGGTCCCGGGGTCGCCAGCGAGTGCCTCGAGACCAAGGACGGGCCGACGATCTGGGAAGACCACTTCTATCCCGAGATCATCGATCCGGAGACCGGCGCGGCGCTGCCCGAAGGCGAATTCGGCGAACTGGTGTTCACCTCGCTGTCGAAGGAGGCTCTGCCGATCGTGCGCTACCGCACCCGCGACCTCACGCGCCTGCTGCCCGGCACTGCGCGGACGATGCGGCGCATCCAGAAGATCACCGGCCGCTCGGACGACATGATGATCATCCGCGGCGTCAACGTGTTCCCGTCGCAGATCGAGGAGCTGATCCTGCAGCGGCCGAACCTGGCGCCGCACTACGTCTGCGAGCTCACGCGCGAGGGCCCGCTCGACGAGTTGACGGTGCGCGTGGAACTCAAGGCCGGCGAGCACCACGACGGCGCCGACGCGGTCGGCGCGGCCGCCGCGCTCGAGCACGCGATCAAGACCTACATCGGGGTGACCGTGACGGTACACGTCGAGCCGCCCGGCGCGATCGAGCGATCGATCGGCAAGGCGAAGCGGGTGATCGACAAGCGCAGGCACTGAGCGACACGCGCAAGCACTGAGCGGCACGCGCAAGCGCAGGGCCGCGGATGCCGGGTGCGCGCCGGGTCAGGGCACGAACTGCGCGCCGAACGCCGCAACCGCGATCAGGCCGTTGCCGGCGCGGAAGCGCAAGCGGCCGGCGAGCTCGGCGCCGATGTTGCCCGACACGCCGAAGTAGCGCGCCTCGAAGCGGCTCGACGCCGGATCGACGTCTGCGTAGGCGCCGCCCGCCGACGCCAGCGTGCCGGTGAGCATTCCCGGCGGGGAGCCGGCGGCGCCCTCGACGAGGTCGACCGGATCGACCGGCAGGTCCTGCAGGACGAGTTGACCCGTGACCGGGTCGTAGGCCGAAGTGACCATTGCCTGGATCCTTCCCGAGACGATCCGGCCGGTGCCGTCGACGATGATCTCGATCGGGGCACTGAAGCTGCGCACGCGGTCCAGGTAGCCGCCACCGACTTCGTCGGGCGCTACGGTGCCCGCGACGTAGCCGCGATAGACGCGGTTCACCGGGCCGATCGGCGAGTGGTCGACCACCATCGCGGAGCGGGCCCCGTACCAGACGCCGATGAAGCCTTCGGAGGCCGTCGGGACTTTCTCCCAGCTGCCGTATTCGACGTAGGCGAGCTGCGGGGGGGCCCACGGGGGGTTGTCGTGATAGCAGCACGCGGCGTGGAAGTCGGTCAGCGCCGTGTACGGCGCCACCAGGTCCTGCCTCAGGGGCTCCTCGTAGGCGCTGCCCTGCAGCGCGCCGAGGACGTCGCGCAGGAAGGCGCCCGGAACGCGGCTCGCGGCGGTGAACCCGGTGCTGCCATCGTACGCGCCGAGCGCCGACGGGAAGACGAGCGAGAGGATGTGGCCGTCGACCGTGCCGGTGATCGCGACCGAGCTCGTCGTCTCGAGGAACACCGCGGTCTTCGTCGACGCGCACATGCCGATCGCGTAGCCGTCGGCGCTCGCCGACGCGGCCGAGGCGCAGGGCACCGGGCCCGGCGTGAACGGCGCGGTGCCCATGCTCGAGCCGCCGCCGCAGCCTGCAAGCACGGTCGCCGCCAGCGCCGCCCCGAATCCGGCGAGGAGGCGCCGACGCCCTTCGACAAACATGCGCTGCATCGCGCCCGGCTCCATCGTCGACGTACCTCCGATCAGTTTGCGCGCATCGCTTCGCCCGGCTGCTCCGGATTCCGATGGGCGGCAGCCCCGCACTTCCGGCCGGGACTGGCGTCGGCTTCGGGGGCAAAGCCTGCTTATACCCGACCGAGGCCCCCGACCGCACGACGGAATCGACGCCTGCGCGGCCTTCCGGGGCAAAATAGCGCGGCCCGATCACGAGACCCGCGAGGAGCCGACCCATGTTCGATGCGCTCTACCTCGAGAAGCCCGAAGGCGGTTTCTCGGCCAGCCGGCGACGCCTGACCGACGACGAGCTCGTCGCCGCCACGCCCGACGCCGACGTGACGCTGCGCATCGAGTACTCGACGCTCAACTACAAGGATGCCCTCGCGCTCACCAACCGGTCTCCGGTGGTGCGCCGCTGGCCGATGGTGCCGGGCATCGACGGCGCCGGCGTGGTGGAATCGAGCGCCAGCCCGGCGTTCGCCCCGGGCGACCGGGTGATCCTCAACGGCTGGGGCGTCGGCGAGACGCACTGGGGCTGCCTCGCGCAGCGCGCGCGGCTGAAGGCCGACTGGCTGGTCGCGATGCCCGACGGGCTCGACGCGAGGCGCGCGATGGCGATCGGCACCGCCGGGTACACCGCGATGCTGTGCGTGATGGCGCTCGAGCGCCGCGGCGTCTCGCCTGCCGACGGCGAAATCCTCGTGACCGGCGCCGCGGGCGGCGTGGGCAGCGTGGCAATCGCGCTGCTCGCGCGGCTCGGCCATCGGGTCGTCGCGTCGACCGGGCGTGCAGCCGAGGCGGACTACCTGCGCGCACTCGGCGCAGCCGAGGTCATCGACCGCGCGACGCTGTCGGCGCCGGGCAAGCCGCTGCAGAAGGAGCGCTGGGCCGGCGTCGTCGACGCGGTCGGCTCGCACACGCTGGCCAATGCCTGCGCGCAGACGAAGTACCGCGGCACGGTCGCCGCCTGCGGGCTCGCGCAGGGGATGGACTTCCCGGCATCGGTCGCGCCGTTCATCCTGCGTGGCGTGACCCTGGTCGGCGTCGATTCGGTGATGTGCCCGCTCGCGGAGCGGCGCGAGGCCTGGGCGCGACTTGCGCACGAGCTCGACCCGGCGCTGCTCGAACGGATCACCACGGTGGTCGGTCTCGACGACGCATTGCGGCTCGCGCCCCAGATGCTCGCCGGCAAGGTGCGCGGCCGCGTCGCGGTCGACGTGAACCGTTGAGCGCGCCGGCCAGGCGCGCGGCCCACGGCGCGCAGCGCGCGGCTGCGCGCGCCACGCGCCAAGTCGCGGGCGCTGCGCGCCGGCGCGGCGGCGGGGAGCCGGTCTCGTACCGGATCGTCCCGGCGGACCCGCACGCGCACCTGTTCGAGGTCACGCTGGCGATCGCGCGGCCCGACCCGGAAGGACAGCGCGTGGCGCTGCCGGCGTGGATTCCCGGCAGCTACATGATCCGCGAGTTCGCGCGCCACGTCGTGTCGATCGCCGCGCGCAGCGGACTGCGCCCCGTGCGGCTGCGCAAGCGCGACAAGCACACCTGGCAGGCGGCTCGCTGCGAAGGCCCGCTCGAGGTCCGCTACACGGTGTACGCCTGGGACCTGTCGGTGCGCGCCGCGCACCTCGACGCGACGCACGGCTTCTTCAACGGCACCAGCGTGTTCCTGCGCGTCGTCGGCCAGGAGGATTCGCCCTGCGAGGTGCTGATCGAGCCTCCGGCGGGCGACGCGTACGCCGACTGGCGCGTCGCGACCACGCTGCCCGAGGCCGGCGCGCGCCGCCACGGCTTCGGCCGCTATCGCGCCGCCGACTACGACGAGCTCGTCGACCATCCGGTGGAGATGGGCCGCTTCACGCTGGCCGCGTTCGACGCCGGCGGCGCGCGGCACGAGGTGGCGATCACCGGCCGGCACGACGCCGACACCGCCAGGCTGTGCCGCGACCTGGCGCGCATCTGCGCCGAGCAGGTGCGCCTGTTCGAGCCGCGCACGCGCCGCGCGCCGATCAAGCGCTACCTGTTCCAGGTGATGGCGGTCGGCGACGGCTACGGCGGCCTCGAGCACCGCTCGAGCACCGCGCTGATCTGCGCGCGCAACGACCTGCCGTGGCGCGGCCAGCGCGAGCTCCCGGACGGCTATCGCGGCTTCCTCGGGCTGGCGAGCCACGAGTACTTCCACACCTGGAACGTCAAGCGGATGAAGCCCGCGGCATTCGCGCGCTACGACCTGCAGCAGGAGAACTACACGCGCCTGCTGTGGATCTTCGAGGGCTTCACCTCGTACTACGACGACCTGATGCTGGTGCGCTCGGGCGTCATCGGCCGCGACGCCTACCTGGGCCTGCTCGCCAAGGCGATCTCGGGCGTGATGCGCGGCCCGGGCCGCAAGCTGCAGAGCGTGGCCGAGTCCAGCTTCGACGCCTGGATCAAGTACTACCGACAGGACGAGAACTCGCCGAACGCGATCGCCAGCTACTACGCGAAGGGCTCGCTGGTCGCGCTGGCGCTCGACCTGACGATCCGCGGCCGCACCGAAGGCAGGCGCTCGCTCGACGACGCGATGCGGCTGATGTGGCGACGCTACGGGCGCGACTTCTTCGCGCGGCGCAAGGGCCTGGGCGAAGACGAGTTCCCGGGCCTGCTCGAGGAAGCCACCGGCCTGCGGCTCGACGCGCGGATCCGCAGCTGGGCCTACGGCACGGCCGAACTGCCGCTCGCGGCGCTGCTGAAGGCCGTCGGCGTACAGCTGGCGCTCGGCCGCGGCGACCAGGGGCCGGCGTCGCTCGGCGCGAAGCTGGCCACGCGCGACGGCCAGCTGGCGATCGCGACCGCCTACACCGGGCAGGCGGCGCAGCGCGCGGGACTGTCGGCCGGCGACACGCTGGTGGCGGTCGACGGCCTGCGCGTGGTCGACGAGCGCGCGCTGAAGGCGCAGCTTGCGCGGCGCAAGCCGGGCGACCGGCTGAAGGTGCACGCGTTCCGGCGGGACGAGCTGCTCGTGTGCGAGGTCGAGCTCGACGCGCCGCCGGCGACCGAGGCGACGCTGAAGTTCGCGCCGAGGCCAGGCGCCCGGGCGGTGCGGCTGCTGTCCCGGTGGCTCGGCCGCGAGCGCCGGTCGCGACCGACCTGACCGGCGGCCGCGACCGCGCGGGCACGACCTTGCGCGCGAGCGGTCAGGCGAACAGCGTCGCCAGCGCCTCGCCCGGATCGGGCGCCCGCATGAACGCCTCGCCGACGAGAAATGCGTTCACTCCCGCCTGCCGCATCCGCGCCACGTCCGCGGGACCGAGGATGCCACTCTCGGTCACGACCATCCGGTCGCCCGGGATGCGCGGCAGCAATGCGAGGGTCGTGCCGAGCGACACCTCGAAGCTGCGCAGGTTCCGGTTGTTGACGCCGACCAGCGGCGTCTCCAGCGCGAGCGCGCGATCGAGCTCGGCCGCGTCGTGCACCTCGACCAGCACGTCCATCGACAGCGCGTGCGCGATGGCCTCGAACTCGGCGAGGCTGGCATCGTCGAGCGCCGCGACGATCAGCAGGATGCAGTCGGCGCCGTGGGCGCGCGCCTCGTAGACCTGGTACGGGTCGACGACGAAGTCCTTGCGCAGCACCGGCAGCGCACAGGCCGCGCGCGAAGCGCGCAGGTGGTCGAGCGAGCCCTGGAAGAAGCGCTCGTCGGTCAGCACCGACAGGCACGCGGCGCCGTGCGCCGCATAGCTCGCGGCGATCGCCGGCGGGTCGAAGGGTTCACGCAGCAGGCCCTTGCTGGGGCTCGCTCTCTTGATCTCCGCGATCACGGCCGCTCGCCCCGCCGCGACCTTGTCGCGCAGCGCGCGCGCAAAGCCGCGGACCCCCCGCCCGTCGCGGGCGTCCTCGGCTTCGGCGCGCACCGATTCGAGCGGTCGCCGCCGGCGCGCCGCCGCGACCTCTTCGCGCTTGACCGCGACGATGCGGGTCAGGATGTCCTCAGCCATGGCCCGGCACCGCGCAGCGCTGCGTGAACTGCACGAACTGGTCGAGCTTCGCGCGCGCCGCGCCCGAGGCGATCGTCTCGCGCGCCAGCGCGATGCCGGCGCCGATCGAGTCGACGACGTCGGCCGCGTAGAGCGCCGCCCCGGCGTTCAGCGTGACGATCTCGCGCGGCGTGCCGGGCTGGTTCGACAGCGCCTCGAGCACCATTTCCTTGGATTCGAACGCGTCGGCCACCCGCAATCCGCGGTTGCTGATCATCGACAGGCCGAAGTCCTCGGGATGGATCTCGTACTCGTCGATCTCGCCGTTCTTCAATTCCCCGACCATCGTCGCGGCGCCGAGCGACACCTCGTCCATCCCGTCCTTGCCCCAGACGACGACCGCGTGCTTCGCGCCCAGGCGCTGCATCACGCGCACCTGGATGCCGACCAGGTCGGGATGGAACACCCCCATCAGGATGTTCGGCGCGCCGGCCGGGTTGGTCAGCGGACCGAGGATGTTGAAGATCGTGCGCACGCCGAGCTCGCGGCGCACCGGCGCGACGTTCTTCATCGCCGGGTGGTGATTCGGCGCGAACATGAAGCCGATGCCGGTCGCGCGCACGCAATCCGCCACCTGCTGCGGATTCAGCATGATGTTCGCGCCCAGCGCCTCGAGCACGTCGGCGGCGCCCGACTTCGACGACACGCCGCGGTTGCCGTGCTTGGCCACCGTGGCGCCGGCCGCCGCCGCGACGAAGGTCGACGCGGTCGAGATGTTGAACGTGTGCGAACCGTCGCCCCCGGTGCCCACCACGTCGACGAAGTGCGGGCCGCCGTCGACCTCGACCTTGTTGGCGAACTCGCGCATCACCTGTGCCGCAGCGCTGATCTCGCCGATCGTCTCCTTCTTCACGCGCAGCCCCATCAGGATCGCCGCCATCATCGTCGGCGACATCTCGCCGCTCATGATCTGGCGCATGATCTTCAGCATCTCGTCGTGGAAGATCTCGCGGTGCTCGATGCATCGGGTCAGCGCTTCCTGCGCGGTGATCGTCATCTCAGTTCTCCAGGAAATTGCGCAGCAGCGCGTGGCCGTGCTCGGTGAGGATCGATTCAGGATGGAACTGCACGCCCTCGACGCGCAACTCGCGGTGGCGCAGCCCCATGATCTCGCCGTCGTCGGTCCACGCGGTGACCTCGAGGCAGTCGGGCAGTGTCTCGCGCTCGACCGCCAGCGAGTGGTAGCGGATCGCTGTGAACGGGTCGGGCAGGCCGCGAAAGACGCCGACGCCCAGGTGGTGGATCGGCGAGGTCTTGCCGTGCATCACCTGCTTCGCGCGTGCGACGCGCCCGCCGAACGCGGCGCCGATTGCCTGGTGACCCAGGCACACGCCCAGGATCGGGACGAGGCCCGCGAAGCGGCGGATCACCGGCAGCGAGATGCCGGCCTCGTTCGGCGTGCACGGCCCGGGCGAGATCACGATGCGCGCCGGGGCGAGCGCCGCGATCTCGTCGAGCCCGATCGCGTCGTTGCGCACCGTTCGCACGTCCTCGCCGAGCTCGCCGAAGTACTGGACCAGGTTCCAGGTGAAGCTGTCGTAGTTGTCGATCATCAGAAGTTTAGACACAGTAACTCCTTGATTTATAAAGATCAACTTCTGATGAATGATCGCCGTTACTCACATCGTTATACACATTTGCAGTGGATTTCGATGGAACGAGCGCAGAAAAGTGGCCCGGACGAGGAAAAGGCGCGGTGGTGGGCGCTCCGTCGCACCGCTGCGACACGGGCCGACTATGGTGCAAGCAAGGACGCAGGGGCGCCCGCCTGCGCAGAGGACGCGCAGGCACACCTTGCGCCGTTGGAACGCGCGGTGTTCGTGATCTAGGGGGTATTGGTGGCATCAGGCAATCTCCTATGTTCTTGGAGCCGCCGTGCCGGAGAGCCATCTGCTGAACCTTGCCCACCGATACGGCGGCAAGGCGCGGTGCGAAACCGCAACGACGTGCCGCTTCCTACTGGAAGCGCCACCACTGAGCAACGTTGATCGAAGCGATGCGGTTCATTGGCAGACCGAAGTTCAGCTAACCGGAAGATGCGTGTGGAAGCAGAGCTGCCCACAGCAGCTTCATAACCTGACCATATTACCACGCCACCCCTGGTAGCCGTCCACCATTGCTAGCGCAAGGGCGACCAGTTACTGCACGTTGGCGAACATGTCGATCTTCGGCCAGCCGAGCAGCTTGGCGCTGCCGTGCAGCAGGAACAGCCATGCGCTCGCGGCCGCGGTGGAGGCGGGCGGTGTTTGCATGACGATGAAGGTGACGAGGGGTGAGGCGCTGCAGTCTGGCACGCCGTCGCGCCATGGCGGCCGCGGGGATATCGAGCGCACCGCCCGTTCGAATGGAGCCCGGCGGCCAGCGGCCGCCATTGCTAGGCTGCAGAGGATGCGGCGCAAACTGGAGGGGGAAGGGGCCTGTGCATGAATCTTCTCGTGAACATCGACGTGGACGATCTGGACCGGGCCGTCCGGTTCTACACGGCGGCATTCGGTCTGACGGTCGGGCGCCGCTTCGGCGCCGACGGGGTCGAGCTCGTCGGCGCGTCGTCACCGATCTATCTGCTGTCCAAGGCGGCGGGCAGCCGTGCGTCGCCGGCCTCGCCGCAGGTTCGCGACTACGCGCGGCACTGGACGCCCGTGCACCTGGACGTCGTAGTGACGGACATCGAAGATGCCGTCGCTCGTGCGGTGGCGGCGGGTGCGACGCTGGAGCAACCGGCGCGGTCGAGCCGCTGGGGCAAGCTGGCGCTCATGGCCGACCCGTTCGGCCATGGGTTCTGCCTGGTGGAGTTCGTCGGCAGAGGGTATGACGAGATCGCAACGCCATGACCGCCCAACAGCGCATCCATGCGCCGCACCCGGTCGGCATGCTGATGATCGGCTCGCGCGTCTTTGCCCCGAGCGCGTCGCGCTGGCCTACTCAGGGTCGGCGGCCGGACGATCATCCGGGGCTGTTGTACCTGGGGCTGTAGGACCCGGCGCGCCAGGCGCCGCAGCGGGCGGGCCGGCGGCCAGCACCTGCTCCAGCCGCCGCGCGTCCACCGGCTTGACCAGGTGGCCGTCGAAGCCGGCGCGGCGCGTGCGCTGCAGGTCGTCGTCCTGGCCGTAGCCCGTGAGCGCCACCAGTTGCAGCGCGCTGCGGTCGAGCGCTGGCGCAGGCGCTCGGCCACCGCGAAGCCGTCGAGGCCGGGCATGTTGATGTCCAGCAGCACCAGGTCGGGCGCGAACTCGGCCGCGCGCTGCAGGCCGGCCTCGCCGCTGGCCGCGGTGGCCACCTCGTGGCCGAGCACGTTCAGCAGCGGCAGGCCGCGCCGCTGCATCGCCTCGCGCACCCGGTCGGGCCGGTCGCTGACGACCAGTTGGCAGGCCAGCTCTCCGGGATGCAAGGGCGCAAGGGGGTCGGCCATCGGATCCCGGAGGTAACGGCGCCGCACTCGACGGCGATCAAGGGTGAACCTGCCCAACCTCGGAACTCACTTGGACACTGCCGATCGAGGGCACCTTCTTATTGAGCAGCGCAAGATCTCTCTCGCGCCGATCTTCGACCGTGATCTTCTGTGCCTTCCACTCGCGCAGGTCCAGATTGAGTTGACCGATGTAGGTCGCCTGCCCGGGCTTGATGACAAACCGGTAGCTGAAGGGACGCTTCGGGCTGTACTCGGTGCCACCGTTTGCCTCAGCTCGGTCTCTGAGCTGCCACGTATAGAACTCGTACGCACCAGGTGGCAGGCGGAGAGATGCAACGCGCCCGGCCGTTACGCCTTCCCATAGGTCAAGCGGTTCGGCCGAGCTTGGCCCCTTGACCACGATCTCCTGGCCGCCGCCAGCGCGTGCAGTCGTTCTCGATGCACCGCGTGCATGCTGAGGCACCGATTCGAAGTACGGTCGAGCAATCACAGCTTCGCGCTCTTCCGGAGCCAGCGCGCGGATCCGGTACTCGAAGCTGGAAATCTTCTCAAGCGGTTCACCCGACAAGGTCAGTGACACGATCAAGAGCCCTTCCGGTTGCCCTGGGGTCAGAGCGTATCCAGTAGGAAGATCGGACGTGGCTGCGCAGCCTGTCAGGCTCAACGCGACCAGCGTTGGAAACAGCGTTTGCTTCATGAGGACTCCCTTCCTTCTCTGTGATTGAATCGTTGGTACTCAATGTCCATCCGTGGACGAACGGACGTCACGGCGTCGGCTCCCCCTCTTTAGACCCAAAGGCCTCGCGCGCACGCGCGAGGAATCGCTTCATTGACGCAGACGGTTCGCCCTGCCGGCGAAGCAGGTAGGTCGACAGCGTGGGAGCTGTACCTACCAGGGGGCGGATCGCGATGTCGGAGCGCTGGAGGGTTTGCACCTGCGAGGCGATGGCGAAACTGATGCCATAACCCGCCCCTACTAGAGTGAGCATCACGCCTAAGCTAGTCACGTGGTCGACAACCTTGGGCTCCACCGATGCGCCTTCAAGCACAGCCTGGATCTGGTGGTGGCAGCCCGAGTCCGCCTCTGGATGACACAGCACGACCGGAAACATCAGCGCGTCGTCCAGCCTGACCTGGCCGTGGACCAACAAGGGATGGCGCGCCGGCACAATCACAGACAGAGGATCGGTCCAAACCGCCTCGGCGACGAGCCCGTCGTTGACCGCATTGGACAGGGCAAAGCCAACGTCCAGCAGGTCGTTGTGCAGACCCTTGAGCTGCTGACGAAACGGCATCTCGAACACACGTATCTCAAGCTCAGGCTCTTGCTCACGGCTGCGCGCGAGCAGAGTGGCGATGCGCGGCTGGGCCAAGCTGTCACAGATGGCGATGCGCAGATAGCCCTGGTAGCCTTGCGCCGCCCCCTTGGTGGCCTGGATTGCCTGGTCCACCGTCGCAAGCACGCGCCTGCTTTCGCTCAACAGCACCTGACCGGCCCAGGTCAATCGCGTCTGGCGTGTACTTCGATCAAACAACTGCACGCCGAGTAGATCTTCAAGATCCCGCATCGCGCGCGACACCGGCGACTGCTCTATACCCAAGCGCTCCGCCGCACGCGCGAAATGCAGTTCCTCCGCCGCGACAACAAAATAGCGCATCAACCTGAGTTCCATGGCGGCGGCCTCCTGTTTTCGTTGTTCGCTTGCCTGCGCCAGACGACGGCGTCGCTCGCCATGCCGTCGCTACCCAACGCCATCAAACTGCTGGAGATGAGAGGTTTCATAGGTGCGGATGCCATGCAATGCCTCCCTAGGCCGGAGATGCGGACGATTCGGATGCGCAGGTAGCCTTGACCGAACCCGAAAGCCCTTCCTCATCCATCAGGGTCATGCCGATCGACGAAATTCCACCCGACGATGCAGCCAACGGCCGCCCACCATGCATCCGCGCAATCGCCGCCACAGTGGACAGTCCAAGCCCATGATTGCGATGAGCGTCGCTGCGCGAGGGATCTGCGCGGTAGAAGCGGTCGAATAGGCGTGGAAGGTCTTCAGAACCGATCGTGGCGCCTTTGTTCACCACCTTCAGCACGACTTCTCCAGAAGACGCCTTTGAGATTTCCACTCGTACGGTGGATCCGCGTTGCCCGTAGCGCGTGGCATTGCTGATCAGGTTGGACAGCGCGCGCTGCAGCAAAGGAGTGTCGAAGCTTCCGGCAGCATCACCGACAATCTCGAGCCCCAGACCGGCGTCGGCGAGGGACGCTTCATGGTAGTTCGACACCTGTCTCGCCAGCGCTGCCAGGCTCGGTGTCGACGTACGTCGTGCCGTAACGCCGCGGTCGGCCTGTGACAAAAAAAGCATGTCGTGGACGATGCCGGCGATGCGCTGCAGTTCTTCCAGGTTCGATCCGAGCACATCGCGCAACTCACTGGCATCGCGCGCCTTGCGCAGCGCCAGCTCTGTGCTGCCGATCAGCGTTGTCAGCGGCGTGCAAAGCTCGTGCGCTACATCGGCATTGAAGCCCTCCAGTTGCTCGTAGGCCAGCTCCAACCTACCGAGAAGGCCGTTGAACTGTGTGATTAGTGGTTCAAGCTCGTCCGGCTGGGCAGATCCGTCCAGCCGACGATGCAAGGTATCGGCCGCAAGCCGTCGAGTCTGCTCTACCAGATCACGCAGCGGTTGCAGGCTACGACGAACAAGCAGGAAACCGCCGACCGACACGAACAGCGTCCCCGCGAGTGCGGCCAATGCGAGCGTGAATCCGAGGCGGCGTAACAGCGCGACATCGTCGCGAATGTCGAGCGTCAGGAGAGCGACCAGCGGATCTTGATTCGGAATTCGGGCAGGCGAAGTGAACCGCACCGCGCGAACAGAGTTGGCCGGCGCAGGCCGTACGTACAATACCGAGCCATCGGAACGCGTGAGCGAGAGAGCCATGTCGGCATGGCCGATGAAGAATTCGTCGAGCTTGTGCCTCAACGTGCCCATGTCTTCGTCGGACTCGGCAAGCAGATGGCGCAACTGCGCCTCCTTCTGCTGCAGTGCGTCGGCTTGGCGTGCCTCAAACCCTACCTGCGCGGCACCGTAGACCGCGACACAGACCGCGATCAGACCGACCAGACTCTGCATTGCCAGCCAATAGGAGAGCCGGCGGCCAAGTGATCCAATGCCGCTGCGGCTCATTCCTCGCGAAGCTCCAGTACGTAGCCCATACCGCGCACGGTGTGCAGCAGAGTGCGCTCAAACGGACCATCAATCTTGTTCCGCAGGCGGCGAACGGCAACGTCAATGACGTTCGTCGCACTGTCGAAGTTCATGTCCCAAACCTGCTCAGCGATCTCGGTGCGTGAGAGCACCTCCCCCTGTCGGCGCAGGAACAGCGCAAGCAGACTGAACTCCTGGGCGGTGAGTTCCAACCGGCGGCCAGCCCGAACCGCCTTGCGGCGAATCAGGTCGATCTCAAGGTCCGCCAGCCCGAGCACGGTCGCGTTGCCTACTTCGCGCGCCGGTTGCGCGCGACGCAGAAGCACTTGAATGCGCGCGAGCAGCTCAGAGAAGGCGAACGGCTTGACAAGGTAGTCGTCAGCACCGCTCTGCAAGCCTCGCACACGGTCTTCGACACGCACGCGTGCAGTGAGCATCAAGACCGGTGTCTGCTTGGTCTGGCGCAGCGCAGCCAACAGGCTCAGGCCGTCGATACCCGGCAGCATCCCGTCCAGCACGATTAGTTCGTAGTCGAACTCCATTGCCAAGTGAAGCCCATCGACGCCGTTGTGGGCGACATCCACCACGAAGCCTTCTTCCGTCAGTCCCTTACGCAGGTACTCGGCCAGCTTGATCTCATCCTCGACGACCAGCAGCTTCATCGTTCTTCGGCCCCCGCGCGGCACCGCGACAACCTGTCCGAACTGTCATCAGCCGGACCCACTTCTGTTGGCGTGCGGTTTCTACATTGGCAGGCATCCCCCAGCAGGCTGCTGATGGGAACCCTGCCAGTAAAGGAACCGACACCATGCGCTTTAGCCGCCCCGCCCTTGCTGCTCTCGCAGCCACCGCCGCCCTCGCTTTGCCCGGCCTTGCACAGGCCGATTCGGTGTATCACCCCGCGAACGGCGAAGTCGGGTTCACCTACCACCCGGAGCACTTCAAGAGCACCAAGTCCCGCGCCGAAGTGATCGCCGAGGTCGAAGCCGCACGCAAGGACGGAACACTGGCTTTGCTCCAACGAGGTGCGCCCTTGCCTGTGAAGAGCACCGCTCCTGCCAAGACACGTCAGCAGGTCATCGACGAGATGCGGAACGAGCCGCCCGAACAACGGCGCGCACGCATGGAGATGATGGTCGGCGGCTGAGATATTGGCGTTTTCTAGTGGCGGCGCGGATTGCTCTTGACGGAGCCTCCGCGCCGCTTCTGCTTTCCGGTGCCTCGACCCGCTGCCAAGCGGTCCTGAAGCTGCTGGCTGTAGCTGCGCTGCGGCGCTGCTGGTGGCGGTGAATGCCGCTTGCGCCAGTAGCTGTACGCAAGCCAAGCCACCACGCCGGCAACAAGAAAGCCCAGCCAGATCAGTGCGATTGTCTGAGCCAGGTCCTTGTCGGGCAGATGTATTCGCATCCCGCCTCCTCGTGCTGCGTTCGAGCTCGACAGAGCGCCAAGCTCGCGACCGCCAACTTCCGAGAACGCCGCGTCTCACATGACACGGACCAAGACCTGCCGCATGACCGCACGTGGGCGGCACTCGAATTTGGTGTCCGAAGCCCGACTTCGTCCGGGCTGATATCCGGCGAGTGAGAGTTGCGGTCACGCCTAGGGCCACCCGGGACTACTTGAGCGTGAACCGTGCTGCAACGGCTGGCTTACCGTTGAGAGCCACATCCGCCAGCACCTTTGTGCCGGCACCGAGCTTGAAACTTCCCTTCGCTTCGAGCTTGTCGCCAGCGAGCGTCAAGGGCGCCTCGGTCTTGACGCTCCCGTTGAATACCGTCACCTTGCCAGTGGCGCTGGTCAGCTTCGTTGGCTTACCGTGGTCGCTGACGTGGATCACAATCAGGTCGGGTTTGGCAACAAGCTCCATGTCACCGGTCTTGGTCTCGACGACCACGCCACCATGCTGAGGCTTGTGATCATCTGCAGCGTGGACCGGCGCCGCGGCGACGATGGCAGCGACGAGGGTCGCGAATGCATAGCTCTTCATCACGTCTTCTCCTTTCGACTATCGACTGAGGTAGCCGGTTGAGTGGCAACTCGACAGGCAGCAAACACGTCCGCCTGGGCGCGATACACAGTGGCTCGGACACCGGAAATGCCCAAGACCGAGTGGTACAGGTTGTCGTGCGACAGGGAAGCGGTCCGTTGCATCAAGCAGCCACGGTCCAGCCCGAGACGCCCAAGCGTGGCCTCCGGCAGCCAAGCCATAAAGGGCACTTCCTTCTGGTAGGGCGGCGCGAAGTCATAGGGCATGCCATGCAGAAAGATCCCGCTCTCGCCGAGCGACTCGCCGTGATCGGATACGAACATCAGCGCCGTGTCGGCTCGGTTGGAGTTCGCGCTCAGGCTCGTGATTGCCCAGTCCAACACGTGGTCTGTGTAGACGAGCGCGTTGTCGTATGCGTTGACGACGGAAGCCGGATCGCAGCGGTCCAGCGCGTTGGTGCTGCACACAGGCGCGAAGCGCTCGAACGTCGGGGGATAACGGCGGTAGTAAGCCGGTCCATGCTGGCCTTTCATGTGCAGCACAATGACCGTGTCGCGTTCGACTGCCGCGAGGCGCTGATCCAGTCGATCGAGTAGCACCTCGTCGAAGCAGCCTTCGACGCCACAACCGGCATCCGAGGCAAGGCTTGCAGCATCAACAACCTGAACGCGGTCGCACACGCCCTTGCACCCGGAGTTGTTGTCGATCCACCAAACGTCCAATCCCGCGCGCTGCAGCGCATCGAGCAGACTCTCACGACGGTAGGCCAGACCATCGGCGTATGCCGCCCGGCCGACGTCCATGAACATGCAAGGCAGTGAGGTGGCCGTCGCCGTGCCGCAAGCTTCAGCCGTACCGAAATTGATCAGGTCGGGGCGCGCCGCCAGCATCGGCGTCGTCGGACGGCCGTACCCGTTCAAGGACAGGCTGGCGGCACGAGTGGTCTCGCCGACAACGAGCACCAGCACCAGTGGTCGACCTGCTTGTTCGACGCCGGAAAGGCGCGCCGCATCGGCCGCCGCAAGCACGAACTCGCGGGGCGCATTGATTCGCGCACGGGCATAGCCATGGGCCGCTGCCAGCAAGTTGATCGGTACCAACTGCGATCGCAAATCGCGATGGTTGCGGAACAGCGACGCATAGGACGCGAAGAAGCCCGTGAGGAGCAACGCCGAGACGCCGAGCAGCGCTGTCAACGTCGCTGCCTTGTCGACTAGCGCGCCGAGCAGACCGCGAGGCGTCAGCGGCATGCGAGAGAGAACCACGGCAGGAAGGACGCCCAGGCCGAGCACCCAGACAAGCAGTCCGGGGCTAAGCAGCTCGCCTACCTCGGCTGCATCCGTCTCCAGAACATTGCCGAGCATCCCTCGATCGAACGCGATGCCGTAGCGGTTCATGAAATACGCCAGTGCCGCCGCAGCGACCATGAGGCCGCACAACACCGGCTTTGCCGCGCGCCCCCAAAGTCAGCAGTTCGAGGCTTAGCCAGACCAAGACCAAAGCCAGTATCGGCAAGGTCAGCAGCCAGGCCGCACGATCGGCGCTCCAACCATCAACGGCCCGCCACAGCGCGGACCAGAACGGTAGGTTCAACAGCCCGAGCATCCACAGCGCCACCGCGAGGTTGAGCACCGGCAGGCGGATTGGTGTCCGCGGATGGAGCGGGACTTCACGCCAACGCATCGCTTCCCCTGGCCTGCACATCAACCGACCCGTCTGCCCCGTTCGACGGCGCCAATGGCCCGGGGGAATGCGGGAGCTGCCACGCCCTTCGTAGAGGAGCGCGCCCAGCATCGCACTTGGCGTGGTCGGTACGCATCGGCGGTCGCTGGCAATGGCCGGCGAGCTGACTTCGCATCAGTGGATCGCCTCCGCCGACACGATGTCGACGACGTAGATCCAGCCAGCTCGTCGCTGGCCGGTTCTCCCTGCGGCGCGAATCGCGGCCACCAACTCGGCCACGTCCGCGTCCTCGCAATGCAGCTCCAGCTTGAATTCGCGGGTGACCTCCTGTCCGAGGTCGACCGAGTAGTGGCGCTCATCCTGGTCGATCGGCGTCAGCGACCCTTGCACGGCATAAACCGTCAGGTTGTGCTGACCCGCGTCGCCCGACCGGGGCGCCCACGCGCTGGTTGCCTTCACCGCCTCGATGACATTCGCGATGCACGTGCGATGGATGTAGGCCTTGATTTCCTTCATGGAGCTTCCTCTCGGGCTTGGACGGATGGGGAGGATTCGTCGGCTAGCGCGAGCGATGCCAGCGCGAAGCGCAGTCCGTGACGTTCACCTGGTACCACTGCTCGGCGCGGACGCTCAGATCGGACGGAACGGCGGCCACGTAGTACTTGGGAGCCGACCCGCGATCCGCATAGGAGAGCAAGGCGTACCTCGCCGTGCCGTCGCTTGCAGCTCGCTCGGCACGGCAATCCTTGACCACGTTGTCGACGACCGCGCTGCCGACCCTGGGCTGAACGACGGTGGCGTTGCGCCAGCCCTCTTGGTACGCCTTGTCGGCCGTTGACGCACAGCCCTGGAGAAGAATCAACGCAGTGATACTCGCGATCCTGAAGGCGGATTGGCGCGAACGTGTTCCTGAATGCATGGCTCACTCCTTTTCAAGATGGGAGGGTTGAGACACATCGAAAAGATCTCCCGACGCCCGCAACGAGCCGCAGGTCGGCAGTGCGTGGGCAGGGCCGACGGCCTGCCATCGCCGGCGGTCCGACCAGTGGCGCGTCCTCACCGGATCACCTCCGCGGACGCGATGTCGACGACATAGATCCAGCCCGTCCTGATCGATCGGCACCAGAGAACCTTGCACGGCATAGACCGTCAGGTTGTGCTGGCCCGCATCGCCCGGCCGGGTCGCCCACGCGCTCGTCGCTTTCACCGCCTCGATGACATCCGCAATGCGGGTGCGGTGGACATAGGCCTTGATTTCCTTCATGGAGCTTCCTCTCGGGCGGGGACGGATGGCGAGGATTCGTCCCCGCTCTCGGCGCGTTCGGCCGCGAGGCGCTTGCGCTCGTCGCGCGCTTCGGACCACTCCCAGATCAGCGGCAACAGCAAGAGCGTGAGCAACGTCGAGGTGATGAGGCCGCCGACCACGACGGTGGCGAGAGGTCGCTGCGTTTCAGCGCCTACTCCGGTGGAGATCAGCATCGGGATCAGGCCGAGGATGGCCACCGAGGCCGTCATCAACACGGGGCGCAGACGAAGCGCAGTGCCTTGCTTGACGGCCTCGCGTACAGAAAGTCCCTGCCGTCGTCGGTCGTTCAGGAAGCTCACGAGCACGATGCCGTTGAGCATCGCGACCCCGAACACGGCGATGAAGCCGATCGCCGAAGGCACCGACAGGTACTGGCCCGAGATGAACAGCCCGACGATGCCGCCGATGATCGCAAAGGGGACGTTGGCGATGATCAGCGTCGCATGTCGCACCGAGTTGAACGCGGTGTAGAGCAGGATGAAGATCAGGCCGATCGTCAGCGGCACGATGACGCCCAGGCGGGCCATTGCGCGCTGCTGGTTCTCGAAGGCGCCGCCCCACTCGATCCAGTAGCCCGGAGGCATCTTCACCTTCGCAGCAATCGCGGCGTTGGCGTCCTGCACGAAGCCGTCGACGTCCCGCCCTTGCACATCCATCTGCAGCACGGCATAGCGCTGCAGCGACTCGCGGCGCACGAAGGTGTAGCCCTCGTCCAGCTTGATCTTGGCCACTTGGGAGAACGGCACGAGGGCGCCCTCGGCCGTGCGAATCGGAATGGAGGCAATCGCCGAAGGACTGTTCCGGTACTCTTCGGCCAAGCGCACGGCGATGTCGAAGCGGCGCGTGCCATCGATCAACGTCGAGACCGTTTCTCCACCCACTCCTGCTTGCACGACGCTCAAGATGTCGTCGGCATTCAGGCCATAGCGGGAAGCCGCCTGACGGTCGACTTCGATGACCATTTGCGGCTTGCCCTTATTGGCTTCGGCCGATAGGTCGGCCACCCCGGACACGCCGCCGATGACGGTCTTGAGTTGCCCGGACAGATCCTCCAGCTTGTCGAGATCCTCGCCGTAGACCTTCAGCGCCAGCGTGGCTCGTACGCCGGAGATGAGTTCCTCCACGCGCATCTGGATTGGCTGTGTCGCGCCGAACACTGCGGTCTGCACTTCGCCTTCGAGATACTCCTGCATCTCCTTGCCGAGTGCGGAGAACGACTGCTTTTGCGGCCATTCGTCCTGCGGCTTCAGGTCGAGCAGCACCTCCATGTAGTTGACGTCGGCGGTCTCGCCCTTCTCGGCTCGGCCGATGGTCGCCAGCACGGAGCGCACCTGCGGGTACTTCTTGCGCAGGCTGGCATCCATCACGTTGGCCACGCGGATCGACTCGTCCAACGATGTCGAGGGGATGCCGACGACGCGGAACATGATCGCGCCTTCCTGCAACTGCGGCATGAACTCCTTGCCCAGCAGCGGAAAGAGGGCCAACGAGCCGATCAGCAGCGCCACGGCAGCAACGACCACGGTCTTCTTGCGGTCCAGTGCCCAATCCAGCAGCGGTAGGTAGATCTTCTTCGCGCCGCGCACCAGCCAGGTGTCTTTCTCCTCCTTGGGCTTGAGGATCAGCGCGGCCAGCACCGGCACCAACGTCAATGACAGCAGCAGCGAGCCAATCATGGCGAAGGTGATGGTCAGCGCCATCGGCTTGAAGAGCTTGCCTTCAAGCCCCGTCAGCGAGAACAGGGGCAGGAAGACGACGATGATGATCAGGATCGCAAAGGCGATGGGGTTCGCCACCTCACGGGCCGCTTCCAGCACCACGTGCGTCCGGTTGATCGGCCGTCCGGACTCGCGTGCGTGCGAGAGCAGTCGGAAGGCGTTCTCGACCATGACCACGGCGCCATCCACCATCATTCCAATCCCGATCGCAAGGCCCGCGAGCGACATCAGATTCGCCGACAGCCCGAAGCGGTTCATCAGGATGAAGGCGAACAGCATCGCCAACGGCAAGGTGACGATGACGACGATGGCTGAACGGAACTCGCCGAGGAAGAGAAACAGGATGATCGCAACCAGGATCGAGCCTTCGAGCAGCGCGCTCTCGGCAGTCTTGAGAGCCTTCTCGACGATCTCGGTGCGGTCGTAGACCGCCTTCAGCTCGATGCCTTTCGGTAGGGCCGCCTGCGCAGTGGCCAGTTTGGCCTTAACCCCGGCGACGACGTTGGCCGCGTTCTCGTGGATGCGTGCCAGCGCGATGCCCAGCACCGTCTCGTGGCCGTCGCGCGTCACCGCGCCGAAGCGCACCGCCGGCGCCTCCTTGACGTCGGCGATGTCTCGAACGTAGAGCGGCGTGCCGTTTCGTTCGGCGACGACGATCGAGCCGATGTCGGCCACATTGCCGACGAGCCCGATGCCGCGCACGAGGTACTGCTCGACGCCGATGTTCAGGTACTGGCCGCCCACCTGCTTGTTGTTGGCGGCCAGGCGCTCCATCACCTCCTTGAACGTCAGCCCGTACTTGACCAGGCGACGGGGGTCGATCTGCACCTGATACTGCTTCTCGTGCCCGCCCCAGGTGGTCACGTCATCGACGCCCGGCGCAGTGCGCAGGATCAGCCGCACGGTCCAGTCGTGCAGCGTGCGCAGATCCATCGCGCTGAGCTTCTTGTCGGCGTCCTCGATCGTGTACCAGAACACCTGGCCCAGGCCCGAACTGTTCGGACCCAGAACCGGCTCGCCATAGCCCTGGGGCAGGCGCTCCTTGACTTCCTGCAGCTTCTCTCCGACCAAGCGGCGCGCGAAGTAGATGTCGACGTCATCCTTGAAATAGACACCCACATAGGAAAGGCCGAACAGCGAGACCGAGCGCACGACATCGACGTCGGGCAAGCCGGCCATCGCGCCTTCGATCGGCACCGTCAGGAGGCGTTCGATGTCTTCGGCTGCCACGCCAGGCGACTCGGTGTAGATATTGACCTGCGCTGGGGTCACGTCCGGAAAGGCATCCACCGGCACCTGGCGAAAGGCCATGACCCCAAGCCCGACCAGCACGGCGAAGGCGACCAGCACCAAGACCTTGTAGCGGAGCGCGGCATCAACAATGGCATTGAGCATGTCGTGTCGTCCTTCTCAATGCCCGTGGCCGAGCTGCGATTTGAGCTTGCGCGCTTTCAGTGCATAGGCACCTTCCGTTACGACCTGCTCTCCGTTCTTCAGACCTGCCTTCACCACCGTGCGCCCGCCGCTGCGTTCGCCCGGCTCGACGACGCGCATCTCATAGGCTCCTTGTTCGTAGACGAACACCGTCGGCTGGCCTTGCATCATCACGATCGCGGCATCCGGGAGCGACAGCACCTCTCGGCGCTCTGCACCAGTCCCACTGGTCACCTCAATCGTGGCCGTCGCGAACATCTCGGGCTTCAGACGCCCGTCGGTGTTGGGCACCACGATGCGCGCTGCAACCGTGCGCGAGTCCTTGTCGAGTGCAGCGCCAATGAGATCGACGCGGCCGGCAAAGGTCTCACCGGGGTAGGCCGAGACGCTTACCTTGGCGCCCGCACCAGTGCGCACCTTGGCCAGCGCGGATTCAGGCAGATCGGCCAGGATCCAAACCTGGCTCAGGTCGGCGACCGTGAACATGGGTTCGCTGGGGCTAGCCAGTTCGCCGAGCGTGGCCTTCTTCTCGATCACCGTGCCAGCAAATGGCGCTGTCACCGAAAAGGTGGACACGCTTTCGGTCGAGCCCGCTGCGCTCCCGCGGAGCAGACGCAGCTTGTCCGTAGCGGCCCGCAGCGAAGCGGCTGCCTTGTCGCGATCGGACTGAGCACGAATGAAGTCCTTGCGCGGGATGATCTCGTCGGCGACGAGATCCTCGGCGCGCTTGAAGTCGGCTTCGGCGATGCGCAATTCCGACTGTGCCTGCACCCAGGCCGCGTGCGCTTCGCCGACCTCCACGCTGTCGAGCGTCGCCAGCGCTTGACCGGCGCGCACGCGGTCGCCCAGCTTGGCAGGAGCCGAGGTGATGCGGCCCTCGATGCGAGGCGCCACACGTGCGAGCTTGTCCGCGTCGGGCCGGATGGTCGCCGTGACGACGACCTCGTCTCCCATGGCCTGGGCCTTCAACGCCTCCACCTTCACGCCGGCGCGTTCCGCCTCTTCGCTGGTCAGGGTGAGTCCTTCGCTCTCGCTGTGCCCTTCCTCCTTCTTCTGCTCGGCACTGCTGGCGCCTTCAGCCGCGTGCTCATCCTTGGCGCCGCCTCGGTCGCAAGCCGCCAGCGTGAACGCCACAGCCAGCGCGAGGGCCAGCCCGGCCAGGCGCAGGGGGCGACGGGTGTCGTCTTGTGCCGTGATCATTTGAATCCTTCCTGCGACCAGCCGGCCGCTTGTTCGAGTTCGATTCGGGTCGCGTGGTACTCGGCCAGCGCGTCGTTCAACTCGCGCTCGGCATCCAGGGCCTGGCGGTTCACGAGCAACTGGTCGAGCAGGCCGATCTGGCCGGCCTGGCGCGACCTCGCGGCGAGCTGCTGGTTGTCGGCCGATGCGGAAGCCATCGTTCGCTGCAGGCGCAGCACGCGCTCGCGCTGGCTTTCCAGCCGGCTCCACAGCCGCCGAACCTGGGCTTGCGCATCCCGCACGGCGACTGTGCGTTCGATCTCGGTCTGACCCACTTCGCTGAGCGCCTGGCCAATCGCTGCGTCGTTGCGCTTGAAGAGCGGCAGCGGCACCGACACCGTCAACGAAGTGACCTGTTCGCGCGCACCGGCGAAGCCTTCCCGGCCAACATTGACGCCGACCGTCACGTCCGGGTAGCGAGCGGCCCGCTCGACACCGAGGCGGGCTCGCGCCGAGGCCTCGCGGCCCGCGAGGGCGCGCAGCCTCGGGAGATCGAGCGCCGACGTTTGGAGTTGTTCGAGCGCATACGCGGGCGCATCACTGGCCGGCAGGGGCAACTCGCCGACCACGTCGGGCAGAGCTGAGGGAGGAAGCTGAAGCACGCTGCCCAGGTCGCTTCGGGCATCGAGCAGGTGTTCGCGTGCCAAGGCGACCGCGTTGCGCGCCCGCTCGGCCTCGATCAGGGCGACGTTCGCGTCGAGGCGCGTGTCCTCGCCCGCAGCGCGTCGCCTCGCGACCGCCTGTGCGGTGCTGTCGAACAGTTCGACCGAGCGCTGCTCGATCTGGACCCGGCGCTGAGCGGCCAATACCGCGTGGAAGCGCAGCGCGGCCTCAGCGCGTGCTTGTCGGCGCGCATCCTCGACTTCGGCGCGTAGCGCATCGAGCGCAGCCGACGCAGCTTCCCGGCGTCGCGCTTGCTGCCCACCCGTCTCGATCGCTTGAGCGATGCCGACAGTCCACTCGGTGGCGCGGCCATCCGGTGCACTCGCGCGTCGGCGGGTGCCCTCCGTGCTCAGCGCAGGGTTGTTGAAAAGCAGCGGCGCTGCTTCTCGGCGTGCCCCCTCGACCGCCGCGAACTGAGCTTCGCGGACCCGCAGCGCGGGGCTGGCGGCCTCGGCGAGGCGCATCGCCTCCGCCAGGGTCAGCGGTCCAGTACCTTGAGGACTCTGTGCACCTACAGGTAGCGCTGAAGCCGCCAGAATGACGGCCAGCGCCGGGAAAAGAAATCGCATCGAATCATCCTTCTTGTCTCACGACAGAAGCGATTCGGGGCGATGTGTCTTTTCGTCAGTCAGCCTATGTGAGCTGCCGTCACCACGCCGCCGAATCGCGCGGCAAGAGTGGGATGGGCTCGATCAGGGCGCTGAAGTCCCGGAGGGATGTGGGAACTGTAGCGGGGTGTCTGGAATCGCGTGAAGTCCGCCTTCGGGGGCTCTGCGAGCATGGGCGACACCGCGGGCATGAACGCGCACGTAGCAAGGTGGCAGCTCTCGCAGTCCGCGTGATAGATGCCCCCGCTATCGCCAGTAGCGTCCGTAACCGACACGACCTCGCCGCTGGCCAGGTGCTTGTGCTCGTGATGGCCGAAATGCTTCTTGGCCAAAGCACTCGACTCGTGCGCGCAGTACGGCGCAGCCGAGGCCCAGACCATCTGGAACGGCATCACGCACAGCAGGAGGACGAGAACCCAGCGACGCATATCTTTTTATGTTACACGAACGCAAGGCTTTCGGGCGATTGCTTCTGCGCCCTCCAGCTCGACGGGCTCGCACAGACAACATCCCTCCACCTTGTTCGGGCGCAATCTACAGGCTGGGGAAGGACAGGAGTCGATCCGCAACATGACAGGGCTGTCATGTGGGGTATGGCTCCGCCAGACCTCGTTGCGCCGACACCCGCTCCAGCCGCCGCATGGACGCACCGCGTTGACCTACGGGGTCGACGCCGAGCTTCGCGCTGTACCCATACGAGGACGCCGGCAGCGAAACCCAGATCCACCGCGCCGCCCGATACGAAGCAGCCGCCCTCCACCGCGCACCCGTGAGAGTCGCGATACGGAGATCGACGCGGGGCGAGCGTCCGCGTCCCTGTCCGCCGTGCAGGCGGCGAAGTGATCGCCCGCGGCGAGGTTTTGGGCATGATCAGACCGCTCGCAGCAACGATCGCATATCAAAACGGCTGCTGAACTTCGGCACCCTGAAGCGCTTCGTCCTCGAGTTGGATCGTCACATGCGTCAGGCCGAAGCCGGTCCTCATCGCTTCCTGCGCAGCAGCCAAAGTCGCCCGTGCCGAAGCCATGTCGGTTACGACGAGATGACCGCTCATCGCATCGGCGCCGGACGTGATTGTCCAGACATGGAGATCGCGCGCGGCGACTACTCCGGGGATGTCGAGCAACGTCTTTTCGAGCAGCACCATGTCGATCTCCGGCGGCGCCCCTTCCATCAGGATGTGGACCGCCTGCTTGAGCAGAGTCCAGGTGCGCGGAACGATGAACAGCCCGATGCCCGCGCCGATAATCGGATCGACCAGTCGCCAGTCGGTCAGGACGACGATGGCCGCTGCGACGAGGACGCCGAGCGAGCCGAGCATGTCCGCCAGCAGCTCGAAGTAGGCGCCCTTGACGTTGAGACTTTCCGTCGACCCCGCGGAAAGCAGCTTCATGCCGACCAGATTGACGACGAGGCCCACGGCGGCAATGACCAGCATCGGCCCGCCGACGATTTGCGGCGGGCTCAGGAATCGCTGATACGCCTCGTACAGGATGTAGACCGTCAGCAGGAGCAGAACCACGGCATTGGCCAGCGCCGAGAGCACCTCCGTGCGGACATAGCCGAAGGTGTTGCGCGGTGTCCGCGGCCGTTCTGCAAACCGGATGGCGAACAAGGCCAAGGCCAGGCCCCCCGCATCGGTGAGCATGTGCGCGGCATCTGCGAGAAGCGCGAGGCTGCCGGTCCACAAGCCTCCGACCGCCTCCACGGCCATGAAAGCTCCGGTGAGAGCCAGCGCCAGTCGCAGCCTGGTCTTGTGTCGACCGGCGGCCGTCGTGGCGGGTATACGCTCCACCGTCGATTTTCCGTCCTCCACTTGGCGATCCTCTCGTAGGCGGCTACTGTTGGCTCAGTATTCCTGCCTGGCTCTTCTGCAACGACGAGTTCCCGTTCGCGTCGCGATAGGCCAGCAGCCGCAGCGCATTGAAGACGACCAGCAGGGTGGATCCCTCATGCACTGCCACGGCCGGGCCGATGCCCAGACCGATGATCGTGGCCGGCACCAGCAGCGCCACGACGCCCAGGCTGACGAACACGTTCTGGCGGATCACCGAGCGCGTATGTCGACTCAGGCCCACCGCGAACGGCAGGTGCTTGAGATCGTCAGCCATCAGCGCCACGTCGGCGGTTTCCAGCGCGACGTCCGAGCCGGCGGCGCCCATCGCGACGCCCACCGTTGCGTTGGCCATCGCCGGGGCGTCATTGACCCCATCGCCGACCATCGCCACCTTGGTCTGCTGCCGCAGCTTGCGGATCGCCTCGACCTTGTCCTCGGGCATCAGGTCGCCCCAGGCCTCGTCCAGGCCGACCTGGCCAGCGATCGCCTCGGCGACCTTCTTGTGGTCGCCCGAGATCATGATCATGCGGCGGATGCCCAGCTCGCGCAGTTGCTGCAGGGCTTCTTTTGCGGCGGCGCGCGGCGTGTCCAACAGGCCGATGGCGCCCAAGTCACGATCTCCGCGCCGCACAACCATGGTGGTACGGCCGCTCTCGCGCAGGCGCTCGATCGCAGCCTGGGCGGCGGCACCCAGCGCTGGCACGCCATCGGTACCGAACATCTCCACCTTGCCGATCCACACCGTCTCGCCCTGCAGGTTGGCGGTGACGCCACGGCCGATCAGGTTCTGCAGCCCATCGGCTGTCGGCGCATGCTTTCCACCCAGGCGTTCGCGCCCATCCCGTGCAATGGCGGCAGCCAGCGGGTGGTCGCTGAGCGACTCCACCGCCACCGCCACGGACAACAACTCTTCTTCGCTCGTGCCATCGACGGTCACCACATCCGTGATGCGGGGCTTGCCCTCGGTCAGCGTGCCGGTTTTGTCGAAGGCCATCGCATCGAGCGAGCCCAGTTCCTCCAGCGGCGCGCCGCCCTTGATGAGCACACCGCCACGTGCGGCCCGGGCAATGCCCGAGAGCACCGCGCTGGGCGTGGCAATCGCCAGCGCACAGGGGCTGGCGGCCACCAGCACAGCCATGGCGCGGTAGAAGCTGTCGCGGAAGGGTTCATCGACCACGACCCAGGCGAACAGCAGCAGGAAGGCCAAGCCCAGCACGGCGGGCACGAAGATGCGCTCGAACTTGTCGGTGAAACGCTGCGTCGGTGACTTGCGCGTCTCGGCCTCGCTGACCATCTTCACCACCCGCGCCAACGCGGATTCGCTGGAGCGGCGAGTCACTTCCACCTCGATGCCTCCCGCACCATTGATGGTTGCAGCGAAGACGCGCGAAGACGCATCGACGCCATCGGGACGGGCGCGCGCCTTCGCAGCGTCCTCGACCGGGCGCTTGTCCACCGGCATGCTTTCGCCCGTGACCGGTGCCTGATTGATGGCGGAGGTGCCTTGCACGATGAAGCCGTCGGCCGGCAAGCGCTCGTTGGGCCGCACCAGAACGATGTCGCCGACGACCAGCTCCTCGACGGGAATCTCCTTCGTCTGACCATCGCGGCGCACCGTCGCAGTGTCCGGCGCCAGCTCGGCCAGTGCCTCGATGGCGCGCTTGGCGCGGCCCATCGCATAGTGTTCCAGCGCGTGACCCAGGCTGAAGAGGAACAGCAGCAGCGCACCCTCGGCCCAGGAGCCCAGCGCCGCGGCGCCGGCGGCCGCCACCAGCATCAGCGTATCGATCTCGAAGCGCCTGAGCTTGAGGTTGTCGATGGCCTCGCGCAGCGTGTAAAAGCCACCGAAGAAGTAGGCCAGGATGAAACAGGCCAGCGGCAGCCAACCAAGCGCGCCCGCCATCAGTTTGTCGATCGCCACGCCGATGCCAAGCAGCACGCCGCAGGTCACCGCGAAGATCATCTCGGTGTTAACGCCGAACAGTCCTCCATGTTCGTGCTCGTGCGCATGCTCGTGCTCGTGCTCGTGTGCATGCTCCTCTTTCTCGCCCGGCTCATGACGATGCCCAGGTTCGCCGCGAGCTACGGGTGTCGCAGTCGTCGAGCCTTCAAGCCGCTCGACCCCCGCATCGGAGAGCGCCTTGAGGATGGTCTGCTCGATGACCGCCTGGCGATCAAAGTCCACATGAACCAGCCCGGTCGCGCTGGCCTCGGCATCCAGCACGCCCGGCAGCTCGCGCAGTAGATCCGTCACCGTCCTGGCGCGGCGTGCGTGGCCGATGCCCTCGGTCTGCCACAGCACGTGCGCGAAGCGTTCGGTGACCTGCGCACCTGCCGCCTGCACGATCTCGCGTATGCGGGCCAGCGGCAGCACTTCGGGATCGTGATGGATGCACAACTGCGCCGGCGCATCGTCCTGCGCCGTGCGCACATGCACCTTGTCGATACCTTGACGGCCTTGCAGGTCGTCGATCAGGCGTTGAACGATGGCGTCCTGCGCGTCAGCGATCTGTGGCAGTACGAGGGGAATGTCGAGGCGCAGTTTGTTGGCCATGCTGATGTGATAAATCCTGAGAAAATGTCCGATATCGTCGATGCCTCAAGCCGCCCGGAAAACATGGAGGGATCGTCGATTCAAGCGATGGGTCTGCCGTTCGCCTGTCGCCGCGTCACAACGCCGAGTCATGGCCTGGCCTCGACCGCCGCAGGAGAGCAGCAAGTGGATGCCGACTGGCCGGATGCCTCCATGAATGAGGCCAGGATCGCGCAGTCGTGCGACTTGTCACCGTCGCAGCGCGCCCGCAGTGCCAGGAGCTGGCGGTTCAATTCGCGCAGCGAGGTCAGGCGTTGACGCACTTGGGCGATGTGCTTGTCCAGCAAAGCATCCGCCTGCGTGCAGGATTGGGAGGGCGCCGCGGCGAACGCCAGCAGCTCCCGGATTTCCGGCAGCGGGATGTCCAGCGAGCGGCAGTGCCGGATGAAGCGCAAGCGCTCCAGGTGGTGATCGGCATAGAGCCGATAGTTCGAGGACTCTCGTGCTGGCGCCTCCAGCAGCCCTTCGCGTTCATAGAAGCGCACGGTCTGCACGTTGCATTCGGCCTTGGCGGCAAGTTCACCGATCTTCATTTCATTGCTCCACCGTTCGCCACTCGTCCCCTGTCGCCCGCCTCGATGATCAGCTCTGCGATGCGGGAGATCGCTGGTCGGACATCGCTCATGGCGCCTTGCGGAGGCGTTCCACCTCGCTCTTGACCATCGCTAGCAGCACGCTCGGGTCAGGCTCGGGCAACTGCCTGCCGTTGATAAAGAAGGTGGGCGTAGCGCGCACGCCCACAGCGTTCAAGTCGGCGATGTCCTGTTCCAGCAGCTTGTCCACTACGCCAGTGGCCACATAGGCGCGAGCCTGCTCCAGGTCCAGGCCCGCGGCGCTGGCGAACTCCCATGCCCGCTCCGCTGCCGGACTGCTGTGGCTGGCCCAGATCGGCTGGGATTGCATCAGCGCATCCATGACCGGATCGAAGCGCTGCTGCCGACGTGCGGCCTCCAGGATCTGCACGCCAGCAACCGACGGCTCCTTGTGGAAAGGCACATAGCGGATGACCAGTCGCACGTGGCGCGGGTAGGAGGTCAAGATCTGCTTGACGTGGGGGTAGAAGGCGCGGCAGGCCTCGCAGGCCGGGTCGAAGAACTCGACGATCGTGACCGGGGCGTCGGCAGGGCCGATGACCGGCGAATGCGCTCGCACCATGACGTCGAGCTTCGCTGCGGCCTGCTCCGCCGCCTGTTGCCGCTCGTGGCGCTGGTAGAGGAAGGCGGCCGAGGCAAAGGCCGCCAGCGCGACAAGGGCCGTGAGGATGACGGCGGAGGTGCGTCGGGTCATGCGGAAGTCCTTGAGCGGGTGATGAGGAGCAATACGGCGATGGCGACGAATGCGGCCAGCGCCAGCAGGGGCAGCGGCAGGCCGCCCAGGATGATCATGTCGGCACTGGTGCAGGACTCGCCCCGACTGCAGGGCGTGATGCGCTCCGGGATCAGGCCCAGGTAGAGCAGGCTGTGAAAGCCCGCCACCAGCCCTCCACCGACAGCCAGCGGCAGCGCGTAGGGCCAGACGGTCGCATCCGCACGCAGGCTGGCCACACCCAGCACGATCGCCAGCGGGAACATGAAGGCGCGCTGGAACCAGCACAGATTGCAGGGCGCCTGACCCATGACTTCGCCGACGAACAGCACCGCGAGCGAGGCCAGCAGCGCGATGAGCCAGGCGGCGAACAAAGGTCCCCAGCCCGTCTGCTGGCGTGGCGGGGCCGCTTCCTCAGCCACGGGCAGTCTCCCCGTGGCGGATCAGCCGCGACGAGTTGGCCAGGATGCTGACGTCGACGGCGGCGTGCGCCGATCGAGCCGAAAGGCTATCGCGCACGGATGCGGTCGATGCGCTTGGAAGCGCGAAGGCGGACTCGTTTGGCGGAGGATGCGAAGCTTGGGTACGGCGTGTGCTCAACGGTGCGGTCCTTGACTTCGATCCCATTGGAAACCTTGAAGCAGGTACAGAGTCAAGACACGATGCAAGCTCCCCTGTCTGAACGCTTACTGGAGAACCATAAATCCGACAAGCTCAAGGACTAGTCAAATCGCTCCACCGTGAACCACGGGGAGACCCGATCGTGCATGGCGCGAACGACGGCAGTCTGCCCTGGTCTAATGTTCACCGGTTCCGGCATCAGATAAAGAGCTGGCCTCCAGTGCGAGGTCGCAGTCTGCGCGCGCGGATGATTCTCAAATGTCGTGGTCCGATCGACCCTCAGTCGCAGCCACTGAACGATGCCGTAGCACCTCCCTTCCACTGTCACCGGTATGCGAATTTGGGTGCATTGCGGCTCCCATTCTTTCTGTTGCTCGAAGTCAAATCTGAATGCTTCGGTTTCGTCACCAAGCAGGTCGATTTCAAGATCATCCCGCGCCAGCACGTGCCTTCTGGCGATCACCTGGTTGAACGCCGAGAGATCAAGGCCATCTACCGCTTCTACGCTCAAATTGGCACCAAGCCTCTCACCTCCAAACAGAGTGATCATCAGACTGGCTGAGGCCGGTATGATTCGACAGCCCGGTTGGAGTAGACGCCGCTTTGCGTCTTCAATGCTCGCCAGCACCCGCTCGCCAAGCAGCTCGCTTGAGAACAGTTCGAATACCAGCACATTTGCCCGCTCAGGAAGATCGGTTCCAAGTTGCAATTCTGTGGAGCGCTTCGGAATCAGGGAAATCTTCGAGGCCAATCCGTTGCTCTCGATAATCTTGCTCGCCATCCGTGCAACTAGTGGTTCGGCCTCGCAGGTTGTCAGGCTCATAGGGTCCATCCGTGCTGCAAACATGGATAGCAGTCCCGCGCCTGTCCCGATTTCGAGCACGCGCGAATCGGAATCGATTGCGGCGCGCAACGCACCCTGGTAGGCCTCGTTCCTGGCGTGGTCGTTTAGCATCGAGATATGCCAGAGCGGCACCTGCCGCTGCTGGACCTCAGCCAACCTGCGATGTGCGGCAACGAGGTCCGTGTCCGCTGCGATTGCCTCTTGAAACGCGGCCGTCGCTCCTGCCAGATCGCCGAGATGCTCCCGAGCAATCCCGAGATTGTTCTTCGCTCTTGCGTTAGACGGATCAATCTCCAGTACGCGCTCGTAGTGCTCAATAGAATCGGCATGCCGCTCGTTCATCTGGAGCAACCTACCGAGATTGAGACGAGCTACGGTCCAGTCGGCACGTAGCTCGATGGCCTTCCTGAAGCAGGCCTCTGCATCTTCAGTCTTGCCAAGTGATTGCAGAGTCAAGCCGAGGTTGTTATGCATCACGGCCACATTCGGCGCGAGCGCAACTGCCTTGCGGTGAACGGATTCCGCCTCGTCTCTACTGCCTAAGTCATCCAGCAGGCAACCAAGATTGGACAAGACTTCGGGACTATCCGGCTGAAAAGACAATCCCAGACGATAGGACTTCACAGCCTCCGGAAAGTAGCCGGCTTGCTGCAGAGCGCATGCATGGCCAAAGTGAGCTGCGGCGCTCGCGTGTCGCAGGTCCTTTTCTCGATGCTTCAGACTCAATGCCTCTCCAGCGCAGAGCACGACCGGGTTTATTAGTTGTAGGCACTATAGGAATCCTCCCCGAACAGCATTCGAACGAGGAGATGACAGTCCTGTCATATTGCTGGCGATCGAGGCGGAGTCGACCGACAAAGAGGCTGGCACGGCCGGGAGAGCTGGTACTGAACAGTTCGGCTAGTGCGATAGCGCCATTAGGCCATCCCCCGACGCGGAGAAGCGATCGAGAGGTTCCGACGCAAGGGGGCAAGCCACCTGTACGCAACGATGGCGCGGCTTTGATCGTCGCTGGCCGATAGCTCGGCGTGCTAGACGCTACTTAACTTACCGAAAGACGCGGCCCTCACGACAGCGGCGCGTTCAGCTCGAGCGGGAGATCCCGGATTCAGGATCGTGGCAACGACACGAGGTAAGCGCGGTCACATTGGGCCAGGCATGTGAGCCCTGCCGAGCCACCGATGTTGCGAGCGTCTTCCATTGACAAATTCGCGTCTCACGTCACCCCACGCGCCAAGCGCCACATGCCCCACCAAGCGAGTGGCGCAAGGACAACAACGCTGGCCATGCCAGGGAAGTATCCATAGGGCTCGGTGGTCAGAAGCGGCAGAAGAAAATGCGCGAGCTCTGCGATTCCCATCGAAGTGAAGAACGTCCATGCCAAGAGGTGCCCGAACTCGTAGTCGCGCCTTACGAGGAAGGGAACAGCGAGCCATGCGCCAATCGGTACTATCAGGAGAGCCAAGATCAGTCCCGCGGATATCTCGGGGACAGGGGTTCCAGTGATCCGATCGGAAACAATCTCGAAGAATGCCGTCCGATTTTCCTCTACCTTGTGCAGGATGAGGAAGGCGAGCATCGTCAGCCAATAGGGCACTCTGATGGATGCCCATGATGCTCCCGTCCGCACCAGGAGCCAGGCTACGAATCCCCCAAGGTATCCCGTTAGAAACAAAGCCGCGTAGAGTGGCCCAAGATAGATAAGACCGAATAGCGGCACTGCAAGCGAAAAGAGAAGCGCGAGCACGATCAGCAGCTTCGACTTATTCATCTTCATCGCAAGATCCTTGTGCGTCCCCGCACTCACCGCACAACCTCATACGTAGGCAAACCCACACCCTTCGTCAAGCGCCACTGGGGTGCCACCCCAAGCCGAGACGCAGCAGATTTCGACCTTGGTCCCAAGCGCCGACCGCTTGGCGCTGCAAGCGCTCACGCCTCCTTTGATTGGCACTCCTTCGTGTGAATTTTACTCTGGCGGTACACCGTCGATCACGACGGTCGCGGCACTTCTCGAAGGCACTAAATCTATAGTTAGTATGAGTGCACGGCGCGGCGCCGCGCCCGCGGGACTCGTTGACCAGGCGATGCGCCAGCCAAGGGGATCAAGTTTCGCCGGCCATCCCATCGGATCGGCCACCGCAATACTGATGCTGCCCCTTACGACGCCCAGGCCTAACCGCGCGTCGGATCATTGAAGCATCCGGAGACCTTGTGATCCCAGGCTGTCTCAAGGGCTAGCGGCTCGATCTGAAGGTAGGAGAACATGAATTTGCGCCATCTTCGATCCTTTATCGCGGTAGCCGAGGAACTACATTTCGGTCGAGCGGCACGGCGGTTGCACGTAGAGCAATCCCCTCTGTCGCGCACAATTCAAAGGTTAGAAATGGACTTAGGCGTGGCCTTGTTGGAGCGCACGCCGCATGGTGTTCGTCTGACCCCTGCCGGGCAAGTATTCTTGTTGGATGCCCAACGTGTCCTGCTCACTCTCGATCAGGCGCAGACTAACGTGCGAGCGGCCGCCGCCGGCCATCGGAACATCTTTCGCGTCGCACTGTCGGGCCACATAGGAAAGTCCCGATTACCTGCGCTTCTCGCTCTCTCCCGGAAGGAAGCGCCAGAGGTGACGGTCCGCCTCTTTGAGACGACAGGAGCACAGCTAATGCTAGGACTTAGCAGCGGCCTGTACGACGTCGGACTTACCTTGGCGGATGACGGAGATGCTGGATTTATCGCCACACCACTCTGGGAAGACCCTTTGATGGTCGTCCTCCCTACACGGCATCCGCTGCTGGCTTACAAAGAACTGCCGCTAAAGGAAGTTGTCAGCTATCCGCTGGTGTTGTGCGACCACAAGGACAGCAGCGGTTGCACTCAGCAGCGCGAGCGACTGTTCCGATCTGTGGCGGCCCAACCCGTAGCGGTGGAATACGTGACCTCACACTCCCTGATGCTGACGCTGGTTGCGGCGGGATACGGAGTGGGATTCTCGACCGCAGGACACCTGGCGAATCGCCAACATTTCGATGTCGTGGCACGTCCTTTGGCCGGTCAGACAGCACCGCTGACCACGTATCTGCTGCGACGCGACGGAGAGATGGCGGAGCCTCTGAGGCAATTCATCCACCGAGCGCAGCGTGTCGGTCGCTTGCAGGGAGCCGACGAACGGTCGGTGTAGTGCCGTCCGTCGGTCGGCCCGATTCCTTTTCGGTCTTACGACTGACCTGATCTGCATCTTAGCCGAGCCCCGCCGCATAGCAGCGGTATGCCGTCGATCTGCATAGCAGCGTGCCACACCGCTGCGGGCCGAGAAGGTCACTGAAGTGATGCGGGACGCATCAGCGAGTGTTGGATGCAATCCGGCTCAGAAAGCCGATGCATTGACGCTTTACTCGATCTGACGTGGCGCGAAAACTTCATCATGGCTTTCGGGTCAAGCGCGACACTCTTGGTGCCCTCCCCGGCGCGAACGAACAGGCGACCTTTCAACTCGTTGCGTCGGTAACTGAAGTTTTCTCAGACGCATTATGGTGGAGGACTATCGAGCGCTGCAAGGTGTGATTGGCCAACTCTTGCGCGGCGGAGATCGCCGCTCAAGGTCTTTGCCACGATGCCGACCGGCTCGCGCTTCGTCTCGGACTCCTGGTACTCGCCGTGACCATGCGGGTCGCGCGTGTTGCCGTGTCGATCCGATGGTGGAGAGAGCGCGATATGCCAAAGAAGTCGAGCTGTCTTACTTTTGGGGCCAAGACCTACTATCGCCCAATTGAGGCGACTATTCGCTGGTGCGGCCTGCTGCGCTTCGAACTCCATATTCTGAAGGCACTTGGGCAGCGTGCGTTGCCGGAGGTACGCGAGTTCCCGCGCTGGCCCCTGCTGCGTTTGAATGCGGAACGCATATTCGACGCGCTGACACATGGTGAACTTCCCTGCGGCAAAGCGGGGCTGGTGCAGGCGTCGCAACGGCCGTCGCTCGATGACCCTGATTTGACTGTGCGCCACGTAGACCTGAAGGTATGGATGTCGCACTACTACCCCAGCGAGAGGCCCTCCTTCCTCTTCGACGACATCGAGCGCGCACTGCATCCCGCGGTCAGCTTAGATGCGCTCAACGTCCTGCTGGCCGATCGCGAGGCCACCAAGGTGCAGCTCGCCGAACTCTCTCAACTACATGCGGTACTGCAGGCGCAGCACGAAGCACTGGTGAAGGATCACGCCAGGCACGTCGTCGAGGGCGGCGACGGGCGCGAAGCCAGTCTGCGCAGCGAATCGACCTATCTGAACATCATCGGCGGGCTGCTCACGCTGCTGCTGGGCAAATCGCCGTCAGGCACCGCGTACTCGTCCTTCCGCAACATGGATGCCGTAGTGAGCGCACTGCTCGCGCATCACGAGGGCCGGCCGGGACTGAGCGAGCGAACGCTGTGGAGCAAGCTGGCACAGGCACGGCGGCATCTGGAGGCATCGCGCTGAGGAATCGGCGCTCTCTGCAATTGCAGTCACATCGTCTGCAATTGCAGTGAATCGGGCCACTGCGATGTATTCAATGCGAGGCACTTTCCGAACAGCGCCAGTGAGCGTCAAGGAGTGTCCCTCATGTCTTCGCAGACCACCGCACCGGCCGCGCCGGCAGCCGAGCACCGCATCTTGCGCCGCGCCGAAGTCGAGGCCAAGACCGGCTTCAAGCGCGCCCACATCTATTCGCTCATGAGGGAAGGCAAGTTCCCCAAAGCGCTGCGCCTGGGCGTGCGCGCCGTGGGTTGGGACTCGGTGGAGATCGAGCAGTGGATCGCTGACCGCCTCAACGAGCGCGCCTGACGCGCTTCTTCCGGCACATGCCAAGCAACCGGGGGAAGCCCATGCAGGTGGTATCCATCATTTCGACCAAGGGCGGCGTGGGCAAGACCACGACGGCGGCCAACCTGGGCGGCTTCGCGGCCGACGCCGGGCTGCGCGTGCTGCTGCTGGACCTGGACGTGCAGCCCACGCTGTCGAGCTACTTCACGCTGGCCGAGCGCGCGCCGGCCGGCATCTACGAGATGCTGGCCTACAACGAGCAGCGCGCCGAGCAACTGGTGTCGCGCACCGCCATCGCCGGCTTGGACTTGGTGCTGTCGAACGACGACCGCGGCGAGCTGAACACGCTGCTGCTGCATGCGCCCGATGGCAGATTGCGGCTGCGCCATCTGCTGCCCACGCTGGCGCCGCGCTACGACCTGCTGCTGATCGACACCCAGGGCGCGCGCAGCGTGCTGCTGGAGATGGCGGTACTGGCCTCGGACCTGGCGCTGTCGCCGGTGACGCCGGAAATCCTCGCGGCCCGCGAGCTGCGCCGCGGCACCTTGCAGCTCATCGAGGACATCGCGCCGTACCGGCACCTGGGCATCGAGCCGCCGCCGCTGCACCTGCTCATCAACCGCGTGCATCCGGTCTCGTCGAACGCCCGGCTGATCCAGCAGGCGCTGCGGCAGGTGTTCCAGGGCCAGGCCGGCGTGCGCGTGCTGGATACCGACGTGCCGGCGATCGAGGCGTATCCGCGCGCTGCGACGCGCGGCCTGCCGGTGCATCGGGTGGAGTACCGCCAGCCGGCGGGCCGCTCCGCACCCGCGGCGCTGGACACGATGCGCGCCCTCGCTGGCGAGCTGTTCCCGGCGTGGCGGGAGCGCTTCGCGCTCGTCACCGGCCGAGGGATCGCGGGAGGGGCCGGCCATGGCCAGCGCGCATGAACTGGCGCGCGGCCACAAGCGGCTGCGAGCGCTGATCGAGTTCGCCCTGGGCGAGGGCTGGAAGGTGATGCGCACCCGCGGCGGGCACCTGCTGTTCACGAAGCCGGGCTGCGCGCCGATCTACACCAGCTCGACGGCGAGCGACCACCGCGCCGAGCGCAATGCCCGTGCGCAGCTTCCCCGCGCCGACCGACAGGCGCAGGCGGCCGAGGCGTCGCCGCAGGAGAGCGGCCATGGCTGACATGACGCCGGACGACATGGCCGCCAAGCTGCTGGCCTCGGGCTTCGAGCGCAGCGGCCCTTCGGCCGCGGCCTTGACCGACCCCATCGCCGACACGCCGATGGTCGTGACGCTGGACCAGTTGCGCCCGTATGACCACGACCCGCGCGTGACGCGCAACCCGGCCTACGAGGACATCAAGGCGTCCATTCGCGAGCGCGGGCTGGACGCGCCGCCCGCCATCACGCGCCGGCCCGGCGAGCCGCACTACATCATCCGCAACGGCGGCAACACGCGCCTGGCGATCCTGCGCGAGCTGTGGAGCGAAACGAAGGACGAACGCTTCTTCCGCATCCCCTGCCTGTTCCGCCCCTGGCCGCAGCGCGGCGAGGTGGTAATGCTGACCGGCCACCTGGCCGAGAACGAGTTGCGCGGGGGCTTGAGCTTCATTGAGAGAGCCCTGGGCGTGGAGAAGGCGCGCGAGTTCTACGAACAGGAATTGGGGCGTGACAGCGGCCAGGCGCTGTCGCAGAGCGAGCTGGCACGACGGCTCACAGCCGATGGCTTTCCGCTGCCGCAGTCGCACATCAGCCGCATGCAGGACGCAGTGCACTACCTGCTGCCGGCGATCCCGAACCTGCTGTACGGCGGTCTCGGCCGGCACCAGGTCGAACGACTCGCGGTGCTGCGCAAGGCCTGCGAACGCATCTGGGAGCGGCGTGCGCTGGGCCGCCATCTGTCGGTGGACTTCGCCACGCTGTTCCAGGACGTGCTCGCGCAGTTCGACGCGCGGCCCGACAACTTCTCGCCGCAGCGCGTGCAGGACGAACTGGTCGGCCAGATGGCCGAGCTGCTGGAGGCGGACTACGACACGCTGGCGCTGGAGATCGACGACACGGAGAGTCGGCAGCGTGCGCTGACCAGCGATCCGGTGCCACCAGCGGCAAGACCTGCACCAGGGTCTGCATCGGCTGCACCTGCGCCCGAGCCGCAGCGGTCCTCGTCGCCGCCATCGACGCCGGCCGCTCCTGCGGTGCAGTCGTCGGAGCCCGGTTTGTCCGCGCTGGCGGGCACGGCTGCGTCGGGTGTTGCCGCCGATGGCGAGCAGCGCGGCGACGGCCAGCGCGATGAACGCCTGCAGGGCCACATCGTGTCGCCGGCGCCGACCACCGAGCGCCTGCAGTCCATCCAGCGCATGGTCGCCGACCAGATGGGCGACAAGCTGCCCGACTTCGAGGCCGACGCGCTGCTCGCCATCCCCGTGCAGGCGGGCGGGCTCTACCCCATATCGGACGTCTGGTACATCGAGCCCGGCCTGGACGTGCCGGATCGGCTGCGCGTGCACATCGCGCAGTTCGCGCGCGAGATCGCAGAGGAAGCCGGTGTGGCCGAGCAGGTCGAGCCCAGCGACGGCGGCATCGGCTTCGCCTACGTGGCGCCGCCGGCCGCGCGCGCCATGCCACCGTTCGCGCGGGCGGTGCTGACGCTGTTGCAGGCGCTGTGCACCGCACGTGCCGCAGTCGGGCTCGACCGCGCCCGGCTGGCCGATGACCTGGCGCCCTTGCTGTATGGCGGCGGCGCGTATCCGCGCCTGAGCGATGCCGGGCTGGTCAAGCTGTTCCGGCTGCTGCGCCTAGCGCGTCGGCTTGTGGACCTGGAAGCCGGCGCCAGCGCCTCCGGCCACGGCGCCTGAGCGGAGACCGGCCATGTCCGCACCGCACCCGCTCAACCAGGCCGTGATCGCGCAGGCGCTGCACGACCTGCGCAACGGGCAACTGCGACGCTGCAAGGCCATGGGCTTCGGCGAGGAAGAACTGGATGCGCTCAAGCATCCCGAACTCGTGAGCATGCTGGTCAATGCCACCGTCTCGTGGTGCTCGGTGTCGGTGAACCGCGAAGTGCTCAAACGATTGCTGAGTCAGGTGCACGACGTGGAGCGCGAGATCGCCACGGTCGACCGCATGCTGCGCCTGGGCGCCAGCACGGAGATGGTCAGCCGCTTCTACGGATTGACGCACCAGGAGGTGGCCTTGCGCCGTGACATCCTTGGCCTGCCCAAGCGCAAGGGGCGGCATCCGGTGCTGGACGAGGCGCAGGACACGGCGCTGTGGAAGCAGTGGAAGGCCGGCGTCACCGAGCGCGGCATCGCGCTGGACGACGAGGTGGCGATGCTGGCGCTGACCATGGACTTGGCCGAGACCTTGAGTCTGCCGATGTCGGTGATCTGGTCGGCGATACGCAACTGGATCGACCAGGGGCTGGCGTAGGCGATGGCGACCGGCGGCGCACCCCGGCGCGATGGCCCCGTGGCGCTGTCGGCACTGTTCGACGACGCGCTGCGGGAACTGGTGCCACCGGCACCGCCAGCCCAGCGCGGCGCTGCTCCTGCGGCGCAGGCCGCGCCGGTCAGCGACGGCTTCCTCTACAGCGGCAACCGGCATGAGAGCGTGCCGCGCGCGCTGTTCCTCGACCGGCGCCTGACGCCGCTGGAGCGCAACGCCTGGCAGGTGTTCCGCCTGCAACTCCAGAGCGACGGCGTGACGGCATTCCCGACTTACGACCAGCTCCGGCCCTATCTCGCCTCGATGCCCTGCGCGGCGCAGGCCTCGCACGAGACCGTGGCGCGCGCCCTGACGCTGCTGCGGCTGACGCGCTGGCTGAGCCTGGTACGACGGCGCCGCGACCCGAAGACCGGACGCATCCTGGGCAACCTCTACGTGCTGCACGACGAACCGCTGACGCCCTTCGAGGCGATGCAGCTCGACCCCGACTACCTCGGCCTGGTCAGCCAGGCGCTGACCCATGCCGCGAAGGCGGTGCAGATTGTCGGCATGAACACGCTGCGCGAGATCGCCGAAGACCCGATGCTCAACGGCCGCACGCTGCCCACGCGGCTGCAGGTGCTGGCACAGCGCATGGCCCGCAACGAATGGGCCGATGCGAGTTATCCACAAGCGCCTGTGGATCACGAATCCGAAGAAGGCCAGGACGGCCTGCTTCGGAATCTCGATGGCCCGTCTTCGGAATCCGAAGCAGGGCTGAAACCCGCGCCAGACGGCTCACTTCGGAATCCGAAGGAGGACCGTACAGTACGTAAAGAAAATCATAGTGAAGTACGTACAGTACCGCGCGCGAAGGCGTTGCAGAACCTGCGCCTGCCTGAGCGCCTGCTGCGCTTGAAGGACGAGCAGCAAAGCGGCGCGATGGTGGCCTTGCAGCAGGTGGACGAATCGCTGCGGCAGGCGGTGCTGGATGAATGGGACGCTCGCTGCCGCAACAGCGCGGTGCGCAACCCGGCCGGCTACCTCTTCGGCATCATCCAGAAGGCGATCCGCGGCGAGTTCAAGGCCTGGGCCGGCGAAGGCGGTTCGGCATCGACGCCGCCTGCGCCGTCACCGCCGCCACGGCCAGCCGCACCTGCACCCTCCGCACCGCAACCGCCTCCATCCAACGGTCCCGGCCGCGAGGCGGCGCGGGCTTACCTGGCGAAGCTGCGCTCGACGCTCGACGACTCCTGAACGGCTATCCCCTGGGGATAGCTGGGACACGAAGCCTTCCAGCCATCGGCTTTGGCTCACGCCGTCACAGCCCGGCGCGGACCTATCCCCAGGGGATAGCCGGAACACGCGGCCTTCAGTGACGACAACCGGGGACGCACCCGCTGCGGTTTGTTGACTGACGCCCTTCCCGGCGATGCAGATGCTGGCGGCTCGTTCCCTTACCGCGAGTCGTCACCATGGCCAACGAGCCCCAGCAGCCCCTCCAGTTGAATCTCGGATCGCTGCGCAGCGCGATGTCGCTGACGCTGCACACCCACCACGCTTCACGCATCTGGCATGGCCGAGCGCCCGCCGAGGGCCGGCCCGGGATCATCGGTCTCAACGGCTACATCAGCGTGATGAACAAGATGAAGCGCGGTGCCGAGCAGGACGATCCCTACTCGGACTGGTGGATGCTCCGCATCGAGGACAAGCTGACGCAGACCAAGACGAGCTTGCAGGCGTTGCGCGAGCAGGTTGATCAAGCGCTGGCCGATGTGCCGCCCGCACTGTCGCTCGGTGAGAACATGAACGTGCAGCCCGTAAGGCTGCCGTTGTTCGTCAATGCGCAGCTCGGCTTCATGGCGGTGTACCTGCTGGCCGACTACGACGACCTGGCGCGCAGGCTGATCCTCGCCCACCACACCGCGCTGATCGACCGCAGCACGCTGGAACGTTGGCTCAACGACGGCGCGCATGCGCTGCGCAGCCTGTTCTCGCTGGCACAGCAGTACCGCTACTCCGGCGCGACGCGCGACGACTTCGCCTCGAAGAACGCGGTAGCGCGGGCGGCGCTGGAGAAGTTCGGCGAACTGCCGCAGGACGTGCTCGAAGGCACGCGTCGCTCGCGCTTTGCGCCACCGATCGCCCGTCGGGCGGGCAAGCCTGGTGCAGCCGCTGATGCCGCACCCGTCGCTGGCGCAGCCGACGTGGCGGACGACGACCACAACCAGGATCACGACCATGGCGGCGAAGGCACGAAGGCATGACGGCATCGTCTTCCACCGGCCAACCGGCGCGCTTCCTGCCGCTGGAACAGGCGGACTTCCAACGCCTGGAACACTCGGGCTACCTAAAAGGCCTTTTACAGCCTTTTAAAGGTAAGGGTCTGGAGGTCTGGGCCAACCAGTGCACCGCGCTGCGCGACGACTTGATCGGCCTGGCACAGCGGCGCGTGCTGCAACAGGCGCGGGCCTATCCCTTCTCGCTGCTCGACGTGCAACTGGCCCAGCAGACCACTGGTGCAGGCACGACCTTCCTGCGCTGGCGCAACCACGACCGTTCCTCGATGGGCGTGGCCCTGTGGAAATCGCTGCTCGAGCGCCCGGCGACGCCGGCCTCGCTGATCGACGACCTGTACGCGATGGAGCTGCAGCGCATCGCCTTGAACATGCAGATCAGCCTCCTTCACACGCTGGGCCGCCAGGCCCAGGAATGCGCCAGCAAGGCCGCGCAGGCCGAAGCGGCTTACCTGCGGCGTGTCCACGGGCATGCCGCGTCCGTTCCATCCACCACCCCCAAGGAGTCACCATGAGCACGCACTTCGTCGGCGAGGGCAACATCGGTTCTGCGCCGGACTACCGCGAATTCCCCAACGGCAACGGCGAGCCGCGCCGGCTGCTGCGCCTGAACGTCTATTTCGACAACCCGATCCCGAAGAAGGACGGCGAGTTCGAGGACCGCGGCGGCTTCTGGGCGCCGGTGGAGCTGTGGCATCGCGACGCCGACCACTGGAAAGATCTGTACCAGAAGGGCATGCGCGTGCTGGTGGAAGGCCGCACGGTGAAGGACGAATGGGAGGACGCCGACGAGAACGAGCGCACGACCTTCAAGATCGAGGCCCGGCGCGTGGGCATCCTGCCGTACCGCATCGAGTCGGTGACGCTCAGCGCCAAGCCGGCCGGCGGGCAGTAGCTCGCCCATCGCCCGGCAGCACCGCTGCGCCCGAGGGCGGCTGTAGCAACCGTCAGACGCCCGCCATGCACCAGCTATCCCCTGGGGATAGCTCCATGGTGTTCCACCGGGTTCCAGCCGCCCGCCCGAAACAGCATCTCTCTCGGCCTGCTGCAGCGTCTAGGCCGCCCCCGCTTGCACTTCCACGGTGACATGCGACAGCTCATGGATGTGGGCGAGCTGCGTCTTGTAATGGGCGGGCGCCTTGGGTTCTCTTGCAACCAAGGCGACGATTGCCGCGAAATGGCCGGGGCCGACCTGCCAGACGTGAAGGTCGGTGATCCGATCGCCAGTGGGCGCAATCGCCTCCTGGATTTCTTGCCGAACCTCTTCGCCTTCTGGCGCCGCGTCGAGCAGCACGCTTCCAGCATCTTGAATCAATCCCCACGACCAGCGCGCGATCACCAGCGCGCCCACGATGCCCATGAGCGGATCAGCCCACAGCCAGCCATAGCTGCGGCCGAGCAGCAGCGCGATGATCGCCAGGATCGAGGTCAGGGCATCGGCCAGCACGTGCAAATAAGCGGCGCGCAGGTTGTTGTCCTGGACTTTGCCGTGCTCATGCGTGTGACCGTGCAGGTCATGGTCGTGCGAATGACCATGCGAGTGGCCGTGATGGTGCGCATGGTCGTCTTTCAGCACCCAGGCGCTGACCAAGTTGACCGCAAGGCCCACGATGGCCACCGCGATCGCCTGCCCGAAACTGATGGGAATCGGATTGGCAAGGCGCACGAAGCTTTCCCAGGCGATCAGCAGCGCGATCAATGCCAGTACCACGGCGCTGGCGAAGCCGGCCAAGTCGCCGAGCTTTCCCGTACCGAAGGTAAAGCGGGGATTGCCGGCATGGCGCCGCGCATAGCGGTAAGCCAATGCCGTGATCAGCATGGCGCCGGCGTGCGTGGACATGTGCCATCCATCGGCGACCAGCGCCATCGACCCATAGACGCTGCCGGCCACGATCTCGATCACCATCATGCTGGCGGTGAGCGCGATCACCAACCACACCTTGCGCTCATTGCGCTGATGGTCGCTACCGAGAAAATTGTGATCGTGGCTCGTCGTGGCTTGGTTCTGCGCGCTCATTCATCAATCCTCTTGGAGTTCATTTCATGTAGGCCCGGATGACCTCGATCATTTCCTCGCCTCCCTGGCGGCGATCGGTGTCGCTTGATGCGTCGATCACGTGCTCGCGCAAGTGGTCCTCCATCACTTCGGCCGTCAGCCCGCTCACTGCGCCGCGGACGGATGCGATCTGGCGAAGAACTTCGGCGCAGGACGCCTCCGCTTCCAAGGCACGCTCGACTCCTTCGAGCTGACCCCTGATACGGCGGACGCGGGCAATCAGCTTTTCCTTCTGGCGGGTGGTGTGCGACATGGAGGGAACCGGGGAAATATAGTGTAGGGGACTATATTATCAGCACCCGACCTTCTTCGCGCGCCCGACGCTCAATCTGGTGAGCAGCACTACCGCGTTAGTTGCTGCGGCGTGCTTGGCGACTGGAGATGCTGATGGTCACTTAATGACCGTCACGCATACCCAGGAGGCTTCATGCGCGTATACCTGTGCGAAAAGCCGTCCCAGGGCAAGGACATCGCCCGTGTGCTGGGCGCCGGCCAACGCGGCAACGGCTGCTACAGCGGTGCGGGTGTCGTCGTGACCTGGTGCATCGGTCATCTGGTCGAAGCGGTTCCGCCCGAAGGCTACGGCGAGCAGTACAAGCGCTGGGCCATCGAGCAACTGCCCATTCTTCCCGAGCGTTGGCGTGTCGAGCCCAAAGCGGCGACCGCGGCGCAGTTCAAGGTCGTGCAGCAGCTCGTTGCCAAGGCGGGCGAGCTGGTGATCGCCACCGACGCCGACCGCGAGGGCGAGATGATCGCCCGCGAGATCATCGAGCTGTGCAGCTACCGTGGCCCGATCCAGCGGCTGTGGCTGTCGGCCCTCAACGATGCGTCGATCCGCAAGGCCCTGAGCACGCTCAAGCCGTCCGCCGAGACACTGCCGCTGTATTTCTCCGCGCTCGCCCGATCGCGTGCCGACTGGCTGATCGGGATGAACCTGAGCCGCTTGTTCACGTTGCTCGGGCGCCAGTCCGGCTACAACGGTGTGCTGTCGGTCGGGCGTGTGCAGACGCCCACGCTCAAGCTGGTCGTGGACCGTGATCGCGAGATCGCGCGCTTCGTCTCCGTGCCGTTCTGGGCCATCGAGGTCGCGCTTTCGCATGCGGGCCAGTCCTTCGTCGCAAGCTGGACGCCGCCACAGGGCAGCACCGACGACGCCGGTCGCTGCTTGCAGCAGCCGGTGGCGCAGCAGGCCGCCGAACGCCTGCGCGCGGCCGGCACCGCCCAGGTGCTATCGGTGGAGACCGAGCGCGTGCGCGAAGGCCCGCCGCTGCCGTTCGACCTCGGCACCTTGCAGGAAGTGTGCTCCAAGCAGTTGGGCCTCGACGTGCAGGAGACGCTGGACATTGCCCAGGCGCTGTACGAGACGCACAAGGCGACGACGTATCCGCGCTCGGATTCGGGCTACCTGCCCGAGAGCATGCTGGCCGACGTGCCGGCCGTGCTCGACAGCCTGGTCAAGACCGATCCCAGTCTGCGGCCGCTGATCGACCGCCTGGACCGCAACCAGCGCTCGCGGGCCTGGAACGACGGCAAGGTCACGGCGCACCACGGCATCATCCCCACGCTGGAGCCGGCCAATCTCTCGGCGATGAGCGACAAGGAGCTGGCCGTCTACCGGCTGATCCGCGCCCACTACCTCGCACAGTTCCTGCCGCATCACGAGTTCGACCGGACGGTGGCGCAGCTCACGTGCGGCGGGCAGTCGCTGGTCGCGGTCGGCAAGCAGATCGCGGTGGCCGGATGGCGTCAGGTGCTGGCGGCGCCGGTGCCCGACGACACCGACGGCGAGGACGCGCAGCGCGGACAGGTGTTGCCTGCGCTACAACTTGGCGCCGCTTGCCAGGTCGGGCAGGTCGAACTGAAGGCGTTGAAGACGCTGCCGCCCAAGCCTTACACGCAGGGCGAGCTGGTCAAGGCCATGAAGGGCGTCGCCAAGCTCGTGACCGACCCGCGCCTGAAGCAGAAGCTCAAGGACACCACGGGCATCGGCACCGAGGCGACGCGCGCCAACATCATCAGCGGGCTGCTGGCCCGCGGTTATCTCTTGAAGAAGGGCCGAGCCATCCGCGCGTCGGATGCGGCCTTCACGCTGATCGACGCCGTGCCGGCGGCCATCGCCGACCCAGGCACGACGGCGGTGTGGGAGCAGGCGCTGGACATGATCGAGGGCGGCCAGATGACGCTGGACACTTTCATCGCCAAGCAGTCGAGCTGGGTCGCTCAACTCGTGCAGCAGTACCGCAGCGCCACGCTCGACCTCAAACTGCCGCCCGCACCGAGCTGCCCGCAATGCGGCGCACCGATGCGCCAGCGCAGCGGCAAGAGCGGTGCGTTCTGGTCTTGCAGCCGCTACCCGGACTGCAAGGGCACGCAGCCGGTCGAAGAAGCCGCGGCCGGCAAGCGCGGCGCATCCAGCCGAACATCCAGCACACCGCGTCGGCGCCCAAAGGCGAACTGACGCCCAAGTTTCCCTCTGCCACGCCGGCTGCTGCCGACGGCGAGGCAAACCTCCCGCGCCCCCGCGGGACTCCCCAGCGCGCGTCCCCTTCTGCAACGGTGCGCGCGTCCTGCATGGGCCGATCACGGCTTGCAGGACGAGAAGGTCATTGCTCCCCCGAATCGCGTTCGACGCGGTTCCGCTGATCGAGGTGCTTGCGTCCATCCGCGAGCGGTCTCCTGACGCCTTCGGCCGCAGGGCTGCGAGGTGCCAGGAGACCGCTTGCGGTCGACGGTATTCGGTGCCGGTGCCCGCCGGCGAAACAACGGGTTCCCTTTGTGTGTGGATACACGCCAGAGGATGCCGGCCCCAGCCACGAAACGGGCCGGGTGCGATTGCTGACGCAGCGAATGGCTTTGACGACGGCCTGGCCTGCTTGCAGCCCACAGGTGGATTGATTCCTCTCCAGCCGAAGTCCTTTGGGGCTTCGGCGCCTTGTCGTGGGCGAACGGAATCGTGCATCGCTGCTCTTGCTAGCGTTCGGCCCAAACCGGACGGCGTTCGGTTCCGTTTGATCAGCGACGGAGTGCCGCCGCGCTTTCATTCTTCCCGCATGTGTCGCTGACGGTCGTCAGCACCATGCCCTGGCAGCCCCGGTCCTCAAGGCTGCAACGCGGTTCGCCGCGTTGACCGATCCAGTCCGCTTCGCACCGACCACCGCGGACGCGCGTCGCCACGACGCGGGTGCTTTTCATGTTCAACCCTTCGGGAGGTATCCGCTCCCGACAGGGCGTGGTGCTCCCGGTCTTCAACCACCAGGAGAAACCCATGTCCCTTGCGTTCGCATCGGCACCTTTGAGTGCTGAACAGGCCCGCGCCGAATCCATCGGCTACCAGGCCCTGGCCTACGTCGGCAAGCGCCTGCCCCTGCAGGTGCTGTGCAGCGCGGCCGGCCACTACATCGGCACCGCCGATGCGGACGGTCCGGTCTCGCGCGAGTCGGTCAGCTACTTCCGCTCGCACCACGCCGCCGAGCACGCCCTGCAAACGGGCCGCTGGCAGCAGCGCCTCCACCCGTGATGTCCAACCACCAGGAGCCCATGTCATGAACCGTGCACTGCCTCAAGAGGTACTTGATCAGATCGAGCTGGAACACCAGCACTTCGCCGCCGCGCCCCAAGCCTTCTTCGAGGCGTGGAAACGCGGCGTCCACATCGCCGGAGCCGAATGGTTCGGCGACGGCACCCGCGAAGGCCTGCAGCGTGCCACGACCAAGTGGGATCTGCGGCCGAAGCTGCTGATGCTCAACGACGCCCTCGGCGTCCTGAGCAGCGGCCAGCGGATGTTCCTGTCCGCGATGGTGAGCTTCTACAACGCCCGCGAGGGCGGCGCGATGCTCAAGCGTTGTGGCTTCGAGGGTCTGTCCGATTTGGGTGGCCTCGACCTGGAACGGCGCAAGGTCATCGCCGACCTGACGCTGAACTACAACGGCTGGTGAGCCGCGCTGCGGCCTGCCGACGTTCTTCTTTTCTTCCTACCCCACGAGGGACATGCGTCCCTGCATGGGGCCATGTCCCTCCTTTTCTTGAAAGGAGTGATTCATGTCCCCTGACTTTTCCATCGGTCTGCTCGTGACCGACGACGACATCGATGCGGTCATCCTCGAAGGCTGGCCGGCCGACGTGCGCAAGCCGCGCATCGTGGTGTTCGACTACGCCGGCCACGATGTGCCCGACGAGTATGTGCTGCATGTCAGCATGCGGAACTCCGAACACCGGATTGACCGGGCGCGAGGTGTTCCCTGTCGAGTACGGTCCTGACTGCCGCTACCCATCGCCCGCTGAAGTCCTTTCGGTGCTCGATGCACGCAAGCCGGCCGGAAGACCTTCCGCGCTGAGCATCGCCCGCGACGTGCACCAGAGCATCCTCGACCTGGATGCGCGGCTTGATCGCCTGGAGCAGGCACCGACCGGCGATGACTACAAGGTCATCGCCACCACCGACGAGGCCATCGTCGTCAAGACGGGCCGGGCCGAGTTCGCGGTGCTCGACAAGGCGCTCGTCACCGACGTGCCCGACGAAGGCGCCAAGGTGCAGGTCGAACCGTATGCGCGGCGCCGCTTCGACGGCCTGCGCGCGGACACGCCCGAGGAAAGCACCGAGTTCACTGCTGGCGGCCAAGCCTACACGGTGAAGCGGTTCATCCTGGGCTCGGCGCCGGCCAAGCTGCCGATCGCGGAGCCGCAGTGCCCCGAGTTGCAGGAGCTGATCCACCAACTGGAGCAGTTGCCCGCGCCCGATGGCTTCCGCCGCATCACGCACCTGCTGGTGGATGCCGGCGCGCGGGACTTCACGGTGGTCGATCCGAGCCCCAGCAACATCATCGCCACGCCGCCGGCCATCGGCTTCACCGTCGCTTCGGCGAAGTTCCAGGGGCGCGTCACCGTGCTCTACGAACGCGGCCTCGACACCTACGCGGTGGAGCTGCATCGCGAAGGCGAGCTGGTCGAGCGGGTCGATGAAGTGTTCTTCGACACGCTGGGCCAGACGCTGGAGCGGCTGATCGACGACGGCACCTGGCGCCTCATCCGCGTGCAGCGCCTGTCGGGCAGCAAGCCGGTCTCGCACTGACCCCTCTGCGTCCCCATGCGGCTTCCCATCCTCGCGGCGGGAAGTCTTCTTCTTGCATCCGTTTGCGGCTACTGCTTTTGCGACGCTATCGTCAGGCCATCGAGTATTCCGCACCGCTCGGCGACCTGACCCGCACAGCATTGTGCTCTGAGCGCGACTAGCTGCCTCTCCAGAGACCTCAATTCCTCGATGCGCTTGGTGAGCTGCAGGATGTGCTTGTCCAGCAGTTCATTGACCTCATCGCAGGGGCCGCGCTGGTGATCCTTGAATTTAAGGAGCACCCGAACATCGTCGAGGTTCATGTCCAGTGAACGGCAATGCCGCACAAACGCCAGCCGCTGGACATGCGACTCGTCATAGCACCTGTAGTTGCCTCCCGTGCGCGCCGCAGGCGGCAGCAACCCCTCTTGCTCGTAGAAGCGAATCGTCGGGATCTGCACCCCCGTCGCACTGGCCAGCTCACCGATTTTCATCTTGCATTTCCCCGATACCCCTTGCGGGTTTACTCTTGACTCTCAACCTACTTTAGGGTTCTTAATGTGCCCTGAGTCGGCTTGCGGATCAAGCACGTGCGTGCGGGGCCGCTGGCGAGTGCGTGAGCACATGGGACAGGCGCGCGTGGCGCGATGCCGAAAAGCCCGGAAGCTGAGAACCAATCAATGGACAACACAATGACGCAAACATCCTGCGGCACAGCCTGCGGGTGCTCGGCGGGGGCGATAGGGGTGACGGGGACGATGACCGCAGAGCCGGTCGTGACGGGCTTTGCCATCGCCAACATGGACTGCCCCAGCGAGGAGGCCCAGATCCGCGAGCGCCTGAGAAAAATCGATGGCATCCGGGGAATGGCCTTTGATCTGGCGCGGCGCCGCCTGGAAGTGACGCACGAGGCCGCAGGCCAGAACGCCATCCTGCGTGCCCTGCACGACATCGGCATGCACGCGGCGGTGCAGGCGGCTCCCCAGCAGGTCGTCTACTTCATCCAGGAAATGGATTGCTCCAGCGAAGAGCGCCAGTTGCGCGCAGTGCTGGAGCCACTGGAGGGGGTACAGGCGGTGGACTTCGATCTGACGGCCCACAGGCTGACGGTGTCCCACTCGCTGACCGATACAGCCCCGATTGCCCGGACCATCGAGAACCTGGGTATGAAGCCCGTGGAAAAACCGGCGGATGGCATGCCATTCGGTGCCGAAACCCTTGCCGTCAGCGACGCGGCGCCGCAGGCCGCGGCCCCGTCGGCTGGAAATGCCACGCGCTTCTTCATTTCCAATATGGATTGCCCCACCGAAGAGGCAACGATCCGCAAGCGCCTCGGCGCGGTCGAGGGCATCGAACGGCTGGATTTCGACTTGATGGGACGACGGCTCGATGTCCGGCACCATCTGCCGGACCCCGCACCGATCCTCAGGGCGCTCAACGACGTCGGCATGAAGGCCAGCATCGAGCGCAATGGCAGCGGCGAGCCGCAGGGCCGGGCCGTGTACCTCATCGAGAAGATGGACTGCCCGACCGAGGAAGGTTTGCTGCGCAAGGCGCTCGAAGGCATGCCTGGGGTGAAGGCCCTGGATTTCAACCTGATGGGCCGCACGCTGACCGTGAGCCACGAGCTTGCCGACCTGGCTCCGGTGACGACGGCGATCGAGCGGCTCGGAATGGCCCCTGTGCTCCAAAGCGCCTCCGCCCCGGTATCGTCCGCCCCCCGTGACTTCGGCACCGGCATTGCGCGTGGGCAATGGATTCGCATGGCGATCTCCGGCGTACTGGCGCTGGGCGCAGAGGCCATGGTCTTCGCGGGTGTGCCCGAAGCATCCTGGCCCATCGTTCTTGCGTGTCTTGCTGCCATCGGCCTGGGTGGGGTCGAGACCCTCAAGAAGGGCTGGATCGCGCTGAAGACGCGCTCGCTGAACATGAACCTGCTGATGACGGTCGCCGTCATCGGCGCGGCGCTGATCGGCCAGTGGCCCGAGGCGGCGGTGGTCATCTGGCTCTTTGGCATTGCCGAAATGATCGAGGTATTGAGCCTGGACCGGGCCCGCAATGCGATCCGCAAACTGATGGACCTCGCGCCCGAGAGCGCCCTGGTGCGCCAGCCCGACGGGCAGTGGCGCGAAGTCAAGGCGGACACGGTATCCCTTGGAAGCGTCGTGCGCGTGCGTCCGGGCGAACGCATCGCGCTGGACGGCGAAGTCGTCGCAGGCCAGTCGTCAGTGAACCAGGCACCGATCACCGGCGAAAGCATGCCGGTGGAGAAAGCCGCCGGTGCCACGGTGTTCGCCGGCACCATCAACGAGCGCGGCACGCTGGAGTTCCGCGTCACTTCGCGCAAGGGCGAGACGACGCTGGACCGCATCGCGCGCTCAGTCCAGGAGGCGCAGGGACAGCGCGCGCCCACGCAACGCTTCGTGGACAGGTTTGCCAGCATCTACACGCCCGCGGTGTTTGCGGTGGCACTTGCCGTTGCGGTCATTCCTCCGCTCGTTTTCGGGCAACCCTGGTTCGAATGGGTCTACAAGGCGCTGGTGATGCTGGTCATCGCTTGCCCATGTGCTCTCGTGATCTCCACGCCGGTCACGGTCGTCAGCGGCCTGGCAGCCGCTGCGCGCCGGGGCATTCTCGTCAAGGGCGGGCTTTACCTCGAACAGGGGCGGCACTTGAAGTCGGTGGCCCTGGACAAGACCGGAACCTTGACCCACGGGCGTCCCGCACTCACGGACATCATTCCACAGGGCGCCGTGGCGAAGGACGAGGCGCTGCGGCTCGCCGCGAGCATCGATGCGCTCTCGGAACATCCCGTGGCCACGGCCATCGTTGCGGGGCACGGCGATGCGCCGCTGGCCGCCGTCGAGCAGTTCGAGGCGCTTCCCGGCCGCGGCGTCAAGGGAAATGTGGACGGCAGCACCTACTACGTCGGCAACCATCGGTTGATCGAAGAGCTGGGCATCTGCTCGCCCGCGTTGGAAGCGCAGCTCGACGCATTGGAACTCCAGGCAAAGACAGCCGTGGTGCTGGCAACGGACCGCGAGGTTCTGGCGGTGCTGGGTGTCGCCGATACCGTACGCGAGACCAGCCGCCAGGCTGTCGCGGAGCTGAAGTCGCTCGGCATCGAGCCGGTCATGCTGACGGGCGACAATGCCAAGACCGCCCTGGCGGTGGCAGGCTTGGTGGGCATCGCCAATGCAAAGGGTGAACTGCTGCCGCAAGACAAGCTGCAAGCCATCGACGCCATGCTGGCGCGCGGCCCGGTCGGCATGGTGGGCGATGGCGTCAACGACGCGCCCGCGTTGGCGAAGTCGAGCATCGGTTTCGCAATGGGTGCGGCCGGAACGGACACCGCGATCGAGACCGCCGATGTGGCGCTGATGCAGGACGACCTGCGCAAGCTGCCGGAATTCATCCGGCTGTCGCAGCGCGTAGCCGGCATTCTGACGGCCAACATCGTGTTTGCCCTGGGCACCAAGGCCGTTTTCATGGTCTTGGCGTTCACTGGCCATGCCAGCCTGTGGCTCGCGATCCTGGCCGATATGGGTGCCAGTCTCGCGGTTGTTTTCAATGGGCTTCGCCTGCTGCACTCGCCCGGCACGGGCGCTGCCGAAAAGGGCTGAACGGGTTTGCGGGCCTCGCGGCCCGCCCGTCCTCGCTTCGCAGCGTCGGACCACCTTCATCCCGAGCCGCAATGCGAGCCATCGGTGAAACGAGAATCAATAACACCACTACAACATGAAAATACTCCTTCCTTGCGCCAGACGATTCCTGGCAATGGCCGCGCTGCTTGCGCTGTGGTCCGCTTCTCCTGCCTGGGCGGCCGACCCTGCCGCCAGCGACCAGGCCAAGCAGACCTGGCAGTTGCTGGACTACCTCGCGGTCGACTACGGCGGCGCGGTCAGCGATGGCAAGGTTCAAAAGGCCAGCGAGTACGAGGAAATGAAGGAGTTTGCTGCGACGGCGGCGCAGCAACTCGCGGCACTGCCGAGCACTCCAGCACTCCCGGACCTGCAACGGCAAGCCAAAGCGCTCGGCGATCTCATCGCCGCGAAAGCCGACGCCAAGGCCGTAGCCGACAGCGCTCATGCGTTGGCCGCGGCACTGGTGAAGGCCTATCCGTTCCCACTCGCGCCGGCCAAGGCGCCGGATCTCGCGCGCGCCAAAGTGCTGTTCGAGGCCAATTGCGCAGCCTGCCACGGGGCCACCGGCCGGGGCGATGGCCCACTCGGTGCCAAACTCGACCCGCCGCCGATCGCGTTCACCGATCATGAACGTGCACGTTCGCGCAGTGTGCTCGCGCTGTACCAGGTCGTTTCTCAAGGCGTGACCGGCACGTCGATGCCCAGTTTCGCTACGCTCCCCGACGAGGATCGGTGGGCATTGGCATTTTTCGCCGGGACACTGTCGCACGACGACGCCATGCGCACGCGCGGTGAGCAGGCCTGGGGCAAGGACGCTGCCGCCAAGGCCGTTTTTCCCGATCTGGCTGCCGCGGCAACGTTGACGGAGGCGGCCTTGTCCGAACGGATGACGCCAGACGCGGCACGCGACCTGACTGCCTACGTCCGCAGCCACCCGGAGGTGACGGTCGCAGCCAGCGGCACGGGTGGGCTGGGCCTGGCCCGCACGCGCCTGCAGGAGAGCCTTGCCGCAGCCCGCGCAGGCGACCAGGCCAAGGCGACGCGCTTGGGCTTGTCCGCCTATCTGGATGGCTTCGAGCCGCTCGAAGCCGCTTTGCGCGCACGCAATCAGGCGCTGCTCACCGCGGTGGAAAACGCCATGCTGGCCTATCGCGGCGCGCTCGCCAGCGGCAAGCTGGAACAGGCCGACGCCACGGCGCAGAAGCTGGACTACCTCTTCGCCCAGGTTGATACCGAACTGGGGGCGGACAAGGCCGACCCGCTGACCACCTTCATTGCGTCGATCACCATCCTGCTGCGCGAAGGCGTGGAAGCGCTGCTGATCGTCGTCGGCATGCTCGCTTTCCTGAAGAAGGCCGAGCGGCGCGATGTCTTGGCCTACGTCCACGGCGGCTGGATCGTCGCGCTGGCCTGCGGCGGCCTGACCTGGGCCGTGGCCACCTACTTCGTGAGCATCAGCGGTGCCAGCCGGGAGGTGACCGAAGGGGTGTCATCCCTTTTCGCCGCCATCGTCCTCTTGAGTGTCGGCCTCTGGATGCACCAGAAAAGCACGGCCGGCAAATGGCAGGCCTACCTGAAGGAAAAGCTCTCCGCAGCAATGACTCGACGCTCGGCATGGGCGCTGTTCGCGCTGTCGTTCATCGCGGTCTACCGGGAAGTCTTCGAGACCGTGCTCTTTTACTCGGCGCTGGCCGGCGACGGTAACAATGGCGCCTTGCTCTACGGGCTGCTGGGCGGGGTGGCCATCCTCGCGGTCCTCGCGTGGCTCATGCTGCGCACCAGCGCCCGCATGCCCATCGGCAAGTTCTTCAGCCTCAGCTCGCTCCTGGTGGTAGTGCTCGCCGTCGTGCTCGCAGGCAAGGGTGTTGCGGGTCTCCAGGAGGCGGGCTGGTTGAGCGCCAGCCCGATCCATTGGCCGCGCATCGAAGTGCTTGGGGTCTATCCATCTGCCGAGACCACCATCGCACAAGCCGTCGTGCTTGCTATTGCCCTGGCAGGCTTCGCTCTGAACTCGGTAAAGGCCCAGCATCCTCGGCCCGCGTGAGATCCATCGTTCTCTCCGCCAACCGTGACGGACGGCAGGGGGAATTGGGCACGCAGTTCGCGAGCCTGACTGCAGAGCCCCGGGATGCCCGCATGGATTGGTTGTCCGGCTGCATCCATTTATTCGATAAGTGCTGAATTATCGAATATGAACGAGACCCAAGCTGTTTCGCCCTCGGTGCCATGCCCCATATACAGCGCCTGCGCGCATTCTGCGCCCTGGTGGCCGCCGGCCCCGAAGGACTGACGCCTAGCGTCCTCGCCGACCAACTCGACGTGGCCCGTAACTCCCTGTCCTTCTACCTGAAGGAACTGGTCCATGGACGCTCGAAGTCACACGGCTGTGTACGAACGGCGCGGGCGCTGGGCTACGTGCGCCTGATCACCTACACGCTGCGGGTGAGGGCGGCGCCAGCCTGCGCGTGGCCTGCTGGTGTCTGGTCGGGCTGAGTGGCGGCGGCAACTGGAACCGTGCGCGCCGGCCTCGCCCGGACACGCCCGAAGCGCCGCGCATGCCCAAGCTGCTGTGGGAAGCGCAGTGGGTGTCAGACCTTGCCCCGGCTACCAATGCGGACAGCAGCCGATGCCGATTGCCGCTCGCACAGACGCGCACCTGGCGCCACGCTTCCCACCATGTTCCGCTGACACCCGTCAGCAGCATGCCCAGGCAGTCTCGATCTTCAAGACTGCGACGCGGTTCCGACCGCGTTGATCACACCAGTTCGCCCCGGCATCCCAGCGCGAACGGCCATCGGTTCTCCCGATGGTGATGCCACCCAAGCTGTTCCTCAACCCACGCGGGGGTTCCACACCTTCCCCGCCTTGGGTCGGGTGTGTCTCCGCCTCTTTGTTCTCAGGAGATTCACCATGACCACTTCCACCGAAAAGTCCTTCTTCGACCTGCACATCACCGGCCTCGGGTATCTCAATCGCATCCGCGAAGTGAAGCCCAAGAAAGGCGATGCGTTCCTGGCCTGCGACATCGCGGCGCTCAACGGCCCCAGCGACGACGTGGCCTACGTGCGTTTCGACACGCGCGTCTCGGGCTCCGAAGCGCAGCACCTGGTGCGCCGCTGCATCCAAGCGGTCGATGCCGAGAAGAAGGTGATGATCGGCTTCCGCCTGGGCGACCTGTGGACCGACACTTTCACCTACTCCAAGGGCAAGCGTGCCGGCGAGCAGGGGGTGAGCCTCAAGGCCCGCCTGCTGTTCGTCAGTTGGATCAAGGTCGATGGCAAGCTCGTCTACAAAGCCGAGCCCAAGCCGACCGATGCCGACGACCGCGACGTGCGCAACACGGTCCCCGCGACGTCCGCCGAGCCGCAAGCCGCTGTGTCAGAGCCCGCCAGGCCCGCCGCCGAAGCTGCCGACGAAGCTACTGCCGATGCCCCCGCATTGGAAGTTGCCGAGTCGTTCTGATCCGCAAGGCCCCGACCCCCGGGGCCTTGTCTTCTTCCCACTCGCGTGCGCATGCGACCGTCACCATGACGGCCGTGTGCGTGATCGCAGCTTCGTCCGCAGGAGTTCTTCATGATCACCATTCCCGGCCAATTGGCCATCAAGACCATTCACGGCCGCAACGGCGACTTCAACGTCGGGCGCCTTGCGACCTCCATCGGCGAGTTCGTCGTGAAGAACGCCGAACTCGACCAGTACGCCGAAGGCAAGTACGAGGGCGATTTCGCCATCGCGGAGATTCGCCCGTCCACGTACACCGCCAACGGCCGCATGGTCATCGAGACCCGCGCCCTCCTGGGCGGGATGACCTTGTCCAACATCGACGCCCTGAGCCGTGACGACGCCCGCCGGCTGAGTCCGCAGGAAGTCGATCCGATCGACGAGGAAGCACAGACCGCCACGCCGACGCCGACGACCGCCCCCAAGGCGGCCGGCCGGAAGAAGGCACGCAGCTCGCGCGACCCGCTGGTCGATACCACGCCATTCGGCAGCGAACCGGCTGCTGCGTCTGCCGAGGCTTCGGCCCATGCGGACGACGACGGCGACGCGGCACTGTTCGGCGCGCTCTGGCCGCTGGGCGATGTCGTCAAGCTCGATGCCACCGTGGATCGGCGCGTGCTGCGTCAGCAGCGCGACCGTCTCGGCGACCTGGGCTACGAGTTCGCTCCGCTGTCCCAGGACTGGCACCTCGCCAGGGTCTGATCCCATCGCCATTTCACGCCGCATGCCTGCGGCTTTCCACCACCCGCCGGGGTTCCTTCCCCGGCGGGAGGACTCCGGCCCTTTCTCACAGGAGTCATTCCATGGGCTGGACATTCGTTCGATTGACGCGCGATCAGTTGATCCGCGAGCTGACCGCAACCGAGGACACCGAGCGGTCGCGCAATGAGGTCATCGACCACACGCTGGTCGGCAACGTGCTGTGGACGGTGGTGCGTGTCACCGCCAAGCAGGCCGGTGTCCTGGGTCTCGCACCCGGAGAGTCGGCCACCTTGATCGGCTGCCATCTGCTGGAAAGCGAGGGCCGCGAATGGGGCTACAAGTCCCTGGTCGAGGCCGAGCACCCGTACTACTACTCGTGCCCGCTGCGCTATCTCGACATGGCGCCGCAGCGCTGCGCCACCTGGCGCGCAAGGGTGCATGCCTTCCACCAGCAGCCGACGCGCAAAGCGGCCGGCGATGCAGCCACCGAGTGAGGCGCACATGGACACCATCCTGTCGTCCTTGCCGCCCGAGTTGCTTCGCTTCGTCGAAGACCAGTTGGCCAACAACGAGGTTTCCGACGACGACGAACTGCGCGAGCACTTCATCGCCAACGGCCTGAGCGAAGACCAGGCGTGGCAGGCGCTGACCTACCGCGCGCTGTACCTGCGACACGTCTTCCTCGAAGGCTTCACGCCGATCCTCAGAGGCCAGGAGGCGCTGTGCTTCAACCCGCACAGCCGCGGCTGGGAGCCGGTGCCGAACCCATAGGCCGGACCTTCCTCGGCCCGCTTCCTCATCCCTTTCACCAGGCCCTGTTCAGCAGGGCTCTTCTTCGTCCCACGCAATCGCGCGCATCCGGCCTCGGCCGCCGGATGCCGATTGCTCCATTCCGCAAGGAGATCATCATGCAACTCGCATCCCGCTTCGCCTCTCGTTCCCCGGTGCTGCGCGCCGACCATCCGCTGTCGGACGATCAGATTCGCACCGTGGCCCCGTCCATCTTCGCGGACACCCCGCACGAAAGCCGCTCCGAGCGGTACAGCTACATCCCCACGGCGGCTGTGCTGACCGAACTGCGCAAGGAAGGCTTCCAGCCGTTCATGGTGTGCCAGACCCGCGTGCGACACGAGGACCGCCGCGACTACACCAAGCACATGCTGCGCCTTCGCCACGCCAGCCAGATCAACGGCGCCGAGGCGAACGAGATCATCCTGCTCAACTCGCACGACGGCAGCAGCAGCTACCAGATGCTCGCCGGCATGTTCAGATTCGCCTGCCACAACGGCCTGGTGTGCGGCGACACCTTCGCCGACGTGCGCGTGCCCCACAAGGGCGACGTCACCGATCACGTGATCGAAGGCGCCTACGAGGTGCTGCACGGCTTCGAGCGCGTGCAGGACTCGCGCGACGCCATGCGCGTCATCACCCTCGACGACGGCGAGGCCGAAGTCTTCGCCAGGTCGGCGCTGACCTTGAAGTACGACGAGTCGGGCAAGGCCTTGCCCATCACGGAGACGCAGATCCTGCGGCCTCGTCGTTTCGACGACAACCGTGCCGATCTTTGGTCGGTCTTCAACCGGGTCCAAGAGAACCTGGTCAAGGGCGGCCTGACCGGCCGTGCCGCCAACGGGCGCCAGCAGCGCACGCGGCCCGTCCAGGGCATCGACCAGAACGTCCGGCTGAACCGGGCGCTTTGGCTGCTCGCGGACGGTCTGCGCAAGCTGAAAGCCTGACCCCCAAGCGGATCGTGCTCATCGCGGCGCGGTCCGCTTTTCTTTTCCCGAAGAGCTTCCGGCAAACAGGGTTGCACTTCGCGGCGGTTTTTCGCTCCCTGCGCCGTTCTCTTTGAAGCACGCTACGCCCATGTCCGTCGGCGCAGCCGACAACATGCCCAGGTAGCTCAGACCTTCGAGGCTACGGTGCGTTGCGACGCACTGGTCGGTTTCTTCGCCACGACGCTTACCGCGTCTTCTTCCATCCCCCCGGGGCAGTCACTGCCCTCGCGGGTGGTGCTGTCTCCGCTTACTCCGAGGACATCACCATGCCTGCACCTTCTTCCCCCAAGACGCTCTATCGCCTCGACGAGTGCCCCGACCTGATGGCCGACGGCTGCGTCGGTGACGAGAACGGCAGCCTCGTCTTCATTTCGCTCTGGGCGCGCGATACCGCCGTCCAGCAATTCCTGGCCCGCCTCACCCTGGGCCGGGACGAACAGGGACTGGATCAGTTCCACGTCATCACCGAACAGGGCGCGAGCGTCCCGGTCTTCGTCGGCAATGTCGAGAGCCTGGAAAAGCGCAGCGCACGCGCCTACCGGCGCACGCTGTTCGGCTCGCTGACCAACATCTGGCTGTTCGATCGTCGCTGCGTCAGGCCCGACAAGGCCAACGCCAGCGCGCTGGCGCTCCTGCCTCGTGATTCCACGCACCGGCTCGACCGGCTGTGGAAGCTGGTGCGGGATACCTGCCCGCTGCCGCTTCTCGATCCCTGGCGCGATCCCGTGCTGGAACTGCTGCAGGCGAAGTCGATGCTGACGCGCCTGCCGTTCGCAATCGGACCTCTGGAAGGTCATCGGCTCGCCATCGACGTGCCGGCGCTGACCGAGGTGCTCGGCGGACTGATCCGCAGCGGTGCACTCGACGCGGGTACGCCTGCTCGCCGCATCCCCTCTGCACTGCCGCTCGAAGCGGTGGCTTGAGGTTCGTTCATCGGACATGCACGCGCGCATGTCCGCATCCCTTCACCATCAATGCCAGGAGAATCCCATGGCCCTCATGTTCCCGCGGCTCGCCCGCAATTTCGTCAAGAACGGGTACTTCCCCACGGATGAACCCACGCTCGAAAGATCACTCGCCGCACTGGCGCCGGCCAACGGCTCCATGTGCATCCTCGATCCCTGCGCCGGCGAAGGCGTGGCGATCGCCGAAGCCGCCCACGCCCTCGGGCGCGGGCAGGTCCAGGCTTTCGCCGTCGAGTACGACGCCGAGCGTGCGCGCCACGCGCGGCAACTGGTCGATCGCTGCATCCATGGCGACCTGATGGACACTCTGATCAGCCGGCAGAGCTTCGGACTCTTGTTCCTCAACCCGCCGTATGGCGACCTGTCCAAGGATGCTAACGGCAACGTCGGCTATCAGGGTCAGGGCCGCGCCCGGCTGGAAAAGCTGTTCTATCAGAAGGCGCTCCCGCTGCTGCTGTACGGCGGCGTGTTGATCTACATCGTGCCGCACTACGTCCTCGATGCCGAGCTGGTCGGATGGCTGACCCGGCACTTCGCCGAGCTGCGCATCTACCGCGCGGTGGAGACGCAGTTCAAGCAGGTGGTGATCTTCGGCCGCCGTGTTCGTCAACGCGACCAGGCGACGGATTCGGTCAAGGCCACGCGCGCGCTGCTGCTGCAGATCGGGCAAGGCGATGTCGAAGCCGAGGAGCTGCCGGTCGAATGGCCGTTCCTGCCGTACACGGTGCCTGCCAGCCCGGCCGAGCCGGAGCATTTCTACCGCGTCACGATGGAGCCCGAGCAGTTCGCCGAGGAAGTCGGCCGGCTGCAGGGGCTTTGGCCGACGCTGGACACGCACCTGGGCGCCGCGCAGCAGTCGCTGCGGCCTCCGGCGCGAGCCTTGTCCCACTGGCATCTCGCCTTGGCGCTGGCCGCAGGTGCGATCTCCGGCGTGGTGAAGTCCAAGACCGGGCGCGTGCTCGTCGTCAAGGGCGACACCCACAAGGAGAAGGCGCTGCAGACCGAGTACACCGAGCGCGACGATGGCTCCGTGGCCGAGACGCGCATCCTGACCGACAGGTTCGTGCCGGTCATCCGCGCCTGGGACATGACACCGGGCTCACCGACCTGCGGCGAGGTGCTGACCATCCGCTGACCGCTGTTCCCTGACGGCTTCGCCGTCGCTTCGTTGTTCTTTCCACCGCAGCCTCGCGCTGCTCTTTCTTCCCACCCCGGGGCATGCCATCGCCCCGCGGGGAGGTGCATGCCCCATTTTTCTTTGGAGCATCACCATGTCCCTCGATACCGAAGTCGTATCTGCCGCCGACGGCACGCCCATCCAGGGCGACCTGCTCGAAGCGGCCGCTTCTCCCTTGGCTCTGAGCCTTCAGGATTTCGTCACCGAGTTCGGCGATGAGCTGCTGGAATCGCTCAACAGCGCCAACCCGCCCGTCTACACCGGCCAGGCCCGGCCGCACCGCCAGCTCGTGCTGGCCAGTCTCAAGCGTAAGCTGTTCGGCGCGCAGGCCGAGGTGGTGCACGCCGTCACCGAGCTGCTGGCCGACCGCGGCGAACGCGCCGCGATCGTCAACGGCGAGATGGGCTGCGGCAAGACCACTGTCGGGATTGCCACGGCGGCCGTGCTGCACGCCGAAGGCTACCGTCGCACGCTCGTCTTGAGTCCCCCTCATTTGGTCTACAAGTGGCGCCGGGAAATCCAGGAGACCGTGGCCGGTGCCAAGGTCTGGGTGCTCAATGGCCCCGACACGTTAGTCAAGCTCATCAAGCTGCGCGAGCAGTTGGGCGTCCCGGCACGCGGCCAGGAGTTCTTCGTGTTGGGTCGCGTGCGGATGCGCATGGGTTTCCACTGGAAGCCCGTCTTCAACGCGCGGCGCACGCAGCACGGCGAAGTGGGCGCGTGCCCCGATTGCGGCCAGGTCATCACCGACCTTGACGGCGAGCCGGTCAACCCGGTCGAGCTGGAAGCCGAGGACTACCGCCGCAAGTGCAGCCATTGCGCCGCACCGCTGTGGACGCTGATCCGACCGCGAAGTCTGTCCGCCAGTGACCAATCTTCAGCCGTACTCAAGGCACTCAAGCGCATCCCGACGATCGGGGAAGTCACCGCGCAGAAGCTGATGAAGAAGTTCGGCGATGGCTTCCTGGCCTCGATGCTGGGCGACAACATCCATGAGTTCATCAACCTCATGGATGGCAACGGCGAACTGATCTTCTCCGACCGACAGGCCACGCGCATGGAGCGCGCGATGGCCAACATGGAGTTCGGGTTCGGCGCGGGCGGCTATCAGCCGTCCGAGTTCATCAAACGCTACCTGCCGCAAGGCACGTTCGACCTGCTCATCGCCGACGAGGCGCATGAATACAAGAACGGCGGTAGCGCCCAGGGCCAGGCCATGGGCGTGCTCGCAGCGAAAGCGTGCAAGACCTTGCTGCTGACCGGCACGTTAATGGGTGGCTACGGCGACGACCTGTTCCACCTGCTGTTCCGAGCCCTGCCGGGGCGAATGATCGAAGACGGCTACCGCCCCACCAAGAGCGGCAGCATGACCTCGGCCGCGATGGCGTTCATGCGCGATCACGGCGTCCTCAAGGACATCTATTCCGAGAGCACCGGCACGGCGCACAAGACGGCCAAGGGCAACAAGGTCTCGGTGCGCACGGTCAAGGCGCCGGGCTTCGGCCCGAATGGCGTGCTGCGTTGCGTCCTGCCGTTCACGGTCTTCCTGAAGTTGAAGGACATCGGCGGCAACGTGCTGCCGCCCTACGACGAGGAGTTCCGCGAGGTGGCGATGGACACGGCGCAAGCCGCGGCCTATCGCGATCTGTCTGGCCGGCTGACCGCGGAGCTCAAGCAGGCTCTGGCGAAGCGGGACACGACGCTGCTCGGTGTGGTCCTCAACGTGCTGCTGGCCTGGTCGGATTGCTGCTTCCGGTCGGAGACGGTAGTGCATCCGCGCACGCGCCAGACCTTGGCCTTCGTCCCGGCTCAGTTCAACGAGCTGGAGGTGATGCCGAAGGAGCGCGAGCTGATCGAGATCTGCAAGCAGGAGAAGGCGGAAGGTCGCAAGACGCTGGTCTATTCGGTCTACACCGGCACGCGCGACACCACGTCGCGCCTGAAGGTGCTGCTGGAGCAGGAAGGTTTTCGAGTGGCGGTGCTGCGCGCAAGCGTGGACGCCTCCCGCCGCGAAGACTGGATCGCCGAGCAGTTGGATCGTGGGATCGACGTGCTCATCACCAACCCGGAGCTGGTCAAGACGGGCCTCGATCTGTTGGAGTTTCCGACGATCGTGTTCATGCAGTCGGGCTACAACGTCTACAGCCTGCAGCAGGCCGCAAGACGCTCATGGCGTATCGGCCAGAAGCAGGCCGTGCGCGTGATCTATCTCGGCTACGCCGCTTCCTCGCAGATGACCTGCCTGGGACTGATGGCCAAGAAGATCATGGTCTCGCAAAGCACGTCGGGAGACGTACCCGAATCGGGACTGGATGTGCTGAATCAGGACGGTGATTCCGTCGAGGTGGCACTGGCCCGGCAATTGGTGCATTGATCCCACATATCTTGGCGGCCCCTCGGGGCCGCTTTATTTTTGGTGAACGGCTTCGCGCCCTCGGCTCAGAACTCCTCGTCGAATGTTCTCGACGTTTCGGTTCATCAAGTGCCTGACGACGTTCGCGTACAGCCAGCGCTTAAAGCCCTTCAAGTTCGTTCCGTGTCTGGCGTAGAACGCCTCCGGCGAATTGAAAACTCCGTAGTCCCGGTTGATTCCCTCTCGCTGGATATAGGTGTCGCAACCTTTCCAGTCCACCGCCGGGTTCTGCAAGTCCGGCGTCGCGGCTCCATATCCGCAGAAGGAACCCGACTGATGGGCGAAGCGCCTCTGGAGCGAAGACAGATAAGGCTTGTCGAGGATGAACCCTTCCAGGTTTACCCAACGGCCTTCGAAGAAGACTTCTACCCAACTGTGGATGATGCTGCGCGGTGCAAGGAGATACCACAGACCAGTGACAGCACCTTTCTGAAGCTGCTTGTCTATGGTGAAGCCATGGAATCGACATGGCACGCCCACTGCACGCAGCAGGGCCATCAACAAGGTGCCTTTCGTGTTGCATTGGCCGATACCTTCGGCCAGAACTCGTGAAGCCGGCAAGTCGTCGGACACGTTGTAGCCGAAGGCCACCTCGTCTCTCACGTAATCGTAGACAGCGCCAATGCGCTGGAATACCGGCAGCATCGACCAGCCACGTGCGGCAACAAGCCCGGCAATGCTGGGATGGGCGTAGTCGAGCAAGGCTGTGGGCTCGGTCAAGTCGCTTGTAGGACTGTTATCAACCATGGCTTTAGGTGAAACACAATGCATTGTCGGTAGTGCCTAGCCCCAGGCCGCCTCCAGGCGCTTCTGCAACAGCAACAGCAGCAGAACCGCGACCGCCACCCCTGTTGCCGCGGCCACGGAGGGCAGGTCTGGCAGCGCAAAGCCGAACAGATGCCGGAGCAGCGGGATGCCGATCACGATGACCAGAAGGGCCAGCGTCGCAAGCACCATCCCCCACAACGCTCGATTGTGCAACCGCATGATCTGTCCCACACCGGCGCTGAACGAGCGATTGGCCAGGATCAGCGCAATGTTCGAGGCCACCAGCGCGATGAAGGCGGAGGTCCTCGCCGCTTCGTCGGACCACCCGAGCCGCAGCAGCAACCAGAACAGCAGACCGACCAGCGTCAGCACCACGGTACCCTGTAGCAGGCTCCGCGCGATCATGGACAGCGAGAACAGCGGCGCGCCGGGATCGCGCGGCGGCCGCTGCATTACATCGCGTTCTTCGTCTTCCGCCTCGAAGGCGATCGAGCAGACGGGATCGATCACGATTTCGAGGAACGCGATGTGCATCGGCGTGAACAGCAGCGGCCAGCCGAACATCAGGGGGACCAGCGTCAGCCCGGCGATCGGGACGTGCACCGCGAAGACGAAGCGCATCGCCTTGCGCAGGTTGTCGTAGATGCGCCGACCCAGCCGGATCGCCCGCACCAGCGTTGCGAAATCGTCGTCCAGCAGCACGAGCGACGATGCCTCGCGCGCGACGTCCGTGCCGCGCCCGCCCATCGCGATGCCGATGTGAGCAGCCTTGAGCGAGGGCGCGTCGTTGACGCCGTCACCGGTCATCGCGACCACTTCGCCGTTGGCCTTCAGGGCCTGGACGATGCGCAGCTTCTGCTCGGGCGCAACCCGCGCGAAGACCGTCGTCGTCGCCACGCTGCGCCGCAGGGCCGGCTCGTCCAGCAATGCGACCTCGTGGCCCCGAAGCGCGCCGCCCCGGCCGTCGATGCCCGCCTGGCGGGCGATGGCCAGCGCCGTCCCCGGGTGGTCGCCGGTGATCATCACCACGCGGATGCCCGCGCGCCGGCAATCCTCGACCGCCTGCGGCACGTCGTCCCGCAGCGGATCGGCGAACCCCACCAGTCCGAGCAACCGGAATTCGAAGCCTTGCTGGGTGTCGGGCCACTCGGTGCCGGACCAGGCTGCACCCGCCACCGCCAGCACGCGCATGCCCTGGTCGGCCAGCGTGCCTGCCTCGGCCAGCATCTGGTCGCGCTCGTCGTCGGGCAGGCCGCACAGCAACGCCACGGTCTCCGGCGCTCCCTTGGCCGCCACGACATGCCGATCGCTGCCAGGCATTCGCCAGACATGGGACATCACGGGCCATTGCGGGCTCAGGCTGTACTCGTGCACCAGCTCCCAATCGGCTGGAACATGCCCGGGGCGACGTTGCGCCGATTGGTGGAACGCACGCTCCATCGGATCGACGGGCTCGCGCTCGCTGGCCAGCACGCCGTAGCGCCGCAGCTCGTCGAACGCCTCGCCCGGATCGCCGTCGCGGGCGCGCCAGGCCGTCCTGCCTTCGGGACCGAAGCGCATCAGCGCCTCGATGGCCATCTTGTTCTGGGTCAGGGTGCCCGTCTTGTCGGTGCACAGCACCGTGGCCGCACCCAGCGCTTCGATGGTGGCCGCGCGGCGCGTCAGCACGCGATGCCGCGACAGCCGCCACGCGCCCATGGCCATGAAGACCGTGAGGATCAGCAGGAACTCCTGCGGCAGCATGGACATCGCCATGGTGATGCCGGCCAGCGCGCCGCCCAGCCAGTCGCCGCGGGTCCAGGCGAACAGCAGGCCGACGGCCACGCTCACCACGAGGCCGAGCGCGGAGAACCAGCGCACGAGCTGACGGGTCTGCCGGTGCAGCGGCGTGGCCTGCGTCTCGATGGCCCCGAGCGTCTTGCCGATGCGGCCGATCTCGCTGCGCGCGCCGGTGGCCGTCACGCATGCCACCGCCTGTCCGGCGACCACCATCGTGCCGGCATGGACCTGGACCACGGCAGCATGCGCGGAAGGGTCGTGGTCGGCCGACTTGAGCACCGGCAGCGATTCGCCGCTCAAGAGGGATTCGTCGACGGCCAGGTCGTTGGCCTCCAGCAGCCGGGCATCGGCCGGCACGCGGTCGCCCTCGGCCAGCTCGATCCGGTCGCCGACCACGAGTTCGGTGCCCGCGATCCGTTGTCGCTGCCCGTCCCGCCAGACCAGCGCGCGCGGGCTGGTCATGTCGTGCAGCGCTTCCAATACCCGCTCGGTGCGCCGCTCCTGCACCAGGGTGATGGCGACGATCACGACCAGGAAGGCCAGCAGCACGCCGGCTTCCGAGACGTCGCCCAGCACGAGGTAGATGGTCACGGCCGCCGCCAGGAGCTGGAACATCGGCTCGCGCACCACCTCGCGCAGGATGCGCCACACCGTCCGCTTCGGCGGCCGCGGCAGTTCGTTCGGCCCCTCCTGTGCGAGCAAGCGGGCCGCCTGCTCGGAACTGAGCCCCGCGGACGGATAGCTGTCGGCTGCGCTCATGGTGCTAGAGGCCCAGTTTCGCGCCGGCGCCGAACAGGGTAGCGAGACCTAGCAGCGCGAAGATGGCGGCGGCGATGGAGTGCACCAGCTTCATCGGAATCTTGGCGGCGAGCTTGTCGCCGACGAACACCGCCGGCACATCGGCGATCAACATCCCGAGCGTGGTGCCGATGATCACGATCAGCGGCGCGCCGTAGTGCGCGGCCATGGCCACCGTTGCGATCTGCGTCTTGTCGCCCATCTCGGCCAGGAAGAAGGTGACGAGGGTTGCGCCGAAGACGCCGAACTTCCGGGCGACCTGGGTTTCCTCTTCCTCGATCTTGTCGGGGATCAGCGTCCAGACCGCCATCCCGATGAAGGACAGGCCCAGCACCCAGCGCAGGATCTCCGGGCTGACGTTGGCGGTGATCCAGGCCCCGAGCGCGCCGGCCAGGCCGTGATTGACGGTGGTCGCGGCCAGGATCCCCAGGATGATCGGAAACGGCTTCTTGAAGCGAGCCGCGAGGATGAACGCGAGGAGCTGCGTCTTGTCGCCGATCTCGGCGAGCGCCACGACCCCGGTCGAAACGAGGAGAGATTCCATCAGAGTACCCAGGCCGGACGCGAGACGATTGACCACGACGTATCCCCGGCCTTGTCGGAGACATCGTGGTCAAAGGTCTTGCCAAGCTTGGGACTGCTTACGCCATGACCTGCGGGTCAAGTGTGTTGACGTAAGCCTCTTCGCGATGAAGAGCGGCTACTCCCCAATGACGCGCACATTGTAACAGGCCCGTCGCGCCGGATCGAGGAGGGAGTGCCGCTGCAGTGTTCTCCGCACTGGTGGCGATCACGCCATGAATCGGGTGCATTCCAGTTCCCTTTGTTTGCTGCCCGAGCGCTCTATGGCGGCGATGGTGAGGGCTCCGTGTTCCAGGGAATCGCCCCATGCAACCACTCACCTGCGTCGCTCATCGCCTGGCTGTGTCCGCCGTGCTGGCCGGCTGCGTGCTCGTCACCGGCTGCGCCGCGACGGGCACGGCGAGCAACTCGACTGTCCATGACTCGCTTCCCGAGCCTGCGGTGTTGGTCAGGACCATCGCCCCGGAGCCCGAGCCGAGCCTGATCCCGGTGGCCCGCTACGGCCGCTACACGCTGGTCGAGATGGTGCCGGAGCCGGCGCAGCGCGACCTGCTGCGCCAGGTGATCGAGATTTCGATTCCGCGGACCCTGGACGCAAGCGTCGGCGATGCCCTGCGGCACGTGCTGCTGCGCACCGGCTACCGCCTTTGCGATGCGCCGGACGCCGCATCGCTGTTCACGCTGCCGCTGCCGGCGGCGCATCTGCGGCTCGGGCCGCTGCCGCTGCGCGATGCCTTGCTCGTACTTGCCGGCTCGGCCTGGGAACTGTCCGTCGATGACGCTTCGCGCTCGGTGTGCTTCACGCGCGCTGCCGCCTCGCGCTCCGCGAGCGCAAGCCCCGCCCCGGCCACCCCATCATCGAGCGCGCCGGTCGCCGAACCCGCCCAACTCGAGGAGTCACAGCCATGATCGTCCCGCAGCTCCAGTCCGAGAACGCCGGCCGTGCGCGCTGGTTGAAGATCGCAGCCGCCGCGTGGCTGTTGCTCGTGAGCGCTCTGGCTGTGGTCAACAGCGTAGGCCTGTCGCGCCTGACCGAGCAAAGCCAAGCCAGCGCCCAGGATGCGCACGTGCAGGCGATCAACACGCGCGTCGCCGAACTCGAACAGCAAGCGGCGGCCTCGAAGAACCAGCCCAAGCCCGTCACCCAACCCGACTTCGAGGCCGCCCGCAAGACGCTGGACGAACGCCTGGCGCAGGTTGAGCAGGCCCAGGCGGGAGACACCCATGCGGGTGACTTCCAAGCGCTGCAGGCGCGCGTGGGCGACATCGAAGCGCGCATGAAGAGAACCGCCGCGCCTGTCGCGATACCCCGGCGTGCCGCCGAGCCGGCCAAGCCCAAGGTGCCAGAGCCTCCGTTCAACGTCGTGGGCGTGGAGTTGCGCGGCGGCGAGCGCTTCCTGTCGGTGGCGGCACCTAGGGCCTCGTCGGTGCTGGACGTTTGGCTGCTGCGCGAAGGCGATGCCGTGGGCGCTTGGCATTTGCTGGCGATCGAGGCGCGCGCCGCCGTGTTTAGCGTGGACGGCCAGACCCAGCGCATCGCGCTGCCGTAGGAGCCGGCCATGAAGCGCGCCGCAATCTGCTTCGCCGGCATCCTCGTTCTCGTCGCGAGCGCGGCCCGGGCACAGTCGGCGCCGGTCGCCTCCTCGCGCGCGGTGCCCGCCCAGGTCCAGAGCAGCAACGATGCCGCGCTGGACGAACGCCTGGCACGCGATTGGGGCCTGCGGCCCGAGGAGTGGGCGCGCTACCGCCAACTGATGCAGGGACCGCTGGGCATCTACTCCCCAAACCTCGATCCGCTCACGGCGCTGGGCATCGAGGCGCGCAGCGACGAGGAACGCAACCGCTATGCGGAGCTGCAGGTGCAGGCAGAATCGAAGCGCGTGGGCAAGACGCTGGCCTACCAGCGGGCCTACGACGCGGCCTGGAAGCGGCTCTATCCGGGGCAGCAGCGCGTGAGCATGCCAGGCGCGAAGGCGCCGGGCGCCGGCAACCGGGGCTCGGGCCGGCTGGCTGTCTTCGTGAAAGCCGAGTGCCCGCCGTGCGAACAGCGCGTGCGCCAGTTGCAGGCGGCCGGCACCGCCTTCGACCTCTACATGGTCGGCAGCCGCCAGGAAGACGCCCGCATCCGCCAGTGGGCGACGCAGGCCGGCATCGACGCCGGCCGCGTGCGCTCGCGCACCATCACGCTCAACCATGACGCCGGGCGCTGGCTGTCGCTCGGCCTGCCCGGCGATCTGCCCGCCGTGGTGCGCGAGGTCAACGGCCAATGGCAGCGGCAGTAGCGGCAACAACGTTGGTGCACCGCGCCTGCTGCACGGCCCTGGTCCTCGGCCTCTGCGCCAGCGCAGCCTTCGCCTTCGGCCAAGAGGTGCCACCGCCCGCCTACCAGCTCGCCGCACAGCAGGCGGGCGTGCCGTCCCCGGTGCTGTTCGCGGTAGCGCTGCAGGAGAGCGGCGCACGGCTGCGCGGCCGCCTGATCCCCTGGCCGTGGACGCTCAACGTCGCCGGCCGGGCCGAACGCTACGCCACACGTGCGGAAGCCTGTGCAGGCATCCGTCGGGCGCTCGCCCGCACGCCGGCCAACCGCGTCGACGTCGGCCTCGGTCAGGTCAACCTCGGCTACCACGCGCACCGCTACGAGCATCCCTGCGATCTGCTCGACCCATATCGCAACCTCGCCATCGCCGCGGAAATCCTGCAGGAGCAGCACACGCCGGACGAGGACTGGCTGGTTGCCATCGGCCGCTACCACCGACCTGCGGGCGGAGCGCCAGCCGCTCGCTACCGCCGCAGCGTCCACCAGCACCTGACCCGCGTGCTCGGTCCGGGCGCTTCACTTCCTTCTACCCGGAGCCCCATGCCATGAACCGCATCTTCCTTGCCGCGACTGTGGCGCTGCTGGCCACCACCGTCGACGCGCAGGACCGCAGCCCCGTCACCAAGAACAGTTCTCCGCCGCTGATCGTGGTCGAGGACAAGGGTGGGACCTCGGCGCTGCCGTACTACCAGGCCTTGAACCCGCAAGACGCACAGCCCAGTCAACCGGCTGCGCCGCAGCCGGCGCCGCGCATCGGCGGCCCGGCCGATGCCGAGGCGGCCATGCTGCCGGTGCGCTCGGCTCGGCTCACACCGGGCGACGAGCCGCGCCGCGTGATCCGCGTGTCGGGCCTGACGCCGCTGTTCCTGGTCGGCGATGACGACCGCTCGCGCGCCTGGCTCAAACAGCGGGGCAAGGACTTGCAGGCGCTGCGCGCCGCGGGCCTAGTGGTTAACGTGGCGACGCCCGAAGCACTGGCTGCGCTGCGCCGCCTGGCGCCGGGCTTGATGCTTTCACCGGCCTCGGGCGACGAGCTGGCGCAGCGCCTGGGGCTCAAGCACTACCCGGTGCTGATCACCGCCACGGGCATCGAGCCCTGACGTGACGTGAAGCACCCGCCATGGCCCGGTCCCAAGCCGTCGAAGTCTTGCTGCGGCCAGCGGTGGAGCTATACACCGTCGCGGTCTGTGCGGGCGCCGCGATTCTGTGCCTGGTGGCCCCGTGGTCGCTCGCGCTGAGCCCTTTGCAGGGCCTGGGCAGCGCGCTGGCCTTCCTCACCTTCGGCGCGCTGCGCTTCCACGACGCCTGGGCCATCCTGCGCTACCGGCGCAACATCCGGCGTCTGCCGCGCTACGTGATGACCAGCCGAGACGTGCCGGTCAGCCAGCAGCGGCTCTTCGTCGGCCGGGGCTTTCGCTGGGACCAGCGGCACACGCACCGGCTGATGCAGACCTACCGGCCAGAGTTCCGCCGCTACGTCGAGCCGACGGCGATCTACCGGGCAGCGCGGCGCATGGAAGAGCGCTTGGAGTTCGCGCCGTACCCGCTCTCGAAACTGGCGAAGGCGCTGGCCTGGGACAGCCCGCTCAACCCGGCGCGTCCACTGCCGCCGGTGGGCGGCCTACCTCGCCTGCACGGCATCGAGCCGCACGAGGTCGACGTGACGCTGCCGCTGGCCGAGCGTGTCGGTCATTCGCTCGTGCTCGGCACCACGCGCGTCGGCAAGACCCGCCTGGCCGAGCTGTTCATCACGCAGGACATCCGACGCAAAGTCAATGGCCAGCACGAGGTCGTGATCGCATTCGACCCCAAAGGCGACGCGGACCTCCTGAAGCGCATGTACGTGGAGGCCAAGCGCGCCGGCCGCGAAGGCGAGTTCTATGCCTTCCACCTCGGATGGCCGGACATCAGCGCCCGCTACAACGCGGTGGGGCGCTTCGGGCGCATCTCGGAAGTCGCTACGCGCATCGCGGGACAGCTCTCCGGTGAAGGCAACAGCGCGGCGTTCCGCGAGTTCGCCTGGCGCTTCGTCAACATCATCGCGCGTGCCTTGGTGGAGTTGGGGCAGCGGCCCGACTACCTGCTGATCCAGCGACACGTCATCAACATCGATGCGCTGTTCATCGAGTACGCGCAGCACTACTTCGCCAAGAGCGAGCCGAAGGCCTGGGAGGTCATCGTCCAGCTCGAAGCCAAGCTGAACGACAAGAACATCCCGCGCAACATGATCGGACGCGAGAAGCGCGTCGTCGCGCTGGAGCAGTACCTGTCGCAGGTGCGCATCTACGACCCGGTGCTCGACGGCCTGCGCAGCGCGGTGCGCTACGACCGGACGTACTTCGACAAGATCGTTGCGTCGCTGTTGCCGCTGCTGGAGAAGCTGACCACGGGAAAGATCGCGCAGCTTCTCGCGCCGGACTACTCGGACCTCTCCGACCCGCGGCCGATCTTCGACTGGATGCAGATCATCAGGAAGCGGGCCATCGTCTATGTCGGGCTCGACGCGCTGTCCGATGCCGAGGTGGCGGCGGCTGTCGGCAACTCGATGTTCAGCGATCTCGTATCGGTGGCTGGCCACATCTACAAGTTCGGCATCGACGACGGCCTGCCGGGCGCAGCGACGGGCATGAAGGTGCCGATCAACGTGCACGCCGACGAGTTCAACGAGTTGATGGGCGACGAGTTCATCCCGATGGTCAACAAGGGCGGCGGTGCAGGCGTCCAGGTCACGGCCTACACGCAGACCCTCTCGGACATCGAGGCCCGCCTCGGCAATCGCGCGAAGGCGGGCCAGGTGGTCGGCAATTTCAACAACCTGTTCATGCTGCGCGTGCGCGAGACCGCTACGGCCGAGTTGCTGACGCGGCAACTGCCCAAGGTCGAGGTCTACACGACGACGGTGATGAGCGGCGCCACCGACAGCTCCGATCCGACCGGCAACACTGCGTTCACGTCCAACACGCAGGACCGCATCAGCAGCAACAGCGTGCCGCTGATCGAACCGGCGCATGTCGTGGGCCTGCCCAAGGGGCAGTGCTTCGCGCTGATCGAGGGCGGCCACCTGTGGAAGGTGCGCATGCCCTTGCCGGCGCCCGACCCCGACGAAGCCATGCCCAAGGATCTGCAGGAACTGGCCGGCTACATGCGGCAGCACTACGTCGAGGCCGGTGACTGGTGGGATAACAACTGGCTCCCTGGCTTGCAAGACCAGCCGCTGCCCGACGATCTGCTGGCGGGCTTCAAGCAGATGGCGAGCATGGACGAAGGAACCATCGCATGAGCGACCCTGCCGTCGCCGTCCAACGCCAGCAGGTTCGCCAGCAGGGCCTGATCGCGGGGCTGGTGACGTTGCCGTTTCGGCTGTTCGGGGTGTTGATCGGCTCGCTCCTGCTGTGCATCGTGATCGAGTGTCTCGGCATGCACTTCTTCTGGCCCGAGCAGGGCTGGCGCCACGCGCAGGGCATGCTGAACTACGAGCTGTCGCAGGTCTCGGAGCATTTCACGCGCAGCGCGCTGGTGCAGGAGCCGGGGCGTAGTGCGCGCCAGCTTGTCGAGTGGGCCTACCAGGGCTTGTTCGTGAAGACCGGGCTGCTGGACTGGATACGCGACGCCGCGGCGCAATCACGCGCCGGTGCCAAGAGCCAGGCGCAGGACTTCCGCTACTACATCGGGCAGCTCTACGTGCATGTCGAGAGCTACGTCATCGCCTCGGCCTACACGGTGCTGGTGTTCCTCGTGCGGCTGCTGGTACTGATCCTGACCTTGCCGCTGTTCCTGATGGCGGCCTTCACCGGCCTGGTGGATGGCCTGGTGCGCCGTGACGTGCGCGGCTTCGGCGCCGGGCGCGAATCGGGCTTCGTCTACCACCGGGCGAGGGCCAGCCTGATGCCGCTGGCGGTGCTGCCCTGGGTCACGTACCTGGCGCTGCCGGTCAGCGTGCATCCGCTGCTGATCCTGCTGCCCAGCGCGGCGCTGCTGGGCGTCGCGGTCTGCATCGCGTCGGCGACGTTCAAGAAGTATCTCTAACCGACCACCGGACTGGCACTACACACTACGAGCTTCATCGATCCTCGGGTCATGGCGACATACAGGTTCTGCGCGCTCATACCCTCCGTGTTCAGCAGCACGGCCACTTCCGCTTCCAGTCCTTTGAGGAGCAGCGTGCTGCCGACCGCGCGCTTGGGCAATGGGCGCCCGAGAAGCCGGTTTTCCTCGCGCACCCGTCGGGCCGTTTCTGCCAGTGCAACGGTGCCTGCCGAGGCATCCCTCAGCGCTTTGAGCGCGCCGTAGAGGATGGCCGGCCGATGCACACGTACATTTGGAAGTGCCCGCAGCTCCGACAGCAATTCAGCCGCCGCAGCGAGGGACGGCGCACGCACGAAAGCCAGCGCACGGCTCTCCGCCGCATTTGGCGGATTCCTCGCGGTGCCCCGTTGCAGCGAATCCAATCGCCGCATCAATTCCGGCACCCCCACGTTGGTCATGACGCTCTGCGCCAGTGACAGCAGTTGGCCCAACGCACCTGCCAATCCCACATCGAAGCCGTTGGCAAAGGCGATGAGGTCTTGCAAATCGACAGCCTCGACCGTCGAGGCGCCCGGCGTCTGACTGGCGAAGTTCTGCTGCGCCGCCCGGTTTCGGCTGTCGGCGATAATGAGTACGCGAGCGTCAGCGGTGGGTGGTGCCGTCCTCGCCGCAGCCAGGCGCTGAGCATGGTCATTGGGTGGTACGGTCCGCATCCAGGTCACATGCTCCGACGGGCCGCTCCTCAGATCGACAGACTGCCCCGCTGCAAGCAGCCGGCGGGCCTCCAGCAGCCATTGACCCAACGCTTCCGCGCCCGCATTGCGCCACCGCCAGGGTGTTGCCAACTCCCCGACGACAGGGAAATGCGCACACACCTGTTGGTCCCAATCAGCCAGTTCGTTGCCTCGGAAGCCGAAGATGGCCTGCATCGGATCGCCCAACACGCAGGTCGGCAGAATCAACGAGAGGAAATAGACGATGTGGTGCTGAGGCACCGAACAGTCCTGGTATTCATCCACGACGAGGTGCGCATACGAGGCTTTTAGCACGTCGTTGACGTGGCCGGCCTGCAGTAGCTTCCAAGCGGCGTCGCGGATCGCCGGGTAGTCACGCGCAGGTGTGGTCAGCCGCAGAATCTCCGAATCGTGAGCGCTGCGGCGTGGAAAGGTCGAGATGAGCCGGATGGCCCAACCATCGACAGTGCACAACCGATAGGCGCCGGTCGGCACACCGGCGCGGTCCAGTCGATCACGCAGCGCCGCGACCCCGGCGTTCGTGTGTGTCAGCACGAGGATAGGTTTGGCATCCCGATGGCTCGCCAGCGCATGGGCGATCAACTGCGTCTTGCCGCAGCCCGCCGGCGCAGTGACGGTGCCGCGTGCGATTGCACGAAGGTCGATTTCAACGGGGTCCATGACCGGCCCACCCGAATACCTGGTCCATCAGCGCACGGAATTCCGGATCGCAAAGATGCAGGTCCGGCGCAACGATGGTTCTTGCCACGTCCTCCATCCAGGAGATGGATTTGAACCAACCCGCCTTTCGGATGCGCGCTGCCTGACCAAGAATGGCCCTGCGCTCTGCGGATAAGACGCCAGTATTCTGGATCTCGTCCCAGACCTGCTGGAAGGTGAGCGTGTTGTTCGAGACGGTGCGCAGGTGTTCGACGATCAGGTCGCCATGCAATTCGTTGGCGTAGCCGATCAGCCTCTGACATGCAGCCGGCGTGAGGCTGCCGAACAGTTCGTCCTCCAGCGCCCGGCCCGTGCGGTAGGCGACGACGGTGCCGCCGTTCTGGACAAATGCCTGCTCGATGGCTGGCGTGGGCTTTTTGTCGTCATCGCGCAGCACCATCACCCGATAGCCGAGGGACTGGAAGGCTGTCGCACGGGCATACGCTCGATCGGGCTCGCCACCGCCGCAGTCGACGAGGGCCACACCCAATGCAGCCAGCGACGCATTCCCCTGGTCAAGCCGGTACAGGTCCAAGCCACGCAGCAGGCCGATCTCGCTGGCGCCCTCACACACGACCACGGAGCCGGCCAGGAAGGCCTCGGGATAGAGGCGAATCGTGCTCTGGATGCCATCGTCGGCGCCAGTTAAACGAGCCTCGTGGGCATGAGGGCCGCGGCGCAGCACGAAAAGCTGGCTGCCCGACAGTTCTCTCAGCGCCACGGGGGAATGGGTGGTGAGGAATACCTGTAGCGGAGCAGCGGCTTCCTTGGCGCCGAGGGAGCCCAGGAACCGGGCGATGCGATGTGGCTCCAGCCCGTACTCCAGTTCATCCGAGAGCACGATCGACGCCTTGCCGGCCGCCTTGCGCTGCAGACCGGCGACGAGCAGGCGCGTGGACCCGACGCCGAGGCTGTGAAGCGGGATGCCGCTTTCGTTGTGCAAGGAGATGGTGCCGCCACCAAACGACACCGAATGCGAATCCAGCAGTGCCTTGGCCTTGGCGCCGATGTGCACGCCCAATTCCTGGGCCGTCGCGGTAACGATTCCCAGCGCTTCCGCCAACTGTTGCTCGGCTTGGTCTCCGAAGGCGCTGCGCGCATCTCGGGCAGCCTTGACCAAGGCGGCTGAAGCGTCGGCTCGTTCCTCCGAGATGCGATTCAACACGGAGCCACGTTGCCACCCCAGGTTGTAGTCAGCCAGCGCACCGATGCGGGTGGGCGCCAAAGCGAGGCGATCTTTCCATGCGAGCGTCTTGACGATGCCCTGCTGTGCAGCGCGCTCGGAGACCAAAGTCCATGATGGTTCCAAGTCACTCGCGACGATCAGGTTCAAGCAGAGCACGACCTCCGCGCCGACGGTCGGTTCGTCTTCGACGACGCCGGTGGTGGGGTGAAACCCGCGGAGGAACGCGCCAAAGCCTTCCAGCGTCCTCATGGCATCGTCCAGATCGCCCAGTGTCAGCGTGATGCTGATCGGGTTCGTGATGTCCAGGTCGAAGAAGTCCGCATCCGAGAACTGGACATTGCGCCTGGCCCCCAGGCACAGGTCGATCGCATCCAGCACGGTGGACTTGCCACTGTCGCCCGGCCCGATCAGGCAATTGATGCCTGGCGCAGGACACCAGGCCAGCCGTTGAATGCCACGGAAGTTGGCGATTTCGATTCTTCTGATTCGTGCCATGTCTTGTTTCTCTCAGGTGCGGCTGCAGGCGCTCTACGAGGTTTTCGTACCGAAGTGTTCGGCGAAGTAGTCGATCATTTCTGCCGCCTGCGTCCCCTCGCGGAACTGCTTCTGTTCATCAAAGTCGATCGACGGCACCAAGTGGATAAACTGGTCATCGGCATATAGCGACATCACGGCTTGTGGGTCCAACAGCGGCGGGCGCAGGCCGGTCAGTGCGTTCGCCGCCTCGATGGCGGCGCCGATCACGACGTCGGCAATCTGCACGGCTGGACTGGTCTTTGAATCGACCTGGGTGACGGACGACAGCTTGAGCGGGAAACTGATGCTCCCGATCTGGGTCTGCCTGAATTCGACTTCATGCTGATGGTCGATGTAGCGCTGCAGCAGCTCGTGGTACGTGAGCAGGTTCTTGGACTGGTCGTGCTCGACCCGGTACGGTCCTGCAGCCATCACCTCCATCCGGCTGATCAGGGACTGGAGAACCACCATCGCGGCATCGGTCGAGACGCCCGGCGTGGCAATCGCGGACAGACATTCGGGCGAGTTCAGCGCGAGAGGACCTAGCGCTTCGGGCAGTTCACGCCAATTGAGCTGCCTGGCCGCTTTCACCAATGCATCCAGGGCTAGCAGAGTCTTTTCCTTGACCGCGCGCTGGAAGGCCGCAAGCAGATCATCAAATGCCGCCTTGCCGAGCAAGGTGGGACCGACGGTATACAGCAGCGAAGCCAAGGCGTAGTTCTGTCCGTCCTTATAGAAGTCGTGTCCGCGCTCGTAGTAGAACGGCTCGACGCCATAGTCCAAGAACATGAGGAGCAGCAGGAAGCGCTTGTCGCAGACGTAGGTCACGCACTTGTGCTGAGAGAGCACGGCGCGCTGCAACTCCATCAGCGGCTGCCGATAGCCAGGTCGGCGTGCCAGGGCGTGGTATTTGAGTTCGGGTGCTTGCAGCTTGGGGAAATGTTCCCGAATCAGTCGTGCAGCTTCTTCATCGCCGATGGACACCGCCGCAGCACCCTGAAAACGTTGCTCCGCGTTGAGTAGGTCGAACCCCGTGTAGCCGCTCTCGTCGATGTGAAAACACTCCATGTCTGCCCTCGTTCGCGTCACCACCCGAGCAGCGTTGCGGCTGCATCTATCTGTTCGTGCTCGAAGGCAAGCGCGAAGTCGTCCAGCTCGGTCGCACGCAATCCGACCTCCGGCCCGAGCGCCAAGTTGCGCCAGTTCGATACCGCAGCGTGCACCTCGCCCAGCACGGTCAAAGCCTGTTGCTCGTCCAGGGCGAAGTACGAGGCGCGAGCCAGCAACATCCGCACGTCGGTGATCGGTCCATCCCGTTCGGACAGCCAGGTCTTGGATTCGCGGTCCTTGTCCGGGAACGGATTGATGTCGAAGGCGGGGGCCAGCCGCCACTGGCCATGCGCCACGTGCAGGAACCCGTGGTTCTGCAGGTGGTCGTCCACATTGGTGACCAGCAGGTTGAAGACCAGCCGGCGCCAGAGTTGTCGCAGGTCTTGGGTGGGGGCCTGCCCGTGGGTGCGAATCGCATCGGCGATCTCGGTGTAGCTGCGATCCTCCTCGCGCGAAGCCTGCAACAGCGAGGCGGCCGACTGGTAGGGGATGCGGCCGTCGGCCTCGTCGCGGTCGAAGCGTTGGATGACGGCTACCGGCACTTCGCTTCCCGATGGCCCCAGACAAACGACCCGTGCCGGCGCCGCGTCGATACCGGCCCGCGCCGCCAGCTTCAGGGCCAGCACTTCGCCACGGGTGACGCTGCGCGTGTCGCCCACGCTCGGGAACTTGCCGATGGCGAGCCGGCCGTCCTCGTCCACCAGCGTGCATTTCGGCCGCATGCCCCCCAGCGACGTGCCCTTGCCCTGCAGGTAGCGCAGGTCTTCGGCGGTCTCCTGGCCGCGCTCCACCGCGCGGCTGGCCTGAAAGACGCGCTCCAGTTCGATCAGCGGCGGCGTGCTGCGGCGGCCGGCTTGCACCGTGCGGTGCCAGGTGCCGTCCGGGTCGCGCAGGCGCAGCGCACCGACGCGGCTGAAGTCGTCCACCGCCAGCAGGTAGTCCAGTTCGGTAAGGGCTGGCAGCTTCGGATCATCCTTGCGGCGCTTGGCGTGATCGCGGGCGATGACGCGCCGGCCCCAAGCGTCCGGCGCGGTATCGGCGATCGCTCCGTGGAACACCGAATCGTGCGCCGACGCAGCCTTGTGGGGCTGGTGGCCCGGAATGAGCTGCAGATCGGCCGACAGATTGAAGCGCGCCGGGCTGGCCAGCCAGCTCTCATCGTAGGCGAAGGCACTGTTCTCGCGCCGTCCCTGGCGGACATACACCAGCGAGCCGACCGCCAGCCCCGCCTTGCCAATACAAAGTTGAATCTGCCGACGCACCGGCGCTACTGCGACCATCAGAGTGCTCCCGAAGTGCCGGACTTGCTGCGCACGCGCTTGGGCAGGTTCGCGTCCATCAGCGTCAGGCCGATGTCGTCCTTGGCGGTATCCAGCAGGTTCTCCAGCGCCTGAATCTCGCCGAAGACATGCAGCGCACGGGCGAAAAAGTGGATAGGCACCCGCACATCGCCTTTTTCCATGCGGCGCACGGTGGTCAGCGAAGCGCCCATGCGTTCAGCGAGCGACGCCTGGGAGATGTGGCGCCGCCGGCGGGCGAGTGAAATGTCGCTGCCGAGCTTCTGGATGGCCCGCTCGACGGGAAGCGGAAGCGGTGAATCCACTTTAAGAACTCCTGCGGGACGTTAATGAGGCGTTGGTGGTTTGATGGAAGCGATTATAACTTGATTGCGACTGTACTTAAATAATCGCTTCCAAGGGGACTTTTATGGATGCATAAATGCTCCAACGGATCGGTTACGCGGAAGTCGCCGTCGGACCTGCATGAATCCGGTCGCCCTCGAATTCCCATTCCCTGCGGCGCTGGCCGAGTGCCCGCCGGAGCATCGACACCATTCGCCTCGCCGAGGCTTCAACGAGGAATGGCACGATGCAATCGACCTGCCGCCGCACATCCGCATGGCGCCGCCCGATGACCGTGGCCCCGGTCGCTCTGGTTCTGTCGCTCGCGGTGCTGCACCCGGCTTACGCCGACGATGCCCCGGAGCGCGAGCACCTTGCAGCGCTAGTGCGCCAGATTGAACTGGCCGACCGCCTGGCAAACCAGTTGGCCGACCAGACCGCTACCGCACAACAGAAGCGCTCTCGTTACCACTTTGACTACGACCGTCTGCGCGCCGATCTGCATCGCGTGCGTGCTGGCGTGCGCGACTACCTGGTGCCGCAACGCGCTCAGCCGCGCGATCCCGTGCCGTTGGCCGGCGACTACACGCGCAGCGGCACGGCCAGCGACAAGGAGGCGCCGTTGCCATGACGCCTTCCGCCGATCAGGTCGCCGCCTTCCAAGCCAACGGCGGGTTCGCGCCCGCGGCCGTCTCCACCGTCGTGCTCGGTTTCGTCTTCGCCGTTCTGCTGCTGTGGGGCGTGTGGGCGATGCGTACCGCCTATGTCGGCTGGGCCGAGCACCACCTGACCCAACGCCAGTTCCTCGGCGTCATCGTGCGCTTCGTCGCGATGTACCTGGTGCTGGGCTCTTTCCTCCTGTCCTGACCCCATGAAAGGTGTATCGCCATGAACGCTTCCCCGACTCTTCACCGTCTCGCTGCACGGCCTGCGCGCCTCGCTGCGCTGCTCGTCCCGCTGGGCATCGCCGCCATGCCGTCGCAGTCGTTCGCCGCTCTTCCCACGCTGGAAGATCCGTCGCGCGGCACCGGCAGCGGCATCATGCAGACGCTGCAGAACTACGGCTACGACATCGTGCTGCTGATCGCGCTGCTCGTGGTCGCCTCGATGTTCGTCGGCGTCTGCTACCACGCCTACACGCGCTACGCCGAAATCCACACCGGCCGCGCGACGTGGGGCCAGTTCGGTTTGACCGTGGCTGTGGGCGCGATCCTGCTGGTCGTCGGTATCTGGCTGCTGACCAAGGCCACCGGCGTGCTGTAAGGGCCGGCAACCATGGCCGGCGCCCTGGAGAGCCCGCCGCGCGACGGGCTCGTGACCTTTCTGCCGCATCGCCTGAACCGGCATCCGGTGGTCGTGCGCGGGCTCACGGCCGACGAGCTGTGGGTCTGCGCCGGCCTGTCGGGCGCAGTCGGGTTCGTGGCCGGCGTGCCGCTGGCCTGGCTGACCCACAGCATTGCGATGGTGCCCACGCTGGTCGTCGCCGGCATCGGTATCGGCGTCTTCGTGGGCGGCGGCATGTTGCGGCGGTGGAAGCGCGGCCGGCCTGACACCTGGCTGTACCGCCAGGTCCAGTGGCGGCTCGCGCTGCGCTATCCCGCGCTGGCGGCCCACGCGGGCGGCGGCCAGCTCATCACCCGCTCGGGCTGGTGGACCACGCGGCGCCAGCGGCCCGGCCTAGCCATTCACCGAGGTGCAGCATGAGCCGCTTCAAGAACGAGGTCATGCACCTGCAGGCGCATGTGAAGACGCTGCGCCTGTTCGCCGCCGCACTGTTCGTCGTGGCACTGCTGCTCGGGTTCGGATGGTGGAGCGCACCCAAGAGCCTGACCATCCACGTACCGCCCGACCTGCGCTCGGGCAGCACCCGCAAGTGGTGGGACGTGCCGCCGGAGAGCGTCTACGCCTTCACTTTCTACATCTGGCAGCAGGCCCAACGCTGGCCGACCAACGGCGAGCAGGACTACCCGCGCAACCTGCATGGGCTGACGGCTTACTTCACGCCGAGCTGCCGGGCCTTCCTGCAACAGGACTACGAGTTCCGGCGCGGCAACGGCGAGTTGCGCCAGCGCGTGCGCGGCATCTATGAGATTCCCGGCCGCGGCTACGGCGACGATCCCGCCGCGCGCGTGCGCGCCGTGTCGGCGAACGACTGGATCGTCACGCTGGACGTGAGCGCCGACGAGTACCTGGGCGCCGAGCAGATCAAGCGCGCGCTCGTGCGCTACGCGCTGAAGGTCGTGCGCATGGACATCGATCCCGAGCGCAATCCCTTCGGCCTTGTGCTGGACTGCTATGCGCGTGCGCCCGAGCGCATCGAAACCCCGCCGCCCCCGGCGCCAGCCGGCAAGCCCGCCAGCCCCGGCGCCAATCTGCAGGGAGACACCCCATGAAGCGCTTCTTCGCTCCGGCCCTGGCCGGCGTCCTGTTGTGCCTGGGTTTCGCGCCCGCGGGCCATGCCATCGAAATCCTGCGCTGGGAGCGCCTGCCGCTGGCCGTACCGCTCGTGGTCGGCCAGGAGCGTGTGGTGTTCATCGAGCGCAACGTGCGCATCGGCGTGCCGGCCGGCGTCGGCGAGCAGTTGCGCGTGCAGAGCGCGGGCGGGGCGATCTACCTGCGCGCCAATGCGCCGATCCCGCCCACGCGGCTGCAACTACAGGACGTGGAATCGGGCGCGCTGATCCTGCTGGACATCGCGGCCGAGCCGGCGAAGGCGGGCCAGCCCGCGCTGGAACCCGTGCGCATCGTGGAAGGTGACGTGCCGGCGACCCGCTACGGCGAGCCGGCCAAGCCAGCGGCGACGGCGGAGGACGATGCGGAACGCACGGCACCTGCTGCGAAGCGCGCCACGCCGGTGGCGGTCGTGCTCACGCGCTATGCGGCGCAGAACCTCTACGCGCCGCTGCGCACCGTGGAACTCGTTCCCGGCATTGGCCGCGTCAACCTGCGGCGCGGCCTGGAGCTTTCCACCTTGCTGCCGACGCTGCCGGTGCGTGCGCAGGCGCTGGCCGCTTGGCGGCTCGAAGACCAGTGGGTGACGGCGGTGAAGCTCACCAACACCTCCGCGCGCGGGCTCGACCTCGACCCACGCGCGTTGCAGGGCGACTTCCTCGCCGCGACCTTCCAGCACCCGAACCTGGCGCCGGCCGGCCACGCCGCCGACACCACGGTCGTCTACCTCGTTACCCGTGGCCACGGCCTGGCCGAGTCGCTGCTGCCCAAGCTCTCACCGATCGACGTGACGGTGAACCTGCCGCCGGCAGCGGCGGCCGGCCAGGCCGAAGGAGGCGACCGCCATGAAAAGTAACCCCCTCCTGAAGTGGCTGCTGATCCCGATGGCGCTGGTGCTGCTGTTCGTCGGCATCAAGCTGTTCTCCGGTGATCGTGGCGCCAAGCCCGCGCCCGCCAACAGCGCCAACTCGCTCACGCCCGAGGAGATGAAGGCGCTGGGCATCGAGGGCGACACGCCGCGCGATACCGTCGCGACGCTGGTGGCCCAGGTCAAGCAGTTGCGCAACGAGCTGCAGACGGCGCTCAACGACAACAAGAACCAGAAGAGCGAGAACGAGCGCATGCGCGCGCGGGAGAGCGCGATCGACCAGCGCATCCAGTCCGCGCTCGAAGGCGAACGCGGCCGCCTGCAGCAGGACCGCGAGCAGTTGGCCGGCGACCGCCAGCAGACCCGGGGTCTGCTGCAAGACCTGCAGCGACGCCTGGACGGGCTTTCCGGCAAGGGCGGCCAGGCCGACCTGCCGGTGGGGCTTGGCCTGGAGGAAGGCGACGGCAAGGGCTTCGGCGGCACCCAGGGCGGCGCCGCGCGCGGCACCAGTAGCACGCGCTGGGTCGAACCGAACGACGCAAAGCCCTCAGCGAAGAGCGGCAGCGGCGGCACCCTGAGCTTCCCGACCAGCTTCGGGCCGGCGCAGAAGACGCTTTCCGGCACGACCGACAGCGTGGCAAGCACGGTGGCAGACGCCGGCAGCCGCGCGGTGGGCGCGTCGGCCAAGCCGGTCTACACGGTGCCGTCGAACTCGACGCTGATGGGATCGATCGCGATGACCGCGCTGATCGGCCGCGTGCCGATCGACGGCACGGTCAATGACCCGTATCCGTTCAAGGTGCTGATTGGGCCGGACAACCTGACCGCCAACGGCATCGACATTCCCGACGTGGCCGGTGCGGTGGTCAGCGGCACGGCCTCCGGCGATTGGACGCTTTCCTGCGTGCGCGGCCAGATTCGCTCGGTGACGTTCGTCTTCAACGACGGGACGGTGCGCACCATGCCGGAGGACGGCAACCGCAACCAGAACGGCAATGCGTCGGGCGGCAGCGCGAACAGCGCCACGCACGGCGGCCTGGGCTGGATCAGCGACCCCTACGGCATTCCTTGCGTTAGCGGTGAACGGCGCAGCAACGCGCAGCAGTACCTGGGCTCGCAGGCCCTCATCACGGCGGCCGGGGCCGGCGCGGCGTCGCTGATCAAGTCGAACAACGGCAGCGTGGCCGTGGTCGCCAACAACAACGGCTCGCTCGGCACGGTCGGTATCAGCGGCAACGAGGCGATGGGCCGCATCTTGGCCGGTGGCGTGCGCGACATGGCGGATTGGGTCAACAAGCTTTACGGGCAGGCCTTCGCCGCGGTCTATGTACCGCCGGGCGCCAAGGTCGCCGTGCACCTGGAGCAGCCGCTCAACATCGACTACGACGCCAAGGGGCGTCGGGTCAATCACCGCATCGGAGGCAAGCATGCGTCGGACTTGGATTGAATCGGCCGCGGTCCTGTGCGCGGTCGCAGTGCTGGGCGGCTGCGCCACCAGCAAGGACGAGCTGCTGCCGCACGGCGATCACACGATGCTCGATGTGTGGAACCAGGAGACAGGCGGCAGCGCCGGTGGCGGGCAAGCTGCCCGGCAACTGCTCGACGCGCGCCAGGGCTTGCGCCGCTCGCTGACCGAGGCCGATGCGCAGGCAGCGCCCGCCGCCGCTGCCGCCTACACGCGCACCGCAGCCAACGAGATCTACCGCCAGTTCCACCGGCTGCCGAACCCGGACCTGGTGATGTACGTGTTCCCGCACCTGGCCGGCAGCGATCCGGTGCCCGTGCCCGGCTACACCACCGTCTTTCCCTTGTACCAGCGGGTGCAGTACGCCATGCCTGGCGAGCGCCTGGAGGACTACTGATGGCCTGGACCTTGCCCTGGCCGCGCAAGGCCCTCGCATTGGCTGGCTCGGACCCGCAGGGCGAGGACGCCTGGTCGCGGCACGTGACGACGCTCGCAGCGCACGGCATCCCTGAGCCAGGCACCGCAGCAGCCGACCGGCCGCGCCGTCCGGCCACCGAGGCGGACATGCAGGCCCTCTATGGCGTGTCGCCGTCCTTCGCCGATCTGCTCCCTTGGGTGGAGTACCTGCCGGGTTCCAAGAGCATGCTGCTGGAAGACGGCCAGTCGGTCGCAGGCTTCTTCGAGCTGGCGCCCGTGGGCACCGAGGGCCGCGAGATAGCCTGGCTGTGGCAGGCACGCGATGCGTTGGAGAACGCGCTGCAGGACTCTTTCGACGAACTCGACGAGAACCCCTGGGTGGTGCAGCTCTACGCCCAGGACGAATCGACCTGGGACAACTACCTGCGCGGGCTGGCCGACTACGTGCGGCCGCGCGCCCTGGGCAGCGCCTTCACGGACTTCTACCTGCGGTTCTTCGGGCATCACCTGCGCGCCATCGCCAAGCCCGGCGGCCTGTTCGAGGACACGACGGTGACGCGCCTGCCGTGGCGCGGCCAGGTGCGGCGCGTGCGCATGGTGGTCTACCGGCGGGCGAACACGGCCAGCGCATCCCGGCGCGGCCAGTCCCCCGAGCAGGCGCTGACGACGATCTGCGACCGGCTCGTGGGCGGCCTCGCCAACGCGGGCGTGAAGTCCCGGCGCATGGCAGCGGCCGACATCCACGACTGGCTGCTGCGCTGGTTCAACCCGCGTCCGACGCTACTCGGCGCCGGCGCCGACGACCGCGAGCGCTTCTATGCGCTCACGCGCTATCCCGAGCAAACCGAAGACGGCGAGATCGAGTTGGCCAGCGGGGACTTCGCGCAACGCTTGTTCTTCGGCCGGCCGCGCTCGGACATGGCGAACGGCACGTGGCTGTTCGACGGCATGCCGCACCGGATCGTCGTGATGGACCGGCTGCGCATGCCGCCTGCGACCGGCCACGTCACCGGCGAAACGCGCAAGGGCGGCGATGCCGTCAACGCGCTGTTCGACCAGATGCCCGAGGACACGGTGATGTGCCTGACCATCGTCGCGACGCCGCAGGACGTGCTCGAAGCGCACCTGAACCACCTGAGCAAGAAGTCGGTCGGCGAGACGCTGGCCTCGGAGCAGACGCGCCGCGACGTGCAGGAAGCGCGCGGCCTGATCGGCAGCGCGCACAAGCTCTACCGCGGCGCACTGGCCTTCTACCTGCGCGGACGCGACCTCGCACAGCTCGACAGCCGCGGCCTGCAACTGGTGAACGTCATGCTCAACGCCGGTCTGCAGCCAGTGCGCGAGGAAGACGAGGTGGCGCCGCTGAACAGCTACCTGCGCTGGCTCCCCTGCGTGTTCGATCCGGCGCAGGACAAGCGCCAGTGGTACACGCAATTGATGTTCGCGCAGCACGCCGCCAACCTCGCGCCGGTGTGGGGCCGCAGCCAGGGCACGGGGCATCCTGGCATCACGTTCTTCAACCGCGGCGGCGGGCCGATCACCTTCGACCCGCTGAACCGCCTCGACCGGCAAATGAACGCGCATCTCTTCCTGTTCGGCCCCACCGGCTCGGGCAAGAGCGCCACGCTCAACAACATCCTGAACCAGGTCACGGCGATCTACCGGCCGCGCCTGTTCATCGTGGAGGCCGGCAACAGCTTCGGCTTGTTCGGCGACTTCGCCACGCGGCTGGGCCTCAAGGTGCATCGCGTGAAGCTCGCCCCCGGCGCTGGCGTCAGCCTCGCGCCGTTCGCCGACGCGCACCGGCTGGTCGATACGCCCAGCCAGGTGCAGACGCTGGATGCCGATGCGCTGGACGAGGACCAGGAGCCCGCCGCGCAGGCGGCAAGCCACAGCGAGGAATTGGACGAGCAGCGCGACGTGCTCGGCGAGCTGGAGATCACAGCGCGGCTGATGATTACCGGCGGCGAGGACAAGGAGGAAGCACGGATGACGCGCGCCGATCGCAGCCTGATCCGCCAGTGCATCCTCGATGCGGCGCAGAGCTGCGTAGCCGAGCAACGCACCGTGCTCACGCGCGACGTGCGCGATGCCCTGCGCGAGCGCGCCCGCGACACGTCGCTGCCCGAGGTGCGGCGCGCGCGGCTGCTGGAGATGGCGGACGCGATGGATATGTTCTGCCAGGGCGTGGACGGCGAGATGTTCGACCGGCCCGGCACGCCCTGGCCCGAGGCCGACATCACCATCGTGGACCTCGCCACCTTCGCGCGCGAGGGCTACAACGCGCAGCTCTCCATCGCCTACATCTCGCTGATCAACACGGTCAACAACATCGCCGAGCGGGATCAATTCCTCGGCCGGCCGATCATCAACGTGACGGATGAAGGCCACATCATCACCAAGAACCCGCTGCTTGCGCCCTACGTCGTGAAGATCACGAAGATGTGGCGCAAGCTCGGCGCTTGGTACTGGCTGGCGACGCAGAACATCGACGACCTGCCCAAGGCCGCCGAGCCCATGCTCAACATGATCGAGTGGTGGATCTGCCTCTCCATGCCACCGGACGAGGTGGAGAAGATCGCGCGCTTCCGCGAGCTGAACCCGGCACAGAAGGCGTTGATGCTGTCGGCCCGCAAGGAGGCGGGCAAGTTCACCGAGGGCGTGATCCTCTCCAAGAGCGTGGAGGTGCTGTTCCGTGCGGTGCCTCCCAGCCTCTACCTGGCGCTGGCTCAGACCGAGCCGGAAGAGAAGGCGGAACGCTTCCAGTTGATGCAGCAGTACGGCATTGGCGAGCTGGATGCGGCCTTCAAGATCGCCGAGAAGATCGACCGCGCGCGCGGCATCGAGTCGCTGGCGCTCGATGCGCTCGGGTGACGGAGAACACCATGCGGATCACTCGCTTCGTTCCATCCCGCTCCGTCGCATTGGTCGCCGTGCTGCTCGTGGTTGCCCTGATCGCGACGGTCTGGCTCGGCATGCAGCCACAGGCGCCGATCGCCGAAGGGGCTTCCACGCCGGCCGAGTTCAATCCCGCGCCCACGGCGGCACCTGATGCCACGGCCGGCCCGCCGTGGCGCTACGGACGCGCCGATGCACGCTTCACGGTGGTGGAGTACGCCGACCTCGAATGTCCGTTCTGCCGCGCCTACTTCGCGGTGCTAAAGCAGTGGATCGACGCGCACCCCGAGGTGAACTGGCAGTGGCACCACCTGCCGCTGACGACGCACGAGCCGGCCGCGACCGCCAATGCGCGCCTGGTCGAGTGCGTCGGCGAAGCCGGCGGCGCGGCCGCGTTCTGGCAGGCGGTCGAATGGGTCTACACGCACACCCGCGGCGACGGCCAGGGCCTGCCCGAGGGCCTGGGCTATCCCGGCATCACGCCGGCCGCCCAGCAGTGCCTCGACAGCGACCGCCCTGACACGCTGATCCGCGCGCAGTCGGCGAGCGCCGCGCAGGAGGGCGTCAAGGTCACGCCCACGCTGCGCCTGCAGGACCGCCAGTCCGGCAAGACGCTGCTGCTGCATGGCCCGGTCGAAGGCGATGCGCTGCTGTCGGCCATCGACCTGCTGGCGGCCGGCGGCACCGCCGAAACCGCATCGAAGGAAATGCCTGCCGAGTCACTCGGCGACATGTCCAGGTAGCCCCGATCTTCAAGGCTACGCCGCGGCCCCGGCCGCGCTGATCGACCCCGTTCGCTTCGCATCCTGGACGCGAACAGCCGCCGCGCTGCGGTGGTGGATGCCTGTTCTTCCTTCGCTTGTTGTTCATCCCACGCGGGTCGCCCACGCCCGCAGGGGCGGCATGGCGTTCCCGCACCTTCTTTGGAGACTGCCATGCAACCCAAGACCCATGTTGTCGATGGCGTGACCTTCGTGGCCACGCCTTACCGCGCCGGAACCTTCATCCGCGAGGATGTGTTCTGGCGCCAGTTCACCATCACCTGCCAAGGCCAGGTCGAGTACCCCGAGGACGATCCGACCTACGGCACCTACTGGGTGCCTTCCATCCTCGAACTCGGCGAACGCGGCCTCATCGAGGACGCGATGGCGCTGGCCCTGGCCTGCGTGTCGGAGCACGAGTTCGACTTGAACCCGGACAGCGACGCGCTGGACTTCCGGCCGGAGCTGGTCCTCGTGCGCGATTCCCTGAACCGCCTCGTGCTCACCGGCCAGGTGTGGGGTGCCGGCATCCGTTGGTCCGAGCCCATCACCTCAGACGAGGAAGCGGCCGCCGTCGCCAAGCAGGTCGATGATCTGCGCGGCGAGGCCTCCTACGAGGCCGGCTGGGACAACTACAGCACGGCCGAAGGCCTGCGCCTGCGTGCCCGCGTGCTCGCCGGCCGGCTGGTCGATCCGTTCTGGCAGGCCCATGCCCGCCGCGCCGTTCAAGCCTCAACGGCTGCGGTCGCCTGATCCCCACGGGAGCTTTGGCTCCCGTTCTTCTTCCGTGCGCTGCTTGCGAAAGCGGGGTGTGCGCGGTGCGCATTCCTTGTCGCAGCGGACATGCCTTCGGCGTTCGACTAGGGGTCTTGCTTTCATTCCCAGGACGCCCGCCATGACGGCCCCCTTGTTCAATTCCATCCCGCAGCGGCGGGCCACGCGCATCGCGTGCGCGGGAGGGTTGCTGCTTGCCCTGTGCGGCCAGGTCGCTTCTGCCGCCGACGTGCTGGTCGTGACCGACAGCCGCCATCCGGTGCAATCCACGGCCGGCGCGCGCGTGGTCGAGCTGGACCTGCCCGAGCGCATCGAGGCCGAGCTGGCGGCCGGCCTGCCCAACGACCCCAGCCGCGCCGCCGCACTCGTGCAGCAGCGGCTGCGCGATGGCGGCCAGGCCTTGCAACGGCGCATCGGCAGCGCTTACCAGGGTGTGGCCGATGCCTGGGGGCTGGGCATCGCCAAGGTGCCCGCCGTGGTGGTCGACCGCCGCTACGTGGTCTACGGCGAGCCCGACGTGGCGCGCGCCGTCGCCCGCATCGAAGCCCATCGGAGGACGCAGCCATGAAACGCCTGCTGTCGGCATCGTCGCGCCGCGCGCGCCTTGCCATCGCTTCGGTGCTGCTGGGCGGCGCGGCATCGAGCTTCGCCCTGAACACCGCCACCATCGTGTCCTCGGCCCTGTCGCCCGACTGCATCGAGTACCGCGTCGTCGGCATCTGCTACTGGCTGTTCTGCACCACGTTCGGCTGCTCGGTGCGCACGTCGGTGAAGGTGCGGCACTACGTTCCGGACGCGGTGGTATCGAGCTACAGCAATACCGGGCAGAACCCGTGGGTCGAGGTGCGTGCGATGAGCGCGCCGAACACCACGGCGCAGGCCGGCGGCGACGGCACGACGAACCACGACAACGAGAACAACCTCGCCAAGTTCAAGAACGCGGATGTCATCGGCCACCCCGGCGGCTACGTGTTCAGCCAGTTCGCCAGTTCCTTCGGCTACTCGTGCGAGGGTGCCGGCACGGCCTTCATGCCGTACCTGCTCAGCACGCTGGACACCATCGCCTGGCGCTACAACATCCCGGAAGCCTTCTACCCCGAAGCGCTCATTCCGGGCCGGCGCGAGATCGGCACGCGCACGGGCATGAACCTGTGGGGCAACGTCTACGCGCGTGGCGGCTTCCTGCACCAGACCGACGACCACAAGAGCGGCGCCGTGGTCGCGCAGCGCGCGGGCGACGTCGTGACGCGCCGCAACCAGATCCACGTGTACCAGCCGCTGCTCGCCAGCTCGCGCGACGGCTACTGGCCGGCCGGCGCGCTGATGGAGACCGACGCCTCGACGGGCAAGTGGCAGCCGCTCACGCCCACGCTCTCGAACAGTTGCGTCGTCTTCCCGCACAGCGGAAGTCTCACGCAGGCGCAACAGGGCGATTACGCCTGGGCGCTGTGGCGGCCCTATGCCTGCTGTCAGCGCCGCGGCCAGGTCTTCCTCGGCAGCGTCGATTTCAACTGAGGTGCGCCCCATGCAAACGTCTTTCCTCCGTCTTGCGCAACGCGCCAAGCCCTACACGCTCAGCATCGTGCTCGCCTGCGCCGTCACCGCCGGGGCCGGCGTCGCGTGGGCGCAGACCCGCATCAACCCGACCGGCGTCGGCGTGAGCGGCAGCGTCATCGGCGACGACGTGCTCTACAGCATCGGCGGCGGCCGCGCCGTGTCCATGGGCGGCGCCGGGAACATGCAGAGCATCGGTGTGGGCATCGGCTGGAACAGCAACCTGATCTGCGGCGACATGAGCATCACGACGACGCTGCAGAACCAGTTGAACGGCATCACCAACGGCTTCCAGCAGATCATGAGCAACGTGATCCAGAGCGCGACCAGCGCCGTCGCCTCGCTGCCGGCGCTGATCATCCAGCGCGCCGATCCTGGCCTCTACAACCTGCTGACCAACGGCGTGCTGCAAGCGCGGCTCGACTTCGACCGCAGCAAGCTGACCTGCAAAGCGATGGCCAATCGGATGGCGGACATGGCCGGCGGCCAGGCGGGCTGGGATCAGCTCGCCGAGGGCTTTGCGCTGCGCGATGCGGTGAGCAGCACCGATGCCGTGTCGGCTGTGGAACAGGCCGAATCGAACAAGGGCAACAACGGCGTGCCCTGGGTCGGCGGCAGCAATGCAGGTGGCTCGGGACAGGGCTCGATCAAAGTGGTCGGCGATGTGACCCGCGCCGGCTACAACCTGCTCAACAGCCGCGGCGTCGCCGACACTTCGTCGATTCCGCGCGCGTCCTGCGGCAACCGGCTGACCTGCCAAACCTGGTCCTCGCCGCAGGCCGCAGCGGACTTCGCCACGCGCGTGCTCGGCGAACGCGAGCAACGCACCTGCGAGACCTGCACCAAGACGCAGACGACGCCCGGCGTCGGCCTGACGCCGGTGATCCAGGAAGAGTACGAGACAAAGCTGCAGGCGCTGCAGGGGCTCGTGACAGGCTCGACGCCGATGACTGTGGCGAACCTCGAAGCAGCCGGTAGCAATTCGCTGCCGATCACGCGCGGCGTGATCGAGGCGCTGCGCGACGAGCCCGACCAAGACCTGCTCGGCAAGCGCCTGGCGTCCGAGGCCGCACTGTCGAGCGTGCTGGAGAAGGCGTTGCTACTACAGCGCACGCTGCTGACCGGCAAGAAGGAGCCCAACGTCGCCGCCAACGAACTGGCCGTGAAGGCGGTCGATCAGGAGAACAGCGCGCTGGAGCAGGAGATCAACAACCTCAAGACCGAGCTGGAGCTGCGGCGCACGCTGGCCGGCAATTCGGCGATGGCGATCGTGCAGCGGCACGGCACGCGCGCTGCTGGCTCGCGCGGCATCTTCGAGGGCGACACCACGCGCGACCGGCTCAAGGAAGTGCAGAAGCCGAGGAACCCCTGATGGCCGCGAGCGCATGGGCCTGGCTGCGGCCCGCCTGGTTGTTCAACCGGCGCGTGGCCCTCGTGCTGCTGTGGGTGCTGGCGGTCGCTGGCATCGCGGTGGGCGTGAACGTGGCCGGCATCCACGTCGTCGGCAGCGTCGACGGCTGGGATCGGTGGCTGCGCGAGCACTCGGCCCACTTCTTCGTCTGGCGGCTGCTGCTCTACGCGGCCACGGCCTACGGATGGCTGTGGATGCGTCGGCGCCTGCGGGCACGCGAGCCATCGGCCGAAACGCATCAGCGCTTGCTGCGCGTCGAGATCGCGGCCGTCGTCACCCTGGTTTTGCTCGAAGGCAGCCAACTGCTGCGCAGCGGCTGAACGACTGAGGCGAGGAACACGCCATGACCCTCTACACGACCGACTACCTGGAGTATTACCTGACGCTCGTCGGGTGGATCGTCAACAACGGCATCTGGAACATCCTGGTGGCCAGCGGCGTGTTCGCGCTGCCCTTCGTGGTGATCGTCGTTCAGGAGTGGCTGCGCGCACGCGCCGAAGGCGCCGACGAAGGCAACAAGGGCGTGCTGTCCTCGATGCGCATCGAGAACCGGGTGTGGGTGGCGATCGTCGTCATCCTGTTTGCGGGCGTGCCTTTCATCCCAGTCGACCTCAGCACGATCCGTTTCGACACGACGCGCTCCGCGCAGTGCCAGGTCAGCGTCCCGCAGCCCAACGACACCGGCTGGTCGAACGCGTACACCACGCTGAACAACCAGAGCGCATTGGTGCCGGTGTGGTGGTTCTTCATGCACTCGATCTCGAAGGCGGTCACGGGCGGCGCGGTGGCGGCGATCCCCTGCGGCACGGACCTGCGGCAGATGCGCATGGACGTGGACGCCACGCGCATCGACGACCCGGTGCTGGCCCAGGAGGTGGGCGACTTCGTGCACGACTGCTACGGCCCGTCGCGGGCCAAGCTGTTCATGAGCCGGCCCACGCTTTCAGACGACCAGATGAACGACGTCACCTGGATCGGGTCGAGCTACTTCCTGGACAACGCGGGCTTCTACGACACCTATCACTCGAACACGCCCCGCACGGCCTGGCCCTACGACGCGACGCGCGATGCGGGGCTGGCCCAGGTGGACAGCGGCGGGGGCTACCCGACCTGCAGGCAGTGGTGGTCCGACGGCAACAGTGGCCTGCGCGCGCGCCTGCTGGCCCAGGTCGATCCCGACCTGCTGACGCGCATCGGCCGCTGGGCGGGCTTCCTGTCGCAGGCCGAGGTGAACGACTCGGTGATCCGGGCCGTGGTCTCGCCAAGGCAGCAGAAGATGAACCAGGGCTCGGTCTACACCGACTATGGCGGACAGATCGAGAAGACGCTGCCCAACATCGTGACGCGCGGCGCCGGCGACCTGGGCATGACGATGGGCTCGCTCGGCTTCTTCCCGGCGATGGACGTGGTGCGCCAAGCGCTGCCGATGGTGCTGTCGCTGCTCAAAATGGCCCTGGTCATCTGCATCCCGCTCGTGCTGGTCTTCGGCACTTACGAGCTGAAGGCGCTGGTCGCGGTGAGCTGTGTGCAGTTCGCGCTGTTCTTCGTGGACTTCTGGTTCCAGCTCGCGCGCTGGCTCGACTCCACCATCCTCGATGCGCTCTACGGCTGGGGGTTCGGGGCGAACCGGCCGCACAGCAACTTCGATCCGCTGATCGGCCTGAACAACGCCTTCGGGGACATGCTGCTGAACTTCGTCATGGCGACGATGTTCATCGTGCTGCCGACGTTTTGGGTGGCCTCGCTCGGCTGGGTTGGTGTGCGTGCCGGAAACGCGATTCAGGGACTGGCCGCCGGAACGCGCGATGCACAAGCCGCAGGAGGCAAAGGCGCTGGGGTGGCGCTGAAGGCTGTGAAGTAGCTACGTCTGATCGTCGTCAGGATCATGTGGGTCAACCCGCAGATCGTTGGACGTGTAGAGGCCAAATCCGGCAGGGCCGTGCCGCCACTCGGTCTGTTGCTCTTCGTCGTAGCTGCCATCATCGTTGCGGATTAGCCAGGCACCTGCCAGCGCAAACGCAAGTAGCAGCGCCAGCCAGAACGCGCTGTAGAGCAGCACAGCCAAGGCCGCAAGTTTGACGACCAGCGACACAGCCCGAGCAGCGCCAGGCGCCAAACCCTGCGCACGCAACCAGCCCTGTGCGCGCCGGTCCAGACGCGCGCAGCCACGCCACGATCGTCCCAGCGTGCGGCCGAGACCTTCTGCGAAGGTGGTCTGTGCGGTGGTCTTCATGGTGCTACCTCATCGTCGTTCTATCGTTTCTCGTGCTGCCTATCAATGTTCAATCCGCTTCTCGATTTCTCGTCGGGCCTTCATATCTCTGACCCAGGCGTAGATGATCACCTTCGCCTTCGAGTCATAGCGGAAGAACAGCCCAAACCGCCTTCCGATGGATGCCTGTCGCCAATGCGCGTGGGCTTGCTCCATCGCGCTGCCCTGGCGATATTCAGGACGTCCCGGCTCGCTTGGCACCCGGTCCAACATCAGCCTGCTCAACGCTTCAAGCAGCTTCCCGTTGGCATTCGACCCGCCCGTCGGTTGCTCGTTCTTTGCCTCAACTTCCGCGGCCGCTTGGAGCTTCGCCAGTTGGCCGACCACGCGATCGTGAAACAGCAAGGTCCAGCCGTGCCGCTGCATCAGAGCACCACGTCGCCATCGAAGTCCTCGTCCATTGCGGCGGGATGGCCGGCGTGCTCTACGAAGCTGCGGGCCAGTTCATCCGGCAGATCCCGAACATGCTGACCGGACTGGATGTCGCGCTCAAGGAGAGCCAAGAACGCGCCGATGGCGGGGTCTTCGTGCTCAGCAGCCGCCCGATGGACGAGCACCTCGCCGTTCTCTCGCAACTCAAAGCCCACCTTGTCGCCAGCCTCGACGCCCAGCGCCTGGCGGATCGCCTTGGGCAAGGTGATCTGTCCCTTGGAGGTGATGGTGGCGATTTCGTGGACGGACGGCATGATGGTTCTCGGCCTCTTTGCACTCATGGTAAGGAATTTTCCTTACCTAGACAAGCGAGCTGCTCTTCGGGGCAAGGTTTGATTAGATTTTGCTTGAAAAGTAACCTATGAGGCTATTTTTGGAGCAACGGCTTGTCTCGGTCTCAGCGAATGATTGGATTCTGTGGTAATTTTCAACCATGGATGCAAATTCCCGGCACCAAGTAATCAAGCGCCTGCAGACGGGCTTGCCCCGCGGGGCGCCATTCGACCTGACCACCCTGGCGCCGCTCGGGGTGTCGGCCCAGCTCGCCGCGCGCTACGCCGAAGGCGGCTGGCTCGTGCGCCTGGCCCACGGCGTCTATGCCTTCCCGAACGACGATTTCGGGGTGTACGGCGCGCTGAAGTTCCTGCAGCAGCGCGTACCCGGCCTGCACGTCGGCGGCAAGAGCGCGCTGGCGCTGCAGGGCGTTCGGCACAACCTGGGCAGCCGCGACACGCTGGTGCTGTGGGGCGATGCCCGCTTCGCGCTGCCGGCCTGGTTCACCTCGCGCTTTCCGGCACGCTACGTCCACGCCAGCCTGTTCGGCTGGCCGGACGACGCGCTCGCCGGCAAGACCGTGGCCACGCCTCCCGGCCTGCCCGAGGGCCTGCGCGTGTCGGTCTCCGAACGCGCCGTGCTGGAGCTGCTGTACGAGGCCGGCACCAAGCAAAGCCTGGAGGAAGCCCGCAACCTCTTCGACGGCGTGCGCTCGCCGCGCAAGGACCTGCTGGGCCAACTGCTGGCCTGCTGCACGAGCGTGAAGACCGTGCGGCTGTTCCTCACCTGGGCGCGCGAAACCGAAGTGGTGGACGCGGACGATCTGCTCGCGCGCTACCCGCTGCGCACGGGAAGCGACAAGCGCTGGATGAGCCGGCTCGCCGACGGCACCTTGCTGAGCCTGAACCCGCATGGATAAGAGCTACGCCGACACCGTCCGCCTGCTGCTGACCGTCGCGCCCGAGGTCTTCGCCAACGAGATCTTCGCGATGAAGGGCGGCACGGCGATCAACCTGTTCGTGCAGGACATGCCTCGCCTGTCGGTCGACATCGACGTGGTGTACCGGCCTTGGCAGGTACAGCGCGAGCAGGCGCTGGCCGCGATCAACGGCGAGCTGGCCGCCATCTCGCAGCGGGTCGCCCCGCTGGGCATCCAGACGCGGCTGGTGCGCAGCAAGGATCTCGGCGACACCAAGCTGATCGTCGAGAACGACACCAGCCAGGTCAAGATCGAGGTGAATGTCGTCTTCCGCGGCACGGTGCTGCCGGTCGAACGCAGGCCGCTGAGCGCCAAGACCGGCGACCTGTTCGGCGTCGAATTCGAGGCGCCGATCCTGGCGCGCGACGAGCTGTATGCCAGCAAACTGGTGGCGGCCCTGGACCGACAGCACCCGCGCGACCTGTTCGACGTGTGGCAGCTCTACGAATCGGGCGGCCTCAGCGACGGCATGGTCGAGTGCTTCGTGCTCTACCTCGCAGGCCACAACCGGCCGCCCCATGAAGTGCTGTTCGGCAACGACAAGGACATCGCTGCGGAGTACGAGCGCGCTTTCGTCGGTATGACCGAAGTGGCCTGCTCTCTGGACACGCTGCTGGCAGCTCGTGCACAGATGCGGCAGGAACTGCCGCGGCGCCTGACCGCGGGGCACAAACAGTTCCTGAGCGGACTGGTACGCGCCGAGCCCGACTGGTCGGTGGTGCAATGCCCGCACGCGGCCGAACTGCCTGCCTTGCGCTGGAAGCTCGCCAATCTGGAGGCGTTTCGCAAGCGGCGCCCGGCTGACTTCGCAGCACAGGTCAACGCCCTCGATGAGGGGCTGGGTCGAGCCTGACGGCGATCCTGCTGGTCATCGACGACCGTTTGATGGCGGCCGGGAAGACGTTTCAGTCTTTGGCGCTGTTTCAACGACTGCTGAAAGGCAGGTCGTTCCTTGAAACATCACGCTCGTCACTATTCGGCTTGGGCCAGCTCCGCATTGGTTGTGGCCGGCACACCCTGGTTGCCCTATATCCAAAGGCTTCCTAAAGGCCAAAGGGCTGGGGAAGGGGCAAGGGAATGGGGCCAAGGGGAATGGCCCTACCCGAAAAGGCCAAAAGGCTCTCCCGACCCGCCCGCCGTCCGGGGTTCGCCATGCTCTCGCTGTTCCAACGCAAACGGCCGCCGCCTGCCTCTGGCGCGGCGCCGACTCCCACCCCTCCCGCCGATCCCAGCAAAGGGCTGATGCGGCCGGAGCCGGCCGCATCGCTGCTGGCAACGCCGCGCCGGCAGCGGCTGCTGGAACACATCTGGCAGCGCACCTCGTTGTCGCGCCGCCAGTTCGCCACGCTGTACCTGGCACCCCTGGAGCGTTACGCCGAGCTGGTCCAGCAGTTCCCTGCCTCGGAATCGCATCATCATGCCTACCCGGGCGGCATGCTGGACCACGGCCTGGAGATCGTCGCCTACGCCCTCAAACTGCGGCAGTCGCACCTGCTGCCCGCCGGCACCACGCCGGAGGCGCAAGCCGCCCAGGCCGAAGCGTGGACGGCCGGCACTGCCTATGCGGCGCTGCTGCACGACGTCGGCAAGGTCGCCGTTGACCTGCACGTGGAGTACGCGGACGGCACGGTCTGGCATCCCTGGCACGGCCCGCTGCGGCGGCCGTACCGCTTCCGCTACCGCAAGGAGCGCGAATACCGGCTGCACAGCGCCGCCACCGGACTGCTCTACGCCCGGCTGCTCGATCCGGGCCTCTTCGACTGGCTCGCTGGCTACCCCGACCTGTGGGCCGCGCTCCTGTACGTGCTGGCCGGCCAGTACGAGCACGCCGGCACGCTCGGCGAACTGGTCGTGCAGGCCGACCAGGCCTCGGTAGCCCAGGAACTCGGCGGCGATCCCAGCAAGGCACTGGCGGCGCCCAAGCACGCCCTGCAGCGCAAGCTGCTCGATGGCCTGCGCTTCCTGCTGCGGGAGGAACTCAAGTTGAACCAGCCCCAGGCCTCGGACGGCTGGCTGACCCAGGACTCACTTTGGCTGGTGAGCAAGACCGTTTCCGACAAGCTGCGCGCGCACCTGCTGCAGCAAGGCATCAATGGCATCCCGGCCAGCAACACGGCGGTGTTCAACGTGCTGCAGGACCACGGCATCGCCTTGCCCACGCCGGACGGCAAGGCGATCTGGAAGGCCACGGTCGCGAGCGATGCCGGCTGGTCGCACAGCTTCACGTTCCTGAAGCTCTCGCCCGCGCTGATCTGGGAGGCGGCTGAACGGCCCGCACCGTTCGCGGGGCGTGTACAGGTCAATGCGGAGCAGGACGAGCCGACGGCGCAGGCATTCCCGCCGGCGCCCACAACGGCCGACGCCGAGCCCGGCAAGGCCGGCCCGCCGAGTACGCCGCGGATTCCACCGGCACCGAAGGTTCCCGACAACGGCGTCGATGCGCTGCTCGAGCTGCTGGACCTGACGCCCGTATCCGCTGCACCGCCCTCAGCATCGGCATTAGCATCAGCACCAACAGTCGAGCAGGTGCCGGTGTCGGTGCCAAGCCTTGCCTCCGATTCCGTAGTGCATTCGCCCGATCGCCCCGAGCCCTCGGGCGAGCACTTCATGGCCTGGCTGCGCCAAGGCATCCAGGCCCGCAAGCTGGCCATCAACGATGCGAAGGCCCTGGTGCACACCGTCGCCGGGACCGCGTACCTCGTCAGCCCTGGCGTCTTCCAGCGCTACGCCCAAGAGCATGTCCAAGTCGCAACGCTGGTCATGCAGGAGAACATCGAGGGCTGGCAATGGGTGCAGAAGCGTTTTGAAAAGCTCGGACAGCACCGCAAACAGTCCAGCGGGCTGAACATCTGGACCTGCGACGTAACGGGGCCGCGCAAGACCCGGCGGCTGCACGGCTACCTGCTGACTACGCCCGACGCGCTGTTTTCGGAGCTGCCGCCGGACAACCCCTACCTAAGCCTCGCCAACGAGGCACCAAAACGCGAAAATCCCGCGACAGGGGAGAAGGACAACACGCAGTAGTGGCGTTATTCCTCATTGGCCAGCTTCCGTGTTCGGGGCTTTGCCGCAGAGGGTTTCGCCAGTTTGACTTCGGTCAGCGCCATCAAGTGGGCAGAACTGCATTTCAGCGCGCGAGCGATCTTGAGGATCAGAGGAAGCGTCGGTACGTGCTCGCCACGTTCGATCTTCCCCATGTGGGAGCGCTCGATGTCCGCCAGGTGAGCCAACGTTTCCTGGGCGATGCCCTGGCTGGTTCTCACCTTGCGAACGGCTGCCCCAAACGCCTTGGCTGGAGCTGCTTCATAGGTTGTCGTGCCGGCTGGTCGGCCTCGTTGTATGGGACGCCTTTGCATTGCCAAAAGCGTCGACCAAGGCCACGATTTAAACCACGTTAAACTTAACTCACAAAGCGGCCTGAAGCGGCCACAGCGAGTTCACCGCCTGGGGGAGCCGGACGTGAAATCCAGCGATGCCTGCGCCGAAATCAAGGTGGCCGTGCTCGGCGAATGGGTGCCTTCGCAGCTCGCCGAAGTGCTGGCACTCCAGCGCGTCGAAGAGCCGGAGACAGCGACGGCGTTGATCGGCTGCTCGGCCTCGGCGCAGACGCACGACTTGTCGCGCGAGCAGTTCGACTTCGCCTTGTCCACAGTCGCGTGGCAATGGCCCGGCTGGACGTGCGAGCCGCTGTGGCACGACACGCTCGCAGTTGCCGTCGCCAAACGTTCCCACCTGCTGGCCTATCGCGAAGTGCCGCGCCAGGAGGTGCTCAAGCAGCCGATGATCTGCGCGCAATCGACGGCCGACGATCCGTGGCGCACGGTGCTGCAGCAGTTGTTCGGTGGTGCGCTTCAGGAACATCAGCAGACGGTCGCCACCTTCGATGTAGCAATGACACTCGTGTCTGCAGGGTACGGCATCGCCTTGGCGCCGGCGACGCGGCTGGCGGGCTACGCGCAGCGCGGTATCGCCGTGCGACCGCTGGCAGGCGCGCCACTGGTCGTCATGGCCTATCTGCTCCATCGTTGTGCAGCCCTGACAGAGCCACAGGCGAGATTCGTTCGGCGCGCGCGCTCGATGTCTTGAGCAAGCGCACCGTCTTCACTCGCGTTCGATGACTTTCAGCAAGGCCGTGCGCCGTCTCGACAGCGGCCCGAACCTCTCCATCACCTTCTTCATCTCATCGCCGCGGGCCAGGGCATCCAGGATGTCTGCCCAGTCCTGCATGATGATCTTGCGCGACGACAGAAATTTGGTGTGGTCGTAGGGCGCGCGAGAAGAATCCTTCTTCCTTTTCGAGTGCGCGAGTTGCAGGTCCACTCGGTTCTCGGGGTAGCTCAACAGACCCAGCAGCGTAGTGGCAGTCGAGCGGAAGCCATGTCCTGAGAAGCGACCGAGGTATCCCATGCGTTCCAGCGCCTTGTTCAACGTCGTGGCAGACATCACCTGTCCGGGTTTGCGGTAACTCGGGAAGAGCACTTCGCCACCTCCGGTCAGCTTCCGCAGTTCCTTCAGCGCCGTGACGGCCTGCTTCGATAGCGGGACGATGTGGGGCTGGCGCATCTTCATGCGCTCGGCAGGGATGATCCAGATCGCGTTGTCCGGATCGAACTCGCACCAATGAGCCTTGCGCAGTTCGACGGTGCGAACGTAGGTCAGCGCCATCAGCCGCAAGGCGAGAACGGTGGTCCTGTAACCACCATCCTTGTCCACGCTGTTCAAGAACTTCGGTATCTCGGACCATGACAACGGCGGGTTATGCCGAACCCTCGGACGCTTGACCGACCGCTTCAGCAACGCAGTGGGATCTTGCTCACAGAACCCTTGCGACGACGCATACGCGAAGATCTGCCCGCACCACTGCCGGATCAGGATGGCAACGGTAGGAGCGCCGCGCTCGACTACGCCTTGAATGATGGGCCGCAGATGAGATGCCTTGATGGCACCGATCGGCAGCTTGCCGATCTTGGGGAACACGTCCTTCTCCAGGAAGGACTTCACTTGGTGCGCGTAGTAGTCGCTCCATTGCAAGTTGCTGGCCATCCACGCGCGGGCGACGGCCTCGAAGGTGTGTTCGTTCCGCTCGACCTGGTTGGCGATCTCGACCCGCTTCTCCAGGGTCGGATCGCGACCTTCGCGAACCATGTTGGAAGCCCATTCGCGCTGCTGCCGAGCCGCTTCGAGCGTGACCTGGGGGAAGGAGCCGATCGAGTAGATCGCCGGCACGTTCCCCAGGCGGTACCGGTACCACCAGAGCTTGCTTCCGTTGGGCTGAACGCGCAGGAACAAGCTCCCGCCGTCCCTGAGCGTGTACGCCTTGGGCTTCGCCTTAGCGGCTTCGAGCTCGCGAACGGTGAGGAGCTTGAGGGCCATGTGTATAACGCCTTTCGGTGCGTTCGTTACTCACACCGTTATACACATTCGCCGTGGCTCGGTCTAGCTTGCCGCAGACCTCATCAGACGCTCAACCCGTGCGAATCAACAACTTACGCTACTTCTCTGGACGTCCAAAGCCCCCGGCGGACGACATTCGTAGTTATCGATCATCAGCAGCATGGTCGTCCTCCGCCGCCTCAGATCTGGCCGTCCAGGCCGGCCTGGACCAGCTCGGCCGCGCGCAGCACCGCGCGCGCCTTGTTCTCGGTCTCGACCCACTCGTTCTCGGGGATCGAGTCGGCCACGACGCCGGCGGCGGCCTCGACGTAGAGCGTGCCGTCCTTGATCACCGCGGTGCGGATCGCGATCGCGAGGTCGAGGTCGCCGACGAACGAGATGTAGCCGCAGGCGCCGCCGTAGACGCCGCGCTTCGTCGGCTCGAGCTCGTCGATGATCTCCATCGCGCGGATCTTCGGCGCGCCGGCGAGCGTACCCGCCGGGAACGTCGCGCGCAGCACGTCGATCGGGCCCATGCCCGGCTTCAGCTTGCCCTCGACGTTCGAGACGATGTGCATCACGTGCGAGTACTTCTCGATCGCCAGCCGGTCGGTCACCCGCACGCTGCCGATCTCGGCGATGCGGCCGATGTCGTTGCGCGCGAGGTCGATCAGCATCACGTGCTCGGCGATCTCCTTGGGGTCGGCGAGCAGTTCCTGCGCGAGCGCATCGTCCTGCGCCGTCGTCGCGCCGCGCCGGCGCGTGCCGGCGAGCGGGCGGATCGTGATGCGGTCGCCGTCGGGATGGCGCTCCTGGCGCACCAGGATCTCGGGCGACGCGCCGACGATGTGGAAGTCGCCGAGGTCGTAGAAGTACATGTACGGCGACGGGTTGATCGAGCGCAGCGCGCGGTACAGCGTCAACGGCGGGTCGACGAACGGCTTCTCGATCAGCTGGCCGACCTGGACCTGCATCACGTCGCCGGCCATGATGTATTCCTTGGCGCGCGCGACCGCGGCGAGGTAGTCGTCCTTCGCGAACTCGCGCCGCGTCTCGGTCTCGCGGCTCGGCTCGAGCGACGGCACGCTAACCGGCCGCGACAGTTGCGCGTAGAGCTCGCGCAGGCGCTTGCGCGCGCGCTGGTAGGCCTCGCCCTCGGAAGGGTCGGCGTAGACCATCAGGTAGATCTTGCCGGTCACGTTGTCGACGATCGCCAGCTCCTCGGTGAGCAGCAGGAACACGTCGGGTACGCCGACCGGGTCGGGCTTGTCGCGGCCGGCGGCGCGCGGCTCGATGTGGCGCACCGCGTCGTAGGCGAAGTAGCCGGCGAGCCCGCCGCAGAAACGCGGCAGGCCGGGGCGAACCGCGACCTTGAAGCGCTTGCGGTAGGCGTCGACGAAGTCGAGCGGGTTGCCTTCGTGGCGCTCGATCACTTCGCCGCTCTTCACCACTTCGGCGCCGGCAGCGGTGGAACGGACGATCGTGCTCGCCGGCAATCCGATGAACGAATAGCGCCCGAAGCGCTCGCCACCGACCACCGACTCGAGCAGGAAGCTGTACGGTTCGTTCGCGAGCTTCAGGTACAGCGACAGCGGGGTGTCGAGGTCGGCAAAGCACTCCAGCAGCAGCGGAATGCGGTTGTAGCCCTGGGCGGCGATCGCCCTGAATTCGATCTCGGTCATGGTTCCCTCGCGGACTCGCGTCCGGCCCCTGTTCGGGCCTGCGGCGCCCGTCGCGGGGCGCACTGGATGTGTCAGGAAATCGGGCCGGAGGCGGCGCGCCGCGGGGGCGCTATCGGCTCGGCCGGTGCGCGGCGATCAGCGCCAGCACCACCAGCGCCAGGCCCGCCAACCGTTGGCGTTGCGGGCCGACTGCATTTCCTGAACGGGACGCATGAGGGAAAGGATGTCTTGCTCGGGTCTCGACGCCGCGGAATATACCACCATCGCCGGCGCCGCCGTCAAACGGCGGCGTCGATGCGTTGCGCCGCCTCGAGCAGGTCGGCGACGATCCCGTCCGCGTCGATCGTCCCCACCGGCAGCCCCTCGTTGTAGCCGTAGGGCACGATCAGCACCGGGATGCCGGCGGCGCGCGCGGCCTGCGCGTCGTTCAGCGAGTCGCCGATCGCGACCATCCGCGACGGCGGCAGGCCGAGGCGCTCGCAGACGTGGTGCAGTTGCATCGGATCGGGCTTGCCCCGCGGCAGCACGTCGCCGCCGATGACGAACTCGAAGTGGCCGGCCAGCCCGGTGCGCTCGAGCAGCGCGTCGGCGAAGGCCTGCGGCTTGTTGGTGACGCAGGCGAGCCTCAGCCCCTTCGCGCGCATCGCGGCCAGCCCCTCGACCACGTTCGGGAAGATCGTCGCCGAGCGGCCGTTTTCGCGCGTGTAGTGGCGCTCGAACGATGCCAGGCCGCGCGCGGCGCTCTCGTCGTCGACCCGCCCGTCGAGCGAGCCCGACAGCGCGCGGTGCACGAGGATGCGCGCGCCCTTGCCGACGTAGCTGCGCACCGTCGCTTCGGTCAACGCCGGCCGGCCGAGGTCGGCCAGCATCGCATTGACCGCCGCGGCGAGGTCGGCGACCGTGTCGAGCAGCGTGCCGTCGAGGTCGATCGCGACGCCCGATGCGCGGAACCTGCGCGTCATCGGCTCAGGCCGACGCGAGCGCGGCGCGCAATTTCGCGAACACGCCGCGATAGCCGCCGTCGGGGTCGGCCGCGCCGAACACCGCCGAGCCCGCGACGAAGGTGTCGGCGCCGGCGCGCGCCACCTCGGCGATGTTGTCGACCTTCACGCCGCCGTCGACCTCGAGCCAGATCTGCTGGCCCCCCGCCGCCACGTGCGCGTCGATGCGCTCGCGGACCGCGCGGATCTTCGGCAGCGTCGCCGGGATGAATTTCTGGCCGCCGTATCCCGGATTCACCGACATCAGCAGGGCGATGTCGAGCTTGTCCATCACGTGGTCGAGGTAGAACAGCGGCGTCGCCGGGTTGAACACCAGCCCCGCGCGGCAGCCGCAATCGCGGATCAGCTGCAGCGTGCGGTCGACGTGGTCGGAGGCTTCCGGGTGGAAGGTGATCAGGTTGGCGCCCGCCTTCGCGAAGTCGCCGACGATGCGATCGACCGGGCTGAGCATCAGGTGCACGTCGATCGGGATCTGCAGGTGCGGGCGCAGCGCCTCGCAGACCAGCGGGCCGATCGTCAGGTTCGGGACGTAATGGTTGTCCATCACGTCGAAGTGGATCATGTCGGCGCCCGCGGCCTCGACCGCCCTCACCTCCTCGCCCAGGCGCGCGAAGTCGGCGGACAGGATGCTCGGAGCGATTCGGAAAGCGCGCGTCATGGTGGAGTACCGCCTGTGGTTGGATCGGGGCCGCGGCGCGGCTTTGTCTACAATCGCGATTGTAGCCACCGGCCCGTCCGGCCCGCCTGCCCGAACCCGAATCCCCAGTGACCGACAAGCGCTACCAGTTCCGCATCGAGGTGCAGGCCGTCTACCTGCCCGAGCAGTCGAAACCGGACGACGCGCAGTACGCGTTCGCGTACACCGTGCGCATCGCCAACACCGGCAACGTCGCCGCGCAGCTGATCAGCCGGCACTGGATCATCCGCGACGAGAGCGACCGCGTGATCGAGGTCAAGGGGCTCGGCGTGGTCGGGCAGCAGCCGCTGCTCGAGCCCGGCGCCCGATTCGAGTACACCAGCGGCAGCCAGATCGCCACCCCCACCGGCACGATGCGCGGCAGCTACTTCTTCGTCGCCGAGGACGGGCACCGCTTCGAGGTGCCGATCGAGGAGTTCGCGCTCAGCATGCCGCGCACGCTGCACTAGATGAGCCGCAGCCTGCCGCGACGCGCGTCACTTCTTGCCGCGCATCGTCCACCAGACGAAGAACAGCATCAGCGCGAGCACGCCGCCGGCTTCGGCGAAGAGGATCCACGCGTCGTCCATGTGCCCGATTCTAGCCCTGTGCCGCGGCCTGGCTCCCGAATGACGACGCTGGCGGCCCTGGCGCTCGCCGCGCTGTGCGTCGCCGGATGCGCGACGGCACAACCGGCGCCGCAGCCGCTCGACGGGCTGCCGGGCTGGAGCGACGACACGCTGGCGGGGTTGCACCGGGCGCTGGCGCGGCAGTGCGCGCTGGCGCGCCCGCCCCAGCCCTGGCCCGCGCTGTGCGCCGGGCTGCCGCCGGCCGATGCGCTGAAGGGCTGGATCGGCGCGAATTTCACCGCCTGGCCGATCGAGCGCGGCGACGGCGCCGCAGGGCTGCTCACCGGCTACTACGAGCCGGTCGTGAGCGGCAGCCGCGTCCGCGAGCGCGCAGCCCAGGTGCCGCTCTACCGGCCGCCCCGGGACCTCGTGCGCGGCGCCGACGGCTCCCGGATGCAGGCGCGCCCCGGCGATTCGGCAGCAACCGGCGCCGCGCCGTCGCAGCGCGCGCTCGCGCCGTACCCGGCGCGGGCGGAGATCGAGGCCGGGCGCCTGCTCGAAGGCCAGGAGCTGGTCTGGCTCGACGATCCGGTCGACGCTTTCTTCGTGCAAGTGCAGGGGTCGGGGCGAGTGCGCCTGCGCGACGGCAGCGCGATGCGGGTGGGGTTCGCCGACCACAACGGCCAGCCCTATTTTCCGATCGGCCGCGAGCTGGTCGCGCGCGGCGCGCTCCCCGCCGGGGCCGTCGACGCCGACGCAATCAAGGATTGGTTGCGCGCGCACCCCGACGAGGCCACCGCGGTGATGCGGACGAACCGCCGCTACGTATTCTTCCGGGAGCTGCCCGGCGGCGACGACGGGCCGCCCGGCTCGCTCGGGGTCGCGCTCACGCCGATGCGCTCCGTGGCCACCGACCCGGCGTACGTCCCCCCGGGCGCGCTGCTGTTCATCGACTCGACGCGCCCGGACGACGGCGCGCCGCTGCGGCAGGTGGTGGTGAGCCAGGACCGCGGCGCCGCGATCACGGGTGCGGCTCGTGCCGACCTGTTCTGGGGTTCCGGGGACGAGGCCGGCCGCCTCGCCGGCCTCGCGAAACAGCCGATGCGGATGTGGCTGCTGTGGCCCAAGGGGTCGCCGAGGCCGGCCCTGCGCGGGCCGCCCGGCGCCGCGCTCAGCCCTTCGAGTTCTCGGCCAGCATCCGGTTGAAGCGCTCCGGAGGCGCGTAGCCCTGCAGCCGCTTGCCGTTCGAGAAGAACAGCACCGGCGTGCCGGTGATGCCGAGCTTCTGCGCGAGCTCGCGCACCTGCGCCAGCGGCGTGTCGCAGGTGCCCGCGTTGCCGGGCACGTGGTTGTTCAGCAGCAGGTCGTTCCACGCGCGCGCCTTGTCGGCAGCGCACAGCGCCTTGCGCGCCTTCGACTCCGAGTCGGCCGCGAGGAACGCCATCGGGAACGTGTAGATCGTCACGTCGTCGAGCTTGACCAGGTCGGCGCGCAGCCGCTTGCAGTAGCCGCAGTTCGGGTCCTCGAACACCGCCACGACCCGCTTGCCGTTGCCGCTGACCTGCTTGATCGCCAGATCGAGCGGCAGCGTCCTGAAGTCGATCGCCAGCAGCTCCTCGACGCGCTCGCGCGTGAGGTTGCGCTGCGTCTTCATCTCGATCAGGTCGCCCTCGTAGAACAGGTATTGGCCGCGCTCGTCGACGTAGAGCAGGTCGTTGCCGATGCGCACCTCGTAGATGCCCGGCAGCGGCGTCTTGCGCACGTCCTCGACCTTGTAGCGGCCCTTGACGAAGCCTTCCATCGCGGCCTTGACGCGAGCGATCGCCGGATCGGCGGCCGGGGCGCCCTGCGCCTGCGCCGGCGCCGCGGCGAGCCAGAGCGCGGCGGCCGCCAGCAGTGCGAAAGCGGAAGCGGCCGCGCGGGTGAAGCTCTTCGAATCGATCATGGGTACTGCGTCCTCGGGTGCGCGACCGCGGTCGCGCGGGTTGTCACGGAACGGCGCCGCCCGCCTCAGCGAACTGCCTGCGCCACCAATTGTCGCTTGAGCCAGCCCGAACCTGCCACCGCCCGCCAGCCGAGTGCGACCATCGATTCGACCAGCGGCGCCAGCGCCTGCGGAACCGGCCGGCGCACCGGGTCGAACAGGCGCTGCAGGCCGTCGGTGGCGGTGCGCATCGCCGCGACCGGTTCGGCGCGCGCGCGCGCGTAGCGGCGCAGCACCAGCCGGTCGCCCGGATCGCGCCCCGGCTCGCGCTCGCGCAGCACCTGCGCCAGCGCCGCCACATCGCCGAACCCGAGGTTCATCCCCTGCCCCGCCAGCGGGTGCACCAGGTGAGCAGCGTCGCCGACCAGCGCGACCCGCGGCGCGATCATCGACGAGACGCGGCCCAGCCGCAGTGGAAAGGCCTCGACGCGGGAGATCGCCGTCATCGCGCCGAGCGCGGACCCGGCTGCCTCGCGGACCCGGGCCGCGAGCGCGTCGGGCGACATCGCCTGAAGCGCATCGGCCAGCTCGTGCGGCGCCGACCAGACCATGCTGACGCGCCCGGCCGCGTCGCCGGGGCCTTCCCCCGCAGGCAACGGCAGCAGCGCAAGGATGCCGTCGCTGCCGAACCACTGCCAGGCGATGTCGCGATGCGGCCGCTCGGTGTCGAAGTGCGCGACCAGCGCCCGCTGCGGGTAGTCGGAGACGGTCCAGCCGAGACCGGCCGCTTCGCGCACCCGGGAGCCGGCGCCGTCGGCGCCGACGAGCAGGCGCGCATCGAGCCGCCGGCCGCCTTGGAGCCGCAGTGCGAGCGACGTCGGCGGCAGCGCGCTCGCGCCCGACGGCGTCGCGGCGGCGGTCGATTGCCCGGGCGCGGAATCGGCGTGGATGCCGTCGAAACGCTCGTCGACGACCGGCAGGCCGGCGAAGCGCACCGCCTGCTCGAGCGCGCGCAACAGGTTGCGCTGCTCGACGATCCAGGCGAGCGCGTCGACGCGCGCCTCGTAGGCGCTGAAGTGCAGCGGATCGCGATCGGAGCCGAAGGCGGGAAACACCCGCATGTCGTAGACCGGCGCAACGCGCGCGGCGTCGAGCGCGTGCCAGACGCCGATCGATTCGAGCAGCGCGCGCGTGGCCGGCGACAGCGCGAAGACCCGCAGGTCCCAGGGATCGGCCGAGTCGGCCGCCAGCGGCGCGCCGACCAGCGTCGTCGACAGTCCGGCGCGCGACAGCGCGAGCGCGGTGGCCAGGCCGACGCCGCCGCGGCCGACGACCGCGACGTCGGCTCGCATGACGGCAGGGCGGGAATGCATGCGGAGGATTATAGGGCGGCGGGCCTCCGGGCGCCGGGCCGGTTCTGCTATGATTGCCGGCTTTCGGGCGCGGCGTTCTGGCCTGCGCCCCGGCGGCCAAGTAGCTCAGTTGGTAGAGCAGAGGACTGAAAATCCTTGTGTCGGCGGTTCAATTCCGTCCTTGGCCACCATCTTCTAGCTTGAGTTTCCCGCGAAGCAGTCACTAACGTCCGCGAGGTACTGCTTCGCTCATGTAGCCACCATGTAGCCACGGTGGATCTACGCGAACGTTCCGGCCCCCGAAAGCGCACCGGGAACTAGACGTCTAGTTCGGGCACATAGGCCTTCCGACCGATACCGCCCGCGCCCTCCGATCCGGCAACATCCCGCCATGCGCCTGATCGTTCTCCCCGAGTCCGCCGACGCGCTGCTCGTCTGGCCCGACGGCCGTGCTGTTCGCATTACGGCCGGACGGCTCTACGGTGCCACCTCAGGCTCACCTGGTGCGCCCCGACGCGCTGACAATGCGTCGGTCAAAACGGAGGGGGCACCATGACAACCCGCACCGACCGGATCCCGGTTCCCCACATTCGGAGGTTTGTCGGCTGGACAGCCACGACAGCAGCCATTCTCGCGGGACTTGCAGGATGCGGAGGCGGCGGCGATAGCGGTGGCGCGCCCCCCGTACTCAAGGCAGAGGGCGCATACAGTGGAACCACATCACGAGGCTACGACATAGGTGTCCTCGTACTCGAGGACGATACGGTCTGGGCCTACTACTCGGTGGGTAGCCTGATCTACGGTTTTGTTCACGGGGCCGGCGCCTCAGCCAACAACGCCTTTTCTGTATCGAACATTCGGGACTACTACTTTCCGACCGTTACGACGTACTCGGGTTCCGCCAGTGGTAGCTACGTTCCAGGGGTCTCGGTTCAGGGCACCCTCCAATACGCTGGGCAAACCCCGATGACCTTCTCAGCCACAGCGGCGGCCGTTGTCGGCTACAACTATGACCAACCCGCGACGCCAAGCGCCATTGCGGGCGCCTACTCGGGAACAGTCGGCCCAACCGGGGAGACAGCCTCGGTCACGATTGGCGCGTCGGGCGCGCTGAGCGCCGTCACCTCGAGCGGTTGCAGTTTCACCGGCATGGCTGCGCCGCGCGCTTCGGGCAAGAACGTCTACGACGTCGCTATCACCTTCGGACCGAACCCGTGCTTGCTGGCGAACGCTACCGTGACCGGCATCGGCGTCATCACACAGCCAACGTCCGGCGTGACTCAGCTTCTTGCAGCCGTCGTCGATCCAGGTCGCAGCGTGGGGTTGGCCTTCGTCGGCACCAGGTAGTCGCGGCACCGGGCCGTGACACTGCTGATCTGGCACGACGGGCGCGCGATCCGTTCATCTGGCCGTGGATACGCCAGCCACACGTTCTAGACCGTCCGGCCGATACCGCGCCCGGAGTAGATCGGGCGTTGTCGCTGGAGTGACCACCTCGGCCATCCGCCGGCTGTGCGACGGCGCGATCATCGCGCTGTACCCGGACGGCACGGCCCGGCGACTCACTCCCCAACGGTCAGGTGCGGCCTGTGCCAGCCGCTCGAACTCGTCGCCGCACTGTGCCGCTCCCCGGTTCGTGCTGGTGGCGGTTGTAAGGTGTCCGAACCCCGCGAAGCGCTCGCCACTTGGCCCGACGGACGAACCTTACGCATTCGGCCCAAAGACTTCATCGCGGATCTAGAATCCGGGCGGCCGGCGCCAGTGGCGCGCGCGAGTTCGGTGACTAAGGCCACTGGGCCAGTCGCCGACCATCGAATGGAGCAGATGACGATATGACTGCACTACCGCGGCCTCCCCGATCGGGCCTATCGCTTATGCGACACATTGAGTTGATGTCTCCGACACTCAAGCGAAGGATTGCGCTCGAACATCGAGACGAACCGACCCACCTTTTTCACTATACGGCTGCAGGCGCGCTGCAGAGCATCCTCGAGAAGGGTGTGCTCTGGGCGACTAGCATTCATCACCTCAACGACCAACAGGAGGTTAAGCAATTCCTAGAACTGCTGGCTGACGAACTCAGAATAGCCGCCCGCGGCCCGAGCGATCTCGACAACGATTCTCGGCACATACTCGAACGTCAAGCGGATCGCGTCTTGGAGGCTGGTGGGCCGGGCTTGGGAATGTACGTCGCCTCTTTCTCCGCCGAAGGCAATCTCCTTTCGCAGTGGACGCGATACTGCCCTCCGGCTGGTGGGTATTCGTTGGGGATACCTTTGGCCCACCTGCACCGGCAAATCAATGTGGCGCGCGATCGAGTTGCGTTCGGACCATGCGTTTACGATGAAGGCGAACAGCGACAGATCGCACGCGAAGTGATCAATGACGAAATCCGACTTGAGCGAGAGTGGCACGAATATGGGACCGAGTACCGGAAGGTTGCACCTGAAGGAATCCCTGAGCGACGGGTACCGCCGGTTGAGTTGCCTTCCCGCGCGCTGATGGTCGCGCCGTTCATCAAGCATTCCGGATTCTGCGAGGAAAAGGAATGGCGCCTCGTGATAGTGGAGGGTCTGGATAGATCGCCTCAGCCCGGCCGAGAGTCCGTCATGCCGGTGAAACTTCGGCCCGGTGCCGGCTCGATCATCCCTTTTGTCGAGATCGAGCTTTTCAGAGGATTGGACTCGCGTCAGGACTTTGCCGATGAGCGCGCGTTGAAGGTCTGGGTCGGGCCATCGGCCAACGCTGACGCTTCCGCCGATGCCGTCCGGCGCCTGCTCGAGGCAACCGGGAGGCAATCCTACGGCCATTCGGTCGCGGTAGAGAAGTCTCGGATACCATACCGCGGCAAGTGAGACGCGGGCCGTCTAGTAATTTGTGTTGGCTGGCGCCAAATGGCACACATCAACACGCGTGCCGCGCCTGATCCGCCCGTCTGATACCCCCCGCCCCGATCCGGCATCCTGCCGGCTTGACGCCAGCGATCATCCGGCTGTGCGGAAACACGATCATCGTGCTGTACCCGGACGGCACGGCGGTGCGGATCAGCCCCAGCGGCCAAGTGCGTGCAGAGCCGCTGAAACACGCTGCACGCGACGATCGCCGCACGCTGGCACACGACGCAGCCCAGAACAAGAACGTCGCCCGACAAACCGGCGGTTGATTCCGCCACGCACCTGTTCGTCCTACCCGAGTCCGGCGACGCATTGTTGCTCTGGCCCGACGGCCGCACGATCCGCATTCGGCCTGACGGGACGACCGTCCCCACGATGCCGGCGTTGATACGGTCGTGCCTCGAGGTCGACTCACGGGGCCTCAGGTCGCCTCGATCAGCGACGCACCCTCGTTCCGCGCATTGCTCACCGCCAGCGACACCGGCCACGCCTGCATGCCCTCTGCAGGAGCCGGCCGTAGCAGCAGCTTCACCTCGGACGTCGGCGTCGCCGAGTCAAGCCACCCGCCCCACGCCTCGGGCGCCAAGACTACCGGCATGCGGTCGTGGATCGGCTCCATCAGCTCGTTGGCGTCGGTCGTAACGATGCAGGTCGTGTAGAGCGGGTCCTCCCGCGGCCCCCACCGCTCCATCAGGCCTGCGAACGCGAAGAACGGGGCGTTGGTCGGCGAGATGTACCACGGTTGCTTGCGCGCTTTCGGCACCTCAGGCGCCTGCCACTCGTAGAACCCGTTGGCCGGGATCAGGCAACGCCGCGACTTGAACGCCGACCTGAACGCCGGCTTCGTGTCCACCGTCTCCGACCGCGCGTTGTTCATCTTGGCGCCGATCGCCGGGTCCTTCGTCCAGCTCGGCACCAGACCCCAGCGCATCGTCCGGGCGATCCGCTCGCCGCTGGCGCCGTTCAGCACGACCAGGATGTCGGCCGTGGGCGCGATGTTGTAGCGTGGCGGCAGGCTCGGCACCTCGCGGATGTCGAAGGCCTCGATCAATCGGGCGTCAGGGCCGTAGAGGACGTAGCGACCGCACATTCATCAGGCAGAGAAAAGTTTCCCGGCACGCTGAAGATCTGCGCCCCTCCGGTTCAGAACTGTCTGCCAACGGGGCCAACGTCAGGGCGAACGTCGAGCGGTCTTCCAGCAACGCCAACCCATCGCCGCGGGGCCACGGTTCAACTCGTGCGACCCAGTGATGGCGGCATCCGCGGCAACGATCACGCCTGGGCCGTCGCCTGGCGCCGCCAGAGCGATGGCGGCATGCCGACCAACCGCTTGAACGCGCGCGTGAACGCCGCTTCGGATTGGTAGCCGACTTCCAGCGCTACCGAAGCGACCGGCGCAGCGGTATCGCGAAGCAGCGCCGCCCCGACCTGCATGCGCCAGTTCGCGAGGTACTGCATGGGCGCCTGCCCGATCACATCGACGAATCGCTCGTGCAGCGCGGAGCGCGACAGTCCGACGCGCCGGCTGAGTTCGTCGACTGACCACGCGACCGCTGGCGCTTCGTGCATGAGGGTCAGCGCGCGGCCCACGAAACGGTCGCGTGTCCCTGCAAGCCAGCCCCGGCTGTCCTCGGGGAGCGCGCCCAGGTGGCGTCGCACGGCGTCGACGAACATCATCTCGCTCAGGCGCTCGAGCATCGCATCCCCGCCCGGCCGCCTGTCCCGTGACTCCGCCGCAGCCTGCCGCATGAGTTGCGCAGTCCAGTCCTGGCGAGAGTCCGCCGGCACATGCATCAATCGCGGCAGCGACGCGATCAGCGGATTGAACGGCCGCAGGTCGCAGCCCAGGAAACCGCATACGAGCGTCGTGTTGCCCGGGCCGTCGGCAACCGTCCCCACCTGGACCTCGCGCGCATCGAGATGCAGGATGAACGGCGTGCGTTGCTGCTTCCGTTCGAAGTATCCCGCTATGTCCGGCGGCGCCCTCATCCCGACCGCGCTCGAAACGACGTGAGGATCGCCGTGGGGGAAGAGGACGATATCCCCCGTCTCCAGCCGCACCGGGGCGTCACCTGTCACCGCGGCCCAGCAGGCGCCGGAAACCACGACGTGGTACTCCATCACGTGCTCCGACCTCGGCATGACCGCCGCAGCGATCTCGCAAGACGCCGGCGCCTCGGCCGCCCACTCCCGCGTTCCGTTGACGTAGAAGTAGAGAACCCCCCGTAGACGCACGCTGCGCAAGACGTCGGAGAGGATGTCGTGCGTCATGGCGGACTGGCGATCAAGCCTGGCGGAGTCGCGGCAAGCCTCGTGGGCGGCGATCAGGCAATCGAGGACGCGCGGCCAAGTCGTGCGGATTTCCGGCGGGGCGGGTTGGCGTGGCTTTCGACACTATGCCCTCTCCTACCCCTCACTCGAATGGAGCAACGAATCATGGACCTCGAGGCATCCGACATCGAATCCGTCGTCCGCAACCACTTGCAGGCCTTCGTCGAGCAGAAAGGCGTCGACGCAATCGTGCGTGACTACGACGACGACGCACGCTTCTTCAGCGAAGTCAAAACATATCACGGCAAACCCGAGATTCGTCAGTTCTTCGAAGCGTTCATCGCCTCGCTCCCGCCCGGCGCGATCAGTCGCTTCTCGCTGCGAACGCTGCGCGTCGAGGGCGAGATCGCGTACATCACCTGGAGCGCGGGCAACGCAATCCCGCTCGGTACCGACACCTTCATCGTGCGCGATGGAAAGATCGTGTCACAGACCTTCGCGATGCACCCGACGGCCGCGGCATAGCCCCAGCGCAACGCCGACTTCGACCACATCGCGCGCCGCGCCCCGGTCCGGGCCGCGGCGCGCCCAGACAAAGGACACTGCCATGGGCGCAATCTTCTCCTTTCTCTACGGGCTGATCGCATACGCAGCGAGCGTGGGGGCCCTTCTCTACCTCATCGGCTTCAGCGGCGACCTGCTCGTGCCGAGATCGGTCGACAGCGGGACGACCGCGACACTGTTCGAAGCGCTATCGATCAACGTGCTCCTGTTGAGCCTGTTCGCCGTGCAGCACAGCGTGATGGCGCGTCAGGCGTTCAAGCGCGCGTGGACGCGGATCGTCCCCCGGACAGTGGAGCGGAGCACGTACGTGCTCGCGACCAGCATCGTGCTCGCGCTTCTCTTCTGGCAATGGCGGCCGATTCAGGAACCGATCGTCTGGCGGATCGGGAATGCCGCCGCCGTGGAGCTGCTGTGGGCGATGTTCTGGCTCGGATGGGCGCTGGTGCTGATCAGCACGTTCCTCATCAACCATTTCGAGCTCTTCGGACTGCAGCAGGTCTTCACGCGATTGACCGGTCGCACGATGCCTGCACCGGCGTTCAGGATGCCGCTCTTCTATCGGTACGTGCGCCACCCGCTGTACCTCGGCATCCTGCTCAGTCTCTGGTCGGTGCCGGTCATGACGGCGGGACACCTGCTGTTTTCGATGGGGCTCAGCGGCTACGTCTTCGCCGGAATCTGGTTCGAGGAGCGCGATCTCGTCGCGCAATTCGGCGAGCGCTACCGCCGCTATCGCGCCGAGGTCGGCATGCTCGTCCCGCGCCGAAGCCGGTCGTGATGGGCGAGCGAGTTCGAGGCGACGGGGTCGTGCCGACCGGAGCTTGCGCTTCGGGTGGCAACCGGTCGCGGGCGGCGAGGCATTCGCCAGCGGCGGCGACCTTCCCGGATCGCCACCATCACTCCTGCAGGTCCCGCTTCTTCTCCTCGAACTCGTCCTTCCCGATCTCGCCGCGCGCGTAGCGCTTCTTCAGGATGTCGAGCGCGGTCTCGGCGGGCGGCAGCGGCGCCGAAGGCGGGGCCGCTGTTCCCGAGCCCGGGCCGCGCGCCAGCAACCGCACCAGCAGCACGATCCCGAGGATGACGAACACCCACCACAGCAGGCCGTGGATCATCCCGAGCCCCCAGGTCCAGCCCCAGCCCCACCCGTCCGTCCCGTACCACATCATCGAAATCCTCCTGCAGCCGGCGCCGAAACGAAACGGCAACAATCCGGCCGGCGGCTGAAATCGCCTCGTTACCTCGCGCGATCAGAGTGGCGACCAGACGGACAGGGCGAGGCGCCCTGTACGACCGAACCACATCCCCCGACAGGAGGCGCGCCATGGACAAGCCCATCGTCAACGTGATCGTCGATCTCGAGCGCGGCCTGGACCCCGCGCGGCTGCACGAGGTCCGCTCCACGCTGGCCGACCTCGCCGGCGTCGTCCGCGCGCAGCCCAGCGAGCGGCTCGAACGGATGATGCTGGTCGGCTACGACCCGAGCGTGATCAGCGCGCAGGCCATTCTGGAGAGCGTGCGGCGACGCGGCCTGGGCGCGCACCTGGTCGGCATGTAGCCGCCGGCCCGGCGCGGACGCGGCTATTCGCCGTCGCCGTGCATCCACCACGGCCCCCAGCGCCTGAGCTGCTCGCGCTGCTGCTCGGTGAGGACCTTGTCGAGACGGTCGGCCGCATCGAGCGACTGTTCGAGCCCCTGCTGGCGCAGCTCGTCCAGCCGCTTGTAGCTGGCGAGAATCGCGGCGCGGTCGCGCTTGCCCGACGTCCACCAGGCGTCGCGCAACTTCGCCATCTCTTCCTGGCTCTTGCCGGCGAGCTCCCACTGCTTCTTGCGCAGGTCTTCCTGGATCGCGAGCACCTGCTTGCGCTGCGCGTCGTCGAGGTCGAGGGCCCAGAGCGCGTGGCCGACGCCGCCGCCCATCATCCCGTAGCCCCCCATCATTCCGAGGCCCATCCCGTAGCCCGGGCCGAAGCCCCCCATCATCCCCGGACCCACGCCGTAGCCCCGGCCGTAACCACCCATCATCCCGGGACCCATCCGGTAACCGTCGCCGGAGCCGGGGCCGTAGCCGGGGCCGTAGCCGGGACCATATCCGCCCATCATTCCGGGACCCATCCGGTAGCCGGCCGGCGGCGCCGTGCCGGCCGCCGGCGGTGCGGGTTGCTGGGCCAGCGCCGCGCCGGCCGCCAGCGCGAGCGCCAGGAATGCGGAGCGATGCAGGGAAACGCGCATGAGGACCTCCCGTCGAGCTGGTTGCTGAAGACGGCGTCGCGGATCGGCCCGATGGCAGCGCCCGTGGCGCCGGATACATTCGGTCGAAATTGTCGCCCCGGACTTGCAGCCGCGCCAGCCTTCGCCGGTGGCCGACCGCTCGTCGGCCGCGCGGGCACGAGGCGGCGGAAAACCCGACCATTGGCGGATGCAGACGACCCGCAGCCACTGCCCGCCCAGCGGCCCCCGCAACACGGATGACCGCCGCGCGTCGTCGCGCCGCGTGTGCGCCGCCGGCGCTGCTCTGCTCGGCCTGTTGCTGGCGGCCTGCGGCGGCGGAGGCAGCGACAGCGTTGCGGCGACGGCGACCCTGGCGACCGCCGGCACGGTGCCGCCCGCCGGAGCCGCGACGGCGCCCGTCGGCGCGTCGACGAATGTCGACGTCGCGAGCGCGCTCGACCAGCTCAATGCCGCGCGCGCGGTCGCGCGCACCTGCGGCACGACGCAGATGCCGGCGGTCGCGCCGCTACGCTGGAATGCGGCGCTCGAGCAGGCCGCGGTCGGTCACTCCGAGTGGATGCAGGCGAACGACACCTTCAGCCACACGGGCGCCGACGGCTCGACCGTCGGCACGCGCGCGACGGCCGCCGGCTATGCATGGAAGATGGTCGGCGAGAACATCGCCGCCGGGCAACCCGACCTGCCGAGCGTGATCGCGGCCTGGCTCGCGAGCCCGGGTCACTGCACGAACATCATGCACCCCGACTTCGTCGACGTGGCGCTCGCGATGAAGCCCGGTACCTCGTCGAACCGCTACGGCACCTGGTGGACGCTCGACTTCGGCCGGCCGCTCTGATCAGCGAACCAGCTCGGCGCGCAGCGCGCGCAATGCCTTCTTCATCCGCGCCGCGTGCTCGGGGCCGATGCGGATCATGATCTTTCGCCCGGCCGACAGCTTCTCGAGCAGCGGATCGACGAACCTGTAGTTGACCTTCGGCTGCACGAGCCGGATCGGCCCGCTGACTTCGGGAGCCGTCAGCATGTCGTCGATCGCCTCGATGACCCGGTCGTTCAGGTGCCCCTGCGGAAAGCCCATCGCGCGGTACTCCTGCTGCAGCAGCGGGTAGAAGCGAAGATAGATCGCCACCATCGCCTTCGGGTCGAGCGCTTCGACCAGGTGCACGAAGGTGTCGTAGCGCGCGTAGTTGGCGGGCTGCAGCGTCAGCGAGTCGCCTTCCGAGGCCACCGCGAGCTGGCCCGGCACGCGCTTGACCGCGCTGAACTGGGTCGGGATCTTCTCACGCGGCAGGTGGTCGACGGTGACGACGAAGCGGCGCGCGAAGTCCTGCATGTTCAGCACCTGCCCGAGCGCATCGCGCCCGGCCAGCGCGAGCAGCGCCTCGAGGATCGGGGCGTCGCTGCGGTCCGCCCTCGGCATCGTGGCAGCGTCGGGCACCGCACCGGGCAACGGATACTTCGGGCCGTCGGCGACCGGAGCGGGAACCGACGGGACGGCGTCCGCCGGCTGCGCGGGTGCCGGTGTCGCGTCCGCCGCGGCGGGCGCGCCGCCGGAGGCCGGTGCGGTGGTGGCAGGCGGCACCGGCTTCGGGGTTTCGCGCTGCCACAGGTAGACGCCGCCGGCGATCGCGGCGATCGCAAGCAGGATCAGCCACCACGGTGGGCCCGCGGTGGAAGCGGGAGGAGCGTTCGGAGGAGGCATCGGTGTCCTTTCCGTCGTACTTCTTCCGAAAAGGACGAGCGTACCTCAGATCACGCCTTGCGCGATCATCGCGTCGGCGACCTTGACGAATCCCGAAACATTGGCGCCGACGACGTAGTCGATGCTGCCGTCGTCGCGCTTGCCGTGGCGCACGCAGCTCTCGTGGATGGCCTTCATGATCGCGTGCAGCCGCTCGTCGACCTCGGCGTGCGTCCAGCTGAGGCGCTGCGCATTCTGCGACATCTCGAGGCCCGAGGTCGCCACGCCGCCCGCGTTGCTCGCCTTGCCCGGCGCGTACAGCACCCGGCCCTGGTGCAGCACCTCGACCGCCTCCATCGTGCACGGCATGTTGGCGCCCTCGGCCACGCAGACTACGCCGTTGGCCGCGAGCGTGCGCGCGTCGTGCTCGTCGAGCTCGTTCTGCGTCGCGCACGGCAGCGCGATGTCGGTCGGGATGTGCCACGGTCGGCGGCCGGCCTCGAAGCGCAGTCCGAACTTCTCGGCGAACTCATGCAGGCGGCCGCGGCGCTCGTTCTTCAGCGTCATCAATGCGGCCAGCTTGTCCTCGTCGAAGCCCTCGGGGACGTGCACGGTGCCGCCGGAATCGGACGCGGTGATCACCGTCGCGCCGAGATCCATCGCCTTCTCGATCGCGTACTGCGCGACGTTGCCCGAGCCCGACACCGACACCTTCATGCCCTCGAACGACCGGTTCACGCGGCGCAGCATCTCCTGCGCGAAATAGACCGTTCCGAATCCGGTGGCCTCGGGACGCATCAGGCTGCCGCCGTAGCTCAGGCCCTTGCCGGTGAACACGCACGAAGCGTCGTTGCCGAGCCGCTTCATCATGCCCGCCATGAAGCCGACCTCTCGCGCGCCCACGCCGATGTCGCCGGCCGGGACGTCGGTGTCCGAGCCGAGGTGACGATGCAGTTCGAGCATCAGCGCCTGGCAGAAGCGCATCACCTCGCCGTCGCTCTTGCCCTTGGGGTCGAAGTCCGAGCCGCCCTTGCCGCCGCCCATCGGCAGCGAGGTGAGCGCGTTCTTGAACGTCTGCTCGAACGCGAGGAACTTCAGGATCGAGAGGTTCACCGACGGGTGGAAGCGCATCCCGCCCTTGTAGGGGCCGATCGCCATGCTGTGCTGGACCCGGAACGCGCGATTGACGCGGATGTTGCCGTCGTCGTCGACCCACGAGACTCGGAACTGCAGCGCCCGGTCGGGCTCGACCAGCCGCTCGAGCAGCGCGTGGTCGGCGTACTGCGGGTACTCCTGCAGGAACGGCCAGATGCTCGTCATGACTTCCTTGACGGCCTGCAGGAACTCGGGCTGGTTCGGGTCGCGCTGTGCGACGCTCGCGAGGAACGCTTCCGGGCTGGCGTATTTCACCGGGACTCCTGGTCTGGATCGTTGAATGGGTGGCGCCGCGCCACCCGCGATGCATGTCAGGAAGTTCGGTCGGCCGTTTCGCGCGAGGCGGACCGTCGCGCGGCGCCTCGATGCCCCGGTTGGCGCCGGGACGGGCACAGGAGACCCTTGGCGATGCGCGGGCAGCGAAACGCCGGACGGCGAATCCTAGCAAATTTGTCGCACCGTCCTGGTGCACCCTCTCCGGGCCTCGATCCGGCCTTTCTTTTCCGGCCCACCCCGCTCTGCTCATCCCGACAGCTGGCCGCCGTCGACGACCAGCGTCTGCCCGGTGATCCAGCTCGCGAGGTCGCTCGCGAGGAACAGCACGGCCTGCGCCACCTCCTCGGGGCGCCCCATGCGCCCCGACGGGATCCCGCGCAGTACGCGCTCGTAGAGCTCGGGGTTGCTGCGTCGCGCTTCGTCCCAGACGCCGCCGGGGAACTCGATCGAGCCGGGTGCGACGCAGTTCACGCGGATCCGCCGCCCGGCGAGCGCCGCGGCCTGCGTCATCGTGTACTGGATCAGCGCGGCCTTCGCGGCGCCGTAAGCCGGCGTTCGTGCGCTCGGGCGCAGCCCCGAGATCGACGCGACGTGGACGATCGCGCCGCCGGCTTCCTGCATCCACGGCAGCGCGGCGCGCGACGCCCGCACGCTCGCCAGCAGGTCGACGTCGAGGCTCGCGCCCCAGCCGGCTTCGTCGTCGGTGCGCGCGAACGCCGAGGCGTTGTTGACCAGCACGTCGATGCCCCCGAGCGCCTCGGCGGCGTCGTCGACCCAGCCCGAGACGGCGTCGCCGTCGGCCAGGTCGCAGGCGCTCGCGTGCACCGTGCCGCCGAGGTTGCGCAATTCCGCCTCGGTCTGGCGCAGGCGCTCGAGGCCGCGCGCGCAGATCGCCACGTCGGCGCCTGCCGCCGCGAAGCCGAGCGCGATCGAGCGCCCGATGCCCCGGCTGCCGCCGGCCACCAGCACCCTGCGGCGGGTGAAGGAAATGTGCATGACCGGCCTCCCGACGAACGGATCGATGGTTGTGGCGCCCGCCGTGCATTATGGCGGGCGTGGAACCGAGTTCGATGCCGCCGACGGGCCCCGGGTCGCCGCGCCGCCGCCAGCTCGCCGCGCTGCTCGCCGCGCTGCCCGCCTGGGCGCCACTCGCCGGGGCCCTGAGCGCCGAGGCGCCCGCACGCGCCGACGCGCCGGCGCTGGCGACGCGACTGCGCGGCAGGGTATCGTGGTACGGACGCCGCTTCGCGGGGCGCGTGACCGCCAGTGGCGAGGTGTTCGACGCCGAGGCGCTGACGATGGCGCATCGCGCGCTGCCGTTCGGCACCAGGGTACGCGTGACCAACCTGCGCAATCGCCGCTCGGTGGTCGTGCGCGTCAACGACCGCGGACCGCACACCGGCGGCCGCATCGGCGACGTCAGCCTCGCAGCCGCCCGCGCGCTGGGAATGCTGCGCAACGGCGTCGTCGAGGCGCGGCTGGAACTGCTCGACCCGCCCGATGCCGAGGAGCCATGAGCGAACCGACCCGAATCCTGATCCTGGGCGCCGCCGGGCGCGATTTCCACAACTTCAACCGGGTGTTCCGCGACGATCCGGCGGTCGAGGTCGTGGCGTTCACCGCGACGCAGATCCCGGGCATCGCCGGACGACGCTATCCGCCGGAACTGGCAGGCCCGCGCTATCCGCGCGGCATCCCGATCGAGGACGAGGCGCGGCTCGAGGCGCTGTGCCGCGAGCAGCGGATCGATCGCGTGGTGTTCGCTTACAGCGACGTGACCCACGCCCACGTGATGCACTGCGCGTCGCGGGCGCTCGCGGCCGGCTGCGACGTGAGCCTGCTCGGCCCGGCGGCGACGATGCTCGCGTCGCGCCGGCCGGTGATCGCGATCTCGGCGGTGCGCACCGGCTGCGGCAAGTCGCAGGTCGCGCGCTGGCTCTCCTCGTGGCTGCGCGAGCGCGGCTGGCGGGTGGCCGTGCTGCGACACCCGATGCCGTACGGGGACCTGGTCGCCGCGCGGGTGCAGCGCTTCGCGACGCGCGCCGACCTCGACGCCGCCGGCTGCACCGCCGAGGAACGCGAGGAGTACGAGCCGCACCTCGCGGCGGGAAACCTCGTGTTCGCCGGCGTCGACTACGCCGCCGTGCTGGCCGACGCCGAAGCCGAGGCTGACCTGATCGTCTGGGACGGCGGCAACAACGATTTCCCGTTCGTGCGCCCGGACCTGCACCTGGTGCTCGCGGATGCGCTGCGCCCCGAGCAGGTCGACACCCACCATCCCGGCGAGACCGTCGCGCGGATGGCCGACGCGCTGGTCGTCAACAAGGTCGACGCCGCCGCGGCCGAGGCGGTCGCGGCGCTGGAACGACGGCTTCGCGCGGTCAATCCGCGCGCGCCGATCGTCCACGCGGCCTCGCCGGTGCGCCTGGACGACGCGCAGGCCGTGCGCGGACGGCGCGTGCTGGTCGTCGAGGACGGCCCGACGATCACCCACGGCGGCATGGCGACCGGCGCCGGCCACGTCGCAGCCGTGGCGGCCGGCGCCGCCGAAATCGTCGATCCGAGGCGATTCGCGGCAGGATCGCTGGCGGACACGTTCGCCGCGTACCCGCACATCGGGCCGGTGCTGCCGGCGATGGGCTACGGTCCCGCGCAGCGCGCCGAGCTCGCGCGCTGCATCGAGGCAAGCGGGGCCGAGGTGGTGATCGCCGGCACGCCGGTCGACCTCGCGGCGATGCTGGATCTCGCGGTGCCGGTCGTGCGCGCGCGATACGCGTTCGAGCAGCGCGGCGGCGCGCGCCTGGACGAAATCGTCGGCGGATTCCTGGACCGGATCAGGACTTCCCCATCTCGAAGCTGAGCACGCGGGTGCTGCCGCGCAGCCGGCCGAGGGGGCTGTCGACGCGCTGCTCGACTTCCAGGAAGACGCCGAGCCGCACGAGGTACATCACCGTCGCGCCGACCTGCACCGGAATTCCGTGGTAGCGGCCGCGGCCGCTGCATTCGATCGTCCGGGCGTCGCCCGGCATCGCCGGGTGAACCGTCGAGGCGGTCACCGTCGCGCCGACCACGCACTGCTGCGACAGCGACGAGCCGTCCCCCGAGTAGTCGAGGCGGAAGCGCGCGCCCTGCCGAAGCGGAAGCGCGAGTCCCGCGACGTCGACGTCGACGACCGTATCGCCGGGGTAGACGATGGTCAGCCCGCGAACGCTCAGCCCCTGGTGCGGGCCGCGTGGCTTCGGGCCCAGCGTCTCGTGAACCACCGGGCTCAGTCCGAGCGGCAGGCCCGGCCGCGACCCCGCGAAGCGCTCCCGGATCTGCCGCGGCCCGCGCGCAGGCCGGCGCGTCTCGAGGGTCCAGCCGAAGGCGGCGACCGGCTCGCCGCTGCCGGTGAGTCCCGCGGCCGCGAGCGAGTCGAGCAGCCCCGGTGGCAGCGACCCGAGGTCGGCGTCGGCGTCGGCGGATGGCGCGCGGGTCGTCGGTGCGGCCTGGGCAGCGGCAGGCTGCGCCGCGCGTACGTCGAGCCCCTGGCCTGTTCCCAGGCCCAGGCTCAGCGCCAACGCGAACGCGAGCCGCTGCGGCGCCGCTGCCGCGACCGCGGCCCGCCAGGCCACGCCGGCGCCGCTCAGCGCGCCGCGGGCCGCGACGCCGTCGCGCCGCGGGTCCGGGCGTCCAGGCGGGCCACCCGCGCTTCGAGCGCATCGAGCGCCGCGCGCATCGCGTCCAGTTCGCCTTGCGCGACGAGCTGGCCGCCGTCTCCTGCCAGGTGGCCGACGGCGGAAGTCTCGACCCGCGCGCGCAGGTCGCGCATCGTGGCGCGGCCCGCATCGACGCCGGCGCCGACGCGCCGCGCCAGCGCGTCGCCGGCGACGCGGCTCAGGTCTTCCTCGGGATCCCAGCGAAGCTGCCTGGCGATCTCGCCCAGCGCTTCGGCCAGCGCCGCGTCGCCGTCGAGGCGAAGGTGCGGCGTCAGCCCCCTGGCGCCCTCGCGCAGCCACGCGAACGCCGCGTCGACCGAGGGGCGCAGCAGCATCCGCACCGCGGCCTCCGGCTCTGCGCCGTCGGGCCAGGGCAGAGGCTCGAGCAAGCCCCCTTCGACGATGCGCGCCAGCAGCTGCGGCGGCGGCAAGCCGGGCGGCCCCGGCAGGTCGACGCCGATCAGGACCAGGCGACCGGCGAAGCCCGCCAGTCGGGCGCGTGCCCAGTCGTTCTGCTGCAGCACGTGATCGAGCGCCGCCACCAGCGCCGATGCGCCGCCTTCGACGAGGCGGCGCACGCGTGCGAGCGCGATGCCGTCCGGGCCGCGGCCCGGCGGGATCGACGCGCTGCCGGAGGATTCGTCGGGAGTCATCCCGCGCAGCGGGCCGCCGTGGCGGCGACCCGCGTCGCCGACCGCGTCAGGCGAGCTGCTGGATGCCCGCGAGCACCCAGCCGCCGCTGCCGCTGACCGGCTTCACCAGGTTCCAGACCTCGTCGAACGGCCTCGCCTCGCCGCCGGCCTCTTCGCGAATCATGCCGGTGAAGCGCAGGCTTGCGATGTGCTCGATCGAGGTGGTCTCGACCCCGAGCAGCGACGCGTCGAGGGTGACGACGTCGGTACGGTTCGGCGTGCCCCGGCGTTCGTCGATCTCGAGCTTGAGTTCCGCGTACATGTCGGGCGTGGTGAACTCGCGCAGGTCGTTCAGGTCGGCGGCGTCGAACGCAGCCTGCAGGCGCACGAACTGGACTTTCGCGGTGCGCACGAACGCTTCGACATCGAGGTCTGACGGAATCGACCAGCTGCCCCTGGGAGCGGCGGTCGCCGGCGCAATCGGCGGCACGCTCTGGCGCAGGTCGACGTCACTGGCGGCCTGCGGCAGCGGCGAGTAGCGCACGGCCGCCTCCTGGCCCAGGTTTGCCGGCGAGTAGCCGCCCGCCTGGTAGGCAGGCTGCGGCCCGCTCGACGTACGCCGACCGGCAAGCATGCGGAACACCGCGAACGCCGCGATCGCCAGCAGCGCGATCAGCATGAACGAGGCGAGCTCCTCGCCAAAGCCGAGATGGCTGGCGAGCGCGGCAAGGCCGAGGCCGGCGGCGATGCCGGCGATCGGGCCGAGCCAGCGGTTGCCGCCGCCGGCGGGGGCCGCGGCCGGGTTGCTCCGCGGCGCCTGCGGTGCGGCCGAGGGCTGCCGCGGAGCCGCGCTGCGCTGTGTCACGTTGCCCGACTGCTGGCCGATCGACTTGCCGCCGCCGAGGCGGCGCGCCTCGGCTTCGGGAGCCGCGATGGCGATGGCCGCCACGACGGCGACGAATACCGAAAGGAACCGGGACATCAGGTGCTTCATGGACACTCCGCAGTCAGGGCCGTGGCGACGACCCGATGGTGGGGCCGAGGCCCCGAAAAACCAACCCGAGCCAACGCGCGACGGCGCCGTCAAGCCTTGAACCCCTCGTGCAACGCGACGACGCCGCCGGTGAGGTTGAAGTAGCGCACGCGCGAGAAGCCCGCCTCCTCCATCATCTTCTTCAGCGTCTCCTGGTCGGGATGCATCCGGATCGATTCGGCCAGATACCGGTAGCTGGCCTCGTCGCCTGCGACGCGCTTTCCGAGCCAGGGAAGCACCGAGAACGAATAGAGGTCGTACAACGGGGCCAGCGCCTTACTCACCTGCGAGAACTCGAGCACCAGCAGGCGTCCGCCGGACTTGAGGACGCGGCGCATCTCGGCGAGCGCGCGGTCCTTGCGGGTCATGTTGCGCAGCCCGAACGCGACCGTGACGCGATCGAAGTAGCCGTCGGGGAACGGCAATGCCTCGGCATCGCACTGCACCGCCGGCTGCAGGCAGCCGTCGTCGACCATCCGGTCGCGGCCGACGGCGAGCATCGAGCCGTTGATGTCGGTGAGCCAGACCTCGCCCTGCGCGCCGACGCGGCGCGCGAACGCGCGCGCCAGATCGCCGGTTCCGCCGGCGACGTCGAGCACGCGCATCCCCGGCCGCACCGCCGCCTGCCCGATCGTGAACGCCTTCCAGATCCGGTGCAGGCCCGCCGACATCAGGTCGTTCATCAGGTCGTAGCGCGCTGCGACCGAGTGGAACACGCCGGCCACGCGCGCCGCCTTCGACGCTTCGTCGACGGTCTCGTAGCCGAAATGAGTCGTGCGGGGTTCGCTCATCGGCGCGCCAGGCGGCTCAGCCCTTCGGTCGCTTCGCCGCGGTCGCGTGGACCGGCGCGGACGCGTGGCGGCTGGCACCCGCGGCCTCGAGCCGCGCCAGGTACTGCTGCCAGAGATCTTCCTGGTTGTCGCCCAGCCAGTACAGGTAGTCCCACGCGTAGATGCCGGTCGCGTGGCCGTCGCTGAAAGTGGGCTGGATCGCGTAGTGCCCGACCGACTCGACCGAGTCGATCCCGACTTCGGCCTTGCCCGCCTGCAGCGTCTCCTGGCCCGGGCCGTGGCCGCGCACCTCGGCCGACGGAGAATAGACGCGCAGGAACTCGAACGGCAGGCGAAAGACCTTGCCGTCCGAGAACTCGATCTCGAGAACGCGCGAAGCCTGATGGACGACGACGCGCGTCGGCGACGCGCCAGTGGAATCGGAACCGGTCATGGGCGAATCGAACCCTGATCTGCTCCCGGGCGGACGGCCCGGTACCAGGCCTGATGTTAGCCGAATTCGCCGGCACGCCCCCGGGACGGGCGCGGGCTTTCGATTCGCAGCGACAGCCGCTCGTAGCCCGGCCCGCGCTCGATCAGCGATGCGAAGCGGATCGGCACGTCGCGCTCGGGTTCGCGCAGCACGGCCTGCGCGCCGGCGTGCGCACGGCCGGGCGCCAGCACCAGGCTCGGCAGCTCGCCGCGCGTGGCGTCTCCCGGCAGCAACCAGGCGTCCATGAAGAACAGGGCCTCGCCGATCTTCACGCCGGCCGGCACCGGCTTGCCGGGCCAGCAGCGCACCGTGAGCCGCTGGCCGCGAAGACGCAGGTATTCGGGCCCGGGAATCTGCTCGATCGACTCGATCGTCGCGAGCGACAGGCCCGACGTCGGCGCGATCGCCACCAGCGCGCCGAGCGTCGCGCGCGGCGTCGCGCCGTGGCGCACGAAGGACAGTAGCGCGCCGGCCGCGCCGTCGATCCGGTCGACCGTCTCGCCCTCGGCCATCACCAGCGCCGCCGGATCGCGCCGGTCGACGTCGGCGCCGAGCGCGAGCCGCATGATCGTGTTCTGCTCCCAGCGCCCGCTGTACTCGTACGGCGCCTCGACGGCACTCTCGGAGGCGGACACGTCGGCCTTCGGCTGCATGACGGCCGCGTGGATCCGCGGAAGCCCGAAACGCAGCCTCGCGGTCGGCGCCGCGTCGGCGCCTTCCGGACCGGCCAGCTCGCCGCTGCAGCCGGGCACGACGACGAGCGCCGCGGCGCTCCAGCGCCGCTCGAGGTCCTCGAGCAGCGCGTGCGTGGCGCTCTGCGTCAGCGGCATGGACTTGCGCACCGGCGACTCGCCGACCCCGGCGAGCCATTGCTGCCGACGGCGCGCGATGCTCGCCGGCAGCCGGTGGGCGTCGAGCCTCACGGCGAGCTCGGGGCCGAAGACGAAGGTCGGTCCGTATGGATTGTCTCCGGGTGCGCCGTGGTCGATCCGGTAGCCGACCTTCGCGGAAAGGCGGCTGGCGAGCCGGTCGACGAACGCCGCTTCGGCGGGCGTGCGCGACGGCAGCGCCGCCGCCTGCAGCAACAGCGGGTAGGCGAACAGCGCGCGCGCGGTGGTCGGCTTGACCAGCGGCACCTCGTCGAGCAGCGTCTCGTCCTGGAAGGTGGTGCGGCGCATGTGGCGCGCAAGCACGCACAACGCGTCCCAGTCGGCGTCCAGCAGCACGCTTCGATGCCTGATCAGCAACGACACGATGCGCGCCTGCGCATCGAGCGCCCGAGCGAGCGGCATTGCGACACGCAGCGCGTTGGTCGCGCCCGGGATGATCGAGCGGGTCTCGTCGCCGTTGCTGCCGAGCATCAGCGAGTAGGCGCGCTTGAACAGGTCGCGGCTGGCGCGAAGGCTCGCCAGCGCGGCGCCGATGCGCTGCCACTCCGGCTCGGCGTAGGGCACCGGGCGCGCGGCGAGCGGCGCGAGCAGGCGATCGATCGCGCGAACCTGCTCGATGCGCGCCTGCTCCAGGATCTCGAACAGCGGGTCGGCCCCGAGGCCCGGGCGCGCGAGCCGCCCGAACAGCGCGCCGAGCGCCGACAGGCGATCCGGCGCGTCGCCGGGCAAGGCGTCGAGCCAATGCCGGCACGACGCGGCGTTGCGCACGCCCGAGAGGTCTGGATACGGAACAACGCTCATGGCTGCCTTCGTCATCGCGACGGGAACCAGTGTGCGCCGATGCACGCCGGCCGGATCGGCATTGCCGCACGCCGCGGGCGGTCGCGGGACGGGCGGCGGGGCAGGGCCGACCGGCGGTCGACCGCCGATCGGCGCGCAGCCGCGGCCGATCGGATCAGCCCAGGCGCCGCGCGATCGCGTCGACGTACGCCGGCAGCAGCGCCGCCACCGATGCGCGCCTGGCTTCGGTCGCCGCTTCGCGCCCGGCGGCCGCGCGGCCCCAGACCGGCTCGGGGAAATGGCGGTCGTCGCGCCAGCGCGGGATCACGTGCCAGTGCAGGTGGGGGACGAGGTTGCCGAGGCTCGCGAGGTTGACCTTGTCGGGCGCGAGCAGCGCGCGCTGGACCTCCTCGACGGCGAGCACCACGCGCACCAGTTCGTCGCGCTCGGCGCGCCCGAGGTCGCTCATCTCGGCGACGTGCGCGCTCCAGATCACGCGCGTGAACGCGGGGTAGTCGGGGTCGTCGGCCAGCACGACGCGCCAGGCGCCACCGCGGACGAGCAGCGTGCCGCCGTCACCGGCGCACAGCGGGCAGCCGGGATCGGGAAGGCCGCGGCCGGGCGTCGACACGGGCCGGACGCTCAGACGAGCACGCGCTCGATGCCGCCGTCGTTGGCGCGGCGCACGTAGGCCTGCAGCCAGTCCTCGCCGAGGATGTGCCGCGCGAGCTCGACGACGACGTAGTCGGCCTCGACCCCGGCGTCTTCCTCGTAGCGCGCAAGGCCCTGCAGGCACGACGGGCACGAGGTGAGCACCTTGACCGGGCCGGTGAAGCTTGCGGCCGCGCCCCCTGGCGCGTCCGAAGCCGCGACCACCGGCAGCGCGCGAAGCGCGTCGGCGCCGCGGCGCATCTCCTCTTCCTTGCGGAAGCGCACCTGCGTGCTGATGTCGGGCCGCGAGACCGCCAGCGTGCCGGACTCGCCGCAGCAACGGTCGTTCTTCTCGACCCGGCCGTTCAGCGAATCGTTGATCAGCGCGTTGACGACCTTCAGCGGCGCGTATTCCCTGATCGGGCTGTGGCAGGGGTCGTGGTACATGTAGCGCGCGCCGGTCACGCCGTCGAGCCGCACGCCCTTCTCCATCAGGAACTCGTGGATGTCCACGATCCGGCAGCCCGGGAAGATCTTCTCGAACTGGTAGCCCTGCAGCTGGTCGTAGCAGGTACCGCAGCTCACGACCACCGTCCTGATGTCGAGGTAGTTCAGCGTGTTGGCGACGCGGTGGAACAGCACGCGGTTGTCGGTGATGATCTTCTCGGCCCTGTCGTACTGGCCCGAGCCGCGCTGCGGGTAGCCGCAGCACAGGTAGCCGGGCGGCAGCACCGTCTGCACGCCGACGTGCCACAGCATCGCCTGCGTGGCGAGCCCGACCTGCGAGAACAGGCGCTCGGAGCCGCAGCCGGGGAAGTAGAACACCGCCTCGGCGTCGACCGTCGTCGCCTGCGGGTCGCGGATGATCGGGACGTAGCGGTGATCCTCGATGTCGAGCAGCGCGCGCGCCGTCTTCGCCGGCAGGTTGCCCGGCATCTTCTTGTTGACGAAGTGGATCACCTGCTCCTTCAGCGGCGCCTTGCCGACGGTGGCCGGTGGCTTGCGCGTCTGCTCGCGGGCCAGCCGCCGGAACAGGTCGGCGGCCAGCCGCTGGGCGCGGTAGCCGATCCCGACCATCGCCGCCCGGGTGGCGCGGATCGTGTCCGGATCGGTGGCGTTCAGGAAGAACATCGCGGCGGCGTTGCCGGGATTGAACTTCTTGCGGCCCATCTTGCGCAGCAGGTTGCGCATGTTCATCGACACGTCGCCAAAGTCGATGTCGACCGGGCACGGCGTCAGGCACTTGTGGCAGACGGTGCAGTGGTCGGCCACGTCGGAGAACTCGTCCCAGTGCCGGATCGACACGCCGCGCCGCGTCTGCTCCTCGTACAGGAACGCCTCGACCAGCAGCGACGTGGCGAGGATCTTGTTGCGCGGCGAATAGAGCAGGTTCGCCCGCGGAACGTGCGTGGCGCAGACCGGCTTGCATTTGCCGCAGCGCAGGCAGTTGCGCACCGAATCGGCGATCGAGCCGATGTCCGACTGCTGCAGGATCAGCGATTCGGCACCCATCAGGCCGAAGCTCGGCGTATAGGCATTGCGCAGGTCGCCCGGCAGGTCGGGGTCGTCGAGCAGCTTGCCGCGGTTGAAGCGGCCGTCGGGGTCGATGCGCCGCTTGTAGGCGCGGAACTCGGCCACCTCGTCGGCGCTCAGGAACTCGAGCTTCGTGATGCCGATGCCGTGCTCGCCCGAGATCACGCCGTCGAGCGAGCGCGCCAGCGCCATGATCCGCGCCACCGCGGCCTCGGCTTCCTTGAGCATCGCGTAGTCGTCGGAGTTCACCGGGATGTTCGTGTGCACGTTGCCGTCGCCGGCGTGCATGTGCAGCGCGACGAAGACGCGCCCGCGCAGCACCTTTCGGTGGATCGCGTCGACGGCATCGAGCAGCGGGGCGAAGGCGAGTCCCGAGAAGATCTTCTCGAGCGGGGCGCGCACCTCAGCCTTCCAGGACACGCGAATCGTGCGGTCCTGCAGCACGCGGAACAGCGTCGCGTCGGGCTGCTGCGCGAGGTGCTCGTCGAGCGCGCCGCGCAGGTGGCCGAGGCCGACGCCGGCGAGCGCGTCGCGCAGCGGCGCGAGCGGTTCGTCGATGCGATCGAGCAGCAGGCGCCAGCGCCGGCGCGTCGACGAAACCAGTTCGAGCGCCTGGCGGCGCCGCTCGGCGGTCATCTCCTCGTCGGCGGCCTCGTCGCGGCCCGCCGCGGCCCGCGGCAGGTGCGCCTCGTCGGCCAGCAGGCGGTCGACGGCGTCGAGCATGGCCAGCTTGTTCTTCGTCGACAGCTCGATGTTGATGCGCTCGATGCCGTCGGTGTATTCACCCATCCGCGCGAGCGGGATGACCACGTCCTCGTTGATCTTGAACGCGTTGGTGTGGCGCGCGATCGCGGCCGTGCGCGCGCGATCGGCCCAGAATGCCTTGCGCGCGTCGGCCGAGACCGCGACGAAGCCTTCGCCGCTGCGCCGGTTGGCCAGCCGCACCACTTCCGAGGCGGCACGCGCGACCGCCTCGTCGTCGTCGCCGACGATGTCGCCGATCAGCACCATCTTGGGCAGGCCGCCGCGCCGCGACTTGGTCGTGTAGCCCACCGCGCGAAGGTAGCGCTCGTCGAGGTGCTCGAGGCCCGCGAGGATCGCCCCGTGCGGCCTCGTGTCGAGCCAGTCCTTGATGTCCACGATCGACGGCACGGCGTCCTTGGGCTGGCCGAAGAATTCGAGGCAGACGGTGCGGATGAACTTCGGCATCCGGTGGAGCACCCAGCGCGCCGACGTGATCAGGCCGTCGCAGCCCTCCTTCTGCACGCCGGGCAGGCCGGCGAGAAACTTGTCCGTGACGTCCTTGCCCAGCCCGGCCTTCCGGAAACGCCGTCCCTCGATGTCGAGACGCTGGCTGCGGACCGGATCGCCGCGCATCGTGCCGTCGCTCGCCAGCTGACCCGGCGCATACCACTTCAAGTCGAACGTGGCGGTGGGCGCTTCGTGGATCTTGCCCAGGTTGTGGCCGACGCGCGTGACCTCGAGCCAGTTGCCGTCGGGATCGACCATCCGCCACCAGGCCAGGTTGTCCAGCGCCGTGCCCCACAGCACCGCCTTCTTGCCGCCAGCGTTCATCGCGATGTTGCCGCCGACGCACGAGGCGTCCAGCGAAGTCGGGTCCACCGCGAACACCAGCCCTGCCCGGTCGGCGGCGTCGGTCACGCGCCGCGTGACCACGCCGGCCTCCGCGAGGATCGTCGGCACCTCGCGATCGACGCCGGGCAGCCGGACGCGCTCGACGTCGCCGAGGCGCTCGAGCTTCTCGGTGTTGATGACCGCCGACATCGGCGTGAGCGGAATCGCGCCGCCGGTGTAGCCGGTGCCGCCGCCGCGCGGGATGATCGTCAGGCCCAGTTCGATGCAGGCGGCGACCAGCCCCGCGATCTCGGACTCGCTGTCGGGCGTGAGCACGACGAACGGATACTCGACGCGCCAGTCGGTGGCGTCGGTGACGTGCGAAACCCGGCTCATGCCGTCGAAGCGGATGTTGTCGCGCGCCGTATGCCGCGACAGGCGTCGCAGCACGCGCGCGCGAAGCACCGACGTGCGCTCGCATTCGCTCTCGAACGACGCCACCGCCGCTCGCGCCAGTTCGAGCAGCCGGCTCACCCGTGCGCTGCGCTCGCCCGCGGCCTCGTCGGCGCGCGCGCTCAGGTCGAGCGCGCGGCGCTTCTCGATCTCCCCCAGCCGGTGATGCAGTGCCTGGACCAGCAGGCGCCGGCGCTTCGGGTTGTCGAGCAGGTCGTCCTGCAGGTACGGGTTGCGCCGCACGACCCAGATGTCGCCCAGCACTTCGTAGAGCATCCGGGCCGAGCGCCCGGTGCGCCGCTCCGCACGGAGCTCGCCGACGATGCTCCAGCCCTCGGGGCCGAGCAGGCGGATGACGATCTCGCGGTCGGAGAACGACGTGTAGTTGTAGGGGATCTCGCGCAGGCGCACCGCGTCGGCAGGCTGCGCATCGACGGGAGTGGCCGGCCCGGGAGCCGGACCGGCAGCCGTGACGGAAAGGGAAGCGCTCATCGGACCCGGCATTCTAGCCGACCGGGATCGGGACGAGCGGCGCGGCGCCTCGGCCGGGCGAGGCGACCGGGCGTGTCAGCCGCCCGGCCAGAGCCGAATCAGCGCGTGCCACCAGGCGTCGGGCACGCCCATCAGCATGGCCGTCATCAGCACGTAGCGCAGGAACTTGCCGAGCGCCATCCAGCCGACGCTCGGCCAGAACGGCAGCCTCAGCCAGCCGGCGACCGCGCACAGCGGATCGCCGACCGCGGGCAGCCAGGCGAAGAACAGCGCCTTCGGGCCGAGGCGCTCGAGCCACCTGAGGTGGACCGTGCGCTTCCCGTGCGCGATGGCCTCGTGCGCGCCCAGGCCGAGCCAGTAGTCGACGACGCCGCCCAGCGTATTGCCGGCGGTCGCGACCAGCACCGCGAGCCAGAACTGGTCGGGATTGAGCTTGACGAAGCCGAAGACGGCCGGCTCCGAGCCCATTGGCAACAGCGTCGCCGAAACGAACGCCACGACGAAGATGGTCGACAGCCCGTGCTCGGGCAGCGCGAACCAGTCGAGCAGGATCCGGGCAAGAGCTTCCATCGGCCGAGCAGTCTATCAGCGGGATCGCGGGATGCCGCGCCATCGGGCGGCCCGCCTGCGGGCGAGTCCGGAACGGTAGAATCTGTCGACCCATGACCATCGACTACCTGAAACGCATCCTCACGGCGAAGGTCTACGACGTCGCCCACGAGACGCCGCTCGAGCCGGCCGGCATCCTGTCGGGGCGGCTGTCGAACCGCGTGCTGCTCAAGCGCGAGGACATGCAGCCGGTGTTCTCGTTCAAGCTGCGCGGTGCCTACAACCGGATGGCGCGCCTGTCGCCAGAGCAACTGGCGCGCGGCGTGATCGCCGCGTCGGCCGGCAACCACGCGCAGGGCGTGGCGCTGGCGGCGCGCCGGCTCGGTTGCCGGGCGGTGATCGTGATGCCGGTCACGACGCCACAGGTCAAGATCGACGCGGTGCGCGCGCTGGGTGGCGAGGTGGTGCTCAGCGGCGAGTCGTACAGCGACGCCGCGGCGGCCGCGGCCGGGCTTCAGGCGCGCGAGGGGCTCACCTTCGTGCACCCGTTCGACGACCCGGACGTGATCGCGGGACAGGGCACGATCGGCATGGAGATCCTGCGCCAGCACCAGGGCCCGATCCACGCGATCTTCGTGGCGATCGGCGGCGGCGGGCTGGCGGCCGGGATCGCCGCCTACGTCAAGCAGGTGCGTCCCGAGGTGCGCGTGATCGGCGTGCAGACGACCGACTCCGACGCGATGGCGCGGTCGATCAGGGCGGGGCGGCGCGTCGAATTGCACGACGTCGGTCTGTTCTCGGACGGCACCGCGGTCAAGAAGGTCGGCGAAGAGACGTTCCGCTTGTGCCGTGCGCTGCTCGACGACGTCGTGGTGGTCGATACCGACGCGATCTGCGCGGCGATCAAGGACGTATTCCAGGACACGCGCTCGATCCTCGAGCCCGCCGGGGCGCTGTCGGTGGCGGGGCTGAAGGCCTGGGTCGAGCGCGAACGGCTGCACGACGAGACGCTGGTCGCGGTGGCCTGCGGCGCGAACATGAACTTCGACCGGCTGCGCTTCGTCTCCGAGCGCGCCGAGATCGGCGAGAAGCGCGAGGCGGTGTTCGCGGTGACGATCCCCGAGGAGCGTGGCAGCTTCCGCCGCTTCTGCGAGACGGTCGGGCCGCGTAACGTCACCGAGTTCAACTACCGGATCGCCGACCCGGCGCAGGCGCACGTCTTCGTCGGAATCCAGATCTCGCGACCCGGCGAGGCGACGCAGATCGCAGACGCCTTCGAGGGTGCGGGGTTTCGCACGCTGAACCTGACCGACGACGAGCTCGGCAAGCTGCACCTGCGGCACATGGTCGGCGGCCACTCCCCGCTGGCCAGGAACGAGCTGCTCTACAGCTTCGAGTTCCCCGAGCGGCCCGGCGCGCTGATGCGCTTCCTGTCCAGCATGAGCCCGAACTGGAACATCTCGCTGTTCCACTATCGAAACCACGGCGCGGACTACGGGCGCATCCTGGTGGGGATCCAGGTGCCGGCCGGCGAGAAGAAGCAGTTCCGCGAGTTCCTCGCGACGCTCGGGTATCCGCACCGGGACGAGAGCCAGCACCCGGCCTACCGGCTGTTCCTGGGCGCGCACGCGGCCTGAAGCGCGTTCGTCCCGCTGCTGCCGCGTTCAGGTCCCGGCGCGGTCGCGGCAGGCGGCGGCTCGGGGGTGGCGGGCGGCGGGCGCCCCCTGCGCGCCGACCGAGGCACGCGCCCCGAGCGCAAGATGGCCGGCCGGAGTGATTCCGGTCAACCCGGCAGGACCGGAATCCGATAATATTCAAGCCCTTATGCAATTGCTCACGCTCGGACTGAACCACGAGACCGCGCCGCTGTCGCTGCGCGAGCGCGTGTCGTTCCCGGGCGAAACGCTGCGGGCGGCGCTCGCCGACCTGCGCGAGCGCCTGCATCCGGTCGCCCCGGAGTCGGCGATCCTGTCCACCTGTAACCGCACCGAGATCTACTGTGCGACGCGCCAGCCGCACGAGGCGCAGGTCGCGATCGCCGGCTGGCTCGACCGCCGCCACGAGCTCGAGGGCCACGGGCTGCATTCGCACCTGTACGCGCTGCCCAACGGCGACGCGGTGCGACACGCGTTCCGGGTCGCCGCCGGACTCGACTCGATGGTGCTCGGCGAGCCCCAGATCCTCGGGCAGATGAAGCAGGCCGCGCGCGTCGCCCACGAGGCCGGCGCGCTCGGCTCTCACCTGCACCAGCTGTTCCAGCGCTCGTTCGCGGTGGCCAAGGAGGTGCGCAGCACCACCGAGATCGGCGCGCATTCGGTGTCGATGGCCGCCGCCGCGGTGCGGCTGGCGCGGCGCATCTTCGAGGACCTGCGCGAGACCCGCGTGCTGTTCGTCGGCGCCGGCGAGATGATCGAGCTCGCCGCGACTCATTTCGCGGCCCAGCATCCGAAGGCCATAGCCGTCGCCAACCGCACGATCGACCGCGCGAGCAGGCTCGCGCAACGCTTCGGCGCCGAGAGCCTGCGGCTGGCCGAATTGCCCGACCGGCTCGACCAGTTCGACATCGTCGTCTCCTGTACCGCGAGCTCCCTGCCGATCATCGGCCTGGGGATGGTCGAGCGCGCGACCCGGGCACGCCGGCGCAAGCCGATGTTCATGGTCGACCTTGCGGTGCCGCGCGACATCGAAGCCGAGGTCGCCCGGCTCGACGACGTTTTCCTGTACACGGTCGACGACCTCGGCCGGCAGGTCGCAGCAGGCCACGAGAACCGGCGCGCCGCCGTGGCGCAGGCCGAGGCGATCATCGAGACCCGCGTCGACGCGTTCATGCAGTGGCTCGCGACGCGCCAGGCGGTGCCGGCGATCCGGTCGCTGCACGCGCGCGGCGACGCGATCCGGCACGCCGAACTCGAGCGCGCGCGGCGCGCGCTCGCGCGCGGCGAACCCGCCGAGCAGGTCGTCGAGCAGCTGGCGCACGCGCTCACCGCCAAGTTCCTGCACGGCCCGACCAGCCTGCTGCACGGTCCGGCCGCTCAGCGCGAACACCTGCTGCCGATCATCGACCAGCTGCTTCCCGACCGCGTCGCGCCCGTCGCGCCCGCTGCGTCGGGCGGCGACGACGAATCGCGCGCCGCATCGAGTTAGCCGGGCGCCCCGGGCATGAAGGCCTCCATGCAGGCCAGGCTCGAGCAGCTCGAACGCCGCCTGGCCGAAGTCAACCTGCTGCTCTCCAGCGAGGACGCCGCGCGCGACCTCGACGCGTTCCGTCGCGCCAGCCGCGAGCACGCCGAGTTGTCGCAGGTCGTCGACTGCTACGAAGCCTGGAAGCGCGCGATCGCCGACCTGCGCACCGCCGAGCAGATGCGCTCGGACCCGGCGATGCGCGAGTTCGCCGACGAGGAGGCGACCGCCGCCACCGCACGCGCCGGCCAGCAGGAGGCGCTGCTGCAGCGGCTGCTGCTGCCGAAGGATCCGAACGACGAGCGCAGCGTGCTGCTGGAGATTCGTGCCGGAACCGGCGGAGACGAATCGGCGCTGTTCGCCGGGGCGCTGCTGCGGATGTACCTGCGCTTCGCCGAGCGGCGCGGCTGGCAGACCGAGATCGTCTCGGCGAGCGAGTCGGAGCTCGGCGGCTACAAGGAGGCGATCGTCCGCATCGCCGGCGACGGCGCCTACTCGCAGCTGAAGTTCGAGTCCGGCGGCCACCGGGTGCAGCGCGTCCCCGAGACCGAGGCGCAGGGGCGGATCCACACGTCGGCGTGCACGGTGGCGGTGATGCCGGAGGCCGACGAGGTCGGCGAAGTCGACATCGACCCGGACGAGATCCGGGTCGACGTGTTCCGCGCGTCGGGCGCCGGTGGCCAGCACGTGAACAAGACCGAGTCGGCGGTGCGCATCACCCACCTGCCCACCGGCATCGTCGTCGAGTGCCAGGACGACCGCTCCCAGCACCGCAACCGCGACCGGGCGATGCAGGTGCTCGCGACGCGATTGAAGGATCGACAGATGCGCGAGGCGCAGGCGCGCGAGGCCGCGCAGCGCAAGTCGCTGATCGGCTCGGGCGACCGCTCCGAGCGCATCCGCACCTACAACTTCCCGCAAGGGCGGGTCACCGATCACCGGATCAACCTGACGCTCTACAAGCTGCAGCAGGTGATGGACGGCGACCTCGACGAGCTGATCGCCGCGCTGTCGGCCGAGCACCAGGCGCGACTTCTCGCCGAGCTCGGCGAGGGTCCGGCGTGAGCGGCCGCGGCGCCGCGGCGCAGGCACCGGAGCCGGCCGCGCCGAGCTGGGAGCGGCTCGCACTCGCAAGCGGCCTGCCCAGGCTCGAGGCCCGCGTCCTGCTCGAGCGCGCCAGCGGCCATCGCCGCGAGTGGCTGATCGCCCACGGCGACGAAGCCGCCGACGCGCGCGCGGCCGAGGCGTTCGCCGAACTGGCGCGACGGCGGCGCGACGGCGAGCCGGTCGCCTATCTGACCGGCACGCGCGAGTTCCTCGGACGCGAATTCGAGGTCTCACCCGACGTGCTGATCCCGCGGCCGGAGACCGAGCTGCTGGTGCAGACGGCGCTCGAACGGGCGGCCCGCGGCGCGCGCGTGCTCGACCTCGGCACCGGCAGCGGCGCGATCGCGATCAGCCTCGCCTGCGAACGCGACGACCTGCGGGTCGTCGCGACCGACCGCTCGACGCAGGCGCTGGCCGTCGCACGCCGCAACGCGCAGCGGCTCGCCGGCGAGGCGCTGGCCAGCGGCCGGCTGCAGCTGCGCCAGGGGAACTGGTGGGAAGCGGTCGACGCGCAGGAGCGCTTCGACCTCGTCGCATCGAACCCGCCCTACGTCGAGGCCGGCGATCCGCACCTCGCGCAGGGAGACCTGCGCTTCGAGCCGATCCAGGCGCTGGTCGCCGGCCCCGATGGGCTGGCGGCGCTGCGCGCGATCGTCGCCGGCACCGGGCGACACCTGCTGCGCGGAGGCTGGCTGCTGCTCGAGCACGGCTTCGATCAGGGCGAGGCGCTGCGCGCGCTGCTGGCCGATGCCGGATTCGCGTCGATCGCGACGCTGTGCGACGCCGCCGCCCTGCCGCGCGTGACGTTCGCCCGCAAGCCCGAATGACCCCGGTTTGACGCTGGGCCGGGCTCGTTCCTAGAATCCACGATCTGCCGACCCCGGCACCCCGATCCTCCCGAGGCATTCATGGACGCAAAGGCATTCATCCAGAAGACCGTCTCCGAAAACCCCGTCGTGCTGTTCATGAAGGGCACCGCGGAGTTCCCGCAGTGCGGTTTCTCGGGCCGCGCGATCCAGATCCTGAAGGCCTGCGGCGTGAAGAACCTCGTCACGGTCAACGTGCTCGAGGACGACGAAGTCCGCCAGGCGATCAAGGATTTCGCGAACTGGCCGACGATCCCCCAGCTCTACATCGGCGGCGAGTTCGTCGGGGGCTCGGACATCATGTACGAGATGTTCCAGTCCGGTGAACTGCAGAAACTGATTCCGCAGGCTGCCCAGGCCTGAGGCGCGGCCAGCGCGTCGCGGCATTCGGCGGCGGCGCCGGCAAGTAGAATCGCGCCGTGACTCCCCGCCGACTCATCGTTGCGATCACCGGCGCCACCGGCGCGGTCTACGGCGTGCGGCTGCTCGAGCTGCTGCGCGCGATGCCGGGCCTCGAGATCCACCTGATGGTCACGCCGGCCGGCTGGATGAACGTCGAGCAGGAACTGCAGCGGCCGCGCCAGGAGGTCGAGTCGCTGGGCCACGTCGTCCATAGCGTGCGCGACGTCGGCGCCAGCATCGCGTCGGGTTCGTTCCAGACCGAGGGCATGGTCGTCGCGCCGTGCTCGATGAAGACGCTGGCCGCAGTCGCCCACGGCCTGTCCGACAACCTCGTCGCGCGCGCCGCCGACGTGGTGCTGAAGGAACGCCGGCGGCTCGTGCTGCTGGCGCGCGAGGCGCCACTGAACCTCGCGCACCTGCGCAACATGACCGCCGTCACCGAGATGGGCGGAATCGTCTACCCGCCGCTGCCCGCGTTCTACCACCGGCCGCAAGGAATCGGCGACCTGATCGACCAGACCTGCGCACGCGTGCTCGACCTGTTCGGGATCGAGCACCGGCTCGCGCCCCGCTGGGGCGGACTGCGCAATGCCGAAGAAGGAGAATGACAGTGAAACTGCTCGTCGCCACCGACGGATCGAAGAACGCGCTGCACGCGGTGAAGTACGCGATCCAGCTTCTCGGGCGCCTGTCCGAGGGCGGCTCGATCACGCTGATCAGCGTGCACGACGACGTCGCGCTCAGGCACGCGCGGCGCTTCGTCGGCAAGGACGCGGTCGCCGACTACCTGCGCGAGCTGAGCGAGCAGGACCTCGGCGACGCGCGCAAGGCGTGCGACAAGGCCGGCGTCGTTCACGACATGATCATCCGCACGGGTCACGTCGCCACCGAGATCGTCGAAGCAGCCGAGCGCGGCAAGTTCGACCTGCTGGTGCTGGGCTCGAAGGGCCGCAGCGCGCTGAAGGACCTCGTCATCGGTTCGGTCGCCAAGCGCGTGGCCGAAATCTCGAGGGTCCCGGTGCTGCTGGTGAAGTGAACCCGCCGTTCACGAGGAGGGCGCCATGTCGCTGATCATCGGTTGGGCGGTCAACGCCGTCAGCCTGCTGCTGCTCGCCTGGCTGATGCCCGCCGTGAGCGTCGCGAGCTTCGGCACCGCGCTCGTCGCCGCGCTGGTGCTCGGCCTGCTCAACGCGGTGATCCGCCCCGTGCTGCTGGTGCTGACGCTGCCGGTGAACCTGCTCACGCTGGGCCTGTTCACCTTCGTGATCAACGGGTTCCTGTTCTGGCTCGCCGCGCGCTTCATCGAAGGTTTCGCGGTGCGCAGCTTCGGCTGGGCCGTGCTCGGCGCGATCGTCTACAGCCTGATCAGCTGGACGGTGAGCGCGTTGCTCCCGCGCTTGCGCTGACGCGGCCGGCGCGCCCGGATCAGGTCATGAACCCGAGGTCGGCGACCGGGAAGTTGCGCAGGTTCGGGAACACCTCGTCGACCTGCGTCGCGGTCAGCCCGAACCAGCGCGCCAGCGTGCCGGCGTACTGATCGACGGAGACGGCGGGCAGCAGGCGGCCCTGGCCCACGTCGTCGTCGGTGTTCACCCCGATGAGCGGGTAGCGCCCGTAGACGTCCTTGCCGCGCACCGCGCCGCCGGTCACGAAGTGGTGCGCGCCCCAGCCGTGGTCGGTGCCGTCGCCGTTGCTGGTCAGCGTGCGGCCGAAGTCCGACGCGGTGAACAGCGTCACCTCGTTCAGCGCATTGACCGACGGGCTCGCCAGCAGCCGGTCGAAGTACTCCAGCGCCTGGCCGATCCGGGTCATCAGGTTGCCCTGGTTGACGCGCTGCGCGTCGTGCGTGTCGAAGCCCCCGATGCTGACGAAGAACACCTGGCGTTTCGCGCCGAGCGCACCGCGCCCGCCGATCACGCGCGCGACGGTCTGCAGCTGCGACGCCAGCGGGTTCGCCTGCGTCGTGCCCGGAACCGTCGGCACCGCCTCGACCGCGTCGGCCGGCAGCATCGCGGCGTTCAGCGCGGCCTGCGCGTCGATCGAGCGCGAGGTGATCCGGTTCAGCTCGCGCTCGAGCAGGTGGGCGCGGTCGGCGGTGACGATCGAGCGCAGGACGCTGCCGGCGCTCGACGAGCCGAACTGCGAGCCGCTCAGCCCGGCGATCGGAATCCCGCCGTTGGGTCCGACCTGGTACTGAAGCGTGGACTGGCCGGCCAGCCAGACCGCATTGCCCGACACCGACATGCAGGTGAACGTCGACGCGGCGTTCCGGCTTGCCAGCAGGTCGCCCATCCGTCCGCCCCAGCCGTAGCGCGCGCCCTCGGGCGCGTACGCCTGCCAGGTCGATTGCTGGTCGTTGTGCGAGAACAGCTTCGGCGGGCGCGGAACGCTGCCGTTGTTGTACTGCGTCTTGGTCATCGGCGCGATCAGCGGCCCGACGTTGGCCACGACTGCCGCGCGTCCGGCGTCGAACAGGTTCTTCAGCGGCCCCAGGTTCGGGTGCAGCGCGAACGAACGCCCGGCCTGCGGGGTGACGGGCTCGATCGGCAGCACGCCGCCGGCGGCGCCGGGCGCGGGTAGCGCGATCGGATCGGGCGGCGTCGCGCGCAGCCGCTGGTATTCGCTCCAGGACGCGGTGTCGGTCGCGATCACGGTGTTGTGGTGATCGTTGCCGCCGAAGAAGAAGACGCAGACCAGCGCGCGGTAGTCGTCGGCGGTCTGCGCGGCGGCTGCGCCGATCGTCGCGAGGTTCATCGCGAAGGGCACGCCGGCGGGCCCGAGCACGGACAGCAGCGACGAGGTGCGCAGGAACTCGCGTCGCGAGGCATCGATTCGCTTCATGATGGTCTTCCCGCTCACTTCTGCACGAGGTAGTCCGGCGAGGCCATGACCAGGAAGATCGCCAGCTTCACCCGGTTGAGCCGCGCGGTCGCGGCCGACTGCGCGTTGGACGTGGACACCGCGACCGAGCCGACGGCGTCGATCGCCTGCGCGCGCAACTCGGGCGACATGTCTCCGGCGACCAGCATCGCGCCGATGCGGTCGACCAGCGCGTCGGGCCGGTCGGCCAGACCGAGCACCTCGCCGTAGTCGGGCTGCACGTCGCGCGGGCTGCCGCTGCCGAATCCGCCCGAGATCGCGCTGCGCAGCGTGTTCAGGTAGCCGGCGACCGACGACTCGTGCGTGATCTGCATCTCGGGCGCGACCAGGCCCGCGGTCGCGATGTCGGTGTTCGGCGGGACGTAGCCCGGCCGGTAGAAGTTGAACACCGAGGGCGAGCGCATCGCGGTCTGGCCGAGGCTGTTGTTGGGGTTGTCGGTGTTGCCGATCAGGAAGCGGCCCGACGCCGAACGCGCGCCGAACGCGCGCAGCCAGTGCGCGATGCGCAGCACCGGCTCGCGCAGCTTGCCGTACCCGGTCGCGCCGGGCAGCGGGCTGCGCGCTTCGGGGTCGAGCAGCACCGCCCGGATCACCGCCTTCATGTCGCCGCGCACGCCCGAGCCGTTGTCGTCGAAGGCCGCCGCGACGCGGGCCACGTAGGCCGGCGACGGGTTGCTGGTCACCATCCGCTGGATCAGCTGCCTGCCGATGAACGGGCCGACGTTCGGGTGCGCGACCAGCCGGTCGAGCGCCGCTCGCAGGCTCGCTTCCGGGTCCGCGCTCGCCTGCTCGGCCACGACGGTTCCGAGGAAGCGCTTCTCGGACGTCGAGTGGAACTTCGGGTACGACTGCATCGGCTGCACTTCGCGGTCGGCCCAGGCGTTGCCGCCGAAGAAGCGCGTGTCCGACTTGTCCGGCCCGGCCCAGCTCCAGCCGGTGAAGACCTTCGCCAGCCCGGTCACGTCCTCGTTGGTGTAGGTCTCGATCGGCTCGTTGCGGCTGTCCAGCTTCACCGTGCCGTCCGGGTTCAGCTCGTACAGCCCGATCGTGAACAGCTGCATCACCTCGCGCGCATAGTTCTCGTCGGGCACCCGGCCGCGCGACGGATCCTCCTTCTGGTTGCGCAGGTGCGAGAGGTACAGCCCCATCATCGGGTGCAGGCTCACGTCCTGCAGCAGCGTGCGGAAGTTGCCGAACGCGTTGCGGCCGAGCACGTCGAGGTAGCTCGCCACGCCGCGCGGGTACCCGCCGACCGTGCCGTCGGCCAGCGAAACGACGAAGATCTGCGACAGCGCGAACGCCACGCGGTTCCGCAACACGTCGCTGCCGGCCACCGCGGTGCGCCAGAAGCTCTCGTAGACCCAGTTCTGCTGGCTCGTCGACTGGCCCGCGAGCGTGGCCGCGGCGATCTGGGAATCGACGTACGCCTGGTGGCGGTCCTGCGGCAGCGAGAACTGCTCGTTGATCCAGGCGGCGAAGCCGATCCTCTGGGTCCGGTCGATCTCGGCCTGCGAGCCGCCGAATCCGGCCTGCGACAGGAAGCGCACCACGTCCTTCTGGACCGGCTGCTGGTCCTTCGGGAGCGTCGGCGGCCCGCTCGAGCCCTCGCCTCCCCCGCACGCCGCCAGCACCCACGAGAGGGCCGCGATCTGCACGCCGACCAGGACGCGCCTGAACAAGGCTCTCATGACATCCCCGCATCACCGAGTCCGGGGCGCGGATCGCTTCAGCCGCGGCGCCTTCCCCGTGTTGCGCGAACGATCTCAAAAGGGCGTGACGGATTTCCTCCCGTCGCCGACCAACGGCGAATCGCTCCGGACGAGCGGATCAGGCTGCGGGTCGGCCGCTCTGCGCGACGACCCAGGCCTGCGCGTCGTCGAGCAGCCGCGACAGCGCCCGCTCGATCGCCGCGACCGCCTGTGCGGCAGATTCGCTCGCCAGCGGCTCGGACTCGGCGAATCGCCGGCGCCCGAGCGTGCGCCGTGCGGCCCAGTCGGTCAGCTCGGCGGTGACCTCGATGCGCGCAACGCCCGGGGGCGTCGTGTCGTCGTGGTAGAGCTGCTCGAGTTGCAGCTCGAGCAGCCAGTCGCCGCGCACCGGCGCGGTGGCCGAGGCCACGTCCGCGAATGCGCCGCTGGCGGCGAGACGTCGTTCGAGCAGGCGGGCGATGCGGACGGCGGGCCGCTCCGTCCATCGCGAGAGCTGGTAGTGCGCGCGCGCGCCGGGCGCGCGGCTGTACGCGAGTCCCGTGCCGTCGTAGAACGCGCTCGCCGCGGTGCCGGCGACCAGCAGCGTCCGGCCGCCGGCGGCGTGCGGGCGCGGGGCCGGCCCGCTCGCCGCGCCGGGGTCCCCGAGCTCGTAGAAGACGTGGGCGGGCGCCTCGCCGAGCCCGGCGCAGCCGGACAGGAAGCCTGCCAGCGGCGCGGCCCCGATCGCGACCACGAGGCGCCTGCGCAGCACGCCGGTCACGGCAGCTTCTCCCCGGGGCCGAGTTGCGCCGGCGACGGCCCGAGCAGCGCGGCGCGCGGGTCACGCAGCCGCTCGGCCGCGCGCGACAGCTGCTCGGCGCCTTGACGCAGCTCGCGCGCGGTGGCCCGCAGTTCGAGTACGCCGGCGTCGGCGGTGGACTCGAGCCGCTTCGCGACCGTGGCCGACTCGCGCTCGAGCGCCCGCGCCGCGGCCGACAGGTCGGCGAGCGCGGCCTGCGCCTGGCCGGGAAGCGGCTGCATCTCGCGCAGCACCGCGCTGCCGTCGTCGGCCATCCGCCCGATCGAGGCCGCAATGTCCTGGCTCGAGCGCTGCATCGCCACCGAGGTGTCGCGGATGCCGTCGGCGACGCCGTCGAGCCGATCGAGGCGCTTGTCCAGTCCGTTGGCGAGCTCGCGTACCGCGACCACCGCGTCGACCAGCTTCGCGCGGTTCTCGGCGTTGAGCAGCTGTTCGAGGTTCGACAACGCCGATTCACCGGTGACCGTGAGCCGGCTCAGCGCGCCCGCGATCTGCTCGAGATCGGACGTTCCTTCGGGGATCACCGGGTAGCGCTCGCCCGGCATGACCTCGACCAATTCGGGCCCGGGGGTGCCCGGCGTGACCAGGTCGATGCGCGCGAGCCCGGTCACCAGGTTGCGCGAGATGACCGCCTTCGTGTTGCGGCTGACCGGAGTCTCGCGGTCGACGCGGACCACCACCTCGACGCGGTTGATGTTGTCGCGCGAGATCGAGTACTGCTGGACACGGCCGACCTTCACGCCGCGCATGTTCACGTCGCTGCCCAGCTGCAGCCCGTCGAGCGACTGGCTCTCGAAACGGATCAGGTAGAAACGATAACCCGCCGCGCCGCCGCCCTGCGCGAGCCAGACGTAGGCGGCGCTCGCGGCGGCGATCAGCGCGAGCACGATCGCGCCAACCAGCGTGTACCGGGCTTCAGGCTCCATCGGACGATCCCTCCGTGAGCATTCTACGGGCCTCGAAGTACGAGCGGATCCAGGGATCGTCGATCGCGGTCACCTGCGCGAGCGTGCCGTCGGCCACCACCCGGCCGCGCCCCAGCACGACGACGCGCTGCGCGATCGACATCAGCGTGTCGAGGTCGTGCGTGACCACCAGCACCGTGATGCCGAGGTCGCGCGACAACGACGCCAGCAGCGCATCGAATGCGCGTGCGGTGATCGGGTCCAGCCCCGAGGTCGGCTCGTCGAGGAACAGCACTTCGGGCTCGAGCGCGAGCGCCCGTGCAATCGCCGCGCGCTTGCGCATCCCGCCGGAGAGCTCGCTCGGCCGCCTCGCGCCGTCGGCCGGGGTGAGCCCGGCCATCGACAGGCGCAGGTCGACCAGCGGCGCCAGCAGATGCGACGGAATCCCCCCGCGCTCGATCATCGGCGTCGCGACGTTGGCGGCCACGGTCAGCGACGAGAACAGCGCCCCGTCCTGGAACATGACCCCGATCCGGCGCCGCAGCGCCGTCAGCTGCGGCGCGGGCGCCGCCCAGACGTCGGTGCCGAGCAGGCGGATGCGCCCCTCGTTCGGCCTTTGCAGGCCGATGATCTCCCGCAACAGCACCGACTTGCCGCTGCCGCTGCCGCCGACCAGCGCCACCAGCTCGCCTCGCCCGACGCGAAGGTCGATCCCGTCGTGCACCAGATGCGCGCCGAAGCGCGTGCGCACCGAGTCGATCGCGATGACCGGATCGCTCACAGCTCGAGCTCCTGCAGCAGCACCGCGAACAACGCGTCGAGCAGGATCACCACGACGATGCTCTGCACGACGGTCGACGTGGTGTTGATGCCGATCGAGCGGGTATCGCGGCTCACCGACAGGCCCATCCGGCAGCCGATCACCGCGATGAGCAGCGCGAATGCCGGCGCCTTCGCCAGCCCGATCACGAAGTGGCGCGGCGCGAGCGCGTCGTGCAGCCGGTTCAGGAAGGTCGACGGTGTGATGTCGAGCATGCGCTCGGCGATCACCATCGCGCCCATCGTGCCCATCACGTCGCCGACGAACACCAGCAGCGGCAGCGACAGCACCAGCGCCAGCACGCGCGGCACCACCAGCACCTGCTCGGCCGACAGCCCGAGCGCGCGGATCGCGTCGATCTCCTCGGTCAGCTTCATCGTGCCCAGCTGCGCGGTGAACGCGGCGCCCGATCGTCCGGCGACGATGATGGCGACGATCAGCGGCGAGAACTCGCGCGCGAGCCCGAGCGCGACCCCGTCGACGACGAAGATGTTGGCGCCGTACTGTTCGGCCTGCAGTCCGAGCAGATAGGCGATGACGAGCCCGATCAGGAAGCTGACCAGCGCGACCACCGGGATCGCCGAGACGCAGACCTGCGCGAACTGCGCGGCGAGCTCGCGACCCCTGAGCACCGCCGGCCTGGCGACGACGCGCGCCAGCTCGACGCTCACCCGCCCGAAGAAATCGACGTGGCCTCGCAGCAGGCTCAGCGCGCCGAGGCTGGAGGCGCCGAGTTGCCCGATCGGTCCGCGCGGCGGCCGCGGCGCGACCGCCTGCAACAGCGGGAGCCGCTCGCGCACCAGCTCGACGATGCGTGCCTGCGCGCCGCCGAAGCCGCGCAGCGCGACGTCGGCAGCCGGCGCGCCCGCCTCGACGAGGTGGCGCCAGACGAGCAGCGCCGCGGCGGTGTCGATCTCGGCCAGCGCGGAGCCGTCGAGCGCGACCGGCACGCGCAGACTGCGGGCGCCGGCCCGTGCCCCGCGCAGCGCGGCGTCCAGCTCGGCGAGCCGCGCCAGGCGCCAGCTGCCCGCGAGGCTGAGGACGCTGCCCTCGGCACCTTGCTCGAGGCGGCAGCTGGCGTCGGTCGATGTCATCGCGGGGGCAACGGCGGCGGCGTGGCGTGGTCGAGACTAGCATACGAACCTGCGCCGGCGACGCGCCGGGCACGGAGAGTCGATGAGCGACGAGGCGGCGGAACCGCAGACGTGGGCACAGTGGCGCGGCGCCGAGCGCAGGCGCCTGATCGCCGCGCGGCTGGCGATCCCGGCCGGCGAGCGCCGGCACCACGCGCAGCGCATCGGCGCCGGCCTCGACGCGCTTCTGCCCGACCTCGCCGGCCTGGTCGTCGCAGTCTACTGGCCGATCCGGGGCGAGCCCGACCTCCGGCCTTGGATCGCGTCGATCCGGCGCCGCGGGGCGCGCTGCGCACTGCCGGTCGTGCTCGGCCGCGACGCGCCGCTGGCGTTCCGCGAGTGGCGCGATGGAGCGCGGCTCGAGCCCGGCGTCTGGAACATCCCGGTGCCGGCCGACGGCGCGCAACTCGCGCCGGGGATCGTGATCGCGCCGGTCGTGGGCTTCGACGAACGAGGCTACCGGCTCGGCTACGGCGGCGGCTACTACGACCGCACGCTCGCCGCGGCAACCCCGCGGCCCTGCGCGATCGGGGTCGGCCATTCGGGCGCCGCACTCCCGAGCATCGATCCGCAAGCCCACGACGTGCCGATGGACGCGATCGTCACCGAGCGCGGCGTGCAGGTGCATCGCCCCTGCCCTCCCACCGGTGGTCCCACTTTTGGAATGGGACCCGAAAATCCTTGACAGCCCACTCTCGATCCACTTCAATCGGCCCGGGAAGACCGACAGCCAGGATGCCAGGGTGGAGGCCGACGCGCTGCTGCGCGAGATCGTCGAGTACTGCCGCAGGGCCGGCGTCGCCGAGTCGACGTTCGGGCGCTTCGCGGTCAACGACGGGAAGTTCGTCAACCGCCTGCGCGAAGGCGGCCGCATCACGACGGCCACCGCCGAGCGGGTCCGCAATTTCATCTCCCGCGACCCGCGCGCCGGTGCCCGCCCGGGCCGCCGGTTCCTGATCGACACGCCGAGCGTCGCGCGCGAGCCCGCCCCGCCGCCCGATCCGCAGGAGCCGCCGGCGCACGTCGGCAGGAATTTCCGCTTCTTCGACAACCGGCAGAAGTACCAGCTCTTCGTCAGCACCTGCTCGGAGAAGTCCGTGGTCGCGCAGCGGGTCGCGATGGAGCTGGTCAACATCCATCCGACGCCCCCCGCGGTGCGCGTCTTCGATGCCGGATTCGGCGACGGCACCGTGCTGGTGCGCGTGATGCGCGCGATGCACAAGCGCTTCGCGACGATGCCGTTCTACGTCGTCGGCAAGGAGATCAGCGTCGAGCACGTACGGATGACGCTCGAGAGGATGGCCGACCGCTTCTTCGAGCACCCGGCCACCGTGCTCGTGCTGACCAACCTGAACTACACCGAAGCACCGTCGCTCGCTCCGGCGTCGATGGCTGCCGCGACGACGCTGGTCTGGCACGAAGTCGCCCTCGCCGGCGCTACCTCGCACGAGTTCGAAGAGCAGATCGCAGGGCTGGGCCCGTTCCTCGCCGAGAACTGGCGGGTGAACATCGACCCGGCGACCGGCAACCCGGTCTACGCGCGGCCGACCGTGCTCGTGCTCTATCGCGACGACCATCGCTTCCTCCTCGAATCGGTGATCCCGAAGCGTGGCGGCAGCGAGGCCGGCTTCGACCTCGTCATCGCCTCGCAGCCGTACCGCGCCCGCGCCGACCTGCGCTTCAAGGCTTCGCGCGTGATCGCGCCGCTGGCGCGCAGCCTGGCCCCGGGCGGGCGGCTGCTGGCGATCCACTCGCGCGGCGACGACCCCGGGCTGGAGATCCTGCAGAAGATGTGGCCCGGAGAGAATCCGTTCGTGCACGATCGGCACCAGATGCTGAAGGCGGTGAAGGACGCGCTCGGACCGGCGGCGCGCAACCTGAACTTCAACGCCTATTCGGACGCGCGCTCGCTGTTCCGCTTCGACATGCACGCGCTGCCCACGGAACTGTCGGCGTCGATCGGCACGTCGATGCTGTTCGCGGCCTGGAACGCGGCGATCTACGTCGGCCAGATCGACGACGCGCGCCTCGAGAGCGCGATGGGCGACCGACGCTACCTCGAGGTGACCGGCGAGGTGCTGCGCAAGCACAACGGGCTCTGGTTCCAGGACGAGTCGTACATCATTTCCAGGCATCGCGATTGAGATGAAGCTGCCGGACGAAGGGGCGCGATCATGAGCACCGGACACGCGACGCACGACATCCTTGCGACCTCGACCGGCGCCGATCCGCGCGACGCGATCGCGCGGCTCGCGCGGGACGCTTCGATCGAGACCTCGACGCGCAACGTCGCCGACGTCGGCGGCTACGCGCAGCTGCTGGCGCCCGGGACCGACGTCTCGATCACTTTCCTGCCGGGCACCCCGTACCACCACATCCTCAGCACGGCCACGCGGCTGCGGCAGGTCGGCCTGAACCCGGTCCCGCACCTGGCCGCGCGCCGGTTCGCGAGCGCGGCGGCGGTCGCCGACTTCGCGGCGAGGCTGCGCGACGAGGCCGGCGTGAGCCGGGTGCTGCTCATCGCCGGCGACAGCCAGGCGGCGGCCGGCCCGTTCTCGTCGAGCCTGCAGGTGCTCGAGACCGGCGTCTTCGAGGCCTGCGGGATCCGCAGCATCGGCGTTGCCGGCTACCCCGAGGGGCACCGGGCGATCCCCGGGCACGCCCTCGACGACGCGCTCGACCGCAAGATCCGCTACGCGGAGGCGCACGGCATCGAGCTCTTCGTCGTCTCCCAGTTCTGCTTCGACGGGAGGCTGGTGCTCGACTGGCTGGAGCGCCTGCGCGACCGCGGCGTGACGGTGCCGGTTCGCGTCGGCGTCGCCGGCCCGGCGACGGTGCGCACGCTGCTCGCCTACGCGACGCGATGCGGGATCGGCGCCTCGATGAAGGCGCTGGGTTCGCGCCCGGTCTCGCTGACGCGGCTGGTGGCCCACCAGGGACCCGAGCGGCTCGCGCGCGGCATCGCGCCGCGCGCCGCCGAGCTCGGCGTCGCCGGGCTGCACCTGTTCGCCTTCGGCAATTTCGCCGACTCGGCGCGGTGGATCCGCGACGTCGCCGCCGGACGCTTCCGGCTGGACCCTGAAGGCGACGGGTTCGAGCTCGGGTCTTCGGCCTAGAACAGGCCGACCACCTTGCCGTCGACGAGGTCGATGGCGTTGGCCGAGGGCAGCTTCGGCAGCCCGGGCATCGTCATGATGTCGCCGCAGACCATCACGACGAAGCCGGCGCCCGCCGCGAGGCGCACCTCGCGGACGTTCAGCACGTGGCCCTCCGGCGCGCCGCGCAGCTGCGGGTCGGTCGAGAACGAGTACTGGGTCTTGGCGACGCAGACCGGGAAGCGGCCGTAGCCGTCCTCCTGCAGCTTGCGGATCCGCGCGCGCACCCTGGTGTCGGCGGTGACCTCCGACGCCCGGTAGACCCTCGAGGCGATCTTCTCGATCTTCTGCCACAGCGAATCGTCGTCGTCGTAGACGAAGGCCGGCTGCGCCTGCGTCTCGCACAGCGCGACCACCGCGCGCGCCAAGTCGACCGCGCCGCGTCCGCCTTCGGCCCAGTGGTTCGCCGCGACGACGCCGACGCCGAGCCTGGCGACCCGGGCGCGCACCTCCTCGATCTCGGCCGCCGAATCGAACGCGAAGCGGTTGATCGCCACCACGCAGGGCAGGCGGTAGACGTTGCGCAGGTTGTCGACGTGCCGCTCGAGGTTCGCCATCCCCTTGGCCAGCGCCTTCGCGTTCTCGTGGTCGAGCTCGCGCGGATCGGCGCCGCCGTGGTACTTGATCGCCCGCAGCGTCGCCACCAGCACCGCCGCATCCGGCCGCAGGCCGCTCTTGCGGCACTTGATGTCGAGGAACTTCTCAGCGCCCAGGTCGGCGCCGAAACCCGCTTCGGTCACCGCGTAGTCGGCGAGCTTCAGCGCCGCGCGCGTCGCGATCACCGAGTTGCAGCCGTGCGCGATGTTGCCGAACGGCCCGCCGTGGATCAGCGCCGGATTGTTCTCGAGCGTCTGCACCAGGTTGGGCTTCAGCGCATCCTTCAGCAGCACGGCCATCGCGCCATGCGCGTGCAGGTCGCGCGCGCGCACCGGCCGTCCGTCGCGGGACCAGGCGACCACGATCTCGCCCAGGCGGGACCTGAGGTCTTCGATCGAAGTCGCCAGGCAGAAGATCGCCATCACCTCGGATGCGACGACGATGTCGAAGCCGTCCTCGCGCGGATAGCCGTTCGCCGTGCCACCCAGGCCGACCACGACGTCGCGCAGCGCCCGGTCGTTCATGTCGACCACGCGCCGCCACTCGATGCGGCGCAGGTCGATTCCCAGCTCGTTGCCGTGCGCGATGTGGTTGTCGATCAGCGCCGCGAGCAGGTTGTTCGCCAGCCCGATCGCCGAGAAGTCGCCGGTGAAGTGAAGGTTGATGTCCTCCATCGGGACCACCTGCGCGTGGCCGCCGCCGGCGGCGCCGCCCTTCATCCCGAACACCGGGCCCAGCGACGGCTCGCGCAGGCAGATCACCGCCTTGCGGCCGATGTGATTCAACGCGTCGCCGAGGCCGACCGTGGTGGTCGTCTTGCCCTCGCCGGCCGGCGTCGGGCTGATCGCGGTGACCAGCACCAGCTTGCCGTCCTCGCGATCACGAAGCGACGCCAGGTAGTCCAGCGAGATCTTGGCCTTGAAGTGGCCGTACGACTCGACGTGTTCCTCGGGAATGCCCAGCTTCTCGAGGGCGACGCGCGAGATGCGCTGCATCTTCGCGGCCTGCGCGATCTGGATGTTCGACGACACGTTTCAGAAATCGGTGTGCATGGCGCCCGCGGGGATGTCCCCCGGGTGGAACGGAGTGACCTGGTAGACGTAGTAGTTCAGCCAGTTCGCGAACAGCAGGCTCGCGTGGCCGCGCCAGCGCACCCGCGGCGGCCGGGCCGGGTCGTCGTCGGGGAAGTAGTTCCTCGGGACGTCGATCGGCAAGCCCCTCGCGACGTCGCGGTCGTACTCGGCCTTCAGCGTGAGCGGATCGTACTCGGAGTGGCCGGTGACGAAGACGTGCCGGCCGTCGCGGGTGCCGACGATGTAGACGCCCGCCTCGTCGGACTCGGCGAGGATCGCGACATCGCGGACGCGCTCGATGTCGGCGCGCCGGAGCTCGGTGTGGCGCGAGTGCGGCGCGAGGAACGTGTCGTCGAAGCCGCGCAGCAGCCGGTCGGTGGGCGCGAGCGTGCGGTGCTCGAAGACGCCGAACATCTTGCGCGGCAACGGGTGCTTCGGGATGCCGTAGCGGCGGTACAGCGCCGCCTGCGCGCCCCAGCAGATGTTGAGGGTGGACGACACCGCCGTCTCGGCCCAGTCGATGATCGCCGCGACCTCTGGCCAGTAGTCGACCTCCTCGAACGGCATCTGCTCGACCGGCGCGCCGGTGATGATCAGCCCGTCGAACTTCTGGTCGCGCACGCGCTCGAAGGTCGTGTAGTGCTCGAGCAGGTGCTCCGCGTCGACGTTCTTCGACTCGTGGGTCGCGGTGTGCAGCAGCGTCACGTCGACCTGCAGCGGCGTGTTTCCGAGCAGTCGCAGCAGCTGGGTCTCGGTGGCGATCTTCGTCGGCATCAGGTTGAGGATGGCGACGCGCATCGGACGGATGTCCTGGCGCTCGGCGCGCTCCTCGCCCATCACGAAGACGTTCTCCCGCTCGAGCGTTGCCCGGGCGGGGAGCGTGGAAGGAATCCTGACCGGCATGATCGAATGGCTCGTCGCGCGGCGGGCGCGGGGGCGCCGCGCCGCGCGGCGATCGTTCAGGCCCTGAGCGCCTGGTCGAGGTCCCAGAGGATGTCGTCGATGTCCTCGATGCCGATGCTCAGCCGCACGAAGTCCGGGCTCACGCCGGCCGTGGTCTGCTCTTCGGCGGTGAGCTGGCTGTGCGTGGTCGTCGCCGGATGGATCGCGAGGCTCTTCGCGTCGCCGACGTTGGCGAGGTGGCTGAACAACTGCAGGCTCTCGATGAACTTCTTGCCGGCCTCGACGCCGCCCTTGATGCCGAAGCCCATGATCGCGCCGCAGCCCTTCGGCAGGTATTTCTTCGCCCGCTCGTAGTCGGGGTGGCTCTTCAGGCCCGGGTACTTGACCCAGCTCACCTTCGGGTGCTTCTCGAGGAACTCGGCCACCGCCTGCCCGTTCTGCGTGTGGCGTTCCATGCGCAGGCTCAGCGTCTCGACGCCCTGGATCGTCTGCCAGCTGTTGAACGGCGACGCGCAGGCGCCGATGTCGCGCAGCACGTGAACGCGCGCCTTGATCGCGAACGGCGGCAGGCCCATTCCGACGAGGCTCGCGTAGACCAGCCCGTGGTACGAGGGGTCGGGCGTGGTGAAGTTCGGGAAGCGCCCGCTGGTCCAGTCGAAGTTGCCGCCGTCGACGATCATGCCGCCGATGCTGGTGCCGTGCCCGCCGATGAACTTGGTCGTGCTGTGGCAGACGATGTTCGCGCCCCACTCGATCGGGCGGAACAGGTACGGCGTTGCGAAGGTGTTGTCGATCACCAGGGGGATGTTGTGCTTCTTCGCCATCGCCGCGACTTCCTCCATCGGAAACACCGCGATGTCGGGATTGCCCAGCGTCTCGCCGTAGATGATCTTCGTGTTCGGGCGGATCGCGCGCTCGAAGTTCTTCGGATCGGTCGGGTCGACGAAGCTGACCTCGATGCCCAGGTTGCGCAGCGTGTGGTTGAACTGGTTGTACGTGCCGCCGTAGAGCCGGCTGCTGCTGACGATGTGGTCGCCGGTGTTGCACAGCGTGAAGATCGCCTGCGCCTGCGCGGCGTGCCCCGAGCTGGCCGCCAGCCCCGCGACGCCCCCCTCGAGCACCGCGATGCGCTGCTCGAGCACGTCCGTGGTCGGGTTCATCAGCCGGGTGTAGATGTTCCCGAGCTCCTTCAGCGCGAACAGGTTGGCGGCGTGCTCGGTGTCTCGGAACTGGTAGCTGGTCGTCTGGTACAGCGGCACTGCGCGGCTGCCGGTGGTCGGATCGGACTTCTGGCCGGCGTGCAGCTGCTGGGTGGCAAAGGCGAACTTGCGTGCTTCGGTAGCCATCGAGCGTCCCCTATCGGTTGGTTTGGGTCGTGAGCGGATCAGCCGCTTGCCAGTTTAGCGTCGTCCTCCGATGTCCGGGAGAGCCATCGCAAGGTCTGCGCCGCGCCGCCGAACGCGAACAGGTGGATCGAGAGCGGGTCCAGCGACGGGGAGTCCAGCCGCGCCGCCGCGATCTCGCGGACGATGCCCGCGGGGTCGTAGGCCGAGGCCAGCCGGGTGACCGATCCGAGCCGGCCCTTCAGCGCGCGCAGGGAGTTGCCGATGCCGCACTGCACACCGAGCTTGATCAATCGCGCCACCGACGTGGGCCCGGCGACGCCGGCGCGAATCGGCTCCCGGACGCCGCGCGCGCGCAGCCCGGCGACCCAGCGCGCCACGGCCGCCCCGTCGAGGCAGAACTGCGAGACGACGAACAGCCCGAGCCCGTGCTCGCGGGCGTAGCCGAGCTTCGCGTCGAGATCCGCGCGCAGGACGGCATCGGCGATGAGCGGATGGCCCTCCGGATAGCCGCAGACGCCGACCCGCGCGAACCCGCAGGCCTGCAGCAGCCCGCTGCGCAGCAGCTCGAAGCTCGAGCCAAAGGAGCCCGCCGGCTCGCGCAGGTCGCCGCCGACCAGCAGGACGGCGACGGCGCCACGCTGGCGCAGTTCCCCCAGCAGATCGCGCGCCTGCACCTCGCAGCCGAGACGGCGAGCCACGACGTGCGGAACCGCCGACAGGCCGAGATCACGGGCCCGCGAAGTTGCCGCCATCATCGCGGCAGCGTCGAGATTCGGCGTCCAGGGGATGAAGACCTGGCAGGCGCGGCCCGCCTCGCGCAGCGCCGCTGCCGCTTCCGGCAATTCGCGCGCCGCTACCTCGATCGAGGCGCCGGCGAGCAGTCCGGCGAGCCCGGCATCGGCGCCGCGCACCGCGGACGGGGTCTGGGTCACTTGCCCGACCGGCTAGAAGCTGCGGCGCCGGGAGACGCCGAAGGCTTCGTCCCAGAACCACAGGCCGCCGCGCCGTCGCAGCACCTCGCGCGTCACCTCGAGGTAGCGGCTCGAGGACAGCGCCTGCTCGAGCCGCGCGTCCTCGATCTGGCCCACGTAGACCGCAGCGTTCCAGGCCGCCAGCAGGGTCGAGGTCCCGATCGATCCCTCGATCTCGGCCGGCAGCGTGTGCATCTCGTGGCGGAACAGCGCGCGCTCCTCGGGGTTGGCGTTGAAGTTGAACGACCTCGCCGCGGGCCCGAGCGCCTCGCGGACCGCCTTGAGCACCTGGTGCCGGTCGTGGACGAACGGGTTCTCGCCCGGCCAGAGTCCCTGCAGGATCTCCTGGCCCGGGTCGTCGCCGTGCGACTGCACGACCAGGAGGCGCCCGTCGGGGCCGAGCGCCTTCGCCAGCGGCGCGAGCACGCGCGAGGCCTTGAACTCCAGCGGCGCGCGCAGCCGGTACGGCTGCGAGGCAATCACGAGGTCGTAGTCGGCTCGCGTGGCGCCGCGCCGCGGTATCACCGAGTTCAGCAGGAAGCGGTGATCGTCGCGGTAGATCACCAGCACGGCCGGCCGCTCGTAGCCCAGCGCGCCGGTCGCCTTGTTGACGACGGTGCCCCAGTTCTCCGCGAGCAGCGGCTGCAGCCCGGTGATCTGCTTCTCGAACTCGCGCGCGGTCGTGCCGGTGAGCGCGACCTCGTGCCAGTTCAGCGTCGACGCCGCGGTCACCGACTGCGGGTTCAGCCACGGCGCCTCGCGGTAGTAGAGGTTGGTGATCACCAGCACCGTCGACGGGTGCTCGAAGAAGCGGTCGGGCGTCTTCTCGAGCGTCAGGCGGACGTCCTCGAGGCTGATCTCCTTCGCGACCACGTAGAACGGCAGCGTCGGATAGCGCAGGTGCATCGAGCGCAGCACGCGGGTGAGCACCGTGCCGTCGCCGACGCCGGCGTCGAAGACCCGGATCGCCGGCGGCTTCGGATGGATGTTCTGCAGTTCGCGCTCGACCCGCTCCGCGACCGCCCACTTCTCGGTGCAGGTGTTCACGAACATCAGGTACTTCTGGCGGTTGTCGTAGAAGCGGAAGCTGCCGCGCGAATCGCCCACCGCCGCGTCGGCGCGCGGGGGCGCCACGGCGGAAGATGCCGCGGCCGGGTCGCCACGTTCCGCCAGTCCTGCGCTCGCGATGTCCATCCTGCGTTCCTCCCGGATCTGCCTGCGCCTGCCGGACGATTGAAGCGAGCGCGGCGCGGGGTGTCAACCCACTTGCTGCCCATCGAAAAATTGGGAAAATAGCGTGGGCAGCGCCCCCACACCGTGGGACTCGGCGCCCGCGTTTCCGGGCAGAATGGGCGCCCGCACGACCGCATCCGGAAAGCAGACCCATGACCGACCGCTGGCTGGAAGACTACGTACCGGGAGCCGTCCACGAGCTCGGCACGTTCAGCGTGAGCGAAGAAGAGATCGTCGATTTCGCGCGTCGCTTCGACCCCCAGCCGATCCACGTCGACCCCGAGTTCGCCGCGAGCGGGCCGTTCGGCGGCATCATCGCGAGCGGCTGGCACACCGGCAGCCTGATGATGCGGCTCTACGCGTTGCACTACCTGTCGCCCGCTTCGAGCCTGGCGTCGCCGGGCGTCGACGAATTGCGCTGGCTGCGCCCGGTGCGGCCCGGCGATACGGTGACGGTGCGCGTGACCGTCGAGGACGCGCGCCCGTCGGAATCGAAGCCCGACCGCGGCGTGGTGCGCTCGCGGGTCGAACTGATCGACGCGAGCGGTGCGGCGGTGATGACGATGCGCGCGGTGAACATGGTCGCGCGCCGGCCGGCGGGCGCCGCGCCCGGCAAGCACTGAGGACGCTGCGCTGCCGACGGCCCCGGCGCGCCGCCCCGAGAGCACCCCCGCAGCGCCCCTGCCAGGCCTGGACCCCGGCCACGCCCGCCCGCATGCAGACGCCGCGCATCGACCCCTGCGCTCCGGACGCGGCCTGCGAGCGCCTGCGCCTCGAGGTGCGCGAGTTCCTCGCGCAAGCCCTCGCCGATCACCCGCCGCTCGCGCGCGCGCGCCACTGGAGCACCGCCGACCCGGCGTTCAGCCGCAAGCTCGGCGAGCGCGGCTGGATCGGCATGACCTGGCCCGCGCGCTACGGCGGCCACGAGCGCACGCAGCTCGAGCGCTACGTGGTGATCGAGGAGCTGCTCGCCGCCGGCGCGCCGGTCGCGGCGCACTGGACCGCCGACCGCCAGAGCGGCCCGCAGTTGATCCGCTTCGCGCCGGACACGCTCGCCCCGAAGATCGTGCCGGGGATCGCGCGCGGCGAGACCTACTTCTGCATCGGGCTGAGCGAATCCGACACCGGCTCGGACCTCGCCTCGGTGCGCACGCGTGCGACGCGCCGCCGTGACGGCTGGGTGCTCGACGGCGCGAAGCTGTGGACCACCGGCGCGCACCGCGCGCACTACATGATCGCGCTGGCCCGCACCGGCCCGCAGGCAGAATCGCGGCACGCCGGCCTGTCGCAGTTCCTCGTCGACCTGAAGACCCCCGGCGTGACGATCCGGCCGATCCGCAACCAGGCCGACGAACACGACTTCAACGAGGTGAGCTTCGACGGCGTCGAGCTGCCCGGCGAGTGCCTGATCGGACGCGAGGGCGAGGGCTGGGCGCAGGCGACGACCGAGCTCGCCTTCGAGCGCAGCGGGCCCGAGCGCTACCTGAGCGGGATGCGACTGCTGCTCGAGATGCTCGACGCGGCGCCGGCCGGCGACCCGCGCGCGCGCGTCGCCCTCGGCCGGCTGGTCGCGCATTACGCGACGCTGCGGCAGATGTCGCTCGGCGTGGCCGGACTGCTCGCGCGCGGCGACGACCCGTCGCTCGCCGCGGCGATCGTCAAGGACCTTGGCGCCACGCTCGAACAGTCGCTGCCCGACGTCGCGCACGAACTGTTCGGTGGCCAGATGCCGGTGGGCTCGACGCTGGCCGACGTGGCGGCCTACGTCACGCGGGCGGCGCCTTCGTTCTCGCTGCGCGGCGGCACGCGCGAGATCCTGCGCGGCATCGTCGCGCGCGGGCTGGGACTGCGATGACCGATCGACGCGAACCACCGCGTCGTCCGCCAGACGCGCCACACGGCGAGAGAGACGCGACGCACGGCGAGGACGACGCGACGCGCGCTCAGATCGAGCGCAGCGTCGAACGGCTCTTCGGCGAGAACGTCGACGCTGCCGCGCACGCTGCGGCCGAGCGCGGCGAGTGGCCCGGGCGCCTCTGGCAGTCCGTCGTCGACGCAGGCCTCTGCGCGGCCCCCACGCGGGCTGCCCATGCGGGCATCGAGACGAGCTGGGCCGACGCGTGGCCGATCCTGCGCGGCCTCGGCTACTGGCAGGTGCCGTTGCCGCTCGCCGAAACGATGATCGGCGCGATGCTGCTGTCGAAGGCCGGCCTCGAGCCGCCGCCGGGCGCAATCACGCTCGTCGAGGCGGGCACCGACGCCCGGCTCGCGGTGGGCGGTGCCCCCGAACATCCCACTCTCGCAGGCCACGCCGATCGCGTGCCGTGGGCAAGGCATTGCCGCTGGGCGCTGGTGTCGACGCCGGGATCCGACGCGCTGTTCCTGGTCGAGCTTGCGCAGCCGGGCAACGTCCGGGTAAGCGCTGGAACGAACCTCGCCGGCGAGCCACGCGACCAGGTCGCGTTCTCCGATGCGCGCGTCGCGCTGTGCATCGACGATCCGCTGCCTGGCCTCGACGAGCCCATCCGGCACCTCGGCGCGCTCGCGCGCAGCGCGGCGATCGCCGGCGCGCTCGAGTCGGCACTCGAGCAGTCGGTGCGCTACGCGAACGAGCGGATCCAGTTCGGGCGACCGATCGCCGCATTCCAGGCGATCCAGCACTCGCTGGCGATCCTCGCCGCCGAAACCGTGGCGGCGCGGACCTCGGCGCTCGTCGCCGCAGCGTCGGCCCCGTCGATCGCGGCAGGCGACGCCAGTCGCGCCGGCTTCGACATCGCGGTCGCCAAGCTGCGCTGCAGCGAAGCGGCAACCCGCGGCGCGCCGATCGCCCATCAGGTTCACGGGGCGATCGGCTTCACCCGCGAGCATCCGCTGCACCGCGCGACGTGCCGGCTCTGGGCCTGGCGCGCCGAGCACGGCAGCGACGCGCAGTGGGCCGAGCGGCTGGGCGGCGCGGCGATCGCCGCCGGGTCGCGCGACCTCTGGCCCGCACTGACGCGGCGGAAGTTCGACTGAGAGTCTGGCACCGGTTCGCGTTCGATCAGACGAAAGCGTCCCGTTGAACCCGGTCACGCGTTGGAGGTGGCCGATCCACTCTCACGAAGTCGGACCCAACCTACACCCAGAGGCACGCGGCGCCATCACTTGACCTCGAGCGACGCCAAGGAATCGATGACGATCTTCAGAGCTTCCTCGACTTGTCTCGGATCGGGATCTACTTGGTAGATCTTCCGCACATCGTATCGAGACAGTTCGTGCCAGATGGCCGGCTGAACCCCGTGTCGGGCAAGGCTGCTCTTGACACAGGAAAGCGCGCATCCGTCGATGGCGATAATCGGGCGTCCGGACTTGGCGACCTTCACCAGGCTCGGCACGTCGCCGCCGACTCCGGCGATGCAGGACATCTCCGCGAGGTTCCGTCGATCCAGTGCGATGGCAATACCATTGCTTGTCTGCGCTGCGCTCGAGCAACCGGAGCATGAGTAGACAAGTGGCAGCTTCGAACGATCTGCAGCGCCAGCGGCATGAGCAGTCATTTGTTTCCTCCTCTCCTTTCTCGCGGAGGCGCCCATCGAAGTAGTGTCCTCCACTCAAGAAGGCAGGTTATCCGCCCCGATGCGATCCCGCGTCCTGATGGCGGTCTCGGCGCAACGTGCAGCTCGTGCCGCGCCGAGAGGGGGCGCGGCAAGAAGCTGTTCGATACAGGGCATCCCCCGGTAGGTCTGCGACAACGACCCCTCACCACGAATCGACGCAAACGATCCGAAGATCGTCGCCCTGTGGAAATGAATCGTCTCCGGGAAGCAGGATTCGCCCCAACCGGAGTGAATCAACCCATGCCGCGCACGGCGTGTCGTTCCAGAAACACTGGGTCGGGGGTGATACCCAGACCGGGACGGTCCGGTATCTCGATGAAACCCGCCTCTACCGGAAACGACTCCCGAACGAGTTCGTGAATCATCGGATTGGCACCCAGCGAGTACTCGAGAATGAATCCGCACGAACTCGCCGCGGCCACGTGCAACCCTGCGGCAAAGGCTGGGGCGCCGGCCCAGAGGTGAGGCGCGAGCCTGAGATTGGCTGCCGAAACGAGCGAAGCAATCCGAACGGCTTCGGTGACTCCGCCGCAGATCGCCAGATCGGGCTGGACGATGTCCACCGCGCCAGATTCGATCAGGACCCGGAAATCGAAGCGCGTGAACTCGCTCTCGCCGGCTGCGATCGGGATGTGGGTCGATTTGCGCACCTCCGCCAATCCGCGAGGATCATCGGCCGTGACAGGTTCCTCGAACCAGGCAAGGCGGCAATCGCGCACCAGGTAGCAGAACTCCTTCGCCTCCGACACAGTCAGCGTCCCGTGTGCGTCGCACATGAGGTCGACGTCGGGACCGATTGCCTCGCGCGCAGCGATCACCCGTTCAGCCGATCGCCACGGTGATCCGTCCTGGATCCCGACCCGCATCTTCACCGCGCGAAATCCGCCCGCCTCCAGGTAGCTGCGCAGCTGGGCGCCGATCCCGTCGGCAGCCGCCCAGCCGCCGGAAGCGTAGGCTGGCATGCGATCGACACGCTTGCCGCCCAGCAGCTGGTGCAGGGGCGCGCCGAGCGACTTGCCGAGGATGTCCCACAAAGCGATGTCGACCCCACTCATCGCGGCGATCGAGATCCCGCGCCTCGCCATGGCAGGGAACACATGGCCCCGGTCGAGCGCGAAGTGCGCTCGGGACCCGTTGTAGAGCACTTCCCAGATGCGGTTGATTCCGAGCGGATTTTCCCCGCGCAGAATCGGGGCCATTTCTTCGTTGATCAGAGCCACCAGGCCTGCATAGTGGCCCGAACTGCCTGCCGCGATCTTCGCCTCGCCCCAACCGGTGATGTCAGCGTCGGTATCGATCCGAACGATCGCGGTGTCGAACGTTTCTGCACGCCCGAAGTCACTGGTGTGCTGTCGGGCCTCGGGAATCGGCACCCGAACCCACGTCGCGGCAACGTCGGTGATCTTCATCCCATCTCCATGGCGCCTTCGATGCACGCATCGCGACTCGTCATCAATGAAGCTCCGTCACGAACTTCGTAACCAGGTAACCGTCGAATGTTTCCGCCCCACCCTCGCTGCCGACGCCGCTCTCCTTGACCCCGCCAAACGGTGTTTCCGCCAACCCCAGCCCCCAGTGGTTGACCGTCACCATGCCGGACTCGATCGACGCCGCAGCCGCCTGCGCTGTCGCGGCAGAGCCAGTGAAGACTGCCGCAGCCAGGCCATAGGGCAATCCGTTCGCGCGCGCCGTGACGTCCTCGAACTCCGAAAACCGGGCGATCGGCGCGATTGGTCCGAAGGGCTCGACTTTCATCAGTTGCGCGGAGTCCGCGACGCCGCTCACCACCGTCGGAGCGAAGAAACTGCCGGTCGAGCCGATCCGCTCGCCGCCGCACTCCACGCGAGCGCCAGCCGAGACCGCATCATCCACAAATGACAGCATCGACGAGACCCGGCGCTCATGGGCCAACGGCCCCATTCGGGTCGTCGGGTCGAGTCCGTTACCGACCTTGATTCGCTCGACTTCCTCGAGAAACGTCGCCATGAACCGATCGTAGGCCTGCTCGTGGATGTAGAAGCGGGTTGGCGCCACGCAGACCTGCCCCGCATTGCGGAATTTCTGCTGGACTAGGAGACGCGCGGCAGATTCCACGTCGGCATCCGAAAAAACGATCACTGGCGTATGCCCGCCGAGTTCCATCGTTACGCGCTTCATGTGTGCACCGGCCAACGCGGCAAGCTGCTTGCCCACCGCAATCGACCCCGTGAATGAGATCTTGCGCACGATGGTGGAACGAACAAGGAAGTCGGAAATCTCTGCCGGGATGCCCCAGACCAGGTTGACGCAACCAGGCGGACATCCGGCTTCGTCGAAAAGGCGCGCCAATGCGATGACGGCGCTCGGCGAGTCCTCCGGACCCTTGAGAACGATCGTACAGCCAGCCCCGAGCGCCGCAGCGATCTTGCGGATCGCCTGGTTGAATGGAAAGTTCCACGGGGTGAACGCCGCGACGACGCCAACGGGCTCCCGGGTGACTGACTGGCGAACGCCGGGCACGCGCGGCGGAATCAGCCGGCCGTAAATCCTGCGGCACTCCTCTGCATGCCATTCAGCGTGGTCGGCGGAGGCCCTGACTTCGGAGACGGCTTCGGCGAGGGGCTTTCCCTGGTCGAGTGTCATGTTGCGGCCGATCGCCTCGGCGCGCTCCCGGGCAAGCTCGGCAACGCGTCGCAAGATCTTGCCCCGCTCGAGCGGCGAGGTGTGTCGCCATTCCCCGAAGGCCCTCTGCGCGGCCGCAAGCGCAGCCTCCAGATCGCGTTGCGTGGCGTGCGGAAGCATTCCGAGCACCGAACCGTCCGCGGGATCTGTGACCTCCTGTTCGCGCCGCCCTTCCCCCGACAGCCACTGTCCATCGATGAAGAGAGCGAGCTTCTCGTAACTGCCTGCGTCGATGACACTCATCGGTTCAATACTCATAGGGGCCATCCCGCACGGGCAGCGGCTTGGGATCGAGAAACCGGTCGAGCACGTTCCGCGTGATCCGGATGACATCGGCATCGCCGCTATTGGCCGACAGCCCGCCGATCCAGGCCACCGAGCCGACCGAAAAGACAGCGCCACCGCCTTCGGTCGCCAGAAGAAACAGGTCGGATCTCACCGTCGACGAATAGTCGCCGGAAACCGTCGGGCGCGTGACCAGGAGCTCTTCATTGGCCACGAAGTAGGTGTCGTCGAACGGGTGTGAGCTGGCCAGCAAGTACCCTTCGCGCGGCGAGCCCAGGAGTTCGTCTGCGCGGTCGATTTCGATTCCGGCACATCCACCGCCGAATGCGCCCCGGGTGCCGAAGTCGGAACCGGCAACGCCATCGAAGACGAATGCGACTTCGGCGCGCTCGCCGTCCGCTCCTCGCCGATACCCGACGCTGCGGCGAAAGCCTTGGCCGCTGTACCCGACGCCGAGCCAGCTCTGCGGCGCGACGCCACTGCGACGCCAGAGCCCGCCGTACTGTCCGTCGAGTTGGTGGTAGTACTCGCAAGGCTCCTCGGCCCAGCTCCTATTCCCGTCTTCGGCGCGGCGCAATTCGATCAATCCGGGATGCGCCGGATCCGTGGCGACCTTCCAGTAGAAGCCATTCCCGCCGAGATACATGAGGCGCCCCCGGCCTGCGGCAAATGCGCGATACGCCGCCAACATGTTCGGCGTCGCGTACTCGGGATGACTACCCGTGAGCACGACGTCGTACGCGCGGAGTACCCGCTCGCCCTCGCGGTCGATGTCCTCGTCGGTCAGCGCCTCCCAGGCAATGCCTTCCCGATGCAGCCATTCGACCATCACCAGGTCGGCCGAATAGTTCCATCGACCAGAACCTTCGGCGCCCTGCCATGCGCGCTGATCCGGTGCGAAGGTGAGGACCGGGCGACGCCGCGAGGCCACCGAGACCCCCGAACCGTCGCGATGCGTGTCGTACAGCGATAGGCCCCACTCGGGATGCCGAGCCATCGCGACGTCTCGCGGCTCCAGGGCGATGGCACGCGCCGCGAGCACCTCGCCGTTGCTGCCGTGAAGCAGGGTATGGTCGTTGGAATAGGCCAGGTAAGTGAAGGTCGGGAACACCACGGCCACTCGGGCCCTTCGACCCGGTTCGGCGGCGCGGACAAACAACGGCAACAGCAGCGTCTCGCCGTCTCGGCAAACGCGCAGCGCATACGCTCCGGACGCCAGGTCGGCAGGAATCTGCAGCGACAAACTGGGCATCCAGAGAGCGTCGTCGAGGTCGTCGTCATGAAAATGGATCGCAGCGTATTCCTCGGGGCACGACGTCCAGTCGAAACGACGCCCGCTCCAGCGTACCCCGCGAACCGCCCGCTTCGGCGCGTTCAGCAGGCGGCCGTGCATGCCGTGCGGGCCGACATCCTCGATCTCCCAGGACGGAATGCGCCGGGTAAAGTCCCAGCATGCGAACAGCTCGCCCGGCGGAGGCGCGACCTCCTCCAGGACCCATCGGGCGATCGAGGGCAGTCCGACCTGCCCTCCCAAGATGGCCGGCCGCTCGATGCGACCGTTGAAGTGATCTCCGATCGATCCTCCCGGATGCATGCGGCCAGCCAGGACGATCGGCAACCGGTTGTCGAACACGGGAGCCGCGCCCGTCCGGCGTATCTGCACGTTATCGAGCGCCTGGCCCCGGTCGGTCGCGACGACCAGCGTCACGTCGAACTCGTCCGCCCGCCATTCTAGAGCGAGCATGTACCACCGTCGTTTCGCCAGCTGGATGTTGCAGGTCGTGCGTCGACCGCCGATCGCCACGAAAGGCCGCCAGCACGCGTCGATGCCGATCGCCACGGCGCCGTCGGAGCCGCCGCTGCTGAAGATCACCGAGTCGCCGCTCGTCGCCGACCACGGCTGGCAGTAAAGCACCAGCACTCCGGTGCCCGGAATCGGGACCGGCCGCTCCATCCCCTCGATCAACGCGCACGAGCCTGCATCGGTCTGCTGCCAGTCGAGGAAGACGTCTTGTTCGGCCACCGACGGCTCCCTGCCGAATCGGATTCCGTCCGCATCGGCCCGTTCCTCGCCCCGCCCCAGTGCTACCAGATCGACTCTCGCCACCCCGGGCTGCTCCGAAGCAAGGTAAGCGGTCACCTGCTGGCCCGGTGCTGCGCACCACACATCGAGATAACCGAAGATCTTCATTCCAGTGCACTCTCCGGTTTCCAGCCAAAGAGGTCGAGCCAGCGCGCCGAGAACACGGCCCACTCGGCTTCTGCGAGGTCGTCGTAGCATCCGCCGATTGGCGTGACCGGCTCGCCGCGGTCTCCCATCCTGGCCAGGGTCCATGCATTGCGCCCGTCCAGACGAACCAGCACGTGTTTGCCCCGTGCCGGCACGCCTCTGAAGCGCAAAAGGAACGCCCGAAGATCCGGATCGTAGGGACCGAGCGGCGCGGCCCGAAAGCGCCGGATCAGTGCGACGACCGCGGGGTCGTTCCGGTTCGGTGTATCAGTCCAGTTCGACATGGTGCTCGAGTTGCGCGACGTGAATGTCGACGAAGCCCTGGTAGTAGTCGTGCGCGGCGATCTGCGCATCGATGAGGACCGGGACCCCCTTGCCGTTGAGCTCCTTCGCACGCGACACGGCTTCGTCGACCTGACCCGGCTCGACGACACGAATACCGTGGCACCCTTGGGCCTGCGCGATCGCGGCAAAATCCGAGTTCACTGCAAATCCGGTCCCGATGAGCGGCTTGCGATTGAGCACCTGGTTGTACTGCACCCAACCGAACGCATGGTTGTTGAGCACGATCCATGTCACTCCGCAGCGATTCTCGGCTGCCGTGGCGAGTTCCGAGAGCGACATCTGCATTGCGCCGTCACCGGCGAAGCAGACCACCTGCTTTTCGGGCCGGGCGAGCTTGGCCCCGATTGCGCCGATCACTCCCATGCCCATCGCCGTCTGCTCGCCCATCGCGACGCAGTCGCCCACGTCGAGCACGCGGTAGTAGGGCCAGTAGTAGCACCACAGGTCGGCGGCACCGTTCTCCTTCATCAGGATTGTGTCGCGCCCGAAGATCCGGTTGACCGATTCGAGAATCTGAGGAGGCCGGATCGGGCTGCGCGTTGTCCTGGCCTCAGCCACGGCCTCCTCGGCAAATCGCCTGCCGGCGTCGGCGATTCGTTCGACCCTCTGCCGCTTCCCCGGATAGCGGCGACGCTCGAGTTCGGCCAACAGGTCGCCGAGCGCAAGAGCGGCGTCGCCGACGACGTCGACGTCGGCGCGCCAGTTCAGGCTCAACGCGTCGGGGTCGAGGTCGATGCGGATCATCCGCGCCGACTTCGGATAGAACGACCAGCTGTTCGTGCTGAATGCCTCGAGCCTGGAGCCCACGACGATCAACAGGTCGGCACCATCGTGCCACGCCTTGCCTTCGCGCGAGAAATACAGGCCGACCTGACCCAGCGACAGAGGGCCGTCCTCCGGGTAGATGCCGCGGCCGCTGGGCGTCGTCAGAATGGGGGCGCCGATCAGCATGCCCAGGTTCTCGACCTCCGCGTGCGCCTTCGCGATGATGCTTCCGCCGCCGCAGAGTAGCACCGGCTGCTTCGATTCCTGAACGAGGGACGCAGCCGCCTCGATCGTCGCGACATCAGGGCGGCAACGTTGCCGCGCAACCGACGCGACGTAGGCGGACATCGGCGCAGTCTGCGCGCTCAGGTCGGACGGAATCTCCACGAACGTAGCACCCGGCCGGCCGTTGCGGGCGAGCGAGAACGCCCGCTGCATGATCCACGGAACCCGGCGAATGTCTGTCACGCGGTTCGACCACTTCGTGACCGGCTTCATCAGCGTGTGCGTGTCGAGTTCCTGAAACGCACCCATTCCGTCGTAGCGCTGGACGACCCCGTTCGCGATCGCGACGATCGGCACAGAGCCGGACGTGGCCTCGAGCAGTCCCGACACGAGGCTCGTAATTCCGGGGCCGGGATTCGAGAACACCACACCCGGTTCGCCCGTCAGCCTGCCCCATGCGTAGGCGCAGGCAACGGCAGCTTTTTCGTCGCGCACCAGCACGAAGCGGATATCGGAGTGTTCCGTCAGGTCGTAGACCAGATGCTTGGGGTTGCCCGGAAGCCCGAAGACACAACGTACTCCTTCTGCCTTCAGGGCTTCGACAACTGCACGCCAGGGTCCCATGGTTTGCATACTTCGTTCACCTTTCGATTAGCGCCGGCATCTCGACCGAGCCGGCTTCTGTCATCCTCGGAACCGCCCTCACGAGCGACGCCGTGTACTCATGCTCTGGATCGGCCAGGACGCGCTCCATGCTGCTGGTCTCGACCATCATGCCCCCGCGCATGACCAAGGCGCGGTCGGCCATTCGCGCCGCCACGCGCAGGTCGTGCGTGATGAACAGCATCGCGAGCCCCTCCTCCTGCTGCAGCGAGTCAAGCAGGTCGAGGATTTCGGCCTGCACCGATACGTCGAGCGCCGAAACAGGTTCGTCGGCGACGAGCAGCTTCGGCCGCATGGCGAGCGCCCTGGCGATGACGATGCGCTGGCGCTGACCGCCCGAGAACTCGTTCGGGTAGCGGTCAGCGGCCGCCGGGTCGAGCTGTACGCGCGCAAGGAGCTCCACCGTGCGCGCGCGGGCCGCCGCCGCCGACTCACCGTTGGCGCGCAGGCCGATCTCGATCGACTGGCCGACCGTCCTGCGCGGATTCAGCGACGAGTATGGATCCTGGAACACGAGCTGGATCGCCCGACGCACCGGCTGGAGGCTACGCGCCGGCAGCGACAGGTAGTCCGTGGCAGTTCCATGGAGATCGGCACGCCCGTGATCGACACGCGTGAGACAACACAGGGCCCTTGCAAGCGTTGACTTCCCCGATCCCGATTCGCCGACCACTGCAAGTGTCTCGCCCTGCCCAACCTCCAGGGAAACCGAATCGAGCGCCTTCACCTCGCGGCCGCGTCCGAACAGCCTGCCGCGCGTCCGCCACGTCTTCGTGAGGTGATCGGCGCGCAGGAGCGGCGGGTACGGCTCGGCCCGGCGGATCGTCCGCGCACGGAGTTCGGGAACCGCTCCCAAGAGCCGCCGCGTATAGGGGTCACGAGCACGTGCGAGAACATCCCGCTTCGCGCCCTCCTCGACGACGACGCCGTTGCGCATGACCGCGACCCGATCGGCCATCTCGTTGACGACGCCGAAATCGTGGGTGATGAGAAACAACGCAATGCCGCGCCGTTGCCGCAACTCGCGCAACAACGCCAGGATTTGGGCCTGCGTCGTCACGTCCAGAGCGCTGGTCGGCTCGTCGGCGACGATCATGGCAGGCTCGCTGGCGATAGCCATCGCGATCATCACGCGCTGCCGCTGTCCGCCGGACAGCTGCCAAGGAAAAACATCGACCAGGGATTCGGGACAGGGCAAGTGCACGTCGCGGAGCACCTCGACGACCCTGCGTCGCGGATCCCCTGCCCAGGCGTGCAGTTCGAGAACTTCCCTTATCTGCTTGCCTATCCGCTCGAGCGGATTGAGCGACGACATTGGATCCTGGAAGACATAGCCGATACGCCCACCGCGAACTGCGCGAAGCTCAGCCTCGCTCATGCGCAGCGTGTCTCGCCCCTCGAAGAGGATGCTTCCCGAGCGCACCTTCAGCCTCGGTGAAGGTAGCAATCCGACGATTGCGCTGGCTGTCAACGACTTCCCAGAGCCCGATTCGCCGACAACACATAAGGTCTCGCCCGCCTGGAGGTCGAGTGAGACCCGGTCGACGGCAAGTTGCCGATCACTTCCAGGTGGAAGGGCGATCGAGAGGTCGCGGATACGAAGCATTCCCGCCCTTCAGCCGCCGGCAATCGAGCGCAGCGTCGGATTGCTGCGGTCGCCGATCGCCTCAGCGAGCAAGGTCACGGCAAGCACGGTCACCAGCAATGCAAGGCCGGGAAAGACACTGAGCCACCATGCCTGGCGGAACACCGTTCGGGCCGCTCCGATCATGTAACCCCAGCTGATCATGTTCGGGTCTGCCAACCCCAGGAAACTCAGCGACGCCTCGGTCAGAATCGCAGTCGCCACCATCAGCGACGCCACGGCGAGCACTGGCGGCAGGGCGTTCGGCATGATTTCGGTAAACATGATCCGAATGTCCGACAGCCCCGCGGCGCGCGCCGCCTCGACGAACTCGCGCTCCCTCAACGTCAGGAACTCGCTGCGCACCAGACGCGCGACTGGTGGCCAGATCACGAGCGCGATGCCGATGACGAGGTTCGTCACGCTCGGGGTCATGATGGCGACCAGCAACACGACAAACAGGAATGAGGGAATGACCTGGAAGAATTCGGTGAAGCGCATCAAGGCGCGGTCGGCCGCGCCGCCGAAGTACCCCGCCAGCGCTCCGATGGCTGTTCCCAGGACCAGCGAGAACGCGGTGGAGACGATTCCGATCACCAACGAGACACGCGCGCCGAAGATCAGGCCCGACATCACGTCCCGGCCGAGCATGTCCGTGCCGAGCACGTGCCGGCCGCCGGGCGGCAACAATTGCACACCGACAACCGCCCACGGATCGAATGGCGCCAGCCAGTGGGCCAACACCGCGACCATGGCTATCGCCGACAGCACGGCAATGCCGACCACGAAGCGCCACGAACGGAATATGCGTGACATAGCGCCGGGTCTCTACGCCCTTCCAATGCGTGGATCGATCATCCGCAGCGACACGTCGGTAAGTAGGTTCGCGACGACCACCAGCGCCGACGATACGAAGAACACGCCAAGGATCACGTTGTAGTCCCGCTGCATCAACGCGTCGAAGGCCAATCGCCCGATACCCGGCCAGGCGAAGACGGACTCGACCACCACTGCCCCGCCGAGCACCTGGCCGACCTGCAGCCCGGCGAGAGTGACAATCGGCAGTACCGAATTGCGCAGGACGTGCCCGCGAACGACACCCGCCGACGACAGACCCTTGGCACGTGCCGCGCGAACGAAGTCGCGGCCGAGGACTTCAATGGTCGCAGCCCTGGCCACTCGAACGTAGACGGCCATGTAGAACAGCGCCAGGCTGACGACCGGCATCACGAGGTGTCGCAGTACGTCGATCGCGCCGGGCAGGCCCGTCTTGCGGATGAAGCCCGACATTCCGAAGGGCGGCAGCAGGCCCAGCGACACCGACAGGAGCAGGATCAGCAGCAGCCCGACCCAGAATACGGGCGTGGCATAGAAGACCATCGCCAGAGACGTGATCACCGTGTCTTTCCAGGACCCTGCGCGTGTGGCTGCCAACATCCCGAGCGACGTGCCGGCAAGGATCGCCAGGAGCAAGGCCGGCACCGTCAACAGAAGCGTCGCCGGAACGCGTTCGAGAATGATGTCGACCACGGGCCGCTGCGTGCGATAACTGATTCCAAGATCGAGCGCCGCAAGTCGCCGCAGGTAGGAATAGACCTGCACGGGGAGCGTCTGATCGAGGCCGTAGTCACGTCGGATCGCGGCGATGAACTGTTCGTCCGAAGCTCCGCTTTCGCCAGCGATCACTGCAGCCGGATCCCCTGGTGCCATGCGAATCAGAGCGAAATTGAGCAAGCCGATTGCCGCCAGCATCAGGATCGCACGCGGCAACCAGGCTGCAAACACCAGGACGAAGCGCACCGCGGCCCCTCCTCGCGACCCTTGCGCCTACCTTGCGATCCAGGTTTCTGCGAAGGTGGAATTGGGCCCGGAACTATCGATCACGACGTTATTCACTTTCTTGTTGTAGACCGTCGGCCACACCAGTTCAACGAGCCACGCCACGGCGACGTCGTCGACGAGGATCTTCTGTGCCTCGGAATACAACTGCTTGCGCTTGCCCTCGTCGATCTCCACGGCTGCGCGCCGGAAGAGTTCGTCGACCTTGGGGTTGGTGTAGCCACTGTGGTTCGTGAACAGAACACCCTTGCGCTGATTGTCCGACATGAAGGTTCTCGAAACCCCCAGCGCAGGATCCGACAAGGTGGTGAGGAAATACATCGTCATGTCGAAATCCCAGTTTCGCGTTCGGTCGGACCACCCCGCCGCATCCGAGGGTTCGAGGACCACCTCGACACCGACCTTCCTCAACGCCTGACGCGTGTACTCGGCGGCACGGTTCCACATCTCCCCGTAAGGCAAACCCAGCAACTTCACTGTGGTCCGGACTCCGTCGGCGCCGCGTTTCAGGCCCATCTCGTCGAGCAACGCTTCCGCTTTCGCCGGATTGAAATCGTACGTGGGCACGTTGGGCTCATAGAACGGGGAGCTTGAGTGGACCGGGCCGGTCGCGACCTTCGCGTAGGTCTGGAAGATCGTGTCGCGAATGAACTTCCGGTCGAGCGCGTACATGACGGCCTGCCTGAATCGCTTGTCACCGAATGGCGCGCGCCGGTGATTCATCTCGATCCAGACGATCGGCGAGCCCCACTCCCAGCCTTTCGTCGTCACCGAGACGTACGGAAGCTTGCTGAGACGATTGACGTCCAACAATTCAAGGTCATTCTGAGTGGCGAGGTGCAGTTGCTGGGATTCGATCGCGATCGCGCGTGACGCTGCATCCGGGACGAGGCGATAGTAGATTTCATCGAGGTAGGGCAGCCCCTTACGCCAGTAGTCGCCGTTCTTCACCAGATGCAGGTACTCGCCGCGCTTCCACTCTTTGAACTTGAAGGGCCCGGTCCCCACTGGCTTGGCGTTGTTGGGGTTCTTGCGGAAGTCGGTACCCTTGTACAGGTGCGCCGGAACGATCTCGGTACCGATGCCGAAGCTCCTGATCAGCGGTCCGAAGGGCTCCTCGAGGCGGAACTCCACAGTGAAGTCGTCGACTTTCGCCACCTTCACTTTCTGAAACACGACCTTCATTCTGGGATGCACTTCGATCAGGTACTCGCCGAAGGTGAACACGACGTCATCGGCCGTAAGTGGCTTACCGTCGTGCCACTTGACGCCACGGCGCAACTTGAAGGTGTAGGTCTTTCCGTCGGGAGATACCTGCCACGACTCGGCCAAGTGGGGTTTCGGGTTGAGCTCGAAGTCGTAGATCAACAGGCTCTCGAACATCTTCGTCGAAACGAGAAGCGCCGGAGACTGCAGGAACTGCCCCGACATGATCCCAGGGGGCTCGGGCCAAAGGAGCGATTGGAGGGCCCCTCCTCTCGTCGGTTCCGCACCGTGAGCAGGCGCCAGGGACAATGCAAGCACCCATGCCGTGATGAGCGTGACCAGGATTCGCCTCATGATGTCTCCTCTCGTTGTTCTCCGCCGACGCGGCCCCCGTCGACTGGGCGCGATCCGCGCAGCGGTAATCGCGTGGCAGCGTATCGGGCATTATGCTGCGATGTGGGCCGGCCGCAAGCACCACTTATTTGAGAATCTAAGGAGCCACTTTGCAGCGCCGAACCGGAGGAAGGAATCTGCCCGCGTTCCCGATTGCCCCGCTGTCACGCAGGGACGGGTATCTCCACCGGGAGCTGTACCAGCGGATCCGCAATGCCGTCATCGGCGGTGCGATGCCCGCCGGATATCGACTGCCGTCCACGCGAGTACTGTCGGCTCAGCTCGGAGTCGCACGCAATACAGTCCTTGTCGCCTACGAGCAGTTGCATTCAGAGGGTTACGTCGAGTCGCGACGCGGTTCCGGCCACTACGTCGCGGAGCTTGTTCCCGATGCATTCGAGCGTTTGACCGCGACGCGTCGCCGACCTGAAGTGGTTCACGGCAGCCCTTCCGCACAGGTCGCCCACCGCTTCGCATTCGTGCCGGAGTCGTTCCGTCGCGCAATTCCCGCTGTCCCGTTTCGTGCGAATCTCCCCGCGCTGGACGTCGCGCGGCTTCAGGCCTGGATCCGGCTCTACACGAAGTTCCTGAGGCAGGCAGGGCGCTCCGGCCAGCAGCCCGGTTACTTCGGAGAAACCGACGCGATCGGCGACCCGCTGCTTCGCCGCGCCATCGCGGAGTACGCGTCGCTTTCGCGCGGGGTTCGGTGCTCGCCCGAGCAGATCGTGATCACCGCCGGGGCCCAGCACGCGATGGATCTGTTGTTGCGCGTGATTGGAAACCACGGCGAGAAGGCCTGGATCGAGGACCCTTGCTTTCCCGGCGCGCTGGCTGCGCTGCGCGGCGCCGGGCTCGAACCCGTCCCGGTCCCGGTGGACCATGAGGGGATCGACGTCGATCGCGCGATCCGGCTTGCTCCGCAGGCACGACTTGCGGTGGTCTGCCCATCGAAACAGTTCCCGCTCGGACACGTCATGTCCCTGCCGCGGCGGCTGGCGCTTATTCAGTGGGCCCGCGAACGCAGGGCGTGGGTCGTCGAGGACGACTACGACAGCGAGTACCGCTTCTCGGGAAAGACGATCCCCTCGCTGCAGGGACTCGATGGCGGCGAGTTCGTCGTCTACGTGGGCACCTTCAGCAAGGTGCTGTTTCCGGGACTTCGCCTGGGTTTCATCGTCGCGCCGCCGATGCTCGTCGATTCGATCGTTGCGGTTCGCACGCTGGCGGGCAGGCATGGCAATCCGCTGGACCAGCAGGTATTGGCGCGATTCATCCTTGACGGCCACCTGGGACGTCACGTGCGAAGGATGCGCAAGCTCTACGAGACACGAATGGAAGCACTGCTGCTGTCGACGGGGCGCTGGCTGGCGGGCGCCGTTGCGGTTGAGCCGGCCGAGGCAGGCCTTCAGACAGTGGGATGGCTGAACTCCGAGTTCGACGATCGGTGTGTGTCGACGCACGCCGCCGAGGCAGGAATCGAGGTCGCTCACCTGTCACGGTACTGCATCGACACGATACGTCCCCCCGGACTTGTGTTCGGGTTCGGCGCCTTCGACGAGCGCGAGATCGACTCAGGCGCCCGACAGCTCGCGCGCGTGCTGGAACGCGAGAACAGTAAGCGCAGCGCCAGCGGCCGGGCAGGCTCCCGTCAAGAGGGCGGCCGAGCCAAGCGCCGCTAGTCGGGTCGGCGGGACCTTGGTCGACGCCAATTGCGGCGCCGTCTTCGCGACCATTGGGGCACCCGAGAATCGATTCGCCGGACAGCGTGCTGGACGGCAGTTCGAGCCGTGTCGACCAGACCTTTGCGCCCGAACAGTTCAATTGCCTTCCGGATGTGACCACTGCGACGTCGGCACTTGGGGCGAGGGCCGCGAGCGACGTTAGCCGGCTACCGAACGGTCGGTCTCCGGTTTCGGAGCGAGGATGCGGCCGCGTGGCGTGCCGGGTTGTACAGCGGTCGCCCACCACATGGGCCCTTCATCCGCAGCACGCCCGCGGGAATCGGTCTCTCGCACGTCGAGTCCCGATGCCGGAGTCACCGGCAGGCCCCCTGATCCTCTCCGTCCATTGCGGGAACGATGACCCATCTACGTCATCCGCCACTTCAAACCGGGCTCGTACCGGCCGATCGGCTGGCCGTTCAGTCGTACGCGAAACGCGCAAGAGCTCCGAGATCCGGCGGCGGTCCGATTCCGGGCTCGGTCCCCAGCGACAGAGTGCCCTCGCGGACGAGCGTCAAGCCGTCGCAGGTCAGCTCGCGCAGCGGATTCGGATTCGTATCGATCTCGAGCAGGCCGCCGCCACCCGCGGCCGCCAGCAGGTGGGCGGACATCCTCAGGCCGACACCGGCACCGAGGTAATGCGGACAGTAGAGCAAGCCTGCTGCGAGTGCGCAGCGAGCCACCTCGAGACAGCCGCTGACGCCTCCCCACTTCGCGACGTCCGGTTGCAGCACGGCCAGTGCCCCGGCGTCGATTGCCGCCTCGAAACTCGCGCGGCCGATCAGGTTCTCGCCAGCGGCCAGCGCGGTGCCGGCATGTCCGGCGAGCCGAACCCATGCCTGCGCGGGCGCGTCGGCGCGCAGCGGCTCCTCGATCCAGCGTACACCGAGCTGAGCCAGTTCCGGGCATCGTTGCATCGCCGTGTCCGGGTCCCAGGCCTGGTTCGCATCCACCATCAGCGTCGCGTCGGCCCCGAGCGCCTCACGCAGGGCGCTCAGCCGGCGCAAGTCCTCGATCCGGTCGAACCCGACCTTCAACTTGAATGCCACATGGCCACGCTCGCGTGCCGCGAGTGCCGCCGGCAGCGCACCTTCGGGGCCGAGGCCGCTTGCGTAAACGCGGATTGCGCCACGCTCGCCGCCCAGCAGCCGCCACAGCGGCATACCCAGGCGCCGGGCCGCCAGATCCCACAGGGCCTGGTCGATGCCCGCCAGCGCCTGCGCAATCGGGCCGAACTCGCCGCTCTGGATCGCCAGCACCTCCAGCCGCCGCTGCAGTGATCTGGAAAGCACCGACGGGGATTCGAGCACGGCGCCCGTCAGCAGGGGCGCCATGACAGTCCGCACCAGAGCCGCGCGATGATCCGCGCCGACGCCCGGGAAGTTGCACCAGATCTCGCCCCAGCCTTGCGCGCCGTCGCTGTCGCGCACTCGCACCAGCACCGCCGGCCGGTCGTGCATCACGCCGAACGACGTACGCACCGGCACCTCGCAGGGTGCGCGGAAGACGAACGCATCGACGCCCTCGAGCGTCGCCGCGTTCCAGTTCGCGCCCGGGTCGGTCATCGACGATCCCCCTCAGTAACCGGGCTCGCGCTGATATTCGTGCCGCGCGGTGTTCACGTACGAGCGCCTGAACTCCACCGGTCGATCGCCCAGCGTGAATGCCACGCGGCGAATGAGCAGCAGCGGGCCGCCATTGGGCACGCCGAGCAGCGGCGCAACGTCGGCGGGCGCGCCCACCGCGCGCACGGTCTCGGCGGTGCGCACCACCGACAGCCCGAAGCCGTGCTGGTACAGGTGGTAGATCGTGTTGGTGCGCTCGCGCAGCCGCTCGGCGGTCAGCCCGGCGAACAGCTCGGCCGACACCGAGATGTCGTCGACGATCACCGGCTTGCCGCCGAGCCGCAGTGCATTGCGGTAGGCGAACACCGGCGCGCGCGGCGCGAGCTGCAGGCGCTCGGCCGCCTCGTCGTCGGCGCGCCCCTTGCGGAAGCTCACCAGTTCGACCTGCGGATACTCCTTCACCCCGTCGTGCCGGATGATGTTGAAGAACAGGAACAGCATCCGGTCGCGCGTGTGCGTGGCGACGAACGTGCCGCGCCCCTGCTGGCGCAGCAGCACGTTCTCGGCAACCAGCTCGTCGATCGCCTTGCGAAGCGTGCCGATCGCGATGCCGAAGCGCTCGGCGAGCCGGGGTTCGGCCGGGATCGCCTCGCCGGGCTTCCACTCGCCGGCCGCCAGCGCGGCCAGCATCTTGCGCTTGACTTCCTTGAAGATGGGCCCGCCCGTGGGCGCGGTGATGACGTCGTGTCTGTCCATGCAGGGGTCCGGCCCCGCATCCCGGAGGGACGGTGCCTGGCTCGGTCAGGGCGCGCCCGGAGCGGGCGGCACCTCGTTCCGCCATTCTGACAGCAAATTCCGCAACCGTGTAAGTGAGTTGAGTCATCTAGTTGACTTGCCTGCCCAGCAGGAATACGATTGCGCGGCAATCAGCAGGGCCCCACCCGACGTCCGGGCGCGAGGCTCGACCGACCCTTCCCAAGGAGCGAAGAATGATTCACGTCGTATTGCACGACGCCAAGGACACCGTCGCGGTGGCGGTCGTCGAAGGCATCAAGGCCGGCACGCAGCTCAACGCCTGGATCATGGACGAGGACAAGACGATCACCGTCAAGGCCACCCAGGACATCCCGATCGGCCACAAGGTCGCGCTGAAGGACATGGCCGTCGGCGACACCGTCTACAAGTACGGCGTCGACATCGGCAAGGTGGTCGCGCCGATCAAGGCCGGCGAGCACGCCCACGTGCACAACATCAAGACCAAGCGCTGGTGAGCAGCCGTCGCGTCGCCATCCAACCGAAAGAGACCGTCAAATGCCAGTGATCGACAAGAACACCACCTTCTGGGGCTATCGCCGCGAGAATGGCCGCGCCGGCGTGCGCAACCACGTGATCATCCTGCCGCTGGACGACCTGTCCAACGCCGCCGCCGAAGCGGTCGCCACCGCGATCAAGGGAACGCTCGCGATCCCGCATCCCTATGGACGCTTGCAATTCGGCCCCGACCTCGACCTGCACTTCCGCACGCTGATCGGCACCGGGTCGAACCCGAACGTCGCCGCGGTGGTGGTGATCGGCATCGAGGACGGCTGGACGAAGAAGGTCGTCGACGGCATCGCGAAGACCGGCAAGCCGGTCGTCGGCTTCGGCATCGAGGGCCACGGCGACCACGAGACGATCAGGCGCGCGTCGATGGCCGCGAAGCAGTTCGTCCAGCACGCGACCGCGCTGCATCGCGTCGAGTGCCCGATCAGCGACCTGTGGGTGTCCACCAAGTGCGGCGAATCGGACACGACCTCGGGCTGCGGCTCGAACCCCACCGTCGGCAACGCGTTCGACAAGCTGCACCCGCTGGGCACGACGCTGTGCTTCGGCGAGACCTCCGAGATCACCGGCGGCGAGAGCTTCGTCGCGGCGCGCTGCGCCAACGACCAGGTGCGCGAGCGCTTCATGTTCATGTTCGACCGCTACCAGGACATGATCAACCGCTGGAAGACCAGCGACCTGTCCGAGTCGCAGCCGACCAAGGGCAACATCGCCGGCGGCCTGACGACGATCGAGGAGAAGGCGCTCGGCAACATCCAGAAGATCGGCAAGAAGTGCACGGTCGACGGCGTGCTCGACAAGGCCGAGGAGCCGACGCACCCGGGGCTGTGGTTCATGGACTCGTCGTCGGCGGCCGCCGAGATGGTGACCCTGTGCGCGGCCTCGGGCTACGTCGTGCACTTCTTCCCCACCGGCCAGGGCAACGTGATCGGCAACCCGATCCTGCCCGTCATCAAGCTGTGCGCGAACCCGCGCACGGTGCGACTGATGAGCGAGCACGTCGACGTCGACTGCTCGGGGCTGCTGCAGCGCGAGATGACGCTGGACCAGACCGGCGACAAGCTGCTCGAGGCGATGCTCGCGACGGCCAACGGGCGCTGGACCGCGGCCGAGGCGCTCGGCCACCGCGAGTTCGTGCTCACGCGCATCCACGAGTCGGCGTGACCGGGGCGGCAGGCGCCGCGCGACATCCCGCCGGGCGCGCGCGGCGCGTCGACGCGGAGCAGTGTCCATGACGCGCATCGTGATCAGCGAGTTCATGGACCTGCCCGCGGTCGAGGCGCTGCGCGACGCGTTCGACGTCGACTACGCGCCGGAACTGGTCGACGACCGCGCGGGGCTGCTCGCGCGCGTCGCGGCCGCCGATGCGCTGGTCGTGCGCAATCGCACCCGCGTCGACCGCGAAGTGCTCGCGGCCGCGCCGCGGATGCGCGCGGTCGGCCGGCTCGGCGTCGGGCTGGACAACATCGACGTGGCCGCCTGCGAGGCGGCCGGCATCGCGGTGTTCCCGGCCACCGGCGCCAACAGCCTGGCGGTCGCCGAGTACGTGGTCGCGACCGCCATGGTGCTGCTGCGCGGCGCCTACCTGTCGAGTGCCGAGGTCGCCGCGGGCCAGTGGCCGCGCGCGCGGATGTCGCAGGGCCGCGAGACCGCGGGCAAGACGCTCGGGCTGGTCGGCTTCGGCGGGATCGGCCGGATGACCGCGAAGCTCGCGCAGGGCCTCGGGATGCGCGTGCTCGGCCACGATCCCGCGCTGGCGCCCGACGAGGCTGCGTGGGCCGCGAGCGGCGTCGGCCGGCGCGAGCTCGACGCGCTGCTTGCCGAGGCCGACGTGGTCAGCCTGCACGTGCCGCTCACCGACTCGACCCGCGGCCTGATCGGCGCCGCACGCCTCGCGCGGATGAAGCCCGATGCGGTGCTGGTCAACACCGCGCGCGGCGGCGTCGTCGACGAGGCGGCGCTGGCGCAGGCGCTGCGCGCGGGGCGGCTCGGCGGCGCGGCGCTCGACGTCTTCGACGACGAGCCGCTGCGAGCGGGTTCACCGCTCGCCGGCGCGCCGAACCTGATCCTCACGCCGCACATCGGCGGCGTCACCCGCGAGTCGAACGAGCGGGTCAGCTCGCTGATCGCCGAGCGGATCCGGGCGTTCTTCCTGGCCTAGCGCGCGCCCCGACGCGCTCCCATACTGCGAACTTCCCCGCGGAGCACGCATGCCCCGACTGTCCGTCGAACGACTGAACGAACTCGCCGCCGCCGCGTTGCAGCGGGCCGGCGCCGCGCCCGGGATGGCGCGCGTCACCGCGCACGCGCTCGTGGCTGCCGAGGCGCAGGGACTGGGCTCGCACGGGCTGGCCCGCGTCGTGCAATACGCGGGGCACCTGCGCCGCGGCCGCGTCAACGGCGCCGCGCAGCCGACGGTCGTGCGCTCGCGCGCCGCGGCCTGCCTGGTCGACGCCGACGAGGGCCTCGCGTTTCCCGCGTGCGCGCTGGCGGTGCGCGAAGCGATCGCGCGCGCGCGGGCGGCAGGCGCCGCGTTCGCGGGCGTCACGCGCAGCCACCACTTCGGTGCGGCGGCCTGGCACCTCGAGCCGGTTGCGGACGCCGGCATGGTCGGGCTCGCGTTCGGCAATTCGCCGGCGGCGATGCCCGCCTGGGGCGGCCGGCGTGCGATCTTCGGCACCAATCCGATCGCGGCGGTCTTCCCGCGCCGCGGTGCGCCGGCGCTCACGATCGACCTGTCGCTGTCCGAAGTCGCGCGCGGCAGGCTGATGGTCGCCGCGCGCGAGGGCAAGCCGATCCCGGCGGGCTGGGCGCTCGACAAGGACGGCAACCCGACCACCGACCCGAAGGCAGGCCTCGAGGGGATGATGCTGCCGGCCGGCGGCGTCAAGGGCGCGATGCTCGCGCTGATGGTCGAGCTGATCTGCTGCGCGCTGACCGGCGCCGCGTTCGGCTTCGAGGCCGACTCGTTCTTCACCGACGAAGGCAACCGCCCGCGCATCGGCCAGGCCTTCCTGGTCATCGACCCGGACGCGCTGGCCGGCAACGACGTCTTCCACGAGCGCATCGAGACCCTGGTCGCGACGATGCTGCTCGACCCCGAGGTGCGCCTGCCCGGGCAACGGCGCGTGGATCTCGCCCGGCGCGCCGAAGCCGACGGCATCGAAGTCGCGTCGCCCCTGCTCGCGCAGCTCGAGGCCCTGGCCGGATGAGCGCGCGGCACGGCCCCGGCCGATGAGGATCTTCGACGCGCAGGCCACGCGGGACGCGCTGCCGTTCGGGCGCCTGGTCGCGGCGCTGCGCGCGATGTTCGCCGCCGGCTGCGAGGTGCCGCCGCGCCACGCGCACGAGATCGCCGCGCCCGACGGCAGCGCGCTCACCTCGCTGATCATGCCCGCGTGGACCGCGCGCCACTACGGCATCAAGACCGTCAACGTCGCGCCCGGCAATGCGGCGCGCGGCCTGCCGGGCCTGCACGCGGTGTACCTGCTGTTCGACGCGGTGACCGGCGTGCCGCTGGCGCTGCTCGACGGCAGCGTGATCACGTCGCGCCGCACCGCGGCCGCTTCGGCGCTCGCCGCGTCCTGGCTCGCGCGCGAGGACGCGCGGCACCTGCTCGTGGTCGGCGCGGGCGCCGTCGCGCGGCTGCTGCCGACGGCGTATCGCACGGTGCGCCCGATCGAGCGCGTCACCGTCTGGGCGCGGCGCGGCGAGGCCGCGCAGGCGCTGGCCGCCGAATTGCGCGCGCAAGGCTTCGAGGCGGCGGCGGCGGCCGACCTCGGCGCCGCAGTCGCGCAAGCCGACATCGTCAGCTGCGCGACGCTGGCCGCCGAGCCGATCGTGCGCGGCCGCTGGCTGCGCGCCGGCAGCCACCTCGACCTGATCGGCAGCTTCACGCCAGGGATGCGCGAGGCCGACGACGACTGCTTCGCCGGCGCCGCGCTCTACGTCGACACCGACGAGGCGCTGCAGAAGAGCGGCGAGCTGCTCGGCCCGCTGTCGCGTGGCGTGTTCGCACGCGCCGACGTCCGCGGCACGCTGGCCGCGCTCGCGCGCGGCGAGGCGCCGGGGCGGCGCGACCGCGAAGCGCGGACCGTGTTCAAGTCGGTGGGCACGGCGCTCGAGGACCTGGCCGCGGCGACGCTGGTCTACGAAACGATCGCCGGCTGAACCCCGCCCGCTGCCCGCCCGCGCCGCGTTCGCGCGACGACGATTCCGGCGTGGAAGGCCCTCAGATCAGCGACCCGCGATTCGCCATCCCGCCATCGATCGTCACGATGGTCCCGCTGGTGTAAGACGAGTGGTCGGACGCGAGCAGCACGACGGTCGCGGCTATCTCGTCGACCGTCGCCGCGCGGCCGAACGGAAACGACGCAGCGAGTTCCTGCCAGCGCTGCGGATCGCCGAGCCGCGTGCGCGCCTCCTTCTGCATCAGCCGCACCAGCCGCTCGGTGGCGACCGGCCCCGGGTTGACGCCGACGACGCGCACGCCGTCGACCGGGCTGTTGCCGCCCAGCGCGCGGGTGAACGCCATCAGCGACGCGTTGCCTGCCGCGCCGGCGATGTAGCCGGCGTCGACGCGCTCGCCGCCGTTGCCGAGAATGTTGACGATCACGCCGCTGCGCCGCGCCTTCATCGTCCGGTAGTAGGCGCGGCACATGTTGATGTAGCCGAAGACCTTCAGGTCCCATGCCTGGCGCCAGGTGTCCTCGTCGATCTCCTCGATCGAACCGCGCGGAATCGACCCGGCGTTGTTGACCAGGATGTCGACGTCAGGGCAGCGCGCGGCGAGCTCCTCGACGCGGCCGCGCTGCGACAGGTCCATCGGGTGGACGCGGACGTCGACGTCGGCGATCTCGCGCAGGCGCGCGCGCGCCGCGTCGAGATCGCCGGCCGAGCGCGCCACCAGATGCAGGTGGCAACCCTCGGCGGCGAGCATCCGCGCGATGGCAAAGCCGATCCCCTGCGAGCCTCCGGTGATCAGTGCCGTGCGGCCTCCGAGCTTCATGTCCATGTCGCGTCTCCGATGCCGGGCGCCGGTCCGGCGCGATCGGCGGTTCGATGGGATGGGCGGGTCACCGCGGGGTGCCGGCCGGCGGCGCGGCGATCTCGACGTAGCGCGTCTTGCCGGCCTCGCGCGGCAGCGATCCGGGCGGCAGCCATTCGAACGCCGGACGGATGCGCAAGGTCTGCCGGAACAGCTCGCTCAGCTCGCGCTCGAGTGCCTCGAGCCCGGCGCCGCCCGCCCCGCCGTGCTCGAGGCGGATGCGCAGCGGCGGCGTGACCCGCGGGCCCGGCGAGTCGAGCACGATCCGGAACGCGCCGGTGACGCGCGGATAGAGCCGGAAGATCGTGTTCGCGACCGCCTGCGGATAGACGTTGACCCCCTTCACCGTCAGCATGTCGTCGGCGCGTCCCAGGATCGCGAAGCGGATCCCGGGCATCCCGCAGCCGCAGGGCTCGGTCCACACCTGCAGCAGGTCGCCGAGCGCGTAGCGCATGAACGGGCCGCCGCGCCAGTCCAGGAACGTGAAGACCATTTCCCCGGTCGCGCCGTGGCTCAGCGGGATCGGGGCGCGGGTGGCCGGGTCGACCAGCTCGAGCAGGCAGTGGTCCTCGGAGACGAAGTGCATGCCGGCGCAGGCTTCGGGCGGGGCATCGCACGAAATGCCGTGGAACGCGTGGCCGCCGCCGGTGTGGTCGAAGACGCGGGCCCCGAAACCCTCGGCGAGCGCGCGCCTGACTTCGGGATCGCTGCCGCCGCCCTCGCCCGCGCAGAAGAACCAGCGCAGGCCCAGTTCGCGGGCCGGGCGGCCGGTGAGCTTCGGCGCCTCCTCGATCAGGTACTGCCCGAACGACGGCGTCGCGACGATCGCGTGCGGGCGCGTGATCCGCGCGATGTCCAGGACGCGCCGGGTGCCGCCCTCGATGCCCACCGGTACGACGCAGGCGCCCAGGTGCATGATGCCCTGCGACAACGGCAGGCCGCCGGTGAACATGCTCAGCGACAGCGCCTGCAGCATCACGTGCCCGGGCCGGATCCCGGCGCGCCAGTACTTGCGCGCGTGCATCTCGTTGACCGTCGCCACGTCGTGCGCGGTGAGCGTGTACAGCGTCGGCACGCCGGTGGTGCCCGAGGTCGCGTTGATTCGCACGATCTCCTCGGGCGCGGCGCAGGCCAGCAGCGCGAACGGGCTGCCGTGGCGCTCGAGGGATTCCTCCTGGATGCGGCGGTGCTCGTCCTTCGTCATCACCGGGATCCGCGCGAAGTCCCCGAGGCTGCGGATGTCCTCGGGCCGGGCGCCCGCCTCGTCGAACTTGCGCCGGTGCACCGGCGAACGCTCGTAGTTGTAGCGGACCTGGCGCTGCAGCCGCCGCCATTGCAGGTCGGCGATCGCGTCGCGCGACATCGTCTCGACCGCCTCGTTCCAGAGGCGGCGTCCGCCGTCCGTGCCTGCGTGCTTCACCGGCGCCCCGTTCACGACGGCTCCCCAGGCGCCGGGCCGTCCTCGTCGGGCTCGCACAACTCGAAGCGCAGGCCCGTGACGCTTTCGTGCGGCAGGAACGCGATCCGGCCGTGCGCTCCGCGCCGCGGAAAGCCCGGCAGCGGCTCGACCCCGTCGGCGCGCAACCGGGCGAGCGCGGCGTCCAGGTCGGGCACCGACAGCGAGAGGTGATTGACCCCGGGTGTGTCGCCCATCACCGCGCGGCCGAAGCCGTCGCCGCGATCGGTGTAGCGCAGCAGCTCGACGATCAGGTTCTCGGCGTGGAACTCGGCCACCTCGAGCCCCGCATCGGGCACCGAGCGGCGGCGCAGCGGCGCGCCCGGCAGCAGCCGCGCCATCGCCGCGATGGCGGGCTCGAGCTCGTCGACGACGATGCCGAGGTGGTCGATGCGCGGCGGCTTCATCGCGTGCCCCTGCACAGCCGGGTCGCCTGCTCGTCGAGCGCGAGCGTGCGCTGGTCGACGACGACGCCGTAGTCGTCGCGCGCGGCCTCGACGCTCAGCACGCCGTCGAGCACGTCGGCCACGACGAGCCCGACCGGCCGCTCGCGCGGATCGCCGTAGCCGCCTCCGCCGCCGGCGCGCTGCCGGTAGACCGCGCCGCGCGGGATGCCGCGCAGGATCTCCTTGGCTTTCGGGCGGCGCACGCTGCCGTCGGGCGCGGTGATCGTGATCTCGTTGACGCCGCCCGCCTTGCCGCCGAACAGCCCGAACGCGCGCGCCTCCTCCTCGACGCCGTCGCCGAACGCGATGCCGGTGACGTCCTCGCCGTCGATGACGAACTCGGTCTCGACGCCGAGCCCGCCGCGCCAGCGCCCGGCACCTGCCGAGTCGGGCGCGTACTCGTGGCGCAGCAGTCGGTGCGGGTCGTGGATCTCGAACATCTCGTAGTCCTGCGCCAGGATCCCGCCAGCGCAGTTGATCAGGCCGATGTGGTCGTAGCCGTCCGCCCCCCAGGTGGCGCCCGAGCCGCCCTTCAACGCGAGGAACAGGATGTCGACGTAGGACCGGTCGCTGCGCGGATCGCGCCCGGTGATGGTGAAGCCCATCATCCGGTTCCAGCCGGCGGTCACCATCTTCGGCAGCGCCTGCGAGAACGCGCGGAAGATCGCGTCGGAGGTCGGGCCGGTGATCGAGTTGCCGAACGTCGTCGCCGCCGGGAAGCTCGCGTTCAGGAACGAGCCCTCGGGGTTGACGATCCGGATCGGGCGCAGGATGCCCCCGTTGTGAGGCACGTCCGGGTTGATCAGCATCAGGAAGGTCAGCAGCAGCGCCGATGCGGTCGCCGAGAACGGCGCGTTGACGAAGCCCGGCGTCTGCGGCGACGAGCCGGTGAAGTCGAACGTCACCTCGTCGCCGCGGACGGTCACGGCCAGCGCGATTCTCATCCTCGAGCCGTCGTCGACGCCGTCGTAGAAGGCCCAGCTCTCGCCTCGGTAGACGCCGTCCGGGATCGCCGCGATCTCGCGCCTGACCATGCGTTCCGACGCGTCGAACAGGTACTCGACGCAGTCGTCGAACGCGCGCGCATCGAAGCGCCCGAACAGTTCGTGCATGCCGCGCTCGCCGACCCGGGTCGCGCCGATCTGCGCCTTGATGTCCTCCTCGACGATGCCGTAGCGGATGTTGGCGAAGATCATGCGCCAGACGTCGCGCCGCAGGCGCCCGCGCTCGTGGACCTTCAGCGGCGTGATGCGCAGCGCCTCCTGCCAGACTTCGCGCGCCTCGGGGTTGTACCCGCCCGCCTGCGCGCCGCCGATGTCGGCCTGGTGGCCCTTGCAGGCGGCCCACGCCACCAGGCGGCGCTCGCGGAAGATCGGACGGAACACCGCGACGTCGTTGTTCTGGTTGCCGCCCGAGAAGACGTCGTTGTGCAGGATCACGTCGCCCTCGTGGACGTCGTCGCCGAAGTACGCGGCGACGTGCTCGCAGGCGGGCTGCAGCGCGAACGCGAGCACCGGGATGTACTCGGACTGCTCGAGCATCCGGCCTCGGGCGTCGTACAGCCCGGTGACGAAGTCGCGCGCCTCGTTCAGGATCGGCGAGCGCGTGGTGCGCAGCAGCGTCAGCCCCATCTCCTCGGTGATCGACTTCAGCCGCCGGTGCAGCACGGAAGCGCGAATCGGATCGACGTTCGTGCTCATCGCTGTGTCTCCGTTGTCGTGTCCTCGAGCAGGAAGCCTCCGAGCGCGTCGACCGCGAGCCCGAAGCCCGCCGGGACGAACACCGTCGTGGTCACCTTCTCGACGATCGCGGGTCCTTGCAGGCGGTTGCCGTGCCGCAACCGGTCGCCGTCGTAGACCGGTGTCTCGCGGAACTCCCCGACGTCCGGCTGGAAGACCGCGCGGCTGCCCTTCAGCGCGTGCGCGGCGTCCTCGCCGTCGCGCGGTTCGTCGACCTGCGGCGGCTTGTCGGTCTCGCCCACTGCCGACAGGCGCACGCTGACCATCTCGACAGGCGTCGCCTCGTCGCGAAGCGCGTAGCCGTAGAGCCGGTCGTGACGCTGGTGAAAGGCCTCGCGGACCGCGTCCCAGGCCCCTTCGCGCAGCTGGCCGGCGCTCGCCGCGACCGACACCTCGTGGTACTGGCCGCGATAGCGCAGGTCGAGCGCAAACGACAGGCGGCGCCGTCCGGGCGCGATCCCCTCGGCCTGCAGCACGGCGTCGGCCTCGGCGGCCATCTCGTCGACCAGCGCGCCGATCCGGCCGGGTGCGGCCGTCGCGTCGCCCAGCACGCCCGCCTGGCTGCGCACGAAATCGTGCTTCAGATCGGTGCGCAGCATCCCCGAGGCGCAGAAGATCGCTGCGTCGCGCGGCACCAGCACCCGGCGGATGCCGAGCTCGCGCGCGATCATCGCCGCGTGGATCGCGCCGGCGCCGCCGGCGCAGACCAGCGGGAACTCGCGCGGGTCCCATCCCTTCTGCACCGAGATCTCGCGGATCGCCGAGGCCATGTTGACGTTCATGACCTGGTACATGCCGTGCGCGGCGCGCACCACGTCCATGCCGAGCGGCGCGGCCACGCCGCGCTCGACCGCCGCGCGCGCCGCCCCGGCGTCGAGCCGGATGCTGCCGCCGGCGAAGAACGACGGGGACAGGTAGCCGAGGACCAGGTTCGCGTCGCTGCAGGTCGGCTGCGCGCCGCCGCGGCCGTAGCAGGCGGGTCCCGGGTCCGCGCCGGCGCTCTGCGGCCCCATCTTCAGCAGCCCGTCGTCGATCCACGCGATCGAGCCGCCGCCGGCGCCGATCGTGACGATGTCCATCGACGGCAGTGCAAGCGCGAAGCGGCTGACCGAGCTCGACGTGGTGATCGACGGCGCGCCGCCGACGACCAGCGCCGCGTCGAAACTGGTGCCGCCCATGTCGACCGTGATGAAGCCGTCCTCGCCGTGCGCGCGCAGCGCCGCGAGGCCCGCGGTCGGCGCCGCTGCCGGCCCCGACAGAAGCGTCGACGCGGCGAGCGCGGCGACCGCCTCGGGCGACGTGACGCCGCCGTTGGACTGCATGATGCGCAGCGCGCCGCCGAAGCCGCCTTCGGCGAGGCGGCGCCGCAGATTTTCGACGTAGCGGCGCAGGATCGGCCCGACCGCTGCGTTGAGCACGGTGGTGCTGGTGCGCTCGTAGTAGCGCACCTGCGGCAGCACGCGACTCGACACCGACAGGTAGGCATCGGGCATCAGCCCCGCGACGAGCCCGGCGGCCGCTTCCTCGTGCGCGGGATTGGCCCACGCGTGCATGAAGCAGACCGCGACCGCCTCCACGCCGTCGGCCTGCAGCACGGCCACCGCTCGCTCGACGTCGTCGAGCGACAGGGGCTCGAGTTCGCGGCCCCGGTGGTCGATGCGCCCGCGCACCGGCAGGCGCAGGCGCCGGGGCACCAGCGGCTTCGGCGCGGCGAGCTTGTTGTCGTAGAACGACTCGCGCACGCCGCGGCGCATCGCCAGCGCGTCGCGAAAGCCGTGCGTCGTGAGCAGGCCGGCGCGCGCGACGCGGCCGGTGAGCACGGCGTTGGTGGTCACCGTCGTGCCGTGAACGATGATGTCGACGCGGCGAAGGAAATCGGGGAGCGACAGCCCCACCCCCGCCGCCAGCTCGCCCAGCCCCTGCAGCACCGCCTGGGACGGGTCGGCCGGCGTCGACAGCACCTTGTGCGCCCGGGTCGCGCCGCGCTCGTCGAGCAGCAGGTAGTCGGTGAACGTGCCGCCGACGTCGATGCCGATCCGGTAACCCATCCGTGTCTCCGCCGATCGGGTTCGGTGTAGATTTCCGCACCCGGCGACGCGATGGGCGCGGCGACCGGCGCCGCGGTCGCGGAATCCGGCCGCGGGATCGATGGTACCGGAAACCACGTTCCGGTACCAGACGCGCCGCAGGAGGCGACGACCTTGACGACGAAGCGCGCAGCACCACCCGCCCGGCCGCGGCCTCGCCCGGCGGGCCCCGACGGCGACGCCGGACTCGCGCCGCGCCAGCGGCAGCTGCTCGACGAGCTCGAGACGATCTTCCTCGAGGAGGGCTTCCGCAAGGTGACGCTCGCCGACCTCGCGAGCCGGCTGCGCTGCTCGCGGCGCAGCTTCTACGAGCTGGCCGACAGCAAGGAGGCGCTGTTCCTGCGGGTCTTCGACCGCTACCTGACGCGGCTGCGTGACCAGGGCGCGAAGGGCGCCGCCGCGGTGCCGCCGGACCAGGCGTTCGAGCCGTACCTGATGCCGGCGATCGATGCGGCGCGCAAGCTCTCGGCGACGCTGATGCAGGACATGACCGGCTACCCCCCGGCCAACGCGATGTGGGAGCGGCACCAGCGCGAGCGGATCGACGGGCTGCGCCGGCTGGTCGCGCGCTGCGTCGAGCTGGGCCTGTTCCGCGGCATCGACCCTTACCTGGTCGCCGAAGTGATGGCCGCGTCGCTACGCCGGATCCGCGAGCCGGCGTTCCTCGCGGCCTCGCGGCTGTCGTACCGCGAAGCGGTCGAGGAACTCTACGGCCTGCTGCTGCACGGCCTGTTCCGGCCCGACGCGCGCGCCGCGCGGCCCGCGCGCGCGCCGACGGCGAAAGCGGCTAGAACGGCGAAAGCGGCTGGAACGGCCGAGGCGGCGAAGGCGCCTGCGCCTGCGCGAGGAACGCCAGCGCGTCGGGCAGCATCCGCCAGATCTGGGCCGCGATGAACATGGCGCCGAGCGGGTCGCCGAAGGTGCCCGCCGTCGGCGGACCGACGACGCGAAGCGCGGAGCGCACGCGCGCGTCGGCGCCGATCGCGCTGCAATTCGCGTCGACCGCGAAGCCGATACCCGCGTCGTCCACGCGCAGCCACCCGTCGTCGACGAGCGACGCGAGGAACGGGCTCGCGCGCAGGCGCGCGGCGACGTCGAGTCCGGTGCAGTTGACGATCGCATCGAACGACTCGACCGATTCGCCGGCGCCGCCGGGGTCGGCGAAGTGCACGCGCAGCGCGCCGCCGACCGACGGCTCGACCGCCCGCAACCGCGCAGCGCGGAATCGGACGCCGCCGCGCGCCTCCGCGTCGCGCACCAGCGCGTCGTTCTGCGGCGGGGCGCGAAACCGGTGCGCGTCGTACCAGACGCGCATCCTGCGCAGGAACCGGCGCTGCTCGGCGGCCGGCAGCAGCGGCCAGGCTTGCCAGACGACGTCGCGCAGCTCGTCGAATCCCCTGTGCCAGCTCTCGCCCTGCGCTTCGACCTCGCGGATCCTGGCGCGCAACGCGCGCACCCAGCCGCGCAGCGTCGGCGGCGCCTCGCGCAGCAGGAAGCCGGGCACCGAGCCCATGATGCGCTCGAGGGGGACCGGCGCGTCGGCACCGGGCAATGGCGAGGCGCCGCCTCCCGGCGACCCCGAAGGCGGCTGCGGGCGCGGCCTGAGCCCGCGTCGCGACGCGACGACGACCGGGCCGGGACGACCCGCGCGCACCAGCGTCGAGACGACGTCGAGCGCGGTGAGCCCGCTGCCGACGACGAGCACCCTCGCCTGCGGATCGATGCCCGCCAGCCGCGTCGTCTCGAGCGGATTCTCGATCACCGACGGGTGGTCGGCGAGCGCGCGGGCGAACGGAGCCTGCAGCCTCGGCAGCGGATTGCCGGTCGCGACCACCAGCATCTCCGACTCGAGCACGCGCCCGCCGGCGGTGTGCAGCGCGATCGATTCGCGCCCGGGCGCAAGGCCGACCGCGCGGTCGCGCAGGTGTGCGATGCGCGAGCCGGTCGCCGGCCAGCGCGCGTGCGCGCGCACCGCGTCGGCCAGGTACTCGCCGTAGTCGCCGCGCCGCACGAACGCATTGCCGTCGGCCGCGACGGCCTCGGGATCGCGCAGCAGGATCGAGTGCGACTCGCACCAGCGCGTGAAGTGCCCGGCGTCGTCGGGAAGGATCGAGTGCGACCAGGTCGGGCCGTTCAACCGGTGGTCGGGATCGGCGGCCGAGTACGCGAGCCCGGGGCCCGCGGACTCGCGCGGCTCGACGATCGTGATCGCGAGCGGCAGCGGGCTCGCGCGAACCAGCTGCACCGCCATCGACGCGCCGCTGAAGCCGCCGCCGACGATCGTGACCCGACGCGCCGCGCCGTGCTCGCTCAAGGCTTCCTCCCTGCGCCGGCTTTCCGGAACGGGACCCCGCCGGTCGACACGGGCCGGCGCGCCGCCTCGTCGACGTCGATGCTAGGCTTCGCCTGCGGCCGGGTAAAGCTCCGCCGCGCCGGCTCGCCGGCACCGGCAGCCGGCCCCACCCCCGATTCCGGATGAACCTGCCCATCGAGACGCTCGCGGGCGTCGGCCTCGTCGTCGCCTTCGCCTACACGGTGGTCGGCCTGACCGGCTTCGGCGCCTCGATGGTCGCGATGCCGATGCTGGTGCACCTGCTGCCGCTGAGGCTCGCGCTGCCGATGATGCTGGTCTACGACCTGATCGGCGGCGTCGCGATCGGCGTTCGCAACCGCAAGTCCGTCGATCGCGGCGAGCTCGTGCGCCTCGTGCCGTTCATGCTGGCCGGCGTCGTGCTCGGCGTGACCGTGCTGGTGAAGGCTCCCGAGCGCGCGCTGCTGCTGCTCCTCGGCGTCTTCGTGCTGGCTTTCGCGGGCTGGAGCCTGCTGTTTCGCCCGCCGAGCGCGCCGATCCGGTCCGGCTGGGCCGCGCCGCTTGGAACCGTGGGCGGCGTCTTCAGCGCGCTGTTCGGGACCGGCGGGCCGATCTACACGATCTATCTCGCGCGGCGCGTGCAGGACAAGAGTCGGCTGCGTGCGACCGTCTCGCTGCTGCTGTTCATGAGCGCGCTGGCGCGACTCGCGTCCTTCGTCGCGGCGAGCCTGTTCTCGCCGCCCGGGCTGGCACTGCTGATCGCGACGATGCTGCCCTGCGCGCTCGCCGGGATGTACCTGGGCACGCACCTGCATCATCGCCTGCCTGCGCACCGCGTCGTCCAGGCCGTCTGGGCGATCCTGATCGTGGGCGGCGCGACGCTGGTGGTTCGCAACCTGTGACGCCGGCCCGCAGCGGGGCGGTCCGCAGCCTGCCTCAACCGGGCCGCCGGATCACCGGCGCGGCGACCCCCTCGATCGTCACGTTCAGGCACGCCGGCAGGCCCGAGGCCTGGGCGCGCGCGGCCGCGGGGCCCAGGCCCGCCGCCTCGGTGACCTGCTCGCCGTAACCGCCGAACGCGGCGCAGACCTGGTCGTAGCGCGTCGGCCGCAATTCGCATCCCACCAGCCGGGCGGCGCCGTAGTCCCTCAGCTGGATCTGGTACTCGGCGTTCCAGCGCGCGTCGTTGCCCACCACCGCGACGAACGGCAGCGCGTAGCGCACCGCGGTGTCGATCTCGGCGACGTGGAAACCGAACGTACCGTCGCCCATCACGGCGACCACCGGCGCGTCGGGCTTCGCGGCGCGCGCCGCCAGCGCGAACGGCAGGCCGGCGCCGATCGAGCCCGCGACGCCGTTGATCACCCGGTTCGGCGCCGACAGGCAGGCCTGCGCCCACTGGCCGATCTCGCCGCCGTCCGACACCAGCACCGAATCCGGGTGCGCGTCGAGCATCCGCTGCAGCGGGCGACACGCCTGCACCGGGTGCAGCCGGTCGCGCTCTCCCGACGCCGCCCCGTCCCACTCGGGAGGACGCCACGCGATCGCCTCACGCACCTCGGCGATCCAGGCGGCGCGCGATGGCGCGAGCACGTCGCGTTCGCCGCCCGCGCAGGCTGCGAGCGCCTCGATCGCGGCGAACGCGTCGGCGAGGTGCGTGCCGCGCAGCCGCCCGCCGACGGCGCGCCGGGTGCGATCGATCTCGGACTGCTCGGGATCGACCTGGACCATCGCGCAATCGGCCGCGAAGACCGGCGGCTGGCCGAACTTCAGCGTGAAGTCGCAGCGCTTGCCGAGAAGCAGCACGCAATCGGCCCGTGCCAGCATCTGCGCGAAGGCGCCGAGGCCAGGGTCGTTCACGCCGCGCGGGCTCTCCATGCCGATCGCCGGCACGGCGATCGCCGCCTCGAGCGCGCGCAGCCGCTCGCGCCCGCGCTTCGTCATGCAGAACGGCCCGGCGAGCACCAGCGGCCGCCGCGCCTGCCACAGGCGAGCGAGGATCGACTGCGCATCGGCCCCCGCCAGCGGCTGCGCCGACGCCTCGAAGGCCCGCGCCTGCGGCAGGCGAGCCGCGTCGGCCGCCTGCTCGAGCACGTCGGCGGGCAGGCTCAGGTGTACCGGCCCCGGCCTGCCCGAGCGCGCGATCGCCACCGCCCGCGCCAGGTCGCGGGCGACCTCGCCGGCGCTCGCGCAGACCCACGACGCCTTGGTGACCGGCGCCGCCATCTCGGCCTGGCCCATCTCCTGGAAGGCGCCCATGCCGAGCTGGCCGATCGGCGCGTGGCCCGACAGCAGCACGACCGGCGCTTCGGCCATCTGCGCGGTGTAGAGCGCCGACACCGCATTGGCATGACCGGGCCCGCCCGTGACCAGCGCGATTCCCGGCTCGCCGGTGAGCCGGGCCCAGGCGTCGGCCATGTGGACCGCCGCCGCTTCGTGGCGCGTGTGCAGCAGCGAGATGCCGACGTCGATCGTCGCGTCGAACACCGGCATCACGTGGTTGCCCGACAGCGTGAAGATGCGTGCGACGCCGGCCGAGCGCAGCGCGTGCGCCAGCGCGTCCGCGCCGCGGAAGACCCGTGCCATTCGTCAGGCTGCTTCGTCGTCGGCGATCAGGCTCTGCCCCGGCCGCACCCGGGTGAACTTCACCGGCTCGCGGCCGATGCTCACCGCGCCGTCGCGCCAGCGCGCGACCGTGTAGGTGGACTGCGCGAGGTCGTCGGTGTCCGGGTGATCCTCGCGGAAGTGCGCGCCGCGCGAGTCCTCGCGCGAGATCGCGGCCGCCGTGATCACGCGGCTCACCGAGATCAGGCTCCTGAGGTTCAGCCAGTCGTGCCAGCTCAGGTTGAACGCGCGGTCGCTGTCCGCGACGCCGGTTCGCGACAACTGCGCATCGAGCGCCTCGAGCCGCTTCGCTGCGCGCCGCAGCCCCTCTTCGGTGCGCAGGATGCCGACGTCGTCCCACATGCACTCGTACAGCGCCTCGCGGATCTCCTCGACGCTCCCCGGCGGGAGCGAGAACGGCGCCTCGTGCCCGGCGACGCTTCGCTCGATCGCCGCCAGGTCTGGCTCGCGATGCCCCGGATGCCCGCCGACCCACGCGGCCATGCTCTCTCCGGCGATGCCGCCGAAGACGGTCGAGTTGGCCACTCCGTTGCCGCCCAGGCGATTCGCCCCGTGTACGCCACCGGTGTCCTCGCCGGCCGCAAACAGGCCCGGGAGCTGCGTCGTGCAGTCGGCATCGAACACCACGCCGCCCATCATGTAATGCGCGGTCGGAACGACCTCGACCAGCCCGCCTGCCAGGTCGAAGCCGCAATCGGCACAGCGCTCGACCATCCCCTTGAACATCCGGCGCACGTTGTCGGGGCCGAGGTGATGCATCTGGATGTAGACGCCGCCGTTGGGCGAGGTGCGGCCCGCGCGCATCTCCGAATAGATCGAGCGCGAGACGATGTCGCGCGTCGCGCGCTCGGCACGCGGATCGTAGCGCTGCATGAAGCGCTCGTTCGCGCCGTTCAGAAGCAGGCCGCCGGCGCCGCGCAGCCCCTCCTCGAGCACCGTTCCTGTCATCCGCGTGCCGGGTCCCGCGAGCAGGCCGGTGGGGTGGAACTGCACCATCTCCATGTCGCGCAGCGCCAGGCCCGCGCGCAACGCCATCGCCAGCCCGTCGCAGCTCTTGTCGCCCGACGGCGTGTGGTACTTGTACATCGTCGGCCCACCGCCGGTGGCGAGCAGCACCGCCTTCGCCTGCACGAAGACGAAGTCGCCGGTGCGCATGTCGATCATCAGCACGCCCGCCAGCGCCGACCCGTCGGCGGTGCGCACCAGCTCGATCGCGCGATGCTCCTCGAGCCGGCCGATGCCGCGCGACCAGACCTGCTCGGCGAGCCGGTTGATGATCTCGATGCCGGTCAGGTCGCCCTTGTGCACCGTGCGGTCGAAGGTCTGCCCGGCGAACGCCTTCTGGTGAACCGTGCCGTCCGGGTTGCGATCGAAGAAGCAGCCGAGCTCGTTCTCGAGCTCGTGGATGCGCTCGACCGCCCCGGTGACCAGCGTCCAGGCGAGCTCCTGGTCGGACAGCCACTTGCTGCCTTCGATCGTGTCCATGAAGTGGCGCTCGACCGAGTCGCCTTGCGCGAGCGCCACGTTGTAGCCGCCCTGGACCATCCGCGTGCAGCCGCTCTTGCCGAGCAGCCCCTTCACCGCGACGGTGATCGACAGTGCCGGATTCGCCTGGTGCGCGTGCAGCGCCGCGAACAGGCCGGCGCCGCCCGAGCCGAGGATCAGGATGTCGGTCTGCAGCCGGCGCAGCGTCACCGCGACTGCACTCCGAGGCTCGCGAGCACCTGCGCGCGCCGCGCGTCGACGTCGTGCCGGACGACGTCGTAGAGGCTGCCGCCGTGGCTGTCCATGGCGACCAGGAGCGGCCCGAAGTCGCGGATGCGGAACTTCCACAGCGATTCGGGGTTGAGGTCGTCGAGGTCGACGTCCTCGATGCTCTCGATCCAGGTGGTTTCGAGCGCGGCGGTGCCGCCGACGATTGCGAGATAGACGCCTCCGAGCTCGCGGAACGCCGCGAGCGAATCGGCGCGCAATCCGCCCTTTCCGATGATGATGCGCACGCCGTTGCGCTGCATCAGCGGGCGCGTGAAGCGCTCCATCCGGTCGGATGTCGTCGTGCCGATGCACACCGGCGCGTAGCCGGCCGGATGCTCGGCGCTCGGCTCGACCTTCTTCACGTTGGGCGCCGTGTGGATCACCGCGTGGCCGCGCAGGTCGAAGCGGGTCGTGCGCCCGCGGTCGAACATCGCGATCTGCGTCGCGTCGCGGATGCCGAACAGCGTCTGCTGCAGCGTCACCGTGTCGTTGACGCGCAGCTGCCGGACCTGCTCTTCGGTCACCGGCGTCTTCAGCTCGTAGTGGGCCATGTTCAGAATCCGAACGTGACGCCGTCGGGCCCGAACGTCGCCGTCGCGCGTCGCGCCGAATGGCACTGCATGTTCACCGCGACCGGGTTCATCGTGATGTGGGTTGCCGCGAGCTCGACGTGCACCGCGAAGGCCGTCGAATCGCCGCCCAGGCCCTGCGGCCCGACGCCCAGCCGGTTGACCGCCGCGCTCAATTGCTCCTCGATCTTCGCGCCGTCCGGGTCGCTGCAACGGCTGCCGAGCTCGCGCGTGGCCGCGCGCTTCGCGAGCGCCACGCACAGGTCCGACGTGCCGCCGATGCCGACCCCGACGATCGTCGGCGGGCAGGTCTTGCCCCCTGCCGCGATCACGCAGTCGACGACGAAGGTCTTGATCGCGTCGACGCCTTCGGCGGGAATCGCCATCTTCAGGAACGAGTTGTTCTCGGAGCCGCTGCCCTTGGGCACCATCTCGATCGACAGCGTGTCGCGGCGGTCGCTGAAGTCGACGTGGATGACCGGCACCTCGATGCCGCACGACGTGTGCTCGTTCTTCCTGGTGAGCGGGTGCACGACCGACGACCGCAAGGGATGCTCGCGCGTCGCGCGCTCGCAGCCCTTGCGGATCGCCTGCTTCAGCGCGTGGCCGTCGACCTCGACGCCGCTGCCGATCACCACGTTGTAGATCGGGATGCCGGTGTCCTGGCAGAGCAGGTTGCCGGTGTCCTCGGCCACCCTGATGTTGGTCACCATGGTGGCGAGCACGCCCTGCGCCGTGCGGTCGGTTTCGCCCGCCGACAGGCGCGCGAAACCGCCCTTGATGTCCGGCGGAAGGATCTTCAGTGCCCGGATGTAGAGCTCCCTGGCGGCATCCTCGACCGCGGACAGATCGATCTTCAACTCAGCGAACCTCGTTCAGTTGGCCTTGAGCTTGCGGCGCTCGACCACCTTCGCCCAGTACGCCGACTCCTTGTCTATCGCGGCAGCGAACTCGGCCGGCGAGTTGCCCACGGGACTCATGCCGGCCACGAACAGTCGCGCCTTCATTTCGGTGCTCTGCAGCGCCTTGACCGTGTCGCGGTGGATCTTGTCGACGATGTCCTTGGGCGTGCCGGCAGGCACCATGAACCCGAACCAGCCGGTGTTCTCGAAGCCGGGCAGCCCGCTCTCGGCGACCGTAGGCACGTTCGGCAGAAGCGGCGAGCGGGTCTTGCTCGTCACCGCCAGCGCGCGCAGGCGGCCGTTGTTCACATAGGGTGCCACCGCGGCGATGTTGCCGACCACCAGCTGGAGTGCGCCGGTCACGAGGTCAGGGTACGAAGCCGCCTCGCCCTTGTAGGGGATGTGGACGAGGTCGATGCCGGCCGCGTCGATGAAGCTCTCGCCCGCCATGTGCACCTGGCTGCCGATGCCGGCCGAACCGAAGTTCAGCTTGCCGGGCTGGCTCTTCGCGTAGGCGATGAACTCCTTCAGCGTCTTGGCCGGAATCGACGGATTGACCGTCACGACCTGCGGTCCGCTCGCCACGTTCGTCACTGCGATGAAATCCTTCTTCGCATCGAAGGGCATCTTCGCGTACATGTGCGGATTGACGGTGAAGATGCTGCCCGAGGTCATCAGCAACGTGTAGCCGTCCGGGGCCGATTTCGCCACGACGTCCGCGCCGATGTTGCCGCCCGCGCCGCCGCGGTTCTCGACCACCACCGGCTGGCCCCACATCTCGCTGAGGTCCTTCGCAAGCGCCCTGGCCACCACGTCGGTGGTGCCGCCAGCCACGAAGGGCACGACGATCTTCACCGGCCTGGTGGGCCACGCGTCCTGCGCGGCAGCCGGCAGCGGCGAGCACAGCGCGAGCGCGCACGAGGCAGCCGCGAAGCCCAAGGCGACGCGGCGGTTCCGGTTTTCGATTGTGTTCAAGCTCTGTCTCCCTCTTGATTCGATACGTTCGTCGTGATCCCTGCGCAGGGCCGGGCGTTCAACCGATCAGCGCCAGCGCGAAAGCGAGGCCCGCGACGATTCCCAGGCCGGCGGCTGCGGCGATCCAGTTCTTTCGCAGCCCCGACCACGGTCTGAATTCGATCACGAGCAGCCGGAGGCCACCAGTCAGGTGAATCGCTAACAGGACGACCAGGCACCACTCGCCGAACTTGAACAGCGGGCGGTCCGCGAAGCGCAGGAAGCCGTCGAGCGCGGCCTCGCCGTGCAGCGCCTGGCCGAGCGCCCAGAAGTGCAGCGGCAGGAACGCGGCCAGTGCAATGCCCGACAGTCGATGCGCGAAGAACGACCACCATGCCGGATGGCTGCGGGCGCGATAGTCGTTGCGGCGCGCGGCGCGACGCGGCGGCAGCACGGCGGGGCCGCTCGCCGTGCTCATGCGACCACCGCGAAGACGGCCCGCAGGCCCAGCGCCGCGAGCGCGAGCGCCACCGCGACCGCGGCGACGTTGCTGCGTCGCGCGCTCCAGCCGAGCCACTCCTCGGCGATGCGCGCGAGCCCGATCGGGACGTGCACCGCGCAAGCGAGCACGAACGCGCCATAGAACGCCGCGACCAGCCAGTTGCCCTGGGTGCGGGAGAGGATCTCGGCGCCGCTCAGGCCGCCGCGGACCGCATAGACGATCGTCGCCAGGTGAATCGCGACGAAGAGCGCGAGCACCATCGCGCTCAGGCGCTGCAGGTACCAGAGCCGGGCCTGCGTGGCAGCGGAACTCACGAACGGCTCCTCATCTTGCGTCGCTCGCCGGCCGCGGCTCAGAGTTCGCCGCGCATCGCGCGTCGCGCCGCGACACGCTTGAGGCCGGAGATCCCGGCGGTCGGCTCGATCGCCTTCGGGCAGCGCTCGCTGCACGAACCCTGCGTGTGGCAGGCGTGGCAG
>JAMLIR010000029.1 GCA_023954045.1 Burkholderiaceae bacterium | reverse complement strand
TAGGTCGGGTAGAACAGCGTCTCCCAGGTCGACTGGTGCTTCGACAGCAGGATCGCGGGCGCGTCGGGCAGGTGCTCGGCGCCCAGCACGCGGTGGTGGATGCCCACGATCCGGCGCGCGCCCCAGATGACGACGCGCGGCCACCCGACGGTGAGCCGGTACCGCCAGTGCAGCGGCAGCGGCGACCACAGCAGGCACAGCAGCGCGTAGGGCGCCACCGTCGCGACCTGGAACAGCACGAACAGTCCCGAGCGCAGCGCCAGCCACGCCGTTCGCGCGCCATCCATCAGGGCGCCAGTTCGGCGGCGACCGCGGCCAGGTCGACGCGCACCGCCGTGTCGGGCGGCAGCCCGCCGTTGGTCATCGTCGCCTGCCCCTTGCCGGTGAGCACCAGCACCGGACGGCACCCGGCCGCGTGCGCGGCCTGCAGGTCGCGCAGCTGGTCGCCGATCGCGTGCACTTCGGCGGGCGCGGCCTTGAAGCGGGCGAGGATCTCGAGGAACAGTCCCGGACGGGGCTTGCGGCAGGCGCAACCGGCTTCGGGGCCGTGCGGGCAGAAGAAGATCGCGTCGATGCGCCCGCCGGCGGCGCCGACGGCCTGCTGCATCCGCGTGTGGATCGCCGCGAGCGTCGCGAGGTCGAACAGCCCGCGGGCGATGCCCGACTGATTGGTCGCGACGACGATCCGGTAGCCCGAGCGCGACAGGCGCGCGATCGCCTCGAGGCTGCCGGCCAGCGGCTGCCACTCGTCCGGGCTCTTGATGTAGGCGTCGCTGTCGTGGTTGATGACGCCGTCGCGGTCGAGGATGATGAGCTTCACGGCGTGGACGCGCGCCTCAGGCGGAAGACAGCCTGGAGATGTCGGCGACCTGGTTCATCAGGTGCCGCAGCCCGGAGAGCAGTGCGAGCCGGTTGGCGCGGACCTGCGGGTCGTCTGCCATCACCATCACGTCGTCGAAGAACCGGTCGACGGCCTCGCGCGCCTGCGCCATCAACGTCATCGCGCCGGTGAAGTCGGCTGCGGCCATTCGCGCGTCGACCTGCGGCTTGAGCTCGGCGACCCGGTCGGCCAGCGCGCGCTCCGCGGGTTCGGAGAACAGCGTGCGGTCGACCGCGCTGCCGATGCCGTCGCCGGCCTTCCTCAGGATGTTGACGATCCGCTTGTTGGCCGCGGCCAGCGCCTGCGCCTCGGGAAGCTTCGAGAACTCGCGGACCGCGTCGAGCTGGGCCGGCACCAGCGCGAGCTGCGCGGGCCGCTGGTCGACCACCGCCGCGATCTCCTGGGTGGCGAAGCCGCGCTCGCGCAGGTAGCCGGCAAGCCGCTCGTGGAAGAAGGTCTCGAGCTCGGCGTGCGCGTGCGCGATGCGGTCCCCGAAGGCACGGAACGCGGCGTCGACCAGCGCGTTCAGCGGCAGCTCGAGGCGGTGCTCGACCAGCATCCGGATGACGCCCAGCGCGTGGCGTCGCAATGCGAACGGGTCCTTGTCGCCGGTAGGCTGCTGGCCGATGCCGAACATCCCCGCCAGCGTCTCGAGCTTGTCGGCGAGCGCGAGCACGGTGCCGGTCTCGGTGGCCGGCAGCGCGTCGCCGGCGAATCGCGGCAGGTACTGCTCGGTGATCGCCCGCGCGACCGCCTCGGGCTCGCCGTCGTGGCGGGCGTAGTAGGTGCCCATCACGCCCTGCAGCTCGGGGAACTCGCCGACCATTCCCGTCAGGAGGTCGGCCTTGGCCAGCAGCGCGGCGCGGTCGGCGAGCGCGCCGTCGGCGCGAAGCAGCGTCGCCACGTCACGCGCGATCGCGCGCACCCGCTCGACCCGCTCGGCCTGCGAGCCGAGCTTCGCGTGATAGACGACCGACCCGAGCTGCCCCACGCGAGCCGCGAGACTGGTCTTCTTGTCCTGCTCGAAGAAGAACCGCGCATCGGCCAGCCGGGGGCGGATCACGCGCTGGTTGCCGTCGATGATGAAGCGGGGATCGGCGACCGCCATGTTCGAGACGATCAGGAATTTCGGCAGCAGGCGGCCGCCGGGCTCGAACAGCGGGAAGTACTTCTGGTTGGTGCGCATCGTCAGGATCAGGCACTCCTGCGGCACCTGCAGGAACTCGCGCTCGAACTCGCCGACGTAGACCGCCGGCCATTCGACCAGCGCGGTCACCTCTTCGAGCAGCGTCGCGACCTGGGCCTCGTCGCCGAGCGAGGCGTCGAGCGCCGCCGAGCGTTCGCGCAGCATCGACTCGATGCGCGCGCGGCGCGCATCGAACGACGCGAGCACGCGTCCGCGCGCCTCGAGCGTTTCCTCGTAGGCGGCGGCGTCGGCGATCTCGATGGGGCCTTCGGACAGGAAGCGGTGGCCGTGCGTGGCCCGCCCGGAGCGCAGCCCCAGAACCGACGCCTCGAGCAGGCGTGCGCCGTGCAGCACGAGCAGGCCGTGCACCGGCCTCACGAAGCTGACCGTCGTGCGGCCGTCGGCGAGTTGGTACTGCATCGCCTTCGGGACCGGCAGCTTCGACAGCGCCTCCTCGATGACCGCGTCGATCACCGCGTCGAGCGACTCGCCGCGCACCGTGCTGCGGTACCAGAAGCACTCCTGCTTGCCGTCGCTCGCGCGGGTGAGCGATTCGATCGGCGCGGACTGCTTCCCGGCCCATTTCAGCAGCGCCTGCGTCGGCACGCCTGCCTCGTCGAGCCCGACCTTGACCGACGGGCCCTTGATCTCGACGACCCTGTCGGCGGCCATCGCGGCGACTGCGGCAACGCGCGCGGCGAGCCGGCGCGGCGTCGCGAAGCCGTCGACCCGCGTGCCCTCGTCGATCAACCCGCGGCTGCGCAGCCCGTCGACGATGCCTGCGCAGAACGCGTCGCCGAGCCGCTTCAGCGCCCTAGGAGGGAGTTCCTCGGTGAAGATCTCGACCAGCAGCGGCGCGCCGGCGGCCGTGCCCGAGGCAGCATCAGGCGGCATGGGCGAACGCCTTCGACATCGGGAATCCGAGGCGCTCGCGCGCGTCGTAGTACGCCTGCGCGACCGCGCGCGCGAGGTTGCGCACGCGCGCGATGTAGGCGGCGCGTTCGGTGACCGAGATCGCGCCGCGCGCATCGAGCAGGTTGAAGCTGTGCGAGCACTTCATCACCATCTCGTAGGCGGGAAGCGCCAGGCCGGCGGCGATCAGCCGCTTAGCCTCGCCTTCGTAGTCGTCGAAGTGGCGGAACAGCATCGCGGCGTTGGCGTGCTCGAAGTTGTAGGCCGACTGCTCGACCTCGTTCTGGTGGAACACGTCCCGATAACTGATGCCGTCGGTCCAGGTCAGGTCGAAGACGCTCTCGACGCCCTGCAGGTACATCGCGAGCCGCTCCAGGCCATAGGTGATCTCGCCGGTGATCGGCTGGCACTTCAGCGAGCCGACTTCCTGGAAGTAGGTGAACTGCGTGACTTCCATGCCGTTGAGCCACACCTCCCAGCCCAGCCCCCACGCTCCCAGAGTCGGCGACTCCCAGTCGTCCTCGACGAAGCGCACGTCGTTCACCGAGGTGTCGATGCCGAGCGCGCGCAGCGAGCCGAGGTAGAGATCGAGGATGTCGGGGGGCGAGGGCTTGAGCACGACCTGGTACTGGTAGTAGTGCTGCAGCCGGTTCGGGTTGTCGCCGTAGCGGCCGTCCTTCGGGCGGCGCGACGGCTGCACGTAGGCCGCGCGCCACGGCTCCGGTCCGATCGCGCGCAGGAAGGTCGCAGTGTGGAAGGTGCCGGCGCCGACCTCCATGTCGTAGGGCTGCAGCAGGGCGCAGCCCTGGCTGTCCCAGTAAGCCTGCAGTCGCAGGATCACTTGCTGAAAGCTGAGCATAGGGCGCAAGACGCGGGGAAAGCCGTCATTCTAGCGGGTTTGACCCGGCCGACCGGCGTGCGACGACGCAGGCGAGCGTGCCGGACAGCGCCAGCGCGAGCGCGAGCGCGAGCGGCAGCGCGTTGCCCCAGCGCGCATACGGCGTGAGACCGGCGCTGCCCTGCAGCGACAGCGCGAGCGCGCCGGCCGTGTAGGTGGGCAGCGCGTCGACGACCCGGCCGCGCGCGTCGATCGCCGCGGTCACGCCGGTATTGGTGGCGCGCAGCACGGGGCGCGCGAGCTCGATCGCGCGCATCCGCGCGATCTGCAGGTGCTGCGGCAGCGCGTGCGAGTCGCCGAACCAGGCGATGTTGCTGACGTTGACCAGGATCGTCGCTCCGTCGCGCACCTGCACGGCGAGCTCCTCGCCGAAGAGGTCCTCGTAGCACACGTCGAACGCGACGCGCTGGCCGTCGATGTCGAGCGGCGGCTGCAGCTTCGCGCCGCGCCCGAACTCGCCGAGCGGGATGTTCATCAGCGCGACGAACCAGCCGAAGCCGCGGGGGACGAATTCGCCGAACGGCACCAGGTGGCGCTTGTCGTAGCGTGCGGCGATCGCTCCTTCGCGATCGATCACCGCGACGCTGTTGGTGAGCCGCGACACGGCCTGGCCCGGCGCCGCCTGCTCGGGAAGCGGCATGCCGATCGCGAGCACGCCGCCGCTGCGCGCCAGGTGCCCGAGCAGCGCGTCGCGCAGCGGCGCCGGCGTCGCCGACCACGGGACGGTCCACGCCGTCTCGGGAAGCACCGTCAGGTCGGCGCGCGCGCGCATCGCCTCCGCGGCATAGGCCTGCATCGCGGCGAGACTGCGCGCCGGGTCGAACTTCAGCTCCTGCGGGACGTTGCCCTGCAGCAGGCGCACCGCCAGGCGGTGTCCGGTGGGCTGCGACCATTGCAGGCCGCCCAGCGCCCAGCCGGCGGCCGGCGGCGCGACCGCCAGCGCGATCGCGCCGGCGACGGCGCGCGCGGTCGCCCCGCGGCTGCCCGCGAATGCCGCCGCGCCGATGCCCCAGGCCGACAGCGCGGCGAACGCGCAGACGCCGTAGACCCCGACCAGCGGCGCCAGCGCGGCGAGCGGACCGTCGACGTGCGCGTAGCCGATCGCGAGCCACGGAAAGCCGGTGAACAGCCAGCCGCGCGCGATCTCGGCGAGCGCCCAGCAGCCCGCGAACACCATCCCTGCGGCAACGAGCGCGAACGACCTCGGCGCGCGCGCGCCGGGCCACGCGATGCTCACTGCGCGCAGTGCCAGCGCGCACGCCGTCGCCGGGAACAGCGCGAGGTAGGCGCCGAACAGCAGCAACGCCAGCGCGGCGATCGGCGCCGGCATGCCACCGTAGCGATGCATGCTGACGTAGAGCCAGGCGACCCCGGCGACGAACCAGCCCAGCCCGAAGGCCATCCCGAGCGCCGCGCCGCGGGCCGCGCCGGCCGCGTCGCGCGCGTGTGCGCGCAGCACCAGCGCCGCCAGCGCTGCCAGCGTCGCGGTCTGCAGCCACCAGGTGCCGATCGGCGCGAAGCTCGCGGCGTGGAGGATTCCGGCGACCAGCGCCGCCGGCGCACCCGGCGCCACGCGCAGTCGCACCGCGGGCTCAGTGCTCGCCCGGCTCGGGCTCTTGTTGCGCCGGCGCCGGCAGCCGCTCGACCAGCAGCAGCTGCGCCTGGCGCGCGTCGGCGCGCAGCACCTCGAAGCGGATGCCGTCGAGGTCGACGTGCTCGCCGCGTCGCGGCACGCGGCCGAACTGCTCGGTGACGAGCCCGCCCACCGTGTCGAACTCCTCGTCGGAGAAGTGCGCGCCGACCGCCTCGTTGAACTGGCGGATCCCCGCGATGGCGCGCACGCGAAAGCGCGGTCCGTGCTCGCCGGGTTCGACGCGCACGATGTGGTCGCTCTCTTCGTCGAAGTCGAACTCGTCCTCGATGTCGCCGACGATCTGCTCGAGCACGTCCTCGATGGTGATCAGGCCCGCCGTCCCGCCATACTCGTCGACGACGATCGCCAGGTGCACGCGGTTGCCGCGGAAGTCGCGAAGCAGCACGTTCAAACGCTTCGACTCGGGGATGAACACGGCCGGCCGCAACAGGTCGCGCACGTCGACGCGCTCGTCGGTGTACAGCCGCAGCAATTCCTTGGCGTGCAGGATGCCGAGGACGTTGTCCCGGTCGCCCTCGACGACGGGGAAGCGCGAATGCGCGGTCTCGATCACGCGCGGCAGGAACACCTCGCGCGGCTGGCTGATGTCGATCACGTCCATCTGCGCGCGCGGCACCATGATGTCGCGCGCGGCGAGCTCGGAGACCTGCAGCACGCCTTCGATCATCGACAGCGCCTCGGCGTCGAGCAGCGAGCGCTCGTGCGCCTGCCGCAGCACGGCGAGCAGCTGCTCGCGGTCTTCGGGAACGCGCAGCAGCAGTGCCGCCAGGCGTTCGAGCAGGGGTCTTCGATGTTCGCTGCCCGAATGGGGGCCGGACATGGGATGGCGCGAGGTTGGCGTGCGGCCGAGCATACCCGAACGCTCGGCGCGCTGCCAAGCGCGGTGGCGCGCCCGGTGGGCGCGCAGGCGGGGGCGTCGCTCAGCCGCGCGGGCCGCGGGGATCGGCGATGCGGAACCGCGCCAGCAGCGCGGCTTCGGCCGCCTCCATGCGCTCGGCCTGATCTGGCAGTTCGTGGTCGTGGCCGCAGGCGTGCAGCACGCCGTGCACGACGAGGTGCGCGAGATGCGCGGCCGTCTCCTTGCGCTGCGCGCGCGCTTCGCGACGCACGATCGGCATGCAGATCACGATGTCGGCGTTCACGCGCCCGGCCACGGCCGGATAGGCGAAGGTGAGGACGTTGGTCGCGTAGTCGCGATGCCGGTACTTCGCGTTCAGCGCGCGCGCTTCGCGCTCGCCGACGAAGCGCAGCGTGAGCGACGAATCGGCGTCGATCGCCGCGGCCACCCAGCGCCGCAGTTGCGCCCGCGAGACCGGCAATTCGCGCACTCCGTCGCCGAGCTGGATCGCGAGCGACAGCGCGGGCTTCGTACCGTCGGCGGCGGCGGCCGCGATCGTGCCGCTTCGCCGCGACGCGGGGTCGCGCCGCGCGGCACGCTCAGTGTTCGTCCGGGCGGGCCTGCTCATAAGCGTCGACGATGCGCGCCACCAGCGGATGGCGCACGACGTCCGAGCTGTCGAACTCGGTGAACGCGAGTCCACGCACCTTGCGCAGCACCCGTCGCGCCTCGATCAGCCCCGAGGCCTGGCCCTTGGGCAGGTCGATCTGCGTCGTGTCGCCCGTGACCACCGCACGCGAGCCGAACCCGATCCGCGTGAGGAACATCTTCATCTGCTCCGGGGTGGTGTTCTGCGCCTCGTCCAGGATGATGAACGAGTTGTTCAGCGTTCGGCCCCGCATGTACGCGAGCGGTGCGATCTCGATCGCCTGCTTCTCGAACATCCGCGCGGTGCGGTCGAAGCCGAGCAGGTCGTACAGCGCGTCGTAGAGCGGACGCAGGTAGGGATCGACCTTCTGCGCCAGGTCGCCGGGGAGGAATCCGAGGCGCTCGCCCGCCTCGACGGCCGGCCGCGTGAGCACGATGCGCTGGATCGCGTCGCGCTCGAGCGCGTCGACCGCGCAGGCCACCGCGAGATAGGTCTTGCCGGTTCCGGCGGGCCCGATGCCGAAGGTGATGTCGTGCGACAGGATGTTGCGAAGGTACTCGCGCTGGCGCGGCGTGCGCCCCTGCAGGTCGGTGCGGCGCGTGTGCAGCACCGGCGAGTCAGACTCGGCGGGCTCGGGCACGGCGCGCCGGGGTGCCTTCAGCTCGACCAGGCCCAGTTGCACGTCGTCGAGTGACAGCGCGTGCTCGGCGCGCGCGTAGAAGTGCTCGAGCGCGGCGACGGCCCGGCGCGACGCGGTCGCGGCGCCCTCGATGCTGAAACGCGCCCCGCGCCGCGCGATGCGAACGTCGAAGGCCTCTTCGATCTGCCGCAGGTTCCGGTCGAGCGCCCCGCAGAGATTGGCGAGGCGGCGGTTGTCGGCGGCGTCGGGGGTGAACTCGATCGGGCGGGATCTCAAGTCGGCGGTCTCGGGCGCGTCACGGCCGCGCGGGTTGCTGCGCGAACACTCCTACGCCCGAGATTGTAGGGCCGCCGGCCGGAGCCTGGACCTGGTAGCTGAGCCCGAGCCGGGCGGCGTTCGGGCCGAACAGGCCTCCCTGGACGCCGACCGTGCAGCCTGCCGAGCCGCAGCTCAAGGGTCCGCTGCCGGTCTGGGAGGCGGCCAGGCTGCCGCTGAACGCGTAGCCCGACGTCGTGGCGAGCGTGCTTCGCGTCGGATCCGACGCGCCGCCGGGCGTCGCAAAGGCGTACGACGCGCCGCCGATCGCGACGCTTCCGTCGAGCCCGACGCGGGCAGGCTGGCCGGGGCCGAATGCGACACCGGCCGCGCCGCTGAACACGCCGGGGGATACGGCCCCGGTGCTCAGCGTCGGCGCGGTCGCGCCGATCAACTGGTAGGTGAATTCGCCCTGAGTGGGAACCGTCGTCGAAGGCACTCCGACGAGATAGTGGACACCGTCGTTCGGCGAGAGCACCCGATCGGTCAGGTTCGCCAGCAGCCCCTGGGCCTGGAGCGTGCCGTCGGTCCAGCGGCCCCAGCTGACGAACGCGTCGGCGCCCGCCTCGGCGGCCAGCGCGGTGCCGCGCGACAGGCAATACGACAGGAATCCGCAGCTGCCGTTGGCGTTGAAACCGACCGCCTCGAGCCGGCCCAAGTCGTCGAGCGTGAACGACTTGCCCGCCGACGTGAGTTGGGTCCAGTCGAAGACGCCGAATACGCGTGGCAGGCCGCGCAGCAACAGCGTGCGCTGATCGCCGATCGTCCCGTCACCCGACAGCGGCGGCGGATCGCCTGAACCGCCGGTGCCGCCCGTATCGCCCGTGCCACCCGTGCCACCCGTATCGCCGGTGCCGCCAGTGCCACCCGTGCCGCCGGTGCCACCCGTGCCGCCGGTGCCACCCGTGCCGCCGGTGCCACCCGTGCCACCCGTGCCGCCGGTGCCACCCGTGCCACCCGTGCCGCCCGTGCCGCCCGTGCCGCCCGTGCCGCCCGTGCCGCCCGTGCCGCCGGTGCCGCCGGTGCCGCCGGTGCCGCCGGTGCCGCCGGTGCCGCCCGTGCCGCCCGTGCCGCCCGTGCCACCCGTGCCACCCGTGCCACCCGTGCCGCCCGTATCGCCGGTGCCGCCATTGCCGGCGGTACCGGGGGACGGCGCTGACGGGGCCGCGTGCGCGAGGTCCGCTACCGCGACCAGCGAGCCGTCCGGGCCGCGCTGTTCGTTCTGTGAGATCGCGCCGCCTGGCCCCGGAAGCCAGGTGGAATCCTCGCCCGTCGAACCTGCTGGCGTCGGTGGCTGCGCGCTGCCTGGCCGTACGGATCGGTCGATCACGATCGGCGGCAGGCCCGTGCCCATGCCCATGCCCGAACCGGCCTCGGCGCTCGCGCGGGCGGCATCCCCGGCGATCCCGCCCGCGGAAGCGGCGGTATCCCGCGATGCGACCGGAGTCGCTCCCGGCGCGCCCGATCCGTCGGCTCCGATCGCTGCGCTCGGGGCTACCACTCCACTTTCCGTCGGCGGGTCGCTCATCGCCGGCGATCCGCCCGAAGTCGCTGTGCCCCCGACCGAGCCGTCGCCGCCCGGCGTGTCCGATCCGCTGTCCGTTCCGCCTGCACCTGCCGTACCCGAGTCCAGGAGCGCGACCGGACCCGGGGCGCTTGGGTCCGGCGGGGTCGCCGAAGCCGGGGAGCCAGCCGAAGCCTGGGAGCCGGTCGAAGCCGAGGAGCCGGTCGAAGCCGAGGAGCCGGTCGAAGCCGAAGGCGCCGTCAACACCACGCCCGCGACGACCGCCGGCCCACTTCCGCTCGAGGCGTCGGACGACGAAGTCGCCGCGCCGCCGGAGGCGCCTCCCGCTGCGGCGGCTGCCGCCCCGGACGAACCCGCGCCCGCCGCCACCCCGCCCGGCGCCGGAGCCGCACCCGACTCGCGACCGGCCGAGGCCGCCTTCGTGGCCGTCGCAGCGCTGCCGTCGGCCTGCGCTCCGGTGGCGGCGATCCGGGTCGCCTGCCCCTCGCTTTCGGGCAGGCGGTGGTAGCTGATCGGCGCGAGCACCGGCCCCTGGTCGGTCATTCTCGGCGCGGCATCCGGATCGTCGGCCGCCGCGGACTCGCCCTCGCCGACTTCGACCGCGCCGCCGCGGGTCGCGACGACGATTCGGCCGCGCGTCACCGACACGCGCAGGCCCTCGCGCGGACCGGGCGCGCAGCGCGGGTCGCAGGCGGTCTGCTCCGCGACGTACTCGGTGCCGCGCACGCCGACCGTCGCGGTCGGCGTCTGCATCCGGTAATCGTCGTGATTGCGCTTGCCGATTGCGCCGGTGATCGTGCGCAGTGCCCCGCGCACCAGGAAATAGAAGCCGCGCTGGCCGGAAGCGTCGAAGCGATAGTCGTCGATGCGGAACGTCGTGCCTGGCTGCAGCGAGAAGATGGCCCCGTCGGTGAAGCGGATCTGCACGCGGCCGTCCGGGCCGGTGCGGATCACGTCGCCACTGTCGAACTCGGTGCCGGTGGCGACCGGCACCGCTGCGGCCGAGCCGCGCTGCACGGTCACGCCGCCCGAGGCGACCAGCGCACGGCCGTCGGCGGCGACGGCGACCTGCATGCACGCCGCCCAGCCCAGCAGCGCCAGCACGCAAAGCGCGAGCCAGCCCGCCGGCGTGCGGCGCGCGCGCAGGCGGTGCGGCGAGGCGTCGAGGGCGATCGTCGTCACTGGAACCTGTAGCGCAGCGTCACGCCGGCCTGCGTGCGCCTGAAGTCGTTCGGATCGAGCGTCGAACGGTTGCGGGTATAGGTCAGGGAGGGGGCGATCGACCAGTCGGCCGTCAGCGCCCGTTCGGCGCCGACCCGAAACTCGGTCTGCCGGTCGCTGCGCGCCACGCCGAAGATCGGCTCGATTCCGTCGAAATCGCGCGCCTCCCAGGAAATCGCGGCGAAGCCGCGCCAGCCGTCGCCGATTCCCACGCTCAGGGCCGCGCGCGCGCCGCGGAAGTCGTAGGTCAGGTTGTCCAGGTCGCGGCGCGAAGTCTCGGTCCCGGCCTGCAGTCCGGCGACGAAGATCGGCCGGCGCGCGCCGTCGAGAACGCGCGCGAAAGTCAGGCCCAGCGCGCTGCGGCGCGCGTCGCGCAACGGCTCGTCGGGGAAGTCGAGCGAGAACGCCTGCACGTAGGCGCCGACCTGGGTCCGGGCGTCGAGGTCGCACTGCCACTGGGCGAGCGCACCCAGGGCGTTGCGGAAAGCCGCACCGCCCAGTTGCAGGTGCTGGAACTGGGCAAGCATGTTGAACTGGTGGCAGCCGGTGCGGAAGGCGAACCCCGACGAAAGGTCGAACTGATCCTGGTCCAGTGTATGTGCACTGGGGTAGCGGCGAAGCGAGGCGCGCCCGCCAGTGGTCCACTGCCAGCCGCCACTCATCGGGACGGTCCAGTTCAGGCCGAGCGCGGTGGCGAAAACGGAACTGTTTCTCGGAAGGCTGATCCCCAGCGGGATCACTGCGGTGCCGTCCGCGAGGACCCACTGACCGGTGGAACTTCCGAAGTTGACGTTGGAGTCGTAACCAGCTTCGAGTTCGAGCAGCCCGACGAGCCGCGGGCGTCCGGCGTCCTCGACACGGCGGATCGCGTCGAGGTACCGGCCGATCACGCGTCGGGCGTCCTCGGGGATGCGCTGGGCCGCGACGGTTTCGAACTCGCGCCGTGCATTTTCGCGTTCGCGCAGCGCGAAGTAAGCGCGGCCGATTTCCGCGCGCGCCTGCAGGAACCCGGGGCGCACCATGAGCACGCGCTCGAGGGCGATCACGGCCTCGCCCGGACGGCCCGAGTCGAGCGCGGCAAGCCCCAGCAGGTAGTCGAAGTCGGGGTCGCCGGCGTAGTCGGCGACGCGGGCCTGGAGCATCCGGAACGTCGCGTCGGCTTGCCCATTGTCGATCAGCCGGCGTGCGCGCGCGAGCAGTTGCGCGAGCGGCGTCGCCGCCGCCGCCCGCCCGCTCGCGTCGGCGGGCGCGGGCGCATCGGGCGCGGGCCCCGGCTCCGGAGAAGCCGGGTTCGACTGCGCGAGCGCGCCCGGCGCAGCGAAGGCGATCAGCGTCGACAGCGCGAGCGACCGCGCCGTCGCCGCGCGCCGCGATCCCCGGGCGCCGGCCGCCGTCGCCGCGGGCCTCATGCGCCAGGCACGACCGCTTCGCCTCGCAGCGAGTGCGGCAGCGCGGCGGTGATCCGCACGTCGACGAACTGGCCGACGAGACGCCGCGGCCCGGCGAAGTTCACGACCCGGTTGTTGCCGGTGCGGCCCGCGAGCTCGCCGGCGTCCCGACGCGAAGGACCCTCGACGAGCAGCCGCTGCACGCTGCCGACCATGGCCTCGCTGATGCGCCGCGCATTGGCCTCGATTGCCGCCTGAAGCCGCTGGAGCCGCTCGAGCTTGACCGGATGCGGCGTTTCGTCCGCGAGGTCGGCCGCCGGCGTGCCGGGGCGCGGGCTGTAGACGAACGAGAACGAGTTGTCGAAGCCGACCTCTTCGGCAAGGCGCAAGGTGCGCTCGAAGTCTTCGGCGGTCTCGCCCGGGAAACCGACGATGAAATCGGTGGACAGGCTGAGGTCGGGGCGCACCGCGCGCAGCCGGCGCACGATCGACTTGTATTCGAGCACCGTGTAGCCGCGCTTCATCGCCGCGAGGATGCGGTCGGAGCCCGACTGCACCGGAAGGTGCACGTGGTCGACCAGCTTCGGCAGCCGGGCGTAGGCGTCGACGAGCCGCTGCGTGAACTCCTTCGGGTGCGAAGTCGTGTAGCGCACGCGATCGATCCCCGGGATCTCGCAGACGTACTCGAGCAGCAGCGCGAAGTCCGCCGTTTCGCCGTCGGACATCCTGCCGCGCCAGGCGTTGACGTTCTGGCCGAGCAGCGTGACTTCGCGCACTCCCTGGTCCGCGAGGCCGGCGATCTCGACAAGCACGTCGTCGAGCGGACGCGAAACCTCGTCGCCGCGCGTATAGGGCACGACGCAGAAGCTGCAGTACTTGCTGCAGCCTTCCATGATCGAGACGAACGCGGTCGCGCCCTCGGTGCGCGCCGGCGGCAGCCGGTCGAACTTCTCGATCTCGGGGAAGCTCACGTCGACCTGCGGATCGCCGCTCGCTCGCCGGCGCGCGATGAGTTCGGGCAGCCGGTGCAGCGTCTGCGGCCCGAACACCACGTCGACATACGGGGCGCGCGAGACGATCGCCGCGCCTTCCTGGCTCGCGACGCAGCCGCCGACGCCGACGATCAGGCCGGGCCGCTGGCGCTTGAGCGCGCCGATCCGGCCGAGGTCGGAGAAGACCTTCTCCTCGGCCTTCTCGCGCACCGAGCAGGTGTTGAACAGGATGATGTCGGCTTCCTCGGGGCGGTCGGTCTTGCTGGCCCCTTCGGATTGCGCGAGCACGTCGGCCATCCGGTCCGAGTCGTACTCGTTCATCTGGCATCCGAACGTGCGGATGTAGAGCTTGGTGGTCACGCGCCGTTCCTGCTGCCGGGGCATCGCCGCCGGCTCAGCGGCCCTGGCCGGCCGATCCGCTCGCTCGCTCGCGTTCGCGCGCCTGCGCCGCCTTCGACTCGTCGGCCGTGAGGATCCAGACGCGCCCGACGTTGCCCGCCGGATCGCGCTCGACGAGCACGTCGTGGCTGCCCGACAGGCTGGACGGCGTCACGATCATGTTGCGCTGGTCGTAGATGCGCGCCCCGGCACCGAGCCGCACCGGCTCGTCGTTCAGCACGGCTTCGGGAAACACGCGGGCCTCGAAGCGCCCGAGGCGGGCAGTCGGCGGGAAATTGCGCGCCACTTGCGCCGACGCCTGGTGCGCCCAGCCCGACGCCCCGGCAAGCGCGAGAGCCGCGCCGGCGCGAAGCGTGCGCCGTCGGTTCCGGCAGGGGGCGGGACTTCGCGGCGGCTTCGGGCGCATGGTCGCTGCGGGCCTTCGTCGGCTGCAAGGGAGAGGGTGGTGGCGCATCAGGGACTCGAACCCCGGACCTGCGGATTATGATTCCGTCGCTCTAACCAACTGAGCTAATGCGCCAGCGAACCCGCGATTCTACGAATCGGCGCTCGTGCTGTCAAAGCGGCGGCGCCCCGATCGGCTTCATTCGGCCTGCCTCGGAAAGTGCACCGAAACCCGGGTGCCCGCGCCGCCGCCGCGCGCGGCCGGCCATGGAATGCCGTCCTCGATTTCGATGCGCGCGTTGTGCTGCGCGGCGATCTCGCGCACGATCGACAGACCCAGGCCGCTGCCGTCGCCCGGCGCGCCGGGCATCCGGTAGAAGCGTTCGAAGACCATCTGGCGCTCGTTCGCCGGGATGCCGACGCCGTCGTCCTCGACCTCGAGCACGACCTCCTCGGGGGTCCCGAACGTGCGCACCGTGACCATCCCGCGCTCGGGCGTGTAGCGCAGCGCGTTGTCGACCAGGTTGTGGATCATCTCGCGCAGAAGGATCGGCTGGCCGAGGATCGGCGCGGTGCCGACGTCGTTCTCGACGCCGAAGTCGATGTGCCGCTTCAGCGCCTCGTCGGCCCATTCGGAAGCGAGCGTGCGCACCAGCGGGCACAGGTCCAGCGGCTCCATCGCGGCGGCGTCGCGCAGGTTCTCGGTGCGCGCGAGCGACAGCAGCTGGCTCACGAGGTGCGCGGTGCGCGACGCGCTGCGCACCAGCTGCCCCAGGCTGCGCTGCAGCTGCCTGGGGTCGGTTTCGCGCATCGCCAGCTCGGCCTGCGTGCGCAGGCCGGCGAGCGGCGTCTTCATCTGGTGTGCCGCGTCGGCGATGAAGCGCCTCTGCGCGCCCAGGCTCGACGCCTGGCGCGCCAGCAGGTCGTTGAAGGCGTCGACCAGCGGCGCGATCTCCTCGGGCGCGCCGCGCGGGTCGATCGGCGAGAGATCGTCGGGCCGTCGCGTGCGGATCCGGTGCTGCATCAGCTTGAGCGGCGCGAGGCCGCGCGAAAGCCCGAACCAGACCAGTCCGAGCGCGATCGGCAGGATCAGGAACTGCGGAAAGATCACGCCCTTGATGATTTCATTGGCCAGCCGCCCGCGACGCTCGAGCGTCTCGCCGACCTGCACCAGCATCCAGCGCCCGCCCGCGTCGCCGTTGGCCGAAGGCTTGGCCAGGTGCGAATAGGCGACCCTGATCTCGACGCCGCGGATCACCGCGGTCCGCAGCTTCACGCGCCCGACCTCGGGGAAGTCGTACAGCCGCGGCGCCGGGAAGTCGGAGTCTCCGGCGAGCAGGCGGCCGTCGAGGTCGAGCACCTGGAAATAGACCTTCTCGTCGTCGTCGTCCTGCAACAGGTGGTTCGCGGTAACGGCGAGCGGCTCGGCGGGCGGAGCGATGGAGACCGCGCGCACGTGCTCGAGCAGCACCAGCGTGCGGTCGGCGAGCGATCGGTCGAACGGGGCGTCGGCCAGCGACCGCGCGACCAGGAAGGTCACCGCGACCGACAGCGGCCACAGCAGCAGCAGCGGGGCGAACATCCAGTCGAGGATCTCGCCGAACAGGGAGCGCTGCTCCTGCGATCCCGCGGGCTCGCGGCGGCCGGGGCGGGCGCGCGACTTCCTGTCGCGGGTCGTGGAGCGGTTCGGCGTTTCGCGCGTCGCGAGCAGGTCGCCGAGGACCGACGGCGCGGGATCGACCGGCTTCATCCCGGCGCCACGGGCTCGGGCGGGCGCTCGAGGCAGTAGCCCAAGCCGCGCACGGTCGCGATGCGGACCTCGCATCCCTCGAGCTTGCGGCGCAGGCGGTGCACGTACACCTCGATTGCGTTCAGGCTGATCTCGTCGCCCCATTCGCACAGGTGGTCGACGATCTGCTCCTTGCTGACGAGCCGCCCCATGCGCTGCAGCAGCACTTCCAGCAGCCCGACTTCGCGCGCCGAGAGCTCGAGCGGATGCTCGTCGAGGTATGCGGTGCGGCTGACCTGGTCGAACGACACCGGCCCGCAGCGCAGCCGGTTGCTGCCGCTGCCGATGCTCCGGCGGACCAGCGCGCGCACGCGCGCCTCGAGCTCCGACAGCGCGAACGGCTTGGACATGAAGTCGTCGGCGCCGAGGTCCAGGCCGCGCACCCGCTGCTCGACCGAGTCGGCCGCGGTGAGGATCAGCACCGGCACCGCGTCGTTGCGCGCACGCAGCCGCTTGAGCACTTCGAGGCCCGAGAGCGCCGGCAGGCCGAGGTCGAGGATCAGCAGGTCGTAGGGCTGGGCAGTGAGCGCCGTGTCGGCCTCGCGCCCCGAGGCGACGTGGTCGACCGCGTAGCCCGTGCCGCGCAGCGAGCGCGACAGGCCGTCGGCCATCACCTGGTCGTCTTCAGCGAGAAGAATGCGCATCGGGAGTTCGTCGACGCCGCGCGCGGCGGCCCTGCGCGCAAGTGTAGCGCCCGGCGGCTCAGATGCGGGCGAGCGCTTTGCGCAACGCGTCGCGCGTCGCCCGCGCCGCGGCGGCGGCGGCGGCGGCGAAGCCTTCGCCTGAGCCGGCGTAGAGGATCGCGCGCGACGAATTGACGATCATCCGCCGTCCGCCTGCCCGCACCGTCGCCTCGACGTCGCCTCCCTGCGCGCCGATGCCGGGTACCAGCAGCGGCAAGTCGCCCGCGATCGCGCGCACCCGGGCCAGCTCGGCGGGGAAGGTGGCACCGACCACGAGGCCGAGCTGGCCGCTGGTGTTCCACGGGCCGGCGGCCAGGCGGGCGATCCGTTCGAACAGTCGCTCGCCTCCGACGTCGAGCGCCTGGAGATCGCTGCCGCCCGGGTTCGAGGTGCGGCAGAGCAGGATCACGCCGCGATCGCGCCAGGCCAGCCAGGGCTCGAGCGAATCGAAGCCCATGTAAGGGTTGACCGTTACCGCGTCGGCCCGGTAGCGCTCGAAGGCCTCGCGCGCATACTGCTCGGCAGTGGCTCCGATGTCGCCTCGCTTCGCGTCGAGGATCACCGGCTTGCCGGGATGGGCGCGGTGGACGTGGCCGATCAATTCCTCGAGCTGGTCCTCGGCGCGCGCCGCGGCGAAGTAGGCGATCTGCGGCTTGAACGCGCAGGCGAACTGCGCGGTCGCGTCGACGATCTCGCGGCAGAATGCCAGCACTGCGTCGGGACGGCCGGACAGGTGGGCGGGCAGCCGGGACGGGTCGGGGTCGAGCCCGACGCAGAGCATCGATTCCGACTGCTGCCACGCCGCCTGCAACGACGAAACGAAATCCACCGATCCCCCCGGGAACCCGATCAAGGCGATGATTCTATCCACACGATGAACGAACCGCTTCGCCTTTCGCCGCGCGACCTCTGGTTGCTGGTCCTGCTCACGCTGTCCTGGGGCGTGAACTGGCCGGTCATGAAGATCGGCGTGCACGAGCTCGCGCCGATGACGTTCCGGACCCTGACGATGCTGGGCGGGCTGCCGGTACTGGCGACGATCGCGCGCGTGCGCGGCGTTTCCCTGCGGGTGCCGCGCGAAGAATGCGCGGAACTGTTCGTGCTCGCGCTGTTCAACCTGGTGCTCTGGATGGTTCTGGCGATCTACGGCGTGAAGCTGCTGTCCTCGGGCCGCGCCGCGATCCTCGCCTACACGATGCCGATCTGGGCGGCGCTGATCGGCATCGTCGTCTACGCCGAGCACCCCTCCAGGCGGCTCTGGATCGGCGTCGGGGCGGCGGCCCTCGGCGTGCTGCTGCTCGTCGGGGGCGAGATGGCGACGATCGCCGGCCGGCCGCTCGGCACGCTCCTGATGCTGTCTGCGGCGGCGGTCTGGGGCTTCGGCACCCACCTGATGCGGCGCCGCCGGCTGAGCGCGCACATCCTGGCAATCACCTTCTGGTCGCTGGTGCTCGGGCTGGCGGTCTGCGGCGGCATCGCGGTGGCATTCGAACGCCAGAGCTGGGTGCGGGCGCCAGACGCGGCCGAATGGGCCGCAATCGCCTACAACGCACTCGTGGTGTTCGGCTTCTCGCAGCTCGTCTGGTTCCGGCTCGCGACGATCCTCACGCCGGTCGCCAGCGGGCTGTCGGTGATGCTGATTCCGGTGATCGGCCTGTACTCCGGAATCGTGATGCTCGGCGAACGGCCCGGCTGGCAGGACTGGGTCGCGCTCGCTGCGGTGCTGGTCGCGATCGCGACGGTGCTGCTGCCGGCGCGCGGGGCAGCGGGACGGCACTGAGTGCGCCGCGGCAGGGCGCCATCGAGCTCGGGCCGAGCGGCCCCTGCGCGGTCGACGACCTCGTTCTGACGGATAATCGCGCCGGGCGCGTCACGAGCGCGCCGCATGCGCCCGCGCCGCGAACCGCCGCGACGCGTCCCGTTCACGAGGACACCCACCCGGTCCGGAGGCAGATCACCATGAACGCACCGCTCGCGCGTTCGGTTTCGCAGGCCCTCGAGCGCGCGCTCGGGCAGGTCACGCTCGACGACAAGTACACGCTGGAACGCGGGCGCGCGTTCATGTCGGGCACGCACGCGCTGGTGCGCCTGCCGATGCTGCAGCGCGAGCGCGACCGCCGCGCAGGGCTGAACACCGCCGGCTTCGTCTCGGGCTACCGCGGCTCGCCGCTCGGCGGCCTCGACCAGTCGCTGTGGAAGGCGCGCGAGCACCTTGCCGCGCACCAGGTCGTGTTCCAGCCTGGGCTCAACGAGGAACTCGCGGCCACCAGCGTCTGGGGCACGCAGCAGGTGAACCTGTCGCCGAAGGCGCGCGTCGATGGCGTCTTCGCGATGTGGTACGGCAAGGGGCCGGGCGTGGACCGCAGCGGCGACGTCTTCAAGCACGCCAACGCGGCGGGCACCAGCCGGCACGGCGGCGTGCTGGTGCTGGCGGGCGACGACCACGGCGCGAAGTCCTCGACGCTGCCGCACCAGTCGGACCACGTCTTCAAGGCCTGCGGGTTGCCGGTGTTCTATCCGGCGACGGTACAGGAGTACCTCGACCTCGGCCTGCACGGCTGGGCAATGTCGCGCTGGTCGGGCCTGTGGGTCGCGATGAAGACGGTGACCGAGGTGGTCGAGGCGTCGGCCTCGGTCGAGATCGATCCCGATCGCGTGAACGTCGTGATACCGGCCGACTTCGAACTGCCGCCCGACGGGCTGAACATCCGCTGGCCCGACGCGCCGCTCGCGCAGGAGGCGCGGCTGTTCGACTACAAGTGGTACGCGGCGCTCGCCTACGTGCGCGCCAACCGGCTGAACCACACCGTGATCGATTCGCCGCGCGCGTGGTTCGGCATCGTCACCGGCGGGAAGGCCTACCTGGACACGCGCCAGGCGCTCGAGGAACTCGGACTCGACGAGGCGGCGTGCGCGCGCATCGGCGTGCGGCTGTTCAAGTGCGGCGTGGTCTGGCCGCTCGAGGCGCAGACGGTGCGCGAGTTCGCGACCGGCCTGGACGAGATCCTGGTCGTCGAGGAGAAGCGCCAGATCATCGAGTACGCGCTGAAGGAAGAGCTCTACAACTGGCGCGACGACGTGCGCCCGCGCGTCTACGGGAAGTTCGACGAGAAGGACGACCGCGGCGGCGAGTGGGCGATGCCGCGCGGACGCTGGCTGCTGCCGGCGCACGCCGAGCTCTCGCCGGCGCTGATCGCCAAGGCGATCGCGGCGCGGCTGCTCAACCCGGGCAAGTTCGGCTCGAAGTTCGAGCTGGCGGGTGACCTGCGCGCGCAGATCGAGGCGCGGCTGGCGATCATCGACGCGAAGGAGCGCGCGCTGGCCGCGCCGCACGCCGTCGTCGAGCGCGTGCCGACGTTCTGCTCGGGTTGCCCGCACAACACCTCGACCCACGTGCCCGAGGGCTCGCGCGCGCTGGCCGGCATCGGCTGCCACTACATGGCGAGCTGGATGCCCGAGCGCCGCACCGGCACGTTCACGCAGATGGGCGGCGAGGGCGCGCCGTGGATCGGGCAGGCGCCGTTCACCGACGAGACGCACGTGTTCGCGAACCTCGGCGACGGCACCTACTTCCACTCCGGGATCCTCGCGGTCCGCGCCGCGATCGCCGCCGGCGTCAACATCACCTACAAGATCCTGTACAACGACGCCGTCGCGATGACCGGCGGCCAGCCGATCGACGGCACGCTGACGGTGCCGCAGATCGTCGCGCAGCTCGACGCCGAGGGCGCGAGGAAGATCGTCGTCGTCACCGACGAACCGCAGAAGTACGACGCGGTGAAGGGCAGCCCGTCGATGGCGCGCGTCGAGATCCACCATCGCGATCACCTCGACTGGGTGCAGCGTGAGCTGCGCGCGACGCCGGGCTGCACGATCCTGGTCTACGACCAGACCTGCGCGACCGAGAAGCGTCGCCGGCGCAAGAAGATCGTCGACGGCAAGCCCGGCTATCCCGATCCGGCGCGCCGCGTCGTCATCAACGAGGCCGTCTGCGAAGGCTGCGGCGACTGCAGCGTGCAGAGCTCGTGCGTGTCCGTCGAGCCGGTCGAGACCGAGTTCGGCCGCAAGCGGCGCATCAACCAGTCCTCGTGCAACAAGGACTACTCGTGCCTGAAGGGCTTCTGCCCGAGCTTCGTGACGGTGGAAGGCGGTGCGCTGCGCCGCAGCGCGGGCGCGCGGCAACCGGCCGCCGAAGCCGCCGGCGTCACCGCGACCGCGCGGCCGGCGCAGGTGGCGCGCGACGCCGACGCGCGCGCCGACGAGTTGCCCGAAGCGCAGCCGCTGCCGATCGAGGCCTCGGGAAACCGCAGCTACGGCGTGCTGGTGACCGGGGTCGGCGGGACCGGGGTGATCACCGTCGGGCAGCTGCTGGGCATGGCAGCGCACCTCGAGGGCAAGGGAATCTCGGTGCTCGACATGGCGGGGCTCGCGCAGAAGGGCGGGGCAGTGTTCTCGCACGTGCAGATCGCGCATGCTCCCGGGCACCTGTTCGCGACACGGATCGCCACCGGCGAGGCCGACCTCGTCATCGGCTGCGACCTGGTCGTGACCGCCGGCAACGAGGCGCTCGCGAAGATGCGCGCCGGGGTCACGCGGGCCGTCGTCAATGCCGACGTGATGCCGACCTCCGATTTCCTGCGCAATCCCGACTGGCAGCTGCCCGCTCGCGAGATGCGGCGCAACGTCCTCGATGCGGCGGGCGAGCGCGACGTCGATTTCGTCGAGGCCAATTCGATCGCCGAGACGCTGCTCGGCGACGCGATCTACACGAATCCGCTGCTGGTCGGGTACGCGTGGCAGAAGGGCTGGCTGCCGCTCGAGCGGCGCGCGATCGAGCGCGCGATCGAGCTCAACGGGGTGCAGGTGGCAGCGAACCGACGCGCGTTCGACTGGGGACGGCGCCTGGCGCACGATCCCGAAGGAGTGCGCCGGCTGCTTGCGCCGGCGCAGCCGGTGAACGTCGTCGATCTCCGGCGGCGCGACGCCGTCGCGCCCGCGTCGGTCAACCCGGTCGCCGTCGCCGCCGCGCTCGACGCGCTGATCGAACGTCGCGAGAGGGAGCTGGTCGCATACCAGGACCGCGCCTGGGCCGGGCGCTATCGCCGCCTGGTCGATCGCGTGCGCGCCGTCGAGGGCGAGCGGATCGGTGCGAACCCCGGCTTCGAGCTCACGGAGTCGGTGGCGCGCAACTTCTTCAGGCTGATGGCGTACAAGGACGAGTACGAGGTCGCGCGCCTGCACAGCGATCCGGCATTCGTCGCAGGCATTGCTGCGCGCTTCGAGGGCGACTGGAAGCTGAAGTTCCACCTGGCGCCGCCGCTGTTGGCACGCACCGACCCGAAGACGGGAAGGCCGCGCAAGCTCGCGTTCGGCCCGTGGATGATGAGCGGGTTCCGCGTGCTGGCGAGGCTGAAGTTCCTGCGCGGCACCGCGTTCGATCCGTTCGGCCGCACCGAAGAGCGGCGCGCCGAGCGCGCGCTGGTGGCCGGCTACGAGAAGGTCGTCGACGAGATCCTGGCGCGGCTGGGCCCCGGCAATCTCGGGATCGCGGTCGAGCTGGCGAGCGTTCCCGAGCAGATCCGCGGCTTCGGCCCGGTGAAGCAGCGGCACCTGCACGATGCGCGGCTGCGCCAGGCGCAGCTGCTCGCGCAGTTGCGCGGCCAGCCTCAGCCGCCGAGCGGCGCCTCGTTCTCGAAGCGATCCCCGGGCGCCACGGTTTCCGAGTCGGCGCCTGCCGAGAACGAAGCGCCCGGATAGTGGCGCAGCATGTCCTCGCGCACCTGTTGCAGCGGCAGGTCCGACCAGGTGCCGTGGTCGGTCAGGTACTGCATGTGCAGGCGGCCGTGCGCGTCGTGTTCCTGGTACAGCGCGTCGTCCAGTCCGTCGAAGTCGGTCGGGCGCACGCCGAAGCGCTCGCACAGTTCGATGTTGAACGCCGGCACGGCCTTCACCCAGCGGCCCTCGATCAGCAGCGCGGCGTAGCCGTGGTCGTAGAAGATGTCGATGCCGCCCATGCGCGCGCGCAACTTCTCGGTGTTCAGGTGGTTGACGACGTCGGCGAGGCCGATCGCCGAAGGAACGCCCACCGCCCGCGCGCAGGCGGCGAGCAGGCCCGCCTTCGAGACGCACCAGCCGTAGCCGTCCTCGATGACCTGGCTCGCACGGTAGCTGGCCGGCTCGTAGCTGATCCGGTACGGGTCGTAGCGGATGCGGTCGCGCACCGCGTAGAACAGGCGCACCGCGCGCGTGCGCGCGTCCTGCGCGTCGCCGATCGCTTCGTCGACGAAGCGCTGCACCGCCGGCGCCTGCCAGTCGAGGAACCAGGTCGGCGCGAGGTACGGTTCGAGTTGTGCCGCCGTGCGCGCGACTTCGGGCAGTCCCGGTAGGTGAACCACGTCCATGTTGTCCTCCATGCGGGCATTGTAGCGGCACGCATGCCGCGGCCGTGCCGTCTCAGCGCAGCAGCCCGCGCAGCGTCGCGATCGGCTCGCAGCGCAGCAGGCGGCCGTGCGCGAACGAGACCTGGATTCCGGCCGGCGCGAGCCGGCAGCGATCGGCCGCCTGGTCGACGCGCCAGACGAGCGCGCCGCTGACGCCGTCGAGCGCCGGCGTCTCCAGCGCGCGCCCCTGGCCGTCTTCGGCGATGCGCCCGTAGCGGAACGCACCCGGCTCGGCCGGGTGCGGGGTCGTGAAGCAGACGATCGGCCGCGCGACCAGACCTCCACCCGACCATCGCGTCTGCTCGGCCGGCCAGCCGGCGAGCACGTAGCGCGGCAGCGGCGCGGCGGCGCCTGGCGCGCCGGCCTCTTCGCGGTCGCCGGACAGCCACTGCACCGGATAGCGGCGCCAGTGGCGCGGGACCGGGCCCGGATCGGCGATCGGCACCACGGCCACGTCGGCCTGCGGGTGAAGCTGCGGCGCGCGCGCGTGCAGGCCGAGCCAGGCGATCTCGCGGCGCCCCGGGCCGCAGGGGACGGCACCATCGTCGAGTCGGATGGTCAGCGGTTCGAGGGCCTCGAGCAAGGTCGCGTCCGCGGTGAATCGACGATGTCCATTAGGATAGCGTCGATCGGAAGGCGACGGGCCGGTTCGTCCGCCGGCCCGATGTTCCGACGCACTCGAAAGCGAGGTGAACCATGGTACTCAGGAAGACTCTCATGGCCTGTGTCGTCGCGTCGACCGCACTGGCGGGCTGCGCCAACATGACCGAGACCCAGCAGCGCACGGCGGTCGGCACCGGCGTCGGCGCGGTGGTCGGCGCGGCGCTCGGCAGCGCGGTGGGGCGCAGCGGGGGAGCGACGCGCACCGGCGCTGTGCTCGGCGCGGCAGCCGGCGGCATCGGCACCTACGTCTGGTCCAAGCGGATGGAAGACCAGAAGCGAGAGATGGAGCAGGCCACCGCGGGCACCGGTGTCGGCGTCTCGCAGACCGCCGACAACCAGTTGAAGCTCGAGATTCCGAGCGACATCTCGTTCGATACCAACCGCGCGGACATCAAGCCGAACTTCCAGCCGATCCTGGACCGCTTCGCGCAGACGCTGAACGCGAACGCGAACACCACCGTGCGGATCGTCGGGCACACCGACAGCACGGGATCCGACGCGGTCAACGATCCGCTGTCGGTGAACCGCGCGGCCAACACCCGCCAGTACCTGGCGGCGCGCGGCGTCGATCCCGCGCGCATCTCGATCGACGGCCGCGGCTCGCACGAGCCGATCGCCGACAACGGCACCGCGGCCGGCCGGGCGAAGAACCGGCGCGTCGAGATCTACGTCGCCGAAGCGGCTCCGCGCTGATTGGCGGCGTCCCGCACGCGCAAGCCGGCTCGCACGCCGCGGGCGTTGCTCAAAGAAAAAGGCCCGCCGTGAGGCGGGCCTTTTGTCCTCCGACGGACGGTGGCGGCCCGTCGCGGGCCGCCGCGGGACTTACATGCCCATGTCGCCCATGCCGCCCATGCCGCCCATTCCCGGGGGCATGCCGCCGGCCGCCGGCTTGTCTTCCGGCGCCTCGGCGACCATCGCCTCGGTGGTGAGCATCAGGCCGGCCACCGACGCGGCGTTCTGCAACGCGGTGCGGGTCACCTTGGTCGGATCGACCACGCCCATGTCGAGCATGTCGCCGTAGGTGGCGTTCGCGGCGTTGTAGCCGAAGTTGCCCTTGCCTTCGAGCACCTTGGCGACCACCACGCTCGGCTCGTCGCCGGCGTTGGAGACGATCTGGCGCAGCGGCTCCTCGATCGCGCGCAGCACGATCTTGATGCCGGCTTCCTGGTCGCCGTTGTCGCCCTTGACCTTGATGCTCGCGCGGGCGCGCAGCAGCGCGACGCCGCCGCCGGCCACGATGCCTTCCTCGACCGCGGCACGGGTCGCATGCAGCGCGTCTTCGACGCGCGCCTTCTTCTCCTTCATCTCGACTTCGGTGGCGGCACCGACGCGGATGACGGCCACGCCGCCGGCCAGCTTCGCGACGCGCTCCTGCAGCTTCTCGCGGTCGTAATCGCTGGTGGCTTCCTCGATCTGCGCGCGGATCGCCTTGACGCGGGCCTCGATCGCCTTCGTGTCGCCGGCGCCGTCGATGATCGTGGTGTTCTCTTTCGCCACTTCGATGCGCTTGGCGCGGCCGAGGTCCTGCAGCGTGGCCTTCTCGAGCTGCATGCCGGTCTCTTCCGAGATCACGGTGCCGCCGGTCAGGATGGCCATGTCCTCGAGCATCGCCTTGCGACGATCGCCGAAGCCCGGGGCCTTGACCGCGACGGTCTTCAGGATGCCGCGGATGTTGTTGACCACCAGCGTCGCGAGCGCCTCGCCCTCGACTTCCTCGGCGATGATCAGCAGCGGCTTGCCCGCCTTGGCGACCTGCTCGAGCACCGGCAGCAGCTCACGGATGTTGCTGACCTTCTTGTCGTGCAGCAGCACGAACGGGTCGTCGAGCACCGCGACCTGCTTGTCGGGGTTGTTGATGAAGTACGGCGACAGGTAGCCGCGGTCGAACTGCATGCCCTCGACGATGTCGAGCTCGTTCTCGAGCGACTTGCCGTCCTCGACCGTGATCACGCCTTCCTTGCCGACCTTCTCCATCGACTCGGAGATGATCCGGCCGATCTCCTCGTCGGAGTTCGCCGAGATCGAGCCGACCTGGGCGATTTCCTTGCTGGTCGTGCACGGCTTGCTGATCTTCTTCAGCTCGTCGGTCAGCGCGTGAACGGCCTTGTCGATGCCGCGCTTGAGGTCCATCGGGTTCATCCCGGCGGCCACGTACTTCATGCCTTCGCGCACGATCGCCTGCGCCAGCACGGTCGCGGTCGTCGTGCCGTCACCGGCGAGGTCCGAAGTCTTGGAAGCGACTTCCTTGACCATCTGCGCGCCCATGTTCTCGAACTTGTCCTTCAGTTCGATTTCCTTGGCCACCGAAACGCCGTCCTTGGTGACGGTCGGGGCGCCGAACGAGCGCTCGAGCACCACGTTGCGGCCTTTCGGGCCGAGCGTCACGCGGACCGCGTTCGCGAGGAGATTGACCCCGTTCACCATGCGGCTGCGGGCGTCGTCGGAAAAGAAAACCTGCTTGGCTGCCATCTGCTTTTTCTCCTGGAACCTGTTGATTCGTGTGGCTTACTCGACCACGGCCATGATGTCTTCTTCGCGCATCACCAGCAGCTCGTCGCCTTCGACCTTGACGGTCTGGCCGCTGTACTTGCCGAACAGCACCTTGTCGCCGACTTTCACGCCGAGCGGACGGACCTTGCCGTCGTCGCCGACCTTGCCACCGCCCACGGCGAGCACTTCGCCCTGGTCCGGCTTCTCGGCAGCGTTGTCGGGGATCACGATGCCCGACGCGGTCTTGCGCTCCTGGTCGAGGCGTTTGACGATCACGCGATCATGCAGCGGACGGAGTTTCATGCGAGGTAGCTCCCAAGTGATTGAAAATTCTCAGAAAATCTGGAAGCCGGCAGGCCGGCTTCCGGTATCCCGGCGGGCGGGTGCCCAACGCTCCGGCGGAGTCCGGTCACGTCCTTGTCAGCACTCGCCGCTGGCGAGTGCTAATTGTAGGAACTCGGCGCGGGGATTTCAAGTGGGGCCTGGGGCCGCCGGACCGGCGATCGGCCCGGGGCGCCGTCGGGGCCGGCACCCGGGCGCCGCCGTCGCCGGGGAGATGCAAAACGGCCGCCCTGGGGCGGCCGTTCCGTCAGGCGCCGGCGTTCCCGAAGGGTGCCGGCTCCGT
>JAMLIR010000028.1 GCA_023954045.1 Burkholderiaceae bacterium | reverse complement strand
CCCGAGCCCGCCGCGAATGTGCCCCACCAGGCTCTGCGAAAAGCGCAGGATCGCGGTGGTGATGCCGCTGGCGGTCATCAGGTCGGCCGCGAGGATGAAGAACGGCACGGCCATCAGCGGGAAGGACTTGATGCCGTCGAAAAGGCGCTGCGGCACCGACAACAGCGAGAGCTTGCCCTCCCACGCGAGTGCCGCGAGCCCCGAGACGCCCATCACGAAGGCGATCGGAAGGCCGACGAGCAGGCCGAGCGCGAAGATGCCGAAAAGGATGGCGGTCATGTCAGCCGGCCTGCGCCGCGGGGTCTTCGGGGTGCTCGAAGCGGCGCTCGACGAAATCGCGGAAGAACAGGACCAGGTGCAGGCCGCACACCAGTGCGCCGATCGGGATGCCCAGGTACGGGATGCCGGTGCGGATGCCCATCATCGGCGTCTCCTGGCTCCAGCTGAACGCGACGATCTGCGCGCCGTACCATGCGAGTGCGGCGAGGAAGACGAGCATCACCAGTGCGACCGCCGTGCGCACGGCACGCCGGAGCGGCGCAGCGAGACGGTCCTCGAGCAGGTCGACGGCCACGTGCCGTCCCTCGCGCAGCGCCAGCCCCGCACCGAGCCAGGTGATCCAGATCATCTCGTACTGGGTCAACTCCTCGACCCAGATGATCGAGTGGTTGAACAGGTAGCGCGAGACCCCGTTGGCGAACACCAGCGTCGCCATCGAACCCATCAGCGCGACGATCAGCCACTGGTTCGCCTTCACGAAGGCGAGCTCGGCGCTGCGGAGGCTGCCGGTGCGCTCCGGCATGGGTCGCGTTTTCATTGCATCTAAGATATCAGATATCAAAAGCGGCGCGCAAGCCGGTGGTCGCTATACTTTTCGCCGCCAGCGGTCGGCCAGCGACGCCCCCGCACAACCCGTCACGGAGCCGACCATGCCCAAGGCCATCCGCATCCCGCAGACCGGCGGTCCCGAGGTCATGCAGTACGTCGACGTCGACGTCGGTGCGCCCGGTCGCGGCGAGGCGCAAGTGCGCCACCATGCGATCGGGCTGAACTACATCGACGTCTATTTCCGCAACGGCCTGTACCCGCAGCCGATGCCCGGCGAGATCGGGCTCGAGGGCGCCGGCGTCGTGACTGCCGTCGGCGATGGCGTCACGCACGTGAAGGTCGGCGACCGCGTCGCCTACAGCGATCGCCCGCCCGGTTCGTACGCGGAACTGCGCAACATGCCGGCGAAGCCGCTGGTGAAGCTTCCGCGGAGTGTCGGCTTCGAGGTCGCCGCCGCGATGATGCTCAAGGGCCTCACGGTCCAGTACCTGTTCCGCCGCACCTACCGGCTGCAGCGCGGGCAGACCATCCTGTTCCACGCGGCCGCCGGTGGCGTGGGCCTGATCGCGATGCAGTGGGCGAAGGCGCTCGGCGTCACCGTGATCGGCACCGTCGGCTCCGAGGAGAAGGCGGCGCTCGCGCGCCGCTTCGGCTGCGACCACACGATCCTCTACAAGCGCGAGAACGTCGTCGAGCGAGTGCGCGAGATCACCGGCGGCGCGATGGTGCCGGTGGTCTACGACTCGGTCGGCAAGGACACCTTCCAGGCGTCGCTCGACTGCCTTCAGCCGTTCGGGTTGATGGTCAGCTTCGGCAACGCTTCCGGCCCGGTGCCGCCGATGGCGCTCACCGCGCTGAAGGGCTCGCTCTACGTCACGCGCCCCTCGCTGATGGCGCACATCGCCAATCGCGCCAACCTCGAGGAGATGGCGGCCGACCTGTTCCGGATGGTCGGCTCGGGCAAGGTGCGGATCGAGATCGACCAGCGCTACGCGCTCGCCGATGCGGTGCAGGCGCACCGCGACCTCGAGGCGCGCAAGACCACCGGCTCGTCGCTGATCCTGCCGTAGCGGCGATGACGGCGGCACACGCGCGGGCGGCAGGCGCCTCCGCAGCGGACGCGGCGCGGCGCTTCGGCGGCGTGACGCGCCTCTTCGGCGAGGATGCGCTGCCTGCGCTGGCGCGCGCGCATGCCTGCGTGATCGGCATCGGGGGCGTCGGGTCGTGGACGGCCGAGGCGCTCGCACGCTCCGGCTTCGGGCGCCTCACGCTGATCGACCTCGATCACGTCGCCGAGTCCAACGTGAACCGCCAGGTGCACGCGCTCGGCTCCACGCTGGGCGCCGCGAAGGTCGAGGTCATGCGCGAGCGCATCGGGGACATCGCGCCCGACTGCGAGGTGCACGCGATCGACGACTTCGTGGGCCCCGGGAACGTCGAGCAGCTGGTGCCCGAGGGCGCCCTCGTCGTCGACGCGATCGACGCGCCGCGCGCCAAGGCGGCGCTGATTGCCTGCATGCACCGGCGCCGCCAGCCGATCGTCGTCTGCGGCGGCGCGGGCGGGCGCACCGATCCGCTGCGCCTGCGGCGCGACGACCTCTCGCGGACGAAGGGTGACGCGCTGCTGGCGGCGGTGCGCGCGCGGCTGCGCCGCGAGCACGGCTTTCCGCGCGACGCGGCCAGGCGGTTCCGGGTCGACGCGATCTACTCGGACGAGCACCTCGGACGCGCGGCGCGCGAAGCGGCCTGCGACGAGGGCTCGCGCGGCGGCGCCCCGCTCAGCTGCGCCGGCTACGGTTCGCTGGTCACGGTGACCGCGGCGATGGGGTTCGCTGCAGCGGCCTGGGCGATCGAGCGGGCGCTGGCTGGCGCACGGCGGCATCGCGGCACCGGATCCGATGCGCACGAAGGCGCGGCCGTAAAGAGGTAGCATCTGGCCTGCGCACAGCAACCCGCAGCCTCCCGCATGAGCCGTCCCGGCACGGTCGCCGTCTATTTCGTCGCCTCCCCGTTGCAGTACCTCGCGGCACGGCGCATCGCCGAGCGCTTCGAGGCGGGATCGCGCCAGGTGCTCGTCTGGTACAAGCCGGGGTTGGACCCGGTGATCGACCCGGGCGAGTGGGATGCGTGCAGCTACATGGCCTGGCCGCGGCTCGACCCGCTGCCGGGGCCGTTCGGCCGCCACCGCCGGCTGCGCGCCAACATCCGGCTGGTCGCGGGGTTGGCCGGGCCCTGCGAGCGACTGGTCCTGCACAGCGCGGTCTACGACACCGAGGCGATCAACTACTTCCTGCGCGCGCTGCCGGCAGCCTGCGGCGCGCGCGAGATGCGGGCGCGCATCCTGCCCGACGGCGTGATCAGCGTCCGCCGCTATCCACTGTCGCCGCTCAAGCGGGTGCTGCAGTGCTCGCGCAAGCTGCGCCGGCTGTTCGCCCCCGAGCTCGACTACCAGTGCTTCGGTGGCGACCGGATCGGTTCGGACGCTTCGTTCTGTGATCGCATCTACGTGCTGCCGGGGTTGCCGCACGAATATCCGGCCGACAAGGTGCTGGTGCTTCCTCCACTGGTCGATGCCCGGCCGGGCGACGAGCCGGCTTCGGACGAGCGCCGCGCGCTGGTGATCGGCCAGCCGCTGACTGCATTCCGCCTGATGTCGGCGCCCGACCTGGCCGATACCACGCAACGGATGCGCCATTGGCTGGCGGGCGAGGGCATCGCCCGGATCGACTACAAGGCGCATCCGAAGGACGGGGCCTGCGAGCTCGGCCATCCCGATTACCGTGTCATCGAGACGCCCGGCGCGCTCGAGTCGCACATGGCGCAGACGCCGTACGACGTGGTGATCGGCGTGCGCTCGTCCTCGTTGTTGCTGGCCCGCCAGATCTACCCGTCCCGGGTCCGCGTCGTCGCGTTCGGCTGGGAGCACGTCAGGTTCAAGTCGGAGCAGGAGCGCGAGGACATGCGGCGGGCCTTCTCGGCCTGCGGCGTGGAGTTCGCGTGAGCCTCGCGCAGCTGCGCGAGCGGATTCCGCTGGCCAATTCGTGGCTGCTCGCCGCGGTCTTCTTCTGCATCCCGGTGCAGGTCGCGCCGGCCTACGTCCTGTCGGCGGTGATGCTGTTTCTGTGGGTGATCGAAGGCCGCATCGGCGGGAAGCTGCGCGAGCTCGCGCGCGAGCCGCTGGTCCGGGTGATGCTCGGTTACTACGGCGTCCTGCTGCTGTCGATGCTCTGGACCGACGACCGCGGCTGGGGCTGGCAGATGCTTCAACGCCACAAGTTCTTTCTGCTGTTCCCGCTCTATTTCAGCGTCGCGCGCGCCGGGCACTTCGGGCGCTACGTCGCCGCTTTCCTCGCATCGATCGTGCTGTGCGAGGCGCTGGCGTTCTACAACTGGGCGCAACTCTACCTGTGGCCGGGGTTGCCGGAGGGCATTCGTGTTGCCAAGAGCACGGGCGACACCGCGCCGTTCGTCGACCGGATCTTCTATACGCCGGCGCTGGCGCTGGCGGGGTACCTCGCAGGCCATCGGCTGCTGTTCGACGCGAACGGGGCGCGCGAGCGACTGCTCCACGGGGCATTGCTCGCGGCGACGACGCTGAACTTGCTGATCTCCGGGGGCCGGGCGGGGATGGTCGGCTTCCTCGCGCTGTTCGTGCTTCTCGCGTTCCAGCGCTTCGTGCATCGCCCCGTCGCCGCGGCCTCGGTCAGCGCCGCGCTGGTCGCTGCGGTACTGGTGGGCGGCTACCACGCAAGCAGCTACTTCCGGGAGCGCGTCGACTCGGCGGTCGACGAGCTCGTCCACTACCAGGAGCGGCCCAACACCTCGGGCAGCCTGCGCGTCGTCTACGCGCTCAACGCGCTGCGGATCTACGCCGAGCACCCGATGCTCGGCGTCGGCATCGGTGACTATCCGAAGGAGTACGAGCGGATGAACGCCCTGCACACGCCGGGTTGGGAGCCCGCATGGAACCCGCACGACCAGTACCTGCAGACGCTGACCGCCGCAGGCATTCCCGGCGGCGTGGCGCTTGCGCTCGTGCTGTCCTACCCGTTGCTGCGGCGCGGGCCTCCGGACGGCCGCGAGCGGATCCGTCGCGCGGTGCCGGTGCTGATGATCACGATCTGCCTGTTCGAGTCGTACCTGCTGCGCTCGAACGTCAGCATGATGTACATGCTGTTCACGGCCGCCCTGTGGCGCGGCGTTCGCGCGGGTCCGTAGCCATCAGCACGCCGCCGGCGAGCGCTTGCGCGAGCGCGAACAGTCCGTAGAGCACCGAAGCGCCGACGGCCGGCGCGGCCGGCACGCCGAACGCCGCGAGCGCGACCACCGCCGCCGCCTCGCGCGTGCCCCATCCGCCGAAGCTGACCGGCAGCGTCGCCATCAGGAAGACCGGAACCGCGACGGCGGCCCAGCTCCACGCCGGCAGATCGATGCCGAGCGCGCGCCCGCCGAGCGCGAACGCGCCGATCGACAGCAGCTGCACGCCGAGCGACGCGACGACCTGCAGCGCGTACTGGCGCCACGCGCCACGATGCCGCGCAACCGCGGCGACCCGCGCGCGCCACCCGCTCTCGGGCGTCGCCCGCGCGGCGACGGTTGCGCCGAGCCTGCGCACGGCGACGATGGCCAGCGCGGGCGCCGCCAGCAGGCAGGCCGCGAGCGCGGCCAGCGCGCCCGCCCCGGGTGCGCGCAGCGCGGCCGGTGCGAGCACCACCGCAGTTGCCGTCGCGTCGGCGACTCCCCAGGCCACGGCGGCGGCGCCCAGCACCACCAGCATCCACAGGCCGCTCAACCGGTCGAGGAACACGGACAGCCCCGCCTCGAGCGCCGGCAGCCCGCGGCGATTGAGCGCGACCGCGCGATAGACGTCGCCGCCGACGATCGCGCCGGGCAGCAGCGCGTTGATGGCGACCGCGCGGAAATAGAGGCCTGCCGCGGCGAACGCGCCGATGCGGTGGCCGAGCCAGCCGGCCAGTGCGCGCCAGCGCTGCGCCGAGACGAAGTTCGCGAGCGCCGACGAGGCGAGCCCGGCGAGGAGCCAACCCGGTTGCGCGCCGGCGACCTCATGCAGCACGCGGCGCGGATCGGCCCACCAGAGGATGGCTGCGACCAGCAGCGGCGCGAGGACGATCCGCGCGACCCGCGCCCAGCCGGCCGCGCGTCCGCGCGTCATCAGCGCGTCCGCGCAGGCCTGCCTGGCCCGTTCACGGCGCCCGCTCCGCCGAACGCTCGCGCGCGCGCGGCTCGCGGACGAAATACTGCGGCGTGCCGCGCCCCTCGTGGTAGATGCGCGTGAGCAGCTCGCCGACGAGCCCGGCGACGACCAGCTGCACGCCCATCAGCACCAGCATCACGCCGGCCAGCAGCAGCGGCCGGCCGCCGATGTCCTCGCCCCCCAGCTTGAGCACGAACAGCCACGCGAGGATCAGCGCGCCCGGTGCGGCGAGCCACAGGCCGACCGCGCCGAACGCGTGCAGCGGGCGCTGCCGGTACCGCATGAAGAAGACGATCAGCACCAGGTCGAGGATCACCCGGAACGTGCGGTCGATGCCGTACTTGGAGACGCCGCGCGTTCGCGCGTGGTGGCGCACCGGCATTTCGGCGATGTGCGCGCCGGCATCGCGCGCCAGAGAGGGTATGAAGCGATGCAGCTCGCCGTACAGCCGGATGCGGTCGATGATCTCGCGCCGGTACGCCTTGAGCGCGCAGCCGTAGTCGTGCAGGTGCACGCCGGTGCTGCGCGAGATCAGGCGGTTGGCGATCACCGACGGCAGCCGGCGCGACAGCGCCTTGTCCTGTCGCTGCTGGCGCCAGCCGGAGATCATGTCGACGTCGTCGTCGCGGTCGAGGCGATCGAGCATCGCCGGAATGTCGAGCGGGTCGTTCTGGAGGTCGGCGTCGAGCGTCACGACGTAGCGCCCGCGCACGCGGTCGAACCCGGCCTGCAGCGCGCTCGATTGGCCATAATTGCGCGCCAGCAGCACCGGGCGAAGCCAGGGGCGGTCGGCGGCGAGCCGGGTGAGCACCGCCGCGCTGTCGTCGCTCGATCCGTCGTCGACCGCGATCAGCTCGAACGCGCGACCGGTCGGGCCCATCGCGTGGTCGATGCGGTCGACCAGTTCGGGCAGGTTGTCGACCTCGTTGTAAATGGGGACGACAATGCTGACATCCGGCTCGGCGGTGGCCGGCGTGAGGGCGATCTCGGATGCGACGGATTGGGGCATGGGGGCTCGGCAGGCTGCCGGCAATGTTAACTGATGAGTGAACGGGCTTCGCGCCGATGATCCGCGCCACCAAGACTTCGCCCGGCGCTGCGCCGTCGGGTCGCCAATTGCTGCTGCTGATGCTCGTCTACTTCGGCGCGCACCTGCTCTCGCGGACGCTGATCTCCGGGGCGCTCGAGCTCGACGAGGCCGAGCAGGCCCTGTGGACGCAGCAGCTCGCGCCCGGGTACGGCGCGCAGCCGCCGTTGTACACCTGGCTGCAGTGGGGCGTGTTCCAGCTCGCCGGCGTCTCGGTGTTCTCGCTGGCGCTGCTGAAGAACGTGCTGATCGCGCTCACCTACCTGTTCGTCTACCTCGCGGCGTTGCGGGCGATGCCCGCGCCGCTCGCGCTGCTCGCATCGGCGAGCATGCTGCTGATCCCGCACATCGGCTGGGAGTCGCACCGCGACCTCACGCACTCGGTGCTGGTCACGACGATGGCCAGCGCGACGGTCCTCGTGACGATGCGGCTTGTCGAGCGGCCCGGGCCGGCGCTCTACCTGCTGCTGGGCCTCGTCGCGGGGCTGGGGATGCTGTCGAAGTACAGCTACGCGCTGTTCTTCGCGGCGCTGGCGCTGGCGATGCTCGCCGGCCCGCGCACGCGAACGCTCGCGCTCAGCCCGTGGATCCTAGCCAGCGCACTGGTGGCGCTCGTCGTCGTCGCGCCTCACGCGTGGTGGCTGCTCGACCACTGGCAGATGGCCAGCGACCGCACGCTGGCGAAGATGGAGGCCCGGCCGGGCGCCGTCGCCGGCGCGCTGGCCGGGCTCGGCAGCCTCGTCGAGGCGGTCGCCGGCACGCTGGTCGTGCTGGTCGTCGCAGCGGCGGCAGTGTTCGGGCGCGACGCGTGGCGCGCGAGGGCGCCGGACGCGCGCGGCCCTTTCTGCGCGCTGTGGCTGCGCTACCTGGCCGCGCTCGCCGTGCTGCTGGCGGCGATGGTCGTGCTGGGCGGGGTCACCAACGTGAAGGGGCGCTGGATGCAGCCGCTGCTGTGCATGGCGCCGCTCGTCTGGTTCGGCTGTCGCACCGATCTCGACCGGCATCCGCGGCTGCGCGCCTGGCGTCGCGTGCTGGCCGGCTTCGCGATCGTGTTCATCACGCTGCTGACGCTGCGGCCCGCCTACGACGGCTGGCGCGGCAAGCCGGGCGACCTGAACCAGCCGGCGGCCGCGCTGGCGCACGCGCTGCAGGCGGAGGGCTACGACGGGCGCGGCACGATCGTCGCGGCCGACCGGGTGATGGCCGGCGTGCTGCGGACGCGCTTCACCGGCGCGCGGGTCGAGGTCTCCGCGCCGGGCGCGCCGCCTCCCGGGGTGGCCGACGACGAGGCGCTGCTGCTGGTCGCGGGCGCCGGTCCTGCCGACGAAGCCTGGCTGCGCGACCGCGCGGCGGCGCTCGGCCTCGTCGAGGGCGCCGCGGCCGCGGGCGAGTTCGAGCTGCCGTTCGCCCATTCGCGGCCGGGCCAGCCGAAAGCGAAGTACCGGTTCCTGCTCGTCCGCGCCCGCTGAGGTGCCGGGCGCGGCGTGGAACCGTGGCGCCGATCTGCGACGTCGATATTTCCCTGGCGATGCCCTTGTCCGTGCGGCGCGCGGCCCCATATGGGGCGCGTGAGGAGTACAGCATGTCGTCGTCGATCCGACCGGCCGCGGTAGCGGGCACCTTCTACCCGAAAGCGCCGGGCGCGCTGCGCGGCGCGATCTCCGGCTGGCTGTCGTCGGCGCCAGCCGCAGCGGACGCCGCGCGCGGGCCCGCGCCGAAGCTGCTGGTCGTCCCGCACGCCGGCTACGCCTACTCCGGTCCGATCGCCGCCCAGGCCTATGCGCTGCTCGCGCCGTGGCGCGGGCGCATCGAGCGCGTCGTGCTGCTCGGCCCGGCGCATCGCGTCGCGGTGCGCGGACTCGCGGTACCGACGGTTTCCGAGTTCGAGACGCCGCTCGGCGTGGTGGTGGTCGATCGCGCGTCGATCGACGCGCTGGCCGCGCTGCCGCAGGTCGTGTCGAGCGACGTCGCGCACGCGCACGAGCATTCGCTCGAGGTCCAGCTGCCGTTCCTGCAGGCGGCGCTCGGGAGTTTCTCGATCGTGCCGCTCGTGGTCGGGCGCGCGGCCGCCAGCGAGGTTGCCGAGGTACTCGAGCGCACCTGGGGCGGCGACGAGACGCTGTTCGTCGTGAGCACGGACCTGTCGCACTACCTGCCGTATGCGCAAGCGCGCGCCACCGACCTGGCGACCGTCGAACAGATTCTCGCGCTCGACGCGAACATCGATCACGACCAGGCATGCGGCGCGACGCCGCTCAACGGCGCACTTCGGGTCGCGCGTGCGCGCGGCCTGACGCCGCGGCTGCTCGACCTGCGCAATTCCGGCGACACGGCCGGCGACCGGTCGAGCGTGGTCGGCTACGGCGCCATCGGCTTCTGGCCGCAAGCGGCCGGCGTCGCGCGCGCGGATGCGGCTGGCGCCGAGGCCGGCTCCGGGCGCGCCGCGCAAGGCGACGCGCTCGGTGCGGCCCTGCTCAGCCGCGCCCGCAACGCGATCGCCGCGGCGCTCGGCCTGCCGCAGGTGGCCGAGCCTTCGCATCCGGCGCTCGCGGCCCCCGGCGCCACGTTCGTCACGCTGCGCCGTGCGGGACAGTTGCGCGGTTGCATCGGGCGGCTCGAGGCCGGCGAGCATTCGCTCGACGAGGACGTGCGCCGCAACGCGCGCCGCGCCGCGTTCGAGGATCCGCGCTTTCCGTCGCTCGGGCCCGACGAATGGCCGGGACTCGCGGTCGAGGTGTCGCTGCTCGGCGCGCTCGAACCGGTATCGGTGACGACGGAGTCCGACGCCTGCCGGGTGCTGCGTCCGCACGAGGACGGCGTGGTCCTCGACTGGCGCGGCCGACGCGCGACCTTCCTGCCACAGGTGTGGTCTCAGATGGCCGACGCGCACGAGTTCCTGTCGGCGCTGCGGCACAAGGCCGGCCTGCCCGCCGGCTTCTGGCACGAAGAGCTGACGCTGTCGCGCTACCGCGTCATGAAGTACGCCGACGGCGAGGTACCCGCATGAGCTTGCACGACGACGCTCCCGACACCCATGCCGCCAGGTGGTGGCACCGGCTGGACGACGGCCGGATCCAGTGCGATCTGTGCCCGCGCGACTGCAGGCTGCACGACGGCCAGCGCGGCCTGTGCTTCGTGCGTGAGCGGCGCGGCGACGAGATGGTGCTGGCCACCTACGGGCGCAGCTCGGGTTTCTGCATCGACCCGATCGAGAAGAAGCCGCTGAACCACTTCCATCCCGGATCGAGCATCCTGTCGTTCGGCACCGCGGGCTGCAATCTCGCCTGCAAGTTCTGCCAGAACTGGGATATCTCGAAGAGCCGCGAGATGGACCGGCTGATGGACCGCGCGAGCCCGGCGCGCATCGCCGAGGCGGCGCGCGACAGCGGATGCACGAGCGTCGCGTTCACCTACAACGACCCCGTGATCTTCGCCGAGTACGCGATGGACACCGCCGACGCCCGCCACGCGCTCGGCGTGAAGACCGTCGCGGTGACAGCCGGCTACATCCACGCCGAGCCGCGCCGCGAATTCTTCTCGAAGATGGACGCGGCCAACATCGACCTGAAGGCGTTCAGCGAGGACTTCTATTTCAAGCTCACTGGCGCGCACCTGGCGCCGGTGCTCGACACGCTGCGCTACGTGAAGCACGAGACCGATTGCTGGCTCGAGATCACCACGCTGCTGATCCCGGGCCAGAACGACGGCAACGACGAGATCGACGCGATGACGCGCTGGATCGCGGCCGAACTCGGCACGGACGTGCCGCTGCACTTCTCGGCGTTCCACCCCGACTACCGGATGACCGACATCGCGCCGACGCCCGCGATCACGCTGGCGCGCGCCCGCAAGATCGCGCTCGACAACGGCCTGCGCCACGTCTACACCGGCAACGTTCACGACCGCGAGGGCGGCGCGACCTTCTGCGCCGGCTGCGGCGCCGTGCTCATCGAGCGCGACTGGCACGAGATTCTCGGATACGAGCTCGACGCGAAGGGCGCGTGCCCGCACTGCGGGACGGCGCTCGCGGGCCGCTTCGGTGCGGAGCCCGGGCGCTTCGGTCGGCGGCGGATTCCGCTGCGCGTCGCGATGCGCTGACCTTGTTGCGCTGACCTGTTCCCGCCCGGGGCGACGTCAGTCGAGCGCGCCCATCCGCTCGAGCGCCGACCAGACCTCGTCGACCTCGGGCATCTTTCCGGCGTGACCGAACGCCGCCATCTGCGGCAGCCAGAACGGCTCGGCCCGATAGCGCGGCCAGCGCGGCGTGTCGGGCACCATGAACACCAGCGGGCGCTCGAAGGCCGCGGCCAGGTGAGTGAGGCCGGTGTCGAGGCCGACGACCGCGCGCGCATGCGCGAGCAGCGCGGCACACTGCGCGAGGCCCAGCCGCTGCGGCACGCGCGCACGCGCCAAGCCGGCGGCGATCGCTTCGGCGCGCGCGCGCTCGCCGTCGTTGCCCCACGGCACCACGATGTCGTGGCCGGACGCGTCGAGCCGCTGCGCGAGCGCTCGCCAGCGATCCGCCGGCCACTGCTTCTCGGCACGCGCGGTCATGTGCAGCAGCACGATCGAGCCCGGTGCGAGCGGCCCGCCGGGCATCTGCGCGAGGCCTTCCGCCGGCGGCGGCGCGAGCGCGAAGCGCGGCAAGCCCTCGGCGCGATAGCCGAGAGCCTGCGCGGCGAGCGAGCGCAGCGCGCGGATCGCGTGCTGCTTCTGGTCGACGCGGAAGCGCCGCTCGTAGAACAGCGCCGCCAGTGGTTCTCGCGCGCTCGTGCGGTCGAACCCGGCGCGCGGGCCACGGCCCTGCAGCGCGAGGAAGGCGCTCTTGAGCAGGCCCTGCAGGTCGAGGATCAGGTCGTAGCGGCGCGCGCGGAATCCGGCACGAAAGCGCGACCACTCGGCGCGGGTCGTCGCCGACAGCGGCGCCTTGCGCCAGCGCCGCATCGCGACGCGATGGATGGTCGCCACGCCCGGGTGCAGCGCCGGCAACTCGGCGAACGACTCCTCGACCACCCAGTCGATCCGGGCTGCGGGGCAGGCCGCGAGGATGTCGGTCACCACCGGCAGCGCGTGGATCACGTCGCCCAGCGAACTCGTCTTGACGAGCGCCACGTCGAGCGATGCGGGAACGGATCGGGTCGTGGCGCGGTCGACCGCGTCGTCGTGCGCCATGCTCAGACGACCAGGCGCTCGGGGTGCGGCGCGCCCGCCGCGAAGCGCTCGATGCGCAGCGGCGCCACGTCGATGAACGCCGGCTCGCCGGCGATCTCCTGCGCCGCGATGCGCCCGATCGCCGCTGCCTGCTGGACCCCGTGGCCCGAGAAGCCGCAGGCGTTGTACCAGCCCGGCGCGCCCGGCATCTCGCCGACGACCGGCTGGTGGTCGGGCGTCGTCTCGTAATAGCCCCACCAGCACGCGCGGCGGTCGATCGACAGTGTCTCGAACCAGCGGAAGTGGCGCAGCGCCGATTCGTAGACCGTCTCGAGCCAGGTCCAGTCGATGCCCTCGGCGAAGCCGGTGTCGGCGGGGTTGCTCATGCCGAAGATCAGCCGGTCTCGCTCCGGGCGGAACCACAGGCCGGTGTCGAGGTCGACGGTGAGCGGATACACGGGCGCCGGTGCGAGCGGCGCCGTGGTGTAGACCATGCGCCGCGCCGGCTGCACCGGTACCTGCAGCCCGGCCAGCGCCGCGACCTCGCCGGCCCAGGCGCCCGCGGCGTTTACGATCCAGCCGGCCTCGAACTCGCCGCCTGCGGTACTGGCCCGCCACCGCTCGCCGTGTCGCTCGATCGAGCGCACCGCGCAGTTCAGCTTCACCATGGCGCCGGACGACCGGGCTTGCGCGAGCCAGCGCATCGTGATGCCGTGGGGATCGACGACGCCGTCGAGCGCGCACCAGGTCGCGCCGGCGAAACCGTCGGGGTCGGCTGGCACGATTCGCGTCGCCGCGGCAGTGTCGAGGATTTCGACCGGCATGCCGAGGCGCTGCTGCATCCGTGCGGCCTCCCGGTGCGCGCTCCATTGGGCGTGCGGCACGTAGAACAGGTACCCGATCGGCCGGTAGCCGGCCTCGGGCAGTTCGCGATACTCGGCGATGCTCGAGGACGAGAGGCGCACGTTGACCTCTTCGGAGAACTGCACCCGCACGCCGGCGGCGCTGCGCCCGGTGGAGCCCGCGGCCGGCGCCGGTTCGCGCTCGAGCACGACGACGTGCAGCCCGCGCTCGGACAGCCTGCGCGCGCAGGCTGCGCCGACGATTCCGGCGCCGATCACGACCGCGTCGGCCTGCGTCGTCATCCCGGTGCCCGAAGGTGCGGCCGGGCCGCGGTGGGGGCGTCGTGCATCGCGTCGTGGATCGAAAAAGGGCGGATGGAACCGCGAAGCGGTCGTGCCCGAATGATAAACGCCCGGATCGGGCGCCCCGGCCGCGTCGCGCGCGGTGGCCAGCGAATGGCGGTACGATCCGGTGGCCGCGCGACTGCGCGCAGCGCTCCCTGACCCCGATACGCCCGCGCCCCCTCACGATGCCCGATGTCGATCGCCAACGCCGCGCGAATCGCTCGACGACCGCGCGCCGGCTGCCGCCGGCATCCTGGGGCATGCAGCTGTGCGCCGGAGAGGGTCGCCGTCGGGCCGGGGCATCCCGATGAACGGGGGTCTGCCCGCCGGCGTGCTGCTGTCGGCCATCGAGGTCGCCGGCACGCTGGCGTTCGCGCTGTCGGGATTCATCGAGGCGACGCGCAAGCGGATGGACATCGTCGGGGTCGCGGCGGTGACCTTCTTCGCGGCCTTCGGCGGCGGCACGCTGCGCGACCTGCTGCTCGATCGCCGGCCGTTCTTCTGGGTGACGCACAGCGGCTACGTCTGGGCCGTGCTCGCGCTGGTCGTCGTCGGCTGGCTCTGGCTGCACGCGGCGCGCCCGACGCCGCCGGCCTGGCCGATGCTCTGGGCCGACGCGTTCGGAATGGGACTGTTCAGCGCGTCCGGAGCCGGCATGGCCTGGGAGATCGGGCAGCCAGCGATCGCCTGCGCGCTGATGGGGGTCGTGACCGGCGTGTTCGGCGGCGTGATGCGCGACGTGCTGTGCAACGAGGTGCCGGCGATCTTCCGCGATCACCGGCCCTATGCCGTGTGCTCGTTCGCCGGCGCGTGGGCGTTCCTCGCGGTCGCCGGCGTGCTCGGGGCGGACTGGCAGGCGCTCGTCGCGGGCATCGTGGTCACCGCCGGGCTGCGGCTCGTCGCGCTGGCGCGCGACTGGCGCGTGCCCGGCTGGGCGGGAGATCCAGATGAGCAGCGGCCCCGCGATTGATTCAGCCGGAGATCCGATGAACCCGATCCTCGAACCCGCCGGCGACGCGCTGCGCATCGACGTCGTCTCGGACGTCGTCTGTCCGTGGTGTTACGTCGGCAAGCGCCAGCTCGAAGCGGCGCTCGGGCGCTGGCGCGCCGCGCATCCGGGTGCGCCCGAGCCGGCGGTGCGCTGGCACCCGTTCCAGCTGAACCCCGACCTGCCAGACGAGGGCATGAGTCGAGCCGACTACCTGCGCGAGAAGTTCGGAGCCTCGGATCCCGCCGCGATCTACCAGCGGGTCAGCGCGGCCGCGCACGCGGTCGGGCTCGCGCCCGAGTTCGCGAAGATCGCTCGCCAGCCCAACACGCTGCGCGCGCACGCGCTGATCGCGGCGGCGCAGGGCGAGGCGCAGCAGACGATCGTCGAGCGGCTGTTTCGCGCCTACTTCGTCGAAGGCGCCGACCTGACCTCGCGCGAAACCCTCGCGGCGCTCGCCCGTGAGGCGGGGCTCGACGAGGCCGCGATCCGCGCGGCGCTGGAGGACGGCGCCGCGCTCGAGCGCGCGCGGCAGGCCGATCTCGAGGCGCGCGAGCTCGGCATCGGCGGCGTGCCGTTCTTCGTCGTCGACGGCAGGGTCGGCGTCAGCGGCGCGCAGGGTGCCGACGCGCTGCTCGGCGCATTCGCTCAGGCGCGGGCGAGCGACTCGCCGCCGGGCTGACGCGGCGGCGCCTGGTCGGCGATCGCCGGGTCGGCCGACGGCTGCCCGGGCGCCGGAGGCGGCTGCGGGAAGTCGGCGACGGGCCCGAGCTTCATCGCGTCGCGCCGGAACAGCGGCTCGCTGCAGACGTACGCGTAGAGCAGGTCGGCGAGCGCCATCAGCGAGTCGACGTGGGTGCGCTCGTAGCCGTGCGACGCGTCGAGCGCGAAGCACGCCAGCGCGGTGCGGATGTCGTTGCCGGCTTCGACCGCGGCCGCGGCGTCGCTGCGGTAGTGCCTGAAGACGTCCCGGCTGTGCTCGATCGCGTGCTCGCGACACAGCGCCAGCAGGTGACGCGTCAGGTGCCAGTCGAACGGGCCGGACGAATCCTGCATCGCGACGGTGACGCCGTACTCGCAGGTGTTCTGGCCCGGTGCGATCGTGCCGTTGTCGATCGACACCAGTTCGGCGACGTCGCCGTGCAGGATGTGCGAGGCGCCGACGCCGATCTCCTCCGAGATCGTGAACAGCAGGTGGCAGTCGACCGGAAGCGGCGCGTCGCTCTCGCGGCAGGCCCGGGCCACCGCCAGCAGGGCCGCGACGCCGGCCTTGTCGTCGAGGTGCCGGGCGTTGACGAATCCGTTGTCGCAGAACTCGGGCTGCGCGTCGATCGACACCGTGTCGCCGACGTTCACCCCGAGGCGGACCAGGTCGTCGACGCCGTGGCAGCGCTCGTCGAGTCGCAGCTCGACGTGCGCCCAGCCGGTCGCCTGCGCGTCGATCTCGTCGCCCCAGGTGTGGCCCGAGGCCTTCAGCGGCAGGATGGTGCCGCGGAAGTAGCGGCCGTCGTCGGCGTGCACCGTGACGCGCGCGCCTTCGGCGAAGCGCGCCGACCAGTGGCCGATCGGCACGAGCTCGAGCCGGCCGTTCGGTTTCGCCTGCTTGACCATCGCTCCCAGCGTGTCCAGGTGCGCGACGATCGCGCGGTCGGGACTGTGGCGCGCGCCCTCGAGGTCGGCGCGGATCGCGCCGCGCCGCGTCAGGCTGTGCGGGATGCGCAGTGCGTCGAGCTCCTCGCTGACCGCCAGGACGATCTGGTCGGTCATCCCGGACGGGCTGCGGATCGCGAGCAGCCGGCCGAGCACGTCGAGCAGGTAGGCGCGGTCGATCGGCGACGCGTGCCGGAGCGACGCATCGCGAGGCGATGGTCCGGTCGTCGTCGGCGCCGCGCTCATGCCTGCCCCCGCGTCTGCGGAAACAGCAGGTCGACGAAGCGCTCGGCAGTGGGCTGCGGTTCGTGGTTGGCGAGGCCCGGCCGCTCGTTCGCCTCGATGATCGCGTAGGCGCTGCCTTCGACGTCGGGAACGATGAAGTCGAAGCCGACCACCGGGATCTCCAGCGCGCGTGCGGCGCGTTCGGCGACCGCCGCGAGCTCGGGATGCAGCCGCTCGGTGACGTCGTGGATCGTGCCGCCGGTGTGCAGGTTCGCGGTCTTGCGCACGACCAGCGTCTCGCCGGCCGGCAGCACCGCGTCCATCGAGCGGCCGGCCGATTCGACGCAGCGCCGCGTTTCGGCGTCCAGCGGGATCGAGCTCTCGCCGCCGGTGGCCGCGCGGCGGCGACGGCTCTGCTTGGCGATCAGCGTGCGCACGCTGTTCCGGCCGTCGCCGGTCACCTGCGCGGGACTGCGCGTCGCGGCCGCGACGACGCGGTAGTCGATGACGACGACGCGCAGGTCCTCGCCCGGCACGAGTTCCTCGACGATCACGTCTTCGCAGAACCGGCGCGCGCCGGCGATCGCGCGCTCGACCTCGGCGAGGCTGCGCAGGTCGACCTTCACGCCGCGGCCCTGTTCGCCGCGCGCGGGCTTGACGACGACGCGGCCGTGACGCGCGAGGAACGCGCGCAGCGCGTCGCGGCTCCCCGCGAACATCTGCTCGGGCATCCTCAGGCCCGCGTCGGTCAGCACCCGCCGCGTGACGCGCTTGTCGTCGCAGCGGCTCATCGCGATCGCCGAGGTCAGCTCGGACAGCGACTCGCGGCAGGTGATCGTTCGCCCCCCCAGTCCGAGGCGGAAGTAGCCGTGCCCGGCGTCCAGCACCTCGACGCCGATCCCGCGGCGCCGCGCCTCGTCGACCAGGATCCGCGCGTACACGTTCAGCTCGCCGAAGCTGTCGGGCCCGACGAAGAGCTTCTCGTTGATCGGGTTCTTGTTCTTGACGCAGTAGACCGGCACGCGCTCGAACCCGAGCTTTTCGTAGAGGGCGATCGCCTCGGCGTTGTCGTGCATCACCGACAGGTCCAGGTAGCTGCGGCCGCGCGCGCGAAAGCGGGCCGCGAGCGCGCGCACCAGCGCCTCGCCGACGCCGGGGCGCGTGCCCTGCGGGTCGACGGCGAGCGACCAGAGGCTCGCGCCGGCGTCGGGATCGTTGCACGCCACGACGTGATCGACGCCGGTCGCGGCGCCGAGGACCGCGCCACTGTCGGCGTCCTCGGCGACGAGCAGCAGCAGCGCCGCGTCGTCCTGCGCATCGGCGAAGAAGCCGTCGCGCACCGTCACCATCGAACGCGACAGGTAGATGCGGTTCACTGCCGCCTCGTCTTCGGCCCGCGCCGCGCGAATGCGCAGCCCAGCGGCCGGCGGCGCTTCCAGCGGCGCGGCCCGCAGCGCCAGCCTGAACGTGTGCGAGGGGTCCAGGAACAGCTGCTGCGGAGCGAGCGCGACGACTACGTGCGGATCGCGGATGTACAGCGCGACGTCACGGTGGCCCGGCGCCTCGCGGCGAATCGCTTCGGCGAGTCGTTCCGGGGAGCCGTAGGTCTGGCCGAAGATCAGCCGGCCCCAGCCGCAGTCGACTTCGGCTTCGTCGGTCATCCGCTCGCTGGCACCCTCGGGCAGGTCGCCCCAGTGCTTCAGCGAGGCCATCCGCACCGGATCCATCGGGTCGCGGTCTTCCGTGGTCTTCGTCATCGTCATCGAATCCTCCTTGCCGAGGCGCCGGGTCAGACCCCGCGCGCCTGCAGCCACAGTTCGAGCAGCGCGACCTGCCAGAGCCTCGAGCCGCGCAGCGGGGTGATGTGCTCGGCGGGGGCCGCGAGCAGGCGCTCGACCGCCGCGGGGCGGAACAGCCCGCGCTCGCGCGCGGCGCGGCTGCCGAGGGCGTCGCGGACCATGTCGAGCACCGGGCCGTCGAGGTACTTGAGGATCGGCACCGGGAAGTAACCCTTCGGCCGGTCGACGACCTCGCGCGGCAGGAGCCGGCGCCCGATCGACTTCAGCACGCCTTTGCCGCCGTCGCCCAGCTTGTCGCTCACCGGCAGGCGCCCCGCCAGTTCGACCAGCTCGTGATCGAGGAACGGCACGCGCGCCTCCAGGCCCCAGGCCATCGTCATGTTGTCGACGCGCTTGACCGGGTCGTCCGCGAGCATCACCGTCGTGTCGAGATGCAGGGCCTTCTCGACCGGCGTCGCCCCGTGCGCCGCGGCGAACTCGCGCTCGACGAACGCTCGGCTCGCGTCGTCGGTCGCGCGCGCATCGTCCACCGTCGCCAGGTAGCCGTCGTGGCCGACGTCGAAGAACGCGTCCGCGTAGTCGCGCGCCGGGTCGGCGCTGTCGGCGAGCTTCGGGTACCAGTGGTAGCCGGCGAACACCTCGTCGGCACCCTGGCCGCTCTGGACGACCTTCAGGTGCCGCGAGACCTCGCGCGACAGCGCGTAGAACGCGACGTTGTCGTAGCTGACCATCGGCTCGCTCATCGCGGCGATCGTCCCCGGCAGCGCCGCGAGTAGCTCCGACGTCGGGATCCGGATCCGCGCGTGGCGGGTGCCGAAGCGCTTGGCGACCAGATCGGAGAACGCGAACTCGTCACCCGCCTCGCCGCCGGCTGCCTCGAAGCCGATCGAGAACGTGCTCAGGTCGTGCTGGCCGGCCTCGGCGAGGAGCGCGACGATCAGGCTCGAATCGACGCCGCCCGAGAGCAGCACGCCGACCGGGACGTCGGCCACCATCCGGCGGCGAACCGCGACGCGCAGCGCGTCCTCGACCAGCCGCTCGCGTTCCGCCTCGGGCAGGGCCGCGAGCGCGGGGTCCGCCTTCACCTGCAGGTCCCAGTATCGGGTCGTCTCGCAGCGGCCGTCTGCGGTCCAGCTCGCGACGGTGGCCGGCGCCAGCTTGTGGACGCCCGACAGCATCGTGTGCGGCGGCGGCACCACCGCGTGCCAGCTCAGGTAGTGGTGCAGGGCGACCGGGTCGATCGAGGTATCCAGCCCGCCGCCCGCCAGCAGTGCCGGCAGCGACGAGCCGAACCGGAGTCCGCCTGCGACCGGCGCCAGGTACAGGGGCTTGATGCCGAAGCGGTCGCGCGCGAGCGTCAGGGTTCCGCTGTCGCGCTCGGCGACCGCGAACGCGAACATTCCGTGAAAGCGCCGTACGCAATCGCGCCCCCAGGCGTGGAAGGCCTTGAGCACGACTTCCGTGTCGCCGTCGGAAAAGAACGGGTATCCGAGCGCCTCGAGATCGGCGCGCAACTCGCGGTAGTTGTAGATGCAGCCGTTGAACGCCAGCGTCAGCCCCAGCGACGGGTCGGTCATCGGCTGCTGGGCGTGCTCGGACAGGTCGATGATCCGCAGGCGCCGGTGCGCCAGTGCGATCGATCCTTGCTGGAAGGCCCCGGAGGCGTCGGGACCGCGGTCCCGGAGGGTGGCGCCCATCCGGGCGACGGTGCCGATATCGGCAGGGGTGGAGTCGAAACGTGCTTCGCCGGCAAAGCCGCACATGAGCCAAAACCTCTCTGTGTCGTGGGCGGAGCTTGCGGAGTATAGCGTCGAAACAACATTTAGACAAATCTAAATGTGCAGCAACTGCATGGATCGTGCGCCCATCCGCGACCGAAGATGCGGTAAAAGCGCCTAAAGTTCGGCGGGAGGTTCTGAACGTCCGGCTACGTCGGGAATCGGGCCGACGCCCGGGGGTGGGGCTCGTGGCCCGGTCGGGGCGTCGACGCTCAGCGTCGCCCGGTCGTCAGCATGACGATCGCGCCGATCACGACCAGCGCCCCGCCGATCTGGATCGGGGCGACGTGCTGGTCGAGCACGACCCAGCCGAGCAGCAGGGCCGCGATCGGCTCGAAGTTGAGCACCGCCGCGTTGTTCACCGCCCCGAGGCGCGGCAGCAGCACGAACAACGCGGTGATCGCCGAACCGTAGAGCACGGTCAGCGCGGCCAGCGCGCCCCAGCCGATGGAGTCGCGCGGCCAGGCGAAACTGCCGCCGAGAGCGCCCCCGGCGATGGCGACCGCCGAAACGACGAGCATCAGGACCAGCGTGCGCAGCCGGCCGTCGGTGGTGCCCAGCCAGCGCGTGGTCAGATACAGCGCGCTGGCGAATGACGCGGCGGCGCCCAGGGCGAACGCGACCCCCGCGGCCATCGACGCCGGGGCTGCTGCGGTGCCGGCGGGGGGCCGGGCGAGACCCGCGACGTCGAGCGCCAGCGCCAGTCCTGCGAGCGCGATCGGCATCGCGACGAACGCGCGTCGCGACGGCCGCTCGCCACCGGCGGCCCAAGAGATCAGGCCGAGCAGGAGCGGGAAGGTGTTGAACGCCAGCAGCGCCAACGCCACCGGGATCCGCGCGACCGCCGAATACAGGCACAGGCTCTGGATCGAGACCAGCAGGCCGATCGCGACGGCCCGGCCGAGCGTCGGCAGCGGCATCCGCGGCGCGACGCCCGCGTGGCGCAGCAGCGCCAGCACGAACAGCGCGGTGCCCGCCGACCTGACCGCGACCGCGGTCGCCACGTTGGCGCCGTGGTCGAACGCGAGCCGGGCGGCGACGTGGTTGCTGGCGAAGGTCGCGGCGATCGTCAGCAACAGCGCAACGCCGAGCCAGCGCGGAAGGGGCGCGGAGGTCATCGAGCGGGCAGGATACCAGCGCCCGGGGCCGTTCGCGGCGCCGCGCGCTGGAAATGGGGACGCCGGCGGTCCATGCTGTCGATGCCGCGCGGGGCCCTGCGACGACCCGGTCGTCGTTTCACCCACCCGCCCTTGACATACGGGGCGGGGTATCCAATAATACGGGGCAGGGTATATACCGGCCAGGTCAGACGGAAGAATGCACATGACGACAGTTCGCTCCCGCGCCGCAGCGGCCGCCTTGGCGGTGGCGCTCGGTTCGGCCGCGTCGCTCGCGGTCGCCCAGCAGGGACCGGTGGTGGCCACCGTGGCCGCGCAGTCCAGCGCAGTGGGCGCCGGGCTCGAGCTCGACGGTACGCTGCAGGCGGTGCGCCAGAGCACGGTGGCCGCGCAGGTATCGGGCAACGTCGTGCAGCTGTCGGTGCGTGCCGGCGACGCCGTGCGCGCAGGGCAGGTGCTGGCCCGGATCGACGAGCGCGAGGCGCAGGCCGGGCTGGCGCGCAGCGACGCAGCGGTCGCGCAGTCGCAGGCCGAACTGGCGAACGCGCGAGCGAGCTACGAGCGCAGCAAGCTGCTGCGCGCGCAGGGCTTCATCAGCCAGGCGGCGCTCGATGTCTCCGAGGCGCAGTTCAAGGCCGCGCAGGCGGGGCAGCAGCAGGCGCAGGCCGGCCGTAGCCAGGCCGCGCTGGCGCGCAGTTTCACCAACGTGGTCGCGCCGTACGACGGCCTGGTGCTCGCCACGCACGTCGAGGCGGGCGACCTGGCTGCGCCGGGCCGCGCGATCGTCACCGTCTATGCGCCGCAGCCGATGCGCGCAGTGGCCTACGTGCCGGCCTCGCAGCAGGCGCTGGCGCGGCAGGCGCAGCGCGTGCAGGTGCGGATGCCGTCGGGCGACTGGGTGGCGCCGTCGGCCAGCGTCGGGCTTCCCGGCGCCGATCCCGTCTCGCAGACCGTCGAGTTCAGGCTCGACCTGCCGGCCACGGCCGTTGCCGGCGCGGTGCCGGGCCAGAGCGTGCGCGTGCGCTTCGCGGGCGGCTCGTCCGAGCGGCTGACGGTGCCGGCAGGGGCCGTGCTTCGGCGCGGCGAGCTCACTGGCGTCTACGTCGCGCGCGACCAGGCGTTCGTGCTGCAGGCGGTGCGCGTGGGCGCCGATCACGGCGAGGCGGGCATCGAGGTGCTGGCCGGCCTGAAGCCCGGCGATCGCATCGCGGTCGATCCGGTCAGGGCAGGCCTGGCCGGCGCGAAGCCGGCGCCGGCCGAAGGCGCGCGTTGACGTGGCCGGGCACGAACCGATGAAACCCAACGATTCCACCGGCGCTGCGGCGCCGGCCAGCGAAGCCCCGCGCCTGGGCGTCTCCGGGCGCATCGCGCGCGCGTTCCAGGCCAACGCGATCACGCCGCTGCTGGCGCTGGTCGCGCTGCTGCTCGGCCTGTTCGCGGTGCTGGTGACGCCGCGCGAGGAAGAGCCGCAGATCAACGTGACGATGGCCAACGTGCTGATCCCCTTCCCCGGGGCGTCCAGCACCGACGTGCAGAACATGGTCGCGCGCCCTGCCGAGCAGGTGCTGTCGCAGATCGCGGGCATCGAGCACACCTACTCCATCGCGCGCCCGGGGCTGGCGGTGCTCACCGTGCAGTTCCAGGTCGGCGTGCCGCGCACCGAGGCGCTGGTGCGCCTGTACGACGTGCTCAACGCCAACCAGGACTGGCTGCCCCGCGACCTGGGCATCCTGACGCCGATCGTGCGGCCCAAGGGCATCGACGACGTGCCGGTGCTCGCCGTGACGCTGTGGCGGCGCGACGCGGCGCCGGCGGTCGAACTCGAGCGCGTCGCGCACGCGGTCGAGGTCGAGCTCAAGCGGGTGCCGGGCACCCGCGAGGTGCAGACCATCGGCGGGCCGGGTCGCATCGTGAACGTCGCGCTCGATCCCACGCGGATGCGCGAGCGCGGGCTGGACGTCGCGCAGCTGCGCCAGGTGCTCGCAGCCGCGAACCTCGGCATGCCGGCCGGCAGCGTCGTCGACCCGTCGGGCAAGGGAATGCTGAGCGTGCAGACCGGCGAGTTCCTGCGCTCGGCCGACGACGTCGGTGCGCTGGTCGTCGGCGTGCACGACGGTCGGCCGGTGTACCTGCGCGAGGTCGCGCGCATCGAAGCCGGTGCCGCGCAGCCGCAACAGTACGTCTGGTTCACGCCGGGTGCCGGCGCGAGCGCGGGCGAGGCCGACGCGGCGACGACGCCGCCCGAGACCCGCGCCGAGCGCGCCGCCGAGGCCGGGCGCGTCTATCCGGCCGTCACGATCAGCGTCACCAAGAAGCCGGGCGAGAACGCCGTCGACGTCGCGCGCGCCGTGCGCACGCGGCTCGACGAGCTGCGCAACAGCCTGCTGCCCCCCGACGTGGAGGCGACCGTCACCCGCGACTACGGCCAGACCGCCGCCGAGAAGGCCAACAAGCTGATCCAGAAGCTCGCGTTCGCGACGGGCTCGGTGATCCTGCTGGTCGGCCTGGCGCTGGGCCGCCGCGAGGCGGTGATCGTCGGCGCCGCTGTGATGCTGACGCTGACCGCGACGCTGTTCGCGTCCTGGGCCTGGGGCTTCACGCTGAACCGGGTGTCGCTGTTCGCGCTGATCTTCTCGATCGGCATCCTGGTCGACGACGCGATCGTGGTGGTCGAGAACATCCACCGGCACCAGCAGCTGGAGCCGCACGCGCGGCTCGCCGAGATCATTCCGCGCGCGGTCGACGAGGTCGGCGGCCCCACGATCCTCGCCACGATGACGGTGATCGCGGCGCTGCTGCCGATGGCATTCGTCACCGGGCTGATGGGCCCGTACATGAGCCCGATCCCGATCAACTCCAGCATGGGGATGGCGCTGTCGCTGGCGATCGCGTTCACCGTCACGCCGTGGCTCGCGCTGAAGCTGATGAAGCAGCACGCGGCGCCGAACGGCGACGTTCACGACGCCGCCGCGCAGGCGACCGTCGGGCGCCTGCAGCGGGTGTTCGTCGCGCTGCTCGATCCGTTCCTGCGCAGCGCGCGCAGGCGCTGGCTGCTCGCCGCGGGCGTGCTCGGCGCGATGGCGCTTTCGGTGGGGCTGGTCGTCGTGCAGTGGGTCGTGCTGAAGATGCTGCCCTTCGACAACAAGAGCGAGTTCCAGCTCGTGGTCGACATGCCGGCGGGTGCGCCGCTGGAAGACACGACGGCGGTGTTGCACGACCTGGGCGCGTTCCTCGCGAAGCAGCCCGAGGTGCGCGACCTGCAGGGCTACGCAGGCACCGCGTCGCCGATCACGTTCAACGGCCTGGTGCGCCAGTACTACATGCGCGCCGAGGCCGAGTTGGGCGACATGCAGGTGAACCTGGTCGACAAGGCGCACCGCCACGACCAGAGCCACGCGATCGCCTCGCGCCTGCGCCCGGAGCTGGACAGGATCGCCGGGCGCCACGGCGCGAAGCTGAAGGTCGTCGAGGTGCCGCCGGGACCGCCGGTGCTCTCGCCGATCGTCGCCGAGGTCTACGGTCCCGACGAGGCCGGCCGCAGCGAGCTCGCGCAGCGAATCGCCCGCGCGTTCGGCGCGACCGCGCACATCGTCGGCGTCGACACGACGGTGAAGGACGATGCGCCGCGCGCGTTCCTGCGCGTGCAGCGCTCGCGCGCCGAATCGCTCGGCATCCCGGTCTCGACGATCGCCCAGACGGTGCACGGCGCGCTGTCGGGCGTCGACGCGGCCTACCTGCACGACGGCCACAGCAAGTACCCGGTGCCGGTGCGCCTGCAGCTTCCGCTGGAGTCGCAGGTGGGTCTGGACGCGCTGCTCGCGTTGCCGCTGAAGGCCGCGAACGGGACGATGGTGCCGCTGTCGGAACTGGTGCGCGTCGAGCGCGGCGTGATCGACAAGCCGCTGTACACGAAGGACCTGAGCCCGGTGCAGTACGTGCTGGGCGACATGGGCGGCGGCGTCGATTCGCCGCTGTACGGCTTGTTCGGGATCCGCGGCGCGCTCGCCGAAGCGGCGCTCCCGGGCACCGGCGCGCTCGGCGAGTACTGGATCCGCCAGCCCGGCGAGGCCTGGAAGCAGTACGCGATCAAGTGGGACGGCGAGTGGCAGATCACCTACGAGACGTTCCGCGACATGGGCGCGGCCTACGCGGTCGGGCTGATCCTGATCTACCTGCTGGTGGTCGCGCAGTTCCGCTCGTACCTGATGCCGCTGATCATCATGGCGCCGATCCCGTTGACGATCGTCGGCGTGATGCCGGGCCACGCGCTGCTCGGCGCGCAGTTTACCGCCACGTCGATGATCGGGATGATCGCGCTGGCCGGCATCATCGTGCGCAACTCGATCCTGCTGGTCGACTTCATCGAGCTGCAGCTGGCCGAGGGCGTGGCGTTCCGCGACGCGGTGATCCGCTCGGCCGCGGTGCGTGCGCAGCCGATCGCGCTGACCGGGCTCGCCGCGATGGTCGGTGCGTTCTTCATCCTCGACGACCCGATCTTCAACGGCCTGGCCGTCGCGCTGATCTTCGGCATCCTGGTGTCGACGATGCTGACGCTGGTGGTGATCCCGGTGCTCTTCTACGCGGTGTATCGCAAGCGCTACGAGGCCGCCTGACGGTTTTCCCTTTCCTTTTCCTTCCTCAACCTTGCATGGAGTCTTTCATGAACGTCGAACGTCTCATCCGCATCTTCGCGGGCTCGTTCATCCTGATCTCGCTGGCGCTGGGCATCGAGGGCAGCCCGCTGTTCGTCTCGAAGTGGTTCCTCGCGCTCACCGCGTTCGTCGGCCTGAACCTGTTCCAGTTCGGCTTCAGCAACCTGTGCCCCCTCGGCATGATCCTGAAGAAGCTGGGCGTGCCCGACACCCCGTCGACCTGCGCGCGCTGACAACCGGTGCGATCCGAGATGGCCGCGCCCGGCTCGCCGCTGCGGTTCCTCGCGCTCGGGTGGTTCTCGATCGTGATGGGGCTGGCCGGCCTCGCCTGGGCGTCGCTGACCCCCGCGCCGGTCGTCCCGATCGTGGGCAACGTCCTGGTGCCGCTGGCGGGCGTGCCGCTCGGCTACCCGGCGGCATCGGCCGCGCAGGCCGGCATCGGGCTGCTCTTCTGGCCGATCGTGCTGGTGCTGCTGCTGGTGCGGATCGCGCAGGCGGGCCTCTGGCCCGAGAAGCTGATGCCGACGGTTTTCATCATGGTCGCGCCGCCGGCGGTGCTGGGGCTCGACGCGCTGCAGTTCGGAGCGCCGCCGCTGCTGGCGTGGTCCGCATGGGGGATGGCGCTGTTCTTCCTGCTCTGGGCGCTCACGCAGGCGCGGCGCATCGTCGCGCTGGAGTTCGGGATCACGCACTGGGCGGTGTCGTTTCCCCTGGCCGCGTTCACCGCGCTGACGCTCCGGCTCGCCGACCCGGCCAACGGCGGCGGCCCGGCCATGGCGCTGCTGGCGCTGTTCGCGCTGGCCGCGACCTCGGTCGTGATCGCCGGCCTCGTCCTCGGCACGGTGCGCGGGTTGCGCCAGCAACGCCTGCTGATACCGGAACTGCCGGCCGTGGCGCAAGTCGTCGCATCTGGAGGAGAATCGCGGTGAATCCCACGAATGGCTCCTGCACCATGACCGTACTGAAAGACGAGGCGTCGCGCACCGACCTGCTCAACCGGCTGCGCCGCGCCGAGGGCCAGCTCCGCGGCATCCAGCGCATGGTCGACGAGGGCGAGGACTGCATGCAGATCGCCCAGCAGATCTCGGCCGTGCGCAAGGCGCTCGACAGCGCCTACGTGCGGATGACGGTCTGCTTCATGGAGCAGGAGCTGTCCTCGAAGATGCGCGACGGCAAGGGCCGCCAGGCCGACCTCGAGCAGTTGCTCGGCAACGTCGAGGTGCTGCTCGGCAAGGTGCGCTGACGCCGAAGCCGGTGCGGGCCGCGCGCCCGCCAGGGGCTCAAGGCCGCAAGTCCGACGAGGCCGCGCCGGCGCCCGGCAGCGCCGTGGCGAGCGTGACCAGCGCCAGCAGGGCCCACGCCGCTCCCGTACCGAAGGCGACCGCGCTGCCGAACCGCAGCCAGAGCCAGCCGGCGACCGCGCCGCTGGCGAGCTGGAAGACTCCGGTCACGAAGTGGAAGACGCCGAACGCGGTCGCGCGGCTGGCCGGCGGCGCGACCGCGGCGACGGCCGCCGACAGCCCGCCCTGCGACAGCCCCATGTGCAGGCCCCACAACCCGGCGCCGACCCAGAGTCCGAGGCTTCCCGGCCACGCCGCGAGCGCACCCTGCGCCGCCACAAGCGTGGCCAGCGACGCGGCGAGCAGCGCGCCGCGCCCGAAGCGCGCCGCGAGCACCCCGGCCGGGTAGGCGGCGACCGAATAGACCGCGCTCATCGCGATCATCACCATCGGGATCCACAGCACCGGCAGGGCGAGTTCCTGCGCGCGCAGCACCAGGAACGCTTCCGGGATGCGCGCCAGCGCGAACAGCGCCGCGAGCACGATCAGGCGCCAGAACGCCGGCGGCAGCGCCGCGACGCTCGCCAGGCGGATCCGGGCACTGCGATCGTGCGGTCGCGCGACCTCGGGCTCCTCGACGCCGGCGACGATCAGCGCCACCGCGACCAACGCCGGCACGACGGCGACCCACAGCACCGCGCGCAGGTCGTCGGCCCAGAGCCAGAGGAACAGCATTGCGAGCAGCGGGCCGACGAACGCGCCGACCGTGTCGAGCGCCTGGCGCAACCCATAGGCGGCGTCGCGCAGCCCGGGCGGCGTGACGTCGGCGACCAGCGCATCGCGCGGCGCGCCGCGAATGCCCTTGCCGACGCGGTCGGCGAAGCGCGCGGCGACCACGCCGATCGCGCCGTCGGCGAGCGGGAACATCGGCTTCGTCAATGCCGAGAGCCCGTAGCCGAGCAGCACCAGCGGCTTGCGCCGCGCGAAGCGGTCCGACACGTATCCCGACAGCACCTTCGAAATCGACGCCGTGGCCTCGGCGATGCCCTCGACGATGCCGACAGCGAGCGCCGACAGCCCGAGCACCGCGGTCATGTAGACCGGCAGCACCGCGTGGATCAGTTCCGACGACATGTCCATGAACAGGCTCACGCCGCCGAGCACCCAGACGGTTCGGGGAATGTTGCGGGAAGGCTCCATCTTCGGCCGGGTTCCGGGCGTTGCGCCAGGCGCGATGCTAACCCGCGCGGGGCCGGCCACTGCGGCGGCGCCCGCCGGCGCGTCGCCCCGCGCGGCCCGGCCTCGTGCTATGTTGGCCCGCCGACCACCCGCGCGCAGCCGCCATGCACTGGCCCCTCTCGCTGTCACCGCTCGAGCACGGCGCCTTCGTCTTCGTGGGGCTGCTGATCTACGTGATGGTGACCCGCATCGGGCAGCAGCATCGGCATCCGTCGGCCGCGATCGCCTGGGTGATGTCGATCGCGCTGCTGCCCTACCTGGGCACGCCGCTGTTCCTGATCTTCGGCACGCGCAAGCTCGCTCGCGCGCGGCGGCGTCCGCCGCCGCGCGCCCCGCTGGCAGCCGGCGCCGAGGGCCCCGACTGGGCGTTGACGCTGCTGGCCGCGCTCGGCGTCCCGTCGCCGGCGCGGAACCGCTCGATCGCATTCCAGGCCGACGGCGAGGCATCGCTGCGCGAACTGGTCGCGCTGATCGACGGCGCGCGCGAGCGCGTCGACCTGAGCACCTTCGTGCTCGCCGACGACGCGGTCGGCGCCGCGGTGTCGTCGGCGCTGGTGCGCGCCGCCGGGCGCGGGCTGCAGGTGCGGGTGCTGCTCGACGCGATCGGCGGCCTGCGCACCTCGCGCCGGCTCGCGCGCGAGCTGCGCGCGGGCGACGTTGCGGTGCGCTGGTTCATGCCGGTGCTGCGCAATCCCGTGCGCGGCCGCACCAACCTGCGCAACCACCGCAAGCTGGTCGCGGCCGACGGCGAGTGCGTCTGGAGCGGCGGGCGCAACCTCGCGGCCGAATACTTCGTCGACGCGCCCGGTCGGCCGGCGTGGCGCGACCTGAGCTTCGTCGTGCGCGGGCCGCTGGCGGCGCAGGCGCACGAGATCTTCGACCACGACTGGGCCGCCGCTTGGGGCAAGTCGCCGCGTGCCGCACGGACAGTGGCGCCGCCGTCCGGCGTGGACGGCGGACCGCCCGCGCAGCTGGTGCCCAGCGGGCCGGACTACGCCGACGACACGGTCCACGCGCTGCTGCTCGCCTCGGCCTACCACGCACGCGCGCGCATCCTCGCCGTCACGCCGTACTTCGTTCCCGACGACGCGCTGCTGGCGGCCTGGTGCATCGCGTGCCGGCGCGGCGTGCGCCTGACGCTGGTCGTGCCGAAGCGCTCGAACCACTGGATGGCCGACTGGGCGCGCGAGCGCGCGCTGCGCGCGCTGGCCGCCGCCGGCGCGCAGGTGATGCTGTACCCCGCGATGCTGCACGCGAAGGCGGTCGTCGTCGACGCGCAGCTCGCGCTCTGCGGCTCGGCGAATCTCGACGGGCGCAGCCTGTTCGTGAATTTCGAGCTGATGACGGCTTTCTACGGCGCGGAGGAAACCGCCTGGATCGCCGGGTGGATCGACGCGCAGGCGCAGCAGTCGGGCGCCTACGAGGCGCGGGCGCCTTCGTGGGGGCGCGACGTGCTCGAGGGCATCGTGCGGTCGGTGGGCTTCCAGCTCTAGTGCCGCGGGCGCGCGCCTCGCTTCGGGCGGCGATCAGTTCGCCAGCCGGCCGAGCGTCGCGACCGCGATCGTCAGGAAGCCCAGGGCGAGATTCAGAACCACCAGGCGGCGGATCGCGTCGAGCGCGGCAGCGGCGTTCGGCCACCCGCAAGCCGCGACCGCGCTGCGCATGCGCGGATGCAGCCGCAGCACGATCCAGAGGAACACCAGCGTCATCACCGCGGCGATCGCGGCCATCAGGTTCCACGACAACGGCGGCTTGCCACCCGAGCCGGTGATCCCGGCGAACATCGCGAGCCCGCTGCCCCAGAGCAGCACCAGCGACGCGCCCACCAGCGCGAAGAAGCGCCCGAGCGCCGCGGCCATCAGCGGCAGGCGCTGCGGCGGCTGCAAGGTCGCGAGCGCGGCGGGGCGGAGGCAGAAATGCGCGAACACCATCCCGCCGATCCAGGTGACGACGGCCACGAAGTGAAGGAACAGCCAGAGCTCGGTCATCGACAGGACTCCCCGGGGCACGGAACCGGCAACGCGGCCGCGCGGGCGCCGATCCGTCCGCTGCCGCGCCGTCGTCCCTTGTAGCCAAAGCCCGGCCGGTTTGCAACCGTGCCCCCGGCGCGGACGCCTGCGCACGGCGCCCGTGCGGGCGCGGCGCATTCGAGGCGCGCCCGCGTCAGTGCCGGTAGCCCGGATCGATCGCATCGAGCCGACGCAGCAGCGCCGGCCATGCCAGGCGGCCGCCGGTGCCGCGGGTGACGGCTTCCCATTGCGCCGGCGCGCCCTCGAGGATCGACGCGCCGATTCGCCGCAGCGGCCTGCCGCAGCCCTGGGCGCGCACCTGGATCGTGCAGGTGGTCTCGAACATGTACATCGCCACGAATGCCTCGGCGACACTGCGACCGACCGTGAGCAGCCCGTGGTTGCGCAGCATCAGGTAGCGCTTGTCCCCGAGGTCGCGTACTAGGCGCGGCTTTTCGGCGTCGACCAGGGCGACTCCTTCGTAGTCGTGATACGCCAGCGACGCCAGTACGAACATCGAGTGCTGCGAGAGCGGCAGCACGCCGTCCTCCAGCGCCGCCACCGAGACCCCGTTCACGCTGTGTGTGTGCAGAACGCAGGTCGCGCCTTCGCGCGCCGCGTGCACCGCGCTGTGGATCGTGAAGCCTGCCGGGTTCACGCCGTGCGGGTTGTCGTCGACCTTGCGTCCGTCGAGGTCCACCTTCACCAGGCTGGACGCAGTGATCTCGCTGAACAGCATCCCGTACGGGTTGATCAGGAAGTGGTGTTCCGGGCCGGGGACTCGGGCCGAGATGTGCGTGAACACGAGGTCGTCCCAGCCGTAGAGCGCCACCAGCCGGTAGCAGGCGGCGAGGTCGACTCGCCGCTGCCGCTCGATGGTGGCCAGGTCGTGCGGGGACTCGACGGCATCGACGTTCATGGCGGCCTCCCCGGCGAAGCGGAACGTGCTAATATATAGACCAGTCTACATAATTAATCAAGCGATGGCGCGCAAGGCGGCAGACGCGAACGACAGCCGGGAGCGAATGATCGAGGCGGCGATCTCGCTGATGCGCGGCTCCGGCCTGTCCGGCGCCGGCATCAACGAGGTCGTCCGCGAGAGCGGCGCGCCCAAGGGCTCGGTCTACTACTTCTTCCCCGAGGGCAAGCTGTCGCTCGCGGCCGAGGCGCTCGCCGTCTACACGCAACGGGTGTGCGGCTTCATCGACGCCGCGCTCTCGAGCCGCAAGGCGCCCGAGGAAAAGGTCCGCGCCCTGTTCGCCGCGTTCGCCAGGCGCGTCGAGGAGGCCGGCTACCTGAGGAGTTGCGCCGTCGGCGCGGTCAGCCTCGATCTCGATGCGGACGTCGTCCGGTTGCAGCCCGTGCTCGCTGGCGCGTGCACCCGCTGGGTCGACTGCATCGCCGCGCATTTCGACCTCGGCGACGCGAAGCGTACGCGATCTTTCGCGAGCCTCGTGCTGACGTCGATCGAGGGCGCGTACGTCCGCTGCCGTGCCGAGCGCAGCAGGAAGCCCTTCACCGAAGCGGGGGAGTGGCTCTCGGCGCTGGCGGCGGGATGAACCCGTCGCCGGCGGTGAGCATTCGGCGGCGACAAACACGAAGGGCCTGACGTCACCGCCAAGCCCTTGAAGATGTTGGTAGGCCGTGCTGGATTCGAACCAGCGACCAACGGATTAAAAGTCCGATGGAATGCAGTTTCCACGGTATTCCGAAGCGTTGATCTGATCCCCTGCTCCCTCGGGAAACAAGCATTGGTGCGCCTCTCCGCGATTCAGCGTATATTTCGAAATGTTGATCTTGATGCGGTCACGGTGGCTACATGGTGGCTACACGGACAAAGCCTGTACGAACATCCAGACGATTCGAGGGCGCCGTGGCGAGGAGTGCTGAGACGGGCGAGCGGCAGCGGTTTCGGTTCACGCGCGCGAGCGTGGACCGCGCGGTGTGTCCGCCGGGCAAGCAGCAGGCGATCTACCGCGATACCGACCAGCCAGGCTTGGGGCTTCGGGTCACGGCCGCCGGCATCAAGTCGTTCATCTACGAATCGAAGCTCGGCCGGCAGACGATCCGAATGACCATTGGGCCGGCGTCGATGCAGATTCGCGCGCCGCGGGACAAGAATGGCCGACCACTGGCTCCTGCCGCGGACGACGAGGCGCAACGGCTCGCGCGGATGGTGGGCCAAGGCGTCGATCCTCGGTTGGAAAAGGCAGGGCTGATTGCCGAGCAGGCTCAGCAGCGAGCCGACGCGAAGGCGGCACGTCTGCGTCTGGAACTGTCGGGCCTCCAAGCATGGACTGCCTACTGTAAGGAGCGCCGACCGCATTGGCGAGGCCGTAGCTACGTCGATCACCTGGCCTTCGTGGACGCGGGTGGCAAGGAGCGCAGGCGGTCGAAGGAGAAGATCACGAAGCCCGGGCCGCTGCGAGCACTTCTGGCCCGCCCGTTGGCGGAGATCGACGCCGCGGCCGTGGAACAATGGGTCACCAACGAGACGAGGACTCGGCCGGCGCGGGCGGCGCTCGGATTCCGGCTTCTGCGCGCCTTCATCAACTGGTGCGCCGAGCATCCCGAGTACCGGGACATTGCGCGGGCGGACGCCTGTAAGGGGCGCCGGACTCGGGAGAAGGTCGGCAAGTCGAAAGCGAAGAATGACGCCCTGCAACGGGAGCAACTGGCCGCGTGGTTCGCGGAAGTGCGCAAGCTTTCCCCGACCTTGTCGGCCTATCTCCAATGCCTGCTGCTCACCGGCGCACGGCGCGAAGAACTGATGGCGTTGCGCTGGGAGGATATCGACTTCCGCTGGGGGGGAATGCGGCTCGGCGACAAGGTCGAGGACGAGCGCACGATCCCGTTGACCCCCTACGTCGCGGCGCTCCTTCGGGACTTGAAGGCGCGCAACGAGAAGCCGCCGGCGCCCAAGAAGATCCGCCCTGGACGGCCGGTCGTCGCGCAGGCGAAGCGGAAGCCTTCGCCGTGGGTATTTGCGAGTCACAGGGCCGCGAACGGGCGCATCCAAGACCCGAACAAGGCGCACACCAGGGCGGTGCGGGCGGCTGGCCTGCCCCATGTCACGATCCACGGCCTGCGCCGCAGCTTCGGCACGCTCTCCGAGTGGGTCGAGGTACCTGTCGGCATCGTCGCGCAGATCCAGGGCCACAAGGCGAGTGCGCTCGCGGAGAAGCACTACCGGGTCCGTCCACGCGATCTGCTGCGACTCTGGCATGTCCGCATCGAGACCTGGATCCTGACCGAGGCTGGGATCGAGCCGCCGCAGGGCGAGATCGCGCAGGATAGGTCCGCGACGCTGCGTGTGGTGGGCGGCACGGACACACGGTAGGCCAACCACGCCCACGCCTATACCGACGGGAAGGGGCAGCAAGACATATGGCGACGGATAAGACTGAGGCGCCTCGCGAGCGGCTGAACCGCCTGGTGCATGACTGTGCTGACGAGATGATCGACCAAGCGAGGTCAGGTGAGTTCCCCGAAGTCGCACTCCGACTGCTTGACTACTTCATCAGTCGCGCGGTCGCGCGAGAATCGATCGACCACCGCGTTGCTATTTACGTGGCGGAAGCATTGAAAGAAGCGATCCGTCGACGTCCTGCCGGCAACGCATTCGCCTCCACCGAGACATTCATCGCGCTAGGCCTCACGCGGGCACGCAGTGGCCGTCCGTCCGGCTCCGGAGGGAAGTTGACCGACGCCGAGAGGGCAGAGTTGAACCAAGAGATCGCGCGGCTGCTCGCATCGGGCGAAAAGCGTGAGTGGATCCAAGCGTCGCTCGCGGAAACCTACGGGTGTTCCCAGACCACGATTCAGCGTCGGATGAGATGGCTGATTGAACAGATCAAGCACGCCGTGAAGCAAGCGCGTACCTCATCGGAGGGTGGTAGGCAATCACGGCACACGGACCCTTTCGTCGGGGTGTGGCTGGATGCGGTCGACCAGTGCGCCATTGACCTTGGACTCGATCGCGAAATCGTTGACGCGGTCGCCCGTCAGGTTCTGCCGTTCTGATCCGATCAAGGTCATTAATCTCATGATTTGAGACCCCGACCTTTCCTCGACTTTCGAGGGCATTCACCGTGAGATGGTGCCGTTGACGATTCTTCGGCGATGGTCACATGAACGGTGAACACAAGGCGGAAGTGGATAAGCGCTTCCCGCCGCTCGAGTTGGAGACCCGCGCGGTCGTTCCGACCGACTGCGCGGCCTACCATCTGAACCGCCAGCCGCAGACCTTGCGCGTCTGGGCGTGCCTGGAGAACGGGGCGCTGCGCCCCCTTCGGATCAACGGCAGGCTCGCGTGGCCAGTGGCCGAGCTTCGTCGCGTTCTCGGGGTCGCATCGCAGATCGCCCTGCGCGCTGGCCGAGCTGAATCAACCGCTGGATGCGAGGCGGGGGCGTGCGGTGACGAACGCTGAGTTCATCCGTCTGATGTTCGCCAAGCTGCCCGAAGGCGCGCTGCCTTGGGTGACGGCGTTCAGCAGTCCGCCGGCCGAGGTCGAGCGGGGCGCTTGGGCAGGCTGGCCAGTGCGGCGTCTCGGCGGTGTTCCGAGCGTCGGCAACACCTACGTAGCTGTCTCGTCGTTCCTCGCCTCTGGGGGCCGCTATCGGCGTCGCAAGGTCAACTTCTCCGCCATGCACATGGTCATGTTCGACGACATCGGCACGAAGGTTCCCGAGCGCTCGATCGCGCTGCCGTTCACGGTCATGGTCGAGACGAGTCCGGGCAACTGCCAGGGCTGGCTAAAACTCGACCCGCCGATCGCCGATCGCGACCTCGCCGAGCGACTGGTCGAGCGGATGGTCGCGGCCGGGCTGGCCACCGATGGGCGCGACCCCGGCATGAAGGGCGTGACCCGTTACGGGCGGCTCCCCGAGGGTACGAACAACAAGCCGCGCGAGTTGGGGCCGTGGCTGCATCGCGTCGTCGAGGTGCGCGAGCACTTGACGTACAAGGCCGACGAGATCGCCGAGGCCTACGGGCTGGATCTGGCGCCACCGCCGGCCCGGACGACGCGAGTGCCGCGCGACGCGCCGCTGCCCGACGTACTCGGCCGGCTGCACGGCCTCGGCATGTACCAGACGCCGCTGGGCGACGGCTGGCACGCGATCACCTGTCCCTGGTCGCATGAACACTCGGGGGGCGTCACGACCGGCAGCGCGTATCGCGAGCCGGCGCCCGAGAACAACATGGTGGGCGCCTTCAAGTGCTTTCACGGCCATTGCGAGGGCCGCGGGATCGGGCACCTGTTCCGGTTCCTCGATCACGTCACGACGATGGGGGCGAAGGCATGACGCATGTCGATGCTGATCTGCTTCGCCAGGCCGCCGAGATGGTGAGTGAAACGGACGCGACGCGAGACGCGACCGCACGCCGGCTGGAGGACTTCTACTGCTACCTGCCGCGGGGGCAGTACCTGTATGCGCCCACGCGCGAGCTGTGGCCCGGCGCCTCGGTGAACGCCGCCGTGGCCGACTGGCCTGCCGACCCGATGAAACCGGCCAAACGCATGGCGCCAGCCGCCTGGCTCGCCAAGATGCGTCCCTTGCACCAGATGACGTGGGCGCCGGGCGAGGCCGAGGTGATCGAGAACAAGCACATCGACGCGGGTGGATGGATACCGGAGCCGGGCGCGCGAGTGTTCAACCTCTACCGGCCACCGATGCCGCTGCACGGCGACCCGTCGGACGTGCTCCCCTGGCTCGATCACCTGCGCCTCATCTACCCCGACGACTGGGAGCACATCCGCGCGACGAGAATAGCATGGAACACCGCAAGCTCTTCCCTCGCACGTCTCAAGCCCGTATGCTCAGTCTCACCAGAGAGGAGGACACGGATGACCATCCCACTGGACCTCGATCTCTCGCGTGATCCGCTTCGTGTGCTGGAGAGTACACGCCCGATTGTCCAGTCGTCGCCACTCGTCCAGATCGACCCGCTGCAGATCGAGCGCGTCGCGACGCTTCTTGGCGAGATGCCGATGCCGAAGGCCGACTGGGATCGTCTGCTGCACCCGACCTCGACCGACCCGGCCCGGTTAGCCAACCTCGTCCTGGTTGTTGATGCGCTGAACTTCTGCTTCTGGTCGTTCCCCAACAGTGGCAAACCGCGCTGGCAGGTGACCCACAACGATACGACCTACAACGGCTACGCCGCGCTGGCAGTCGCGCTGCGCCGGTCGGTGGAATCCGGCTTCCCGCTCTGGGACGGCGACCTGCTCGGCACGATCACCGAGGCCGATGTCTCCGAAATCCTGGCCGGCGACTCCGGCTGCGACACGATCCCGCTTCTGCACGCGCGGATGACGCACCTCCGCGAGGTCGGCATCGCGCTAGTCGAGCAGTGGGAGGGCACGTTCCTGCACGCGATCCGGGCGGCGAACGGCTCGTCCTCCCGACTGATCGCCGAGGTGCTGCGCGCGCTCCCGTCGTTCCGCGATACTGCCCGCCACAATCGCCGCGAGGTGCGCTTCTACAAGCGCGCGCAGATCCTCGTCGCCGATCTGTATGGCGCATTCGGCGGCAGGGGGCCGGGCG
>JAMLIR010000027.1 GCA_023954045.1 Burkholderiaceae bacterium | reverse complement strand
CGCATCGTCTTGACGACGCGGCTCAGGCGTTGCGACAGGTTCTCGAGCATGGCCTTGGAGTAAACTGGATCAGTGCAGATTCTACTGGTTATCGTTCACCTGCTCGCCGCGCTGGCCTACCTGGTCGCGTGGCGGATGCCGGCCCGATATGCGGGTGCGCTGATGCTGGTGGGCCTGGCGCTGCACGCCGGAGCGCTGTACGCGGCGATCTTCGGCGAGGCCGGCTGGCGCTTCGGCTTCGCGCCGATCCTGTCGGCCACGCTGTGGATCGGCGTCGCGGTGCTCTGGATCGAAGGCCTGTCGGTGCGCGTCGAGGCACTGCGCAGCGTCGTCCTGCCGGTGGCGGCGCTGTCGGTGCCGTTGCCGCTGCTGTTTCCGGGCCTCGACCTCAGCGCGCAGGCGACGCGGCCGCTGTTCCTGCCGCACCTGCTGATCGGCACGCTCGCCTATGGCGTGCTGGCGATGGCGGCGCTGCACGCGCTGCTGATGACGGCGGCCGAGCGCGCGCTGCACGGCGGCGCCGACGGCGCCGGCGCGCGGAGCATGTCGCCGTTCGCGCGCTTCCTCGAAGACCTGCCGCCGCTGCTGGTGCTCGAGCGCATCCTGTTCCGCTTCATCGCGCTCGGCTTTGCGCTGCTGACACTGACCGCGTTGAGCGGCGTGCTGTTCTCGGAGGAGATCTTCGGGCAGCCGCTGCGCTTCGACCACAAGACCGTCTTCACGCTGATCGCCTGGGTCGTGTTCGGTGTGCTGCTGCTGGGGCGCTGGATGTGGGGCTGGCGCGGTCGCACCGCGCTGCGGCTGACCTTCGGCGGGTTCGCGCTGCTGCTGCTCGCCTACGTCGGCAGCCGGCTCGTGCTCGAAGTGTTCCTGCACCGGCGCTGATGGGCAAGCTGCTGTCCTGGGTGGCGCTGGTCGCGCTGGCCTACCTGGCCTTCAGGCTGGTCGCGATCAGCCAGCGCAAGCGCGACGCGGCGCGGCGCGCGGCCGACGCGCGGCACGAGCAAGCGGGTGCCGGCGCGAGCGCCGCCGGCAAGGTCACCGGCGAGATGATGGTGCAGTGCGCGCACTGCGGGGTGTTCCTCCCTGCTTCCGACGCTTTCGTCGACGGCGATCGCAGCTACTGCGATCGCGCGCACCGCGACGCCGACCGGGCCGCGCAAACGCGCGAATGACCACCGGTCTCGACCCGGCGCCGACGCCCGAGGCCGCGCACTTCCCGCCCGCGTCGTACCGGGCGGCGCTGCGCTGGCTCGCGACCAGCAGGGTCGCCGTGGCCCTGCTGCTGCTGACCTTCCTTCCGCTCCAGGAAGTCGGGCGTTTCGCGGCGCGGCTCGACGATCCGGTGCTGTTCGAGCGGGCGGCGGTGGTCTACCTGCTCGCGGCGATCGTGTTCCTGTCCACGCTGCACCGCTTCCACGCGCGCTTCCACTCCATGCTCGTCGTGCATGCGTTGACCGACCTCGTCGCGCTCGCGACGATGATGCACGCGGCCGGCGGGTTGCGCGGCGGTGTCGTCGTGTTGCTGATCGCGGCGCTCGCCGGCGCGGCGATCGTCTCGACCCGGCGGATGGCAGCGTCGTTCGCGGCCGTGGCCACGCTGCTGGTGCTCCTCGAGGCGGGCTGGGCGCTGCTTCGCGGCGGCGAGGTCGAAGGCGTGACCGTGATGGCCGGACTGGTCGGCATTGCCTGCTTCGCGACCGCGATGACCGTGAACTGGCTGGCGACCAGGCTCTACGCCCAGGAGCAGATCGCCAGTCGCCGCGGTGACGACCTGCGCCGGCAACTGGCGGTGACGTCGAGGGTGGTCGCCGAGTTGCAGCAGGGCGTGCTCATCGTCGGCGCCGATGGCGCGGTCACGACGATGAATCCGGCCGCGCGAGCGCTGCTCGGCGTCGGGAGCGGCGCACCGTCGCTGGCGGGCGGGGGGGCCGAAGGCGGATCCGGCTGGGCAGCGCTGCGTCGCGCGTACGCGCGCTGGCGCGAAGACGGGGCGAGGGGCCACGCCGAGTCGGAGATCGACCTGCCGGCGCCGCGCGGCGGCACCGCCCGGATCCGGCTGCGGTTTCTCGGCGGCGACGATTCCGGCGGCGACACGGTCGTGATGCTCGAAGACCAGCGCCTGATCGAGGAGCGGGCCCAGCAGTTGAAGCTGGCGTCGATGGGCCGCCTGTCGGCGTCGATCGCCCACGAGGTGCGCAATCCGCTGGCGGCGATCCGTCACGCCAACAGCCTGCTCGCCGAGCGTCTGGCCGATCCGGCGCTGGCGCGGCTCGCCCGCATCGTCGAGGACAACACCGTCCGGATCGACCGGATCGTCGGCGACGTGCTGTCGATCGCGCGCCGCGAGCGCGCGGCCGAGGAGTCGATCGACCTGCCGTCGTTCCTGAAGACGTTCGTGCCCGAGTTCGTCGCCGCTTCGGGGGCCGACCCGCGGCGCATTGCGGTCCGGCTCGAATCCGACCGGCCGATCCGCTTCGACTCGAACCACCTGCGCCAGGTGCTGCTGAACCTGCTGGGCAACGCCTTGCGCTACGCGTCGTCGGACGAGGGCGCCGTCCTGGTCGCGTGGCGCGAGCGCGAGCCCCATCGATTAGAATTGACCGTCGCCGACGACGGGCCCGGCCTTCCCACCGAAATGCTGGAACACGCGTTCGAACCGTTCTTCACGACCGAGAGCCGCGGCACCGGGCTCGGCCTGTACCTCGCGCGCGAGCTGTGCAGCGCGAACGCGGCGACGATCCGCTACGAGACCGGCGCGCCGTCGGCGCGTTACCGCAGCGCCTTCGTCATCGAGCCGCAACGAGACTGATCGAGCCCGCCGATGAAGGATTCCGCCGACATCCAGTCTGCGCCGGCCGCCCGGGCCGCGGGCCGCCCGCCGCGCGTGCTGGTCGTCGACGACGAGGCCGACCTTCGCGAGCTGCTCGAGTTGACGCTGGTCGGCATGGGCCTGGACGTCGACTGCGCGGGCAGCCTGGCCGAGGCCGACGGCCTGCTCGAGCGCCAGTCCTACGCGCTGTGCCTGACCGACATGCGGCTGCCCGACGGCGACGGCCTCGCGCTCGTTGCCGCGATCAACCGGCGCTTTCCGCAGACGGCTGTGGCGGTGATCACCGCGTACGGCAGCGCCGAGAACGCGGTCGCCGCGCTGAAGGCCGGTGCGTTCGACTACCTTGCCAAGCCGGTGGCGCTCGACGCACTGCGAAGCCTGGTGCGCTCGGCGATCCAGTTGCCGGCGCAGCAGCCCGCCGCGCGCGGCGCCGGCGAGCCGGCGGCCGGCGCCCCGGCCTGGCAGCTGCTGGGCGAGTCGGCAGCGATGCAGGAAGTGCGCGCACAGATCCAGCGACTCGCGCGCAGCATGGCGCCGGTGTCGATCACCGGCGAGTCGGGCTCGGGAAAGGAACTCGCCGCGCGCCTGATCCACCAGTCGGGCCCGCGGGCCGCGCAGCCGTTCGTCGCGGTCAACTGCGGCGCGATTCCCGAAGCGCTGATGGAGGCCGAGTTCTTCGGTCATCGCAAGGGCGCGTTCACCGGCGCCGACCATGACCGCGACGGTTTCTTCCAGGCCGCCAGTGGCGGCACGCTGTTCCTCGACGAGGTCGCCGACCTGCCGCTGGCGATGCAGGTCAAGCTGCTGCGTGCGATCCAGGAGAAGCGCGTGCGCAAGGTCGGCGCCACCGTCGAGGAGGCGGTCGACGTGCGCATCATCAGCGCCACGCACCAGGACCTCGCCCAGTGCGTCGCGACGGGGCGCTTCCGCCAGGACCTGTTCTATCGCCTGAACGTGATCGAGCTGAAGCTGCCCGCGCTGCGCGAGCGCCTCGAGGACATTCCGTCGCTCGCGCAGGCGATCCTCGCGCGCCTGGCCGAGCGGGCCGGCATGGCGAACCCGCCGCGGCTCGCGTCGGTCACCGTGCGCTACCTGCAGAGCTATCACTTCCCGGGCAACGTGCGCGAACTCGAGAACATGCTCGAGCGGGCGCTGGCGTTTTCGAACGGCGAGGTCGTCAACGTCGAGGACCTCGGCCTGAAGCCGACGGTCTCGGACGCCGACGAGAACGAGCGCGCCGAGCCGGCGACCGAGCCCGAGGCGCACGCCGCGGCGCCCGCGACCGAGCGGCGCCCGGTGCGCGTCTCCGAGGACGGGATCCCCGAGTCGCTGCCCGACTACCTCGACCAGATCGAGCGCGACACGATCCAGCGCGCGCTCGAAAAGACGCGCTACAACCGCACCGCGGCGGCGCGGCTGCTCGGCATCACTTTCCGCGCGCTGCGCTACCGGATGCAGCGCCTCGGGATCAGCTAGTGCCGTCGCCGCGCGAGGCGCCGGGCTGGCTCGCCGGCGTGCGGCGCGTGCCTTCGCCGAACTTCGACGAGCGCCCTCGGGGCGTCGCGATCGACCTGCTCGTGGTTCACCACATCAGCCTCCCGCCGGGACGCTTCAGCGGCGACGCGATCGAGCGGCTGTTCACGAACCGGCTCGACCCGCGTGCCGACCCGTCGTTCGAGGCGCTGCGGGGACTGCGGGTGTCCGCCCACTTCCTGATCCGGCGTCGCGGCGAGTTGCTCCAGTTCGTCGCGACCGATGCGCGCGCCTGGCACGCCGGAGCGTCGCGCTTCATGGGGCGCGAGCGCTGCAACGACTTCTCGCTCGGCGTCGAGCTCGAGGGAGACGGCGCGCGTCGCTTCACCGAGCCGCAGTACCGTCGCCTCGCGAAGCTGCTCGCGCTGCTGCGGACGCGACATCCGCTGCGCTGGATCGCGGGCCACAGCGACGTCGCTGCGGGGCGCAAGCACGATCCGGGTCCGCACTTCGACTGGGACCGGGTGCTTGCGATGCCCGAGGCGCGGGGGCTCGTGCGTCCTTTCTGATCGGCGCTCGTCTTCTTCGCGGTTCGTTCGGAAGTCGGGGCGCGTCGCGGCATTCGGTCGCGGGGCGGTGCGCGACGGGCCGGGCCAAACGCGGGCGCGCTCGCGTCGAGCGCTGTCCGGCGAGCATGCGCGAACTCGGATTTCCGCTTGCCCGTCGCTGCTTCGACCACTACAATTGGGCGCAAACACGGCAACCGCACTAGATATAGTGGCGGCCGCCGTCGCATCGACCGAACGCGACCTGGCGCACCGTCCCGCCCCTGCGACCCGCGGATGCGGGTCTTCGTCCATCGATTCTCCGGAGGTAGCACGCATGACATGGGTCGCCGACAACGCGCAATCGACCCCGATCAACCCGTTGCCGCCGCTCGCCGCGTCCGGGCCCGGCGCTGCGGTGGCCGCCCCCGCCTACGCCGCCTACAAGGTCATCCGCCGCAACGGCGCGGTCGTCGCCTTCGAGCCCTCGAAGATCGCGATCGCGATGACGAAGGCCTTCCTCGCGGTCAACGGCGGCCAGGGCGCCGGGTCCGCGCGCGTTCGCGAGCTGGTCGAGCAGCTGGCCCAGTCGGTGGTCGGCGCGCTGCTGCGCGGCAAGCCCGGTGGTGCGACCTTCCACATCGAGGACATCCAGGACCACGTCGAGCTCGCGCTGATGCGCTCGGGCGAGCACGAGGTGGCGCGCGCTTACGTGCTGTATCGCGAGCGCCGCGCCCAGGAGCGCGCGGCGAAGCTGCGCGAGCGCGACGAGGCCGAGCGCCCGGCGCTTCACGTGGTCGCGGACGGCGTGCGCAAGCCGCTCGACCTGCAGGCGCTTCGGGCGCTGATCGATTCCGCCTGCGTCGGGCTGGGCGACTTCGTCGCCACCGACGCGGTCCTGGGCGACACGGTGAAGAACCTCTACGACGGCGTTCCGATCGAGGAGGTGCACAAGTCGGCGATCCTGTCGGCGCGCGCGCTGATCGAGAAGGACCCCGCCTACAGCCAGGTGACCGCGCGGCTGCTGCTGCACACGGTGCGCCGCGAGGTGCTCGGCGAGGAAGTCTCGCAGGCCGGAATGGCGACCCGCTACGCCGAGTACTTCCCGCGGTTCGTGCGCCGCGGGGTCGACGCGGGGCTGCTCGACCAGGCGCTGCTGCAGTACGACCTGGAGCGGCTCGGCGCGGCGCTCGTGGCAGAGCGCGACCTGCAGTTCGGCTACCTGGGCCTGCAGACGCTCTACGACCGCTATTTCCTGCACGTCGACGAGACGCGGATCGAGCTGCCGCAGGCGTTCTTCATGCGGGTCGCGATGGGGCTGGCGCTGAACGAGATCGACCGCGAGGCGCGCGCGATCGAGTTCTACGAGCTGCTCTCGAAGTTCGACTTCATGAGCTCGACGCCGACGCTGTTCAACTCGGGCACGCACCGCTCGCAGCTGTCCTCGTGCTACCTCACCACGGTCTCCGACGACCTCGACGGCATCTACGAGGCGATCAAGGAGAACGCGCTGCTGGCGAAGTACGCGGGCGGCCTCGGCAACGACTGGACGCCGGTGCGCGCGCTCGGCTCGCACATCCGCGGGACCAACGGCAAGAGCCAGGGCGTCGTGCCGTTCCTGAAGGTCGTCAACGACACCGCGGTCGCGGTCAATCAAGGGGGCAAGCGCAAGGGCGCTGTCTGCGCATACCTCGAAACCTGGCACCTCGACATCGAGGAGTTCCTCGAGCTGCGCAAGAACACCGGCGACGACCGGCGGCGCACGCACGACATGAACACCGCCAACTGGATTCCCGACCTGTTCATGAAGCGGGTGATGGAGAACGGCGAGTGGACGCTGTTCTCGCCTTCCGACTGCCCGGACCTGCACGACCTGTACGGCAAGGCGTTCGAGGCGGCCTACCTGCGCCACGAGGCGCGAGCGGCCAGCGGCGAGCTGAAGCTGTTCAAGAAGGTTCCGGCGGTCCAGCTGTGGCGGCGCATGCTGTCGATGCTGTTCGAGACGGGCCACCCGTGGATCACGTTCAAGGACGTCTGCAACCTGCGCTCGCCGCAGCAGCACGTCGGCGTAGTGCACAGCTCGAACCTGTGCACCGAGATCACGCTGAACACCAGCGACAGCGAGATCGCGGTGTGCAACCTCGGATCGGTCAACCTCGTCGCGCACATGCGCGAGGAGGGCGGGCGCTGGGTGCTGGACCAGGAGAAATTGCGCCGCACGATCCGCACCGCGATGCGCATGCTCGACAACGTCGTCGACATCAACTACTACGCGGTCGGAAAGGCGCGCAACTCCAACCTCAGGCACCGGCCCGTGGGCCTGGGCATCATGGGCTTCCAGGACTGCCTGCACCTGATGCGCACGCCGTTCGCGAGCGCGGAGGCCGTCGAGTTCGCCGACCGCTCGATGGAGGCGGTCTGCTACCACGCCTACTGGGCGTCGACCGAACTCGCCGAGGAGCGTGGCCGCTACGCCAGCTTCCGCGGCTCGCTGTGGGACCGCGGCATCCTGCCGCACGACACGCTGAAGCTGCTGGCCGACGAGCGTGGCGGCTACGTCGAAGTCGACGCCTCCGAGAGCCTCGACTGGCAGGCGCTGCGCGAGCGCATCCGCGAGCACGGCATGCGCAACTCGAACTGCGTGGCGATCGCGCCGACCGCGACGATCTCGAACATCATCGGCGTGTCGGCCTGCATCGAGCCCACCTACCAGAACCTCTACGTCAAGTCGAACCTCTCGGGCGAGTTCACCGTGGTCAACGACTACCTGGTGCGCGACCTGAAGAAGCTCGGGCTGTGGGACGAGGTGATGATCGCCGACCTGAAATTCTTCGACGGCTCGCTGGCGAAGATCGACCGGATTCCGGCCGAACTGCGGGCGATCTACGCGACCGCGTTCGAGGTCGATCCGACCTGGCTGGTCGAGTGCGCGTCGCGTCGCCAGAAGTGGATCGACCAGGCTCAATCGCTGAACATCTACATGGCGGGCGCCTCGGGGCGCAAGCTGCACGAGACCTACACGCTGGCTTGGCTGCGCGGGTTGAAGACCACCTACTACCTGCGCACGCTCGGCGCCACCAGCGCGGAGAAGTCGACGACCGACAAGATCGGGCAACTCAACGCGGTGTCGGCCGAGGGCGCGATGAGCGCCGGCTTCTCGTACGCGTCGCAGCAGGCCGCGTCTGCCGCTGCGCAGGATTCCGCGACAGCGGGCGAGGCCGCACCGAAGTTCTGCTCGATCGACGATCCGACCTGCGAAGCGTGCCAGTGAGCGAGCTTCGGCGATGCAGCTTGACATGGCGTTCGAAGCGTGCTCGCGCGGCACGATGTGTTGCGTGAACACCGACAAAACGTCGGTCAAGTCAAGCCGAATGTCGCCCGATCGTTGCAAGCAATCAACATGGGCCGTAAGATCCCGCTTGTGAATAACAGCGGGATCTCGCGGCAATACAGGTAGTTACCTGAAAGTATTGAAGCGAGACATCAGATGCTGTCCTGGGACGAACCGATTTCCGCCGCGCCGGCACAGCCGTCGCCGATCCGAGTGCCGGGCCTTCCGGCCGATGCTGCATCCGCACGGGACCGTGCGGAAATCGCCCTGGCGCCGGTCGCGCCCGCCCCGTCCGCGCCCGCCACCGACGATGCGCGCCGCCACGCCGGCTCTCAGGTCTCGCAGAGCGCGCGCCGCGTGCGCGTCGAGGACAAGCGGATCATCAACGGCGGCGCCGACGTCAACCAGCTGGTGCCGTTCAAGTACAAGTGGGCGTGGGAGAAGTACCTCGCCACCTGCGCGAACCACTGGATGCCGCAGGAAATCGCGATGAGCCGCGACATCGCGCTGTGGAAGAACCCGAACGGGCTCACCGAGGACGAGCGCAGGCTGGTCAAGCGCAATCTCGGCTTCTTCGTCACCGCCGACTCGCTGGCAGCGAACAACATCGTGCTCGGCACCTATCGCCACATCACCGCGCCCGAGTGCCGCCAGTTCCTGCTGCGCCAGGCATTCGAGGAGGCGATCCACACGCACGCGTACCAGTACATCGTCGAGTCGCTCGGGCTCGACGAAGGCGAGATCTTCAACGCGTACCACGAGGTCGCGTCGATCCGCGACAAGGACGAGTTCCTGATCCCGTTCATCGACACGCTGACCGACCCGAACTTCGTCACCGGCACGCCCGAGAACGACCAGAAGCTGCTGCGCTCGCTGATCGTGTTCGCGTGCCTGATGGAGGGGCTGTTCTTCTACGTCGGCTTCGTGCAGATCCTGGCGCTCGGGCGCCAGAACAAGATGACCGGCGCCGCCGAGCAGTACCAGTACATCCTGCGCGACGAGTCGATGCACTGCAATTTCGGCATCGACCTGATCAACCAGATCAAGCTCGAGAACCCGCACCTGTGGACGCCGCAGTTCCGCGACGGGATCCGCGGGCTGTTCCACCGCGCGGTCGAGCTCGAGTACGCCTACGCCGAGGACACGATGCCGCGCGGCGTGCTCGGCCTGAACGCGCCGATGTTCAAGAGCTACCTCCGTTTCATCGCCAACCGGCGCGCGCAGCAGATCGGTCTCGACCCGATGTTCCCGCAGGAAGAGAACCCCTTCCCGTGGATGAGCGAGATGATCGACCTGAAGAAGGAACGGAATTTCTTCGAGACGCGCGTCATCGAGTACCAGACTGGCGGCGCGCTGGCCTGGGACTGACCGGGACGCGCAGCGTCGCAACACAGGATCAGAATTGAGGTCGATCGCAGTACAGAGGAACGAGCAGTCGGCGACGACGAGGCGGCACCCGGTGCCGCAGGGGCCCTGTTCCTCCCACGGAAGCGACTTCGCAGAAACGCCGAGCCTTCGGGCCCGGCGTTTTTTTTGCCCCGAATTCATTAGCGTAGGAACGGCAACACGCTTGCACGATGTTCTTGCGCCGATGAATAGCCCGTACCGGACCCGCCCTCGGGCGGCCAGGCACGGGTTTCCATCATCGTTGCATCCTGAGTAAAGGAGATCGTCATGGCAACCGCCAAGAAAGCTGCGAAGAAACCTGCAGCGAAGAAAGCCGCGAAGAAGCCCGCCGCCAAGAAAGCGGTGAAGAAGGCCGCCGCGAAGAAGCCCGCCGCCAAGAAGGCGGTGAAGAAGGCAGCCGCGCGCAAGCCGGCCGCCAAGAAGGGCGCCAAGAAGGCCGCCAAGAAGGCCGCGAAGCGGCCTGCCGCCAAGAAGGCGGTGAAGAAGGCTGCGAAGAAGACCGCGAAGAAGGCCGTCAAGAAGGCCGTCAAGAAGACCGCCAAGAAAGCGGCGAAGAAGGCCGCGAAGAAGCCGGCTGCGAAAAAAGCGGCCAAGAAGAAGGCTGCGAAGAAGCCGGCTGCTGCGAAGCCTGCGCCTGCCCCGGCGGCCAAGCCGCTGAACCCGGCCGCTGCGTGGCCGTTCCCGACCGGCAACCGCCCGTAAGCCTCAGCGCTTGCGCCGCGCGCGGCGCCGCCCCCGGTGGGCGGCGTCGCGGCCGATCCAGAGTCCCGCGAGCGTCGACGAGACGCCGCGGGATTCTTTTTCCTGTGCGAGAATCCTCCGCGATTCCCGATCGGACAGCATGTACCAAGCACTCTGGCTCCTGCTCGAAACGCTCGGCAGCCTGCTCGCGACGGCGTGCGTGCTGCGCGCGTACCTGAACTGGCTCGGGCTGGGCCCGCGCAACCAGATCGGCCAGTTCGTCGTCGCGATCACCGAGTGGATCGTCCGGCCGCTGCGCGGCGTGCTGCCGGCAGCGCGCAAGGGGCCGCGCAGTGTCGACTGGGCGAGCCTGGCGGCGGCGCTGGTGCTGGCGCTGGTGCTGGCGATCGCCTACATCATGATCTTCGGGCGCGGCCGCGCGCCGGCCTTCGGCGCGGTGCTGCTGCTGGCGGTGTTCTGGCTGATCGAGTGGTCGCTGTGGCTGCTCACCGCGCTGGTGCTGCTGCTGGCGGTGCTCTCGTGGGTCAACCCGCACGCGCCGATCGCGCCGACGGTCGACGCGCTGACGCAGCCGTTCCTCTCGCCGATCCGCCGCGTCCTCCCGCTGATCGGCGGCGTCGACCTGTCGCCGCTGGTGCTGATCCTGCTGCTGCAGCTGGCGCTCACGGTGCTGAAGTCGGTGGTGCCGTCGTTCATGGCGATCGCCGCCTGAGCGACGCGGCGCGCGCGACCCCTGCGGCCGGCTGCCGCGTGGACGAATCCCTGCCCATCTGGCTGAGTGGCGCGCCGGGCGCCTGGCGGATCCGCATTGCGGCGCAGCCCGGTGCCGCGCGCGCCGAGATCGTCGGCGAGCACGACGGCTGCCTGAAAGTCCGGGTGGCCGCGCCGCCGGTCGACGGCCGCGCGAACGAGGCGATCGCGCAGTTCCTCGCCGAGCGGCTCGGCGTGCCGAAGCGCTCGGTGCGGCTCGTCGCCGGACCCGCCGGCCGCCGCAAGCTGTTCGAGGTGTCGGCGGCGCTCGATCGCGCTGCGCTGCTGGCGCTGCTCTACCAGGGCGCCCGGCCGTAGGCCTGCGCGTGGCGGCGCGCGACGTCGTCGCGCTCGATGCGATGGTTCTGCGCGCCCTGGTGCTCGATCTTGATCGCGCCCATCACGCTGCCGAGCCGGGCGGCATCGACCCAGTTCGCGCCGTTGGCCAGCGCGTACAGCAGCCCGCCGCGGTACGCGTCGCCGCAGCCGGTCGGGTCGACCGCGCGCGAGATCGCCACCGGCGCGACCTCGGTCATCCGCCCGGGTTCGTAGACGCGCGAGCCCTCGGCGCCGCGCGTGACGATCAGCGCCTGAACGCGCTCGGCGATCTGCGGCTCGCTCCAGCCGGTGCGCTCGACGAGCAGCGACGCCTCGTAGTCGTTGACCGCGACCGCGGTCGCGGTCGAGATGAAGCCGCGCAACGCCTCGCCGTCGAACATCGGCAGCCCCTGGCCCGGGTCGAAGAGGTAGGGCACGCCGGCCTCGACGAACTCGCGCGCGTGCTGCAGCATCGCATCGCGCCCGTTCGGCGCGACGATTCCGAACGCGGCCGGCTCGCCCGCGCGCTGCGCAGCCGCGGCGGACACGGCGTGGGCGTCGGACATCGCGCCCGGATGGAACGCGATGATCTGGTTGTCCGAGAGGTCGGTGGTGATGAAGGCCTGCGCCGTGTAGTGCGCGTCCAGGCGCCGGACCTGCGACACGTCGATGCCGAGCGCCGACAGCCGCGCCAGGTAATCGTCGCCGTCGCGGCCGATCGTCGCCAGCACCACCGGGTGGCCGCCGAGGCCGCCCAGGTTGTAGGCGATGTTCGCCGCGCACCCTCCGTACTCGCGCTTGAGCCTCGGCGCGAGGAATGCGACGTTCAGCATGTGCACCCGGTCGGGCAGGATGTGATCCTTGAAGTGGCCCTCGAACACCATGATCGTGTCGTAGGCGACCGAGCCGCTGATCAGCACGCGTCGTGACATCGTGACTCCCGTGACTAAGGATAGAAGAGGATGACCGAATAGCCGGCCGGCTGCAGGTCGTTGGCTTCGAGCGCGAGGCGCAACGGCCACTCGGCGCGCGGCGGCAGCCCTTCGCCGCCGCCCGCTTCGCGCAGGTAGTCCTCGGGACCGAGCACCTTGCGCACCAGCACCCGGTTGGACGCATCGGTGAGGGTGAGCTGCATCGACGGCCACTGCACGCCGTAGTCGGCTCGATTGCGCAGCAGCGCCGACATCGCGAGCACGCCGGGCGAGGCGGATGCCTGCAGCTCGAACGATTCGATCGTCAGCGACTCGAGGTCGCGCGGCAGCCCGACACGCAGCCCGAACGGCGCCAGCACCGTCGAGATGACCGGCGCGAGCGCGGGCACGCGCGCGGCGATCATCGAGCGCTGCGCGAGCGCCCACTGCGCGCCGAGCAGCAGGGCCAGCAACGCCGCGCCAACCAGCGCGACCGGGCCGTGCCGATCGACGAAGCCGACGCCCCGGCGGCCCGAGGAGAAGTAGTCGATCGCGGTCTCGTCGTCGCGCGCGTCCGGCGCCTCGAAGGCGACGGCGCGTTCGCGATCGCTCGCGCGCGTCCCGGCCCGCGCCGGTTCCCACGACGCCGCCGCCTGCGCAGCGAGCGGCGCGCGGCCGCGGCTCGGGCTCGCTGCGTCGGCGAGGGCGTCGGCCAGGTTGTCGTCGCGGGGGTCGGCCTCGGCGAAGCCGGCCGGCGTCGTCGCGGTCAGCGATTCGATCGGCTCGCGCTCGTCGTTCGGTTCGGCCTCGGCGCCGACGTCCGCTCCCCAGGCGACGATCGCGTCGCCGTCGACGGCCTCGGTCGCGTCCCAGGGTTCGAAACCCGTCGTGTCGCGATCGGCTGCGGGGCCGGGCCCCGCGCGGCCGATCGCTTCCGCTTCCGCATCCGCATCGTCGGCGTCGGCGTCGGCTGAGTCGGTCGCGGGGGGCGCGGGGGGCGGGGGGACGGGCCACGCTTCGATTTCCGCAAACGCGGGTGGTTCGACGCGAGGCTCGCCCGTTTGCGCGTCGTCCGCTGCCGCCTCGATCGGGGAGGCCTCGATCGGGGAGACCTCGATCGAGGCGGCTTCGCTCGGGCGGGCTTCCCAGGCGATGGCCTCGCCGCGTTCCGTCGCGCCGTGCGCTTCGGCCATCGCCGCGAGTCCGGATGCCGGCAAGTCTTCGATTCCGGGCACCGCTTCCGCGATCTCTTCCGCCCGCTCGGCCCGTGGCGCGCCGGCCTCGGCGTCGGCCGCTCCGGGTCCGCCGTCGTCGACCGGCACGTCGAACGGCCAGTCGACCTCGTTGCCCGGCCACTCGCCGCCATCGGCCGTAGCGGCCGCGTCGCTCGACGGCACCGGCGCGCTCAGCGGGCCGGGCTGCAGCGCCAGCAGGTCGAGGTCCGTGGTTCCGATCAGCGGCGAAGTCGCGGCGGGCGCGCCCGCGTCCGCCGCGTCGCCCGGGCCCGCGCCGGTGGCCTCGTCCGCGCGCTCCCGATCCTGCGCTCCGGCGTCGGCCGGCGCGACCTCCCGCGGCGTGCTCAGCGCCGCAGCGGCCGCCGACAGTGGCTGGTCGACTTCGCGCTCGCCGTACGGCGTGGCCAGGATCGTCTCGGGCAGGAAGAACGCGGTCTTCAGGTCGTCGCCTGCCGGCGGCGCGACCGCATCGGGAGGCGAGGCCTCGCTGCGCTTCGACTCGTCCACGTAGCGCAGGAAGTCGATGCCCGAGAACACGTGCTGGCAGGCACCGCAGCGCACGAGGCCACGGCGCAGCTTCAGCTGGTCCGGAACCACCTTGAAGCTGGTCTTGCACCGGGGGCAGGTCGTCGCGAGCGCCATGGGAAGCGGTGATTCAGCGGAAGGTACGCGCGGCGTGCGCGCAACCGATCCCGATCATGACCGGCGTACTCCGGCGAGACAAGTCCAGCCATCGAGCGAGCGCCAGGGCTCGAGCGCGATGGCCGGGTAGCAGGCGGCGATCCCGGAAGCCTGTCGGTCCAGCAAGCCGGCGAGGACCAGCCGGCCGTCGGGCGCCACCAGCGCCGAGAGCAGCGGCGCGAGGATCCGCAGCGGATTGGCGAGGATGTTGGCGACGACCACGTCGGCCGGGTCGGGCCGCGCGTCGGTCGTCGCGCGGATGTCCAGCGTCACGCCGTTGACGGCCGCATTGCGCCGCGCGCTCTCGAGCGCCTGCGTGTCGATGTCGATCGCGCAGACGCGCGCCGCGCCGAGCCGTGCCGCGGCGATCGCCAGGATCCCGGAGCCGCAGCCGTAGTCGATCACGCTCTCGCCGCCGCGCAGGTGCTCGTCGAGCCACTCGAGGCACAGTCGCGTCGTCGGGTGGCTGCCGGTGCCGAACGCGAGGCCCGGATCGAGGACGATCGCGTGCCGGCCCTCGATCGAGCGCACCGGGGACGGCGCGCCGCCCTCGCCGGGCAGGTGCCACGACGGCGTGATCCACAGCCGGCGCCCGACCGGGATCGGCGCGAACTGCGCCTGCGTTGCACGCACCCAGTCCTGGTCGGGCACGGGACGAGACTCGAAGCGGGAAGGGGGGTCATGCGCGCAGATCGCGCCGGCGCGCGCCAGCAGCGCCTGCGCGTCGGTACCGGCGTCGACGAGTGCGGCCAGCCGGGTGCGCAGCCAGCCGCTCGCTGGCGCAGGCTCGCCGGGCTCGCCGAACAGCGGCGCCTCGTCGGCCGACTCGGCGTCGGCGTCCTCGGCCTGCACCGACGCCGCGCCCGCCTCGAGCAGCGCGTCGGACCACGCGTCGACCGCGTCGCGCTCGACGACGAAGACGATCTCGGACCACATGGGCGTCTCGCGTGCGGCGACCCCGCGCTGTACCGGCGCCCTCAGGCCCCGCGCAGCGCGAGCTTCTGCTCGAGATAGTGGATCGAGGTCCCGCCGGTCACGAAGCGCGCGTCGGCGAACAGTTCGCGATGCAGCGCCAGGTTGGTCTGGATTCCCTCGATGGCCATTTCCGACAGCGCGATCCGCATGCGCCGGATCGCCTGGTCGCGCGTGTCGCCGTAGGCGAGCACCTTCGCGATCATCGAGTCGTAGTTCGGCGGGACGAAGTAGTTCGTGTAGGCGTGCGAGTCGACGCGGATCCCGGGGCCGCCCGGCGGATGCCAGGCGGTGATCCGCCCCGGCGAAGGCGTGAACTTGTAGGGATCCTCGGCGTTGATCCGGCACTCGATCGCGTGTCCCTTGATCACGACGTCGCGCTGCCTGAAGCGCAGCTTCTCGCCCGCGGCGATGCGGATCTGCTCCTGGACGATGTCGATCCCGGTGATCAGCTCGGTGACCGGGTGCTCGACCTGCACCCGGGTGTTCATTTCGATGAAGTAGAACTCGCCGTTCTCGTAGAGGAACTCGAACGTACCCGCGCCGCGGTAGCCGATCCTGCGGCAGGCGTCCGCGCAGCGCGCGCCGATGCGGTCGATCAGCCGCCGGCTGATGCCCGGCGCCGGGCCTTCCTCGATGATCTTCTGGTGCCGGCGCTGCATCGAGCAGTCGCGCTCGCCGAGGTAGACCGCGCTGCGGTACTCGTCGGCAAGCACCTGGATCTCGATGTGCCTGGGGTTCTCGAGGAACTTCTCGAGGTAGACCGACGCGTTGTTGAAAGCAGCCTGCGCCTCGGTCCGGGTCATCGCGACCGCGTTCAGAAGGGCCGCCTCGGTGTGGACCACGCGCATGCCGCGCCCGCCGCCGCCGCCCGCCGCCTTGATGATCACCGGGTAGCCGACCGTGCGCGCGATCCGCATGACCTCTTTCGGATCCTCGGGCAGCGCGCCCTCCGAGCCCGGCACCACCGGTACCCCGGCCTTGGTCATGGCCTCCTTGGCCGATACCTTGTCGCCCATCAGGCGGATCGACTCGGGCCGCGGCCCGATGAAGACGAAGCCGCTCTTCTCGACGCGCTCGGCGAAGTCGGCGTTCTCGGACAGGAACCCGTAGCCCGGATGGATCGCCTCGGCGTCGGTGACCTCGGCCGCGCTGATGATCGCGGGCACGTTCAGGTAGCTGTCGCGCGACGCCGGCGGGCCGATGCAGACCGACTCGTCGGCCAGCTTCACGTACTTTGCTTCGGTGTCGGCCTGCGAATGCACGACCACCGTCTTGATGCCGAGCTCGCGGCAGGCCCGCTGGATGCGCAGGGCGATCTCGCCGCGATTGGCGATCAGCAGCTTCTCGAACATGTCACTCGATCACGAACAGCGGTTGGCCGAACTCCACCGGCGAGCCGTTGTCGGCCAGCACCGCCCTGATCGTGCCGCTCTTGTCGGCCTCGATCTCGTTCATCAGCTTCATCGCCTCGATGATGCACAGCGTGTCGCCTTCCTTGACCTGGCTGCCGACCGCGACGAACGGCTCGGCACCCGGCTGCGCCGAGCGGTAGAAAGTGCCGACCATCGGCGACTTGACCAGGTGGCCCTCGGGCGCCGCCGGCGCCGCTACGGCGGCAGCCGGCGCGGCCACCGCCGTCGCCGGCGCGGCGGCCGCGGGTGCCGCCATCTGCATCGGCGCCTGCATGGTCACCGGGCCGGGCTGGCTCTTGACGATGCGCACCTTGCCGTCGCCTTCGGTGATTTCGAGCTCGGAGATCCCCGACTCGGCGACCAGGTCGATCAGCGTCTTGAGTTTTCGCAAGTCCATGGATTCAGGCCTTTCTGGGGGAGCGCCGCGCCGGTGCTGCGGCGTCGCCCGCGCGCAGCGATTCGATCGCAGCCTGCACGGCAAGCCGGTATCCGATCGGGCCGAGGCCGACCACGACCCCGGTCGCCAGGTCCGACAGGTACGAGTGGTGCCGGAACGCCTCGCGGCGATGGATGTTGGACAGGTGCACTTCGATGAACGGCACGCCCACCGCCGCCAGCGCGTCGCGCAGTGCGACGCTGGTGTGGGTGAACGCCGCCGGGTTGATCACGATGAAGTCGACGCCGGCCTTGCGCGCCGACTGGATCCGGTCGACCAGCGCCCCCTCGTGGTTCGACTGGAAGCTCTCCAGCCGGTGGCCATGCGCCTTGGCGATCTTCGCCAGCTCGGCGTCGATCTGCGCGAGCGTCGCGGCGCCGTAGATGCCCGGCTCGCGCTCGCCGAGCAGGTTCAGGTTGGGGCCGTGGATGACCCACAATAGTCTTGACATCGGTGAGTTCGCTGAAATTAGGCGTAGTTTGGCGAAATTGTGCGCCTTTATACGCCTGTTCAGGCCGGAACGCCAGCACTCGCGTCGCTGGAAGGGCCGCGCCTCAAAGGATGGCGAGCACCGCCTCGCGCAGGGCCGCCGTCTTGAAGCGCCCGAGAGCCCGCCAGGTGACCCGGCCGTCGCGGCCGACCACCACGGTGAACGGCAGGGCGCCGGCGGTGTCGCCCAGCAGCCGAACGAGTTCGAGCCCACCACCGTCGGCCACCAGCAGAGGATAACGCATCGGCGTCTTGCGTGAAAATTGGCTGATGTTGGATGCAGAATCGATGCCGATGCCGACGATCCGCAGTCCGCGGCTCCGAAACTCCGCGTCGAAGGCGTTCAGTTCGGGCATCTCCTCGATGCAGGGCGGACACCAGGTTGCCCAGAAGTTGACGACGAGCGGCTGGCCACGCAGCGTGGCGAGCGGCGTGGGCACGCCGACGGCGTCGGGCAGCGTGAGTCCGTAGAGCAACTCGATCGCGGCATGGTCGGCGTCGCCGACCGCGTAGCGTCGCGAGGCGACCCACGCGCCGAAGCCGCCGAGTCCGAGCGCGAGCGCGCCGAGTCCGAGCCAGCGCCGGCGGTTCATGCGGCTCGCTCGAGGCGCTCGAGCAGCGCGTCGCGATCCCCGCGCTCGGCGCCTGCCGGTCCCCCCTTCAGTGCGCCGCGCAGGTCGTCGTGTCCATAGAGCGACAGCAGCACCGGGGCGTCGTCCAGATAGAAACCGATCGCCTCGACCTCGGCGCCGCTGCGGAAGTGCGGGACGGTGGACACCTCGAAGTCGACGCCCTCGTTGAGCAGCGCGATCTCGACGTCCTTCGGGTTATCGTGGAACAGCTGCAGGTGGATCGGCGCGTGTTCGGTGACGATGCCCTTCCAGACCGCACCCGTCAGGTACGGGTGGAAAGCCCGCAGCCGCTGCATCAGGGCGGCGGCGGTCCGCCGCCGGCGCGCGACGCGGCGCGCATGGTCGACGTCGAACAGCTCGAGGTGCTCGCGCAGCGCCGCGTCGATTTCGTCGTTGTCGGGAATCGAGCCGCGCGGCGCGGGTGCGTCGCCCAGCACCTGGCGAAGCGCTTTGCGCTTCGCGCTCGCGTAGTCGTGGCCGGAGTCGGCGATCAGGCGCGCCGCGGCGGCGGCGAGCTCGAGCCGCAGCGGGTCGGGGGCTTCGTGCATGTCTGTAGAATCCGTGGCTCGCCATTATCGCTCCGATGCATATCCACATCCTCGGCATCTGCGGGACCTTCATGGGCGGCATCGCGGCGATCGCGAGGCAGGCCGGCCACCGCGTCACCGGTTGCGACGCGAACGTCTATCCCCCGATGAGCGACCAGTTGCGTTCGCTGGGCATCGATCTGGTCGAGGGCTTCGACGCATCGCAGCTGTCGATCGCCCCCGACTTGTGGGTCGTGGGCAACGTCGTGTCGCGCGGCAACCCGCTCATCGAGGCGATCCTCGACGCGCGGCAGCCCTACACCTCCGGTCCGCAGTGGCTCGCCGAGCAGGTTCTCTACGGAAAGTGGGTGCTCGCTGTCGCGGGAACCCACGGCAAGACGACCACCGCGTCGATGCTCGCCTGGATCCTCGAGGCGGGCGGGCGCACGCCCGGCTTCCTGATCGGCGGAGTGCCAGTCGACTTCCCGGTCTCCGCGCGGCTCGGCGGCGGCGAACTGTTCGTCATCGAGGCGGACGAGTACGACACGGCCTTCTTCGACAAGCGATCGAAGTTCGTCCACTACCGGCCGCGCACCGCGATCCTGAACAACCTCGAGTTCGATCACGCCGACATCTTCCCGGATCTTGCGGCCATCGAGACCCAATTCCACCATCTGGTGCGGACCGTACCGCGCAACGGCAGGCTCGTCGTGAACGCGAGCGAGCCGGCGCTCGGCCGCGTGCTGGCGCGCGGGCTCTGGAGCGAGCGCGAGGATTTCCTGTCGCGGCAGGGCTGGTGGCTCGACGGGATCGAGGAGCGGGCGAATGCAACGGCCTTCGACGTTCACCTGGGCGAGCAGCGCCTCGGCCGCTGCGAACTCGCGCTGCCGGGCGCGCACAGCCGTGCGAACGCGCTGGCGGCGATCGCCGCCGCACGGCACGCGGGCGTCGACCCGTCGCGCGCGATCGACGCGCTGGCCGGCTTCGGCGGTGTCCGGCGGCGACTCGAGTTGCGCGGGCGGGCCGGCGGGGTCGCGGTCATCGACGACTTCGCCCACCACCCGACGGCGATCGCGACGACGCTGGCCGGCCTGCGCGAGCGGCTCGGCGCATCGGCGCGGATCCTCGCGGTGCTCGAGCCGCGCTCGAACACGATGAAGCTGGGGACGATGGCCGCGCAGCTGCCGGCGAGCCTCGCGGCCGCGGACCGGGTGTTCTGCTACAGCGGCGGACTCGGCTGGGATGCGGCCGCGGCGCTGGCGCCGCTGGGCGAGCGCGCGCGGGTCGAGCCCGATTTCGAGCGGCTGGTCGCGGCGATCGTCGCCGAGGCGCGGGCGGGCGACACGATCCTGGTGATGAGCAACGGCGGGTTCGGCGGGATCCACCAGCGCCTGCTCGAGGCGCTGGCTGGCCGGTGACATGGACCGCGTCGCGTCGCCGCGCCTGATCTACCTGCACGGTTTCCGATCGTCGCCGCAGTCGTTCAAGGCGCGCCTGCTCGCGGCGCGGCTGGCCGGGCGCGGGCTCGGCGCGCGCTTCGCCTGCCCGCAACTGCCGGCGTCCCCGGCCACCGCGGTCGATCTGGTGCTGCGCGAGCTCGCGCCCGGTCCGGCCGACACGCTGGTCGGCAGCTCGCTCGGCGGGTATTACGCGACCTGGCTGGCCGAGCGCTGCGGCTGCCGGGCGGTCCTGCTGAACCCGGCGATCTTTCCGGCGCGCGACCTCGCGGCACACACGGGCGCGCAGCGCATGTACCACAGCGACGACGAGTTCGTGTTCGAGCCGCGCTACCTGGACGAACTGGCGCGCCTCGAGGTCGCCGCCCCGAGCCGGCCGGAGCGCTACCTGCTGATCGCGGCCAGGGGCGACGAGCTGCTCGACTGGCGCGAGATGGTCGCGAAATACCATGGCGTGCCGACGGTCCTTCTCGAAGGCGGCGACCACGGGCTGTCGGACTTCGCCGGGCTCGTCGGGCGGGTGCTCGACTTCGCCGGCCTGGGCGACGACGAACCGGGTTCGGACTCTAAAACGGAGCAGACATGAGGCTGAAGGACAAGGTGGCGATCATCACCGGCGCGACCGGCGGCATCGGGATGGCCACGGCGCGCAAGTTCGCGCGCGAGGGAGCGCGGGTCGCAATCGCCGACCTCGACGCGCGCCGGGTCGAGGAGGCGCGCGCGGCGCTCGCCGCGTCGGGCGCCGAGGCGCTCGCGGTGCAGCTCGACGTCACCGACGCGGCCAGCGTCGTCGCGATGGTCGCGGCGGTCAAGTCCGCCTGGGGCCGCATCGACTGCCTGGTCAACAACGCGGGGATCACGCAGGATGCGCGACTGGTGAAGATGAGCGCGGAGCAGTTCGACCGCGTGATCGACGTGAACCTGAAGGGCGTGTTCCTGTGCACGCAGGCGGTCGCCGACACGATGATCGTGCAGGGCGCCGGCGTGATCCTCAACGCGTCGTCGGTGGTCGGCCTGTACGGGAACTTCGGCCAGACCAACTACGCCGCGACCAAGGCAGGGCTGATCGGCTTCACCAAGACCTGGGCGCGCGAGCTCGGTCCGAAGGGCGTGCGCGCGATCGCCGTCTGTCCCGGCTTCGTCGCCACGCCGATCCTGGACTCGATCCCGCCGGCCGTGATGCAGAAGATGGTGGAGAAGGTGCCGCTGGGACGGCTCGGCCAGCCCGACGAGATCGCCAACGTCTACGCGTTCCTCGCCTCGGACGAGGCCTCGTACATCAACGGTGCGGTGATCGAGGTCTCCGGCGGGATCATGCTCTAGCCGGGGCGCCGCCGCGTCGCGCGCCGGGCCGGGCACCCCTTCGGCCCGGGGAGTCGACCGGTGATCGGCCGCCGACGAACGCCCGGGCCCGGGTGCGGGCCGCCTCTATAATCGACCGTCTGATGAAGCACCTCCTGTTCGACGACAACGGCGACTTCAAGGCGGGTTCGGTCCTGTCCGAGGCGGGCGCCAGCCTTCAGGTCGAACTGGCCAGCGGCAAGCGCGTCAAGATCAAGTCCAGCCACGTGCTGCTGCGCTTCGACGCGCCGGCGGCCGACGCGCTGCTGCCCGCGGCGCGCCGGCTCGCTGACGATATCGACGCCGGCTTCCTGTGGGAGTGCGCTCCGCAGCACGAATTCGGTTTCGAGCAGCTTGCCCGCGACTACTTCGGCCATCCGCCGGGGCCGGTCGAGGCGGCCGCGCTGCTGCTGCGGCTGCACGGCGCGCCGGTGCACTTCCATCGCAAGGGCCGCGGCCGCTTCCGCCCCGCGCCCCCGGAGACGCTGCAGGCCGCGCTGGCGGCGATCGAGCGGCGCCGGCAGCAGGAGGAGGCGATCGAGGCGCAGGCGCAGGCGATGGCGGCCGGGCAGCTGCCGCCCGAGATCGCCGCGCAGGCCGCGCAGCTCGTCGCGCGGCCCGACAAGGCGTCGCTCGCCTGGAAGGCGCTCGAGCGCGCGCTGGCGCTCACGCGGCAGACGCCCGAGCGGCTGCTGCTCGCGCTCGGGGCCTTCGATTCGCCGCGCAGCCTGCACGTCGCGCGCTTCGCCGCCGAATACTTCCCGCACGGCTTCGGCTTCGCCGTACACGACGACGCGCTCGTCGAGGCGGCGCCGCGGCTCGAGGCGCTGCCGGCGGCCGGCGTCGAGGCGTTCTCGATCGACGATTCGACGACGACCGAGATCGACGACTGCCTGTCGGTGCAGCCGCTTCCCGACGGGCGCTGGCGGGTCGGCGTGCACATCGCCGCACCCGGCCTCGCGATCGCGCCGGGGCGCGCCCTCGACGCGCTGGCGCGCGAGCGGATGTCGACGATCTACATGCCCGGCGACAAGGTGACGATGCTCCCCGAGGCGGTGATCGCGGCGTTCTCGCTCGACGCCGGCCGCGAGGTGCCCGCGCTGTCGCTGTACGTCGACCTCGACGCGCAGGGCGAGCGGATCGTGTCGCGCTTCTCGCGCGCCGAGCGCGTCCGCGTCGTCGACAACATGCGCCACGACCTGCTCGACGGCGCGCTCGGCGAAGACGCGCTCGACGAGGAGACGCTGGGCAGCGACGCGCCGCTGCGGCACCCGCGCGGCGAGGCGCTGCGCGTGCTGTGGCGGCTGACGCAGGCGCTCGGCGCGCAGCGCGAACGCGTGCGCGGCAAGCCCGAGCCGCGGTTCAGGTCGGACTTCAGCTTCTACGTCGAGCGCGCCGACGGCGACGAGCGCGTGCGCATCGTTCAGCGCCGCCGCGACGCGCCGCTCGACCGCATCGTCGCCGAGATGATGATCCTCGCCAACAGCGAGTGGGCGCTGATGCTGGCCGACCACCGCGTGCCCGGCGTCTATCGGTCGCAGCAGGCCGGGCGCGTGAAGACCGGCACGCATCCGCTGCCGCACCAGGGGCTCGGCGTGCCGCAGTACATGTGGACGACCTCGCCGCTGCGCCGCTACACCGACCTGGTCAACCAGCGGCAGCTGCTCGCGGTGCTCGCCGACGAGAAGCCGCCGTTCGGCCAGAACGACGCCGAGCTGTTCTCGATCATCAGCGCGTTCGAGGCGCGCTATTCCGCGTACCTCGACTTCCAGCACCGGATGGAGCGCTACTGGTGCCTGCGCTGGATCGAGCAGGAAGGGCTGCGCCGCGCCGAGGCCGTCGCCGTGCGCGACGACCTGGTCCGGCTCGCCGACGCGCCGCTGTACTTCAGGCTGCCGGGCGCGCCGGCCCTCGCGCCGGGGCGCCGCATCGTCGTCGACCTGCTCGCGACCGACCCGGTCGACCTCTCGCTCGACGCGCGCTTCGTCGAACTCGGCGCCGCCGTCGAGCCGGATGCGGTCGGCGAGATCGTCCGCGATGGCGAGGATGCGCTCGCCGAGCAGGCGGCGTGACGGCAGGCCGCGAGGCGCGCGCGATGAGACCCATGCTGATCGACTGGCCGCGCCGCCTCTCGCCGTCCGAGCTGTGGCGCCGCGACCCGCTCGCGTTCGCGATCGTCGTCTCGGTGCTGCTGCACGCGCTGGCCCTGATGCTGCGCTTCGCGCCGCCGGCGCCGCTGAAATTCAAGCCGATCGACCCGCAGCTCGAGGTGATCCTGCTGAACGCGCGCACCGACGCGAAGCCGCTCAAGCCCGAGGTGGCCGCGCAGGTCAGCATGGAAGGCGGCGGCGATCGCGACACCGGACGGGCCCGCTCGCCGCTGCCCGCCGAGCTGCAGGCGCGCGACGGAGAGGACCTGGTGCAGCGCCGCCAGCGGGTCGCGGAACTCGAGGCCCAGCAGCGCAAGCTGATGGCGCTCGCGCGCGGCCCGCAGGCCTACGTGCGCGAGGGCGAGCGCCCGGACGAGCCGCGCGCGGCGTCCTCCGGCGACGACAGCAAGGACGCCGACGCCGTGATCGCCCGGCTGCAGGCGCAGATCGACCGGCAGATCTCCGACTACAACAAGCGCCCGAAGCGGCTCACCTACGGGGTCAACGCAATCGGCGTGAGCTACGCGCGCTACGTCGACGACTGGGCCGCCCGGATCGAGAAGCTGGGTACCGAGCGCTATCCGCCGGAGGCGCGCGGGCGGCTGTACGACTCGCTGATCATCACCGTGGAGATCGACAAGCACGGCAACGTCGTCGACGTGATCGTCAACCGCAAGTCGAAGTACGAGGTGCTCAACCGCGCGGTCAAGCAGATCGTCTACGCGGGAGCCCCTTACGAGCGCTTCACGCCCGAGATGGCGCGCGAAGGCGACATCCTGCAGATCGTGCGCACCTGGACCTTCACCAACGACACGCTCGAGACCGCGTCGGTGCGTCCCCCCGAGCCCGGGCGCCGATGACCGATCGCTACGCGGTGATCGGGAACCCGGTGGCGCACAGCCGCTCGCCGTCGATCCATGCGCGCTTCGCGAGGCAGACCGGGCAAGACATCGAGTACGGACGGCTGCTCGCGCCGCTCGACGGCTTCGTCGAGGCGGTCGAGCGCTTCCGCGACGCCGGGGGACGCGGGCTGAACGTGACGCTGCCGTTCAAGCTCGAGGCGTTCGCGTGGGCGGCGCGGCGAAGCGCCCGCGCGCAGGCGGCGGGGGCGGTGAACACGCTGCGCTTCGACGCCGGCGCGGCCTACGGCGACAACACCGACGGCGCCGGCCTGGTCCGCGACATCGAGGCGCGGCTCGGCCTGCCGCTGGCGGGACGATCGGTGCTGATCCTGGGCGCGGGCGGTGCCACCCGCGGCGTCCTCGCGCCGCTTCTCGACGCGGGCGTCGCGCGACTGACGATCGCCAATCGCACGCCGGCGCGCGCGATCGCGCTGGTCGACGGGTTCCTGAGGGCGGCTTCGGCCAGTCCGCCCGCCGGCGCGCCTGGCGGGTCCGCGCCGGCCGGCGCGCGCCTGCGCGGCTGCGGCTTCGACGACGCCGGCCAGGGCTTCGACCTGGTCGTCAACGCGACTTCGGCGGGGCTCGCCGGCGAGCGCCTGCCGATCGCCGACGCGCTGCTCGCGGGCGCCGTCCTGGCCTACGACATGTTCTACGCGGCGCGCGAGACGGCCTTCGTCGCGCAGGCGCTGGCGGCGGGGTGCCCGCGCGCCTGCGACGGACTGGGGATGCTGGTCGAGCAGGCGGCCGAATCGTTCCTCGTCTGGCGCGGCGTGCGCCCGCTCACCGCCCCGGTCTACGAGGCGCTGCGCGCCGAGCTCGCGGCCGAGGCCGCCTGAGCGCCGCGGTGGCGCGACCGGTATCCAGGTTGGCCTGGCCGCGCGTGCTGCGCGTCGCCGCGATGACGCTGGTCCTGGCGATCACGGCGCTGCTGGCCCTGCAGCTGTGGTTCTTCGCGCACGTGCTCTGGTGGAGTCGTTTCGATCCGGGGCCGACGCCGTTCATGCGGCGCGAGCTGGCGCGCCTGCGCGAGGCCGATCCGCGCCGGCAGCTGCGGCATCGCTGGGTGCCCTACGGGCAGATCTCGTGGCATCTGAAGCGCGCGGTGATCGCCGCCGAGGACGCGAACTTCACCGGGCACGACGGCGTCGACTGGGACGCGATCGAGCGCGCCTACGAGCAGAACCAGCGGCGCGGCCGGGTCGTGCGCGGCGGCTCCACGATCACGATGCAGCTGGCCAAGAACCTCTTCCTGTCGGGAGAGCGCAGCTACCTGCGCAAGGGCCAGGAGCTGGTCATCACCTACATGATCGAAACGGTGATGACCAAGCGGCGCATCCTCGAGCTCTACCTGAACGTCGCCGAGTGGGGCGTCGGCGTGTTCGGCGCCGAGGCGGGCGCGCGCCACCATTTCGGCGTGTCTGCCGCGCAACTTGCGCCGTGGCAGGCGGCGCGAATGGCGGCGATGCTGCCGCGGCCGCGCTACTATGACGCCAATCCCGGCTCGGCGGCGCTGGCCCGCCGCGCCGCGATCGTCGGCCGCTGGATGGGTTCGGTCGATCCTCCCTGAAGCGCGATCCATGGCCGAGCAAGACGCCGACATCCGGGCTGACCAAGCCGAAGAACGCCCCGAGGAAGCGCCGGCCATGCCGCAGCCGCGCGATCCCGAGGAGGCGTCGCGCGCGCTCGCCGGGGTGCAGGACCTGCTGCGCCGCCACGACCTGGTCGTCGAGATCGCCCACCGCCAGCGCCACGGCGAGGCAGAAGACCGCCACGAGCTGGTCGAGCAGCTGGTCGAGCGCCAGCACCTGAACGAGCTGCGCGCGCGGCTCGATTCGCTGCACCCCGCCGACGTCGCGTTCATCCTCGAGGCGCTGCCGTTCGAGCAGCGGATGATCGTCTGGGACCTCGTCAAGGCCGAGCGCGACGGCGAGATCCTGCTCGAGGTCTCCGAATCCGTGCGCGAATCGCTGATCCGTTCGATGGATCGCGAGGAGCTGGTCGACGCGGTCGAGACCCTCGACGCGGACGAGATCGCCGAGCTCGCCCCGGACCTGCCGACCGACGTCGTCGAGGAGGTGCGCCGCGGACTGTCGCAGGAGGAACGCGAGCAGCTGCGCGCGTCGATGTCGTTCCCCGAGGGGTCGGTCGGCGAGCTGATGGACTTCGAGGCGATCACCGTCCAGCGCGGGTACACGCTCGACATGGTGCTTCGCGAGTTGCGCCGGCTCGAGGAACTGCCCGACCACACCGACCAGGTCTACGTGGTCGACGAGCGCGGCGAGCTGGTCGGCGGATTGCCGCTCGACCGGCTGCTGATCAACCAGCCCGACGTGCTGGTCGAGGACGTGATGCGCCGCGACCTGCTGACGCTGCAGCCGCTCGAGGACGCCAGCGAGGCCGCGCACGCGTTCGAGCGCTACGACCTCGTTTCGGCGCCGGTCGTCGATCCCCGCAACCGCGTGATCGGCCGCGTGACGGTGTCCGAGGTGCTCGACCTGATCCGCGAGGAGGGCGAGTCCGACATGCTCGCGAAGGCGGGCTTGCGCGAAGAGGAAGACCTGTTCGCGGGCGTCTGGGCGTCGGCGAAGAACCGCTGGCTCTGGCTCGCGCTGAACCTGTGCACCGCGTTCTTCGCGTCGCGCGTGATCAGCGCGTTCGACGGGACGATCGAGCGCGTGGTGGCGCTGGCCACGCTGATGCCGATCGTGGCCGGCATCGCCGGCAACTCGGGCAACCAGACGATGACGCTGATCATCCGCTCGATCGCGCTCGGGCAGGTGACGATGTCCAATGCGCGGCGCCTGCTGCTGAAGGAGATCGCGGTCGCCGCGCTCAACGGCCTGGTCTGGGGCGGCGTCGCGGGGCTGGTCGCGTGGCTGCTCTACCGCGACACGCCGTACGGCGTGCTGCTCGGGCTGACGATGACGCTGGCGATGGTGCTGAACCTGCTGGTGGGCGCGCTGATCGCGCTGGCCGTGCCGATCACGCTCGAGCGTTTCGGGCGCGACCCCGCGATCGGCTCGTCGGTGCTGCTCACGTTCAGCACCGACAGCATGGGTTTCCTGATCTTCCTCGGGCTGGCGACGCTGCTTTTTCGCTGAGAGGCGCGCGGCGGGCGATCGCGCCCGGTTGCGAAACCCGTCACGCGCGTTGCTGGCGGCGGGCGGCCGCGTCGCGGACACGGTGCACCAGCCATGCGGCCAGCACGGCCGCAGCGAGCGAAGCCGCGAACGCCAGCGGCTTCGACGCGCCGGCGCCGAGCAGCGCCGGCAGCGCGAGGAAGAAGACGGAGAAGCCGATCAGGCCGTTGGCGAAGCCACGCAGCAGGTTCACCGTCGCCGGGTACCCGTAGGCCGGCAGCGTGAACGTCGGCAGGATGCTGCCGGTGATCGGAAATGCGAGCAGCAGCCCGCTCACGCGCGCCGGCAGCGTGTCGGCGCCCAGCAGGATGATCGCCGCGAGCGCGAGCGCCGCCGCGACCCGCATCGCGATCTCGCCGCGCGGCACGTGCACGCCGCCGGCCAGCCACGGTGCCCGCGGCATGATCGCCAGCGCGAGCAACGGCGCGGCGATGCTCACCGGCGGCGGCAGCGGCCACGACGGCGCCGTGACGATCCAGCCGATCGTCGCGAAGGCGAGCGCGGCGCCCGCGAGGCACGCCCACCCGGGCAGGCGGCGTGACAGCCAGGCGAAGGCGACGATGTGCGCGACGGCCGCCGGCACGCTGGCCAGCGTCGCCGAGCCGATGGCGGCGACGTGCGCCGGGTCGAGATCGATCAGCAGCCCGCCGGTCACCGGGGCGGCGATCAGCGGCAGGCCCGAGAGCACGCCCGAGATCGCGTGGCCGAAGCGGCGCGCAGCGAGCGAGGCGAGCAGGATCGACGCGGGGACGAGGGAGAGCTTGAGCAGCAGGAGCATTGGCGCTGGGCGGGCGAGGGCGGCCGACCGCGACGGTAGCACGAGGCGTCATAATCGGCGACGCATCGGAGGAACACCGTGGCCTGGCTGATCACCAAGTACTTCGCGAGCGCGGCGGTCGTCGTGCTCGTCTCCGAATTCGCGCGCCGCAGCGACCGCGCAGGGGCGCTCGTCGCGGCGCTGCCGCTGGTGAGCCTGCTCGCGCTGATCTGGCTTCACCTGGAGAAGCAGCCGCCGCAGCGGATCGCCAACCTCGCCTGGTACACGTTCTGGTACGTGGTGCCCACGCTGCCGATGTTCCTCGCGTTCCCCGCGCTGCTGCCGCGCGTCGGCTTCTGGCCCGCTCTGGCGGCCTGCGTGGTCATCACGATCGTGAGTTTCGTGCTGTTCGCGCTCGTCGTGCGCCGCTTCGGGATCGAACTGCTGTGAGTGGCGGCGAGCCGCGTCCGGCCGCATCGCGAAGGAACGCGGCCCCCGGGTTCACGGACCTGCTCGGGCGCCTGCGCCGCGAGCTCGCGCACGCCGACGCGCTCGTCGCGCTGTCGGCGATCGGGGTCGTCGCAGGAGTGGTCGTCGGCGTCGTGATCGTCGCGTTCCGGCTGGTCACCGAGAAGACGCTGGTCGTGGCCGGGCTGATGGACGACGCCGAGCACTTCGAGGCGCTGACCTGGCATTGGCGGCTGGCACTGCCCGTTGCGGGAGGGCTGCTCGTCGGCCTGATGTTCCAGTTCGCCTCGGTCGGCGCACGGCAGGTCGGCCCGGTGCACGTGATGGCGCAACTCGCCAGCCGCGCCGGGCGGATGCCCTGGCGCAACGCGCTGATGCAGTTCGTCGGCGGCGCGGTCTCGATCGTCTGTGGCCATTCGGTCGGCCGCGAAGGGCCGGTGATCCACGTCGGCGCGGCGAGCGCCAGCCTGCTCGGGCAGTGGCTGCGCCTGCCCAACAACAGCATCCGCACGCTGGTGGCCTGCGGGGTGGCCGGCGCGATCGCGGCCTCGTTCAACACGCCGATCGCCGGCGTGGTGTTCGCGATGGAAGTCGTGATGCTCGAGTACACGCTGGTCGGCTTCGCCCCGGTGATCCTCGCCGCGGTCAGCGCGACTTCGCTGAGCCGGCTGGTCTACGGCGCCGACCCCGCCTTCGCGGTGCCGCAGATGCAGCAGGCCTCGCTGCCGGAGCTGCCGTGGATCGTGCTGCTCGGCCTCGTCGTCGGCTGCCTGGCCGCGGCCTACGTGGCGGGCACGCGCCACCTCGACCGGCGTTCGCGAAGCCTGCCCCTTGCGCTGCGCACGACCGCGGCCGGCGCGCTGACCGGACTGTGCGCGCTGGCCGTGCCGCAGGTCATGGGACTGGGCTACGACACCGTGCAGCAGGCGCTGCTGGGCGAGATCGCGCTCGGGACGCTGGTCGCGATCGCGCTGGCGAAGCTCGCGGCGACGGTGGCCTGCGGCGGGCTCGGGCTGCCAGGGGGGCTGATCGGGCCGATGGTCGTCATGGGTGCGGCCGCCGGCGGCGCGCTGGGCATCGTCGGCGCGTCGCTGGCGCCCGGCAGCGCCGCGGCGACGGGCTTCTACGCGATGCTGGGCGTCGCGGCGATGATGGGCGCGAGCCTGCAGGCGCCGCTGGCCGCGCTGATGGCGATCCTCGAGTTGACCGGCAATGCCGGCGTGCTGCTGCCCGGGATGGCGGCCGTCATTCCGGCGCTGCTCGTGGCGCGGTCCGTGTTCGGGCAGGACCCGATCTTCGTCGCGATCCTGCGCGGGCGCGGGATGGACTACCGCTTCGATCCGGTCGCGGCGCTGCTCGATCGCACCGGGGTCGCCGCCGCGATGAACGGGCGCTTCGCGATCGTCGACCGCGAGGCGGCGCCCGCGCAGTGGGAGCAGGCGCTCGCCGCCGCCCCCGACTGGCTGCTGGTCGCCGACGGCGACGCGGTCCGCGCGGTGCTGCGGCCGCCGGCGCACGCGGCGGCGGGCGACGGCGACGGCAATGGCAACGGCGCCCGAGCCGGGGGCCCCGCCGGACCGACCGGAGCGGTCGACGTCGCGATGGCGGCGCTGCGCGAGCCCGCACCCTTCGCGATCGTGTCGCTGCACGCGACGCTGGGAGAGGCGTTGCGCCGGCTCGACGAGGCCGGGGCGCGGCTCGCGCTCGTCTGCAGCGGGGAGGCGGCGCGCCCGGGCGAAGTCTGCGGCGTCGTCGAGCGGCAGGGAATCGAGGCGACCGTGGGCTACCGCGTCTGAGCGAGCGCCGGGCCGGCTACCTGGCGAGCTTCCTGAACTGCGGCTTGCGCTTCTCGAGGAACGCCTGCACGCCTTCGCGCGATTCCTCGGTGTCGTAGTAGAGCTTGAGCGCGTACATCCCCATCCCGGCGATCCCGGACTGGTGCGCGGTGTCCATGTTGAACGAGCGCTTGGCGATCGCGATCGCGGTCGGGCTCTTCTCCATGATCTCGTCGCACCACTTGCGCACCTCGGCGTCGAGCTGCTCGTGGGGCACCACCGTGTTGACCAGCCCCATCGCCAGCGCCTCGGCGGCCGTGTAGCGCCGGCACAGGTACCAGATCTCGCGCGCCTTCTTTTCGCCGACGATGCGCGCGAGGTAGGCCGTTCCGTAGCCCGGATCGACCGAGCCGACCTTCGGCCCCACCTGGCCGAACACCGCCTTCTCGGAGGCGATCGTGAAGTCGCAGATCGTGCACAGCACGTTGCCGCCGCCGATCGCGTAGCCCTGCACCCGCGCGATCACCGGCTTGGGGACGTCGCGGATCGCGTTGTGCAGTTCCTCGATCGGCAGGCCGATCGTGCCGCGGCCGTCGTACTGGCCCTCGTGCGCCGACTGGTCGCCGCCGGTGCAGAACGCGCGATCGCCGGCGCCCGCCAGCACGATCACCCCGATCTCGCGGTCGTAGCCGGCCCGGTTGAGCGCGTGGATCAGCTCGTCGCAGGTGCGGCCGCGGAACGCGTTCATCTTGTCGGGGCGGTTGATCGTGATCCAGGCCGCGCCTTCGCGCACCTCGAACAGGATGTCTTCGTAGTTCATCGTCGGGCTCCGGTTGAGGGTCTAGCGGTCGGCGCCCGCGGCGGCCACGAAGCTGCCGCTCTTGCCGCCGTGCTTCTGCATCAGCTGCACGCGCTCGATCACCATGCCGCGATCGACCGCCTTGCACATGTCGTAGACGGTCAGCAGTCCGACCTGCACCGCCGTCAGCGCCTCCATCTCGACGCCGGTCCTGCCGTCGCACTCGACCGTGGCGGTGCAGTGCACGGCGCTGGCGGCCTCGTCGAGGTCGAAGTCCACCGCCACGCGGGTGATCGGAATCGGATGGCACAGCGGGATCAGGTCGGCGGTGCGCTTGGCGCCCTGTATCGCGGCGATCCGCGCGACGCCGATCACGTCGCCCTTCTTCGCGGTGCCCGCGCGCACCAGCGCGAGCGTTGCGGGCTTCATGCGGATCGTGCCGCGCGCGACGGCGACCCGGTGCGTCACCGCCTTGCCGGCGACGTCGACCATCTGCGCGCGTCCGGCAGCGTCGAAATGCGTCAGCGACTCGTCGGCCGACGCTCGGGGGGCTCTGGTCATGGTGGGGCTCCGGTCGCGACTATGATAGCAACCCGTCCTTCCGGAACTCCTGGTGTCGCCAAGCCGTAGCCTGTTCCCGCGCTGCCTCGCGGCCCTGCTGGCCGGCGCGATCGCGTTCGCGCCGCCGCTCGCGCGCTCGCAGGTCGAGAACCTGCCCAGGCTCGGCGACGCGTCGGCCGACGAGCTGTCGCCGGCCATGGAGCGGCGCATCGGTGACTCGATCGTGCGCGAGATGCGCCGCCGCGGCGTGATCCACGACGACGTCGAGATCACCGACTACCTGAACCGGTTCGCGGCCATGCTGACCGACACGGCGCCGGCGGCCGGCTACAGCTTCGAGTTCTTCCTGGTCCGCGACGGCACGCTGAACGCGTTCGCGCTGCCTGGCGGCTACATCGGCGTGCACACCGGGCTGATCGTCGCGGCGCAGTCGGAGTCCGAGCTCGCGTCGGTGCTCGCGCACGAGATCGGCCACGTGACCCAGCGGCACCTTGCGCGGATGCTCTCGCGCGAGCGGCAGGCTTCGGTGGTGATGCTCGCCGCACTGGTGCTCGCGGCGCTCGCGGCGCGCTCGAGCCCGCAGGCGGTCGGAGGCCTGGCCTCGCTCGGCAGCACGGTCGCGCAACAGCAGATGCTGAGCTTCTCGCGCGACGCCGAGCGCGAGGCCGACCGGGTCGGGCTCGACATCCTGCGCCAGGGCGGCTTCGACGCCAACGGCATGGTGGCGTTCTTCGGGCGCCTGCAGCAGGCCGGGCGTCTCTACGAGAACAGCGCGCCGGAATACCTGCGCACGCACCCGATCACGTCGGAGCGCATCGCGGACATCCAGAGCCGCGTCGGCGAGACGCGCTACCGGCAGCGTGCCGACAGCATCGATTTCCGGCTCGCGCGCGCCAAGCTGCGCGCGCTGTCGGACACCAGCGTCGACGGGCTGAGGCTGATGCGCGCGCAGTTCGAGCGCCGCGTGCGCGAGCGCACGATCGACGACGCGGCCAACTGGTTCGGCCTGGCGACGGTCGCGGCCGCGGCACGCGACTGGGCCGCTGCGCGCAAGGCGCTGGCCGAGGTGCGCCGCCGCCTGCCGGCGGGGCACCCGTTCGTCGAGCGGCTGGCCGCGCGGATCGAACTCGACGCCGGCGACCCGGCGTCCGCGCAGGGGATCGTCGACGCGGCGCTGGCGCGGTACCCGTCGTCGCGGGCGCTGGTGCACCTGCGGGCGAGGGTGCTGATCGCGCGGCGCGACTACGCGGCCGCGGTGCCGCTGCTCGAGGACGCGGTCAGGCAGTACCGCGGCGACGCCGACCTGTGGCGGATGCTCTCGGAGGCGCAGGGCGGGCTCGGGCAGCCGGCCCGCGCGCACCGTGCGGCCGCCGAGCAGTTCGTGCTGCTCGGCGCCACGCCCGCGGCGATCGAGCAGCTGCGACTGGCGCAGCGCGCGGGCGGGCTCGACTTCCAGACCGCCTCGCAGGTCGATGCGCGGCTGCGCCAGCTCGAGGCGCAGTGGCGCGAGGAGCAGGAAGAGCGCCGCGAGAACCGCCGCTGATTCAGGGCCGCGGCGTCGCCACGAAGCCGAGCGAGCGCGCGGCCGAGTCCGTCGGCGCCAGCCGCAGCCGCCGTCCGTCGATCTCGAGCACCACGTCGACGCCGTCCTCGTCGATCGCGAGCGCCGCGAGGTCGAGGTCGTGCACGACGGCCGGGCCGGCATCGGTGCGCAGCAGCACCTCGCCGCCGGGGCCGAGCCAGCCTGCATCGACGCGCGCGACCGGCCTGCCGGTGTGCGTGACCAGCCGCACCTGTGGCTTCGTGCCCACCACGCGCAGGACCAGCGGCGCCGCCTCCACGTCCACGTAGACGCGCTGCGGACCGTTCTGCCAGTACCAGCGCCCCGCCTCGTCGGCCGCGTAGTTGCGCCCGATGAAGTCGGCGATCTGCGGGTTGGTGATCGGGCTGCCGGCGCCGTCGCGCCCCTCGTCGAACCCCGGCCGGCCGCGATCGACGAGCAGCCAGCGGCCGCGGCGGTCCAGCCGCAGCCAGCCCCAGACCGCAGGCACGTCGGGCCAGCGCGCCATCGCGCGGAGGACCTGTTCATCCATCGGCGAGCACCGCTGCGAGGAAGTCCATCGTGCGCGCGGGCATCCAGTCGAGGCGGCCGGGCGGCAGGCCCATTGGGAATCCGGCGTGGCCGCCTTCGTCCGGATAGTCGAGCGTGACCCGGTCGGAGACCTCGTCGCGGGGCGCGAGCGCGCGAGCCGGCAGGAACGGGTCGTTGCGCGCGTTGAGCACCAGCGTCGGCACCCGGATGCCCGAGAGGAACTGCCGGCACGACGAGCGCTCCCAGTATTCGAAGCAGCTCGCGAAGCCGTGCATCGGCGCGGTGACCGCGTCGTCGAAATCGAAGAAATCGCGCGCGCGCAGCATCCGCGCGCGATCGAACAGGCCCGGGTACTGGGCCAGCTTGCCGTCGCTCTTGCGCTTGAGCGTCTTCAGGAAGTGCCGCATGTAGACCAGGTTGAAGCCGCGCGACAGCGCCAGCGCGCTCGCGTGCAGGTCGTGCGGCGCCGAGACCGCGGCTGCGGCGCGCACGAGGCGCGCCGACTCACCCTGCTCTCCGAGCCACTTCAGCAGCGCGTTGCCGCCCAGCGAGACGCCGACGGCGGCGATCGGCGCGCCGTGGCCCGCCGCGCGCGCGAAGCGGCGCAGGATCCAGTCGATCTCGGCCGAATCGCCCGAGTGGTAGGCGCGTGGCGCGCGGTTGAGCTCGCCGCCGCAGCCGCGGAAGTGCGCCACCGCAATGCGCCAGCCGCGCCGCAGCGCCGCCGCGGCGAGCGCGCGCGCGTAGTGGCTGCGCGAGCCGCCCTCGAGTCCGTGGAACATCACCAGCAGCGGCGGGTCGCCCTCCGCGCGCGCGCCGCGGCCCGTGCCCGCGAAGTCGACGTCGATGAAATCGCCGTCCGGCGTATCCCAGCGCTCGCGCCGCCAGTCGATCGACGGGCACGGCGCGAGCGTCGCCGGCCAGATCGTCTGCAGGTGCGGCCCGGGAAGCCAGCCCGGTGGCCGATAGTCGCTGGCGGTCATCGACCGGCTTCGCGCGTCGTGGCCGGGCGCGCCGCAGCGGCTCAGTGCAGCACCGTTCCGCTGGCCACGCTCGGCGGCTCGTCGTCGGAGCCCAGGCCCGAGTGATGCAGCAGGATCCGCCAGCCGCTGGCGTGCTTGACGTAGACGTTGGTGGCGACGCAGGCGACCACCTGCTGGCCCTCGCGGCCGGCGACGACCACGTGCTCGACCAGGTTGTGCACCGCAAGCATCGCGCCGGTGTGCGCGCGTACCTCGTCGGTGCGCACGTCGATCCCGCCGTTGGCGAAGATCGCCGCCCACGAGGCGCGGATCGCGTCGAGCCCGATCAGGCGCTGGTGCCCGGGGTGGACGCACATGACCTCGTCGTCGTCGGCCCACAGGGTCATCATCGCCTCGAGGTCGGCGCGTTGCATCGCGTCGTAGAACGCTTCCTCGACGGCTTCGGCGGTGGAGAAGATCGGCGCGCGGCGCATCGCTCGGGGTCGGTTGCGGCAAAACCCGAAGTGTATGCGCTCGGCGCCGGCGGGCTCAGCGTACCGGGCGGGTGCTCGCGGTCTCGAAGCGCATCGCCTTCGACAGGCTGTCGAAGACCGCAGCCGGCGCGATGCGGTTCAGGCAGTCGAGGTGGCCGAGCGCGCAGTCGTGGCCGAAGCACGGGCTGCAGTCGAGGTGCAGCCACTCGACGTGGGCGCGCGGCGAGCGCGGGGGCGTGTGGCGCGGATCGGTGGCCCCGAAGACGGCCACCTGGGGCCGGCCGAACGCGGCCGCCAGGTGCATCAGCCCGGTGTCGCCGGAGACGATGCCGGCAGCCTGCGCGACGATCGCGATCGCGTCGTCGACGCCGGTTTCGCCTGCCAGATTGCGCACCGGCTGCCCGGACAGCGCGGCGATCTCGGTCGCGATCGGGCGCTCGCGCGCCGATCCGAGCAGCACCAGCTGCGCCTCGGGCCACTCGTCGGCGAGCAGCGCCGCGAGCGCCGCGTAGTGGCGCGTCGGCCAGCGCCGTGCCGGGCCTTGCTCGGCGCCCGGGCACAGCACGATCAGCGGCGCGTCCCGCGTCAGGCCGAAGCGGGCGCGCGCCGCGCGCTCGGCCTCGGCGCAGCGCGCCAGCCGCGGCGCAGGCAGCTGGCCCGGGAGCGGCTCGCGCGGGGCGAACGCCAGCCGCGCATAGTGCTCGACGCGCGGCAGCGGCCCGGCCTCGGCGGGTTCGTGTACGCGATTCAGCAGCAGGCAGTGCGCGTCGCCGCGGTGGCCGATGCGCTCGGGAATCCCGGCGAAGACGGCGGCCAGCGCCGCGCCGGGCGCATCGCCCAGCACGTAGCTGCGGCGGTAGTCGCGCGCGCGCAGACGCCAGCCCAGCCGCAAGACGGCCGCCGCCCGGGACAGGCGCCGCCCGGCCTCGGGCGCGTCGATCACCTCGCTCACTTCGGGCATGGCCCGGAACACCGGTGCGGTGCGCGGTGCGCACAACGCGTCGATGCGCAGCGACGGATCGCGCTGGCGCAACAGCGCCAGCAGCGGCTGGGCCATGACGGCTTCGCCGATCCAGTTCGGAGCGATCACGAGCGCACTGGCACTCATGGAGGAATCCCGGCCGGGCACTTTTGGATGTGTTGTCGGATCGTACGCCTGCGCGTGCCATTGTGGCGACGTTGCCATGGCGGCGCATCGACCTTGTTCCTGTCGGCCGAATTGACAGTCGGCGCCGGCGGCGGCCGGCACCGGGCGGCGGAGGTCAGTGTCCGCCGCGCACGACCGCCCCGGCCTTGAGCCGGTAGACGGTGCTGCAGTACGGGCACTGCGCGGCCTCGCCGTGCGCGACCTCGAGGTACACCCTCGGGTGCGAGGACCACAGCGGCATCTTCGGGTTGGGGCAGTACGCAGGCAGGTCGGCAGCGTCGAGCTCGACGACGCCGCGCGAGGGCTGCTCGGCGGCTCGGGCGGGGCGATCGGTCATGGCGGGCCTTGCGTCGCGCGAATTCAGACCGGGGTCAGCCACTTCGCGTAGCGCTCGTTGCGCCCGCCGACCACGTCGAAGAAGATCGACTGCAGCTTCTCGGTGACCGGGCCGCGGCGCCCCGCGCCGATCTGGCGGTCGTCGAGCTCGCGGATCGGCGTGATCTCGGCGGCCGTGCCGCTGAAGAAAGCCTCGTCGGCGCAGTACATCTCGTCGCGCGTGATGCGCTTCTCGCGCACCTCGATCCCGAGGTCGCGCGCAATGGTGAGGACCGAGTCGCGGGTGATTCCGGCCAGGCACGACGCGAGGTCGGGCGTGTACAGGACGCCGTCGCGGACGATGAACACGTTCTCGCCGGCGCCCTCCGAGACGTAGCCGTCGGTGTCGAGCAGCAGCGCCTCGTCGTAGCCGTGCGCGGTGACTTCCTGGTTGGCCAGGATCGAGTTGATGTAGTAGCCGCTGGCCTTGGCGCGCACCAGCGACACGTTGACGTGGTGACGCGAGTACGAGGACGTCTTGACGCGGATGCCCTTGCTCAGGCCTTCCTCGCCGAGGTAGGCGCCCCACGACCACGCGGCGATCGCGACGTGGATCGTGTTGCCGCGCGGCGAGACGCCGAGCTTCTCGGAGCCGATCCACGCGATCGGCCGCAGGTAGCACGACTCGAGTGCGTTGGCGCGCACGACGTCCTTCTGCGCCTGCACGATCGTCTCGAACGGATACGGCAGCTGCATCTGGAAGATCTTCGCCGAGTTGAACAGCCGCTGCGTGTGCTCGGCGAGCCTGAAGATCGCCGTGCCCGACGCGGTCTTGTAGGCGCGCACGCCCTCGAACACGCCCATGCCGTAGTGCAGCGAGTGGGTGAGCACGTGGATCCGGGCGTCGCGCCAATCGACCAGTTTGCCGTCGAACCAGATATGACCGTCGCGGTCCGCCATCGACATGGAAATTCTCCCGTTTGCGCGCGAAACCTCCCATTCTAGCGAACGCACGGCTTCGCGCTAAACTGCCGCCCCATGCTCGCCACACTGCGCTTCCAGGTGGGTCTGCTGGCGCTGATGCAGGCGCTGCTGCTGACCAACAACGTCACGCTGACCGCGGTCAACGGCCTGGCCGGCCTGCAGCTGGCCGACAACAAGCTCCTCGCCACGCTCCCCGTCACCGGCTACGTGCTCGGCGGGGCGGTCTGGTCGATGCCGGCGGCCGTGTTCATGCGCCGCTTCGGGCGGCGCGCCGGCTACACGGTCGGCTCGATCGCGGCAATGGGTGGGGCGGTGCTTGCGTGGCACGCGATGACGCTGGGCAGCCTTGCGCTGTTGTGCGCGGCGACGTTCGCGAGCGGCCTCTACAACGCATTCGGCGCGAGCCTGCGCTTCGCGGCGGCCGACGTCTCGGACGCCTACCGGCCGGGCTTCCGCGCGCGGGCGATCTCGCTGGTGCTGGCCGGCGGCATCGCCGGCGGCGTGATCGGCCCCGAGATCTCGAAGTGGTCGCGCGAGTGGCTGCCGACGCAGTTCGCCGGCACCTACCTGACGCTGGTCGGCTTCGCGTTCGCCTCGCTGCTGCTCGCGCAGCTGTTGCGGCTCGGCGCACCGGCGCAGGCCGGCGCGGCCGCCGCGGGCGCCGCTGCGCGCCCGCTCGGCGACATCCTTCGCCAGCCCGCCTGCTGGGTCGCGATCCTGTGCGCCGCGCTGTCCTACGGGGTGATGAACCTGCTGATGGTGGCGACGCCGCTGGCGATGCAGGTGTGCAGCCACCCGTACGCGTCGGCGGCGCTGGTGATCGAGTGGCACGTCGTCGGGATGTTCGCGCCGGGGCTCGCGACCGGCTCGCTGATCGGCCGCTTCGGCGTGCTGCCGGTCATCGCGGCCGGCTGCGCGCTGATGCTCGGCTGCGTCGCGATCGCGCTGTCGGGGATCGAGCTGATGCACTTCGTCTCCGCGCTGGTGCTGCTCGGCATCGGCTGGAACTTCATGTACACCGGCGCGTCGACGCTGCTGACCAGCGCATACCGGCCGGCCGAGAAGAACAAGGTGCAGGGCTTCATGGACCTGTGCGTGTTCACCGTGATGATCACGAGCTCCGCGTCTTCGGGCGCGCTGCTGTTCGTCAACGGCTGGTCGATCCTGAACCTGTTGTCGCTGCCATTCGTGCTGGCCGTGCTCGGCGCGGTGGCGTGGCTGGCGGCGCGCAACGGCTGGGCGCTGGGCCGCGTTCCGGCGCGCCCGTGAGTTCCGCCGCGGTCGCGAGGATCCGGCGGCGCCGGTTCCGCGAAGCATTCGCCGCAGTGTGGCCGGCGCTCTTCGGCACCGGCTCGTGGGGCGTGATCACCGGGGTGGCGATGATCCAGGCCGGGCTCACGCTGCCCCAGGCGCTGGGCATGTCGATGCTGGTGTTCTCGGGGACGACCCAGCTGGTGGCGCTGCCGCTGATGGTGGCCGGCGCCTCGCAGTTGCTGATCGCAGTCACGGCGATCCTCACCGGGCTGCGCTTCATCGTCTACAGCGCGTCGGTGTCGCGCGACCTGGTTCGCCTGCCGCTGCCGCGGCGACTGCTGCTCGGTTACCTGATGACCGACACGGGCCTCGGCCTGTACCAGATGCGGCGTGCGCGCGGCGCGCCGCCGCAGCGGGTGGCGATGTACGTCGGCTACAACCTGCCGGTCTGGGCGGCGTGGCACCTCGGCTCGCTGGCCGGAATCCTGCTCGCCAGCGCCATGCCCGCCTCGGCCGGCTTCGCCTACCTCGGGGTGCTCGCGGTGCTGGCAGTGATCGTGCCGATGATCGCGTCGTGGCCTGCACTGGGCGCCACCGTCGTCGCAGCGGCCGTGGCGGTCGCCGGCTGGCACTGGCCGTGGCGACTCGGCATGTTCG
>JAMLIR010000026.1 GCA_023954045.1 Burkholderiaceae bacterium | reverse complement strand
CATGATGCGCGGCCGCTTCGCCGCCCGCGGCCTGACCCGCACCCAGGCCGACATGCTGATCGCCGCGACCGCCCACGCCCATCGGCTGGTGCTGGTCACGCGCAACGTGCGCGACTTCGAAGACTGCGGCGTTGCCCTGCTGAACCCGTTTTCCGGCTCTCAGCCCTTCGCCGGATAGCCGACCGTCTGCGACAGCAGCACCTGCTGATCGTGGGTCAGCCCCAGCGCCTCGGCGATCGCGTCGCGATCGATCCAGGCGCGGATCACCGTCGCCAGCCCGTTGCCGGCGGCGAACAGATAGACGTTCTGCGCAATCGCGCCGGCCGCGAACGACGCGAAGCTCTCGCGCTGCGCCGCCGGCACCATCGCCATGCGTCGGTGGTCGGCCACGTAGACCAGATCGAGCGGCGCCTCGTCGACGAAGTCCTGGTAGCCGGTGACGCGCCGCAGGTCCGCCTTCGCGACCAGGCACAGCGCGTGCCCCTCGGCGTCGTACCGGTAGGCGCCGCCGGGCAGCGCCGCGTAGACGTCGATCTCCTGCGCGTCCAGCGCCGACGGCGCGGTGCGCCCGCCCTCGGGGCGGTTCCTGCCCCAGGCCGCCCAGAGCAGGTTCGACAGCAGCGGCAGCGGCAACTCGTCGCGCGCGAACTCGCGCGACGAACGGCGCAGCGCTAGCGCCTCCATCAGCGGCATGCCGCCGCGCGCCTCCGGCGCCGGCAGCGCGATCGTCACGGCCGCGTCGCCGATCGCCGGGCGGTCACGCAGGCGGCCCATCATGCCCAGCGCGAACTTGGTCACGGTATGACTCATCGGCTACCTCCTGAACGCCAGGACCAGCACGCCGCCGGCCACCATCGCAATGCCGAGCCATTCGCGGCCGGATGGCCGCTCGCCGAGAAACGCGAACGCGAAGACGGCGACCAGCACGACACTGAACTTGTCCACCGGCGCGACCTTCGATGCATCGCCGATCTGCAGTGCGCGGAAGTAGCACACCCACGAGGCGCCGGTGGCCAGCCCCGACAGGCCGAGAAAGAGCCACGTCCTGACGGGAAGCTCGAACGGATTGCTCCACTTTCCCGCGAACCAGATGAACGCCGACAGAACGAACAGGATGACGATCGTGCGAACGAGCGTGGCGAGATCGGAGTCGACGCCCTGGATGCCGACCTTGGCGAAGATCGCGGTCAGCGCGGCGAAGATCGCCGAGAGGACTGCCCAGAAGAACCAGCTGGTCGAGGTGGCCATGGTGGATCGCTCGGCACGTTCTACAGAAGACCAGGATTGCGCTGCCATACCCACCAGGTGAGCAGCGAGGCAAACGACACCCAAAGGAGATAGGGTAGCAAGAGCCATGCAGCCGTGCGGGAGCGACGCCGGAAGGCCAGCACCGTCGCCGCGATGAGCGCCAGCAGGACCAGCACTTCGACCGCCGCCAGCGCACCCATGTGCCACGCGAAGAACAGCCACGACCAGAGTGCGTTGGCCGCCAGCTGTGCAGCGAACAACCAGAGCGCACCCCGCACAGGACCGGGCGAGCGCCACACGAGCCACGCGGCGACGCCCATCAGCGCGTACAGGACCGACCACACGGGGCCGAACACCCAGGCAGGCGGCGCCCAGGACGGCTTCACCAACTGCGCATAGAACGTCGCCGCGTCGGCCGATGCCACGGCCCCCACTGCGGCGGCAGCGAACGCAAGCAGCAGCCAGCCGGCCAGGCCGAGTGCTTGGGACGATGCGGAACGTGGCGTCATTCGGTGCGAGGGCCAGGCGGCTGGCCGGCGGCGGCCGGCTCGAGCGAAGGGTCAGGCGGCAGCAGCGCTGCGCTCACCGGGTGGAAGCCGGGAGGAAGCCTTCCTGCCCGGGCGTGCCGGGTACATCGGCCAGGTCCGCCAGCCAGGGCAGCGCCGAGTGCTGCCAGATCTGAACCGCGGGCCCCAGCTGCGCGCGTTGCTCCACGCAGCCGAGCCGGATGGCGACCGACGTGGGGTTCTCGGGCGCCGTGGCATAGAGCGGCGTGCCGCAGTCCGGGCAGAACATCTGCGCTCGGCGATTGCCGCTTTGCGCCACCTTGACATAGCTCTTGGGCGTGCCGCGCAGCGAGAACTTCGCCATGGGAGCCGCCACGACGGTTCGGAACGGCGAACCGGACAGGATCTGGCAATCGGTGCAGTGGCAGACCATGACTCGCGCCGGATCGATCTCGGCAGTGAAGGTGATGGCGCCGCAGTGGCAGGAACCGTTGATCTGCATGACAGCCCCCGATGTCGTGTCGCGATTGGTCATGATCCTACCCACGAACACCGAAAGCCACTACGTGGGCGGACACATGGGCAGCGATCGCGGCCTCGAGACCGTATCGCCAGAACAGGTAACCCGCAACCAGACCGAAGAGCGCATTGCCGAGGGTGATGCGGGCCACTACGGAAGCCGACCATGCAGGCATGGACTGCGCAACGGACGGCAGGGCCGCCAGCACCAGAAGCGCTGCGATCTTCGCCTTCATTGATCACGCTCGCCAACGCAGAGGGGCATAACGCTCGACCTGACGGGCCGCCCCAGCGAAGGGTCAGGCCGCACTGCCGCCAAGCAGAGGGGCAAGTTTGAGCGTTGTGCCCCAGTTGCGGGTAGTGATGCTCCGGCCGGCTTGGACCAGGACGGCTTCCCCGGCTCTGCTCTCCAGGAGCCCGCCGGCGCCGTGGAGACAGGCCGCGTGTTCCGCGACGACCAGGCGCTCGCCTGATTGCAGCATAGCGAGCTTGGCCGGACTGCGACTGGCATACGAGAACACGGCGTTGCCGGTGTTCATGAGGGTTTGCACCGCGGTGTGGCCAAGATCCTCGAGTGCGGCGCGGAACTCGGCCATGGGCACCTTGTTGCCCTTGCCGACATTCACACCACGGAGGAGAACTACGAATCGGGGCAATCGTGCGGCCCAACCAATCGTCAGTCCGCGGCCAGTTTGAGCTTGCCGACCCGCTTCAAATCGACCTGCTGTCTTGCCGCCCAGAGGTCGTGAGCGTCCTGCATGGCCAGCCAACTCTCCGGAGACCGGCCAATGGCCTTCGAAAGTCGGAGAGCCATCTCCGGGGTGACTCGACTGGCACCCTTGAGGACTCGGCTGAGAGTAGACGCCGCGACGTCCAGCTTTTCCGCGAGCTCGCGACCGCTGATGCCATGGGGCTCGAGGTAGACCTCGGTGATGAACTCGCCGGGGTGGGGAGGGTTGTACATGGTCACTAGTGATAGTCCTCGTAGTCCAAAACGTACGCGTTCCCATCCTGGAACTCGAACGTCAGTCGCCAGTTGCCGCTGACCGAAATGGCGCACCGCCCGCGCATTTCGCCTTTGAGAGGATGCAGGCGGAATCCAGGGACATCCATGTCCTCGATGCCTTGAGCTGTGTCCAGCGCGGCAAGTTGCAGCCGAAGCCGCTTGGCATGGCTGGCCTGAACGCCAGAAGCACTGCCGGTCTCGAAGAACCTGCCCAGGCCCATGTGCCTGAACGATTTGATCACCGAGTGACTGTAGCATGTTGCGCATCACGCAACAAGAGGCCTGGCGTTCGAGTTCAGCCCTGGTCATCGGCTGCAACGGGGGTCAGGCCGCGCTGCGCAGGAACGAGCGGATCGCGTTGGCGACCTCGATCGGTCGAGTGAGGGTCGGCACATGTCCGGCATCGTCCAGGATCACCAATTCAGCCTTCGACAGCGCTCTGACGAGTTCCCTGGCCCGATCGAGGGGCACGATCCTGTCGAGAGCTCCGTGCAGAACGAGGGTCGGCTGCAAGACCCGTGCAATGTCGCCGGCGACGTTGGTCTCGGCTCCCACGATTCGGAGGGCGATTGCAGCTTCAGGACTGGCCCGCGCCAGGAGTTTTCGACCCCACTCCTTTATGTGTTCCGAATCGGGCTCTGGAACGCACAGCTGGACAAAGCGTTCGATCGTTGCCCCAAAGTTGGACCTTAGGCCTTGCAGGAACGGATCATCGTCGACAGCTATCCCACGAGAGTACATGCCATCGACGATTACCAGACGGGTGACTCGTTCGGGGTATCGGGCTGCGACCGCAAGGGCAGTCTGAGCCCCGGCCGATTCGGCAGCCAGTACGCACTGGTCTACTCCATGAGCATCGAGAACGGCCAACGCGTCGGCGACAAGATTGTCGAAGGTGATGGCATCGGCCGAGCTGACACTGACTCCTGTTCCCCGATGGTCATAACTCACCACGACATAGTGATTTGGTTCGCAACGAGAGACGGCGTAAATCCGAGCCCATCCGCGTAACCTGTCCACATCCGCGCGGGCATGTATTTGTCGCCGCAGAGATTTTCTCTCTCTGCACTATTTCAGATCGTGCGTAACTCGAATTCGATCCCCGAATCCCCGGAGGCAGCTCTCAGGCCCACGTAACCTGGTGCGCCATCGGACGGTCGGAGCACCGACGCTTGCACGTGGCAAGGCGATCTCCGCTGCCAGGCGGCCCGAGCTCCGAAGTCGAGAGGTCATCGACCACTGGGCCACACGTGCCGGCCTCGAGCCGCTTCATTCTGTATCGTTCTTCGACGCGTGGCCAGTGGCGCCCGGGCCTGCCTGCGAACGGCGCAATGAGGCCCCGCATCTCCCTATCGGGAGTCCGACCGACCGGTGATCGTCGTTCGCGAAGCGTGCAGGTTCGAGACGCCGTGCCGCAGTGCGCGTTCGACGTCGAACCGCGCTGTCACGCGCGGTGCGAACCCACCGCCATGTCCCGCCGCGCGGAAGTGCCCGACGCTGGCTCGGCAAGCGCCTCGCCCACCGCTTCCGATACCACCGGCACCACCCCGAGCCGCTCCGCCACCGCCGCCTCGCGCCGCTTCGCCTCGCGCAGGTTGCGCAGCTTCACGTGCCCGAAGCCCCGGATCGACGCCGGGATGTCTGCGAGCTGCACCGCCAGTTCGAGCCGGTCGGCATCCAGGCTCGGCAGCATCGCCTCGATCGTCGCCGCATAGTCGGCCGGCAGTGCGCGCTCGATGCGTCGCTCGTGCGTGTACCCGAAGACATCGAACGGCGTGCCGCGCACGCGCCGCACCGCCGCGAGCACGCGCAACACCGGGAAGACCCAGCGGCCGAAGCGCATCTTGCGCGGCAGCCCGTCGGGCCCGCGCCGCGCCAGCAGCGGCGGAGCCATCAGCACGCTCAAGCTGTAATCGCCCTCGAACTGCGCTTCCAGTTCACGGCGGAACCGCTCCGACGAGTACAGGCGCGCCACTTCGTACTCGTCCTTGACCATCAGCAGCTTCGCGTAGTTGCGCGCCACCGTGGCGGCCAGGACGAGCGGCGCGCCCGGCGGGCGCAGTCGGCGTTCGGTAGCGGCCACCGCGTCGACCAGACGACGCAGCCGCGCCGCATGCGCGGCGCCGTGGTAGTCCACCAGTTCGGCGCTCAGTCGCTGCACCAGCGCAGGCAGCGTCTCGTCGGCGTCCACCTTCGCGCCGATCGCGCCGCCGGCCGCGCCGCCCAGCACCGCGTCGAGCGCCCGCGTGTCGTGCGCAGCCAGCCGCCCGATGCGGAACGCCCGCAGGTTCGCCTCGACCGCCACGCCGTTCAGTTCCAGCGCGCGCTCGATCGCTGCGCGCGACAACGGCACGATGCCCTGCTGCCACGCGTAACCGAGCATCACGATGTTGGTCGCCATCGTGTCGCCGAGCGCGCGCTCGGCGATCACATGCGCATCGCACACCGAGAGCCGGCCTTCGCCCGAAGCGGCGGCGAGCTTTTCCAGCAGTGCGTCCACCGGCAACGGCGCGTCGGGATCGGTCACCTGCGCCGCCACCGGCAGCACGTGCCGGTTGGCCACGATGCGCGTGCGTCCGTGGCTCACCGACTGCAGCGCGTCGTCGCTCGCCGCCACCACCGCGTCGCAGGCCAGTACCGCGTCGGCCTGCTGCGTGTCGATGCGCGCCTGGTTCAGCGCGTCGGCGCTCGCCGCCAACCGCACGTGCGAGAGCACGCTGCCCCCCTTCTGCGCGAAGCCCATGAAGTCGAGCACCGACGCGTGCCTGCCCTCCAGGTGCGCCGCCATCGCGATGACCGCGCCGACGGTGACGACGCCGGTGCCGCCTACGCCGGTGACCAGCAGGTCGTACGGTCCGCGCCAGTTCGCCGGCTCGACCTCCGGCACCGACTCGAGCGCGTGCGCGAGCCGCTCGGGGTCCAGCGTCGCCGCCGGCCGGCGCAGGCTGCCGCCGGTCACCGACACGAAGCTCGGACAGAAGCCGTCCGCACAGCGGTAGTCCTTGTTGCACGAAGACTGGTCGATCTGCCGCTTGCGCCCTTGCGGCGTCTCGACCGGCACCACCGACAGGCAGTTCGACTTCGCGGCGCAGTCGCCGCAACCGTCGCAGACCGCCTCGTTGACGAACAGCCTGCGCGGCGGATCGGCGAGCGTGCCGCGCTTGCGCCGGCGCCGCTTCTCGGCGGCGCAGGCCTGGTCGTACAGCAGTACGGTGACGTCCGGCGTCGCGCGCAGCTCGCGCTGCACGGCGTCGAGCTCGTCGCGACCGTGGAAGCTCGTGGCAGGCGGAAACGACGCTTCGCGCCCCGCGTACTTGCGCGGATCGTCCGAGACCACCGCGATCCGCTGCACGCCCTCGGCGCGCACCTGACGCGCGATCGAGTCGACCGTGGCCACGCCGTCGGCCGGCTGGCCGCCGGTCATCGCGACCGCGTCGTTGACCAGGATCTTGTAGGTGATCGTCGTGCCGGCGGCGATCGCCTGGCGGATCGCGAGATAGCCCGAATGGAAGTAGGTGCCGTCGCCGAGGTTCTGGAACACGTGCGGCGCGCGCGTGAACTGCGCGTGCGAGATCCAGTCGACGCCTTCGCCGCCCATCTGGATCAGGCCGGTCGTGTCGCGGTCCATCCACATCGCCATCGCGTGGCAGCCGATGCCCGATTGCGCGCGCGAACCCTCCGGCACCACCGTCGAAGTGTTGTGCGGGCAGCCCGAGCAGAAGTACGGCACGCGACGCACGCGGTCGGCCGCGTTCGACGGCAGCGGCGGACGCACGAACTCGACCACGCGATCGCGCCGATCGAGCGCCGGCCGGTGACGCGCCAGCCATTCGGCCAGCACCGGCAGCACGCGCGACGGGCGCAGCTCGCCGACGTCCGGCAGCAGCGGCTCGGCTCTCGCGTCGGTCTTGCCGACGATGGCCGGCCGACAGCCGGGCGGCGCGTTGTAGAGCAGCTCGCGCATCTGCTGCTCTACAACGGCGCCCTTCTCCTCCACCACCAGAACCTCGTCGAGGCCGCGTGCGAACTCGCGCATCCGCGTCGGCTCGATCGGGTACGCCAGGCCCACCTTGTAGAAGCGGATGCCGGCGCGCTCGAGCTCGGGCAGGCCGATGTCGATGCGGCGCAGGGCCTCCAGCAGGTCGAAGTGCGCCTTGCCGCAGGTGACGATGCCCAGCCGCGCATCGCGCGGCGCGCAGATCGTCCGGTCGATCGACTGCAGGCGCGCGAACTCGCGCACCGCGTCGAGCCGCTGCGCCATCCGCGCCTCGATCGCGGCGCCCGGCACGTCGTCGGGGCGGTAGTGCACGCCGGGTGCGCGGCGAACCTCGCGCGCCGCGCCGTCGGCCTGCAGCGATGCGGCGAGGCTGGACGAGTCGGTCGCACCCACCGCGTCGAAGTCCGTGCGCAGCGCGTCGAGGTCGACGGTCGCAGCGCTCTCGACGACCTCCGAGATCGCCTTGATGCCCACCCAGGCACCCGAGTAACGCGACAGCGCCCAGCCGTACAGCCCGAACTCGATCAGCTCGGCGACGCTCGCCGGGCTCAGCACCGGCATTCGCCACGACATCATCGTGAAGTCGCTCTGGTGCGCCATCGACGACGACACGCAGCCGTGGTCGTCGCCGGCCACCACCAGCACGCCGCCGTGGGGCGAAGCGCCGCGCGCGTGGCCGTGCTTGAGCGCGTCGGCCGCGCGGTCGACGCCGGGCCCCTTGCCGTACCAGAGCCCGAACACCGCGCTCACGGTGCGCTGCGGGTCGCTCTCGACCTGCTGCGAGCCGAGCACCGCGGTGGCGGCGAGTTCCTCGTTGACCGCCGGCAGGAACCGCACGTGGGCCGCATCGAGCCGCGCCCGCGCGCGCCACAGTTGCTGGTCGTAGGCGCCGAGCGGCGAACCGCGATACCCGCTGACGAAGCCGGCGGTATCGAGCCCGCGCCCGGCGTCGAGCGCGCGCTGCATCAGCGGCAGGCGCACCAGTGCCTGCGTGCCGGTGAGGAAGATCGGCCCCGAAGTCGCCGCCAGGCTGTCCTCGAGCCGGTAGTCGACGCGCAGCGGCGCGGGCGGAACGAACAGGCGATCGGGCGCGTTCATGGGCAGGGCGCGACGGCGAGCCGCGACGGGGTTCGATCCGTGCAATGCTAGGCGCACAGGCGCGCACGCTTCGCGCGAGTTTCACGCCCTCGCTGGCCATTGGCGCACGCTTCGTGCATCATTGAGCCATTCGGAGCTGCAACCGTGCTCGAACTCGACAGAATCGACATCCAGCTGCTCGCCGCCCTGCAGCGCGACGGCCACGCGACCAACCCGGAGCTGGGCGAGCGCGTGCACCTGTCGGCCTCGCAGGTCAGCCGCCGCATCCAGCGCCTGGAGGAAGCCGGGCTGATCGACCGGTGCGTGACGCTGCTGCGCCCGGCGAGGGTCGGGCTCACGGTGACCGCGTTCACCCGCGTCTCGCTCGAACGCCACGGCGAGGCGCACAACGACGCGTTCGATCGCACCGTGGCGCTGATGCCCGAGGTGCTCGAGTGCTATTCGGTCACCGGCCCCTACGACTACCAGCTGCGCATCGTCGCCGCCGACCTCGCTGCCTTCGCACAGTTCATGATGCACCGGCTGATGCGGCTGCCCGGCGTGCGCAGCGTCGAGTCCAGCGTCGTGCTGCAGGAGATCAAGCGCACGACCGAGTTGCCGCTCGAACACCTGCAGCGCGGAGCCTGACGCGGCGCATCGTCACGCTGCGCCCGCCCGCGACCCCCATGCCCGGCGCGACGTTCACCATCGCCGCCTCGGTCCGTCGCTCGTACCTGTTCCCGGCGAAGCGCGCGCCGGCCTTCGCCTGGCATTGCGACGTCGATCGGCTGCTGGGGCTGCTGCCGCACGTCTCGGTCGTGCGCAAGCAAGGCGAAGGCGCCTACCGCCTGGTCTACAGCGCTCGCGAGGCCGGCCTGTACCGCGTGAACATCCATTGCGACGTGCGCATCGTCTCCGATCCGCACCGCGGGGTCGTCCGGATCGTCACCGTGCGGCGACGAGGCGCCGAACCCGCGCAGGCCGGCTGGTACTCGATGAGCGGGTCCGGACGGTTCGAGGAGACGATCGGGTTCGCCGACGCCGGTGCGGAAACGCGCATCGAATGCAGCATCGGCCTGCGCGCGACGTTGCCGGTCGCACTGTCGCTGCGGATGATTCCCCGCACGCGGCTCGATGCGGCTGCCGGGCGCATTTTTCGGCGGCGGCTCGACGAGACCATGGACACTTACATCGAGCGCTCGATCATCGCTTACGCTCGCTGATCCCGGCGTCGCCAAGGACCCCGACATGCCCGCCTACCTGATCGGCCACATCCGCGTCCGCGACGAAGCCCGCTGGGCGGAATACCGCAGCCGCGTCCCTGGCACGCTGGCCCCGTGGCGCGGCGAACTGCTGTTCCGCGGGCGGCGCACCAGGGTCCTCAGCGGCGAACAACCGCATCCCGAAACCGTCGTGCTGCGCTTTCCCGACGTCGCCTCGATCGACGGCTGGCATCGCTCGCCGGCGTACCAGGCGCTGATCCCGATCCGCGAAGCGGCAGCCGACGTGGTGCTGGCCAGCTACGAATCCGACGACTGAGTCGAGAATGAAGCCTCGCTGGCGCAGTCTCGCCGCGTGCCGACTCGCCGGACGAGCCCCGGCGAGACGGGCGGGGAATCAGCGCCCGGCCAGCAGGCTGCGAACCAGAGCGCGCGTGTACGCGCCGTAATCGGCCATCCGCGGCGCCAGCGCCTGCATCAGCGCATCGCGCCCGGCGGGATCGTCGCGCGAGAGCAGCGCGTTCAGGTCGACGCCGTGTGCAGACGCGCCGAACTCGAAGCTCGGATCGCTGACGTAGCGGGCCGGGAGTGACGCCGCGATCGTGTGGTCGAGCGCGTCGGCAGCGTCCGCAGCGCGGCGCGACACCACCGCGCGCGGGCCGTCGTCGGCGTACCCCGGATCGGCCCCGCCACCGGCTCCGCGCAGCGCACCGATCAATCCCGCGGCGCCGCCGCGCTCGCCCGCGCCGCGCTCGCGGTAAGCGGTCAGCATCGCGGTGCGCTGGAAGTTCTCGAATGCGAGGTGGCGGTTCGACACCAGCGTCACCGCCTCGTTGCGCGCCTTGGGCCAGCCAGCCATGTGCAGCGCGTTGATCCACAGCATCCGGATCGTTCCGACCCCCGGCAGCACCCGCGCGTGGTACGGCTGGGTGAGATCCTGCAAGTAGTGCATCGCCCAGCCCGCGAAGCGCCAGCCCCAGTACTCGTGGCCGGTGCGCAGCGCGTGCTGCGCCAGCGTCTTCCAGAGGTGGATCCGGTACTCGGGATAGGTGCGCTTCAGGAAGCCCGCGGCCGCGTAGATGATCCGCGACTCGTGGAAGAACCCCATGTGGAACGGGGCCTGCGTGCCGAAGTCGAGCGCGGGGTTGCCGAACGGCTGCTTGCCGAAGCCATAGGCGCGGCCCTGCGCGGTGCCATTGTCCTCCCACAGGCCGAGGTCCAGTCCATAGTCGGGCTCGTCCGAGGCCGTGGCCAGCACCGCGAGCGGCGGCACCGGCTCGCCGGTGCGCAGCGCGACGAACTTCACCGCATCGACCGCGTCGTCGCGCGGCAGTGCGGTCACGTCGCTCGCCGCCATCGGCGCGCGCCCATCGGGCGCCTCGCCGGGCTGGCGCTGCAGGAACAGGCTCAGTCGCGCATCCGGCGAGATGCGCACTGCCGCGACGAAGCGGCGGCGCAGCTCCGCCGCGTCGACGGCGCCGGCGGCGACGAAGCGCAGCGCATCGGGCCGAGGCGGATACGCGGGCACGTGCTCGCGCGCCCAGCGCTCCTGCTCGTCGAGCAACTTCTCCAGACGCGGCGCCTCGGCGGCCAGGAACGCCTCGAGCGTCTCGACCTTCACCGGCGCGAGCCGAGCGAGCTCCGGCATCGCCTCGAGCGCGGGACGCGTGCTCAGCGCGTGATTGCTCCAGGCGAACGCAGGCGCGGCAGCCAGCGCCGCGAGCGCGATCGTCGCCGCACGCGCGGCGCGCGCCAGTGCGCGGGCGACCGCGGCCGTGGGCAACGGTTTCGCGCGGTCGCGATGGTCGGCGATGGACATGGCGACAGGATACCGCGCGATCGGCCGTGCAATCGGCGCAGCGCCGATCAGGTCCGGGTGAAGCGGCCGGCTTCGTCCGCGGTCACGCGCCCCGCGGCGACCAGTTCCTCGAGATGCTGGTCGATCGTGCGCCGCTCGGCGTCGTCGATCCAGACCTCCTCGTAGTCGGGCGGATAGATCAGCCGGATCGCGACCAGTTCGTCGAGCGTCTTCGGGCCGTCGGCCAGCATGTCGAGCAGCCGATCGCTGCGTTCGTCGATCTTCGCGGTGAATGCCGCCAGAGCCTCGAGGAAGGCCGCGCGCTCGGTATAGACGCCGCGGTGGTGCGAAGTGACCCAGACCGTCGCCGGCAGGTCGGCCACGCGCGCCAGCGTGCGGCGAAACGCCGGCAGGCTCGACGTCGCGTCGCCATAGTACGGGCCGAAGCCGCTCAGGTCGATGTCGCCCAGGAAGGCCACGCCCTCGGGCTCGACCAGCAGCACGCAGTGGCCCGAGGTGTGCCCCGGCATGTGGATCGCGCGCACCCGCGAGCCGCCGAGATCCCAGAGCGCGCCGTCGCTGTAACCGGTCGCATCGGGCCGCGGCGCGTAGAAGAACTCGCGCCGGATCTTGGCCAGCATCGGCGCGGCCGCGGAAGCGGACAACCCGTAGTGCCGCAGCAGGCCCTCCCAGCTGCGCACCGCGTCGAGGTCGCGCTCGTGCACCTGCACCGCGGCCTTCGGCAGCCGGTGCAGGCCGGCCATGTGGTCCTCGTGCGCGTGCCCCAGGATGACGAGCTCGGCGTCGTCGAGCTCGGCGCCGATCCGATTCGCGACCAGCGGCGTGTCGAACGCGGCGCGCGTGTCGCTGCCGCGCACGACCACCTGGTTGCCGTCGGGATACTTGCCCGACTTCTCGCCGAAGAAGACGCTGACGCGGCCGAAGTCGAGGCGGCGGACGGGTTCGGTCATCGCAGGGCCATTGCGGCTTGCAGAGGGATCGAGAGAGCGAGAATACCAAGTTCCCCTGCCGAGACGAGCCGCGCATGGCCGCACCGCACGCCCAGACGCTGAATCTGCCGCCGATACTGGTTGCGGCGAGCACCCGCATCGACCGGGAACCGGGCGAAGCCGTGTTCAGGTCCGGTGACCGGACCCACTCGGTCTACTTCGTGCAGGCAGGCGCGGTGCGCCTGGTCCGTTATGGGCGCGCCGGCGAAGAAGTCCTTCTGCACGATTCCCGCGCCGGAGAGTTCTTCGCCGAAGCATCGCTCGACAGCGCGCGCTACCACTGCGATGCCATTGCCAGCGAACAGAGCCGGTTGCTCCAGTTTCCGTCTGCGGTCTTCAACCAGTTGCTCGACCACGACCGCGAGTTCGCACGACAGTGGATCAGCCTGCTGGCGCGGCAGTTGCGAACCGTGCGGGCGCGCGTGGAGCGGCTGTCGCTGAAGAGCGCCTCCGAGCGTGTGCGCCATCTGTTGATGTCGGAAGGGCGCGGACCAGCGTGCGAGTACCGCTTGCCGGGAACGGCGAAGGACCTGGCGCGACTTCTCGGGCTGACTCACGAGGCGCTGTACCGGACGCTCGCGGCCATGGAGCGTGAACGCGTGCTCGAACGAAACGGGCCGATCCTGCGCCTTGTGCGGTGAGCCCCTGTCTATATGATTGCAATCATATGCAACCGGTGCATCGACGAGCCAACATCGCCGCTCCGATCGACGCGAACCACTTCAGATGAACAAGATCTTCACTGTTTCAGCCGTCGTTCTCCTCGCGGCCGCCAGCAGCCTGGCGCTCTCCGCCGACGAGCCCGAACACCGGCACCACCCGCACATGGCCGGCAGTGCCGCATCGGCGCAATCGGCCGGCGCCATGACGGACGACAGGTTGCTGGTGCAGTATCCGGAGATGCTGCGCATCCATACCCTGGCCAACATGCGTGATCACCTCGTGACGCTGGGCCAGATCCAGGAGGCATTGTCGATGGGCGACTTCGACCAGGCGAGCACGCTCGCCGAACAGCGTCTGGGGATGTCGTCGCTCGAGATGCACGGCGCGGCTGAAGTGGCCCAGTACATGCCCAAGGGCATGCAGGAGGCCGGTACGGCCATGCACCGCTCGGCCAGCCAGTTTGCGACGGTGGCCAAGGATGCCTCGGTGACCGGCGACGTAAAGTCCGCGCTGGCCTCGCTGGCCCGGCTCAGCCAGACCTGCGTGGCCTGTCACGCGGCCTACCGGCTGCAGTGAGCGGACGCCGATTGAGGCGACCTTCCCGAGGACGACCGCAGCGGGCGCTCGCGCTGGCAACACCGGCAGCGGCCGCGGCGGAATTCGAGTTGCGTTTCGTCCCCGGCGTGGACCAGCAGCGCATGACGCGGGGCTGCGGCCCGACCGTCACCCTGGCCGCGCTCAGCCTCGGTGTGGCCGGCCTCGCCGTCCCGCGCCGGCGCAAGCCAACGCATCAGGGGTCGTAGATGGCGCGCCCGGCAGGAATCGAACCTGCAACCCCTGCCTTCGGAGGGCAGACCGGTAGCCGGTAGCGCCGGGCTAAAAGTCCAAGGATATCAAGTTCTTGACGTGCTGCAGCGTGACACGCGCAGCGCCTCAGGGACAATTCCGGGACAACGGCGCCGTGGCGACCATCACCAAACGCGACACCGGAGGCTGGCAGGCCAAGGTTCGACGCACAGGCTATCCGACCAAGAGCAAGACGTTCGCGACCCGGGCCGACGCGGTCAGGTGGGCGGCGATCGTCGAATCCGAACTCGCCCGAGGCGTGTTCATCGACAGCGGGCCGGCCGAACGCACGACGATCGGCCAGGCGCTCGAGCTGTTCAAGGCAGAGGTTGTGCCTCGGCGCCGATGCCAGAGCTCTGACCCTTCCCGGCTCAGAACGCTGGCCAGGCACCTGGGCAGCTACTCGATCGCCCGCCTGCAGCCGATGCACGTCGCGAACTACCGGGACATGCGACTGAAGACCGTCGGCCCGGAGAGCGTGATCAGCGAACTGAACCTGCTGAATCGGGTGCTGCGCTGGGTCGGCATCGAGAAGGGCGTCTACTACCCGGGCGAGCTTCCGACCGCCCGGGTCAGCAAGCCGAAGCGACCACGCGGGCGGGAACGTCGCGTCACCGACGCGGAGCTCAACGCCATCATCGGGGCCACCGACTCCCCGGAGCTCGTGGCGATCGTCCGGCTCGCCGTGGCGACCGCGATGCGCCGCAGCGAGTTGGTCGCGTTGGAGTGGAGGCATGTCGACCTCGAGCGCCGGATTGCGCTGCTGCCGACCACCAAGAACGGCGAGCCTCGGCGCGTGCCCCTGTCGCCGGATGCAGTTGCGGTGCTATGTCACCTTGCACGCCGAGTCGACGGCAAGGTGTTCGGGCTGCGGCCGAGCTCGGTTCAGCAAGCCTTCCAGAGGGCCCTGGAACGCGCCAGGAGGCGCTATCTCGAGCGGGACGTATCGGAGGGTCATCCGACCGACGAGGCGTTCCTGCGCGGCCTGCATTTCCACGATCTTCGACACGAGGCGACGAGCCGGCTGTTCGAACGCGGGGACATGGACTTGATGGAAGTCGCCCTGATCACCGGGCACAAGGACCTGCGCATGCTGCAGCGATACACGCACCTGCGGCCGGAGACGGTGGCACGGAAACTGGCGCTGAGCTCTCGAGCGGTTACGCAGGTCGCACCAGAATCGACCTGATCACCGAACCTGAACCCGAACCCTGCAGTGTGCGTAGCGCGCAAACCACAGGCACAGAAAAAATATTCTCGGTCGCGCGCGCGTATCGCCTGCGCGCGTGCGCGCACGCGTCCCTGCCGTGCGCGCACGCGCGCGGGCGCGGTCGAGCATCGATTTCGAGCAATGCCCGGAAACGGCCGGAATCGGGCGCATGGCCCGAGTTCCTCGCGCGACGTAGCCCTACCCCTCGCCGGCGTGGAGGCACGCTCACAGGCCGCCCGATCAGCACGCTCGAACGCGTCCTGCCCTTCGTATACTGATTCTGTCAGCGCTGACGCATCCCAAAACCCTCTCTCGAAAAGGAGTCCGACATGAAAGCGGAAGGAAGCGTCACGCCCATCGATCTCAGCGGCACCGTCGTCACGGCCAAGATCGACTACATCACCATCGCAACGCCGGGGAAGGTTGCCCTCCCGCTGCTCGACGGCAAGCCGAAGTGGGCCGTATCGCAGCACTACCGAGCGTTGACGGACCACGACGCGAGCCCGGCAGACGTCGAGGCATTGATTGCAACGTTCGACAATCCCGAAATCCTGGAACTCGAGGTCGCCGTCGACTTTGTGCCGAAGCATCGGCTGAATGAAGCGGACGACAAGGCCACGTTGAACAAGCTCTACGACAGTCTGCTCAACCAACTCTACCCGTGGGCGGGAGAGATGATGCGCGACGATGTGATGGGCATGTTCAATCCGACCACCAAGTCGCTGAGGCCGCTTGATCTGCAGCGCCCCGACCTGCGAACGCAAGTCGTGTGGGGACTGCGCGGTTTTCCGGCCCAGGTGAAGCTATACATCAAGGGCCGCGATCAGAATCGGGAACTGGTCTGGAATGAGCAGTTGGTTCGGGCCGAGGTCCGCCTGTCGGGGGAGGGTCTGCGCGCCCACGGGCTCAATGAGCTAAGCGACCTTCAGGGATTCGAGTTCCGCAAGCGTTTGTCGCCCTACTTCCGCTTGCTGCGCGGTAGCCGGAGGCGGCGACTTAACCAGGCAAGCGAAGACTCCCTGACGCGAATCCTGCGTGGCCTGAAGGAGAAGGCCGACGCTAACACGTGGTCGGAGATAGGTGCACCCGGTTTCCGACAACTGCGCGGGGTCGCACCGATCGTGATGAAGCGGGATCAGCGTGCGAACGAACGGATCGGCGACGCACTCAAGCGCCTCGAGCGTCGCTACGCAGAAAAAGCGATATTCCGGCGCGATGCCCATACTCAGGAAGTCGCAGACCTCGAATCCGCGCGGGTTTCACCCAGATGGGACCCCTCACCTATGACTTACTAACCTAGTCAACGATGAACGAACTGTGATCGCAGGTTCTCGGGTTTGCTCTGCTCGTCGAAACCTACCCTTGGGCCTAAGCACAACCAGACGTGCGCCCCCCTGCGATCGCAGTCGCCATCTCACCTACATTCCCTGGGGGCGTCTCGAGTCGACTTCATTGCGTGCGATGGCCGACGGCAGCGTTGGCTCTCATGTGTATCGACCTTCTTCGCGTTGAACCGGGGCACCCGTAGCGGGGCAACCCCGGCTCATCTGATGACTCAGCGGCTATCCGTCTCGTCCCAATTTGTGGTTCGGGCTCCAGGTTCGTAGGAACTCCCCTGACACTGGGTCGTCCCTGGCCACTTCCGGTAGCAGGCAGAACCTCCCTTTCTCGAGCAGCACCCGCTCCGCTATCAGGTAGCGCGACTCCGGCTGCATCTTCAATCCGATCTTCAGGTTGTAGTCCGCGCCGGGACCGTCAGCCTGCATCCATCTGATCCACTCGGCTTCCTTGAACCGCAGCAGGTGCAACTCGTCGACCAACTCAATGATCCTGAACCGGAACACCCCGGGCCCGAACTCGCGGATGTCGCGCTTGATTGCTCGGTTCGAGTGGTTGCCCCGATGTAGCTGGCTGCGGTGTAGTTGGCAGCGAAACCGCACATCCCTTGCCGAACCGACGTAGCCGGCCCCGTTCACAGTGTTAATCACCTGGTAGATCCCGGCGCGCCGCATGGGCATCGCCTCGATCCCGTCACCACCCGGATACCTGATCCGCTTCGTTCCCGGCTTCCGTCGTCCATCCATCGCATTCCCCTTGTCGCTGGTGCGACCGGGCGGTTGTCGCAGCCGATCTGCGCCCTGCCCGGTCGACCTCGATCATTCACGCGGGTTCTTGGCGCGTCTCGAGGCAGTTCTTGTCGACCCCGAGGAAGAGCAACGGGTGACGGGATTCGGCAGAGCGGCTCGTATCGCCGTGACGATGCATGGGCAGGTTCGGCTCGCGGATTGGGTGTGAGTTCGGTATCGGCACCCCACCGCGAACGGCGAACTCGATTCGCCGGAAATGACGCGGGTCGCGCTGCCCGCACTTGGCCGGCCGGTGAAACTGCAGGGAGATGCGTGCGGGTGGCAATGCCCGCAAACAGGGTCTATCGGTCGCCAGAGCGACGATCTCGGGCGAGAGGTATGAAGATAGCCGCCCTCGATTTCAGCGCGTCTGACGCCCTATTTTCAAGACTGTCGTGCCGCGCGATGTCTGCGATCGCTGCAGTGCATGTGAAGCTCGTAAAGCTTGTATTGCCTGTATGGCTTGCGTTGCTTGTATGGCTTGCGTTGCCTGTATTGCTTGCGTTGCTCGTATTGCCTGCGTTGCTCGTATTGCTCGTATTGCTTGTAACGCCGGGAACGCGTTACAGGCATTACACGCGAGTAGCGTGGCTAGGTCCGATTCGGCGGTTCACCTGGCCAAATCCAGCGATCTCGAGCAGCCACCGCATCCCGAAGCGCAGACATGACGCCCACTTCGCACATGCGCCACATGGGCCAGGCATAGCGTCGACACCAAGTCTTTAGACTGTGTCGGCAATTGACCTTACGGTCGGAAGGTGTGTCGATACCATCTATGGGAGTAGACCTACGATGCGGTCATTGACCTCCTGCTCTGCTCCGCTATGCCCAGCGAAGCACCGCGCACACGCGAGAAACGTATTCGCAATATCGCCCAAATAGCGATACATGCGTGCGATATGTCATGCGCATTCCATCGATGAATCGTGCGCCCGACCAGGAAACCGCCCCCGCGGGGCATTCTTGAGCCGTAGTCGACGGAACCGTTGCAGCCACCTATAAGTCTGTAGGCACGCATGCGGCGCGGCTGGTTGTTCGTTGCCTCCTCCGCATGCGCCCCTTACATCGGGACCTTATACGCCCCAAGCCTTCAGCACACCCTTTAGCGAGCTAGCGACAAGCCCGGTTGCGCCAGCCTCCCAGAGGGTGGGTAGTCTTAGAGCCGAACGCGGGCACCGATGCCCATGGTCAAAAAAATCCTGACCGTCCTACAATCGGCGCCTTATAGAAGACCACGGGCACCGGTCCGGGCTGACCGGCGGTGACTGACGAGCACACCGAGGGGTAGCGGATGCCGCTGTTGCACTGGTTCAAGCGCGAAGAAGACCTGACGAAAGCCGCCCGCGCACCGTATCGACTGCTTGAGCCGGTTCCCAGCCTGCACTACGGCGAGGAGGACTCGCCGAACATGCTGATCGAGGGCGACAACCTCGATGCGCTAAAAGCGCTCCTGCCCTACTACTCGGGGCAGGTGAAGTGCATCTTCATCGACCCCCCTTACAACACGAAGAGTGCGTTCGAACACTACGACGACAACCTCGAGCATGCGCAGTGGTTGTCGATGATGTATCCCCGACTTGAGCTGCTTCGCGAGCTGCTTGCGGAGGATGGTTCAATCTGGATCACCATTGACGATAACGAAGCCCACTACCTGAAAGTCCTGATGGACGAGGTATTCGGCCGCAATCGCTTCGTCGCTGCGAACGTTTGGCAGAAGCGGTATTCGCGAGACAACAACTCGGCGATCGGCGACGTGCACGACTACGTGTTGTGCTACGCCCTCGAGCCCGAGAAGTTCAAGCGAACACGCAACCGTATCTCGGTCGACTCGAAGACCCGCTCTTTCTATCGCAACCCGAACAATGACCCGAGAGGTCCCTGGCGCCTAATCCCCATGAACGGCGCCGGCTTGCGTCCGAACCAGCAATACCCCGTTACTACACCCAGCGGGAAGGTGATTTATCCGCCAGAGGGTCGGCATTGGTCCGTCCTGGAGGACAAGTTCGGCGAACTCGTTGCACAGGGGCGCGTCTATTTCGGCAAGAAGGGAGATGCATCGCCAGGGCTCATCCGCTACCTATCTGAGGTGGACGGCCTCGTGCCTTGGACCTGGTGGCCACATGAGGAGGTGGGGCACACCGACGAGTCGAAGAAGGAAATACATCGAATCTTCGGCGTCGCAGAAGCATTCGATACCCCAAAACCTGAAAGGCTGCTACAGCGAATCATTCATATCGGCAGCGCCCCGGGTGATCTCGTTCTCGACAGCTTCTTGGGGTCTGGCACGACGGCCGCCGTAGCGCACAAGATGGGTCGACGTTGGATTGGAATCGAGACAGGAGAGCATGCACGCACACACTGCCTACCGCGCCTACGCAAGGTGGTCGATGGAGAACAAGGAGGCATCTCGCAGGCGGTCGGCTGGCCCGAGACCGGTGGTGGTGGCTTCCGCTTCTTCCGGCTCGGAAACGCCGTTTTCGACGAACAAGGCCGTATCCGCGAAGGCATCAAGTTCGAGCATCTGGCGGCACACGTCTGGTTTTCCGAAACCGGCACACCTCGGCCGAGTCGTTCAAGGCGCAGCGCCTTCCTGGGCGAGCATCGCGGCACCGGTTACTACCTCCTCTACAACGGCATCCTCGGAGACAGATCAAGCGGCGGTGGAAACGTCTTGACGAAGAAGCTGCTGCGCGACCTGCCTGGCTTCGATGGGCCGCGGGTCATATACGGCGAAGCATGTCTGCTATCGGGCGATCGACTCCGCGAGTTGAGCATCACCTTCAAGCAGACCCCCTACGACATAAAGGCTCGCTGATGACGCTTGCGCTGAAGCTCTACCAGCAACGGTCGCTCGAATCGCTGGAACGATTTCTCGAGAGAGCGCGCATCGCCGGGCCGGCGAAGGCATTCGCAGCGACTGTCGACCAGGGCCTGGTCAATACCTACAAGCCGCTCCCGGATCAGACAGATGTGCCCTACGTGTGCCTGCGCATCCCGACCGGGGGCGGGAAGACGGTCATGGGGGCACACATCATTCAGGCCGCCGCGCGGGCCTACCTCGAGCGGGAGCTACCGCTCGTTCTCTGGCTGGTGCCAACAACCCAGATCAAGAGCCAGACGCTCGACGCCTTTCGCGACCCCCGCCACCCTTATCGGCAGGAGCTCGACGATGCCTTCGATGGCAAGGTCGCGGTCTTCGACATCTCGGACATCGATCAGATTCGGCCCGCCGACCTTGCCACGAAGGTTTGCATGGTCGTGGCGACGATGGCGACCGCTCGGGTGCAAGACACCGAGCTGCGCGACTTCTATGCCCATAAGGAAGCGCTCGAGCCGCACTTCATCGGCGCATTGCGGCAGCGCGACGATCTGCGTAAGACTGACAAGGGCGAGGTTGCATTTTCGTTCGCCAATCTGCTGGCGATTCATGGGCCATTGGTCATCACTGACGAAGCACACAATGCGACAACTGACCTTTCGTTCGAGGTCTACAAGCGCCTGTCGCCGAGTGCGATCGTCGAGTTGACCGCGACTCCAGACGCCGTCAACTCGAACATTCTCGTAAGCGTTTCGGCGTTCGAGCTGAAGGCCGAAGACATGATCAAGCTGCCTGTCGTGCTGAAGGAGCACGACAGCGACTGGCCCGTTGCGATCAGCGCCGCAGTCGCGAGGCGAAGGTCGCTGGCCGACATCGCGAAGAACGAGCCCGAATACATTCGCCCGATCCTCCTGATTCAGGCTGAGAACGTTCGGGGCGCCGCAACGGTCGAGGAGGTTAAGAAGCACCTGCTCGAAGTCGACAAGGTCCCCGAAGCCGCGGTCGCGATCGCGACGGGCACCCAGCGCGAGATCGACGGGGTCGACCTGTTCGCCAAGGATTGTCCGATCGAGGTGATCATCACCAAGCAGGCATTGAAGGAGGGGTGGGATTGCTCGTTTGCCTACGTCTTCTGCTCGGTCGCGCAGGTGAAGTCGAACACGGATGTTCAGCAATTGCTTGGCCGGGTGTTGCGCATGCCCTATGCCAAGCGGCGAACCCGGGAGGCGATGAACAAGGCTTACGCGCACGTCGTCAGCCCGACCTTTGGCGAGGCGGCGGCGGAGCTCACCAACTCGCTGGTTAGCATCGGCTTCAACCCGATTGAGGCGCTCGGCAGCCTGAGGAACGAACAGCAGCTTTCGCTGGAATCCGGGCAAACGGCGCAACCACCGGCGTTACCCACCACCCAGATCCCAGTCGCCCAAGCACCTGATCTCACCAACGCCCCCGAACGCGACCGCCAGCGGGTGCGGTTCATACCCCACGCCGACGGACAGAAGGGCGGCATCGTTGAGCTGACTGATGAGATCGATGGGGAGACGGCGCAAGCCATCGTTGCCGCCGCGCCAACCCGTAGGCAAGACGAGGTGAAGGCGGCGATCGAGCAGCACCAGCAACGCACCGCGGTCATCAAAGCGCCCAGCGAGCGCGGCGAGACATTCGAGGTGCCCCGCCTGTGCATGATGGAGCAGGGGGAGCTGGAGTTAGTCGACAGAGGTGCAGTCGGTGCCAGCTTTCAGTTCGACCTCCTCGACTATCCAGCGGACCTGACGTCCTTCAGGTTCGACGAGCAGTCGATGACCTACGAAGTCGACCTCGACAACAAGAGCGTGTCGTATCACCTCGTCAAGGAGGACATCGCCTCCTACCTGCCCGGCTTTGCCCAAGGACGCACGCTTGCCGACCTGCACGGCTGGCTCGACCAGAATCTGCGCGACCCTCGCATCAAGCAACCGGTGATGCGCGAGTGGATTCGTCGGGCCCTGGACGGGCTCATGAAGGAGCGCGGCTTCTCACTCGCTCAACTGCTTCGCGGACAGTTTGTGCTGCGGCGCAAGCTGCAGGAGCAACTCGAGGTCGCGCGGCGCTCGGCGATGGCCGAGGGGTTTCAGGATGCCCTGTTCTCCAATCAATCCGCGGTGGTCAGCTCGGACGACCCTGGTTATGCGTTCGCCTATCCCCCAGACCTATCCCAGTATCCCGCCCGCAGTTACTACAACGGCTCCTACCGCTTCCAGAAGCACTACTACCCGGTGCCCGGTGACCTGAAGTGGCGCACCGACGGCGGCGTGGACACCGAGGAGTTCAAGTGCGCACGGGCGATCGACATGCTCGATGAAGTGAAGTTCTGGGTGCGCAACTTGGTGCATCCATCTCAGTTCTGGATGCCCACGGCCCACGCCCGCACCTACCCCGACTTCGTGGCGCTGCTGAACGACGGACGGTTGCTGGTCGTGGAATACAAGGGTGGCGACCGGTTCAGCAACGATGACAGCCAGCAAAAGCGCGCCATCGGCGATCTGTGGGCTGCTCGAAGCAACGGAAAGGCGATCTACCTGATGGCGCAGAAGAATGACGGCGGTAGAGGACTGCGCGAGCAGTTGCTCGCGGCGATTCAAGATCACTAGCGCGCCGATTGCGTCACGGCTCGCAGCGCACGCGTAAGGAATGCGACCTGCAGTTCGCACGGAAGAGCTGACAGTGAAGATCGACCCCACCGCTTAGCGGCCTTCTCCCGCGTTCCCACTATCCCACACTGGGAGGAACCAGCGACATGACATATCGAGCCCCGGAGTTCGTGGTGCCACCGGACCGGCCGTTCAAGCACGACGTCCTTGGCCGAGAGCCTATCGTCTCGTTCGTCGCCGGAATCTTAGCCAAGGCTGGCGGCCCGTTCGTGATGGCACTCGACGCACCATGGGGGTCTGGTAAGACCACCTTCGTGCGGATGCTGCAGGCAACGCTGAGTCGCAACAACTTCGTCTGCGTCTACTTCAATGCCTGGCAAGTCGACTATGTCACGGACCCGCTGGTCGCACTGGTAGCGGCGATCGAACAGATCGAACTTCCCTCATCCGGCGCGAGCGAGAAGCTCAGAGAGGGGCTGAAGACCGTGCGCAAGGTGGCTGGCTGGGTTGCAAAGCGGGGCGCGAAGGCCGCCGCGAAAGCGGTCACGATGGGGGCGTTGGATGTAGACAAGGAGATGGAGGAAATCGCGGCTGAGTTCGCAGGTGGGCTTGCGGGCGACGTAGTCGGGGCGTTCCAGCAGGAAAAGCAGTTGCTCGCAAGATTCCGCGCCGAACTGGAAGGGGCGATCGGGCGGTTACCGGCCGCCGGAAAGCAGCCGACCTTGATCTTCATCGTGGACGAACTGGACCGGTGCCGGCCCACGTTCGCGATTGAACTGCTCGAAAGGATCAAACACCTGTTCGATGTTCAGAATATCGCCTTCTTGCTCGCCCTCGATAAGCGACAGCTCGAGGCGATCACGGCCAATGTGTATGGAGAGCGGATCGATGCGCCGGAATACCTACGTAGATTTATTGACCTTGAGTATTCGATGCCGCTACCGGACATGCGAGCTTTCACTACTGCGCTACTGGATGGGTTCGGCATGCACACGTGGTTCACTGGACGCACTCACCAAGAGACTCGCCATGATCGCGATAACTTCATCGAATTCTTCACCGTGCTTGCCGACATGTTCGGGCTTTCGTTGCGAGCTCGGGAACGCTGCATCACGCGACTTCAGGTCGTGCTAGATCAAACTGGCGAGAGCCAGGCTTTGGATCCGGCGCTCGTCGCACTTCTGGTCGTGCTGCGGTCGAAGGAGCCCGATCTGTTCAGGTCATACTGCGCAGGGCGTGCGTCACCTTCAGAGGTGATGGAGACGCTGACGAGCCTACCCGGCGGCGCTTCATTCTGCGACGACCACCTAGGGCGCATCCTCGAAGCCCACCTCATCGCCGCCGACCCGAATAGGGAGAGGGCTAAACAGCGCAACGCCGATCTCGAGCGCGTTAGTAAGGACCGGGGTGCGCCCGAGAAGGAGCGAGAACACGCCGCAGCGTTGGTGGATTTGCGGCGATATATCCCCGGCTTTCGGCGGCGCGAGATTTCTCTGAAGCATCTGGCTGCGAAGATCGACTTGGCCTCCCACGTTAACCAATGAGGGGAGCGCGCCCATGGAACTGCAGCTATTTGGCGATATCGAGAACGGGTCAGAAAAGATCGGCGTGATGATGTGTCGTGACGCAGACATCGCGTCGCAAGCAATGTTGCACTGGTGGCACCCAAACGGGAGCGGAGGCGCCCTTCTATGCAGCATCGACCGTTCAGATTCGAGCGCCATCACGCTAGAGCCCCAGGGCGTCTACCGGCCTAATGAGGGCGGCGAACTGACCAGGCTCGGCCCCGATGCGCCCGAGGTAGCCGACGCGTTGGCATATAGCGCCACCCTGCAATGTGTTGGGCATTCGTTGGACGGTATGTGGATCCACAGTGCCGGATCGCGCGGCCGCATCAGGCTTGACTCCCAGGCGGAAGTGAACAGAGTCGATGCGACGACTTGCGAGTCATGGGCGGACTTCAAGATATGGGCCGCGCGAGCAAGGCAGGAGTTCGACACGGTTCTCTATCGAGGGCACGGCGATAACCGGTTTAGCCTGAAGACCACCCTGCATCGCACGGGGCGCCACCGAATCGAGAGGTATTGCGCCGAGACGCTCGTCGAATTCCGGGGGCACGCAGAAGCCGTCCTCGGAATGCGAATCAACACATCGGAGCCTGACACGTATTCGATGCTTCTCGGCCTAGCGCAGCACCACGGCCTTCCCACCCCGCTCCTTGATTGGACCCGCTCTCCCTATATCGCCGCGTTTTTCGCGTTTTCAGATGCCTTGGAGGCAGGACATATCAGGCCGGACGCGTCGCACGTTCGGGTCTACGGTCTGACTCGCAGCTTCGTCGAGCACTACTCGCCACCGATCGTCATCCTGCCCTTTCACCGTCCCTACATCGCAGGCTTGGCTGTGTCGGCTCGCAACAACCCCCGTCTCTACGCCCAGCAAGGCCAGTTCCTCGTAACAAATGTTGCGGACGTAGAGCAATTCATCGTCGCGATTGAGAGACGCGCTGATGTGCGGCTACTGGAGGCGGTGGATGTGCCCATCGGCTGCGCCGTTGAAGCCCTTGAGGATCTCGCGTTCATGGGACTCACCGCCGCAACGATGTTCCCCGGTCTGGATGGAATTTGCCGCATGATGAAACACGCGATGTCCTTCAAGACCCAAGCTTTGCCCCCGTCAGGTAGGCCCGTCGGCACACAGGAAGACCCTCACGAAGGTGAGGAACTGGGCAACAGGGCACTCGATAACACGCGCTCGGATGTCGAGAGCACTGGTCTTCCGCCCGCGCCGCCTCTTGGGAACTGAGGTTGAATCGGTCACGTAGAACCCGCCGCTGCGAGACGGCGCTGGCGGGACAATTTCGGGACACTCGCGACCGGAAACGCCGCAGATTCGGGGCGCCGGGGTAGACTCCCGATCAAGAGAACTTGACGACTTGGAGTTCCTGCGTCGGCCTGCCTACAGCCCCGCGCTTCGCGCCCGTAGCTCAGCGGATTGAGTAGTGCCCGCTCTGGCACGACTTGCCCCGCAGGCTTCATCGGGCGAGGAAGATGGCGCGCCCGGCAGGAATCGAACCTGCAACCCCTGCCTTCGGAGGGCAGTACTCTATCCGTTGAGCTACGGGCGCGAAGCGCGCATTGTAGCGCGGCCGGGCCCCGGACGACGGGGGCCGGCCGCCCCTCGAACCGGTCCTCAGGCCTTGCGCACGAAGTACCGCAGCACCTTGTCCTGCTCGGTCATCGACAGCAGCGTGTGACCCGAGCGTTCGCACCAGGACGGAATGTCCCGGCGCGTCCCGACATCGGTCGCGACGATCTCGAGGATGTCTCCGGGCGCGAGCGCCTTGATCGCCTTCGTCGTCTCGACCATCGGCATCGGGCAGCACTTGCCCGACGTGTCCAGCGTCGTCGTTGCCTTGATCTCGGCCATCGGGGATATCCTCAGAAGTACTGGTAGTGCTCGGCCTTCGCCGCTTTCTCGTTGAGGAACCACGACGCGCCGACGATGCCTTCGGCCTCGGGCACCAGGTTCTTGTCGTCGACGCCGAAGATGGCGCCGGCCAGGCTGCAGGCGTAGAAATTCACGTTGCCCGTGTCCTTGAGCGCCTTGATGATGTCGTAGACGTCGGGCGGCAATCCGGCCTTGGCCACACGCTCGCGCACCCACGCGTCCTGCTCCGCATGGCGGCCGTCGACCTTAAGCGACTCGGCGCCTTCCTTCGTGAGCGCCTTCACGGCCCAGTTCACGAACAGCATGTCGACCTTCGTGCCCTCTGCAGCGGCGAGGTAGGCGAACGCCAGCGGCGTGAGGATCTTGTCGTACGCGTCGTCGCGGACGACGATGGCCATGCTCTTCATCTGCTTCCCCTTCGGTTGTGGTGTTCGCGGTCGCGAACGTTCGAGTAACCGGACTTCAGGCCGCCACTGCGCGCCACGAGCTGTCCCAGACCTCGTCGAGGTAGTCGGGCAAGGGCCTAGGCAGGACGCCGTCGAGCCGCGCCGTGATCATCCGCAGCGCGCCGCCGAACAGGCAGGTCGAGGCCACCATCACGTCGATCGAGCGGATCTCGCCGCGGGCGATGCCCTCGAGGACGATCCGCCGCATGGATTCGAAGGGTTTCGACGAGCAGACGGGTTTCTCGTCGGGAATGAACTCGCGGTGCTTGACGTGCAGCATGAACGCCATCGAGACCGGGTCGTCTTCGGTGAGGTCGAACAGCGCGGCGACGATCGCCCGGCAGCGCTCCGCGGCGCCCCGGTGCCGGGCCGCGATGCCTGCGATCAGCGCGTCCATCCGGGCGGTCTGCTCTGCGTAGAGCGCGCGCGCGATGCCTGCCTTGTCGCCGAAGTGGTGGTAGATCGACCCGATGCTCACGTTCGACGCCCCGACGATGTCGTGCACCGAAGTGCCGAAGTAGCCGCGCTCGACGAACAGCGTCATGGCCGCGGCGAGCACCTCGTCCCGTGCCTGGCGCGGTGCCGTCCTGCGTCTTTCGGTCCCCACTCGAGCTCCTAGAACGAACGCTCGTTCTAGTCTAGCCGCCCGCTTCCCCCGAAGTCAACGTGCACCGCCGCCAGCCGCGCACGACGGCACCGCGACCGTCCCGTGCCGGAACGAAGCCCGGCGCGGCGCGGTTCAGCCGTAGCGCCGAAAGACGGCGGCCGTCCCGTCGGCCCGCAGCAGCAGCACGTCGTAGGCGTCGCGACGGCCCCGGTACTCCGGCCCGTCCATCCCCGGCGAGCCGATCGGCATGCCGGGCACGGCCAGGCCGATCGCCGCCGGTCGCTCGGCGAGCAAACGACGGATGTCGGCGGCCGGAACGTGGCCCTCGATCGCGTAGCCGCCGACCACCGCCGTGTGGCAGGATCCGAACCGCTCGGCGATGCCGAGGCGGGCGCGCGCGGCGGTGTTGCCGGTTTCGTTGACCTTGACCCCGAACCCGCTGGCCTGGACGTGCGCGATCCAGTCCTTGCAGCAGCCGCAGGTCGGGCTCTTCCAGACCTCGATCAGCGACGCCTGCGCGCGCTGCGCGCCTGCCCAACGCGGCAGGCCGATGGCCAGCACGCCGAGCACGAAGACCCGGCGCCCGGCCGCGCGCTCAGGTGAGGTCACGCTTCTTCTCCTCGAACTCGGCCTTGCCGATCTCGCCGCTCGCGTAGCGCCGCTTCAGGATCTCGAGCGCCGTCTCCGGGGCGGCGCCCGGCTGCATCGGCGCGCTCGCGGAACTGCGACCGAGCAGGCGCACGAGCACGATGATGCCGAGGATGACCAGCACCCACCAGAGGAGCCCGTGGATCATCCCGAGGCCCCAGCCCCAACCCCAACCATCGTATCCGCCCCACATCATCGAGACCTCCCGACCCGTTCACGCAGGCGCGACGCGACCCCACCGGGCACCTACGCGCCGCGCATCCGTGATGCCGACCCCGGCTACTGCGCCCCGCCCATCATCCACCACGGGCCGATGCGCCCGAGCTGCTGGCGCTGCTCGGGCGTCAGGACCTTGTCGATCCGCTCCGCTGCATCGAGCGAGCTCTCGAGCTGCTGCTGGCCGAGCTCGGACATGCGCTTGTGCGCCGCCAGGATCGCGGCGCGATCGCGCTTGCCGGACCAGGCGGCGTCGCGGATCCTTGCCATCTCGTCCTGCATCTGGCCGGCCACGGCCCAGCGCTTCTTGCGCAGCTCGTCGCCGATCTTCACGACCTCGTTGCGCTGGGCCTCGTCGAGTCCGAGCGCCGCGAGCGCGGGGCCGGCCACGCCCATCATGCCGCCGCCCATCATGCCGGGGCCCATCATGCCGCCGAAGCCCATCCCGGGTCCGTAACCGCAGCCGCCCATCATGCCCCCGCCCATGCCCTGCCAGGGGCCGTAGCCGCCACGAGGACCGGCGCCGGGCCCGCCCATCATCGGCCCGCCCGGACCCATCATCGCGGGACCCCAGGCGGGCGGCTGTACGGGCGCCGCGGCCGGCTGGGCCAGTGCGAATCCGGAAGCCAGCAACAAAGTCGGCACGATCGACCCGACGAGCAAGCGTTTCACTGCGATCTCCTTGCGTTCGAAGCGACCCGGGAGTCGGGCGCATTTCCACTTCGACGATTATTCGCCTCGTTTCCGACGACGGGCTTGCCGCAAGGTTACATCTCGGTAATCCGCGGCAACCGACGCGGCTCGACGGGCACAATATCGTCACGACGCACGCGAGTCCGGCACAGGCATGAAGATTCTCATCGTCGAGGACGAACGCAAGACCGGCGACTACCTCAGGCAGGGTCTCTCGGAGGCCGGCTTCGTCGCCGATCTCGTGCGCGACGGCATCGAGGGACGGCATGCCGCGCTGCACGACGACTACGATCTCGTGGTGCTCGACGTGATGCTTCCCGGCCTCGACGGCTGGCAGGTGCTGCGCGGGATTCGTGCGGCCGGCAAGCAGGTGCCGGTCCTGTTCCTCACCGCGCGCGACCAGGTCGAGGACCGCGTCAAGGGGCTCGAGGAAGGGGCGGACGACTATCTCGTGAAGCCGTTCGCGTTCTCCGAACTGCTCGCGCGCGTCCGCACGCTGCTGCGACGCGGCAAGACGCGCGAATCGAATCATCTGCGCGTCGCGAACCTCGAACTCGACCTGATCCGTCGCCGCGCGACGCGCGACGGCCGCCGCATCGACCTGACCGCCAAGGAGTTCGCGCTGCTCGAGCTGCTGCTGCGTCGGCACGGCGAGATCCTGCCACGGTCGCTGATCGCCTCGCAGGTCTGGGACATGAACTTCGACAGCGACACCAACGTCGTCGAGGTCGCGGTCCGACGCCTGCGCGCGAAGATCGACGACGACTTCGAGCCCAAGCTGATCCGCACCGTGCGGGGCATGGGCTACGTCCTCGAGGCGCCCGACGGCTCGTGATGCGGCTCCGCTCGATCACCGCCCGCCTGACGCTGCTCTTCGCGGTCGCATCGGCCCTCGTGCTGCTCGCCTTCGGCCACATCGTCGGCACGCTCGTCGTGACGCACTTCGAGATGCTCGATCGCGACGAGCTCGACGGCAAGCTCCAGCTCGTCCGTCACGTGATCGAGAAGGCCCCCGCGAACGGTGACCTCGCGCCGATGCGAAGCGAGCTGGCCGATGCGCTGGTCGGCCACCGCGGCCTGTCGGTGGTCGTTTCGGCGCCCGGAGCGCCTCCGCTGTTCGCTTACGGAGACGCGGGCGTCGGCGCGGCACTGATCGAATCGGCCGCCGCAGACCCGCCCCCGGCGACGCCGGTCGTGCGGACCATAGAGCGCGCCGGGCGCGTGTTCCGGGGAATCGTCGCGCCGGCCGATGTCCGGGCGCAGGGTCGAGGGCGCACATTCGTCGGGGTCGCGCTGGACGTCAGCCACCACCGCGACTTCATCGCACAATTCCGCATCCGGTTGTGGCTCGCGATCGCTGCAGGGGTCGGGCTGGCTGCGCTGTTCGGATGGTTCGCGGCGCGGCGTGGCCTGGAGCCGCTGCACGAGATGGCGCGCGTGGCCAAGGGCGTTTCGGCGACGCACCTCGGCAACCGCCTGCGGGCGGAATCGTTCCCCGACGAGCTCGTCGACCTCGCCGCCGCATTCAACGACATGCTCGCCCGCCTGGAAGACTCGTTCCGCCGCCTGTCCGAGTTCTCGTCGGATCTCGCGCACGAATTTCGCACGCCGATCAGCAACCTGATGACCGAGACGCAGGTCGCGCTGTCCAGGACGCGCTCGGCGGACGAATATCGGGAGGTCCTGTACTCCAATCTCGAGGAGCACGAACGACTCGCGCGCACCATCACCGACATGCTGTACCTGGCGCATGCCGACCACGGCCTGCTCGTGCCCGAGCCGGGACGGATCGACCTGTCGCTCGAGGTCCGCGAGTTGTTCGCCTTCTACGACGCACTGGCCGACGAGCGCCGCGTCGGGCTCTCGCTCTCGGGCGAGGGCGTCGTCGACGGCGACCGCCTGATGATGCGGCGCGCACTGAGCAACCTGCTCTCGAACGCCATTCGACACACGCCCCCCGGAGGCAATATCCAGGTGTCGATCGACACCGGCGTCGATGGCTCGGTTCGCCTGCGCGTCGCGAACCCGGGGCCGACGATCGCTGCCGAACATCTGCCGAGGCTGTTCGACCGCTTCTATCGAGTCGATGCGTCGCGCGTCAAGGAAGGCGACGGCTCCGGCCTGGGGCTCGCGATCACGAAGACGATCGTCGAGGCCCATCGAGGGAAGATCGGCGTCTCCTCGGCCGACGGCCGGACATGCTTCGAGATCGTCCTGCCCGGTCGGGCCTCGATCGATCGCCGCGTCGGCGCCGCATTCGAAGCGGCGCGAACCGACTGACGAGCAACGTCGGCGCGACATGAGCGTCCTCCGGCGAGTGCGCCGGGCAATCATGACAAGGTTGTAACCGAGGGGTCATGTCGGCGCCGGGGTCGCGATCCTATCTTGCCCGCCATGGGAATCGCACGGCGACCTGGCCTGTACATCGGATGCGCAATCTGGCTCGCCGCGTTCGGCGCCAGGGCGCAGACCCTCGCAAGCGCCTTCGAGCAGGCATGGTTCCGCGACCCGATCGCCGCGACCCTCCATGCCCGAAGCGCCGAAGCGTCCGCGCGGGCCGACGCCGCCTCGGCCACGACGCCGGGTCCCCCCGCCGCGTCGTTCGGCGTCCTGAGCGACCGGATGAACCGGAACGAAGGCGCGCAGAAGTGGGAGGCGGAGCTCAGCGTGCCACTGTGGCTTCCCGGCCAGCAGGCCGCCAGGCAGGCGCACGCGCGCAGCGCGATCGACGAGGTCGAGACGCAACGTGCCGCGCTTCGCCTGTCGCTTGCCGGCGAGGTTCGAGCGCGATGGTGGGCACTCGCCGCGGCGCGCAACGCGCGCGAGCAGGCGCTCCGGCGCGCCGCCAGCGCCGAGTCGCTGGAATCCGACGTGCTGCGTCGCTTCGCCACCGGAGAACTGGCCCGGACCGACGCGAACCTCGCGCGCAACGAGCGCCTGGCCGCCGAGAGCGAAGCGATCGACGCGCAGACCGCCCTGCTCGGCGCGGAGGCTCGGCTACGCGCCCTGACCGGGGCGGCGGCGCCCGCGGTGCTCGCGGCCGAATCGGCGACCGCTGCGAACCCGGCGCTCGATCGCCACCCCCGGGTGCTCGCGGCGGCCGCGGCCGCGGAGGTCGCTCGCGCTGCGCTGCGGGTGGCCACCCGGTCGGCCCGCGAGGCGCCCACGGTGGCCGTGCGCGTCGAGCGTGACCGCGGCGCGGCTGCCGAGCCGTTCGCAAGTGCGATCGGGCTGCGGGTGACGATCCCGTTCTCCGCCGGTCCGCAGTTGCGGCAACGGACGGCCGAAGCGATCGCGGCGGCATCGCGCGCCGAAGCCGAACTGGCGTTCGCACGCGCCGAGGTCGCGGGCGAAGTCGACCGCGCGCGAGCCGCGCTCGAAGCAGCAGACCGGCAACTCGATGCAGCACGGCGGCGTCGCGAACTGACGGCCGACAACCTGCAACTGATCGAGAAGGCGTTCGCCCTCGGCGAGGCCGACCTCACCACGCTGCTGCGGGTTCGCGCCGCGGCGCTCGACGCCGAGGCATTCGGCCTGCGTCAGCGCGCTGCCCGCGACGAAGCCGTGTCGCAACTTCGCCAGGCGCTGGGAGTACTGCCTTGAAGACACCTGCCACGTTCCTGGTCGCGCTCGCGTTGGCGCTGCCCGTCATGGCCCACGAGGGCGAGGACCACGGAGCGCCGGCGCAAGCGGCCCCGACCGAAGTCGGCCGGGCCCCGCGCGCGGCCGCGGCCACGGCCACCGAGACGCTCGCGCTGCTCGCCGTCGGCGAACGCGACGGCCTGACCCTGTATCTCGACGACGTCGCCACGAACGCACCGGTGGACGGCGCGCGCCTGGAAGTGCAGGGCGATGGCTGGACGGCCGGAGCCGCTCGGGTCGAGGCGGGGGTGTACCGGGTCGCGTCGGACCGCCTTGCCAGCCCGGGATCGCATCCGCTGACGGTCGTCGTGCAGACCGACGACGCGGCCGACCTGATGACGCTCACGCTCGACGTCCCCGACGGCGTGACGGCGCCCCGGCGCACCGCGGAAGCAACGTCGCGCAACGCCCGAGTCGTCTGGGGCGCCTCGGGCGCAGTGGTGCTGGCCGGCGCCGGACTCGTCGCTGCCCGCCGAAGAAACCGGCGACTCCGACAGGGGGGTGAATCGAGATGAATGCGTCATTCCTGCCCCTGCTGCTGGCGGCGGCGCTGTCGCTGCCGAGCGCGCCCGCGACGGCCCACGAGGGCGAGGCACACGGCACGCCGTCCGACGTACGCGCAGCCCCCGCCGAAGGCACGGCAGCATCCGCGCCGGGACCCGACGAAGGCGCCGCCGCGCAACGGCAGGCCGACGGCAGCGTGTTCGTGCCCAAGCTGGTGCAGTACCGGCTCGGCGTGCGAACGCAGCGGGCCAGGCTCGAGCCGCTGTCGGCACCGCTGCAGCTCGCCGGCGTCGTCGTCGCCGATCCGAACGCCGGCGGCCGCGTGCAGGCGAGCCAGGCCGGCCGCGTCGAACCGGGGCCGTCCGGCCTGCCGGTGCTCGGCCAGCGCGTCGCGAAAGGGCAGGTGATCGCCTGGCTGCAGCCGACGATCGGCAACGTCGAGCGCGGCAACCAGCAGGCTGAACTGGCGGCGATCGACGCCCAGCTCGAGATCGCGAAGGGCCGGGTGGCGCGCTACGAGCAGCTCGACGGTGCCGTCCCGCGCAAGGACATCGAGGCGGCACGCGTGGAGGCGCGAGCGCTGCAGCGGCGCCGCGCCGCGCTGAGTGCCGGGCTCGGTGCGCGCGAAGCGCTGCGTGCGCCGGTGTCCGGCGTGGTGAGCGTGGCCGCCGCCGTCGCGGGGCAGGTCGTGGAACCCCGCGACATCCTGTTCGAAATCGTCGATCCGTCCCGCCTCGCGATCGAGGCGCTCGCCTACGATCCCGCGCTGGCCGACGGCATCCGGAGCGCCGACGCGGTCACGAGCGGCGGCACGCTGTCGCTGCAATTCGTCGGCGCCGGCCGGCAGCTCCGCGGGCAGGCGCTGCCCCTGCTCTTTCGGGTGAAGACACCCGGCGTCGCACTGGCGGTCGGCCAACCCGTGCAGGTGATCGCCCGAAGCGCACGCATGCTCCGGGGCGTGGCCCTGCCGCAGGAGGCGCTCGTTCGCAACCGCGCCGGCGAATGGGTCGCCTGGGTCCACGTCGCGCCCGAGCGCTTCGCGCCGCGTCGCGTCGTCTCCGAAGCGCTCGACGCGCGGACGGTGGCGGTCGCCTCCGGCATCGCCCCGGGCGACCAGGTCGTCGTCTCGGGCGCCAGCCTGCTGGCGCAGGTGCGCTGAAGTGTTCGAGTTCCTCGTCCACACGAGCCTGCGTCAGCGGCTGATCGTCCTGGCCGCGTCGCTGCTGCTCGTCGCCTACGGCGTGCTCACGTTGCGCGCGATGCCCGTCGACGTGTTCCCCGACCTGAACAAGCCGACCGTCACGCTGATGACCGAAGCCGGCGGCATGGCACCCGAGGAAGTCGAGCAGCTCGTCACCTTCCCGATCGAGTCGACCATGAACGGCATGCCCGGGGTCACGCGGGTGCGCTCGGTCTCCGGCGTCGGCCTGTCGATCGTTTACGTCGAGTTCGAATGGGGATCGGACATCTACCGCAACCGGCAGCAGATCTCCGAGCGCCTGAACCTGGTTCGCGGGCAGCTGCCGCCCGACGTGCTGCCGCAGCTCGGCCCGATCTCGTCGATCATGGGCGAGATCCTGCTGATCGCCCTGCCGGCCGACCCCGCCAGGGCGAGCCCGATGCAGGTCCGCGAGTACGCCGACTGGGTCGTCCGGCCGCGCCTGCTGACGATTCCGGGCATCGCGCAGGTCATCGCCATCGGCGGCGAGGTGCGCCAGTACCGGGTCGAGTTGCGACCCGACCAGCTCCAGGCACTCGGCGTGCCGCGGGAACGCGTCGATGCGGCGCTGAAGGACTTCGGCGCCAACACCAGCGGCGGATTCCTCGAGGCGCGCGGGCGCGAGTACCTGGTGCGCCAGATCGGACGCACCACGCGGATCGAGGACCTTCGCAACCTGGTCGTCTCGGTGAACGACGGCCAGCGGGTCTTGCTGGGCCAGGTCGCGAACGTCGGCGTCGCGCCCGCGATCAAGCGCGGCGACGCCGGGTACGACGGCAAGCCGGCCGTGATCCTCTCGGTGCAGAAGCAGCCGGGCGCCGACAGCGTGACGCTGACGCGCGAAGTCGAGAAGGCGATCGCCGACCTGTCGAAGTCCCGCCCGGCCGGGGTCGAGGCGCCGCAGTTCCTGTTCCGGCAGGCGGACTTCATCGAGCGCTCGGTGGGCAACGTCGAGGAAGCCTTGCGCGACGGCGCGATCCTCGTCGCGGTCGTGCTGTTCCTGTTCCTGCTCAACGTCCGCACGACGCTGATCTCGCTCACCGCGATTCCCGTGTCGCTGCTGGCGAGCGCGCTGGTGTTCCGCTACTTCGGACTGTCCATCAACACGATGACGCTCGGCGGTCTGGCGATCGCCATCGGCGAGCTGGTCGACGACGCGGTCGTCGGCGTGGAGAACGTCCTGCGCCGGCTCAAGCTCGAGCGCGCGTCGGCCCATCCGCGGCCGGTCGCCGAAGTGATCGCGACGGCGACGCTCGAGGTGCGCTCGGCCATCGTCTACGCGACGGTCATCATCGTGCTCGTCTTCGTGCCGCTGTTCATGCTCCCCGGCATCGAGGGCCGGCTGTTCACGCCGCTCGGCGTGGCCTACATCGTGTCGATCCTCGCCAGCATGGTGGTCTCGGTGACGCTCACCCCGGTGCTGGCGTACTACCTGCTGCCTGGCATGAAGCTGCTCGGGCACGGAGACAGCCCGTTGGTGTCGTGGCTGAAGCGCCAGGACGCACGGCTGCTCGACTGGTCGTTCGATCGCAGCCGGAGCCTGCTCGTCGTCGCGGCGGCCGCGGTGCTGGTCGCCGGCGCGTCCCTCGCGTTCTTCCCGAGGTCGTTCCTGCCGCCCTTCAACGAAGGCACGCTGACGGTGAGCCTGCTGCTCGAGCCGGGCACGTCGCTTCAGGAGTCGAACCGGATCGGCGCGCTGGCCGAGCAGCTCGTCATGAAGGTGCCCGAGGTCACGCAGGTCGGCCGGCGCACCGGGCGCGCGGAACTCGACGAGCACGCCGAGGGCGTGCACTCCACCGAAATGGACGTGGACCTGGCGCCGTCGGAAAGGCCCCGGGATGCGGTCATCGGCGAGATCCGTGCCCGGCTGGCCGGGCTGCCCGCCGTCGCCAACGTGGGCCAGCCGATCTCGCACCGGCTCGACCACCTGCTCTCCGGCGTTCGTGCGCAGATTGCCCTGAAGGTGTACGGCGACGACCTCGACACGCTGCGCGCACTGGCCGAAGACCTGCGCGCGAGGATGGCCCGGATTGCCGGCGTCACCGACCTCCAGATCGAGAAGCAGGTGCTGATTCCGCAGGCCAAGATCCGCGTCGACTACGCCGAGGCCGCACGCCACGGCGTGGTGCCCGGCGCGTTGCTGCGCGGCCTGGAGCAGATGATCGCCGGCGAACGCGTCACGCAGCTCGTCGAGGGGAACCGCCGCTTCGACCTGGTGACCCGCTTGCCCGAGGACGGCCGCGACATGCACGCACTGTCCCGCCTGCCGATCGAGACGCCGCTCGGATACGTTCCGCTGTCCAGGCTGGCCGACATCGAGGACGGCGACGGGCCGAACCAGATCGTCCGCGAGAACGCGCGCCGACGGATCGTCGTATCCGCCAACACCGACGGCAGCGACATGGCCGGGGTGATCCGCGCGATACGCGCGGAGCTGGCCGCCAGGCCGATGCCCGACGGCTACTTCACCTCGCTCGAGGGGCAGTTCCAGGCCCAGGAGCAGGCGACGCGACTGATCGGAGCGCTGGCGCTGGTGTCGCTGTCGATGATCTTCCTGGTGCTGTACGGCCGCTACCGGTCGACCACGCTCGCGCTGATCATCATGGGCAACATCCCGCTGGCGCTGGTGGGCAGCGTGATCGCGCTATGGGTGTCGGGACAGCCGCTGTCCGTGGCCGCGCTGGTGGGCTTCGTCACGCTGGCGGGCATCGCGACGCGCAACGGCATCCTGAAGGTCTCGCACTACGTGAACCTCTGCGCATTCGAGGGCGAGCGATTCGGCAGGTCGATGATCGTTCGCGGCTCGCTCGAGCGCCTGACGCCGGTCCTGATGACCGCGCTGGTGGCGGCGTTCGCGCTGGTGCCGCTGCTGGCGTCGGCCGACGCTCCGGGCAAGGAGGTGCTGCACCCGGTCGCGGTGGTCATCTTCGGCGGACTGATCAGCTCGACGGTGCTCGACACCGTGCTCACGCCGATGATGTTCTGGAGATGGGGCGAGAAGCCGCTGCAGCGGCTTCTCGATGCGCGAAGTTCCGAAAGCTACTGACGTCCGAACGAAGGAAACCGACATGAAACGCTCACTGACCGGCTCGGCGATCGCGGTCGCGCTCGCCCTCGCAGCCTCGCCCGCGTTCGCCCACGACGACGCGTACCTGGACACGCTGGAGGCGCCGCATGGCGGCCAGTTGCGCATGGCCGGGCCCTGGCACTACGAACTCGTGACGGCGAGCGACGCCGAGGCCTCGGGCGACAGTCCGCTCGTCGTCTACGTCACCGATCACGCCGGCGCGCCGGTCTCGACGGCGGGCGCGACCGGAACGGCCACGATCCTGTCGGGCAAGGTGCCGTCGACCGCCGCGCTGACTCCCGACGGCGGGAACCGGATGAAAGGCGTGTCGCGCCACGCGCGCACGCCCGGCGCGAAGATCGTGGTGTCGATCACGCTGCCGGGCAAGGCGCCCGGGCAGGCGCGATTCACGCCGGGCTCGGCGGCCGCCCATCCGATGCCGATGCAGACAGGTCGCGCGCAATGACGCGAGCGGGCTCATTCGACAGCGACCGGCCGGGTGCCGGTCGCGCGCTTCAGCGGCTCCCGGCCAGCCGTTCGAGTTCGTCGTGCCGACGCCGGACGTCGGCGGGCCAGGTCGACTTGACGTACGAGAGCACCGCGACGATCTGCTCGTCGCTCAACACGCCGGCATAGGCCGGCATGTCGCTCTGGTAGCCCGGCGGCGCGTACTTCTGCACGCCTTCCTTGACGATCCCGAACAGCACGTCGCCGGGGTGATGCCAGGTGTGGCCGCTGGCGTCGTGCGGCGGTGCCGGCATGCGCCCGTTCGGCCCGCGCGAGCGCCAGTCCGGCTGCCCCTCGAGGTTCGCGCCGTGGCAGCTCGCACAGTGCTTCGCGTAGACCTCGCGGCCAAGCGCGACCAGGCGCGCGTCGTCCGGATCGATGCGGCCGGGTTTCGCGTCGCCGAACTGCCACCATGCCAGCGCAAGGATCGCCGCCGCCGCCCCTGCCGCGATCAGCCAGCGCGTGATCGACCCCTTCGCGGCCTTCGTATCGGCGGGCTTCATGCGCAGGGTCATGTCGCCTCCGGCGACCGCTCGCGCCGCAGTCGCAGCGCGTTGGAGACCACCGACACGGAGCTCAGGCTCATCGCCAGCGCAGCGATCATCGGCGACAGCAGCAGGCCGAATGCCGGGTACAGCACGCCCGCGGCCACCGGCACGCCGAGCGCGTTGTAGACCAGCGCGAAGCCGAGGTTCTGCCGCATGTTCTGCACCGTCTGCCCGGAGATGATCCGCGCGCGCGCGATCGCGCGCAGGTCGCCCTTGACCAGCGTGACGTGGCCCGCGTTCATCGCCACGTCGGTACCGGTGCCCATCGCGATCCCGATGTCCGCCTGCGCGAGCGCCGGCGCATCGTTGATCCCGTCACCGGCCATCGCGACCTTGCGTCCGCCGGCCTGCAATCGCTGCACGATCGCGACCTTGTCGGCGGGCTTGACCTCGCCGATCACCTCGTCGATGCCGAGCTTCGCGGCCACCGCGCGCGCGGTCGTCCAGCCGTCGCCGGTGGCCATGACGATGTGCATCCCGTCTTCGCGCAGGCGGCCGATCGCCTCCGGCGTGCTCGCCTTGATCGGATCGGATACCGCGAGCAGGCCGGCCAGCCGCCCGTCGACTGCGAGGTGCATGACGCTGGCGCCCTGCCCCCGCAGTGCCTCGGCCCGCTCCGACAGCGCCCGCCATTCGACGCGTTCGGCCTCCATCAGCGCGGTGTTTCCCAAGGCGAGTCGCCGGCCGCCCACGACGCCGCGCACCCCGATTCCGCTGGCCGACTCGAAGGACTCGGCCGCGTCGAGCGGCAGGCCGCGCCGCCGTGCCTCGGCGACGATCGCCTGCGCCAACGGGTGCTCGGAGCCCTGGTCGAGGCGCGCCGCGAGCGAGAGGACCTCGCCCTCGGCGAATCCGGCGGCCGGCACGACGCTGTCGAACGCCGGCTTGCCCTCGGTCAGCGTGCCCGTCTTGTCGACGACCAGCGTGTCGATCCGCCGGAAGGCCTCGATCGCGGCGGCGTCGCGAAACAGGATGCCGTGCGTGGCCGCCTTGCCGGTCGCCACCATGATCGACATCGGCGTCGCCAGCCCCAGCGCGCACGGGCACGCGATGATCAGCACGGCCAGCGCATTGATCGTCGCGAAGACCCAACTCGGCTGCGGCCCGAACAGGCCCCAGGTTACGAAGGTCGCGATCGCGACCCCGATCACCGCGAGAACGAACCAGCCGGCCACCCGGTCGGCCATGCGCTGCATCGGCGCGCGCGAGCGCTGCGCCTGGGCGACCATGTTCACGATCTGCGCCAGCATCGTCTCGGAGCCGACGCGCTCGGCGCGCATCACCAGCGCACCGCTGGTATTGAGCGTCGCACCGATCAGCCGGTCGCCGGCGCGCTTGCCGACCGGGATCGGCTCGCCGGTCAGCATCGATTCGTCCACCGGGCTCTCGCCTTCGAGCACGACGCCGTCGACCGGAACCTTCTCGCCGGGGCGCACGCGCAATCGGTCGCCGACGTGCACGTGCGCGAGCGGCACGTCGCCCTCGGTGCCGTCGTCGTTCAATCGGCGTGCCGTCTTCGGAGCGAGCCCCAGCAGCGCCTTGATCGCGGCCGACGTCTGGCCGCGCGCCTTCAGTTCGAGCATCTGCCCGAGCAGCGTGAGCGAGACGATGACGGCCGCGGCCTCGAAGTACACCGCCACGCGGCCGTGGACCATGAACGATTCGGGAAACCACCCCGGCGCGACCGTGGCCGCCACGCTGTAGAGGAACGCGGCCCCGACGCCCAGGCCGATCAGCGTCCACATGTTCGGGCTGGCATTACGGATCGACTGCGCCATCCGCACGAAGAACGGCCACCCGCCCCACAGCACGACCGGTGCCGTCAGCACGAGCTCGACCCACGACTGTGTGCGCGGCGACAGCCAGCCGAGCAGGTGGCCGCCCATCGCGAGCGCGAGCACGACGACCGTCGGCGGCAGCGTCCACCAGAAGCGTCTCGTGAAGTCGCGCAGCTCGGGGTTCTCGTCGTCGTCGAGGCTGGGCATCAGCGGCTCGAGCGCCATTCCGCAGATCGGGCAGTGGCCGGGCGCGGTCCGGCGGATCTCGGGGTGCATCGGGCAGGTGTAGATCGTGCCCTGCGGAGCCGCCGAAGCGGGCTCGGTCACCGCCGGCGTCGGCGCGTGATGCTCGTGATGCTCGTGATGCTCGTGATGCTCGTGATGTGCGCGACGGGCTTCGCTCGCCGGCTGCGACGGGTCGCTGCGCGTGTCCATGAGCTCGTCTACTCCTTGCGTTCGCGCTCGAATGGGGCGCCGTGCCGTCCGTGGCCGCCGTGTCCGTGAAACAGGTGCATCAGCGGACAGGCCAGCAACAACAGGTAGATCCAGAGCCCCGCAAGGTGGGTCCAGTGCTCGCGCACGAGGAAGAAGGCGACGATCAGCCCGATCATCGCGAGGGCGCTACCCCAGGGCCGGCGCAATACGCCCCGGTTGCGCGGCGTCGAAGCGTCACGGTGCCCGGATTCGTCCATGAGCAAGCCACTTCCCCTGCGCTCGACATGATGCCAGCTTGCCGACCAGGCACCCGCAGGAAGGTGACCGCGGCATTACATTTCCGTAAGCGGCACGCGTCCGTCGATCGTCGGCGACCTGCGTGCGGCGTCATCGCGCCGCAGGGCTCATCTCGCGAACGAAGGCCGCGGCCCTTCGTCCCATGTAGGCGATGCCGAGCGCGTTGGCGAGCAGCCCGACCCAGAACAGTTCGACCTGATACTGGGCGACGAACGTCACCAGGCCGGCGGCGCCCAGCGCCGGCAGGAGGTTGACGAGGTAGTGCGCGCAGCATGAAACCATCGCGACGCCGGAAGTCGTGCCGCTCGCCGCGACGATCTTGCCCGAACCGTGCGCAGCGTGAACGGCCCGCTGCAGCCACGAAAACAGGCCGACCTGGATGCCGAACCCCGTGGCCAGCGCCACGACGTACGGCCAGAACGTCGCGAACTGATCCAGCGCATAACCGGAGCCGGAAACCGCGCTGAGCGTGGCGAAGTAGATCGCCAGCAGCGCCGCTGCTCCGAAGGTTCCGAGCGCGAACGCGCGAACCAGGCCCCGCGCCCACGCTGCGTCTGCGTGCCGGGCCTCGGGTGCGTCGACAGTCATGCGTTGCTCCGACGAGTGAAGTGAATCAGCGACCGTCCGGCTTCCAGCGCAGGACGCGGACCGACGATTCGCCCGGGCGCGAAAGATGCAGCTCGAAGGCGCCGGGCACCGGGTCGGGCACGGGAAAGCTCAGCACACCCTCTCGGTGGTGCCCGCCGGGCGGCGCGCCGGCCCAACCTGCCGGCTTCAGCCGCCTGCCGTCGTCGGTCACGAGCGTGGCGGTCCGCGTCAGGTCGTCGGCGAGTTCCTGGCTGTGCGTGTCGAGGACGACGGCGAAGTCCCACGTCGCGGCCCCCGGAGCCGGGCGCCGGGGCGTGACCTTCACGTTCACGCCGGACTGGCTGCTCGTCTGCGTGGCGCTGGACGCCTGCTGCTGCGCCGCCACTGCCCCCGGCGAAGAGGCGAGCAGGCAAGCCAGCAGGTACGCAGCCGCGCCGCCGCCTCGACGTGCGCGCCCGCGATGATCGATCGCGCGTGTCATGGCGCGGCCCTCCGTCTACCGGCTCGGCTCGATTTCCGTCACCGCGTAGTGTCCGTCGACCTTCGCGGCCCTGAACTTCACCTTGTCGCCGACCTTCAAGCCGTCGAGCAGCTTCGCATCGCTCGCCTGGAACACCATCGTCATCGGCGGCATGTCCAGGTTACGGATTTCGCCGTGCTTGATCGTCAGCTTGCGATTCGCGCGGTCGATCTTGCGCACCTCGCCCTGCGCCAACCCGGCGTCGGGCTGAGCGCCCTGCGCACCCTGGGCGCCCTGGGTAGCCTGCGCGACTTGCGCAACCGCGTGTCCGCTCGGCTCACCGTGATGCGCGAAGATCGGCGTCGCGGCCCCCGCGAGTGCTGCCGCCACGACCCACTTCCCTGTCTTCATCCTCGTTGCTCCTGTCGAAGGTTCAGCGTCTCGGGGCCACGCGCACCTTGCCGACCATGCCGGCCTGGTAGTGCCCCGCGATCAGGCAGGCGAAATCGAACTCGCCGGCCCGGTTGAAAGTCCAGACGATCTCGCCGCGTCGCCCCGGTGCAACGTGGGCCATGTAGGGCTCGTCGTGCTCCATGTTCGGGAACTTCATCATCAGCGCGGCGTGCTCGTCGAGCACCGGCATCGTGCCGAGCACCAGCTCGTGCGTCGTTTTGCCGGCGTTGCGCAGCACGAGCCGCACCGTCTCGCCCTCGCGCACCTCGATGCGGTCGGGAACGAAGCGCATCGTGTCGAGCATGCGGATCTCGATCGTGCGCTTCGCGTCGTGCGCGTCGCCGGCGATGCCCCACGGCTTCTGTTCCTTCGGCGTCGCCGCGCGTGGCGCGTCGTGCGCCGCATTGCCGTGGGCCCATGCGTCCGGCGCAGCGGATGCGAGCGCAAGGACCAGCACGGCCGTCGATCCGACGGCCTGCACGATCTTCGCGACCCTTCGCCGCCGCGAAGTGCGCGCCGCGTCAACGGCCAGCGCGCATTGCCTCGATTGCTTCATCGCGCGATCTCCGTCAGTGGTCGTCATGTCCGCCGTGCCCTCCCGGCTTGCGCACCTGCACCTCGATCGACGGCGCCGGCTTCGTCGCCAGCGGCATCGACTGCCCGCCCGCCGTGCGCGCACGCGTCGCGTCCGCCAGCGGCCCGGTCCACTCGGTAGCGACGGTCCCCGGCGGATGCCGGTACCAGCCCGGATCCCCGTAGTCGCCCGGCTTCTGGTCGGCGCGCACCTTCAGCACGGAGAACATCCCGCCCATCTCGACCGAGCCGAACGGCCCTGCTCCGGTCATCATCGGCACCGTGTTGTCGGGCAGCGGCATCTCCATCTCGGCCATGTCGGCCATGCCTCGCTCGCCCATCACCATGTAGTCGGGAATCAGCCGCGTGATCTTCTTCGCCAGCCCGCGGTGGTCGACGCCGATCATCGTCGGCACGTCGTGGCCCATCGCGTTCATCGTGTGGTGGCTCTTGTGGCAGTGGAACGCCCAGTCGCCCTCCTCGTCGGCGACGAATTCGACCTGCCGCATCTGGCCGACCGCGATGTCGGTGGTGACCTCGGGCCAGCGCGAAGCCTTCGGCGTCGGACCGCCGTCGGTGCCGGTGACGACGAACTCGTGGCCGTGCAGGTGGATCGGGTGGCTGGTCATCGTCAGGTTGCCCACGCGGATGCGCACCTTGTCGTTCTTCCTGACGACGAGCGGGTCGATGCCGGGGAACACGCGGCTGTTCCACGACCACAGGTTGAAGTCGAGCATCGTCATGATCTTCGGCGTGTAGCTGCCCGGATCGATGTCGTAGGCGTTCAGCAGGAACACGAAGTCGCGGTCGACCTCGTCGATCAGCGGATGCCGGCCCTTCGGGTGCGTGACCCAGAAACCCATCATCCCCATCGCCATCTGCGTCATCTCGTCGGCGTGCGGGTGGTACATGAAGGTGCCGGGGCGGCGGGCGACGAACTCGTAGACGAACGTCTTGCCCGGGTCGATGCCCTTCTGCGTCAGGCCGTTGACGCCGTCCATGCCGTTGGGCAGTCGCTGGCCGTGCCAGTGGATGCTGGTGTGCTCGGGCAATCGGTTGGTGACGAAGATGCGCACGCGGTCGCCTTCGACCACCTCGATCGTCGGGCCCGGCGACTGGCCGTTGTAGCCCCACAGGTGCGCCTTGAAGCCGGGCGCCATCTCGCGCACGACCGGCTCGGCGACCAGGTGGAACTCCTTGACGCCCTGGTTCATCCGCCACGGCAGCGTCCAGCCGTTCAGCGTGACCACCGGGCGGTACGGGCGGCCGCTCGGCGGCGCCAGCGGCGGCATGGTGCCGGGATCGCCCTGGATCACCGGGTCGGGCAGCGCGGCCAGCGCCGCCCGCGCCACCGAGGTCGCGGTCACGGCCGCCGTGATTGCGGTCGCTCCGCGGAAGAAATCGCGTCGGGAAGCCATGTCGGGGTCTCTTGCAGTCGCTTCGTTGGACGTCAGTGCCCGCCGCCCGCGGCGACCGGTGCCGCCGCGCCCGCGGCCGGCATCGCCAGGCCCGGCTTGCCGACCAGCGCCAGGTCGAGGTCGGCCTGCGCGACCCAGAAGTCGCGCAACGCGTCGATGTAGCCGTTGACCGACGCGATCTGTGCGCGCGCATCGGCGAGCAGCTCGAACACGCCGATCAGCATGCCGTTGTAGCGCAGCAGGTTCTCCTCGGCGATGCGGTTCCTGATCGGAACGATCTCGTCGCGCTGGTGCCGCGCGATGTCGAACGTCGATCGGTACGCGCGATAGGCCTCGCGGACCTCCGAGCGGGCGTCGATCGCAATCGCCGCCGCGCGGTTCAGCGACTGCATGTAGATCGCCTCGGCGCGCGCGACGCGCGCGCCGGACCAGTCGAACAGCGGCAGCTCGAACGACACTTCCCAGCCGCGCTGCGTCGGCGCCTCGTTCGACGAGTTGCGCACCGCGCCGAGCTCGAGCACGTTCACGAAGCGGGTGGCCCGCGTCAGGCCGAGGTTCTTCGCGGTCTGCTCCACGCCCAGCCGCGCCGCCTGAACGTCGAGCCGCTCGGCGATCGCGCGGCGCTCGACGTCGGGCATGTCGAGCGGCGCCTCGGGCAGGTCGGGCAACCGCTCGGGCAGCCGGAACTGCGTCTGTCCGCCCCACAGGCCCATCAGCCGGGTGAGGCGCTCGCGGGTCGCGTCGCGCAGCCGCTCGGCGCGCGCGAGCCCGAGCGCGGCATCGGCGTAGAAGCCCTGCTCGCGGGCCTGCTGCAGCTTGTTCCAGTTGCCGGCGCGCGCCATGCGCCGCGCGAGCTCGGCGCTCGCGTCGGCCGCTTCGCGCACCTGGCCCATGTAGCGGACCGACTGCTCGGCGGCGACGGCCGCCACCCAGGCCTTGCGCGTGTCGGCCGCGAGCGCCAGCATCGCTGCCGCCGCCTCGCGCTTGACGCGCTCGAAGCGGCGCGACTCCATCTCGCGCACCATCGGCATCGCCAGCAGCCGGGCCAGGTCGAAGTGCAGCGAGCGCTCGATCTCGGTCTCGTCGCCGCGCCGCAGCCGCCCGAAGCCGAAACCGGGGTTCGGCAGGCGGCCGGCCTGCACGAGCCCCGCTTCGGCGATGCCCAGTTCGTCGAACGCTGCCTGCAGGCGACGGTTGTTCAGCAGCGCCACCTGCACTGCGGCGTCGGCCGTCAGCGGCTCGGCCAGCAGCGCACCGACCCGCGCATCGACGTCGGCGCGCTCGGCGTCGGACTTCGCCCAGCGCGCGTCCTTGCCGAGCCGCTCGCGCGCTGCCTGCTCGACCGTGCCGAAGCCGCCGTCTGCGCTGAAGCCGGCGCAACCGCCGAGCGCGATGGCCGCAAGCGCCGCGGCGGCGAGTCGCATCGGTCGCGCGCTCATCGTTGGCCTGCGCCGTCGCCGCCCGCAGGGGCTGGCCGCGCCGGCGTGTCCGGCTGCGTCGGCTCATCCGGCTGTGCCGCCTCCCGCGCGTAGGCCTTCCAGCCACCGATCCGCCCGACGGTATCGTTGGCCTCCCGCCACGAGCCCACCTTCTCGTCGGCCAGGCCGTGATAGCCGGCGAGCGACGAGCGCACCCGCACGGCAGGCACCTCGGCGCTCGCGTCGAGCGGGTCGGCTCTGGAATGGACCACTGCGGGCTGGGCGGCGGACTGCGCCGCGGCCGTGGCGGGGACGGCAGCAGTGCTCGCCGCCGCCAGGATCATCGGCAGGGTCGCTCGGATCCGCGAACGGATGCGCGAGCGGATGCGCGAATCGGACATGGTCTTCTCGTCGGCTCGAACGGGGAACGACGGCCGTCGCGGGCCGCCAGTTTCGATCGGGTCTGCCCCGGGGCGCGCGAACCGTCTCGCGCGCGCCGGAACACGGTCAGGCGAAGAAGCCCCGGGGTGGATGCTCCAGCCGCTCGACGACGAAATCGCCGCTGGGCTGCCGCCTCTCCGGAATCGCCTCGGCGGTGGGCCGCTGCGCCGCGACGATGAGCGGCGACGCGGGCAGCGCCGTGGCCACGCAACACGCCGCGCAGGCGCTGCACTTGAATGCGCCCGCGGCCGCGAGAGGCGTCGCAGCGGGCGCCGTCGCGTGGCCCATCGCTTCCGGCTCCGCGGTGCCGTGCGCGCCGTGCGACGCGTGAGCATGCCGGACCTCGACGGCGCCTGCCATCTCCTCGTGCCCGGGCCCGCACGACAGCATCGCCGCCGCGGCGAAACCCTGCACGGGCAGCGCGGCCAGGACCAACCAGGCGAGCACGATCCGGGCGAGGGTTTTCATGCGCGGCAGTCTAACCCAGGCCGCGCGCGACCACGCCCGCCGCGGTGCTTGCGGCGCGGCCGCACCGCCGGGCGGCCGAAGCGTCCGGACGCGGAGAAGGAGCGGATATAATCCCCAGCTTCGTTTCCCAACCGGCCGCGCCAGAATGAGCGACGAACACCAGGCATTCATCAAGACCCCCCGGCAGCTGATCACCGTGGTCGTGCTGGCCTTCGTGGTCCCGATCCTGATCATCGTGCTCCTCGTGAAGTACGTCGGCAGCAGCACGCGCACTGGCGCGGGCGCCGACGCGATGACCGCCGAGGCCATCGAGGCGCGCATCCAGCCGGTCGCCGGCTTCGAGCTGCGCGACGCGAGCTCGCCGGGTGCGCTGAAGACCGGCGAGCAGGTCTTCAAGGCGCAGTGCTCGGCCTGTCACGCCACCGGCGTCGCCGGCGCGCCCAAGCTCGGCGATGCCGGCGCCTGGGCGCCGCGCATCAAGACAGGCCTGCAGGCGCTGGTCACTTCGGCGCTCAAGGGCAAGGGCGCGATGTCGCCGCAGGGCGGCGGCGACTTCAGCGACGTCGAGGTGACGCGCGCAGTCGTCTACATGGCCAACCAGGCGGGCGGCAAGTTCGAGGAGCCGAAGGTCGAAGCCGCCAGGCAAGCCGACGCGAAGCCGGCGGCAGCCGCTGCGGCGCCGGCCGCCGCCGCAGCGCCGGCGGCCGCACCGGCTCCTGCCGCAGCACCCGCTCCCGCCGCAGCACCGGCTCCGGCCGCCGCCGCGCCGGCCGCGACCGCCAGCGCCTCTTCCGACGAAGGCAAGAAGGTCTACGACGCGACGTGCATGGTCTGCCACGGCACCGGCGTCGCCGGCGCTCCGAAGTACGGCGACAAGGCCGCCTGGGCGCCGCGCGTGGCGACGGGCGAGGATACGCTGGTCAAGTACGCGATCACCGGCATCCGTGCGATGCCGCCGCGCGGCGGCAACGCGAACCTGTCCGACGCGCAGGTCCGTGCCGCGGTCGAGCACATGCTCGCCGCGGTGAAGTAGCCCCTCCCGAATCGCTCGATCAGGCCTCGGCCCGGTCGAGCGCGAACGACAGCATCCCGATCGAGCCCAGCTCGATCCCTTCGGTCAGGATCGTCGCCCGGTCGTCCGGCCGGCGCGCGCCGAGGACGACCAGCATCGGCAGGTAGTGCTCGGGCGTCGGCACCGACAGCCGGGCCGCCTCGCCGAACCCCTCATAGTCGATCAGCGGCGCGACCTCGTCGCGCAGCACGCAGTCGCGGACGTGCGCCTCGAATGCGAGCGCCCAGTCGTGAGGCGGCGCGTCGGGGCGGCGCGCAAGTCGACCGAGATGATGCACCGCATTGCCGCTGCCGACGATGCGCACCCCCTCGTCGCGCAGCACGGCCAGCCGTCGTCCCAGCTCGTGGTGGAAGGCGGGCTCGCGTCGCGCATCGAGGCTCAGCTGCACGATGGGCACGTCGGCGTCCGGATAGACGTGCGCCAGCACCGACCAGGTGCCGTGGTCGAGGCCCCAGTCGGCGTCGGCGCGCACCGGCAGCGGCGCGAGCAGCGCGCGGACGCGCTCGGCCAGCGCGGGGTCGCCCGACGCCGGATAGTCGAAGGCGTGCAACGCAGGCGGAAAGCCGTAGAAGTCGTGGATCGTGCGCGGGCGGGCCATCGCCGTCACGGCGGTCTCGCCGACGTACCAGTGCGCCGAGATCGCGAGGATCGCGCGCGGTCGCGGGCCCATGGCGCCGCTGCGCCGCCAGGCCTCGGTGTGCCGGTTCGCCTCGAGCGTGTTCATCGGGCTGCCGTGCCCGTAGAAGACCGCGGGCTGGGTCGTGGCCGCTGGCGCGTTCATCGTCGCTCCTCGCGCGCCTCGCCGCCGGCGAAAGCGCGAACGCCTCAGCGTAGCAGAGGAGCGGGCCGATTACCGCCGGCCTGCGAGGAAGACCCCGCACATGACGAGCGCCGCACCCGCCACGTGGAAGCCGCCGAGCGCCTCGCCGAGAAAGGCGACCGCCAGCGTCGCGCCGAACAGCGGCATCAGGTGAATGAAGACGCCGGCCCGGCTCGGGCCGATTGCCGCGACGCCGCGCACCCACAGGGCGTGCGCGAGCGCCGACGAGAACACGGCGATGAACGCAACCGCAGCCCATGCCCCGGCGCTCGCGGGAAGGGCCGCCTCGAAGCCCGACTGCCAGGCGAACAGCAGCAGCATCCAGAGCGTGCCGGTCAGCACCGAGCAGGCATGCACGGCAAGCGGGGGCACCTCGGGCGGACGGCGCCTGAGCAGCACCGAATAGGCGGCCCAGAGGCCGACCGCGACGAGCATCCAGAGATCACCGACCGCGAACTGCAGGGCCATCAAGGTCGTCGGATCGCCGTGAAGGACGAGCACCGCGGCCCCCGCGAACGAGATCGCCAGGCCAAGCCCCTGCCTGCGCGTCACGCGCTCGCCGAGCGCGAGCCAGGACACGAAAACGATCGCGAGCGGCGCGAGCGACAGCAACAGCACCGCGTTGACCGCCGTGGTCGTCCTGAGTGCCACGTAGCAGAGCGTCTGGAACGACGCGATGCCGGTCAGTCCGAGCATTGCGAGCAGCTTCCAGCGAGCGAGCAGCGCCGCGCGGTGCGCGCGAATGTCGCCCAGCGTGAACGGCAACAGCACGG
>JAMLIR010000025.1 GCA_023954045.1 Burkholderiaceae bacterium | reverse complement strand
ACGCCGCGGAACTGCGCGGCGACGTCGACGAAGCCAACCGAGCTGCGGAGGCAGCAGGAATCCCGGTGCGGTTCGTCGCGGCCAAGGATTGACCGCGCTACCGCGTGATTCCGGATAGTCTGCCGGCACTTGACGACTGAGCGCTTCCCCCTGCGTGCAAGCCGTGTACGTGATCGACCTGACCCACTACCTGGACTCCAAGGGCGCGATCGCGCCCGAGCGGGGCCCGGCCCGAAAGTTGGCGGACTTCCTGACCGCCGTGGTCGCCTACGCCTCCGATTTCGATCGATCCGACGACGCGCCGGGCCCGATCTGCTTCAAGTGCCGCAAGCGCGACCAGCGCGTCGTCGAGACCGGCATGACTGAGGATGATGTCGTCGTCTGGCGGTGCGGCGCTTGCGGCACCGAGGGGCGAATCTCGAACTGGCAGGGAACTTTTTGGGACTTGAGCCACGGCGCGCCGTCGAATTGATGCGCGGGCCCCTTCCCCCATGGCGAAACCACCCAACGAAGACCTGGAAACCTTCCTCCGCCGTCAGGACGCGGGGGACCTGGTCACCGTGCTGCTCGAACTCGCCAACGACCACGAGGCCGTTCAGGCGCGCCTTGCGCGCATGCAGCTGGCCGATCGGCCGGACAAGCTCGCCGCCGGCTTCAAGAAGACGCTGTCCGGCTGGAGGCGCTCGACCCGGTTCTACGGCTACCGCGAGGCGGGAGAGTTCGGCCGCATGCTCGACGGCTGGCTGGACCAGGTGGCACGCGAGCTGCTGCCCAAGGATCCTCCAGCCGCGCTATCGCTCTTCGAGGCCTTCATCGAGGCGGATGCGGCGTGGTTCGATCGCGCCGACGACTCCGACGGCGTGATCGGCGACGCCGTGCGTGCAGCCTGTCGCCACTGGCTGCAAGCCGCCGCGCGCTGCGAGACCCCGCGCGACGTGTGGCCTGAGCGCCTGCTGGAGCTCTACCAGGCCGACCAGTACGGAGCGCGCGACGAGTTGCTGCGGCGCGCCGATCTCCTACTCGGCGAGCCGGCGCAGCGCGGGCTCGTCGCCCGGCTCGAGCCGCAGCTATCGGAGGCACTCGACGCGTCCCCGCGCGGGGAGAGTCCGCCGATCGACGTCTTCCGGATCTCGGGTGCGCTGTCGTTGCTGGCCGAGTCCTTGCGCGACCCCGACATCATGGTGCGCGCCTCGCTGCGCTACAACCCGAACCCCAACCCCGTGCAGCGCCAGGCCTTCGCGCGGGCCTACCTCGACGCCGACCGGGCAGCCGATGCCATGGTTTGGCTGCAGGAGGGCTGGGGCCACCTCGACGACAGCCGGCAGGACCTGCTGGCCGATGCCTTGGAGCGACTCGGCCGCTTCGAGGAGAGTTCGCCGATTCGGCAACGGATGTTCGAGCGCACGCTCTCGGACTTCTATTTCCAGCGCTGGCTGGAGCACCTGCCCGAGGCTGCACGCGCCGAAGCCGTCGCCCATGCCCGGCAACTCGCGCTCAGCCACGAAGACCTGACTGCCGCAGCCACGCTGCTGCTGCAACTCGGCGACGCCGCTGCGGCCGAGGCCAGGCTGCTGGGCGAACCCGGGCGCATCGACGGCAATGACTACGGACGCCTCGTTCCGCTGGCCAAGGCCTTGCGCGCCGACGAGTGCCCTCGCGGCGAGACCGTCGTCTACCGAGCGCTGTTGAAGGGCATCCTCGATCGGGCCTACGCGCGCGCCTACGGCCACGCGGCGCGCTACTGGGCCCGACTCGGCGAGATCGCGGGCAGCGGCGTCGGCCTGTTGCCCCTTCCTTCGCACGAGGATTTCGAGGCCGAGATCCGTGCGCGTCACGGACGCAAGTCGGCGTTCTGGGCGTATGTGAGCGGAACGCGCCGCGACCGGCACGACGACGAGGACGACCTGACCACGACCTGACCCCGTAGCTTCTATCGGCCGGCCGTGCTTATCCACGGCCGCGCGATCGGCGCCTCACACGCAAGACTCGCGCGGCGGTGGGTAAGCCGCCTGCACGAACCGAGGGCTGTCCGGCCGTCCGCAGTGCTGACGAGGTTGTCGACTGCCTGGCCGACGTGTGCCTGCCGCAGTCGACCACTGCGGTTGCGGTCCGGAAGACGTTGGCGCAGGATCGTTCCCGCTTACGCTGGCTGAGTCAGCCCGGTTGATGCCCGACACCGCATCGCCCCTGCCCGCACCCGTGGGCGCATACGCCGGCCTCATCTCCTGAAAACCGGCGGCCGCAAGGTCTGGAGATACGCGTCGGGCTTCGGACACGAAGCGTCTGCCCTGCCCCAGTCGAGCATTCGGGACCGTAGCGGAAACAGCCGAGACGCCGCTGCTGCAATAACGCCCGCGCCCTGCCCCAACACCGCTGCGCCAACCGCGTCGTCACTACGCGGCGCCAGCCAGTAGTGACGACGCGCACGCTGCCCCAGCACACGAGCGTTTTTCCCGGGCTGTCGCAAGTGACGACCCCACGTGACGGGCTCCCAGGCGCGTCAAGGCCTTGGACCGTGCAACGCGGTCTGCACCCGCCCGCTCCCCGCGGGACACGTCAGCCATGGCGCCAACCGGCGCACCCAGAGCCTTGGGGCAATGGCTCACCCGACGGATCGCCTTCCCGCAGGAAGCGCCATCGACGCCAACGCCGCGTGCCGCGGCGGCCAGCAGTAACTCGGCACGAAACGGGAGTGGTGTCCCGTGTCCCTCGTGGTTCCCGCAACGCCCAGGCGTTCGGGACGGACAGAAACACTGACCTGACCGACTACACACCAGCGACAACGAACCCGAACCGCCCTCAGGGGCAGCCGACCAAATCGACGACGGAGACCGACAGCAGCAACCGAATGCGCAACCTGAACTACGAGCTGAAGCAGCTCTGCCGTCGCAACCGCGACGGCAGCTACGCGACCCAGCGCGATCGCGAGCGCGTGCTCGACCTGGTGGCGAACCAGCTTCATGACCTCGGGTACCGGCACTTGGCCGCAGCAAGCCTCAAGCCCAAGCACGTCGAGAGCCTGGTCGAGCGATGGCAGTCGGAGGGACTGGCCGTGGGCACGATCAAGAACCGGATGGCGGAGCTGCGATGGTGGGCCGAGAAGATCGGCAAGCAGAACGTCATCGCCCGCGACAACGACCACTACGGCATCGGCAACCGGCAGTACGTCACCAACGTCAGCAAGGCGCGGCAGCTGGCCGGCGGCGAGCTCGCCAGGATCACGGATCCGTACACGGCGATGTCGCTGCGGCTGCAGGCGGCCTTCGGGCTGCGCCGCGGGGAGTCGATCAAGATCCGGCCGGAGTGGGCCGACCGAGGCGACCGGCTGGCGCTCAAGGACACCTGGACCAAGGGTGGGCGGCCGCGCGAGATCCCGATCCGCAACGCGGAGCAGCGCCAGGTCCTCGACGAGGCCAAGGCACTGGCCGGCCGGGGCAGCCTCATCCCGGCCGAGCGAAGCTACGTCGAGCAGTTGCGCCGCTTCGAGTATCAGTGCGCGGCGGCCGGCGCGCACCGCATCCACGGCCACCGCCACCAGTACGCGCAGACCCGCTACCGCGAGCTGACCGGATGGCCGGCACCGGCCGCCGGCGGGCCGCGGTCGAGAGACCTCACGCCCTCGCAGCGCGAGGCCGACCGCGAAGCGAGGCTCACGATCAGCGAAGAGCTGGGGCACGAGCGCGAGCAGATTACGGCGGTGTACCTCGGTCGCTGAGATCCTCAATCAAAGGTCTAGCGACTTGGTGTCGCGCCTCTCCACCGGACGTGTTGCTGCTCACGGTCAACGCACTTCCGGCTGGAGCGCGATGACGGCCATGCCGATGAGGGCAATGCTCGCGCCAGCGAGGTCCCAACGCGTCAGCGTGACACCATCGACCAGCCAGAGCCACACCAGGGCGACCGCGATGTACATGCCGCCGTATGCGGCGTAGGTACGGCCGGCCGCGCTCGGGTGCAACGTGAGCAGCCATGCGAACAGGGCCAGGGACGCCGCGGCGGGAACGAGAAGCCAGGCACTTCTGCCCTGCTTGAGGACCAGCCAAGGCAGATAGCAGCCGACGATCTCGGCCAGCGCGGTCACGGCGAACAGGCCCGCGATCCTCAGCAATTCCATCACGCCGCCTCCTGCAGCGACGCGATCAATGGACAGTTGACTCGGCCGCGAACGGCCGAACATCGCGCCACCAGTCCCGCCAACACCGACTCGATGCGCTGAAGGTCGCTGAGCTTCTGGCGCACGTCCACGAGCTTCTGTTCAGCCAGTTGTCGCGCTTCGCTGCAGCGTGCGCCGTCCTCGAGCTTCAGCAACTCGCCGACTTCCTCCAGGCTGAACCCGAGCCGCTGCGCGGACTTGATGAACCGCACCCGCGCAAGCTCCGCCGCGCCGTACCGGCGGATGCTGCCGTAGGGCTTCTCGGGCTCAGGCATCAGGCCCTTGCGCTGGTAGAAGCGGATCGTCTCGACGTTGACCCCAGCGGTCTCCGCCAGGGCACCGATGGTCGCGCCGGTCTTGTCGTGCATGGTCTTGACTCCGTACTTATGTACGGAAGTAAGGTTACACCCCGGATCAGATTGGTCGAAAGGAGTATTCGATGGCCGAACCCACGCAGGGCCGCGGCGCCCTGTTCGCCGGCGGGCTGGCCGCGATCCTTGCTTCCACCTGTTGCCTCGGGCCGCTGGTACTGATCACGCTCGGATTCTCCGGTGCGTGGATCGCCAACCTGACGGTGCTCGAACCCTTTCGGCCGGTCTTCATCGGCGCGGCGCTGGTGGCCCTGTTCTTCGCGTGGCGCCGTATCTGGCGCCCCGCAGCGACATGTCAACCGGGCGAAGTCTGTGCGTTGCCGGAGGTGAAGACGACCTACAAGGCGCTGTTCTGGCTGGTCGCCGCGCTCGTGGCGATCGCGCTCGGCTTTCCCATCATCGCCCCCTGGTTCTATTGAGAGGACAACCCCATGAAGAGAGCATTGCTCGCGTTTGCCACCGTCGTCGCGATGTCCGGTCCCGCCTGGTCCGCACCCAAGACCGTGACGCTGTCGGTACCCGACATGAATTGCGCGGCCTGTCCCATCACGGTGAAGAAGGCGTTGGGCAAGGTGGCCGGTGTCGCCAAGACCGAGGTCAACCTGGACAAACGTGAGGCGATCGTCACTTTCGACGACGCGCGCACGAATGTGGATGCCCTGACCCGCGCGACACGGGATGCCGGCTATCCCTCCACACTCGCGGGGAGCACCAAGTGAGCGATGTGATCCTGGAATCGACCCTCACTTGCCCGCAGTGCGGCCACGCGAAGACGGAGACCATGCCGACGGATGCGTGTCAATGGTTCTACGAATGCGAGCAATGCCACACCGTGCTGAAGCCGAAGCCGGGCGACTGCTGCGTCTACTGCTCCTACGGCTCAGTGCCTTGCCCGCCGATCCAGCAACGTGGCGAAGAAGACCAGCACTGCTGCGCGAGCGAAACACGCGTCGAGTGAGCCGGTAGAACGGTGCCGCACATGTTCGTCAGCACTGCTGACAGACGAAAAAGTGCCCGGGCAACCGTGAGGCTGCACCGGGCGAGGGGGGAGGTCTTCAATCAGGGGCAAGAGTCCCGAAGCACCGCCGGCGGCAGTGCTTCGGGGGTTCTCAGGCGGCGTGGGCCAATTCCTTCCAGTCGCCGGGGGCGAGCTCGATGAGCTTGCCGCCCAGTGCCTCCAACTCGGTGGCACGGTCGTAGTCCTCGACATCCTGCGAAAAGTGCGTGACGGCGTTGACCAGACCGTAAGCACTGAGATCACCTTCGACGATCAGGTGCCGCAGCACGCCGGCCCGCTCGGTGTCGTTGAGCGTGTAGCGGTTGGCCAGCACCTCGACGGAGTTCACCGGGTCGCCGGTCAGACGGATGTCGCGCGTCTTCTGCAGCTTCTGCGCGACCTGGTGGAACGTGGCTTCGGACACCGCCGCCTCGACCACATCCCGTACCTTCAGAAAGAAGGCCCGGTCGTCTGCGGCCAGGGTGTCGTCCCTGAACACATTGACCGACTCCGCTTCCGTGGTCAGCGAGCGCCCGACGTGCGTCTTGCGCAGTGCATGGTCCGACGCGATCAGACCGTTCTTGCACACCAGCCGGTAGATCAGCGGCTGCACCGAGAGCGTGCCGCAGCCGACCTCCGAGTTGGTGATGACGATGCCGGCCTGCACGATGTCGCCGGGGGCGACCTCGAACTCGACGCGGGGCGTGATGACCTTCAGGTACATCTTCGTCTCGGTCAGCTCGACCGATTCGAAGCGGGCACCCTCCAGCCGCTGCAGGATCGGCAGGACGTTCTCCGCGAGATCGAAGTTGTCCAGCCGGCGATAGCGGTCCGACAGCACCGCCCTCACCTGCCCGTCCAGCGTGCGGATCATCCGGCGGTCGCCGTCCGATTGCAGCCAGGTGTTGACGTTGCGGTCGAGCAGTTGAGGTTGCTCGGTGCGCATGCGCTCGAAGTAGGCGAACGGGATCTTGAGCTTGTCGGCGAGCTGCCGACGCGCCAGACCCGTGACGCCGTATTCGCCGTCTCCCTGGCGGGAGTCGACGATCAGCTTGAGGCTGCCATCCTCATCGGTACGGCACTGCAGGAAGGACGAAGGCACGACCAGGTCGCGCTTGGAGGAGATCTGGCGCTCGAGTTCACGGGCCAGGTCGACGAGGGAACGTCCGCTCTTCATGGTGAGACTCCATAAAAGTTGCGGAGACGGCCTCCCGCCATGCGGGGATGCACATCCCCGCTGGGGTGAAGAACCGGACCGGGGAATCCCGATCCGGATTGGAAGCGCGACGGGTGTCGCGCGGGTTCACGGGCTACAACAGACCGCGTTCGGCAAACGAGGTGGCGCTGCTACCTGCGATCACGATGTGGTCGAGCACACGGATGTCGACCAAGGCCAGCGCGGAGCGCAGCGACTGGGTCAGGAACTCGTCGGCCCGGCTAGGCTCGGCGACACCCGACGGGTGGTTGTGCGCCAAGATCACTGCCGCAGCGTTCAGCGACAGCGCGCGTTTGACCACTTCGCGTGGGTACACGCTGGTCTGCGTGAGCGTCCCTCGAAACATTTCCTCGGGCGCGATGACCCGGTTCTGTGCATCGAGAAACAGCACCATGAAGACTTCGTGGTCGCGCTGGGCCAGCATGATCCGTAGGTAGTCCCGCACCGCGGCCGGTGAGGCCAGCATGTCCCGCTCGCACATCGTCTCGGCAAGGGCACGACGGACCAGTTCCCTGGCCGCCATCAGCTTCGCTCCGACGGAGGACGACGGGACTTGCTGTGCTACGTCTGCGTTCAGCAGCCGCGACAAGCTGCCGCTCGCATCTTTCAACAGGTTCGCTGCCGTTCGGGGTCCTACCAGCGTGCTGAGCAGGGCCGCGTCCGACATCGACTCGATCGGTCGACACATGGAGTTCTCCTTCGTATGACGAATGGGGAACTCCTCCCCCAAGGAGCGAGCTCCCCGGGGGATGGATTGAGACTGACAGTGCCGGCGGTCAGAACGGAACGCTCTCGCGTTCCTCCGCGCGCTCCGGTTGCGGCACATCGATGGGTTCGCCGTTGACCTTGGCGAACTTGATGCGCAGCAGTCGGCCCTTGATGCTGACACCTGGCTGTCCCTTCCTGTCGCCCTTCTCGAAGGTGAACATTTCGGGATAGATGTCGGCGATCCGGAAGCCGATGATCACGGACTTGTCGGCCGCGACATCGTCTTCCAGGCGCTTGACGATCGCCTGAGCGTCAGCACCGCTGACACGGCAGTCGAACTTCGTGTAGCTGACGTCACTGTCGCTGCCGCGGAGGGCAGCCACGGTGCAGGCCAGGAACTCCTGGCCCTTCTTCGGCTTCACGGTGCGAACACGATTGAGATAGCCGACGCCTTCGACGTGCAGGTTGAAGAACGACGAAGGGCTGCTGGCTTGGGATGACTCGGACATGATGGCCTCCTATGACATGGAACACATGAAAATGGAGAGACCATCCCCAGCGCGGGGATGGGACTCCCCGGCTGGGTAGAAGCACTGACGAAATCTCCGGACCTTGCGGCCACCGGTTTTCAGGAGATCTGACCGGTTTCGGGCGATGCGTAACGGGCATCAACCGGGCTGACACAGCCAGCGAGAGACTCGGCGCGGCGCGCAGCGATCGCTGGCACACGCGAGTGATCTATGCGGCATGCTGATCCCGGGTCCGATCGGAATGCAACTGCAATGCGGACGCGATCCAGCAGCTCGGCGCCGCTGCCACCGGCGAGCGTGAGTTCAACGAACGTGCTGACCGCGCCCGCCGCGGACAGGCGCCTGGCCGCGATGCCGTAGCCATGGAAGGAGGCGCATGCCGCGCCTTGCACCACGGCGTCCGCGAGCAGCTCACGCGCCAACGCGCGGAGCATCTGACATTCCGGGGCAGTGGGGTGCCGCACGGCCCGGTGCGCTGTGTCGTTCACAGCAGCGCCCCATCGGGCGCACTTTGCGGCTCAGCGTCTGCGCCGAGCGACACCTGCTGCATCAGCCGCAATTCCGCCGCGGTCGGCGTGATGCGCCGTTGCGAGTGGCGCGGTGCCTCTTCACCGGTGAACACCTTGCGCGGCACTTCACCGAACAGCGCCACCGCGGCGCGCACCCGCTGTCGAGCCGCCTCGTCGGCTCCGGGCAAAAAGTCGCGCCGGCTCAAAGGCAGCATTTCCTCGCGCAGGAGGTTGCGCTCCCAGCGGATCGGTTCCAGGAAGAGCGCCCGGAGCCCGCGGCCGACGGCCCGGATGTGGCGCCTTCCCGCCTCGTCGCTCATGCGGTCCTTGAGCACGAGGGTCTTGATCATGCGCACGTGGTAGTCGAACTCGACGATCGCCTCAGCCGTGGCATAGCCGTACGGACTGCGGAAGCCCAACTCCACGGTGACCGGGCTGCGCGAAGCGAGAACGGACAGGGCGAGCCCCTTGCGGCGAAGCCGATCGAACTCGGCCTCTCGCGCCTCGATGATCTGACCCATTTGCGACCGGATGTCGGCCAGAGACTGATAGACCCGGATCAGGAGCCAGTCGGCGTAGGGGTTGTCGTTGGCCGACAGGTACCAGATCGCCTTCAGCATCGCCGCAAACCGCCGGCCGCCCGGGATCGCCGGTGCCTTGGTCACCGCATCGGCGGCGCGGCCAATGAACATCCGGTACGCATCCTGGGTGTGCAGCGTCATCGCATCGGGCGTCTCGTCGGCAAGCCGCCCCATCGCGGGCGGGGCGTTCGGCGCCGGCGCGTCGCGAGGCATCGGCGCGGAATCGACTGTTGTCGCCGGCCCGAGCATTGACGGCGTGTCTTGCGTTGTCATGGAGGACTCCGTGTAGGGGTGTTGTTGCGTCGGTTGGATGAGTGGGCGCGTTGTGTTCATGGCTGCCTGTTCGTGCCCATGCGCGCCTTGAGCTCGTCGATCATCTTTCTGACCTTTTGCCGCTGGGCCAGGGCCTTGGCCTGGTACTCGGGCGTAGCGCGCTCAGCAGCCAGGCGCTGCTCTTCAGCCTCGCGTTCGCGACGCCGGAGGGCTTCCTTCTGCCGCTGCTCGCGCTCGGCCGCTACACGGGGACCGAGCTCGGGTACGAAGCTGCCGGCGGCGGCGCGGGCGATGAGCCCGCGCAGGTAGGCCACCGGGCTGAGGCGAACACCGCGCACCTGAAGCCGGCCCGCGAGTTCATCGAGCAGGCACTGGGCTTGATCGCCGCGATGGCGCAGCAGCAGACGCGCTGCCTGGCGTTCGTCCGGCAGCATCTGCTCGGGAAAGATCAGTTCACCACCACCCGCCAACGTGTCCGGCGGACTCGCAGGCGAGGCGGTGTGCTGTGGTTGTTGTACTGATTCACCTGTACTGTGATTCATAAGAAGAACGGCGCTTTCGGCTGAACCGTGGCGGCGGATCGGGCGAAACTGGTCCGGCGGTTTCGGCGAGACAAGGCTGCGGTGTTGCCTCAGTCTTGATTCGACATTCGGTGAACCCTTGTCTGCGGCAACGCCACGATCTGGATCTGCGTTGCGCGAGCCGAGGCTCCTCGCCGCCGACGCGTCGTCGGTGAGCAGAGCGAGCAAGCAGTCCAGTCGAATGCGCGCCACCAGGCTCGGCGGAATGCCGCGCAAGCACTCCTCCCAGAGCCCGGTGCGGACGAGATCGCGGCGCGCGGTTTCCTGTTCGCGCCGCGTAAGACCGATCTCTTCGAGCCAGCGCGCTGCCGAGCTGGAGATCCAGCGTTCCAGTCGGTGCCTGGCCTGCAGCCGCGTCAGGTGCAACGCGCGGGACAGCATCAGGCCGGCATGCACGCTGCCGGCGACACCGGCGAGCGTGCGGTGGAAAGCCACCGAAGGTCCGAGCAGCTCGGCGAGTACGACACGGTCGCTCCAGTCCGCCGCGTGCGGGTGGCAGGCGATCCGCTCGGCGAGGCGCATGCCCAGCTCGTCCACGTTCAACCGAAAGTGCAGCCGGGCGGGAATCCCCATGCGCTGATCGTCGAGCAGCGCCAGGCCGCGCAGCACCTCGCGCGCGGTTGCCTGCTCTTTCGCCGACAGGCCGGTCTCCATTTCCCATTGCTCGGTCGTCTTGTGAAACCATCCGCCGGTCTGGTTGATGTCCCGGCCATGGCGCGTCCAATAGACGGACTGTGACAACAGGAGCGCCGCCTTGACGCTGGAAGTGAGATCCACGAGGCGGCGATGAAATGCGATGTGCCGCCCGAGCAGCGGCCAGATCACCGAAAGCGGCGCCGCATCGAAAGCCGCCTCCCGCCCCCGCGGTTCCTCGTCGGCAAGGCGCAGGTCCTCAGCCACGGCGGCTCCTGCGCGCCGTCATCGGCACGACGCCCCCGCATGGGCCTGCAGGGCACGCCAGACGGCCTCTGGACGCACGCGGAACCAGAGCTTGGCCGGCATGCCGACGCGACGCTCTTCGAGCAGCCCCGATCGGCGCAAGGCGCGCCGTGCGGTTTCCTGCTCCCAGCGGGACAGCCCGGTCTCCTGCGTCCACTGCTCCTGGGAGCGGATGAACCAGCCATCGGCGGAGGGATCGAGCGACTGGGTGGTCCAGATCGCCTGCGACAGCATCAGTGCTGATGTGACGCCGCCGGTGACGGCTACCAGGCAACGATGAAAGCTCACCGGTGTGTCGAAGACGTCGAGCAACACCTGCGGAGTGATGCCGAGGCCTTCCAGGCGCGCATTCATTCGTCGGCCTCGAACTCGCGGATCACCGCCTCCAACACGGCGATCGGGATGTGCTGAAACTCCTGGTGCAGGCGGTAGTAGCGAACGCGCGGCGTCGGGTCGGTGATGGCCCGCCAGGCCTGGTAGATGCGCTCGCGCGTGGCGTAATCCGGCAGCCGGACACGGCCCGCGGGACGCCGCGCATCGAAATCGCGGCGGCGCTTGAGCGTCAGCTTCCGGCGAACCTTGAAGAGCGCGCTCATCAGATGCGTGGACGCACCATGGCGGATGAAGTACGTCTCCAGCGCCTTGGCCTCGTTGACGAGGGCCACCGCACGCAGCCCTGCCTTGAGGGCCGCGCCGTCGAAGGCGACGCCGATCGTCAAGCTGCGCATCGCGGCGAGACGACTGAGATCGACTGCCGAGAGCTGCCGAAGATGGGGCAGCAGCTCGCTCTCGATGCCGGCCGCGCGAAGCTCGTCCTGCGCGGCATCGGCCAACCGTACGGTCACATGGTTGAGCAGGACGAGCCGCACCTGGGTGTCTTGCAGCGGGAGCATCACGCCGCCTCCGAGGCAGAAGGCGCATCGCTCGCGGCACCTGGCTGCCGACGAAGGCCAGCCGATCGCCTGGCGCAATCCAGCAGCTCCCAGAACGCCGTGGCCGACGGGTCGTCGGGATCGACGAGCCATTGCAGGAACGCCGGCGCCGCCGCGTTCGACGGCGCCGCACTCGACTCGAGCTCACCGAGGAGCGCCGCGAGCAGGTACCAGGCGCGATGGCGTGCGGGGTCCTCCGCGTCACCGTCGGCGAGCGTCGCGATGCGCAAGCCGGCGGCGGCCTGCGGTTCCGGATGGACGACGCCGGCAATGCCGACGGCGTCCGCAAAGCGCCTGGCCCGCGTCAGCAGTTCGTCTGCCTCTGCGCCGTCGCCGTCGGCGGAAGAGCCGACTACCGGCGCCGACGGGTTCACCTGGGGCTCGCGGTCGCCCTTCGACCTCAGTGCCATACGAAGCGACTCGACAGGCTCGCCGAGATGGTGGGCCAAGGCGACTTCGCAGGCCTCGCAGGTGGCGACCACGCTGAACGTGCCGGTGTGCGGGTACTGCTGCGCGATGCGTCGAAAGACGGGTTCGAAGACCTGTGCGTAGAGCTCGTCTTCCGTGCTCGACGTTCGCGCCTGTGCGTAGCGCTTCAGCGCGTTCAGGCGCGGCTGGATCGTCTTGACGTCGAGGCCGGAGAGATCCGCCACCGCCTCGCCGAGAGTTCGCAGCCGCTCGGTGGCGAAGAGATGCAGACCCAGCGTTGCGGTGTTCACCGACAAGCCCAGCGCGTGGAGCGCATCCTCGAGCGGGCGCAGCGTCAGAGTGCGTCCCTGCTCGGCTTCGAGACGCGACTTGAGCGCGACGATGCCCGAGGCCTTGTCCCAGAAGGTCATCTCGCCACGCTGTTCGTTCTCGATCAGGTGCGCGGTGAGGACGTGGCTCTCGGATCGCCACGGGCGAAACAGCACCACCACCTTGCGGAAGCGTGGATCGCGCGTCTCGGCCCACAGTTGCCGCAAGGCCAGCAGCCGCGTGTTGCCGCCGGCCTCGACGACGAAGTGCGACTCGCCGGGGCGGCGCGTGACGGTGAGCGGGCTTCTCAGGCCGCTGGTGCGGATCGATTCCTTGATGTCATCGAACTTCGCGTTCGCCGCGCGCCGCGGGTTGTTCTCGTAGGGACGGATCTCGTCGATCGAGAGTTCGATCTGCGACTCCGTGCGCGGGTCGCTCTGACCGGCCAGATCCCGCGCGTTGTTCCCGGGATTACCCACCTGCAACGACTCGGCCACCAGCCGCCGACGCTCATCGAGCGACACCTTGCTGCTCATGCCGACCGCTCCTCGGCGACGGAGCCATCGGCGTGAACGCCCTGCAGGCTGGGGATCAGTTCCCAGGCGAGCTGGTGCATCACCGCGCATGCGCTCGGCATGACGCCGTCGCGCCGGCGTTCGTGCCGGTGCACCGGAATGCGCAGGGTGGCGGCCTCCTTGTAGGCCTTGGCGTGCGGGACCACCGTGTCGAGCACCGACACCCTGCCCTTCAGGCGGATGAAGTCCTCGCGGATGCCGTTGGCTATCAGGCGGGCATCGGCCGTCCGGTCCTGCCGGTAGATCACCGCCTTCACCGGGCCGAGCGTGGCGCCGAGGGCGCTGCCCGGTTCCAGACGATCGAGCAACTCCATCGTGCCGTCCTTGAACTCCCGCGCCGAGAGGATCTCGGGCGTGATCGGCGAGACGAGGATGTCGGCGGCCATGACGGCCGCGTCCTGCAGGGGCCCGATGGCGCCCTGCGTATCGATCAGGACGCAGTCGTAGGCATCGGCCACCACGGCGGCCTGCAGGGCGAAGCGCAGACGGAAGCCGCGGTCGATGCGATTGAGCAGCCAGTTGGGCAGATGGCCCTCGGGGTCGTCCGACACGACGATGTCGAGATTCGGAAAGACCGTCGCCGTGATGCACGCCGCAGTGACCTCGCCGCGCACGATCACCTCGGTGAGCCCGGCCGAGGGCTGCGGCGTCGCCAGCGGAAAGTACTTCGACAGCGACGGTTGCACGTCCGCGTCGACCAGCAGCACGCGCAGGCCCATGTCGGCCAACAGCGCCCCCAGGTTGGCCGTGAGCGTCGTCTTGCCGACGCCGCCCTTCGTGCTCGTGACGGTGAACTTGATCATCGATTCCACGCCGATTCAGGTCTGTCATCAGGCATACGGAATCGCGTGCAAAAGTGTCGGACTACTCCTTCAGATAGTCGCCAAGCCCCTGATCTGCGAACACCTGGCGGATGCGCTTGATCTCCTCGTACAGCGTGCCGCGGGGAATTCGGAGCCGCTCGGCGGCCTCTTTGATGGTCAGCCCCTCCTCGCCGAGCATCTGGCATAGCTGCCGCTGAACCGGTGTCAGCCGCGCCAGGACGCGGCCGATGTCGATGCAAGCGTCGCGTCGTTCGACGGCGCCGGGGTCGTCCGGCTGAGCGGACTCGTTGTCGGCCAGCAGGTCGGCGAGCGTCATGCCGTCGTCGGAGCCGTCGAGTGACGCGTCGAGCGAGAGCGCGTCCTGTTCACCCGCGCGCTTGTCGGCAGCCTGCTCGCGGATCAGATCCGTGAGCTTGTTGCGGATGACCTGGGCCATGTAGGCCACCGGCGGCGCATCTGGATCGAGCGGGAGCTTCCGGCGCACCACGATCCAGTGCGCCAGGCACTCCTGCATCAGGTCGTCGAACTCCTCGCGCGCGAGGCTTCGAGACCGCCTTCTGAACTCACCCACCAACTTCTTCGTAACCGCGATCTCCCATCGCTGGAGACCCCCTCCCGCTTTGAGCCCCATGTCTCTCCCCGTCGGCTGCCTGACGGGAAGGAGATCGAGCGAAGGTCAGCGGAAGGAAAAGAGCGACAGGCGACCTAATTCGTAGGGCCGACGAAGTAGTTGGGAGATGTATCCCGACACTTTTGGGCGGGATTCCGTACCCGAACCCCAAGGGGCTCTCGATAGATGGCGAAAGGCGGCGACCCATGGCGACAGACGCCAGGACGCCCAGCCCGAAGCCCCTGGGGTCGCGGGGCGCCACGTCGGTGTCGGCCACGCGAGGTCTACGGTTCTGAAAGTCGGTCGGCGGCCGCTACGCGCGGCCCAATGCCGGAAGCCGGGGCGGCTTCTCGACCGAGAACGGGGGTGCGAATGAAGCGCGGAAGGCAGTTCGGGGACGCGGCGCGGGCCGCCGGCGTCACGAAACCGAAGGGGACGGATCCTCGGCTCGACGAAGAGATCGATGACGATCGCGCCGCCAGCCGAGACGGTGCCGACTTGCTTCGGGAGGCAGTGCGCGAGACCGAGCCGTCGGGCGCGTTCGACGCGCGCGCGATCCGGGAGCTGTACAAGGCCACGCCTGCCGACCCCAAGGGGCTAAGGCGCACGATACGGCGCAGCGAGCTACGTCAGATCGTTCCGCTGGCGGACTCGACGATCTACGAACTGGAACGACGCGGGGAGTTTCCCCGGCGGTTCTTCCTCACCGCGCGCTGCGTCGTGTGGGATCTGGGCGAAGTGCTGGCTTGGATCCAGAGCCGGCGGGCGGCCGGGAGCAGTGGGCTGAAGAAGGCGCCGACGCCAGATGTTCGGCAGAGGACATGCCGTCCGATCAGCGCGAAAGGCTAGGCGGACGACGTACAGGAGTATTCGTTCGGCTTGCCAGACTATGAACGGAGAGCGGTGACCGGCCGAATCGACCCCAAGCCGGCGACGAGGTGACCGACTGCAATGCGTGGTGCAGATGTCCGTGGGCTAGAGTCGCTGGCCGGCATGGGACGCCAATAGCTGCCAACTCGCAACTGTTCGACTTGAGTCGGAGCGTCCTTCAGGTGAATAACACGCACCCGGACGTGTCCGAATTTCTGTGTGTGAGGGCCTCGGGACTTGTCCACGGCGTCGGTCGTCGCTGGCGACGAACGACCGACGCGGTGGGCAAGTCGGTGGATCATGTTACGCGGCGCTCCGGGTGAAGCGATCGCCGTAGGCGATCGCGAACTGGTTCATCGCCGCGCGCCATTCCTTGGCGGCTCGTCCCCAGTCGGCGGTGATGTTGCGCAAGGCCAGCCAGATCAGCTTGGTGGCCGCGTCGTCGCTCGGGAAGTGCCCTCGGGTTTTGATGATCTTGCGCAGCCGAGCGTGGATGCTCTCGATCGCGTTGGTGGTGTAGATCACGCGGCGCACCTCGGGCGGGAAGGCGAAGAACGGGATCACCCGGTCCCAGGCCCGCCGCCAGGTCGCCACCACCGTGGGGAACTTCTGTCCCCACGGCCCGCGCTCGAAGGCGTTCAGTTCGGCGGCGGCCGCTTCGGCGCTCGGCGCCGTGTAGATCGGCTTCAGGGCCACCGCCAGCGCCTTGCGCTCCTTCCAACTGGCGAACTCCAGACTGTTGCGGATCAGGTGTACCAGGCACGTCTGCAGCGTGGTGGCCGGGAAGACGGTGCCCAGCGCCTCGCCGAGGCCCTTCAGGCCGTCGGTGACCGCGATCAGGATGTCGGCCACGCCGCGCGTCTTTAGGTCGTTGAACACCTTCAGCCAGAACTTGGCACCCTCGGTGCTCTCGATCCACAGGCCCAGGATGTCGCGCGTGCCGTCGGGCTGCACGCCCAGGGCCAGGTAGATCGCCTTGTTGCGCACCACGGCGTCTTCGCGGATCTTCACCCGCAGGGCGTCGAAGAACACCACCGGGTACATCGGCTCCAGCGGCCGGCTTTGCCAACTGGCAACCTCCGCCATGACGGCATCCGTGACCGAGCTGATGAACTCGGGACTGACTTCGGTGCCGTACTGCTCGGCCAGGAAGCCCTGGATCTCGCGCATCGTCATGCCGCGGGCGTACATGGCGATGATCTTGTCGTCGAAGCCGGTGAAGCGCCGCTCGTGCTTGGGGATGAGCAGCGGCTCGAAGCTGCCGTCACGGTCGCGCGGCACCTCCACGCGCAGCGGGCCGTCGTCGGTGAGCACCGTCTTGCCGCTGACACCATTGCGGTGGTTGCTGGCGTCCTCGGGCTTGGAAGCCCCGGGCGCGTAGCCCAGATGGTGCGACAGCTCAGCCCCCAGGGCGCGCTCGATCAGCGCTTTCTTGAACGCCATCGAGGCGGCGTTGACCGCCTCGGCGCTCATCGGGCCGGTGACGAACTGATCAATCAGTTCCTTGGGAATCGACGGCAACGCCGCCTTGACGGCCGCAGCCGCCTTCTTCGTCCTGCTCGGCATAGCTTCTCCTCTCGGTCATCATGCTATGCCTCACACACAAAATTCCGGACAGGCTCCGGCACCCTCTACTGGCGTGCAACGCCATTCACAACCTCGACTCGTGCAGCTCGTCCACTCGACCGGGATAAAGGGTGACTTCGAGCGACTCGGTCACCCGCACCACCGCCGTCGTGTGCCAATACCGTGACGCTCGGCTGCCAGAGCCCGACTCGTAGCGCCGCAGAAGCACCAGCAGCAACAGGTGGGACGCGTTAGCGGAAAGAAGATCCCGGACGAGTGTCGTGCGACACTGCAGTCGTGAGCCGCTACTGCGCTCACCGTCGCGGCCATCGGTGCGGTGAGCCCACGCCTCCGAGTGCACGACGACGTCGCCCGCGGGATTGCTCCACGTTCGGTGGAATGGGTCGGTCGAAGCGAGCTGCCCAAATGCATTCACGGCGCTGGCAAGCCTGGCTCTGTGCGCAGCCGTGGCGACGCCTAGCGAGTCGGCGACGTCGAGCCGAGCGTCCCGTTCCGGGGTCACCACCCACGGGCGGTAGGGCTCGTGCGAGCGCGCGGACCCACCGGCGGCATCCTCATACACCTCCAGCCGTGGCAGATAGGCCTGGAAGGGATCCGTTCCGGCCAGCTTTCTGGCCAGCCCCGCGCTTTTGCGGCTCGGCACCAGTGCCGACTGCACGTGCACGCCAACGCCGTCCATGGCGTTCCAGTCGCCGTCCACGACCAACCAATCCCCTATCGAGCACCCGATGCCGAGAAGCGAGAGGAGTTTGTCCGGGGCGCCTGTCAACACCACTCCTCTCTCGCCTGCCTCGCGCAGGTTGATGCGGGTATCCACGGGCCTCCAGTCCGTGCCGTCAGCCAGCCAGAGGCCCTCGGGGTGCGTCAGCACGCGGCGGCGGAGCCACTCGGCCCACGGGCTATCCTCGTCGTAGGGGCGGCGAACTACGGGGTACTTGGCCAGGAACTCGCCGGCGACGCAGTGCAAGGCATGCCAGCACAAATGCTCGCCGTACGAGTGGTGCTCGTCACTGATGCCACGAAGGCCCTCGCGCCGGTGGCCACCGCGACCCCCGAAGTCCGACATGTGCGTGATCTCCGCATCGTGCCGGCGCACCCAGGCGTTGATGGCATCCGTCGTTTCCCACCGCGATCGACCAAACACATTGCTCAAACCAGTAACCTCGTACTTGTCGAAGTCGTACTCCAGGTGGAGTTCCTTCTCCGGCGCCGGGAACTCCTTGGGCCGCGACTGGTAGAACGAATTGCCCGCGTAGTCCTTCGACGTCTTCATCGGATGCAGCGAACGATTGACCTCTTCGATCGCCTGGAACGCGGCAGGTCCAAGCGTGATCCGGCCATGGCGAGCGCACGCCAGCAGGGCCTGTGCGGCGAAATGCTTTCGCAGGACATGGCGGTCCGTTGTGTCGACGACGATCTTCTCGAGCAACGCCTGTTGTCTGGCGACGCTATCCGGGTCATCAATAGCAATCCGCGCAAGAGCAATCAAGAGCCAGAGTTGCGCATGAAGGTGGAGGAACCGCAGTTCCTTCGCCTGAAACGCACCCGCATGCGTCCAGTCGAACCGCGCCGCGACTTGATCGAGGACATCGGACCTGCCCAGCCTCACCGCAGTCCGGAGGCTGTGGGCGGCCATCCAACGGCGGGAAGCATCGGGCGATCCCAAGGCAAACCAGATAAGCCCGGCTGCGGCATCGACGGGCTCCCCCGAAGGGTAGAGGTCAGGCTGCCAAGCGCCATCCGCCGCTGACGACGCCAGCTTGGCGGGGCCGCTGCTGAGCAGCCGCGTCAGTGCTTGCTGGCCCACCCCGGGAGCCGCCTTTCGATTGAACTCAGCGGCGAGGCTCAACCACACGGACGCGGGAATCGACGCGTTGGGTCGCGAGAACTCCCGGACCAAACCCATGACTAAGGTTTGGCGACCCAGACCGGAGAGCGCGGACAGGTCATTGAGCTGCGATGCCGACAGACAGTCGAAAGCAATGAATTCGAACGCGTTGTCGCGCACAAGGATCTCGGCGCACTCGCGCAGTGCAGTCGCGACAGCATGCGATGCCCCGGACCAGGCGTCCTTGCACGCACGAAGCTCGTGAAGCTTGCCGTAGAGATCAAGCGTCCCTTGCCGGGCAATCATCTTGAGGTAGGTCGGCCAGTCCCCGAACGCGACCTTCGGCCGCAAAAGATCGAGGAGGTGCCACTCCAGGCGTGTCCCGACGCCGCGTCCTTCCACGGACGTCATCGCCTTGGCGACCGCAAGTTCGTCCACGGGATCCAGGTCGACGACCCGCGACCGGACGAATTCCAACACCGCGTCCTGTTCTGCTTGCCTTTCTTGGACCTGCGCGATCGGCGTAGGCTCCCGCCAGTTGTTCAAGTCGTTGTACTCGTCCCTCGTGACCCTGTTCTTGGCGGCTGCGGCGGAGAGATAGGCGTACTCGCGAGATGCCTCTCCCAGGGCGCGTTTCGCCAAACGTGCCAGCGCTTGAGGTGTATCCGTCGCGAAGGATCCCGGGTTGTCTTGCAGATACTGCTCAATCAGCGTCTTCGCCCATTCGCCCAACGGGCCACTGTTCTTGCCTTCCAGCGACTCGACCAGCTGCTCGGTTCCGCAAACATACAGCTCCACCGGATTGGAGACCCGAAGCATCGCCAGCGCAATGGCCGGATCAACTTGATTGTCGTCGAGCAAGGCGCGCAGGTAAGGTAGCAGGGTGTAGTCGAGCGAGATCCGTTCGCGATCCTCCCAGCGAGCAAGCTTGGCCAAGCCTTTATGGCCTGAGGCCTTCGCCATCGCGGCCCCATACATCGCCCAATGGAACTTGTGTTCTTCCCCCAGGTTGAGTTCGCAGATGTTCGACAGCGTGTGGCTGTCTGGATCCGCGAGTCGCTCGCCATGCAGCGCACTCGCGAAATGCATCAGTTCGTTGGCGAACTGGTAGTCGCCGGAGCCGATGGCATCCATCTGCTCGAGGCCCCGCCGGAAGTACTCGACGGCTTCCTGGCGGCTGGCCGGCGAAATCGCTCTGGCGAGCGCCGCGAAGTGGGACGCGCGTTGGTCGACCTCATCTTCGCGCTCGATGGCCGTCTTGGTCCGGATGGCGACTGTCCCCGCAAGCGCTTGAAACGCTGGTCGCGCGGCCAGGATCTCGACGACTTCGATGACGCTCGAGACGGTGACCATCCCGTCGCTGCTGACGGCATCGGCGTACCGCCGAACCTCTGCTGCGTGCAACGTGCAATCCGCGTCCAGCGCCAACGTAAGAAGGCGCTCTCCGACCGCATTGTGCTGCCGCTGGGCCTCGACGCCGCCGGTGTGGTAGTCCTGCCTGCTGCGAAGCTCCGTCCAAAGGTCGACCAACGGTGTCAACGACCCCTTCTTCCTGCTGCCCATATTGCGGATGGCCTCCGCAAACGCGAGGGCTACCCGTAGCCAAGCGTCGAGGCGGCTGTCGATGAAACGCTCGGCCGAGCTCTTCGTGCTGTAGTCGTAGTCCTTGGCACCTTCCGCTCGACGTGCTTGGCAGCGCTTCTCGAGTTCTGCCTTCAGTGCCTGCCGGAACCTCAAGCCGCTAAGCTCGGCGGGCACGCTCAGGGCCAGATCGGACAGCTCGGCGGGAAGCAGGTCTCGCTCGTGCACGATCGCACCTGCGGCCATACGGGCGAGCACTTCACGCGCCAGGAACGAGTAGACATCGCTAGTCCAGTAGCTGTCCATGTACGTATGAAGCGAGGGCACCGGTAGCTGGATCGCGGAAAGAATCGCACTCGCCTCTGCGTCCATCCTGCGCACCAAGGCGACGGACGCCGCGCGGAGCAGGCCGCGAACGATCGGGCGCGCTTGCGGCCGAAAACCTTCCTTCCCAAGATTCAATCCCTCGGGCTTCTTCGCGCATGCTCCCGCCAAAGCGGTGATCAGTGATCGTTGCGACCCTTCATCTCCGTCGGCGAAACGAATGGCGGCGGCGAGCATCCCGGGCGTGGACCGCGCCGCCATGAACTTGCTGAGCACGTCTCGGCGTACGCCGCCCGCCGCCGCGCCCCAGCGCACTAGCGCGAACACCTGCTCGGCGACCTCGAAGGCGAACCAGTCCACCCAGCCGGCAATGTCTCGGGCTGCGGCGGCACTATCGCCCTTTATCAGCAGGCAAAAGGGAATCGCCGCCATGTCCAGCGCGCTCGGACTGCCGTTGTCCCTGCGATAGTCGTCGTCCTGCTCAAAGTAGTGCGACCGCCATTCGTCAATCCGCTGCGCGTGGCGGTAGGCGTCCGCGATATCACCCGTCAAGGCATGGGCGATGGCGAGCCTCGAGTGTCGGGTTCCCGGCCACTTCGTGCGGACTTCGAACAGGCGCCGCACCGAATCGACATCGCCCGACGCGACGGTAAGGTCCGGGTGATCGAGGATGTACTGCGTGCCGCGCTGGTCCACAGCCGCGAGGGTCGACATCTCCACCAACAGCGGCACGAGGCGAGCTAAGTCGCTTTGGCCGGCTGCGTGCGCAATGGCCGCCTTGAGTCGGGCCTGCCGAATTGCCTGCTGACCCACCGCGCTCGTGACGGCCGCGGGGAGCCGCTCGTCGAATGCAAGTCGAAACAATTGCTCTCGATCGCCCAGTTGCTGTAGCAGGTCGGGCAACGTGGTCGCGGCGTACACCGACCTGCCCTGCATGCCGTACAGGTTGTCGGCGAGCGCACGAAGAGCGGTCGGGTCGGCGGAATAGTCCTTCCGAATCAGTGTCTCCGTCGGCTCGTCGCGGAACATCAACCCATGCTTGGTTTGCTCTAGCAGCGGGGACAGATCGGCGGCAAAGCTCTTGATCGCCCCTTCAGAAAGTCGATTGGCCTCAGCGAACTCGCTGACGGGCACCGGAGGGGGCAGTGCTGCCAAACCGGCGAGAAACGTCTTGATGTCCTCGTCGCGGTAGCCGTGCGTCCTCGCCTCCGAAAGTGCGCCAGCAATGCGCTTTCGAAGCAGGTCATCCAGCTCGATGACCTTGTTGATCTCGGACGGCGCAAGAAGACTCGACCCCTCCGCAGCCAAGTGCTCAAGTACCCGAGCATTGCCTCGTGACCGAGACTGAGCAACTTGCACACTGACTTCAGTCAGTTTCTTAACACGAGGGCGCAGGAACTCGGCTGTTTCGACGGGCGTAAACGTGCTCAGTGCCAGCTCTTCGCACGCGACACCACCGGTGGCGGAGTGCCGCCGGTGGCTACGCGCACTGACCACGACTTGAACTCCAGGAATCGGCCCGCCAAGACCAATGCTCTCAAGGAGCAATCTAGGAAAGGAGTCCTCGCGGCGCTCTCGGGCGTGCTCGTCAGCGTTGTCGATTGCATCCAGCAACAAAACGAGTTGTCGATCCGACCGCGCCCGGCGAACTGTCTCCGCCGCCTGGTTCAACCGAGCGCGAAAGGCGCGAATGATGTCGTCGCCATTGTCCGTCGTCGGCAGGAGGGGGTCGCACAGGCCGCGGCAGGCCAGGTCATTCGCAATGTGAACCAGCCCGCGTCGCGGGAGGTGCCTCGCATCACCGGGCGCGCGGTACTGGCCCATCCCAAAGCAATCAAACAGCACTACTTCGTGCGTTGGTGCCAGACTCGCCGCGACGGAGTTCATGAAAACCGTCTTGCCGACGCCCCCATCCGCGTGGACGACCAATGGGCGCTCCAACAGCGGGATTCGCGCGACGGTCTCGGCGAGTTGTTGCCGTGGGACGACTGCGCCCACGCGGGGAAAGCTGGCCGGACACGGCAACAGATCACTTTCGTCCTGAAGTTCCAATGCCGTCAGGATGTCGGTGCGCGATATGAGGTTCCGTTGCTGATTGGCCAAGCCGGCCTTGTCCCGCGCCAACTGCCTCACCGCATTCAATCTGACGCTGGCCATCGGGTCGCGAGCGGGAGACCAATCCGCAAGCGATATCGCCAACTGATGCTTGGCCTCTCGCAGGTCACCCGTCAGTCCGGTGAGCTGCAGGCGGCTGACAAACTCGACGAGGTCTTTTCCATCGAGCGTGCACGCTGTCTTGACCTGCGTGGCTTGCGCCTTCGCCGTGCCACGAAGCACCGTTCCGGAAATCAATCCGCGCAGCGCTTCGGTCAGTTCGTCCAGGATCGGGCGATTGGTGACCAACTCGAAGCGGAGCTTCGCCCGTGCCTGTGCCGTGCCATGCTGACGCTTGTATGCGCGATACGTCCTCGCGAACTTCCCCAGCGTCTTCTTGGCGTCCGCAGCGCGAAACGGCTTGAGCTCCGCTGCCTTCGAGTACTTCACCTGCACAACGACGACACTTCTGGCTTGCTCGAAGGAGGCGCGCTTGCCGTGATACAGCACGGCGTCGGCGATCTCGTTCGCTTCCGTCGTTACCTTGTCGTAGTCGTCCCCGGCGAATCCTTCGATCGCGACGCCAACCAAATCGTCCTTGGGAAGCAACAGCCCCAAACACTTTCGCGCGACCCACGCCTCATGGAATTCGTGGCCATCCCGCGAGGCCCTGACACTGTCAAATCTCTTGCGCGATTTAATAGCCATTGCGATCGAGGTTGCCTTCGTCCCGGATCTGACACTCAAACCCGTCTCCTGCACGCACCAATATGTCGAGTGTCGGCAGAGGCAGTCGAAAGCCACTCATATCGGCGCCGCTGTAGTCACCACCTTCATTGTCGGCGGCAGCAAGGTCGGCGTATGCGACTTCCCCGCCACCCAGGCATCGATCATGTCCGCCCATTCCTGCAGCATGTGACGCCGCTGCTCTGCATACTCCGCCTTGTTGTAGACGCCACGCGATGAGCGCCCGTCTTCGTGCGCCAGGCACTTCTCGATCCAGTCGCTGTTGAAGCCCAACTCGTTCAGGATGGTCGAGCCGGTGCGGCGCAGGTCGTGCACGGTGAAGGGTTCCAGCGGGAGCTTCGCTTCCTTGGCTCGCTCCGCGACGGTCTGGGTGACCCGGTTCAAGGTGGCCTTCGACATGCAGCGATCGGCGTCGTAACGCGAGGGCAGCAGGAACTTGGAGCCGCTCGCACAGGTACGCAGCGCCACCATGATGTCGAGCGCCTGCTGCGACAGGTAGACGTTGTGGGGCTTGCCGGCCTTCATGCGGCTCTTCGGAATCGTCCAGACGGCGTTCTCGAAGTCGACCTCGTCCCAGGTGGCCTCGATTAGCTCGCTCTTGCGCACGAGCGTCAGCAGGATGAGTCGCAGCGCCAGGCGAATGGTCGGCAGGGTCGCGGTGGCGTCCAGCACTCGGTGCATGATGCGGATCTCGGACGGCGACAGCGCACGGTCCTTGGCCACGAAGGTGGCGATCGATGAGGGGCCAACTTCATCCGCGGGATTCGGCGCCTTGTCGCCATGCAGCGCTGCGAAACCGAACACCTGCTTGACGATGTCGCGCACGTGCACCGCGGTGGCCGGTGCGCCGCGTGCCTTGACCTTGGCGCACAGGTTGCGCAGGTCCTCCGGCCCGATCTCGGCCATCACCCGATTGCCGAACACCGGCATGATGTCGCGGTCGATGATGCTCTTGCGCATCGACTTGGTGCTGTCGGCCATCCTGGCTTCTTCGAGCCAGCGCTTGGTGAACTCGTCGAAGGTCTTGGCCTCGGACATCCGGCGCTTCTCGCGCTGCTTTTCCTGGCTGGGGGATTGGCCTTCGGTGATCGCCTTGCGCGCTTCCATGCAGCGCTCGCGCGCCATGAGCAGCGAGATCCCGTCCTTGGACCCGTAGCGGCCGATCGTGAGCGTCTCCCGCCGGCCGTTGAGTCGGTAGTCGAGACGAAAAGTGATCGTGCCTCTCGGGGAGACGGTCACGTACATCCCGTCCCGGTCGGCGATCTTGTAGGTGGTGGCCTGGGGCTTGATGCCCCTGAGCGTGCCATCGGACAGCATCGGCGGTCCCTCCTCTCGGAGGAATTTTACCGTCACGATGATTTGGCCGCTACAACTGAGCTAAGTTGCTGTTCCGTATTGTTTTTCTGCCTACTTTTTTACCGTCAGCAACTGCAAAGCACTGACGGTAAAAAAATCGGAGCGTGTCAGTGCCAGATTTCTACCGTCGAATTTACCGTCAAACTGGAAGGCATCCTCCCGATAGATGTCGATAGATCTCGACAGACGTTCTCTATACGTGACAAGCACTTAGCAGCGAATTTCGATAGACCACGATAGACGCTGAAAGACGCCGAATCATTCCCACTCGATCGTCGCCGGCGGCTTGCCCGAGATGTCGTAGACGACGCGGTTGATCCCGCGCACCTCGTTGATGATCCGGTTCGACACCCGGCCGAGCAGTTCGTGCGGCAGGTGCGCCCAGTGCGCGGTCATGAAGTCCTGCGTCTGCACTGCGCGCAGCGCGACGACGAAGTCGTAGGTGCGGCCGTCGCCCATCACGCCGACCGACTTCACCGGCAGGAACACCGCGAACGCCTGCGAGGTCAGGTCGTACCAGCTGCGGCCGTCGGGGCCGGCGGTATTGCGCAGCTCCTCGATGAAGATCGCGTCGGCGCGACGCAGCAGCTCGGCGTAGTCGCGCCGCACTTCGCCCAGGATGCGCACGCCGAGCCCCGGCCCCGGGAACGGGTGCCGGTAGACCATCTCGCGCGGCAGCCCGAGCGCGACGCCCAGTTCGCGCACCTCGTCCTTGAACAGGTCGCGCAGCGGCTCGAGCAGCTTCAGGTGCAGCGTCTCGGGCAAGCCCCCGACGTTGTGGTGCGACTTGATCTTGGTGGCCTTGCCCGACTTGCCGCCGGCCGATTCGATCACGTCCGGATAGATGGTGCCCTGCGCGAGCCACTTCGCATTGGCGAGCTTGCCCGCCTCTTCCTGGAACACGTGGACGAACTCGCGGCCGATGACACGACGCTTCTCTTCGGGGTCTGCGACGCCCGCCAGCTGCGTCATGAAGCGCTCGCTGGCGTCGACGTGCACGAGCTTCATGCCCATGTGCCGCTGGAAGGTCTCGACGACCTGCGCGCCCTCGTCCAGGCGCAGCAGCCCGGTGTCGACGAACACGCAGGTGAGTTGGTCGCCGATCGCGCGATGGATGAGTGCGGCGGCCACGCTCGAATCGACGCCGCCGGACAGCCCGAGAATGACCTCTTCGCGGCCGACCTGCGCGCGAATCTGCTCGACTGCCTCGCCGATGTGGTCGCGCATCACCCAGTCGGGCCGGCAGCCGCAGACGTCGAGCACGAAGCGCCGCAGGATGTTCGCGCCCTGCAGCGTGTGCGTGACCTCGGGGTGGAACTGCACCGCGTAGAACCTGCGCGCCTCGTCGGCCATGCCGGCGATCGGGCACGAGTCGGTGGAGGCCATCAGCCGGAAACCGGCCGGCATCTCGACCACCTTGTCGCCGTGGCTCATCCACACCTTCAGCAGCCCGTGACCGTCGGCGTTGCGCGCGTCTTCGAGCCCGTCGAGCAGCCGCGTGTGGCCGCGCGCGCGAACCTCGGCGTAGCCGAACTCGCGCTTGGCGCCGGCCTCGACGCGCCCGCCGAGCTGCTGCGCCATCGTCTGCATGCCGTAGCAGATGCCGAGCACCGGCACGCCGAGCGAGAAGACGACGTCGGGCGCGCGATCGGTCGATTCCTCGTGCGCCGACATGTGGCTGCCCGAGAGGATGACCCCCTTGGGCGCGAAGTCGCGGACGAACGCCTCGTCGACGTCGCACGAGTGGATTTCGCAATAGACGTGCGCTTCGCGCACCCGCCGGGCAATGAGCTGCGTGACCTGCGACCCGAAGTCGAGGATCAGGATCCTGTCGTGCATCGCCCGGTCACTCGGCGCGGTAGTTGGGCGCTTCCTTGGTCATCTGCACGTCGTGGACGTGCGACTCGCGCATGCCGGCCACGGTGACCTCGACGAACTGCGGCCGGCTGCGCATTTCGCCGATCGTCGGGCAGCCGCAGTACCCCATGCTGGCGCGCAGGCCGCCGCAGAGCTGGTAGATGATCGCGACGACCGAACCCTTGTACGCCACCCTGCCCTCGATGCCCTCGGGCACCAGCTTGTCGATGTTGCCGGTGGGGTCCTGGAAGTAGCGGTCGGCCGCGCCCTGCTGCATCGCGCCCAGCGAGCCCATGCCGCGGTAGGTCTTGTACGAGCGGCCCTGGTACAGGATGACTTCGCCCGGCGCCTCCTCGGTGCCTGCGAACATCGAACCGAGCATCACCGCGTCCGCGCCGGCGGCGATGGCCTTGGCGACGTCGCCCGAATAGCGGATGCCGCCGTCGGCGATCAGCGGCACGCCGGTGCCCTCGAGCGCCGCGGCGACGTCGCTGATCGCGGTGATCTGCGGCACGCCGACACCGGCGACGATGCGCGTCGTGCAGATCGAGCCGGGCCCGATGCCGACCTTGACCGCGTCGGCGCCCGCGTCGATCAGCGCGCGCGCCGCCTCGGCGGTGGCGACGTTGCCCGCGACGATCTCGACCGACGGGTACTGGCGCTTGATCGTGCGCACCCGCTCGATGACCCCCTTGCTGTGGCCGTGCGCGGTGTCGACGACGATCAGGTCGGCGCCGGCGCGCGTGAGCAGGTCGGCGCGCTCCTCGGAGTCGCCGCCGACGCCGATCGCGGCGCCGACGCGCAGCTTGCCCTGCTCGTCCTTGCAGGCGTCGGGGTGCTCGGTGGCCTTGAGGATGTCCTTGACGGTGATCAGGCCGCGCAGTTCGAACGCGTCGTTGACGACCAGCACGCGCTCGAGCCGGTGGCGATGCATCAGCGCCTTGGCTTCCTCGAGCGAGGCGCCCTCGCGCACCGTGACCAGCCGCTCGCGCGGGGTCATGATGCGGCTCACCGGCTCGTCGAGCCGGGTTTCGAAGCGCAGGTCGCGGTTGGTGACGATGCCGACGACCTTGCCGTTCTCGACGACCGGCAGCCCGGAGATGCGGTGCTGCTGGGTGAGGTTGATGACGTCGAGCACCTTCATCTGCGGCGCGATCGTGATCGGGTCGGCGACGATGCCGGCTTCGTGCCGCTTGACGCGTGCGACCTCGGCCGCCTGCTGCGTCGGCCCGAGGTTCTTGTGGACGATGCCGATGCCGCCTTCCTGGGCGATCGCGATCGCCAGGCGGGCCTCGGTGACGGTGTCCATGGCCGCGGACACCAGCGGGATGTTCAGCGCGATCCGCCGGGTCAGGCGGGTCTTCAGGGAGGTGTCGCGGGGAAGGATTTCGGAGAAGGCTGGAACCAGCAGGACGTCGTCGAACGTCAGCGCCTTTTTCGCCAGTCGCATGGGACCCTCGGGCACAAAAGACAATTATACAGAGGCGCGCCTGCCGCTGTCCGTCGGGCCGTGCCGGCCTGCCATCCGTCGGCAGGTGCCGGCCGCGGCCCGGCCCCACGCGGAGAATCGGGGCAACGCCGCTTCGTCGACCCGCCGCCATGCCCAAGCCTCGCCTGCTGCAATGCCTCGTCGCCGCTGCCGGGTTGTTGCTCGCGCTACCGGCGCTGGCCGGCACCTGGCAGTGGCGCGACGCCTCCGGCCGGATGGTCTATTCGGACCAGCCCCCACCGTCGAGCGTGCCAGCCTCGCAGATCCTGCGCGCGCCGGCGCCAGGCGCCGCGGGCGAGCCAGCCCCCGCCGCCGCGGCGCCTCGGGCCGATGCCGCAGGCCAGGCGCCGGCGAGCCCGCGAAGCCCGGTGGCCGCGCCGCGCACCTGGGTCGAGAAGGAGCAGGAGTCCCGCAAGCGCGCGATGGAACGCGAGGATGCCGAGCGCAAGCAGAGCGACGAACGCGAGCAGGCCGCCCGCACCGCGCGCGCCTGCCAGGACGCCCGGACCGCGCTGCGCACGCTCGAGAGCGGCATGCGGATCTCGGCCGTCGACGCCAGCGGCGAACGCCAGGTCATCGACGATGCCGAGCGCGCGCGACGCATCGACGCGGCCCGCCAGGAAATCGCGCGCAGCTGCGCCAGGGCGGGCTGAGCCGGCGGTCACCGGCACGCCGGCCGCCAACGGCCGGAACGCGACACTAGTCGCGGCGCCACTTGCTGCGCGGTTCGAGCGCCCTGCGCTTCTCGACGCGGCGGCGACGCGCCACCTTCGGGTCGACGCTCAGGCCCGCCAGCAGTTCGATCCGGTCACCCGGATGCAGCGGCGCCGACGGATCGCAGCGCTCGCCGTAAACCGCGGCCTGCAATTCGCCGCGCGCGAGCCGCTCGAGCAGGATCGCGATTGCTTCGTCGGCGCGCAGCGCGGCGAAGGCATCGGCGACCCGGGAACCCGTCGACAGCGCGAGGGTCCGGCGACCGATCGAGCCGTCGGCCTCGACCCAGACGATCTCGATGGAAAGCGTGAGGCGCGGCCCGGCTTCGCTTGCCACGTCAGCGCCCATGGATCTGCTCGGCCCGGCGCACGAACGCGTCGACGAACGACCGGGCGATCTGGTCGAACACGGGCGCGAGCGCGCGCCCGAGCAGGCCGCGGGCGAACGCGTAGTCGAGCGCGAACTCGACCTTGCACGCGTCCTCGCGGAGTGCGAGAAAACGCCACTCGCCTTCCAGGCGGGCGAACGGGCCGTCGCGCAGGCGCATCGAGATCGCCTCGTGCGGCCGGTTCACGTTCAGCGTCGTGAACCGCTGGCGGATCCCCCGGTAGTCGATCACCACCGTCGCCAGCACGCCGGCGTCCCCGCCGCGGTCGACCTCGGTGCCGCCGCACCAGGGCAGGAAGCCGGGATAGTCCTCGATGCGCTCGACCAGCTCGAACATCTGCCGGGCGCTGTACGGCAGCAGGACGGACTTGCGGACGGCGTGCACGGACTGGACCAGATCGGGTTGCGGGTTCCTCGGGGGCATTCCGGGGCACAATGCGGCCTTGCCCGCGCCCCGGGGCGGATTTTAGACATGAGCATCGTCCAGAACAAAAAAGCGACCCACGACTTCTTCATCGAAGAGCGCATCGAGGCCGGCATCGCGCTCGAGGGATGGGAAGTCAAGGCGATCCGCGCCGGGCGTGCGCAGCTCAAGGAGGGCTACGTGATCGTGCGCGGCGCCGAGCTGTACCTGATCGGCGCGCACATCACGCCGCTTCCCGAGGCTTCGACGCACATCAAGCCCGATCCGACCCGCACCCGCAAGCTGCTGCTGCACGCGGCGCAGATCGCCAAGCTGATCGGCAAGGTCGAGCGCGCCGGCTACACGCTGGTGCCGCTCGACCTGCACTACACGCGCGGGCGGGTCAAGGTGGAGATCGGGCTGGCCAAAGGCAAGAAGCAGCACGACAAGCGCGAGACCGAGCGCGAGCGTGAGTGGCAGCGCGAGCGTCAGCGCCTGCTCAAGCAGGGCAACAAGGCCTGAGCGCGGCTCGTCTCGGGTCCGGCCCCGATCAGCGCGCGAGCCAGCGCGCGTGGGCCGCGATCCGCTGCAACTGGCGCGGCCGCCGGTCGGCGGGAGGCACCGAACCCAGCAGGCGCAGGAACAGCATCGCGGTGGCGAAGGCGTCGCCCGCGGCGTTGTGGCGCTGGTCGACCGGAATGTCGAAGTGCGCCAGCCAGTCGTCGAGCGCCCGCGCGCCCGTGCCCGGGTGCAGTGCCGGCGCGAGGTCGGCGAGGTCGATCCAGGCGTTGCCGATCGGGACGCCGACGAAGGCCTTCGCCGCGCGCATCAGGAACGCCCGGTCGAACGACGCGTGGAAGGCCAGCAGCGGCGAGCGGCCGACGTAGTCGAGGAACACCTCGCAGGCCTGCTTCGGGTCGAGCCCCGCAAGCTGCGCCTCGGCGCCGATGCCGTGCACCAGGATGTTCTGCCGCGTGCTGGCGCTCGGCTGACGGATCGTGAGCTCGATGCTGTCCGCGACGACGATGCGGCGATCGTGGACGGCCACCGCGCCGATCGACATCAGCCGGTCGCTGGCCTGGTCCAGCCCGCTGGTTTCGACGTCGAGCACCACCCAGCGCTGCCCCGCCTGCGCCGCAGCCTCGTCGGGTGCGGGGCGCCCGAGCAAGCGGTCGAGCCAGCGCATCGGCATCAGCCGGGGTAGTCGAGCGCCAGCCGCTGCTGCAGCCGCCGCGCCTCGCGAAACGCTTCCTTCAGGATGCGCCGGTCCAGCCCGGACAGCGTGCGCGTGTCGAGCGAGTTCGGGTTGCCCTCGGGGCCCGGCTCGCCCATGTGCTGGGCGCGAAGCCGCAGGCTCTGGAAGAACTGGAACGAGTCGACCCAGCCCCGCACCTCGGCGGCGGGCACCACGCCCATCGCGGACAGCGTCTCGAAGCGCTCGACGGTGCCGGTCGCCCGGATGCCGTTGGCGAGTGCGAGCAGCCGCGCCGCATCGACGAACGGCACCGTGCCGTTCAGCTTCAGGTCGACCACCGCCGCCTCGCGGCTGAACAGCGTCTCGAGGACGCCGGCGGTCCAGGACTGCGGCGGGCCGTTGCGCAGCGCGTTGTCGCTCATCTGCTTGAGAAAGCGCGGCACCGCGGCCGCGCGCGGCGTCACGTGGTCGCGCAGCGCCTGCGCCAGCGACGGGTCGCCGGCGAGCGCCCGGAAGTCGAAGAAGATGTTGGCGTTGAGCAGGCTCTGCGGGTCGCCGCGCTCGATCCAGCCGTCGAACAGCGCCTTCCACTGCGACAGGCTCAGGCACCACTTCGGGTTGCCGGCCATGATGCCGCCCTTGCACAGCGGGTAGCCGCAGGCGTCGAGCGCCTGGTTCACCGCCTGCGCGAACGCGAGCAGCGCGTCGATCGAGGATGCGAACTCGTCGGCGACGATCAGGCCGTTGTCCTGGTCCGACGCGATCGTCTGCTCCTCGCGCCCCTCGCTGCCCAGCGCGAGCCAGCAGATGCGGTCGAGCGGCACCCCGTGCTCGGTGGCCTTCAGCTCGATCAGCCGCACCGAGAGCTGGTCGTTCAGGCGACTGATCAGCCGCGTGATGAAGCCGGCCGACACGCCCTGCGCGACCAGGCTGCGCGACCAGTGCCGGATGTCGGCGGCCGGCAGCTTCAGGTCGTCGACGCTCGCCGCCCGGCTGATCGCGTCGCCGATCTGGTTCATGCTGCGCCGCTGCAGCACGAACAGGTCGCGCTCGGCCACCACCCCGGCGAGCCGCCCGTCGCGCATCACCGGGATGTGCCGGATCGTCCGGTCGGCCATCACGAGCATGGCCTCGCCGACCGTGTCGCTGGCCTTCAGCGTGACCACCGGCGCGCTCATCACGCTGCTCACCGGGTCGTCGAGCGAGCGGCCCGGCAGCACGACCCTGCCGATCACGTCCTTGCGGGTGAAGATCCCGACAACCTGGTCGCTCTCGGCCGCGGGCGAGCGCACGACGATCACCGCTCCCACCCGCTCGTGCTCCATGCGTTCGAAGACGGCCCGCAGGCTCTCGTCGGGCCCGCAGGTGACCGGCGACCGGCCGAGCATCGACTCGAGCGGCGCGTTGATCGAGCGCCAGTGGGTCGTGCCGGCCGCGTAGCTCGCCTGCAGCGCCTGGTGCGACAGGTCGAGCAGGCTCGCCATCCGGCGCTTGCAGAAGTCGAGGAAGACGGGGCTGCGCTGCAGCAGTTCGTCGAACTGGGCCTTGGGCAGCAGCCAGCAGAACACGTCGCCGGCGGCGCGGTAGGTGGACATGACCGGACGCTGCGCCATCAGCGCGCTGATCGGCAGCATCTCGCCAGGCACCCGCTGGACCGTCGGTTCGAGCTCGGCCTCGGGGCGGTCTGGGCGGCGACGCAGTCCCTCGACCAGCCCCTGCTTGATGATGAAACAGGCGCTCGGGGCGCCGTCGTCGGGGCCGATCAGCACCTCGCCGCGCGCGTAGTAGGCCACCTCGACATTGCGCGCGACGAACTCGACGTCGGCGTCGGCCATCAGCGAGAACGGCGGGTGCTCCTTCAGGAACTGCGAGACGCCGGCCAGCAGCGTGTTCGATGCCATGGTGCGAGCGATCGTCGACGAGCCGCGTAGCGCCGTGCCGCGTCAGCCCGCGGCGCGCCCGGCGCCGCCCGGCAGGTCGCCCTGCCGGCGCACGACGCTGGTCGCCGTCGCCACCAGCGTCGACAGGTCGGCGAGGTTGGCCGGCACGATCATCGTGTTGTTCTCCTTCGCCATCGTGCGCAGCGCGTCGACGAATTTCTCGGCTACCTGCAGGTTCACGGCCTCCATGCCGCCGGGCTGGCGGATCGCGCCCCCGATCCGCTCGATCGCGCGCGCGGTGGCGTCGGCCACTGCCTGGATCGCGGCCGCCTCGCCCATCGCCCGGTTGACCTCGGCCTGCCGCTCGCCCTCCGAGCGCTGGATGAACGATTCGCGCTCGCCGGTGGCGAGGTTGATCTGCTCCTGCTTGCGCCCCTCCGACTCGGCGATGCGCGCGCGCTTCTCGCGTTCGGCGGTGATCTGCGCCTGCATCGAGCGCAGGATCTCGTTGGGCGGAGTGAGGTCCTTGATCTCGTAGCGGAGCACTTTCACGCCCCAGTTCAGCGCGGCCTCGTCCAGCGAGGCCACGACGCTCGAATTGATGAAGTCGCGCTCCTCGAAGGTCTTGTCGAGCTCGAGGCGGCCGATCACCGATCGCAGCGTCGTCTGGGCGAGCTGCGTGATCGCCGAGATGTAGTTGCTCGACCCGTACGACGCGCGCATCGGGTCGGTGACCTGGAAGTACAGCACCCCGTCGACGGTGAGCTGCGTGTTGTCCTTGGTGATGCAGACCTGGCTCGGCACGTCGAGCGGGATTTCCTTCAGCGAGTGCTTGTAGGCGACCCGGTCGACGAACGGGATGACGAAGTTCAGGCCCGGCCCGAGCGTGCGGTCGTACTTGCCGAGCCGCTCGACGATCCACGCGTGCTGGTGCGGCACGATGCGCAGCGCGCGCGTGACGAACACGATCGCAAGGACCAGCACGATCGCGGCGACCGCGAAGTTTCCTCCGGCCATGGGTATCTCCTGGGGGGTTCGGGATTCAGGCTGCGCGCTGCACGACCAGGCGGTTGCCGACGACCCGCCTGATGACGAATCGGCCGGGAACGGCCGACGAGGCAGGTTCCTGCGCATCGAGCTCGACGGTCCACGAGGCGCCCCGGTATCGCACCTGGGCGCGCCGGTCGGCGCCCCATTCCTCGACGTCGAGCCGCTCGCCGACGTCGAGCAGCATGCTGGAGTCGGCGACCGCGTCGCCCGGGGCCGCCCGCAGCGGGCCGCGGCGCCACAGCCATGCCCACCCGGCGACGGTGACCGCGGCGGTCACCAGCACCTGCGCCGTCACGCCTGCGCCGACCCACCCGGCGAGCCCACCGGCCGCGCAGCCGACCGCCAGGACGAGCAGGTAGAACGTGCCAGTGAGGATTTCGAGCACGCCCAGCCCCACGGCGAAGATCCACCACCAGTAGTGCAGCTGCATCGGTCGCCTCCTTGCGGAATCCTAGCATCCTCGATTGCCCGCACTGGCAATTCCGGCTAGCATCCGCCCCGTTGCGCACCGTCGGGTCGAGACCGGTCCCGGGCCGCCATTCGTCGTACATCCTGCAGGAGAAGCACTGATGAAGCACAGGCTGGTGGGACTCGCAATCGCCTCCGCCCTCGCGGCCACGCTGGTTCCGGCGTCGGCGCAGACCGTGGTCAAGATCGGCCACGTCGCGCCGCTGACCGGCAGCATCGCGCACCTCGGCAAGGACAACGAGCTCGGCGCCAGGCTCGCGATCGACGAACTCAACGCAAGGAAACTGACCATCGGCGGCAAGCAGGTGACCTTCGAGCTGCTCTCCGAGGACGACGCCGGCGATCCCAAACAGGGCACGGCGGCCGCACAGAAGCTCGTCGACGCCGGAGTGGTGGGCGTGGTCGGGCACCTGAACTCGGGCACCTCGATTCCGGCTTCGCGCATCTACAGCGACGCGGGCATTCCGCAGATCTCGCCGTCGTCGACCGCCCCGAAATACACGCAGCAGGGCTTCAAGACGACGTTCCGCGTGGTAGCCAACGACGGTCAGCTCGGCGGCACGCTCGGGCGGTACGCGGTGAAGGACATCAAGGCGAAGTCGATCGCGATCATCGACGACCGCACCGCCTACGGCCAGGGCGTGGCCGACGAGTTCATGAAGTCGGCGAAGGCCGCGGGCGGCAAAGTCGTCGGACGCGAGTACACCAACGACAAGGCCACCGACTTCAACGCGATCCTGACGAAGCTCAAGGGCGCGAAGCCCGACCTGATCTTCTACGGCGGCATGGATGCGGTCGGCGGCCCGATGATGCGGCAGATGAAGCAGCTCGGGATCGATGCGCGCTTCATGGGCGGCGACGGCATCTGCACCACCGAGATGGCCAAGCTCGCGGGCGATGCGCTCGGCGACGGCAAGGTGGTGTGCGCCGAGGCGGGCGGCGTCACCGCAGACAAGGCCGCCGCGATGGAGGCCTTCAGGAAGAAGTTCAAGGAGAAGACCGGCCTCGAGGTGCAGCTGTACGCGCCCTACGTCTACGACGCGGTCAACGTGATGGTCGCGGCGATGCAGAAGGCCAACTCGACCGACCCGAAGAAGTACCTGCCCGAGCTGGCGAAGATCCAGTACGACGGCGTGACCGGCCGGATCTCGTTCGACGCGCGTGGCGACGTCAAGGACGGGACGCTGACTCTCTACACGTTCAAGAACGGCGCGAAGACGCAGATGATGGTCACCAAGTGACCGCCTGACCGGGGGCGCCGCGCGGCGCCATCGGGCCAGGCCCTCCGCGGCGCGCCGCGGAGGCTCGAAGAGGGCTCCCGCGGGAGCCCTCTTCCGTTTGCGGGTTCAGCGCTCGCCGCCGGCCAGCTGCTGCCAGGTCGAGATGACGGTGTCCGGGTTGAGCGAGATCGAGCTGATCCCCTGCTGCATCAGCCACTGGGCAAGGTCGGGGTGATCGGAGGGTCCCTGCCCGCAGATCCCGACGTACTTCCCGGCGGCCCGGCACGCGGCGATGGCGCGCTCGAGCAGCAGCTTCACCGCGGGATCGCGCTCGTCGAAGCTCTCGGCGACCAGTCCCGAATCGCGGTCCAGCCCCAGTGTGAGCTGGGTCAGGTCGTTCGAGCCGATCGAGAAGCCGTCGAAGTACTGCAGGAACTCCTCGGCCAGCAGCGCGTTCGACGGCAGCTCGCACATCATGATCAGCCGCAGCCCGGCTTCCCCGCGGCGCAGCCCGTGGCGCGCGAGGAGATCGACCACCGAGGCCGCCTCCTTCGTCGTGCGGACGAACGGCACCATCAGTTCGACGTTCGTGAGCCCCATCTGCTCGCGCACCCGGCGCATCGCCTGGCACTCGAGCTCGAAGCAGTCGCGGAAGCCGTCGGCGATGTAGCGCGAGGCGCCGCGGAACCCGAGCATCGGGTTCTCCTCGTCGGGCTCGTAGCGCGATCCGCCGATCAGCTTGCGGTATTCGTTCGACTTGAAGTCGGACAGCCGCACGATCACTGGCTTCGGCCAGAACGCCGCGGCGATCGTCGCGACGCCCTCGGCCAGGCGCTCGACGTAGAACGCGCGCGGCGTCGCGTGGCCGCGCGCCACGCTCTCGACCGCCTTCTTGAGGTCCGCGTCGACGTTCGGGTAGTCGAGGATCGCCTTCGGGTGGATGCCGATGTTGTTGTTGATGATGAACTCGAGCCGCGCGAGGCCGACGCCGTCGTTGGGCAGCTGGGCGAACTCGAACGCCAGTGTCGGGTTGCCGACGTTGACCATGACCTTGACCGGCACCTCGGGCATCGCGCCGGCGTCGAACTCGGTGATCTCGGTCTCGAGCAGGCCGTCGTAGATGTAGCCGGTGTCGCCCTCGGCGCACGAGACCGTGACCAGCGACTCGTCGCGCAGCCGCCGCGTCGCGTCGCCGCAGCCGACGACGGCCGGAATGCCGAGCTCGCGCGCGATGATCGCCGCGTGGCAGGTCCGCCCGCCGCGATCGGTGACGATCGCCGCGGCACGCTTCATCACCGGCTCCCAGTTCGGATCGGTCATGTCGGTCACCAGCACGTCGCCGGGCTGGACCCGGTCCATGTCGGCGGCGTCGGCGACGACGCGCACCCTGCCCGCGCCCACCTTCTGCCCGATCGCCCGGCCCGAGACGAGCACGTCGGAGCTGCCCTTGAGCCGGTAGCGCTGCTGGCGCGTCTCGCTGGCGAGCGACTTCACGGTCTCCGGACGGGCCTGGAGGATGTAGAGCTTGCCGTCGTGGCCGTCCTTGCCCCACTCGATGTCCATCGGGCGCCCGTAGTGCTTCTCGATGATCACCGCGTAGCGCGCCAGCTCGATCACGTCCTCGTCGGCGAGCGAATAGCGGCTGCGCATGTCGGGGGGCGTGTCGAGCGTGCGCACCGTGCGCCCCTCGCCGCCGCCGTCCCCGGCGAAGCCCATGCGGATCAGTTTCGAGCCCATCTCGCGCCGGATGATCGGAAACTTGCCGGCCGCCAGCATCGGCTTGTGCACGAAGAACTCGTCGGGGTTCACCGCGCCCTGCACGACGGTTTCGCCAAGGCCCCAGGAACTGGTGATGAACACAGCGTCGGGGAATCCCGACTCGGTGTCGATGGTGAACATCACGCCCGAGCTCGCGAGGTCGCTGCGCACCATCCGCTGGATGCCTGCCGACAGCGCCACGCCGCCGTGCGCGAAGCCCTTGTGCACCCGGTACGAGATCGCGCGGTCGTTGTACAGCGACGCGAAGACGTGGCGGATCCGCTCGAGCACCGCCTCGATGCCGTTGACGTTCAGGTAGGTTTCCTGCTGGCCGGCGAACGAGGCGTCGGGCAGGTCTTCGGCCGTCGCCGACGAGCGCACCGCGACCGAGATCGGCGAGCCGGCCTCGTCGACCATCCGCTGGTAGTGGCTGCGGATCTCCTGCTCGAGCGCCGCCGGCAGCGGCGCCGCGACGATCCAGCCGCGGATCTCGGCGCCGCACTCGGCGAGCGCCTTGACGTCCTCGGTGTTCAGCTCGTGCAGGCGCGCGTCGATCCGCTCGGTCAGGTCGTTGTGGCGCAGGAAGTCACGGAACGCGTGGGCGGTCGTCGCGAATCCGCCGGGCACTCGCACCCCGGACGCCGCGAGCTGGCTGATCATCTCGCCCAGCGAGGCGTTCTTGCCGCCGACCGAGTCGACATCGGTCATGCGCAATTCTTCGAAGGGGACGACGTATCGTCCTTCGTGCTGGCTCATGGGAAGGTCCTGACATGGTTGAAGATTCGTCTGCGGCAAAGCGCTCCAGGCGGCCGGCGCGACGCCGGAGCGGGCCGTCTGCAGCATTCTGCGGGGGCCGGCGGGAGGGAATCCGGCCGCCGGTCGCGAAGTTCGGGTAATTTTACTGCTCGCGAGGACCGCGCGCCGCGTGCGAAATGCACGGCCGGCGCCCCGGCGCCCTCGCTCCTCCCGGGGAAGCCAGACATGCCCGATTCAGGCAGCCAGAACTACGACCGCACCGTCTTCTACGTCTCCGACGGCACCGGGGTCACGGCGGAGACCTTCGGGCACTCGCTGCTCACGCAGTTCGAGCGCGTGCGGCTGCGCGAGGTGCGCCTGCCGTTCGTCGATTCGGTGGAAAAGGCCCGCCAGGCGGTCGAGCGGATCGACCGGCAGGCGCTGCAGGACCGGCAGCGCCCGATCGTGTTCAGCACCCTGGTCGACGCGTCGATCAACGACGTCGTGCGGCTCGCCCACTGCAGGTTCCTGGACCTGTTCGCGACCTTCGTCGAGCCGCTCGAGAACGAGTTCGGCGTGCGCTCGACGCACACGATCGGGCGCTCGCACACCGCGACCGACACCGAGGCCTACCAGCGCAGGATTGCGGCGATCAACTACTCGCTCGCGCACGACGACGGCCAGCAGCACGTCGATCTCGAGCACGCCGAGGTGATCCTGATCGGCGTCTCGCGCAGCGGCAAGACGCCGACCAGCCTGTACCTGGCGATGCAGCACGGGATTCGCGCGGCGAACTATCCGCTGATCCCCGACGATTTCGAGCGCCGCCGGCTCCCGGCAGTGCTGTACCGGTACAAGCCGAAGCTGTTCGGCCTGTCGATCGCCCCCGAACGGCTGGCCGAGATCCGCCACGAGCGCCGCCCGGGCAGCCGCTACGCGTCGATCGAGAACTGCCGCTACGAAGTGGGCGAGGCCGAGGCGATGATGCGCCGCGAAGAAATCCGCTGGCTGTCCACGACGAACAAGTCGATCGAGGAGATCGCCGCGACGATCCTGCAGCAGCTGCAGATCGAATGACGCGGGGTGCCCGGCGGCCGCCGGCCTACCCGCCGGCCGCGGCCAGCCGCTGGCGCAATTGCTCGTACAGGCACACCGCGGCCGCCACCCCGACGTTCAGCGACTCGACCGCCGGCAGCTGCGGGATCCCCACGGGCTGGACGGCCGGCCAGGCGCGCAACCCGGCCTCGAGTCCCTGCCCTTCGTTGCCGAACAGCCAGACCGAGGCGGCGCGCAGGTCGGCGCGGTAGAGCGAATCGCGGGCGCCCGCCTCGGCGGCGCGGACCGGGATCGCCGCGTGTTCCCGCAGCCACGTGGCCGCGACGCCCTCGTGGATGTCCAGGTGGAAGTGCGCCCCCATCCCGGCGCGCAGCACCTTCGGCGACCAGCAGAACGCGGTCCCGGGCGAGGCGAGGACGCGGCGCACGCCGACCGCAGCGCAGGTTCGCAGGATGCTGCCGACGTTGCCCGGATCCTGGATCCGGTCGAGGTAGACGGCATCCTCGTCGAGACGCGGCGGCAGCTCCGGGCGCGGCGTCGGTACGACCGCCAGCGGCCCGCTGCCGTGCTCGACCTGGCTGGCACGCGCATACAGGCGGTCGTCGAGCACGGTCGGCGGCACCGGCAGCCGCTCCAGCAGCGCCCGGATTTCGTCCGAGGCGAGGCCGCGCCGCGCGACGAACACCTGCGCCTCGCGCGCACGGGGACCGAACCGGTCGAACCAGGCCTGCACCAGGTGCGTGCCCTCGATCACAGACAGGCCCTGGCGCTTGCGCTCGCGCGCCGAGCCGGCCAGGTCGAGCAGGCGCCGGAAGCGCTCGTTGGCGGCCGAGACGATCTCGTCGGGCATCGGCGTCACCGCGCCAGCAGCACCCGCACCGGCGCGAAACTGCGCCGGTGCTCCGCGCACGGACCGTGCTCGCGCAGCAGCGCGAGGTGCTCGGCGGTCGGATAGCCCTTGTGGCGATCGAAGCGGTACTGCGGGAACCGCTCGTGCAACGCCTGCATCGCTTCGTCGCGCGCGCACTTCGCGAGGATCGACGCGGCCGAGATCGCCGGATCGATCGCGTCGCCGCCCACCAGCGTCTGCACCAGGCAGCGCAGCCGCGGGGGACGGTTGCCGTCGACCCGCGCGAGGGCCGGCTCGATCGCCAGCGCCGCCACCGCGCGCTGCATCGCGAGCAGCGAAGCCTGCAGGATGTTCAGCGCGTCGATCTCGGCGGCGCTGGCGCTGGCGATCGACCAGGCCAGCGCGCGCGCGCGGATCTCGCGCGACAGCGCCTCGCGGCGGGCCGCCGACAGCGCCTTGGAATCGCGCACGCCCTCGACCGGCGCCTGCGGATCGAGGATCACCGCGGCGGCGTAGACCGGCCCGGCCAGCGGGCCGCGGCCCGCTTCGTCGACGCCGCAGACCGGCCCCTCGGGCGCGGGCAGCGCGAGCGCGATCCGGGCGCCGGCATCGCGCGCCGGACGCCGGGCGCCGCCCCGCTCAGGCACCGGCCACCTCGAGCACCACCGCGGCGGCGCGTGCCGCGCAGCCTCGGCGCAGCGCGTCGTGCAGCGCGCCGAACTGCGCGACGATCTCCTGCCGGTGCGCGTCGTCGTCGAGCTGGCGCAGCAGCGCTTCGCCCATCCCGGGCGCGCGCACCGCCGACTGCAGGAACTCCGGCACGACGAAACGTCCCGACAGGATGTTGGGCAGGCCCACGTACGGCAGGTACCCCATCCTGCGCATGATCCGGTAGCTGAGCCAGCTCATCCGGTAGGCGATCACCATCGGCCTGCGGAACAGCGCCGCTTCCAGCGTCGCGGTGCCGCTGGCCACCAGCACCGCGTCGGCCGCGGCCAGCGCCTCGTGCGAGCGGCCCGAGACCAGCGTCAGCGCGAGGTTCTCCGGGAGGCGCGCCGCGGCGGCGAGGGCCTTGATGCGTTCGAACAGCGCCGGCGAGGCCGCCGGAAGCACGAAATGAAGGTCGCCGCGCCGCTCGTGCAGCCAGGCGGCGGTGCGCAGGAACGACGGCGCCAGGTGCTCGACCTCCGCGGCGCGGCTGCCGGGCAGCAGCGCGACCACCGCGCCCGACGCGGGCAAGCCGAGCGCCCGGCGCGCCGCCGCGGCGTCGGCCTGCGCCGGGATCGCGTCGGCGAGCGGGTGGCCGACGTAGGTCGCGGGAATCCCGGCGTCGCGGTAGATCGCCTCCTCGAACGGGAAGACCAGCAGCATGTGGTCGACGCTGCGGCGGATCTTCTCGATGCGCTCGCGACGCCACGCCCAGATCGACGGGCTGATGAAGTGCACGATGCGGATCCCGCGCCCGCGCAGCCGCGCTTCGAGGTCCAGGTTGAAGTCGGGGGCGTCGACGCCGACGAACGCCTGCGGGTGCCATTGCGCCAGGCGCTCGGCCAGCGCATCGCGCATCCGTCGCAGCCGCGGGTACTCGCGCAGCACCTCCAGGTAGCCGTTCACCGACAGCGCCTCGATCGTCCACCAGGCGTCGAAGCCGTGGCGCGCCATCGCCGGCCCTCCGATCCCCGCGGCCTCGAGCCGCCCGACCCGCGCCGCCAGTCCGCCGAGCAGCGACGCGGCGAGCAGGTCGCCCGAGGCCTCGCCGGCGACCATGCCCAGAGAGAGCGAACCGACGGTGCCGGCCTGCCCCGACATCAGCGCACGATGCCGCGCGTGACGCCGTCCAGGAAGTCGGCGAGAAGCGCGAGGTCGGCGCGCGACTGCGCGCTCAGTTGTGGGCTCGTCAGCGCCTCGGCGCCCGCCTCCGGCGCGTCCGCGGCAAGCGCCGGAGCCACGCCGTTCGCGATCGCCGCGCGCAGCGCATCGAGCGCCTGCTGCATCGTCGACCCGCTGCGGTAGATCAGCTTGTACGCCCGCCGGATCGCGTTGATCCGCCCGGCGTCGAAACCGCGACGGCGCAGTCCCTCGGAATTGATGCCGTGCGCCTCGGCGCTGTGGCCCGAGGCCATCACGTACGGCGGCACGTCGTGCAGCACCACGGTGCTCACCCCGGTCATCGCGTGCGCGCCGATCTTGCAGAACTGGTGGACCTGGGTCGCGCCGCCGAGGATGGCCCAGTCGCCGATCTCGACGTGGCCCGCGAGGTTGGTGCTGTTGGCGATGATCACGTGGTCGCCGATGGCGCAGTCGTGCGCGATGTGCACGTAGGCCATGATCCAGGCATCGTTGCCGACCCGCGTCACGCCCCGGTCCTGTGCCGTTCCACGGTTGATCGTGACGCACTCGCGGATCGTGTTGCCGTCGCCGATTTCGAGCGCGGTCGGCTCGCCGCCGTACTTCTTGTCCTGGGGGGCGCCGCCGATCGAGGCGAACGGGAAGATCCGGTTGCCGCGGCCGATCGTCGTTCGCCCCTCGACGACCACGTGCGGGCCGATCCGGGTCCCGGCGCCGACGCGCACCTGCGCGCCGATCACCGAATAGGCGCCGACCTCGACGTCGCTGTCGAGCTCGGCGCGCGGATCGACGATCGCGGTCGGGTGGATGGCGGGCATGTCGCTCGCAGCCTCGGGACGCGCTCAGGCGCCGCCGTTGCCGTTGCCGCCGCCTTCGCCGTTGCCGTTGGCCGGCCCGATCTCGCGCAGCGTGCACATCAGCTCGGCCTCGGCGGCGACCTGGCCGTCGACGGTGGCCTTGCCCGCGTACTTCCAGATCGAGCGCGAGATGCGCACGATCTCGACCTCGAGCCGGAGCTGGTCGCCGGGAACGACCGGTCGCTTGAAGCGGGCGCTATCGATGCCGACGAAGTAGTAGACGGTGCTCGCGTCGGAGACGCGTCCCATCGTCTGGAAGGACAGGATTCCGGCCGCCTGCGCGAGCGCCTCGACCTGCAGCACGCCCGGCATCACCGGCAGGTAGGGAAAGTGGCCGGTGAAGAACGGCTCGTTGATCGAGACGTTCTTCACCGCGACGATGCGCTTGCCCTTCTCGAGCTCGAGCACCCGGTCGACGAGCAGCATCGGATACCGATGCGGCAGGTGTTCGAGAATCGCGCGGATGTCGAGCACGGTCATTGTCCTTCCCTGTCGGTTCGTTCGAGCCGGCGCAGCCGCGCCCGCCACTGTGGGAGCTGCCTGAGCAGCGCGGCCGACTTCTCCCACCCGGCATTGTCCATCAGCGGGAACACGCCCGAATAGAACCCCGGTTCGCCGATCGACCGCGTGACCAGGCTCATCGCCGAGATCGTGACGTCGTCGCAGATCTCGAGGTGGCCGAGGATGCCCGCCCCGCCGCCGATCCGGCAGCGTCTCCCGATCACCGCGCTGCCCGCGATGCCGACGCAGCCGGCGATCGCCGTGTGCTCGCCGATGCGCACGTTGTGCGCAACCTGGATCAGGTTGTCGAGCTTGCAGCCGTCGCCGATCACGGTGTCCTCGAGGGCACCGCGGTCGATCGTGCAGTTGGCGCCGATCTCGACCGACTCGCCGATGACGACGCCGCCGAGCTGCGGGATCTTCTCCCAGCCCCCGGGGCCGCTGGCGAAGCCGAAGCCGTCGGCGCCGATCACGGTGCCGGCGAAGACCACGCAGTTGCCGCCGATCACGCAGTCGTGCTCGACCGTGACCCGCGGATGCAGCCGGCTGCCGGCGCCGACGACGCTGCCCGCGCCGATCGAGACGCCGGCCTCGAGCACCGCGCCGTCGCCGATCTGCGCGCCGTCGCCGATCGCGACGAAGGGTCCGATGCAGACGTCGCGGCCCAGCTTCGCCCCGGGCGCCACCACCGCGCCCGGATGGACGCCGGGGGCGATCGGGCGCGCGAGCAGCGCGGCCATCTCGCGCGCGATCGCGCCGAACGCGCGGTGCGCGTCCTCGACTTCGATCAGCGCGCTGGCAGCGGACACTTCGCCGGCCAGCGCCGGCGGGGCAAGCACCGCCCCGGCGCGCGTGCGGCGCGCCTGCGCGGCGTGGCGCGGCGAGGCGAGGAAGCTGAGGTCGTCGGGGCCGGCGCTGGCCAGGCTCGCGAGCGCGTGGATCCGGTGGCCGGGATCGCCGCGGCGCAGCGGCGCTCCGAGCCGGCGCGCCAGGTCCGCGATCGTCAGTCCCTCTGCGAGGCGGCGCATCGCGGACGCCCCTTCAAGGTGCCGCCACCTGGAGCCGAGGGCGCGCCAGCACTACTGCTTGCCGTTGCCGAGCGCGCGCAGCACCTTGTCGGTGATGTCGATGCGCGGGCTCGCGAACACCGCCTCCTGCAGGATCACGTCGTACTTCTCCTGCTCGGCGATCTGCTTGATCACGCGGTTGGCCTTGTCGATGACCTGCGAGAGTTCCTCGTTGCGCCGCTGGTTCAGGTCCTCGCGGAACTCGCGCTGCTTGCGCTGGTACTCCTTCTCGGACTCGGCGAACTCCCGCTGGCGCCGCTGGCGCTCGGACTCGCTGGTGACCGCGGCGTCGCGGTCGAGCCGCTCGCCGAGCGACTTCAGGCGCGCGGCCATGTCCTGCAGCTCCTTGTCGCGCCGGCTGAATTCCTGCTCGAGCTTCTGCTGCGCGGCCTTGGCCGGCGCGGCGTCGCGCAGGATGCGCTCGGTATTGACGAAGCCGATCTTCGGCACCTCCTGAGCGCTCGCCACCGCGCAGGTCGCCGCCAGGCAGCACGCCGCGAAAGTCCTGAAAAACTTCATTCAGCCCTTCCCGCTCATCGCATCGATTCGAGGCGTGGATTGTCGCACAGTTGCAACGACGGGCAAGCCGCGCTCAGAAGCCGGTGCCGACCTGGAACTGGAACCGCTGCGTGCGATCGCCCTCCTGCTTGCGGATCGGGAACGCGATGCTCAGTTTCAGCGGGCCGATCGGCGAGAGCCAGGTCAGGCCGATGCCGGTCGCGTAGCGCAGGTCGCTGGCGCTGAACGACTGGCCTTCGCCCAGCACCGTCCCGGCGTCGAGGAACACGAACGAACGGATCGTGCGATCGCTCCCGGTGCCGGGCAGCGGGAACAGGAACTCGGCGCTGCCGACGATCTTGGTGAGGCCGCCCAGCGGGATCTCGCGGGTGCCGCCGGTGACGGTGTCGACCTCGCGCGGACCGATCGAACTCGGGTAGTAGCCGCGCACCGAGCCGATGCCGCCGACGTAGAAGTTCTTGAACAGCGGGTAGGCCATCCCGCCGAAACCGCGCCCGATGCCGAGGTCGCCGTTCAACGCGAGCGTGAGGTCGCGCGTCATCGGGTAGTACCACTGGTGGTTGTACGTCGCGCGCCAGTACCGCAGCTCGGCCACCGGCAGCGTGACTTCGAGCCCCGCGGTCTGCAGCCGCCCGCGGGTGGGGACGATCGCGCTGTCGCGACTGTCGCGGCTCCAGCCGAGCGTGCCGAGCAGCGCCGTCGTCGAAGTGCCGAAATTGTCGACGAAGTCGACGTAGCGCTGCGGCGGCGCCGCGCCGAGCTTCACGTCGTTGCGCTCGTAGGTCATGCCGAAGCTGACGCGGTCGTACTCGGTGTAGGGGACGCCGAAGCGCAGGCCCAGGCCGGTCGACCGGGTCCGGTAGTCGCCGAGGTTCAGCTCCGACGCGTTGAACATCCGGGTGTACAGGTCGAAGCTGCGGCTGACGCCATCGGGCGTGAAATACGGATCGGTCTGCGAGAGCACGATCGAGCGCGCGAGCCGGCTCGTGTTCAGCTGCAGCGCCACCGACTTGCCGGTGCCCAGGAAGTTCGGCTGCACGATCGAGCCCGACAGGATCAGCTTCTCGGTGCTGGAGATCCCGATTCCGAGCGCAATGTTGCCGGTGGGGCGCTCGGTGACGACCACGTTCAGGTCGACCTGGTCGGGCGCATCGGGCACCGGCCGGTTCTCGACCTTCACCTCGGTGAAGTAGCCGAGCCGCTCGAGCCGCTCGCGCGAGAGCCGGATCTTGTCGGCGTCGTACCAGGCGTCCTCGTACTGGCGGAACTCGCGGCGGATCACCTCGTCGCGGGTGCGCACGTTGCCGGCGATGTCGATGCGCCGCACGTAGACGCGCCGGCCCGGGTCGATCAGGATGTCGAAAGAGACCTCGCGCTTTTCGCGGTCGATCTGCGGCACCGCGTTGACGTTCGAGAACGCGTAGCCCAGCGTGCCGAGCTTGTCGGAGATGCGCTTGGTCGTGTCGGTGAGCCTGCTGCCCGAGAACACGTCGCCCGGCTTCAGTTGCACCAGCGGCTCGAGTTCGGCCTTCCTTCCGAGCAGTTCGCCGCCGAAGCGGACCTCCGACACGCGGTACAGCTCGCCCTCGTTGATGTCGATCGTGATCTCGACGCCTTCCTTGTCGGGCGAGATCGAGACCTGCGTCGACTCGACGTTGAACTCGAGGTAGCCCCGGTCGAGGTAGAACGAGCGCAGCGCCTCGAGGTCGCCGGCGAGCTTCTCGCGCGCGTACTGGTCGGCCTTCGAGTACCAGGTGAACCAGGTCGGCGTCGACAGGCGCATCTCGTCGAGCAGGCGCTTGGCGGTGAACGCCTTGTTGCCGACGAAGCGGATCGACGTGATCTTCGCGGTGTCGCCCTCCTCGATCGCGATCGCGATGCCGACCCGGTTGCGCTCGAGCGGCGTGATCGTCGAGGTCACGCGCGCCGCATAGCGGCCGCGCGCAAGGTACTGGCGCTTGATCTCCTGCTCGGCGCGCTCGAGGATCGCGCGGTCGAAGATCCGCGATTCGGCCAGCCCCTGCTCGCGCAGCACCTTCTTCAGCGTGTCCTTGTCGAACTCCTTCGCGCCGGTGATGTCGACCGACGCGATCGCCGGGCGCTCCTCGACGTAGACGACCAGCACGTCGCCTTCGGCCTCGAGGCGCACGTCGCGGAAGAAGCCGGTCGCGAACAGCGCCTTGACCGCCTCGCCCGCCTTCTCGTCGGTGATCCGGTCGCCGACGCGCACCGGCAGGTAGCTGAACACGGTTCCCGGCTCGGTGCGCTGCACGCCCTCGACGCGGATGTCGCGAATCACGAAGGGTTCGAAGGCCAGGGCCGGCTGGTACGCGGTCGCGGAGATCAGGGCCGCTGCGAGCGCGGCCAGCGCAAGGCGCGCCGACCCCGGTTTGCGCCCCGGTCGGCGTCGTTCGAATGCCATGCGTCAGGAACCGATGAGGCGGGTGATGTCGTTGAACAGGGCGAGCGCCATCATCATCATGATGATCGCCAGGCCGGCCTTTTGCGTGATCACCACGAAGCGCTCCGACAGCGGCCTGCCGCGTGCCGCTTCGAGCGCGTAATATACCAAATGCCCCCCGTCGAGCACGGGGATCGGCAGCAGGTTCAGCACGCCGAGGCTGATGCTGATCAGCGCGAGGAAGCTCGCGTAGGCGAGCCAGCCCACGCGCACCGACTGCCCGGCGAGATCGGCGATCGTCACCGGTCCGCTCAGGTTGCGAAGCGAGAGCTCGCCCATCAGCATCTTGCCCAGCATCCGCAGCGAGAAGACCGACATCTCCCAGGTCTGGCGCGCCGCCTGGCCGAGCGACTCGATCGGCCCGTAGCGCACCGTCTCCATCAGGATCCGATCCTGCAGGCCCGCGCCGATGCGCCCGATCGGCGTCGCGCCGGCGGCATCCGGCGAGCCGACGGCCTCGGGCGTCACGGTGACCGAGATCTCGTCGCCCCCGCGCAGGACGCCGAACGCCAGCGGCCGACCGGGACTGGCCTTCACCCGTTCGATCACGTCGGAGGCGCGGCGCACCGGGCTGCCGCCGACCGACAGCAGCTCGTCGCCCGCGCGCAGGCCGTCGCGCTCGGCGGCTGCGCCGCCCACCAGGTTGCCGATCACGACCTTGCCGGGCGCGAGCCTCAGGCCGAGCGAGCGCAGGAAGTCGCGCTCGGCCTCGCCCGGGGGCAGGCCGCCGGCGTCGATCCGCGCCGGCGCCGAGGCGCCCTCGCGCTGCACCAGCAGCGCGCTCTCGCGGCGCTCGATCACCGGCTCGAGCAGCTTGAGCCGCACGTCGTTCCACGAGCGCACGGCGACGCCGTCGACGGCGAGCAGCCGGTCGCCACCCTGCAGTCCGGCGGCCGCGGCCGGCGTGCCGGCGGCAGGCTGGTCGATCACCGGCGCCGGCTCCCGGGTGCCGATCCAGCCCATCGCCGCGTACAGCGCGATCGCCAGCAGGAAATTCGCAAGCGGGCCGGCGACGACGATCGCCGAGCGCTGCGCGAGCGACTTGCGGGTGAATGCACGCGGCAGTTCGGCGGGCGGGATCGCGCCGGCCCCGGCGTCGCGCTCGTCGAGCATCCGCACGTAGCCGCCAAGGGGCACCGCGGCGATCGTCCACTCGGTGCGGTCGGCACCGACGCGCCAGGTGAGCAGCGGCCTGCCGAAGCCGATCGAGAAGCGCAGCACCTTGACGTCGCACCACCGCGCGACCAGGTAGTGGCCCAGTTCGTGAACGAAGATCAGCAGCGTGAGCGCCGCCAGGAACGCGACCAGCGTCTGGAGCGTGCTCATGCCGCGCACCTCTCGAGCGCGTGTCGCGCGAGCGCGCGCGCCTCGCGGTCGGTCTCGAGCACGGCCTCGACGTCGGCGCCCGCCGGCCGCGCGCCGGCCGCGCGGAGCGCCGCCTCGGCGACGCCGGCGATGTCGGTGAAGCGCAGGCGTCGTTCGAGGAACGCGGCGACCGCGACCTCGTTGGCCGCGTTGAGCACGCACGGGGCCGCGCCGCCGGCGCGCAGCGCCTCGTGGGCCAGGCGAAGGCAGGGGAAGCGCTGCAGGTCGGGCGCCTCGAACTCGAGGCGCCCGATCGTCGCGAGGCTGAGCGGCGCCACGCCGCTGTCGATGCGCTCCGGGTGCGCGAGCGCGTGGGCGATCGGCGTGCGCATGTCCGGGTTTCCGAGCTGGGCCAGCATCGAGCCGTCCTCGTATTCGACCATCGAGTGGACGATGCTCTGCGGATGCACGAGCACGTCGAGCCTGGACTCGGGCAGGCCGAACAGGTACGACGCCTCGATCAGCTCGAGCCCCTTGTTCATCATGGTCGCCGAGTCGACCGAGATCTTGCGGCCCATCGACCAGTTCGGGTGCGCGCAGGCCTGTTCGGGCGTTGCCCGCGCCATCTCGGCGGCGCTCGCGCGGCGGAACGGCCCGCCCGACGCGGTGAGCAGGATGCGGCGCACGCCCGGCACCGCGACGCCGGTGTGCTGTCCCGCAGGCAGGCACTGGAAGATCGCGTTGTGCTCGCTGTCGATCGGCAGCACGGTCGCTCCGCCGTCGCGGCAGGCGCGCAGGAACACCTCGCCCGCCATGACCAGCGCCTCCTTGTTCGCGAGCAGGATCCGCTTGCCCGCGCGCGCCGCCGCGACCGCGGGGGTCAGCCCGGCCGCGCCGACGATCGCCGCCATCACGGTGTCGACGTCGGGATGCGCGGCGACCTGGGCGAGCGCCGCCTCGCCGCACAGCACCTCGGTACCGCAGCCTCGGGCGGCAAGCGTCTCGCGCATCGCATCGGCCGCCTGCGCGTCGCCGAGCACCGCGTAGCGCGGGGAGTGCCGCAGGCACAACGCGGCGAGCGCGTCGCCCCGGCGGTGCGCCGCGAGCGCGAACACGCGGTAGCGCCCCGGATGGCGGGCGACGACGTCGAGCGTGCTCAGGCCGATCGAGCCCGTGGCGCCGAGGATCGTGAGCGTGCGGACGGGCGCTTGCATCCGGGAATTATCCCAGCAGACGATGCAGCAGCATCGCCGCCGGCATCGTCGGGATCAGCGAGTCGATGCGGTCGAGGACGCCGCCGTGGCCGGGCAGCAGCGTGCCGCTGTCCTTCACCCCGGCCTGGCGCTTGAGCAGCGACTCGTGAAGGTCGCCGACGATCGACAGCGCGGCGATCGCCACCAGCGCCAGCGCGGCAACCGGCGCCGACCAGCCCGCGACCAGGCGCGCCGGCAGCGCGTGCGACAGCGCCGGCGCGGCGGCCGCTGCCAGCCCCAGCGCGGCGACCGCCGCGAACCCGCCGATCGCGCCCTCCCAGCTCTTGCCGGGGCTGATCGCCGGGGCGAGCTTGTGCCGGCCCAGCGCCCGGCCCACGAAGTACGCCGCGATGTCGGCAACCCAGATGATCGCCATCGCGACCAGAAGCGCTGCCGCGCCGATGTCGCGCAGCCCGACCAGCGCGATCCAGCACGCCAGCAGCAGGGCCGCCGCCAGCGGCCAGCCGCCGCCGCGGGCGTCGTGTCGCCGCAGGCGCTGCGGACCCATCGCCACCCAGACGATCGTGGCCGCGGCGCAGACCGGCAGCACGAACCAGGCCGGCCAGCCCGCGCGCTCGTGCCAGGCCAGCAGCGCGGCACCGATCGCCGCCAGCGTCGCCGCGGCGGCCAGCGCCGAGCGGCGGTGGCCCAGCAGCAGGCTCCATTCGTGGGCCGCGGCAGCCAGGAACACCAGGGTCACGGCCCCCCACACCCAGCCCGGAAACACGAAGATCGACGGCAGCAGGATCGCCAGCAGGACCAGGGCCGTGACAACGCGCTTGCCGAGCATCGGCAGTCGTTCAGCCGGGCGTGGCCGCGGTGACCTGCGCGCTGGTTCGCCCGAAGCGCCGCTCGCGCGCGGCGAAGGATTCGATCGCGCGGTCGAGCGCGGCGGCGTCGAAGTCGGGCCAGTAGGCGTCGGTGAAGTAGAGCTCGGTGTACGCGAGCTGCCACAGCAGGAAGTTGCTGATCCGCTGCTCGCCGCCGGTGCGGATGAACAGGTCGGGCTCGGGCGCGTAGGCCATCGCCAGGCGGCTCGACAGCGCCTCCTCGCAGAACAGCTCCGGGCGTCGGCCGAGCTCGGGCTGCTCGCGCAGCGCCGCCTGCACCGCCTGCAGGATGTCCCAGCGCCCGCCGTAGTTGGCGGCGATCGTCAGCGTCATCCGGGTGTTCCCGGCGGTGCGCGCCTCGGCCTGCGCGACCAGCTCGCGCAGCCGCGGCTCGAAGGCCGCGAGCTCGCCGACGACGCGCAGCCGGATACCGTTCTTCTGCAGCTGCGTCACCTCGCGCTCGAGCGCCGAGATGAACAGCCGCATCAGCACCGAGACCTCGTCGGCCGGCCGGCGCCAGTTCTCGGAGCTGAACGCGAACAGCGTCAGGAACTCGACGCCGCGGCGCGCGCATGCCTCGACGGTCGCGCGCACCGCTTCGACTCCCTTGGCGTGGCCGGCCACCCGCGGCAGGCGCCGCGAGGTCGCCCAGCGCCCGTTGCCGTCCATGATGATCGCAACGTGGCGCGGCACGGCCTGGTAGTCCGGTACCGCGATCGTGGAGCTGGCGAAGTTCGACATCGGCCTGGTCATGGGCGTCCGGGCACGGCCCTCAGACGGTCATGATCTCCTGTTCCTTGACCGAGAGCATCTTGTCGATCTCGACCACGTAGCGATCGGTGAGCTTCTGCACGTCGTCCTGCGCGCGCCGCTCGTCGTCCTCGGAAATCGCCTTGTCCTTCACCAGCTTCTTCAGGTGCTCGTTGGCGTCGCGGCGCAGGTTGCGCACCGCCACCTTGGCCTGTTCGCCTTCGTGCTTGACCACCTTGGTGAGCTCGCGCCGGCGCTCCTCGGACAATGGCGGCATCGGCACGCGGATCACGTCGCCGCTGGTCGACGGGTTCAGCCCGAGGTCGGACTCGCGGATCGCCTTGTCCACGACCTGCACCATCTTCTTTTCCCACGGCTGGACCGCGATCGTGCGCGCGTCCTGCACCGTGACGTTGGCGACCTGCCCGATCGGGACCATGCTGCCGTAGTAGTCGACCATCACGTGGTCGAGCAGCCCGGCATGCGCGCGGCCGGTGCGGATCTTCGCGAGGCTCGTCCTGAGCGACTCGATCGACTTCTGCATCTTCTGCTCGGCCGACTGCCTGACCTCGGCGATGCTCATGCTACCTCCGGAAAAGTTCTCGGGACACGCCCGGGGGCTTGCGCGGCGGGGCGCTCAGACATGGACCAGCGTGCCCTCGTCGTCGTCGCTGAGCGCACGCCGCAGCGCGCCTTCCTCGAGGATCGAGAACACCTTGATCGGCAGCTTCTGGTCGCGGCACAGGGCGAACGCGGTCGCGTCCATCACCTTCAGGTGGCGGGCGATCGCCTCGTCGAAGCTGATCCGGTGGAAGCGCTTCGCGGTGGGATCGGCCATCGGGTCGGCGCTGTAGACGCCGTCGACCTTCGTGGCCTTCAGCACCAGCTCGACGCCCATTTCGGCGCCGCGCAGCGCGGCCGCCGTGTCGGTCGTGAAGAACGGGTTGCCGGTGCCGGCCGCGAAGATGACCACCTTGCCTTCCTCGAGGTAGCGCAGCGCCTTGGGCCGGATGTAGGGCTCGACCACCTGCTCGATCTTCAGCGCCGACTGCACGCGGGCGACGACGCCGCGTTGGCGCAACGCGTCCTGCAGCGCGAGCGAGTTCATCACGGTCGCGAGCATGCCCATGTAGTCGGCGGTCGCGCGATCCATCCCGGCCGCCCCGCCTGCGACCCCGCGGAAGATGTTGCCGCCGCCGATCACGATCGCCAGTTCGACCCCCAAGGCGACCACGTCCGCGATCTCGCGGGCCATGCGCTCGATCGTCTGGCGGTCGATGCCGTAGGCCTCGTCGCCCATCAGCGCTTCGCCGGAGAGCTTGAGCAACACGCGGCGGTACGCCAGCGCGGGCGTCGGCGACGCGGCGGTTGCGCGCGCCAGGCTGTCATTCGAACTCACGCACCCTCCTGATCGGCGCGGCCGCTCGAGACGGCGTCCCGGCCGCGCCGCCCGGAATTATGGGGCTTTTTCGGGCCGAACGCTGTCACCGCCCGGCCGCGGCGGCCGCCTGGGCGGCGACCTCGGCGGCGAAGTCGGTCTGCTTCCTCTCGATGCCTTCGCCGACGACGTAGAGCTCGAAGCGGGCGACGCGGGCGCCGCGCTGCTTGAGCAACTGCTCGACGGTGACCTTGTCGTCCTTGACGAACGGCTGGCCGAGCAGCGTGACTTCCTTCAGGTACTTCTGGACCGTTCCCTCGACCATCTTCTCGACGATCTCGGCCGGCTTGCCGGATTCGGCCGCCTTCTGCCGGGCGATCGAACGCTCGCGCTCGACGTCTTCGGCAGGCACGCCCTCCTTCGACAAGGCCCTGGGCTTGCCGGCCGCGACGTGCATCGCGAGGTCCTTCGCCAGCGCCTCGTCGCCGCCGTCGACGTCGATCAGCACGCCGATCTTCGAGCCGCCGTGCACGTAGCTGGCCAGTCTTCCCTGGGCGACGACGCGGGCGAAGCGCCGGATGCTCATGTTCTCGCCGATGCGCCCGACCAGCGCGGTGCGCACCGAGTCGACCGTGCCCGCACCCATCGGCAGCGCCGATAGCGCGGCCACGTCGGCCGGGTCGGCGCTGGCGACCAGCGCCGCGACGTCGCGGGTGAACGCCAGGAAGTCGTCGTTCTTCGCGACGAAATCGGTCTCGCAGTTCACTTCGACGATCGCGCCGAGCTTGCGGTCGTCGGCGAGCCAGATGCCGACGACGCCCTCGGCCGTGATCCGCGCCGCGGCCTTGCTGGCCTTGTTGCCGAGCTTCACGCGCAGGATCTCTTCGGCGCGGCCCATGTCGCCGCCGGCCTCGGTGAGCGCCTTCTTGCACTCCATCATCGGCGCGTCGGTCTTCTCGCGCAGTTCCTTCACCATGCTCGCGGTGATTTCCGCCATCGCACTGCTCCTGTGTCCGCCCGTACCGTGCCCGCCGCTCAGGCTTCCTCGCCGTCGACCTCGACGAACTCCTCGTCGTCGCCGCCCGCCTTGATCACCTCCTGCAGCGACGCGGCGCGCCCCTCGAGGATCGCGTCGGCGGCGCCGCGCGCATAGAGGCGGATCGCCTTGCCGGAGTCGTCGTTGCCGGGAATGACGTGGTCGATGCCTTCGGGCGTGTGGTTGCTGTCGACCACGGCCACGACCGGGATGCCGAGCTTGTTGGCCTCTGTGACCGCGATCTTGTGGAAACCCACGTCGATGACGAACAGCGCGTCGGGCAGCCCGCCCATCTCCTTGATCCCGCCCAGGCTGGTGTGCAGCTTGTCGAGCTCGCGCTGGAACATCAGCGATTCCTTCTTCGACATGCGCTCGAGGCCGCCTTCGGACTGGGTCGTCTCCATGTCCTTCAGGCGCTTGATCGAGGACTTGACCGTCTTGAAGTTGGTCAGCATGCCGCCGAGCCAGCGCTGGTCGACGAAGGGCATGCCGGCGCGCGCGGCCTCCTCGGCGACGATCTCGCGCGCCTGGCGCTTGGTGCCGACGAAGAGCACGGTGCCGCGATTGGCCGCGAGCTGGCGCAGGTACTTCATCGCGTCCTGGTACATGACCAGGGTCTTCTCGAGATTGAAGATGTGGATCCTGTTGCGGTGGCCGTAGATGTACGGGGCCATCCGCGGGTTCCAGAAGCGCGTCTGGTGGCCGAAATGAACGCCGGCCTCGAGCATTTGCCGCATGGTGACGGACATGACAAACTCCGATCGGGTTGAGCCTGACGCACCGCCTGCGACGTCGCGCCGCGAGGCCCGGCGCGAAGCGCCCGGCTGCGGCGCGCCGTTCGCCACCCCCGATGGCGGCCGCGGATTCCGGGTCCGGACCCGTGCGGCCCGGCCGGCGCCCGCTGGCGCCATCGACGGCACCCAACTGGGACGGTGCGCGCGATTTCGGCCGGATGCGGGCCGGCGCAGCTGCCGCGGAAAGCCCCGCGGCGCGCTGCCCGGCACGCTGCCCTCATGGGCATCCGGCCAAGCTTATAATCATAGCATGTCCATCGTCATCAAGTCTGCCGCCGAGATCGAGGCCATGCGCGTGGCGGGTCGCCTCGCCAGCGAGGTGCTCGACTACGTCACCCCGTTCGTCCGCGCCGGCGTCACCACCGGCGAGCTCGACCGGCTCTGCCACGACTACATGGTCAACGTGCAGAAGACGGTTCCCGCGCCGCTGAACTACGCGCCCCCCGGCTACCGCCCCTATCCGAGGTCGATCTGCACCTCGGTCAACCACCAGGTCTGCCACGGCATCCCCGGCGACCGGGTGCTGAAGAACGGCGACATCCTGAACATCGACATCACCGTCATCAAGGACGGCTTCCACGGCGACACCAGCCGGATGTTCATGGTCGGCGAGCCTGCCATCGGGGCGCGCCGGCTCTGCCAGGTGACCTTCGAGTGCATGTGGATCGGCATCGACCAGGTGCGCCCCGGCGCGACGATCGGCGACATCGGCCACGCGATCCAGCGCCACGCCGAGGCGAGCGGCTACTCGGTGGTGCGCGAGTTCTGCGGCCACGGCATCGGGCGGCGCTTCCACGAGGAGCCGCAGGTGCTGCACTACGGCCACCCCGGCACCGGCGAGCGCCTCGAGCCGGGCATGATCTTCACGATCGAGCCGATGATCAACGCCGGGCGGCGCGAGGTGCGCGAGATGGCCGACGGCTGGACCATCGTCACCAAGGACCACAGCCTGTCGGCCCAGTGGGAGCACACCGTGCTGGTGACCGACTCCGGCCACGAGGTGCTGACGGTCTCGGCCGGAACCCCCGCCCGCCCGGAGCTGCTGCGCGCGGTCGCGTGAAGCCGCCCGACGACCTCGCCGTCCTGCGCCGGCAGCACGAGCAGGCGCGCGCGGCGGCGATCGAGCGCTTCAGAGCCACGCAGGATCCCGATTCGCTGGCGCGCGCGCTCGCGCGCGCGACCGACCGCGCGCTGCGCGGGCTGTGGCGCATCGCCCGACCCGGCCGGCAGGCGGCGTTGCTGGCCGTCGGCGGCTACGGGCGCGGCGACCAGTTCCCGCATTCGGACGTCGACCTGCTGATCCTGCGCCCCGAAGCGCCTGACCCGGCACAGCTGCAGCGGCTCGAGTCCTTCGTCGGCGCCTGCTGGGACTTCGGGCTGCCGATCGGCCACAGCGTGCGCACCGTCGCGCAGTGCCTCGAGGAGGCGCGCGCCGACATCACGGTGCAGACCGCGATGCTCGAGATGCGCTTCCTGGCCGGCGCGCGCGCCCAGTCCGAGGAGCTCGACGGCCGGCTGCGCGCCGGGCTCGACGTGCGCGGCTTCTTCTCGGCCAAGCTGCTCGAGATGCGCCAGCGGCACACGAAGTACGACGACACCCCGTACAGCCTCGAGCCGAACACCAAGGAGAGCCCCGGCGGCCTGCGCGACCTGCACGTAATCCTGTGGATCGCGCGGGCGGCCGGCTTCGGGCACAGCTGGCCCGACCTGCAGCGACGCGACCTGATCACGGCGAGCGAGGCCGGGCAATTGCGCCGCAACGACCGGCAGATACGGCGCATCCGGGCCTGGCTGCACATCCTGGCCGGCCGGCGCGAGGACCGCATCGTCTTCGACCTCCAGGCGTCGGTGGCGGCGGCGCTCGGGCTGGCGCGCGGCGACGCGCGGCGCTCGTCCGAGGAACTGATGCAGCGCTACTACTGGGCCGCCAAGGCGGTCACGCAGCTGAACACGATCGTGCTGCAGAACCTGCGCGCGGAGCTGTTCCCGATCCCCGACGCGCGCCCCGAGCCGATCGACGGCGAGTTCCGCAACCTGCAGGGGATGCTCGACGTCGTCGACCCGGGCCGTTTCGAGCGCGAACCCGCGTCGATCCTGCGCGCCTTCCTGACGATGGAGCGGCACTCCGAGCTGTCGGGCATGACGACGCGCACGCTGCGCGCCCTCTGGCACGCGCGCGCGCGCATCGACGGCGCGTTCCGGCGCGATCCGGCCAACCGGGCGCTGTTCCTGCGCATCCTCCAGGCCCCGCGCGGCGTCACCCACGAGCTGCGCCGGATGAACCAGTGGTCGATCCTCGGCCGCTACCTGCCGGCTTTCCGCCGCATCGTCGGGCGCATGCAGCACGACCTGTTCCACGTGTACACGGTCGACCAGCACATCCTGATGGTGGTGCGCAACCTGCGCCGCTTCACGATCGCCGCGCACGCCCACGAGTACCCGTTCTGCAGCGAGTTGATGGCCGGCTTCGATCGTCCGTGGCTGCTGGTCGTCGCGGCGCTGTTCCACGACATCGCCAAGGGCCGCGGCGGCGACCACTCGAAGCTCGGCCGGCTCGATGCACGCCGCTTCTGCCGCCAGCACGGGATGGCGCCGCAGGACACGGCGCTGGTCGAGTTCCTGGTCGAGCACCACCTGACGATGTCCTCGGTGGCGCAGAAGCAGGACCTGAGCGACGCCGACGTGATCGCGCGGTTCGCCGCGCTGGTCGGCAGCGAGGAGCGCCTGAACGCGCTGTACCTGCTCACGGTGGCCGACATCCGCGGCACCAGCCCGAAGGTCTGGAACGCGTGGAAGGGCAAGCTGCTCGAGGACCTGTACTGGCTGGCGCGCCGGGTGCTGGCCGGCGAGGCGCCGTCGGCGCAGGTCCGCCTGGACGCGCGGCGCGCCGAGGCGGTGCGGCTGCTGAACCTGTACGCGATCGCGCCCGAGCGCTACGCGCACTTCTGGCGCCAGCTCGACGCGCCGTACTTCCTGCGCAACGACCCGCAGGACATCGCCTGGCAGACCCGGGTGCTGCATCCGTTCGCCGACACTGCGACGCCGGTGGTGCGCGCCCGGCTCGCGCCGATCGGCGAAGGCTTCCAGGTCGTGGTCTACCAGCCGGACCAGCCCGACCTGTTCGCGCGGATCTGCGGCTACTTCGACAGCAAGAACCTGTCGGTGCTCGACGCCAAGATCCACACGACCGAGCACGGCTACGCGCTCGACAGCTTCGTGCTGGTCGACCCCGGCGGGCCCTCGCACTACCGCGACATCCTGGTGCTGGTCGAGACCGAGCTGGCCCAGCGCCTGGCCAGGCCCGGCGAGCTGCCGCCGCCGGTGCGCGGACGGGTATCGAGGCGCTCGCGCTACTTCCCGATCGAGCCGTCGGTGGACCTGCGCCCGGACGAGCGCGGCCGCCAGTTCATGCTCTCGGTGGTGGCGAACGACCGCACCGGCCTGCTCTACGGCATCGCGCGCGTGCTCGGCCGCTACCGGATCAGCCTGCACACGGCGCGGATCACGACGCTCGGCGAGCGCGTCGAGGACGTGTTCCTGATCGACGGCGAGGCGCTTCGCAATGCGCGCGAGCAGCTGCAGTTCGAGACCGACCTGCTGGCGGCGCTGCGCGCCTGAGCAGTGCGCCCGCTCAGCCGCGGGCGACTTCGGCGAGCAGCCGCCTCACCCGCCCCATCGCCGCGTCGAGCACCACCGGTATGTCGGTCAGCGAGATGCCCGCGCGGCTCTTGCCGCGCCCGGCCGCCTCGTTGGCGACGACGCACAGCGCCGCGTAGGCGAGCCCGGCCTCGCGCGCCAGCGCCGCCTCGGGCATGCCGGTCATTCCGACGAGGTCGCAGCCGTCGCGCGCGAGCCGTTCGATCTCGGCGGCGGTCTCGAGCCTCGGGCCCTGCGTGCACCCGTAGACGGCCCCGTCGACGACGGGCTCGCCGCAGCGCCGCGCCGCTTCGAGCACCTGCTCGCGCACCGATGCGTCGTACGGCCAGGTGAAGTCGACGTGCGTGACCGGCTGGTCGGCCCCCTCGAAGAACGTGTGGCCGCGCCCCCAGGTGTAGTCGACGATCTGGTCCGGCACCACCAGCGCGCCGGCGACGCAGTCGGCGCGGATGCCGCCGACGGTCGCGACGGCCACCACCCGCTCGACCCCGACGCGCTTGAGCGCGAAGACGTTGGCGCGGTAGTTGATCTCGTGCGGCGCGAGCGTGTGGCCGTAGCCGTGACGCGCGAGGAAGACGATCGGGCGGCCGTCGAGCTCGCCGTGCGTCAGTGCGCAGGACGGATCGCCGTAAGGCGTGCGCACGACCTCGCGGCGCACGTTGCCGAGGCCGGCGAGCTTCGCGAGGCCGCTCCCGCCGATGATTGCCAGCATGCCGGGCACCACTGCTCGTTCAGTCGCGCGGCGCCGGCGCGGCATCGCCCCTGCGCGCAGCCAGTTCCGCCAGGTAGCTCGCGAAGCGCTCGCCGACCTGCGGATGCTGGAGGGCGAGCTCGACCGTCGCCTGCAGGTAGCCGAGCTTCGAGCCGCAGTCGAAGCGCTTGCCCCGGTAACGCCAGGCCAGCATCCGCTCGGCCGCGCAGAGCTCGTTGAGCGCGTCGGTGAGCTGCATCTCGCCGCTGGCGCCCGGCTGCAGCGCCTCGAGGAATTCGAAGGCGCGGGCGCTGAGCACGTAGCGGCCGACGACCGCGAGCGTCGACGGCGCCCGCTCGGGCGCGGGCTTTTCGACGATCGCGACGATCCGCTCGCTTCCCTCGACCGGGCCGGGGCCTTCGGTCGAGACGATGCCGTACGAGGCGGTCTCCTCGCGCGGCACGTCCTGTACCGCGACGACGCTCGAGCCGGTGCGCTCGTAGAGGTCGACCATCTGCGCGAGCACGCCCACGCCTCCGGGCGGCGCCTGCATCAGGTCGTCGGCGAGCAGCACCGCGAACGGCTCGTCGCCGATCAGGTCGCGCGCGCAACGCACCGCGTGGCCGAGGCCGAGCGGCGCTGCCTGGCGGACGTAGACGCAGTGGATGTTGCTCGGCGTCGTCGACCAGACCTGCGCGAGCAGGTCGGTCTTGCCCTTGAGCGCGAGCTCCGACTCGAGCTCGTAGGCCTTGTCGAAGTGGTCCTCGATCGAGCGCTTGCCGCGGCCGGTCACGAAGATCATGTCGGTGATGCCGGCCGCCGCGGCCTCCTCGACCGCGTACTGGATCAGCGGCTTGTCGACCACCGGAAGCATCTCCTTCGGCTGCGCCTTGGTGGCGGGCAGGAACCTGGTGCCCAGGCCGGCCACCGGGAACACGGCCTTGCGGATGGGGCGGCGGATCGATGAGTTCATGTCGGATCGCTCTCGTTCGGAAAGTTGGGGTTTCGACGGGGGGCGCGCAACGGAATCAGGGTCCCGCCATCCGGCGCAGGGAGTCCTCGTCGATGACCGCGATGTCGAGCTCGCGCGCACGCTCGAGCTTGGACCCCGCGGCCTCGCCAGCGACGACGAAATCGGTTTTGCGCGACACCGAGGTCGCGACGTTGCCGCCGTGGCGGCGGATCAGCTCGTGGGCCTGCTCGCGCGACAAGGTCGGCAGCGTGCCGGTGACCACGAACGTGCGCCCCGCGAGCGCGTCGCCGACGCGCGCCGTCTCGCGGACGAACTCGACGCCGGCCTCGCGCAGCGCGGCGATCACCTGGCGATTGTGCGGCTCGGCGAAGAAGCGCTGCAGGCTCGCGACGATCTCGGGCCCGATGCCTTCCAGCGGAACCGGCTCGAGCGCCTCGCCGCGCGCGCGGCGCCGCGCGTTCTCCTTCTGGACCGCCGCCTTCTCGTCGGCGAGCGCCGCCCAGTCCTCGCGCATCAGCGCCTCGGTGTCGCGATAGCGCTGCGCCAGCACCCGCGCCACCTCCTCGCCGACGTGGCGGATGCCCAGCGCGAACAGGAATCGCGCGAAACCGGTGCTTCGCGAGCGGTCGATCGCGGCGACGAGGTTGGCGGCGGACTTCTCGCCCATCCGCTCCAGCCCCGCCAGCGTCGGGACGTCGAGCCGGTAGAGGTCGGCCGGCGTGCGCACGAGGCCGGCGTCGACGAGCTGGTCGACCAGCTTCTCGCCGAGCCCTTCGATGTCCATCGCGCGGCGCTGCGCGAAGTGCAGCAGTGCCTGCTTGCGCTGCGCCGCGCAATACAGGCCGCCGACGCAGCGCCAGTCGGCCTCGCCCTCTTCGCGTGCGACGGCCGAACCGCACACCGGGCAGGCGCGCGGCATCGCGAACCGGCGTCGGCGCGGCGGCTCGTGGCGCCGCTCGGGCAGCGCGCGCACGACCTCCGGGATCACGTCGCCGGCACGCCGCACGACCACCGTGTCGCCGATCAGCAGGTCCTTGCGGGCGATCTCGTCCTCGTTGTGAAGCGTCGCGTTCGTGACGGTGACGCCGCCTACGAAGACCGGGCGCAGCCGCGCGACCGGCGTCAGCTTGCCGGTGCGGCCGACCTGCACCTCGATGTCGAGCAGCTCGGTGAGCGCCTCCTCGGCGGGAAACTTGTGCGCCATCGCGAAGCGCGGCGCGCGCGCGACGTAGCCGATCGGGTCGTGCCAGTCGCGACGGTCGACCTTGTAGACGACGCCGTCGATGTCGTAGGCCAGCGTCGGGCGCAGCGACTGCATGCGCCGGTAGAACGCCAGCAGGCCCGGCGGGTCGTCGGCCACCGTGCGCTCCGGGCCCACCGGCAGTCCGGCGCGCGCGAGCCAGTCGAGCAGCCCCGAATGGGTCTCGGGCAGGTCGACGCCCGCGACCTCGCCGACCCCGTAGGCGAAGAAGCGCAGCGGCCGCGCGGCCGTGATCGCGGGATCCAGCTGGCGCAGGCTTCCGGCCGCCGCATTGCGCGGATTCACGAACTCGCGCTCGCCGGCGGCGCGCTGGCGCTCGTTCAGGCGCTCGAAATCGCGCCTGTACATCAACACTTCGCCACGCGCCTCGAGAACCGCCGGCGACGTGCCGATCAGGCGCAGCGGAATCGCGCGCACCGTGCGGATGTTCGCGGTGACGTCCTCGCCGGTCGTTCCGTCGCCGCGGGTCGCGGCCTGCGCGAGCAGCCCGCGCTCGTAGCGCAGGCTGATCGCCACCCCGTCGTACTTCAGCTCGGCGCTGTAGCGCAGCTTCGCGGCCGGCAGGCCTTCCTCGGCCAGCCGCTCGCGCACCCGCCGGTCGAAGGCCAGCACCTCGTCGTCGTCGAAGGCGTTGTTCAGCGACAGCATCGGCACCGGGTGGCGAACCGCCGCGAAGGCGCCCGAGACCGCGCCCCCGACCCTCTGGGTGGGCGAGCTGGCGACCTGCAGCGACGGGTGGGCACGCTCGAGATCCTGCAATTCGCGGAACAGCCGGTCGTACTCGGCATCGGGCACGCTGGGCGCGTCGAGCACGTAGTACTCGTAGTCGTAGCGGGCCAGCAACCCGCGCAGCGCCTCGGCGCGCTTGTTCGCGGTGTCCGGCGCTGCCGCCCGCGGCTTCGACGGCGGAGCGCCGACCGCCATCAGTTGAAGACCCGCAGCGCAAGCGGCGAGCCCGCGCGCAGGCCGATCGCCTCGAGTGATTCGTAGCGCTGCGTCAGCTGCCGGCCGACCTGCGCCAGCGCCGCGTCGGCGAGCGGGCGCCCCCCGTCGTCGACCAGGCGCCCGCCCACGCGCTGCGCGCACGCGTTCGCCGCCTCGAGCATCTGCCCCCAGGCATCGGCCTGCGGCGACGAGCGCGGCACGTCGAGCAGGAACGCGAGGCGGTTCGGCACGTCGGCCAGCGCGACCGAGAAGACGACCTCGCCTTGCGCGCCGAGACGGGCATAGCGGTTGCTGCCGCGCTCGGCCACCGACAGCGTTCCGGCGAGCGCCGCGAGTTGCGCCGGGCCGAGCGCCTCGGGCGCCTCGACGTTGACGCTCACCTGCGCGTCGAGCTGCGCGCAGGTGGCGTCGAGGTCGCGCGCGCGCGCGAGCACCGCGGACATGTCGGGCGTGTCGGCGAGCGCGGCCAGAGCCTCGGCGACCGCCTGCACGCCGGCGACGAACTCGGAGAACTCCATCGCGTTCAGCGGCCCGTGCCGATTGGCCATCAGGATGCCGATGCGCAGCGCCCCGTACTGGCGGCCCGGAGCGGGCGGGCCCCAGTCGTCGGTCTCGTCGGCCGGCAGGCCCTCGATCGTGACCGGCTTGCTGCCGGCACGCCGGAACCGCTGGGCGATCGCGACCAGGCGCTCGCCGGCGCAGGCCGCAGGCAGCGGCATTTCGACGATGCAGTCGCAGACCTCGGACAGTCGCGGCGCGGCGACGCGTGCCGCCGGCGCGCGAGCGACCGCCGCCGCCGGCGCTTCTCCGGCAACCTGCGGCGGTCCCGGTTCGGTTGGCGCAGCGGCGATCGCAGCCTGCGCCTGCCCGACGATGGGCGCGGCCTGCGGCTCGCGCGCGGCGGCGCGCGCCTGCGCAGCGCCCGTGACCGACGGTTCGCCGGACAGTTCGTCGGGCGGCTCGCCCGGCGCCTCGCCCGCAAAGTCGCCTGAAGCCAGCCGCGGCTCACCGCGCGGCGCCGCTGCCGCCTCTGCGCCGGTGCCGGACGGCGGCTGCGGCGGCGTGCGCCGCGCGCCCGGCTGCGCCGAGCGTTCGCCTGCCGGACCGGAACGCCGGCCCGGCCAGCGGAGCTCGGCGGGCCAGCGGATCCCGGCCGGCCAGCGCAGGCGCGGCCGGGCCTGGCGCAGGTTGTACAGCAGCGCGACGGCGACCGCCAGCGCCACCAGCAACAGCAGGCTCAGGGCGAGACTGCTCACGCCGCCTCCGCCATCCGGGCGGCCGCCTCGAGATCGACCGCGACGATCCGCGACACGCCACGCTCCTGCATCGTCACGCCGACCAGCTGCCGGGCCAGCTCCATCGCGATCTTGTTGTGCGTGATGAACAGGAACTGCGTCTGCTCGGACATCCGCCGGACCATGTCGCAGTAGCGCTCGGTGTTCGCGTCGTCCAGCGGCGCGTCGACCTCGTCGAGCAGGCAGAACGGCGCCGGGTTCAACTGGAACAGGGCGAATACCAGCGCGATCGCCGTCAGCGCCTTCTCGCCGCCCGAGAGCAGGTGGATCGACGTGTTGCGCTTGCCCGGAGGCTGCGCCATGACCTGGATGCCGGCGTCCAGGATTTCGTCGCCGGTGAGGATCAGCTTCGCCTCGCCGCCGCCGAAGAGCTGCGGGAACAGCTCGCCGAAGTGGCGGTTGACCGTGTCGTAGGTCTCCTGCAGCAACTCGCGGGTCTCGCGATCGATGCGCCGGATCGCGTCCTCGAGCGTGCCGATCGCCTCGTTCAGGTCGGCCGTCTGCCTGTCCAGGAAGCGCTTGCGCTCGCCGGACTGCGCGAGCTCGTCGAGCGCGGCCAGGTTCACCGGGCCCAGCGCGGCGATCGAGTTGGACAGGCGCGTCACCTCGCCCTGCAGCCACGACGGCCGCGGCGCCTCCGCGAACGCCACGCGCAGCGCAGCGATGCCTGCCTCGTCGACCTGCGCTTCGGCCAGTTGCTGCGCGTACTGTTCGGCGTTCATGCGCGCGGCCTGCTCCTTGAGCTGGAGCTCGGTCAGCTGCTGCCGCAGCGGTTCCTGGGCGCGCTCGGCCGCGAGACGCTGCTCCTCGCGGTTGCGCAGCTGCTGCGTCAGGTCGTCGAGCCGCTGTCGCGCCGCCGACAGTGCCTGCTCGGCACGGCCGCGCGCGTCGAGCGCGTCCTGCAGCGCTTGCCGTGCGGCCGCGTCGGACAGCTGCTGCAGCTTCTCGAGCAAGCCCGAACGCTCGGTCGCGGCCTGCTCGGCCAGCGCCTGTCCCTGGGACAGCAGCGCTTCGAGACGCTCCAGATTGCCTTCGATCGCGCGGACCGCGAACGAAGCTTCCTGCGCCTCGCGCTCCTGCTGCCTGAGCGCCTCGCGACGATCGGCCAACTCGCGCTCGGCCTGCTCGAGCGCGAACTGCAGCTCTTCGGCGCGCTGCTGACGCTCGCCGAGTTGCGCATCGAGCTGCTCGAACCGGCCGGTCTCGGCGGCGATCGTGCTCTCGAACTCGCCAATCTGCACCGCCAGTTCCTCGAGCTCGCCGTCGATGCGCTCCCGGCTCTCGGCGACCCGCGCGCGCTCCTGCTCGAGCCGCTGCGCGTCCAGCCGCAGCGCAGCCATCTCCTTGAGCGCACGATTGTGCTCGTCGCGAAGCGCCATCAGCGCCGCGAGCTGCTCCGATGCGCCCGATTCGACGCGTGCCGCGCGGGCGCGCGCGTCGTCGACCATCAGCTGCTGGGCGCGCTGCTCGCGCCTGAGGTTGTCCAGCTCGTGGCGACGGGCGAGGACGCCCTCCTGTTCGGAATCGGCGGCGTACATCAGCACGGACTGTCGACCGACCAGATGGCCCGCCGCCACGACGAACTGCGCGCCCGGCGGCAGGCTGGCGCGCTGCGCCATTGCGGCGTCGAGCGAATCGGCCGCGTAGTAGCCCGACAACCAGACGGACAGCAGCGACTCGACCCCGGCCTCGCCAGTCTGCACCATCGACAGCAGCGGGCGCAGCCCGGCCGCGCTCGGCGCGCCAGCCGATGCGGGCGCCGCGGCGAAGAATCCCACCTTCGACGGCGGCGCGTCGGCCACCAGTCCGGCCACGTGTTCGAGCCGGCCGACCTCGAGTGCATTGACGCGCTCGCGCAGCACCGACTCGATCGCGTTCTCCCAGCCGTCGTCGATGCGCAGTTTCTGGTACAGG
>JAMLIR010000024.1 GCA_023954045.1 Burkholderiaceae bacterium | reverse complement strand
CCCCCGGCGACCCCCTTCCCGCGGGCCCGGACCCTGGTGCCGCGCGCGGGCGGGCCCGGCGCGCGGCTGTCGCTCAGCGGCCGCCGAGCACCGCGATGTAGTCGGTCACCCCGCGGTGGTACGGCACGCACTGGTTGTTCTGGGACGCGCACTTCGCGACCGGCGTCTTCCAGAAACGGATCTTCTCGAACGCGCCGAGGCCGTTGTTCTCGCAGCCCTTCTCGCCCAGCAGCGGGTTGCCCTTGCAGGCGTCGAGCACGACCGGCACCGAACCGAACCAGGCCGACAGGTCGCCCTGCAGCTTCTTGTTCAGCGAGTGCTCCATCCACAGGTATGCGCAGTTCGGGTGCTTGGCCTCGGCGTGAAGCATCGTCGTGTCGGCCCAGCCGGTCGCGCCTTCCTTCGGGACGACGGTCGCGATCGGCGCCTTCTTCGACTTCAGCACGTTGGCCTGGAAGCCCCAGGACGACGACGCGACCACGCCTTCGTTGGTGAAATCGTCGATCTGCACGAACGCGTCGTGCCAGTAGCGACCGACCAGCTGGCGCTGCTTGCGCAGCAACTCGAGTGCCGCCTTGTACTGGGCCTCGCTGAGCTCGTAGGGGTCCTTGATCCCGAGCTCCGGCTTCGTCGACATCAGGTACAGCGCCGCGTCGGCGATGTAGATCGGCCCGTCGAAGGCCTGCACCCGGCCCTTGTTCGGCTTGCCGTCGGGCAGCGCCATCTCCTCGAACACCACCTTCCACGAGTCGGGGGCCTGCCCCTTGAAGGTATTGGTGTTGTACATCAGCACGTTGTAGCCCCACTGGTAGGGCGTGCCGTAATGGGTATTGTTCACGTAGTGCCACGGCGCCTTCTGCAGGCGCGGATCGACGCTCTTGTAGCTCGGGATCAGGTTGACGTTCACCGGCTGCACGCGCTTGCCCGCGATCAGCCGCAGGCTGGCGTCGCCCGACGCAGTGACCAGGTCGAACCCGCCCTCGTTCATCAGCGCGACCATCTCGTCCGAGGTGCCGGCGGTCTTCACGTTGACCTTGCAGCCGGTCTTCTTCTCGAAATCGGTCACCCAATCGAACTTCTTGTCGGTCTCGCCGCGCTCGATGTAGCCGGGCCATGCGACGATGTCGACCTGGCCTTCCGCCTTGCCGAGCTTCTGGAGCGGCCCTGCGGCATGCGCCGCCGGACCGACAAGGGCGATTCCGGTCGCCAGCGCAGCGATGCCGGCGTAATTCCGTGTGAACCTGGCCATGCCTGCCTCCGTGTGGGTATCGCGAAATACAGCGCGTACCGCGGCGGCAGCGCTGACCGCCGCAAGCTAGCAGCGATCACGCCGGGCAACGAAATTCAATATTCCTAGGTTCAGCGTTCGAAAAAAGAGATAGAGACGACTGACGATCGACGCCGCAGTGCAGCAAGACCCCTCAGTTCCAGCGCGGCGAGCGCTTCTCGATGAAGGCCTGGACGCCTTCGAGCGCCGAGTCGTCCATCATGTTGCACGCCATCGTCTGGCCGGCCAGCTGGTAGGCGGCGTCGATGCCCATCTCGAGCTGCCGGTAGAACAGGCCCTTGCCGGCGGCGATCGCGACCGCCGGCTTGGCGCAGATCGACGCGGCCAGTCGATCGACTTCGGCGTCGAGCGCCTCGGGCGCCGCGACCCGGTTGACCAGCCCCCTGGCGGCAGCCGTCTGCGCGTCGATGAATGCGCCGGTGACCAGCATCTCGAACGCCCACTTGCGCGACAGGTTGCGCGACAACGCGACCGCGGGCGTCGAGCAGAACAGGCCGAGGTTGACCCCCGAGACCGCGAACTTCGCGTCGGCACTCGCGACCGCGAGATCGCACATGGCCACGAGCTGGCAGCCGGCCGCGGTGGCGATCCCGTGCACCCGCGCGATGACCGGCTGCGGAAGCTGCTGGATCGTCACCATCATCCGCGCGCACTGGGCGAACAGGGTCCGGTAGTAATCGTGCGAGGGTTTCGCGCGCATCTCGCGCAGGTCGTGGCCGGCGCAGAACGCCTTGCCGGCGCCGCCGATCACGACGACGCGCGCCTGCGGGTCGCCGGCGACGCGCTCGAGCTCGGCCTGGAGCGCGCGCATCAGGTCTTCGGACAGCGCGTTGAACTGCGCCGGGCGGTTCAGCGTCAGCCGCACGACGCCGCCCTCGCGCGAAACGACGACCGGGGGATCGCCCTGGGGCGACGATGCACTCTGCGGAACGGCTGCCATCGCGACTCTCCTGTGCACGGCCGGCTACCCGGCCTTCCGGTGTCCCGGGCGGGCCGCCGGCCCGCCGCGCAACCCGATTATCGGCGCGAGGCGCCGATCGTCCAAACCGGGGACTGCGTCACAGGGACGCGCAGCCCCCTTCGTTTACACTCGACCGGACCCAACGACTCCCAGGCCCTCCATGCTCGAGCGGATCCAGGCGGTCGCCGCACAGGTCGGCGCCGTCGTCGTGGGCAAGCAGCCACAGATCAAGCTTGCACTCGCCTGTCTGCTTGCCCGCGGCCACCTGCTGATCGAAGACCTGCCGGGCGTGGGCAAGACGACGCTCGCCCACGCGCTGTCGATGTCGCTCGGCCTGCAGTTCAAGCGCGTGCAGTTCACCAACGACCTGCTGCCCGCGGACATCGTCGGGCTGTCGGTGTTCGACCGTGAGAGCGCGCAGTTCGTGTTCCACCCCGGCCCGGTGTTCTCGCAGGTGCTGCTCGCCGACGAGATCAACCGCGCGTCGCCGAAGACGCAGTCCGCGCTGCTCGAGGCGATGGAAGAGCGTCAGGTGTCGATCGACGGCAGGACGCTGGCGCTGCCCGAACCGTTCTTCGTGATCGCCACGCAGAACCCGCAGGACCAGATCGGCACCTTCCCGCTTCCGGAGTCCCAGCTCGACCGCTTCCTGATGTGCATCGAGCTCGGATATCCGGACGCCAAGTCGGAGCGCGCGCTGCTCGAGGGCGAGGACCGGCGCGCGTTGCTCGAGAGCCTTCCCGCCAGGATGGACCCGGCGCAGCTGCAGGAAGCGCAGCGGCTCGTGCGCGGGATACGCTGCGCGCCGCCGCTGCTGGACTACGTGCAGAACCTGCTGACGTTCAGCCGGCGCAGCCCCGCGCTGGCCGAAGGCCTGAGCCCGCGTGCCGGACTGGCGCTGGTGCAGGCGGCCCGCGCCTGGGCGTTGCTCGACGGACGCAACCACGTGCTGCCCGACGACGTCCAGGCAGTGCTCACCGCGGTCGCCGGTCACCGGCTGCGCCCCGCCAAGGGCGGCAGCGCCTCGCATCGCGCCCGGGCCGAGATGGTCGCCGAACTGCTCAAGGCGGTGGCGGTGCCGTGAGCGCAGCCTCGCAAGGCCTCGATGCGCGGGCGGCCGCGCCCGATGCCGCGCCGGTGCCCGGCGCAGCCGCTTCGGGACCCCTGTACCAGCGCCTGATCGAACTCATCCCGGGGCGCAGCCGCCCGCGCGCGGGTGACTACCGCCTCACGCGCCGCAACGTGTTCATGCTGCCCACCCGCGCGGGGCTGCTGTTCGCCGGGGTCGTGCTGACGATGCTCGTCACCGCCCTCAACTACCAGCTCTCGCTCGGCTACGCGCTCACCTTCCTGGTCGCCTCGATCGCGATCGTCGGCATGCTGCACACGTTCCGCAATCTGGCGATGCTGACGCTGCGCCCGGGTCGCGCCGAGCCGGTCTTCGCCGGACAGATCGCCGAGTTCACGCTGATCGCGCGCAACGAGACGAAGCTCGAGCGCTTCGCGCTGAGCCTGAACGCCGCAGGCATGGCGCAGCCCGAATACTTCGACGTCGCCGCGGGCGCCGAGCACTTCGTCACGATCGCGTTGCCGGCACGCCGGCGCGGATGGATGCCGCTGCCGAAGCTGACGCTGACGACGACGTACCCGATCGGGATCTGGCGCGCGTGGGCGCGCTGGCATCCGGCGCTGCGCGTGCTCGTCCATCCGCAGCCCGAGACGCCGGCCGCGCCGCTACCGGCCTGCGTCGCCGCCAGCGGCGAAGGCAGTGCGCGCGGGCAGGGCCACGAGGACATCGCAGCGCTGCGTCCTTACGCAGCCGGCGACTCGCCGCGGCTGATCGCCTGGAAGGCGATCGCGCGCACCGCGTCCGACGGACTGATCACCAAGCAGTTCGACGGCGGACACCTCGGCGAGCTCACGCTCGAGTGGTCGATGCTGCCCACGTCGATGGACACCGAGGCGCGGCTGTCGCGACTGACGCGATGGGTGCTCGACGCCGATGCGGCGGGTGTGCGCTACGCGCTCGCGCTGCCTGGCGTGCGGATCCCGACCGACACGGGTGCGCCCCATCGGGCGCGGTGCCTCGAGGCGCTGGCGACCTTCGGCGAGCGGAGTCGCTGAGGTGGGGCTGGGGCTGCCGTACTCGCTGCGCGCGCTCGGCGGTACGCTGGGCGCGCAGTGGGAGCGCGAGCGGCGCGAGACGCTGTTCCTGATGGTGCCGGTGGCGCTGTCGGTGCTGCCGCACGCCGCGCATCTTCCCTGGTGGATCGGCGCCGGCTTCTTCGTCCTGTTCGCATGGCGCCTCGGGCTCGTCATGTCGGGGCTCTGGCTGCCGCGAGCGTCGGTGCGGTGGGCGGCCGCGGTCGCCTGCACCGCCGCGGTCTACGCCTACTACCAGACCGTGTTCGGCCGCGATCCCGGCGTCGCGCTGCTGGTGCTGTTCCTCGGCCTGAAGCTGATGGAAATGCGTGCGCGCCGCGATCTGTTCGTCGTCATCTTCCTCTGCTTCTTCCTGCTCCTCACCACGTTCTTTCACTCGCAGTCGATCGCCACGGCGATCGCCGTGGGCCTGGCGCTGTACGGCCTGCTCGCGGCGATGCTCACGATGCAGTTCCGCCGGGGGGAAACCTCGATCGGCCAGCGGCTGCGCAGCGTCGGCCTGATGCTCGCGCAGGCGCTGCCGATCGCCGCGGCGATCTTCGTGCTGTTCCCGAGGACCGGCGGCCCGCTGTGGGGGCTGCCCACCGACGCGCACCGCGCGCGAACCGGCCTGTCCGAGGCAATGACGCCCGGCAACATCGCCCAGCTCTCCGAATCCAGCGAGATCGCGTTCCGGGTCCTGTTCGATGGCCCGGTCCCGCCCACCGCCCGGCTGTACTGGCGCGGGCCGGTGCTCGGCAGCTTCGACGGGCTGGCCTGGCGTGCCGCGGCCGCGCGCGCCGCGCCGGCGCGCCCGACGCAGCTCGAATTCGCTGCCGGCGCGGAATCGGTCCGCTATACGGTGACCCAGGAACCCACCGACCGCACCTGGCTGTTCGCGCTGGAGATGCCGCTGCGCGCAGAGTCGCCGTCGGCCCAGCCCTCGCTGCGTCCCGACCTGCAGCTCGTCTCGCGCGCGCCGATCGTCGAGCGCCTGCGCATGACCGTGGTGTCGAACCTCGACTACCGCGCCGGGATCGACGAGGAACCGGCGTCGCTGCGGCCCTGGCTCGCGCTGCCGGCCGGTTTCAATCCGCGCACGGTCGCGATGGCGGCGCGCTGGCGCAGCGAGGCGGGCAGCGGCGCCGGCGCCGACGCGTTGCTGGTCGATCGCGCGCTGGCGATGTTCCGCCGCGAGCCGTTCCGGTACACGCTCGAGCCGCCGCTGCTCGGCCGCGACAGCGTCGACGACTTCCTGTTCGAGACCCGCGCGGGCTTCTGCGAGCACTACGCGAGCGCGTTCGCCGTGCTGATGCGCGGGCTCGGGATTCCGGCGCGCATCGTCACCGGCTACCAGGGCGGCGAGCTCAACCCGGTCGACGGATACTGGCTGGTGCGGCAGGCCGATGCGCACGCGTGGTCCGAAGTCTGGCTTGCCGGCCGCGGCTGGGTCCGCGTCGACCCGACCGCGGCGGTCGCGCCCCAGCGGATCGAGCGCGGCCTGCGGCTCGGCGAAGCCGAAGCCGGCGAGGACGCAGCCGGGCGCGCGCGCTCGATGGTGCAGCGCCTGTGGTTCAACCTCGACGCAGTCGGCAACGCGTGGAACCAGTGGGTGCTCTCCTACGACCGCAGCCGCCAGCAGGACCTGCTGGGGCGCCTCGGCATCACGGCCGGCGACTGGCGCCAGATCGCGGCGCTGCTGGCCGGCGTGCTGGCCGCGCTGATCGGCGCAGTGGCGCTGCTGACGCTGCGCCCGCAGCTGCCGCGCGACCCGGTGGTCCAGGCCTACGATTCGTTCTGCGCGCGGCTCGCCGCCGTCGGCCTCGGACGCGGCAAGCACGAGACTGCGTCGCGCTACCTCGCGCGGATCGCGCGCGCGCTCGACGACCGGCAGCTCGCCGAGGCGCGCCGCATCGTCGCCGCCTACGAGCAGCTGCGCTATGCCGACGCATCGGTCGACCGCGCCGCCGTGCGACACTTGCGCAAGTCCGTGCAAGCCTTCAAGCCGTGAACCTGCGCCCGCCCGCCTTCATCCGCGCCTCGAACCCGATCCGTCCACCGCTGTGCCCCGCCCGGCTCGGCGCGGTCGCGGCGTTGGCGCTGGCGCTCGCGGTCGCCGCGGCCCCGGCCGACGCGAAGAGGCGCGCCAAGCGCGCGCCGGCGGCGCCGATCGCGGTCGCTGCCGCGGCCGCCGGATACGCCGATCGCGCCGACGTCAGGGCCTTCGTCGCCGAGATGGTCGCGCAGCACGGCTTCATCGAGTCCGAATTGCTCGGGATGTTCGCGCAGGTCCGGCGCAACGACGACGCGGTGCGGCTGATGGCGCCCGCGCCGCCGACCTTCAAGCGCTCGTGGCAGGCGTACCGCACGCGCTTCCTCGACCCGCTGCGCATCCGCGAGGGGCTGCGATTCTGGAGCGAGCAGGAGCTCTGGCTGGACCTCGCCGCGCAGCGCTTCGGCGTGCCGCCCGAGATCGTGGTGGCGATCATCGGCGTCGAGACCCACTATGGCCGGATCACGGGCGACTTCCGCGTGCTCGACGTGCTGACGACGCTGGCGTTCGACTATCCGCGGCGCGCCGACTACTTCCGCAGCGAGCTCGAGCAGTACCTGCTCTACAGCCGCGAGTCCGGCCTCGACGTCTTCTCGGTGCGCGGCTCGTTCGCCGGCGCGATCGGCCTGCCGCAGTTCATGCCCGGGAGCATCCGCCGCTTCGCGGTCGACCTCGACGGCGACGGCAGCGTGGACCTGAAGTCGAACCCGGCCGACGCGATCGGCAGCGTCGCGAGCTTCCTCGCCGAGCACGGATGGCGCAACGGCGAGCCCGTGCGCCTCGAGATGATGTTCGACAGCGAGGGGCGGCTCGCGCCGCTGATCGACGCCGGCATCCGGCCCCAGTTCACGATCACCGAGCTCGCCGAGTACGGCGTCTCCAGCACCGAGCCGGTCGCGCTCGACATGCCGCTGGCGCTGGTCGACCTGCCCAACGGCGACTCCGCGCCGAGCTATTACCTCGGCGCGCAGAACTTCTTCGCGATCACCCGCTACAACCGCTCGAGCTTCTACGCAATGGCGGTCTACGAGCTGGCCCGCGCGCTGGCCGCGCGGCGCTGAACCCGCGGCGCGCGCACCCGCGCGATCAGTCCTCGATCGGCCGCGCGTCGATCCTGCGCAGGGCCGCCATCAGCACCCCGGTCGCGACGATGAGCACGATGCCCGCCATCGAGACGGCGTCCGGGAACTGGCCGAAGAACAGCAGGCCGAACGCGACCGCCATCACCGAGTGCGTGTAGCCGAACGGCGCCAGCGCCGCCGCCGAGCCGTGCTCGTAGGCGCGCACCAGCAACAGGTGGCCGAACGCGCCGATCGCGCCCATCGAGACGAACAGCAGGCCCTGAAGCCAGTCGTTCGGCAGCTGCCAGCGGCCGGGTGCGACGACCGCCAGCATCACCGCCGCGACCAGTGCGCCGATGAACAGCGTGGCGAGCCCGTTGTCGACCCCCGACAGCTTGCGGGTGAGCAGCTGGTAGCCGACGATGAACAGCGCCGCCAGCAGCGGCAACGCCGCCGCCCAGCCGAACAGCGCGCTGCCCGGGCGCACGATCAGCAGGACGCCCGCGAAGCTCGCCGCCAGCGACAGCCAGGCGCCGCGCGGCGCCCGTTCGTGCATCAGCACCACCGCGCCGACCGTGACCAGGATCGGCGCGACCGAGACGATCGCGGTTGCCTCCGCGAGCGGCAGGTAGGCGACGCTCGAGAAGAAGCACACCGAGGACATGCCGAGGCAGATGCCGCGCGCCACCTGCAGCGAGGGCCGGCGCGTGCGCACCAGCGCGCGGCCCATCCGCGGCAGGAAGATCGCCGCCATCACCAGCACGTGGAAAACGTAGCGCGCCCACGCGACCAGCAGCGGGTGGTGCGTCTGCGACAGGTACTTGGCGACGCTGTCGAGCAGCGCGAACGAAACGCAGGCGCCGACCAGCAGGGCAATCGCCCGCAGCGAGGCGTGCTCGGTGTTCACGGGGCGGATCTCGGGAACGCGTTGCGGCGGGCCGCGCGGGCCCGCCGCCGGCTCAGTCCGGAAACACGCCGGTGGACAGGTAGCGGTCGCCTCGATCGCAGACGACGAACACGATCGTCGCGTTCTCGGCTTCCCCGGCCAGTCGCAGCGCGATGCAGCAGGCGCCTGCCGCGGAGATGCCGCAGAAGATCCCCTCCTCGGCGGCGAGCCGCCGCGCCATCGCCTCGGCGTCGGACTGCGAGACCGACTCGATCCGGTCGACCATCGCGTGTCGGAAGATCTTCGGCATGTAGGCTTCGGGCCACTTGCGGATGCCGGGGATCGACGAGCCTTCGGTCGGCTGCGCGCCGACGATGCACACCGCGGGGTTGCGCTCCTTCAGGTAGCGCGAGACGCCGGTGATCGTTCCGGTCGTGCCCATCGCCGAGACGAAGTGCGTGACCTGCCCGCGCGTGTCGTCCCAGATCTCGGGGCCGGTCGTCTCGTAGTGCGCCGCCCAGTTGTCGTCGTTGGAGAACTGGTCGAGCACCCGCCCGCGCCCCTCGCGCTGCATCTGGTCGGCCAGGTCGCGCGCGCCCTCCATGCCCTGCTCGCGCGAGACCAGGACGAGCTCGGCGCCGTAGGCCTTCATCGACTGGCGGCGCTCGACCGACAGGTTGTCCGGCATGATCAGAACCATCCTGTAGCCGCGCAGCGCCGCCGCCATCGCCAGCCCGATTCCGGTGTTGCCCGAAGTCGCCTCGATCAGCGTGTCGCCGGGGCGGATCTCGCCACGCGCCTCGGCGCGCGCGATCATCGCCAGTGCCGGGCGGTCCTTGACCGATCCGGCCGGATTGTTGCCCTCCATCTTGCCCAGCACGACGTTGCCGCGGCGCTCGCAGCCCTCGCCCGGGATGCGCTGCAGCCTCACCAGCGGCGTGCGGCCGATCGTCTGCTCGATCGTCGGATAGCTTGGGCGTTCGCTCATGGTCGGTTCGCTCGGTCGGTGGCGGGCGCGGCGCGCCCGCTCAGTGTTGCACCGGGCGCTCGCCCGGCAGCGGCGTCGCGCCTGGAAGTCCCGCGTCGAGGATGGCGCGACGCAATGCCTCGATGGCGGCCCCGCGCGTGAAGCTCTTGCGCCAGACCAGCGACACGCGGCGGTGCGGCGCCGGCGCCTCGAAAGGCACGTAGCGCAGCAGGTCGTCGTCGCGCGGCTGCGCGCACGCGGTCCACGGCAGCACGGTGACGCCGATGCCCGAGGCGACCATGTGCCGGATCGTCTCGAGCGACGAGCCTTCGAAGGTCTTCTGGATGCCGGCGCTCGACTGCGAGTAGCGCGACAGCTCCGGGCAGACCTCGAGCACCTGGTCGCGGAAGCAGTGCCCGGTGCCGAGCAGCAGCATCGTCTGCTCCTTGAGCTCGGTCGAGCGGATGGACTTGCGTCGCGCCCACGGGTGCTGCCTCGGCACCGCGACGACGAACGGCTCGTCGTAGACGCCCAGCGTGACCAGTCCGTGATCGGGGAACGGATCGGCGAGGATCGCGAGGTCGATGTCGCCCTGCCGCAGCAGTTCCAGCAGCTTGACGGTGAAATTCTCCTGCAGCAGCAGCGGCATCTGCGGCGCGTCCTCGATCATCCGCGGCACGAGCCGCGGCAGCAGGTACGGGCCGATCGTGTAGATGACGCCGACGCGCAACGGGCCGACCAGCGGATCCTTGCCCTGCACCGCGATCTCGCGGATCGCGTTGGTCTGCTCGAGCACGTGCTGCGCCTGCTCGACGATCTGCTCGCCGACCGGCGTCACGCCGATCTCGCCGCCGCCGCGCTCGAACAGCTGGACCCCGAGCTCCTCCTCGAGCTTCCTGATCGCCACCGACAGCGTCGGCTGGCTGACGAAGCAGGCCTCGGCGGCCCGCCCGAAGTGGCGCTCGCGCGCCACGGCGACGATGTACTTGAGTTCGGTGAGCGTCATGGACTTGGCGCGATGATACCAAGCGGCCGCTCGTGCATACTGCCGTCATGGTCGCATCGCATCCCTCCGGCGGCCCTTCGGGCACGGATCGCGACGAGTCCGCGTCGCTGCTCGGCCTCGACTGGGGCTCGAGTTCGCTGCGTGCCTGGCTGATCGGCGCCGACGGGCGCGTGCTCGCGCGCCGCGATTCGGCCGCGGGAGTCGCGACGATCGCCGGCGGACGCTTCCTCGACGCGTTCCAGGCGCTGTGCGGCCCCTGGATCGAAGGCGCTCCGTCGCTGCCGGTCGTCGCCTGCGGCATGGTCGGCAGCCAGGACGGGTGGCGCGACGCCGGGCGCGTGCGCACGCCCGCCGGCCTCGAGGCCCTGTCGCGGCGGCTGGCGAGCTTCGACGACCTGGCGGGCCGGCCGTTCCGGGTCGTGCCCGGGCTGGTCGCGCGCGGCGAGATCGACTCGCCGGACCTGATGCGCGGCGGCGAGACACAGGTCTTCGGCGCGCTGCGCGGCCGCGACGGCCTGTTCGTGCTCCCCGGCACGCACTGCCGCTGGGTCGAAGTGCGCGACCGGCGCATCGTCGCGTTCCGCACCTACATGACCGGCGAGATCTACGCGCTGCTGTGCCGGCGCTCGACGCTCGCGCGCAATTGCGGCGATCCCGACGATTCGCCGCAGCACCAGGCCGAGGCGCTGCGCGCGTTCGACGAGGGCGTCGACCACGCGGGCGCGCAGCCCGCGTCGCTCACGCACCTGCTGTTCACCGCACGTACCGAAGCCCTGCTCGGCGGCCTGGCCGCGCACCAGGTTCCCGCCTACCTGTCGGGGCTGCTGATCGGCGCCGAGGTCCGTGACGCGTCGAAGTGGTCGCCGCACGACCTGGCGGCGACGGTCGTCGCGCGCACCGACCTGTCGGCGCGATACGCGAGGGCGATGCACCGGCTCGGGCTGCGCGGAAACGTGGCCGACGGCGACTCGGCCGCGGCCGGCCTCGTGGCGATCGCGCGCGCCGCCACCCTGCTGTAGCGTCGCGCGCTCAGGCGCGCAGGAACTCCTCGCGCCCGCCGAACCAGCGCTGCAGGTGCTCGTCGACCCGCGCGGGATCCTCGCGCAGCAGCCGCGCCGCGACCTCGCGCGCCGCGTCGAGCAGGTCGTTGTCGCGCTCGAGGTCGGCGAAGCGCAGCAGTGCCTCGCCGGACTGGCGCGCGCCGAGGAACTCGCCCGGGCCGCGCTGGATCAGGTCGCGGCGCGCGATCTCGAAGCCGTCGGACGTCTCGTACATCGTCTTCAGCCGCTCGCGCGCCGCCGCCGACAGCGGGCCCCGATACATCAGCACGCAGACGCTCTCCCCGGCGCCGCGTCCGACGCGCCCGCGCAGCTGATGCAGCTGCGCCAGGCCGAACCGCTCGGCGTGCTCGATCACCATCAGCGTCGCGTTGGGGACGTCGACGCCGACTTCGACCACGGTCGTCGCGACCAGCACCTGCAGCGCGCCGCTCGCGAAATCGGCCATCGCCGTCTGCTTGTCGCCGGGCGGCAACCGACCGTGCACCAGGCCGACTCGCAGCGGCGCCAGCTCCTGCACCAGGGCGGCGTGCGTGTCGATCGCGGTCTGCAGGTCGAGCGCCTCGCTCTCCTCGATCAGCGGGCACACCCAGTAGACCTGCCGCCCGGCCGCCGCGGCCGCACGCACCCGAGCGATCACCTCGTCGCGGCGCGCTTCCGAAACGAGCTTGGTGCGCACCGGCTTGCGGCCCGGCGGCAATTCGTCGATCACCGACACGTCCAGGTCGGCGTAGTACGACATCGCCAGCGTGCGCGGAATCGGCGTCGCGCTCATCATCAGCTGGTGCGGCAGCACCGCAGCGGACGCCTCGAGCTTGGCACGCAGCGCGAGCCGCTGCGCGACGCCGAAGCGGTGCTGCTCGTCGACGATCGCCAGGCCGAGCCGCGCGAACGCGACCGTGTCCTCGATCAGCGCGTGCGTGCCGATCAGCATGTCGACCTCGCCGGCGGCCGCGCGCGCGCGCACCGCCTTCTTCTCCGACTCCTTCAGCGATCCCGACAGCCAGGCAATGCGCACGCCGATGCGCGCGAGCCACGGGCCGATCTTGCGCAGGTGCTGCTCGGCGAGGATCTCGGTCGGCGCCATCATCGCGGTCTGCCATCCGCTGCCGATCGCCTGCGCCGCCGCGAGCGCCGCGATGACGGTCTTGCCGCTGCCGACGTCGCCCTGCAACAGCCGGTTCATCGGCTGCGTGGCCGCCAGCTCGCGGCCGATCTCGCGCCAGGCGCGCCGCTGCGCCCCGGTCAGGCTGAACGGCAGCGCTTCGAGCAGGCGCCGCGCGAGCGAGTCGTCGGCGAGCGCCGGCGCGAGCTGCCCGGCGCGCGCCGCCCGCGCGCGCTTGAGCGACAGTTGCTGCGCGAGCAACTCGTCGAAGATCACGCGCCGCCACGCCGGCGTCGTGCGCTCGTGCAGCGCGCTGGCCGGCGTGTCGGGCGCCGGCTGGTGGATCGCGCGCAGGGCTTCGGCCGACGCAGGCAGCCCGAGCCGGGCGATCGCGTCCGCCGGCACGGTTTCGCGCCAGTCGAGTCCCCGCAGCGCGCGCAGGATCGCCGCGCGCAACCGCGCCTGCCCGAGGCCCGACACGGTCGGGTAGACCGGCGTCAGCGCCTGCGGCAGGGGCTCGCCGGCATCGACCAGCCGGTAGCGCGGGTGGACCATTTCGAGCCCGAACAGCCCGCCGCGTGCCTCGCCGAGTACGCGCACCCGGTTTCCGGCGGCGAACTGCCGCAGCTGCGATCCGTAGAAATGGAAGAAGCGCAGCGCGATCGCGCCGGTCTCGTCGCGCAGCTCGACCACCAGCGTGCGCCGCGGACGCGCGACGATCTCCTGCCGCGCGACGACGCCCTCGACCTGCACCGTCTCGCCGGAGCGCACCGAGGCGATCGTCGAAATCCGCGTCTCGTCCTCGTAGCGGATCGGCAGGTGCAGCACCAGGTCCTGCTCGCGCCGGACGCCGAGCCGCGCGAACAGCGCCGCGTCTCCGCTCGCCTTGGCGGAGGAATCGGCCTCGCCAGCCTTGCGCGCCACCCTGCCCGGACCGGCTCGGCGCCGCCTTCAGTCGAGGACCACGATCGCCTCGGCCTCGAACAGCGCGCCGCGCGGCAGGCTGGCGACACCCACGGTCGAGCGCGCCGGATAGGGCTGCGCGAAGTGACGCTGCATGATCTCGTTGACCACGGGGAAGTGCGCGAGGTCGGTGAGGAACAGCGTGAGCTTCACGCATTGCGCGAGCGAGCCGCCGGCGGCCTCGACCACTGCCTTCATGTTGCGGAACACCTGCTCGGCCTGCGCCTGGATGCCGCCTTCGACCAGTTGGCCGGTGGCGGGGTCGAGCGCGATCTGGCCCGATAGGTAGGCGGTCCGGCCGGCGAGCACCGCCTGCGAGTACGGCCCGATCGCGGCAGGCGCCGCCGGGGTGGAGATGATGGTCCGGTTCGTCGTCATGGCGATGACATCCGCGTCAGGGGGCGTTCTCGGGCAGGGGGAAGATCAGGCAGGTTGTCGAACCCCAGGCGTACATGCGGCCAGCGGCGTCGAAGAGCCGCCCCTGCGCCACGCCGACCTGGCGCGACACGTTGACCACGTGCGCCTCGGCGCGCACCGGACCGGTCTTGTCGGTCAGCGCCCGCACGTAGTTGACCTTCAGCTCGAGCGTCGTGTAGCCGTACCCGCGCTCGAGCATCGTGTGCACGGCGCAGCCCAGCGCCGAATCGAGCAGCGTCGCGATGTAGCCGCCGTGCACCGAGCCGATCGGGTTGTAGTAGTCGGGCTTCGGCGTTCCCTGGAACACCATGCGACCGCGCTCGGCCTCCACCGGCACGAAGTCGAGCGTCTGCATGATCGGCGGCGACGGTATCTCGCCGCGGCCGATGCGCTCGAGGAAGTCGAGCCCCGGGCCGCGGGCGAGTTCCCCGGCGGGAATCTTCCCCGCCGGCGCCATCAGCAGCCGGACCTCGCGCTCGCGAGCCAGCCACAGCTCGAGCGTCGCTTCGGCCTCGGTCGCTTCCCTGGATCGTTCGGCACCCAACGTCGGCATCCTCCGTCTAACCGCCCCGGTCGCGGCAGCGCGTGCGCAGCCGCCGGCCGTGCCCCTCGAGGATGCAGGGCGAGATCCGCCCGGAGGCGATCGGCGGCGGCGCGGGCCAGGCGTTCATCAGCGGCATCGTATCAAGTCGAGCGAGCGCGACGCAGCAGCGCCCACAGTCGCGGCGCGACCAGCAGGAGGAGCGCGATCGCGAGCAGGGTGCCGGACAGGGGACGCACGACGAAGGTGCTCCACTCGCCCTGGCTGATCGTCAGCGCCTGGCGCATCGACTGCTCCATCATCGGGCCGAGGATCAGGCCGACGACCAGCGGCGCGACCGGGAAGTCGAAACGGCGCAGCGCATAGCCAAGCGCGCCGAACGCGAACAGCAATCCGACGTCGAACAGCGAATTGCTGGCGCCGTAGACGCCGATGGTCGCGATCACGACGATCCCGGCATACAGCATCGGGGCCGGAATCGACAGCAGGCGCACCCAGAGTCGCACCAGCGGCAGGTTCAGCAGCAGCAGGATCACGTTGCCGATGTACAGGCTGGCGATCAGTGTCCAGACGAGGCCCGCCTGCTGCGTGAACAGCATCGGCCCCGGCTGGATGCCGTAGCTCTCGAACGCCGACAGGATCACTGCGGCGGTCGCCGAGGTCGGAATGCCCAGCGTCAGCAGCGGCATCAGCACGCCGGCCGCCGACGCGTTGTTCGCCGCCTCGGGGCCGGCCACGCCCTCGATCGCGCCCTGCCCGAATTCCTCCGGGTGGCGCGCGAGTTTCTTCTCGGTGTAGTACGACAGCAGCGTCGGCAGCTCGGCGCCGCCGGCCGGCATCGCGCCGATCGGAAAGCCGAACGCCGCGCCGCGCAGCCACGGCTTCCAGCTGCGCCGCCAGTCCTCGCGGGTCATCGCGACGGGTCCGCCGACCTGCAGCGCCTCGTCGTTAGCCGTCCGCCCCTGCCAGGCGAGGAACAGCGCTTCGCCGACCGCGAACAGCCCGACCGCGGCAGCGGTGAACTCGATTCCGTCGAGCAGCTCCGACGTGCCGAACGTGAAGCGCGGCTGCCCGCTCTGGATGTCGACGCCGACGAGCCCGAGCAGCAGGCCCAGCGAGAGCGCCACCAGGCCGCGCAACACCGAGTTGCCGAGAACGGCCGACACCGCGACCAGCGACAGCAGCATCAGGCTGAAGTACTCGGCGGGCCCGAACTTCAGCGCGGCCTCGACGACCAGCGGCGCGATGAAGGTCAGCGCGATGGTCCCGATCGTGCCGGCGACGAAGCTGCCGATCGCCGCAGTCGCGAGCGCGGCGCCGGCCCTCCCGGCGCGCGCCATCCGGTAGCCTTCCAGCGCCGTGACCACCGTGGCCGACTCGCCTGGCGTGTTGATCAGGATCGAGGTCGTCGATCCGCCGTACATGGCCCCGTAGTAGACGCCGGCGAACATCACGAACATCGCGGCCGCCGGCACCTTGAAGGTCAGCGGCAGCAGCAGCGCGATCGTCAGCGCGGGCCCGATGCCGGGCAGCACGCCGACCAGCGTGCCGAGCAGGCAGCCGAGGAAACCGTAGAGCAGGATCGTCGGCTGCAGCGCTGCCGCGAAGCCGCCGATCAGCGCGTGCAGGGCATCCATGCCGTTGGGCTCACGGCCAGGGGACGAACGCGGCGAACCGGCCGAGCTGAACGCCGAGCAGCCGGTCGAAGACGAACCACGCTGCGAAGACGAACACCACGCCGACCAGCAGGTCGTGCGCGGGACGCCTGCTGCCGAACGCGCGCGCGACCAGCGCGAACGCGACGCTGCAGGCGACGCCGATCCCGGCCGGCGGAGTCAGGACCAGGATCGCCGCGAGGCCCGACGACAGCAGCGCGACGCGCCGTCCCGCCCCGGGCAACGCGGACTCGGCCGGGTCGTCCGTCAGGTCGGCCTGCCGTCCGCGCAGCGCTCCCCACAGGTACGCGACGCCGAGCACGGCGAGCAGTGCGACCAGCGCGGCCGGCAGCGCGCGCGGGCCGACGCCGATGCCCGGTGCCGGCTCGGGAATCAGCGCGACCTGCCAGGCCGCGACGGCGACACCGGCCAGCAGCGCGACGGCGAGCGCGATCGGACCGCGCCGGGTACGCGTCGAGGGCGCCACGCTCAGGCGAGCCCGAGGTCCTTCATCACCGACTCGGTGCTCGAGATGTCGTCGGCGAGCATCTTGCCGAACGCGTCGCCGGCGAGGAACACGTCGGCCCACTTGCGCTGGGCCAGCACCTCGCGCCACGGCTGCGACGCGTGCATCTTCGTGAGCAGGTCGACCAGCGCCTGGCGTTGCGCCGCGCTGATTCCCGGCGCGCCGAAGACGCCGCGCCAGTTCGCCGCGGTGACCGGCAACCCGAGCTCGGTGAGCGTCGGAACGTCGACGCCCGGGATGCGGATCGAGCCCGACACCGCGAGCGCGCGCATGCGCCCCGCCTCGATGTGCTCGGCGAACTCCGAGTAGCCGGAGATGCCCGCCGTCACCTGTCCGCCGAGGATCGCCGCGTTGGCCGGGCCGCCGCCGGCGAACGCCACGTACGCGGCCTCCCGCGGGTTGCGGCCGAGCGCCTTGATGACCTTGCCGAGCAGCTGGTGGTCGGTACCGCCGGACGAGCCGCCGGCGACGCTGACCGCCCGCGGGTTGGCGCGGATCGCGGCCTCGAGGTCCTTCCAGGTCTTCATCGGACTGCTGGCCGGGACGACGATCGCGCCCGCCTCCTCGGTCAGCCGCGCCAGTGGCACGACGTCGCGGATCGTGACCGGACTCCTGTTCTGGATTCCCGCGCCGACCATCACCGATCCGCCGACCATCATCGCGTTGGCCATGCCCTTGCGCTGGTTCACGAAGCGCGGCAGGCCGACCATGCCGCCCGCGCCGCCGACGTTCTCGAACTGGAACGCGCCCACCAGCCCCGCCGCGCGGCAAGCCTGCTCGATCGCACGGCCGGTGCCGTCCCAGCCCCCGCCGGGCGCGGCCGGCACGAACATCAGCACTGATTCGAACAGGGGTAGCGCAAAGGCTGCGCGCGGCAGCGCGGCAGCGAGCGGCGCGAGCGCGGCGCCCGCCAGCAGACGGCGACGATCGATCATGGATTCCCCCGGGGTTTGTCGTTTGTCGCGATTATGTGCCCGGCGGAACGGGTTTGCCATCGTCCGCCGCGCGCGCCCTCAGGCGAAGCCGATTTCCACGCGCCGGTTGCGCCTGCCCTCGTTGCGGATCCGCAGCACCTTCACCTGCCCGATCTCGGCGATGTTGCGCACGTGCGTGCCGCCGCACGGCTGCAGGTCGATGCCTTCGATCCGCAGCAGCCGCACGCGGCCGGCGCCGCGCGGCGGCTTGACGCTCATCGTCTTCACCAGCTCGGGCCGCGCATCGAGCTCCTCGTCGGTGATCCAGACGGTCTCGGTGTCGATCGCGCGCGCGATCAGCGCATTGACCTCGCGCTCGATGCGGCCGGCGTCGAGCTGGCTCATCTCGATGTCGAAATCGAGCCGCCCGCGATCGGCCGCGATGTTGCCGCCGGTCACCGGAGCGACGACGACGCACGAGAGCACGTGCAGGCAGGTGTGGATGCGCATGTGAGCGTAGCGGCGGTCCCAGTCGAGCGCGAGCTCGACGCGCTCGCCGGGCGCCGGCAGCCGCGCGCCCTCGTCGAGCAGGTGCAGCACGCTGTCCGGCGCCTCGCCCTTGCGCGTGTCGACGATGCGAAGCACGCTGCCGTCGGAGCGGCGCAACGTGCCCGTGTCGCCGGGCTGCCCGCCGCCGGCCGGATAGAAGACGGTGCGGTCGACCTCGAAGCCGCGACCGCCGGCCGCAGTGACCGTCGCCGGGCAGGACTTCAGGTACGCATCGTCGCGGAACAGCAATTCGGTCGTCATGGTCTTTCGCTCAGCGTCCGGCCATCGAGGTGAACAGCGTCTCGAGCGCGATCGCCAGCACCGACATCATCAGCGTCGCCCCCAGGATCAGCGAAGCCATCGCGACCAGCACCGCGGGCCAGCCGCTGGCCGAGCTTCGCCCCGAGTGCGGGTTGTGCTTCGCGTCCCACTTCGGGTCGGGCGTCAGGCAGATCACGATCGCCTCGAGCATCGCCGCCAGTGCGACGGCCGCGGCGAAGAAGAAGCCGGGATGCCGGTACCAGGGATCGGCCCGCAGCGCGATGCCCATCGCCGGCAGCGACAGCAGCGGGTAGATCCACCACCAGCGCGCGCCGAGATACAGGCGGTGGGCGCCGACGCTGCCGGCGACCAGCGCGAGCGCGCCGGCCAGGGTCTTCGAGCGATGGGGAGCGACAGGAGCGGGGGCGGTCATCGGCGGGTTCCGGCGCGAAGCAACCGCCATTGTCCGATATCCGGCGACGATGCTGATAGACTCGTCGCCCCCTCCCGCACCACCCGACGATCCGATGCCCCCCAACGATGTCCCCGCCTCGGCAGAGGCGCCGGGCCGGCCGCTGCAATCGGTGCTGCGGCAGGCGATCCGCATCCGCGGCGCGCGCCAGAACAACCTGAAGAACGTCGACCTCGACATCCCCACCGGCGAGCTGGTGGTCGTCACCGGCGTTTCGGGATCGGGCAAGTCGTCGCTGGTGTTCGACACCTTGTACGCCGAGGGACAGCGTCGCTACGTCGAGACGTTCTCGGCCTACGCGCGCCAGTTCCTCGACCGGATGGACAAGCCGCAGGTCGACCGGATCGAAGGCGTGCCGCCGGCGATCGCGATCGACCAGACCAATCCGGTGCGCACGTCGCGCTCGACGGTCGGGACGATGACCGAGCTCAACGACCACCTGAAGCTGCTGTTCGCGCGCGCGGCGATGCTGCACTGCCGGCGCTGCGCGCAACCGGTGCGCCGCGACACGGTGGCGAGCGTGCGCGATGCGATCGCCGCGCGCGCGGCCGCGGCCGGTGATCCGAGACTCGTGCTGAGCTTCCCGGTCGCCGTGCCGGCGAACTTCGGCGAGGACGAGGTCCGCGCCCACCTCGAGGCGCAGGGCTACGGCAGGGTACAGGCGACCGGGCAGGACGAGGGCGGCCGGGTGCTTCACGTCGTGCAGGATCGCTTCCGTCCCGGCTCGGTCGAGGACTCGCGGGTGGCGGATGCGGTCGAGAACGCCATCCAACGCGGCCACGGCCGGGTGTCGGTCCACGTTCTCGACGACGAGGGCAACGAGTCTGCGCGATGGCGCTTCAGCACCGGCCTGCACTGCGCCGACTGCGACATCGCCTACGCCGACCCGCTGCCCAGCCTGTTCTCGTTCAATTCGCCGCTGGGCGCCTGCGACACGTGCCGCGGCTTCGGGCGCGTGATCGGCATCGATCTCGGGCTGGTGATCCCCGACGAAGGAAAGACGCTGGCCGAAGGCGCGGTCAAGCCGTGGCAGACCGAGAGCTTCAAGGAGTGCCAGCGCGACCTCGCGAAGTTCGCCGCGAGGGCCGGCGTGCCGATGGACGTCCCGTGGCGTTCGCTGCCCCAGGCGCAGCGCCGCTGGGTGATCGAGGGCGGCGACGACTGGACCGGCAAGTGGCAGTCGCAGTGGTACGGCATCCGGCGCTTCTTCGACTGGCTCGAGTCGAAGGCCTACAAGATGCACATCCGGGTGCTGTTGTCGAAGTACCGCTCGTACACGCCGTGCACGGTCTGCCGCGGGGCTCGGCTGAAGCCCGACGCCCTCCTCTGGCGCGTCGGCTCGCTCGCGGAGGCGGATGCTGCGCTGTCTGCCGCCGCGGACGATGCGTCGTACACGCGCTTCTTGCCGGCGGGAGTCGACTGGAGCGAAGCGCAGCTGCAGCAGGTCGCCGGGCTGTCGATCCACGACCTGATGCTGCTGCCGATCGACCGGGTCGCCGCGTTCTTCGAGGCGCTGAGGCTTCCCGCGCCGCTCGACGAGGCGGCGGACCTGCTGCTCGCCGAGACGCGCGCGCGGCTGCGCTACCTGCAGCAGGTGGGGCTCGGCTACCTGACGCTCGACCGCCAGTCGCGCACGCTGTCGGGCGGCGAGGTGCAGCGGATCAACCTGACGACCGCGCTCGGCACTTCGCTGGTCAACACGCTGTTCGTCCTCGACGAGCCGTCGATCGGCCTGCATCCGCGCGACATGAACCGCGTGATCGGCGTGATGCGGCGGCTGCGTGACGCCGGCAACTCGCTGGTCGTCGTCGAGCACGACCCGCAGGTGATGTTCGCCGCCGACCGGATGATCGACATCGGGCCCGGGCCCGGCGAGCGCGGCGGTCGGGTCGTCTTCGACGGCGATCCGCAGGCGCTGCGCGCGTCCGACACGCTGACCGGCGACTACCTGGCGGGGCGCAGGCAGGTCGACACCGGGCGCCCCCAGCCGGTCGTCGCCGGAACGAAGCGCCTGGTGCTCGAAGGTGCGCGCGAGCACAACCTGAAGAACGTCTCGATCGAGATCCCGCTCGAGCGACTGGTCTGCCTGACCGGCGTCTCGGGCAGCGGCAAGTCGACGCTGATGCAGAACGTGCTGCTGCCCGCGCTTCTGAAAGCGCGCGGCAGGCCGACCGAGTCGCCGGGCGCGCACGACCGCCTGCTCGGCGACGACTGGATCGGCGACGTGGTCTTCGTCGACCAGTCGCCGATCGGCAAGACTGCACGCAGCAACCCGGTCAGCTACGTCGGCGCGTTCGACCCGCTGCGCAAGCGCTTCGCGGCGGCCGAGCGGTCGAAGGAGCGCGGCTACACGGCCGGCACCTTCAGCTTCAACGCCGGCAACGGCCGCTGTCCCACCTGCGGCGGCAACGGCTTCGAGCACGTCGAGATGCAGTTCCTGTCCGACGTCTACCTGCGCTGCCCCGACTGCGACGGCAAGCGCTTCCGCCCCGAGGTGCTCGAGGTCACGGTCACGGGCCGCGACGGCCGACCCCGCTCGGTCGCCGAAGTGCTCGATCTCACGGTGCACGAGGCGCTGGCGGTGTTCGCCGGCGAGCACGACATCCGCGCCCGGCTGCAGCCGCTGGCCGACGTCGGCCTCGACTACCTGCGCCTGGGCCAGCCGGTGCCGACGCTGTCGGGCGGCGAGGCCCAGCGGCTCAAGCTCGCGGGCTTCCTCGCCGAGGCCGCGAGCCAGGGCCTGACGCAGGCGGCCGCCGCCGGCCACGCGTTCGCGAGAGCCGGCCGGCGCGGCACGCTGTTCATGTTCGACGAGCCGACCACCGGGCTGCACTTCGACGACGTCGCCAAGCTGCTGCGCGCGTTCCGCAAGCTGCTCGACGCGGGCCACTCGCTGCTGGTCATCGAGCACAACCTCGACGTGATCCGCGCCAGCGACTGGCTGATCGACCTCGGCCCCGAAGGCGGCGACGCCGGCGGCCGCATCGTCGCCACCGGCACCCCCGCCCAGCTGGCGAGCGAAGCGCGCACGCACACGGGGAAGGCGCTGGCCCAGTACGCCACGGCTCTTCGGCCCGGCCACGAAGCGAGCACAGCCGCGCTGAGGGCCGAAGAGCCCGCAGCAAGATCGCTCCAGAGCGTTCTCCGAGATCGAGCGCGCGAAGCGATCTTCGTGCACCACGCCCGCGAGCACAACCTGAAGAACATCGACGTCGAGGTGCCGCGCGACAAGCTGACGGTGATCACCGGCGTCTCGGGGTCCGGCAAGTCGACCCTCGCCTTCGACGTGATCTTCGGCGAAGGGCAACGCCGCTACCTCGAGTCGCTGAACGCCTACGCGCGCCAGTTCGTACAGCCCTCGTCGCGGCCCGACGTCGACGGCGTGTTCGGCATCCCCCCGACGGTGGCGATCGAACAGCGCACGAGCCGCGGCGGCCGCAAGAGTACCGTGGCGACGCTGACCGAGATCTACCACTTCCTGCGGCTGCTCTACGTCAAGCTCGGCCAGCAGTACTGCCCCGACTGCAACGTGCGAATCGAGCCGCAGGGCTTCGACGCGATCGCCGCGCGGATCCTGCGCGACTACCGAGGCCGCCATGTCGGCCTGCTCGCACCGCTGGTCGTCGCGCGCAAGGGGGTCTACACCGACCTCGCGAAATGGGCGAAGGCCAAGGGCTTCGGCCACCTTCGCGTCGATGGCCGCTTCCTGCCGACCGACCGGTTTCCGCGGCTCGACCGCTACGTGGAGCACGACATCGAACTGCCGGTCGCCGATCTCGTGGCCGACGCGGCCGACGAGGCGCCGCTGCGCGACGCGCTGCGCCGCGCGCTCGACCTCGGCAAGGGGATCGTGATGGTCGCGGCCCCACTCGACGACCTGCGCGCCGCCGCCGACCACGGCGACGCCGACGGTTACGCTCGGGCGTCGGCCGCGATCGGGACGAAGCTGTTTTCGACCCGGCGCGCATGCTCGTCGTGCGGCACGAGCTTCCCCGAGCCCGATCCGCGGATGTTCTCGTTCAACTCGAAGATCGGCTGGTGCCAGAGCTGCCTCGGCACCGGCGTGAAGCTCCCGTACGTGCCGACCCTCGACCCGAAGGGCCGCTCCGACGAGGACTCGACCGCCGAAGCGGTCGGCGCGCTCGCCGAGAGACTCGCCGACCAGCTCGGCGCGCAGGCCGAAGGCGACGCGGCCGAGGCCGGCGGCGCCGAGTCGGCCGCCACCGAGCCCTGCCCCGCCTGCGCCGGAAAACGCCTGAATCGCGCGGCGCTCGCGGTGAGGCTGCTCGACCTGTCGATCGCCGAGCTGACTGCGATGCCCGTCGCCGATTGCGCGCGCTGGCTCAGGCAGGTCGGCTTCGCCGGCCGCGAGCAGGAGATCGCCCGCGACGTGCTGGCCGAGATCCGTTCGCGGCTCGCGTTCCTGTCGGAGGTCGGGCTCGGCTACCTGACGCTCGATCGCGCCGCGCCGACGCTGTCCGGCGGCGAAGCCCAGCGGATTCGGCTGGCCGCGCAGCTCGGCTCGAACCTGCAGGGTGTCTGCTACGTGCTCGACGAGCCGACGATCGGACTTCACCCGCACGACAACCGGATCCTGCTCGACACGCTCGAGGCACTGCGCGACAAGGGCAACACGCTGCTGGTCGTCGAGCACGACGAGGACACGATCCGCCGCGCCGACCACGTCATCGACATCGGGCCGGGCGCCGGCAAGCTCGGCGGCCGGATCATCGCCGCCGGACATCACGAGGAGCTGGCGCGCCATCCGGACAGCCTGACCGGCCGCTTCCTCGCGAACCCGCTGGCGCATCCGCTCGCTGCGCCGCGGGCGGTCCCTCCGCCGGGAGACGCAGACTGGCTCGTGCTGCGCGGCGCACACCTGCACAACCTTCGCCACGTCGTCGCCCGCATCCCGCTGCGCCGGATGACGGTCGTCACGGGCGTCTCCGGTTCCGGCAAGTCGACGCTGGCGCGCGACGTGCTGCTCGCGAACGTCGCAGCGCAGGTTCGCGCCCGCAACCAGCGCAAGGCCGCACCGCCGCTGGCCGGCGTCGAGCGCATCGAGGGCTGGGACGGCATCACGCGCGTGCTCGAAGTCGACCAGACGCCGATCGGCAAGACGCCGCGCTCGTGTCCCGCCACCTACGTCGGTTTCTGGGACGCGATCCGAAGGCTGTTCGCCGACACCGGCGAGGCGCGCATCCGCGGCTGGAGCCCGGGGCGCTTCAGCTTCAACACCGGGGGCGGACGCTGCGAGGCCTGCGAAGGACAGGGCCAGCAGACGATCGAGATGAGCTTCCTGCCGGACGTCAAGGTGCTGTGCGACGTCTGCCGCGGGCGACGCTTCAACCGCGAGACGCTCGAGGTTCGACTGCGCGGCCGCAGCATCGGCGACGTGCTGGCGATGGACGTCGACGAGGCCGTCGACTTCTTCGCGGCACACCCCGGCATCGCCCACCCGCTGCGACTGCTGCAGGACGTCGGCCTGGGCTACCTGACGCTCGGCCAGCCGAGCCCGACGCTGTCGGGAGGCGAGGCGCAGCGCATCAAGCTGGTCACCGAGCTCGCCAAGGTGCGCAACCGCGGCGAAGGCGCCGACGACGACCCGCGCGTCGCGCGCGCCCGCGCGAAGGCGCTCGCGGCGGGCAGGACGCTGCCTCCGGGCCCGCACACGCTGTACGTGCTGGACGAGCCCACGGTGGGGCTGCACATGGCCGACGTCGAGAAGCTGATCCGGGTGCTGCACCGGCTGGTCGACGCGGGCAACACGTTGGTGGTGGTCGAGCACAACCTCGACATCTGGGCCGAGGCCGACTGGATCGTCGACCTCGGCCCCGAGGGTGGCGCCGGGGGCGGCCGCATCGTCTCGACGGGCGCGCCGGCTGCGCTGGCGGCCCGTGCCGGCACGCACACGGAACGGGCGCTCGAGGCGTTTCTCGGCACGGCCCATGGGCCGGGTGTCGCCACCCTCCCGCAACCGCCCTGATCGCAACGTCGGGCCCGGCCTCCCGGCTCGCTCACGGACGAACGCAGCATGTACGAAGCCCGCTCGCATCCGCCGATTCCGCGCCGGCGTTTCGTCCGGCGCATGGTGCGCCACTCGGCTGCCGCGTTCGCGTTGCTGGGGGTCTCGCTCGCGGTCGGCATGGCGGGGTACGAGCACTTCGAGCGGTTGCCCTGGCGCGACGCGTTCCTGAACTCCGCGATGCTGATGGGCGGCATGGGGCCCGTGGACGCGCCCCGCACCGATGCAGGCAAGCTGTTCGCCGGGCTCTACGCGCTCTATGCCGGGCTGGTGTTCCTCGTCGCCGCCGGCCTGCTCTTCGCGCCGGTCGTGCACCGCCTGTTGCACAGGTTCCACTGGGAACAGGACCGGTAGGCGTCTCCGCCGAGCGACCGGGGCCTTGCGGGACCCTTCGGCGCGCGGCGTTGCGCCTGCAGACCGCCGACCCGGGGATCTGTTCCGGAGCGCTGCTCCGGGGCGATACTGTGACCGTGCCCTGCGATCGATCCGCACGGTGCGACGTCGACTCGCAGGCAGTACCGACGGAGGTCGCCATGTCGCTTCCTGCCTATGCGATGAATCTCTCGAGTTTTCCCGAGACCTACGAGCGCTGCCTCGTGGGCCCGCTGTTCCGGCCATGGGCCGAAACGATCCTCGACGACGTGGACCTCGCCCCGGGCGACCGCGTCCTCGACGTCGCGTGCGGCACCGGCATCGTGGCCCGGCTGGCGCGCGAACGCCTGGGCGAGGCCGGGCGCGTCGTCGGCGTCGACATCAGCCCGGCGATGCTGGCGGTTGCGCGCACGGCGGCGCCGGCCATCGACTGGCGCGAGGGCGACGCCTGCGCATTGCCGCTTCGCGACGCCGAGAAGTTCGACGTCGTCGTGTGCCAGCAGGGGCTGCAGTTCTTCCCCGACAAGCCTGCCGGCGCGCGCTGGCCGCCAACGGCAGGTTCGCGGTGGCGACCTGGCGCCCCGAGGACGAGGTCCCGCTGTTCCACGCGCTGCATCGGGTCGCGGAACGGCACCTGGGCAGCTTCGTCGACCAGCGCCACGGCTTCGGCGACGCCGACGCGCTTCGATCCCTGCTCGCCGACGCAGGCCTGGGCGAGGTCCGCGTCAGGACCCTGACGCGGACGGTTCGCTTCGACGATCCCGGCGTGTTCGCGCGATTGAACGCGACTGCGCTCGTGGGCATGAGCCCCGCCTCGCGGCAGATGGACGACGCGCAACGCGCGAAGACCGTCGACGCGATCGTCGGCGACAGCGCCGAAGCGCTGTCGCCCTACGTCGCCGACGGGCGGCTCGCGTTCGAGATCGCGACGAACCTGGCCACGGGCCGGGGCTGAGCCGAGCGGTCAGCCGCGCGTGATCACGATCTCGAGGTACTCGCCCGGCACGACCATCGTGCCGTCCCCGGAACGGTTGAACCGGCCGATCAGCGCGAGGATGTCGTCCCGGAGCGCGGCCTGCCCCTGGGCATCGAGCGCGCCGAACGCCTTGAGCACCGGGCCATACCAGGTCCGGAAGATCTCGAGCCAGTGCTCGGGCGAGCGATAGCGGAACACGTAGTTCCGCTGCGACGACGCGATCGAGGTCGCGTGCCGCCCGAACAGCTCGGAGATCCGGTCGCGCGTACCCCAGAGCGCCGGCGACGATGCGCCCGCCGGCGGGGGAACGTGCTTGCCGATGGTCTTGAACAGCTGGCCGATGAAGCCCTCGGGCGTCCAGTTGGCGAGGCCGATCTTGCCGCCGCGCCGGCAGACGCGGACCATCTCGGCCGCGGCGCGCGGCTGGTCCGGCGTGAACATCACGCCGAAGGTCGAGACGACCGCGTCGAAACTGCCGTCCGGAAACGGCAGCGCCTCGGCGTCGGCTTCGCGAAACGTCATCGCGAGCCGATCGGCCGCAGCCCGCTCGCGGGCACGCTCGAGCAGGGCGGGCACGTAGTCGGTCGCGACCACGTCGCACCAGCGGCGCGCCGCGGCCAGCGAGACGTTCCCGTTGCCGGCGGCGACGTCGAGCACCTTGCTCCCGGCGCGAAGGTCGAGCGCCTCGCAGAGGTCCTCGCCGACGATCTGCAGCGTGGTGCCGATGAGCGCATAATCGCCCGACGACCATGCTGCCTGCTGCCGCGACTTGATCGCCGCGAGGTCTGCCTGCGGGGCCGGCTGGCGGCTCTGGTTGGTGGTGGTGGTGGCTGCGTCCATGTCATTGGCTCCGTCGAGTCCTGCGGTATTCCGCCTCGCGCTTGCGAGGGCGGGGTTCCTGCGGTCCGGCCGCGTCCGCGAGCCCTGACCGACGGTATCGACGATATGCGCCAGGCGTGGGCGCGAGCGTGGTAACCGGCGTGGAAATGCCCTTCAGATCCGCTGCAACCGACGCCGCTGGCGCCGCGCCCTCGATCCGGATGCGGCTTTTCGGGCCCATCGCGATCTGGCGCGGCGACCGCGAGCTCGCCCTGCCGGCTTCGAGGAAAGTACGCGCGCTGCTCGCCTACCTTGCGCTCGCGCAGCGCGCGGAGACGCGCAGCCGGCTCTGCGAACTGCTGTGGGAGGAACCCAGCGATCCGCGCGGCGAACTCCGCTGGTGCCTGAGCAAGATTCGCGGCCTGGTCGACGACGGCGAGCGCCGGCGCGTGCAGACGCGCGCCGACACCGTGACCCTCGACCTTGCCGACTGCTTCGTCGACGCGATCGAGGTCGCGAAGGCCGCGGGGACGGGCGTCGAGGCCTTCGATCGGGCGGGCCGGCAACGCCTGTCCGAGCTGATCGGCGGCGACTTCCTCGAGGGGCTCGAAGTCGACCGCAGCCCGGTCTTCGACGGATGGCTCGCCGCGCAGCGGCGACGCTTTCGCGACCTGCACGCGGGGCTCCTGGCGCGTCTGGCCGACGAAGCGCCCGACGACGAAGCGTTCGCCTGGCTCGACCGGCTGCTGCGGCTGTCGCCGTTCGATGCGCGCGCCCACGAGGCGATGCTGGCCGCGCTCGCGCGCCGCGGCCGGATGCGCGAGGGCGAGGAGCACCTTGCGGCGGCCGTGCGCCTGTTCGAAACCGAGGGGCTCGACTGCACGCCATTGCGCGACGCATGGCGCGCCGCCCGCGCGCGCACGGGGACTCCACCCGGGACCGCGGCCCGTTCGCTGCTGCTGGCGACGCAACCCGCCGAGGCGATCGACGTCGCTGCGGCCGCGCAGCGCCGGGCGTCGCTGGCCGTGATGCCCTTCGTCGACGAATCGACCCCGAGCGGCACGCGCGGCGGAACCGCCGGCGCGCTCGCGCACGACGTCATCACCCGACTCGCGAAGCTGCGAAGCCTGTTCGTCATCGCGCAAGGCACGGTGTTCGCGCTGCACGAGCGGCTCGTCTCGCCGGAAGACGCCGGCCGGATGCTCGACGTCGACTACGTCGCCAGCGGGTCGGTGCGGCGCGACGCCGATCGGCTGTCGGTGTCGGTCGAGCTGGCCGAGACGCGCAGCGCCCGCATCGTCTGGGCGGAGATCTTCAACCACCGCGCGGACGATGCGCTGCTCGTCCTCGACGAGATCGGCAACCGGATCGTCGCGTCGATCGCCAGCGAGATCGAAACCATCGAGCGCAACCGCGCGATCCTCAAGCCGCCCGACTCGCTCGACGCGTGGGAGGCGCACCATCGCGGCCTCTGGCACATGTACCGGTTCAGCAAGGCCGACAACGAGCACGCCCGGCATTTCTTCGAGACCGCCGTGCGACTCGACCCGACCTTCGCACGAGCCTGGGCCGGCCTGTCGTTCACGCACTTCCAGAACGCCTTCCAGGGCTGGACCGATCGCGAACCCGAGATCGAAAGGGCGATGGACGCCGCCGGCCAGAGCCTCCTGGTCGACGATCGCGACCCGGCCGCGCACTGGGCGATGGGCCGGGCGCTGTGGCTGCGCGACGAGCACGACCAGTCGGTCGTGGAGCTCGAGCAGGCGATCGACCTCAGCCCGAACTTCGCGCTGGGCCATTACACGCTCGCGTTCATCCACTCGCAGTCGGGCGATCCGCTGGCCGCGATCACCTCGGCCGACCAGTCGCGCCACCTGAGTCCGTTCGACCCGCTGCTGTTCGGGATGCTGGGCGCGCGCGCGATGGCGCTGGTGCGGCTCGGCCGATTCGACGAGGCGGCCGGATGGGCCACCAAGGCGGCGGCGCGGCCCAATGCGCACGCGCACATCCTCGCGATCGCGGCCTTCACGCTGGCGCTGGCCGGCTCGCTCGACGAGGCGCGCAAGCTCGCCGCGACGATTCGCCGGGCGATCCCCCGCTACGGCATTGCCGACTTTCTCGCCGCGTTCCGCTTCGATCCCGACGGCGCGGCGCTGTTCCGCGAGGGCGCGCGGCGGCTCGGGATGACGTGACGCGCGATGCCGACCCGGATCCGCCACGACCGGGCACACGGCGCACGGCGCCACGAAGGAGTGACACGATGACACGCAACCCGGTTGGCTGGTTCGAGATCTACGTGCAGGACATGGAACGCGCCCGGCGCTTCTACGAGGCGGTGTTCGGGACGACACTGCAAAGACTGAACAGCCCCGGCCCCCACGAGATGTGGGCATTTCCGATGGCGCCCGACGCGGGGGGCGCGTCGGGCGCACTGATCAGGATGCCGGGCGTCGCCTCGGGCGGCGGCGGGACGATGGTGTACTTCAGCTGTGCCGACTGCGCCGACGAGGCGAACCGCGTGCTTCAGGCCGGCGGGCGCATCGAGAGCCCGAAGATGTCGATCGGAGAGTACGGCTTCATCGCGCACGCGATCGACACCGAGGGGAACATGTTCGGGCTCCACTCGATGCAGTGACGCGGCCCGCCAAGGCCGCGCGCGACGTCAACCGGATTTTCGCGCCACGAACGCGTATCCGTAGACCTCGAACTTGCGCGCATTCTTCTCGCCCGCGGCATCGCGGAAGGTGTCCCAGGGTTCACTGATGCGCACGTCGACGAATCCGGCCTCGTTCAGCATCGATCGCCAGGCTTCACACGGAAGACCGCCGGCGATTCATGCCGTCCACAGGTCGATGATTCCGCGCGCCGTGGCGGGAACCGGCGCGCCGTTCGCGATGTCGGCGAACTGCAGGCGTCCGCCCGGACGCAGCACCCGCCGGATCTCGTCGAAGGCGGCGCGCTTGTCGGCACACAGATTCAGCACCCCGTTGCTGATGACGACGTCGGCCCAGCCGTCCTCGACCGGCATCTTCTCGACGAAACCCTCCCGGAATTCGATGTTGGACAAGCCCTGCATTTCGGCCGCAAGCCGGGACCGATCGAGCATCTCCGCGAGCATGTCCACGCCGACGATCCGGCCGCCGGGGCCGACCTGGCGCGCCGCGACGAAGCAATCGAAGCCGCCACCCGAGCCGGCGTCGACCACTCGCTCGCCGGGCAAGAGCGCCCCCGTCGCAAAGGGATTGCCGACGCCGGCGAAGGACTCGACCGCCGAATCCGGCATTGCGTCGACGACTGCCCGATCGTAGCCCAGCTTCGCCGCCAGCCTTCGTCCGGTGTGGAAGTGGTACTGGCCATCGGGCCGAAGAGCAACGTCGCGGTACTTCTTCTTGACTTCCTCGCGCAATGCGGAGGGATCGACGGGTGTTTCCATGACAGGCACCTCCCGGATCGGACGCCGGCCGTAGCGACGATGCGTTGGGGTGTGTCGAGTACGCCGATGCCCCACGGCGCCCGAATCGGGGCATCTCGACGGTTGAGTATGCGCGCCACCATGGAGGCCGACAAGCTGCGGCGGCCGCAGCGCGTCGACGAGATCGGCCTCCGCCGTGGTCGCGAACGCGGCTGCCTTCAGCGCACGGACCGCCGCGCGGCCGCCTGCGACGTCGTCGCACGCGCGGCCTGGGGACTGCAGGCCACCTCCCAAAGGTGACCGTCCGGATCGCGGAAGTAGCCGGCGTAGCCTCCCCAGAACGTGTCGCGGGCCGGCTGCACGATGGCGGCGCCTGCCGCGCCCGCCTCGGCCATCACTTGATCGACTTCGGCCTTCGAGTCGACGTTGTGCGCGAGGCAGAATGCGCCCGGATTCGCCGAGCCGGCGACGGGCAGTCCGCTGTCGTGCGCCAGGCTCGTGCGCGGCCACAGCGCCAGCCGCAGGCCCGGCTGCAGGTCGAAGAACGCCACCGCGCCTTGTTCGAACTGCGCGCCTTCGATGCCGTCGGTCGGCAGCCCGAGCCCGTCACGATAAAAGCGGATCGCCTGCTCGAGATCGTCGACGCCGAGTGTGACCAGGCTGACTCGCGGCTTCATATGGCTTCGCTCGTCGGGCCATCCCGATGCGCAGGGCAGCCTCGCCCGCGTCAGGCCTTCCTGAACGTGCTGAGCTTGATCCCTTCGCGCGCGATCGCTGCGGCGACCGCCGGGTGCTGCGCGACGCGATCGACGTACGCCTTGTAGACGGGCAGCGAGTCGGGGTCGATGCCCGCGAATCCGCCCCAGCGCAGCAGCGTCAGCGCGTACGCGTCGTGGAACGACAGCCGCTCGCCGAACCAGTAGGGATTCGCAGCCGCGATCCAGCCCTGGATTCGCTCGAGCTGCGTGCGATACAGCGCCGCGTTGAAGCGCTTGAGCTCGGCCATCGTCGCCTCGCCGTCGCAGAACTTCTCGGGCATGAACACGTGCGTGAAGGTCGTGTGCACCGTGTTGTTCAGCCACAGGAACTGCGACATCGCCTGCGCGCGCGCCCACGACTCGGTCGGCAACAGTCCGACCTGCGGAAAGCGCCGGTCGAGGTAGTCGCAGATCGCCACGATCTGCGACAGCGGCTTGCCGTCGGCGACCAGCGTCGGCACCTGCGCGTTCGGGTTGATCGCCAGGTACTCGGGCGTGCGCTGTTCGCCCTTGTGCAGCTTCACCGGGCGCGGCACGAAGTCCTCGCCTGTCGCGGCCTTGATCGCCTCGAGCGCGACGTGCGGAACGAACGAGCAGGCGCCGGGCCCGTAGTGGAGTTCGAGCATCGAATTGACTCCCGTGTCGGATGGATCTTCGGCGTCGAGTATACGATTGCGCCTCCGGACCACAGGAATCGCGCCATGAGCCTCGATCCCGCCGTCGTCGCCGCCCTGTCGGGCGTCTCGACCGCCACGCTGACCACCGTGCTGCTGAAGAAGGGGCTGCGCAACGTCTGGATGCGAGGCACGCGGCCGTTGCGGCCCGGCCAGCCCCGGCTCGTCGGCCGCGCGTTCACGCTGCGCTTCGTGCCCGCGCGCGAGGACCTCGCCACGCCCGAATCCTGGGGGTCGCCGATCTCCACGCGCGCGGCGATCGAGGCGATGCCGGCAGGCTGCATCGCGGTCGTCGACGCGATGGGCGTCACCGATGCGGGCATCTTCGGCGACATCCTGTGCGCGCGGATGAAGAAGCGCGGCGTCGCGGCGCTGGTCACCGACGGCGTCGTGCGCGACGGCGCGGGCGTCCTGGGCACCGGGCTGCCGGTCTGGTGCCAGGGCGTCGCCGCGCCGGCGTCGGTCGCGGGCCTGACCTTCGTGGCCTGGCAGCAGCCGGTCGGCTGCGGCGGCGTCGCGGTCTTTCCCGACGACGTCGTGGTGGTCGACGACGACGGCGCGGTGCTGATCCCGGCGGCGCTGCTCGAACAGGTCGTCCCGGTCGCCGTCGAGCAGGAGCGGCTCGAGGGCTGGATCATGGGCGAGGTGGAGCGCGGCGCCGAGCTGCCGGGCCTGTACCCTCCCAACGAGGCGAACCGTGCCCGCTACGAGGCAACGAAATCCCGCCCCTGAGGGCGCGGGCCGCGCGGAGGCCCCGGTGCGCTGATCAGCCCGCGCGAGACCTGCGTTGACCTGCATCAATTGCGGATCGGCCCGCGGGAGCGAACCTTCCGGATGGCCGGCGCCGCACCGGCGGTCCGGCGGAAGGAGACGCGATGAGCTACACCCTGCCGGAATTCCTCGCCCACGCGGTGGCCCTCGAAACCGAGGCCGCCGAGCGCTACCTCGAACTCGCCGACATGATGGAGGCGCACCGCAACGACGAGGTCGCCGCGCTGTTCCGCGACATGGTCCACTTCTCGCAGATGCATCGCGACGAGATCAAGGCGCGGGCCGGTACGACGGTGCTGCCCAAGCTGAGGTCGTGGGAATACCGCTGGAGCGCGCCGCCCGAGGCGGGCGGCGACGAGGCGTTCGACTACCTGCTCGACCCGTGGCACGCGCTGCGCTATGCGCGCGAGAACGAGGTGCGCGCGATGGAGTATTACAGCTCGGTCGGAACGCAGTCGACCGACCCCGAAGTGCGGCGCCTGGCCTCCGAATTCGCCAGCGAGGAAGCCGACCACGTCGACGCGCTCGACAAGTGGCTCGCGCGCACGCAACGTCCGTCGACGACCTGGGACGCCGACCCCGAGATCTCGCCGCTGCGCTGAGCGGCGCGCGGGCGGGCTGAGCGATGCCCGACGCGCCCGGCACGGCCGCGGCCGCTGCGCCCGTTCGCGTCACGGACGTCGCGGTAATCGGCGCCGGGCCCGCCGGCCTGATGGCCGCGGAGGCCGCCTGCGGAGCCGGCCTCGCCGTCGACGTCTTCGACTCGATGCCCTCGGCGGCACGCAAGTTCCTGCTCGCCGGCCGCGGCGGGCTCAACCTCACGCACTCGGAAGCGCTCGACGCGTTCCTGTCGCACTACGGGGAGCGCCGCGCGCAACTCGAGCCGATCGTCCGCGACTTCGACCCCGCCGCGCTGCGCGGCTGGGCGGACGGCCTCGGGGTCCACACCTTCGTCGGCTCGTCGGGACGCGTCTTCCCGGCCGAAATGAAGGCGGCACCGCTGCTTCGCCGCTGGCTGCACCGGCTGCGCGACGCGGGCGTGAGGTTCCACATGCGGCATCGCTGGATCGGCTGGGGCGATCCGGCCGGGACGATCACCGGCAGCGGCAACGCGGGCGTCGTCGCGCACTCGCTGAACATGCGGGCGCCCGACGGCGATCGGCAGGTGCATGCACGCGCGGTCGTCCTCGCGCTCGGCGGCGCGAGCTGGGCGCGCCTGGGCTCCGACGCGGCCTGGGTGCCGCTGCTCGAATCGCGCGGCGCGACGATCGCGCGACTGCGCCCCGCGAACTGCGGCTTCGACGTCGGCACGTCGCGCGGCGCGGGCTGGTCGGAACATTTTCGCGAGCGCTTCGCCGGCCGTCCGCTGAAGTCGGTCGTCGCCAGCGTCGACGACGTGGCCGAAGCCCCTGCGCCGCGCCAGGGCGAGTGCGTCGTCACGCGCACGGGCGTCGAGGGAAGCCTGGTCTACGCGTTCGCGGCGCCGCTGCGCGATGCGATCGAGGCCCGCGGCTCGGCGACGCTGCGGCTCGACCTCGCGCCGTCGCGCAGCCACGCGCGGCTGGCCGCCGAGCTCGCGCGACCGCGCGCCGGGCGCTCGCTCGCCAACCACCTGCGCGTGCGCGCGGGCATCGAAGGCGTCAAGGCGGGACTGCTGCGCGAGCTGCTCGCCGCCGAGGACTTCGCCGATCCCGAACGACTTGCGACCGCAATCAAGTCGCTGCCGCTTCGGCTGGTGGCCGCGCGGCCGATCGACGAAGCGATCAGCACCGCGGGCGGCGTAGCGTTCGACTCGCTCGACGAAAGGCTGATGCTGCGCGCGCTGCCCGGCGTGTTCTGCGCCGGCGAGATGCTGGACTGGGAAGCGCCGACGGGGGGCTACCTGCTGACGGCCTGCTTTGCGACCGGGCGCACGGCGGGGCGCGCGGCTGCAGCCTGGTGCGGCGGCGGTGACCCGGCCGCCGCGCATTCAGGGTGACTGGAAGCCGCCGCGCCGATACGTGAGCACCAGCGTGTCGCGATGCGGGTCGGCCCCGTCGGGCTGGATCGGCGTGGCCTCGTGCACCACGCGCGCGTCGTCGAGCAGCACCGCGCTCCAGGGCTGGTCCATCACGAAGCGGATGCCGCGCGGGCCGTCGGCCTCGAACACCCGGGACTCGCCGCCGCGGACGTGGTGCCGGGCAACCAGGATCACCGCGACGAAGTCGACCCCGTCGCGATGCGCGCCCTCCGGCGTCGGCCTGCCCACCCCGTCGGTGGTGTCGATGCGGAACTGGTGCGCCTCGATGAACCAGCGCTCGACGGCGGCGATCCGCGCGAACAGCGTGCCCAGCGCGACGAGCAGGCGGCGCCATGCGGCGTCGCCGGCGATCGCGGCTTCGATCGGCTCGAACATCCGCTCGATGCCGCCGTGCAGCGCGTTGTAGTCCAGCGGCTGCCAGTGCGCGCGGTGCGGCGACTGAACGAACGACCCGCTGGCCGGCTCGTGCACGAAGCAGCCGTGCCGGCGGGAACGGTAGCGGCCGCCGTCCTTCAGGTAGCGATCCGGCGGCAGGCGGTCCCAGCTCGGCCGCCAGCGCTCGAGCGATGCCGCGTCGACGCCGCCCAGCCCGCGCAACTCGTCCGGCGTCAGGACGACGAAACCCTGTCTCGCGATCGTCGCGGCAGGGTCACGGCCCGACAGCGTCCAGGTCTGGTCCAGCGACATCGTCTCCGGTGCTGCCCCGGCACGCCCCCGCCGGGATTTCCGCCGTCACGCGCCGTGCGGCGCGGGACCCCGACACCGCGCCGCGCGGCGCGTGCCCGATCACGCCCCTCGCGGCGCGCGCCTACCAGCCCGTGTTGCGCCGCTGCGCGCCGCCATGGCCACCGTGGCCGCCGCGGCCACCGGCGCCCGGTCGGCCGCGGCCACCCGCCGCCGCCGAAGGCCGGCCGCGGTACCCCGGCTTCGCGGCCGGACGCGGCGCGCGCCGCACCGGCTCGAGGCCCGGAATCACGTCGACCCGGATCGGCTGGCCAGTGTAGCGCTCGATGTCGAGCACGCGGTGCCTCTCGTGATGCCCCATCAGGGTCACTGCGACGCCGCTGCGGCCGGCGCGGCCGGTGCGGCCGATCCGGTGCACGTAGTCCTCGGCCTGGCGCGGCGCGTCGAAGTTGATCACGTGGCTGATGCCGGCGACGTCGATGCCGCGCGCCGCGACGTCGGTCGCGACCAGCACCTGCGTGTGGCCATCGCGCAGCCGCTGCAACGTGCGCGTGCGCTGCCCCTGCTGCATGTCGCCGTGCAGCGCGGCGACGCTGAAGCCGCTGTCGGCCAGCAGGCCGCACAGCTCCTCGGTGGAGCGCTTCGTCGCGGCGAACACGACGCACTGCTGCATCTCCGCGTCGCGCAGCAGCGCATCGAGCAGGCGCGTCTTGTGCGCCATGTCGTCGGCGAACAGCAGGATCTGCTCGATGTCGGCTCCGCGCGTCGGCGTCGCCGCGATGTCGATGCGACGGGGGTCGCGCGTCAGGCGGCGCGCCAGTTGCCCCACGACACCGTCGAGCGTCGCGGAGAACATCAGCGTCTGCCGATCGGCGGGCGTCTGCGCGACGATCGCCTCGATGTCGGCCAGGAAGCCCATGTCGAGCATCCGGTCGGCCTCGTCGAGCACCAGCGTCTCGAGCCGCGAGAAGTCGACGCGGCCGCTGCTCATGTGGTCGAGCAGGCGGCCCGGCGTGGCGACGACGACGTCGACCGGGCGCTCGAGCATGCGGATCTGCTGGCCATACGGCGTGCCGCCGACCAGCGTGAGCGTGTGCAGGCGGCGCAGCCCCTGGCCGTAACTCAGCGCCGCCTTGTTGACCTGCATCGCCAGCTCGCGCGTCGGCGCCAGCACCAGCACGCGCGGGCCGCGACCGGCGCGACCCGGAGTGCCGGCCAGGCGCTGCAGGCTCGGCAGCATGAATGCGGCGGTCTTGCCGCTGCCGGTGTGCGAGGACACCAGCAGGTCGGCGCCCGCCAGCGCGGCGGGGATCGCCGCCTTCTGGACCGCGGTCGGCTCGGTATAGCCGGCGGCAACGAGGGTGTCGAGCATCGGCGAGCCGATGCCCAGTTCGGAGAAACTCATCAGGAACCTCCCGGGTTGGGGTCGTGCATCGACGCCAACCGGAAGCCGCAATGCCAGAACCGTCGGAAAGAGGATCTTTCGAGGAGGCGAGAGGTCGGGGACGATGGATCGTGGCCGCTGCGACGAAACGGGCAGGACGCCCGCATGTTGCGACGCACAATCCCGACACTATACCCGGTTTCGGGTTCGCGCGCCGGAGCGGAGCGCTGCGGCGGGCGGCACCGCCCGCGCGCCGCCGCGCTTGCGCCGGCCGCCCCGATGCATTCATGCTTCGGTGTCAGCCCGTGCCGCCACTTTCCCCTGGGGGTTTCCGCATGCCCGCGCACCCGAGTGCGAATCTGCGAACGCTTGCCTTCGTCGGTCACGCCGGCGTCGGCAAGACGACCCTGGTCGAGGCGCTCCTGGCGGCCGGCGGCGCGCTCACCGGCGTGGGATCCGTCGAGCGCGGCAGCACGGTCTGCGACTACGACCCGCTGGAGAAGGAGCACGGCCATTCGCTGAAAGTCGCCTGCGCGCACTTCGAGCGCGACGGCGTGCGCGTGCACCTGCTCGACACGCCCGGCTACCCCGATTTCGCGGGTCGCGCGATGGCCGCGCTCGACGCGGTCGAGTCGGTCGGCATCGTCGTGAACGCGCAGCACGGCATCGAGCTGTCGGCGGCGCGCATGGCGCTGTGGGCGCAGACGCGTCGGCTGTGCCGCTTCATCGTCGTCAACCGCATCGACGCCGACGACGTCGACCTGCCTGCGCGCGTCGACGAGCTGCGCGCGGCGTTCGGGCAGGAGTGCCTGCCGGTGAACCTGCCCACCGGCGGCGGCCGCTCGGTCGCCGACTGCTTCTTCGCGCCGTCCGGCGCGGCCACCGACTTCGGCAGCGTCGAGGAGGCGCATCGCGCGCTGGTCGAGCAGGTGGTCGAGGTCGACGACTCGCTCACCGAGCGCTACCTGTCGGGCGAGGAGATCGACGTGCAGACGCTGCACGACGCGTTCGAGCGCGCACTGCGCGAGGCGCACATCGTGCCGATCCTGTTCGCGTCGGCGCGCACCGGCGCGGGCGTCGCCGAACTGGCCGACTTCATCGTGCGGCTCGCGCCGAATCCGACCGAGGGCAATCCGCCGCTGTTCGAGCGCTGGCCGGCCGGCGATCGCGAGCGCGCCGAGTCGTTCACCGCGACGCGCAATCCCTCCGACCACGTGCTCGCGCACGTGTTCAAGGTGGAGATCGATCCGTACGTCGGCCGCATCGGCGTGGTCCGCGTGCACCAGGGGACGATCACGCCCGACACGCTGCTCTACGTCGGCGAGGGGCGCAAGGCGGTCAAGGCGGGCACGCCGATGCTGCTGCAGGGCCGCGAGACGCGCCCGCTGTCGTCGGCAGGCCCGGGGGAGATCTGCGCCCTGTCGAAGATCGACGAGCTGGCCTTCGACGCGGTGCTGCACGACGCCCCCGAGGATGCGGCAATCCACTTCCGGCCGCTGCCGCTGCCGCACGCGGTCTACGGTCTCGCGGTGCGCGTGAAGCGCCGCGGCGACGAGCAGAAGCTCGCCGAAGTGCTGCAGCGAATGACCTCCGAGGACCCGAGCCTCGGCGTCGAGCACGACCCGGTCACGCACGAGGCGGTGATCCGCGGCCTGGGCGAATTGCACGTCGGCCGCGTGCTCGAGCGCATCCGCTCGCAGTACAAGCTCGAGGTCGACGCGCACCCGCCGACGATCCCCTATCGCGAGACGATCGCCGCTGCGGCCGAGGGCCACCATCGGCACAAGAAGCAGAGCGGCGGAGCCGGGCAGTTCGGCGAAGTGTTCCTGCGCGTGGCGCCGCTCGCCCGCGGCGAGGGCTTCCGCTTCGTCGACGAGGTCAAGGGCGGCGCGATCCCGAGCGTGTTCATCCCGGCGGTCGAAAAAGGCGTGCGCCAGGCGCTCTCCGGCGGCGCGGTCGCCGGATTCCCTGTGCAGGACGTTCAGGTCACCGTCTACGACGGCAAGAGCCATCCGGTCGACGGCAAGGAGATCGCGTTCATCACCGCCGGGCGCAAGGCCTTCCTCGACGCCGCGGCCAGGGCGCGGCCGATCGTCCTCGAGCCGATCGTCTCGCTCGAGCTGACGATTCCGCAGGAGGCCATCGGCGCGGTGTCGGGCGAGCTGTCGGCGCGGCGCGGCCAGGTCTCGGGCACCGGCAACGCGCGCGCCGGCATGGCGATGCTCAGCGCGCGCGCGCCGCTGGCCGAGTTGTCCGACTTCCAGGGGCGGTTGAAGGCGATCACCGGCGGCCAGGGCAGCTACTCGCTCGAATTGCTCGGCTACGAGGAAGCGCCGCCGAACGTGCAGAGCCGGCTTCGCGCCGCCTGGCGCCCACGCGAAGAGGAATAACCATCTCCCCCGTCATCGAGATCCTGCGCCGGTTGGTGGCCTTCGACACCGTCAGCGCGAACCCGAACGCGACCCTGATCCACTGGTCCGCCGAGCGGCTGCGGGAGTGCGGCGCGCGCGTCGACGTGCAGGTCGGCGACGAGCCCGGCAAGGCCAATTTGTTCGCGACGATCGGCCCCGTCGATCGCCCCGGCCTGATGTTGTCGGGCCACTCGGACGTCGTGCCGGTGGCCGGACAGGCATGGAGCTCCGATCCGTTCGTGCTCACCGAGCGCGACGGCCGCCTGTACGCGCGCGGCGCGGCCGACATGAAGGGATTCATCGCCTGCGTGCTCGAGGCCGCGCCGCGCTTCGCGCGGGCCGGGCTTCGCACGCCTCTGCACGTCGCGCTGTCGTACAACGAGGAAACCAACATGCACGGCATGCGCCAGCTCGCGGCGCAGCTGGCCGCCGCGCCGGTGCGCCCGGCCGCGTGCATCATCGGCGAGCCGACCTCGATGCAGGTCGTCGTCGCCAACAAGGGCGCCGCCGGCTACCGCGTGAAGGTGCGAGGCCACTCGGTGCACTCGTCGCTGCGCGACCAGGGCGTCTCGGCGGTCGAGTACGCCGCCGAGATCGTCGTCTTCGTCAATGCGCTGCAGAAACGCCTGAACGCGGCCGCGCGGCACGACGGCTTCGAGTTCCCGCACACCAGCGTGCACGTCGGCCGCATCGAGGGCGGCACCGCGCACAACATCACCGCGAAGGACTGCGAGTTCCTGCTCGAGATCCGCGCGCTGCCCGGCACCCGCTCGTCCGACGTGCTGGGCGAGATCCGCGGCTACTGCGACTCGGTGCTGCTGCCCGCGATGCGGGCGATCTCGGCGGACGCCGCCATCGAATTCGAGGAGATCTTCGACACGCCGGCGCTCGACGAACGCGGCAACGTCTACCTGGCGCAGGCCATCATGCCGCTGTGCGGACACGCGTCGGCCGGCCGGGTCAGCTTCGGCACCGAGGCCGGCATCCTGCAGGACATCGGCGTGCCCACGATCGTCTGCGGCCCGGGGCAGATCCGCGTCGCGCACCAGCCCGACGAATATGTCGAGATCGCGCAGCTCGAGGCGTGCAGCCGTTTTCTCGACGTGCTCGCCGGCCGGCTGGCAAAGGGCGAGTTGCCGCTCGGACACTGAGCGCCGGCCCGCGGGGCTGTGCGACAATCCGCGCTGACCCCGTTTCCCGCCGCCGTGCCCTGCCGGCCGGCTCCCGCCGATGCTGCTCTGGGTATCCATTGCCGTCGCCACGGTCGTGGCGACTGCCGTCATCGTCTGGCCGCTCCTGTCCGCACGTTCGCCGTCGCAGGCCGACGTGCGCGACGACGAGCGCCGCCGCGTCGCGGTCTTTCGCGATCGCAGGAACGAAATCGAGCGCGAGCACGCCGCCGGGCGGCTGAGCGACGCCGAAGCGGAACAGGCGCAGGCCGACCTGCTGCGCCAGGTCGCCGAAGACCTGCCCGACGCGGCCGCTGCAGGCAGTGCGGGCGAAGGCGAAACCGCGCCGAGGCGTGCCCCGACGCTGGTCGCGCTGGCGCTCGCGGTGGTGGTGCCCCTGATCGCGGTCGGCGTCTACCAGCGCGTGGGCGCGCCCGACCTCGCCGGCATCGACCTGCGCGCCGACCACCGGCCAGTCGATGCGGCCGAAGTCGAGAAGCTGATCGGCAGCATCGAACAGCGCACTCGCGAAGAGCCCGACGACGGCGAAGCCTGGGCGATGCTCGCCGAGGCGCGCCGGATGCAGGGCCGCCACGCCGAGGCCGTGACGGCCTTCGAGCAGGCGGTGCGCCTGCTGCCGCCCGACGCCCGCCTGCTCGCCGACTTCGCCGAATCGGCCGCGCTGCTGGCGGGCGGCGATTTTTCCGGGCGCCCGGCGTCGCTGCTCGAGCAGGCGCTCGCGGCCAACCCGGACGAGCCGAAGGCGATCGCGCTGATGGGGGCCGCGCAGTACCGGCTCGGCAACCTCGAAGGCGCCCGCGGCTACCTGAAGAAGCTGCACGACGGCCTGCCGGCGGGTTCCGACGAGGCCGCGCAGATCGGCCAGGCGCTCGCGCGGATCGAAGCGGAGATCGCGCAGCGCAGCGCGACGACGCCTCCGGCGCGTTCTCCCGCACCCGCAGCCGGCGCCGCAGGCCGCGACGCGAAGCCGGCGGCGACGTCGACGGTCACCGGCACGATCACCGTCGACGCGAAGCTCGCCTCGCAGGTGCGGCCCGGCGACACGCTTTACGTGATCGCGCGGCAGGCCGGCGGGCCGCCGATCCCGGTCGCCGTGCTGCGCGAGCCCGACGCGCGCCTGCCGATGCAGTTCTCGATCGGCGACGCCAACGCGATGGACCCGTCGCGGCCGCTGTCGTCGGCCGGCGCCCTGGTGCTGGAGGCGCGCCTGAGCCGCAGCGGCAACGCGATGCGCCAGCCCGGCGACCTCTACGGGCAGCGCGCCGACGTCGCGCCCGGCCAGCGCGACGTGTCGATCGTGATCGATCGCGTGGTCGCGCCTTGAGCGCCGGGCCTGACTCCGACGGACTCGAGGTTCGCGCGCTCGCCTGCGCGGCCGGCTATCGCACGCTGTTCGCGTCGCTCGACCTGAGCGTGCCGCGATCGCGCTGGATGATGCTGGTCGGCCCCAACGGAAGCGGCAAGTCGACGCTGCTGCGCGCGATCGCGGGGCTGGCGCGGCCGGTCGCGGGCGAGATCCGCTGGCGCGGCGAGCCGCGCCGCGCCGGCTCGCCCGAGTGGCGCAGCGCCTGCCTGTACGAGGGCCACGCGAGCGGCTGGAAGGACAGCCTGGAGGCGCGCGAGAACCTCGCCCTGCAGGCCGCGCTCGACGGCCTCGACGTCGACGCGCAGGCGATCGACGCGCAACTGGCCCGCGTCGGGCTCGAGCGCCAGGCGCAGCTGCCCTTCGTGCGCCTGTCCGCGGGCCAGCGCCGCAGGCTGTCGCTGGCACGGCTGGGCCTGTCGCGGCGCCCGCTGTGGCTGCTCGACGAGCCCGGGACGGCGCTCGACGCCGCCGGGCTGCAGACGCTGGCCGCGATGCTCGACGCCCACCTCGCCAACGGCGGGCTCGCGCTCGTCGCGACGCACCAGCCGCTGCCGTGCGCGCATGCGCCGCTGGTGCTCGACCTCGGCGAGCTGCAGCCGTGAGGCACACGCCGGCCACCGGCGTCTTTCCCGCGCTCTGGTGGGCGTGCCGCCGCGACCTGCGGCTGGCGATGCGCTCGCGTGCCGAACTCGCGGTGATCCTGGTGTTCTTCCTGCTGGTGACCAGCCTGTTCCCGCTCGCGGTCAGTCCCGATCCGCAGCTGCTGCGCGCGATCGCGCCCGGCATCGCCTGGGTCGCCGCGCTGCTGGCGAGCCTGCTCGGGCTGTCGCGCCTGTTCGCGGCCGACCACGGCGACGGCACGCTCGAGCAGATGGTGCTCGCGCCCGCGCCGCTGCCGGCGCTGGTGGCCGGCAAGGTGCTCGCGCACTGGCTCGCCACCGGCGTGCCGCTGGTGCTGCTGTCGCCGGTCGCCGGCCTGCAGTTCGGCCTGCCTGCCGACGCGATCGCGGTGCTCGCGGCGTCGCTGGCGCTCGGCACGCCGATCCTGTCCTGGCTCGGGGCCGTCGCGGCCGCGCTCACGCTGGGCGCGCGCGGCGGCTCGTCGCTGCTGGCGCTGCTGGTGCTGCCGCTGGCGGTGCCGGTGCTGATCTTCGGCGCCGGCGCAGTGGAGTCGTTCACGTCGGGGCTGGGGGCCGACGCCCACCTGTCGCTGCTGGGCGCCGGCCTGATCGTGGCGTGGGTATTGGGGCCGGCTGCGACCGCGCTGGCGGTTAGAATCGCCCACGAATGAGCACCCCTTCGTCCAGCACCGGCAGCGTCTGGTTCCGGTTCGCGTCGCCTGCCAGCTTCTACCCGCTGGCCGGCACGCTGATCCCGTGGTTCGGCGCAGTCGCGGCGATCCTCGCGGTCGCGGGCCTGTACATCGGGTTCTTCGTCGCGCCCACCGACTGGCAGCAGGGCGAGGCCTACCGGATCATCTTCATCCACGTGCCGGCCGCCTGGATGGCCATGTTCACCTACCTGGTGATGGCGTTCTGGTGCGCGATGTCGCTCGCGTTCAATACCCGGCTGTCGGCGATGATGGCGCAGGCGCTCGCCCCGACCGGCGCGATGTTCGCGTTCGTGTCGCTGTGGACCGGCGCGTTCTGGGGCCGACCGACCTGGGGCGCCTACTGGGTCTGGGACGCGCGGCTCACGTCGACGCTGATCCTGCTGTTCCTGTACCTGGGCTTCATCGCGTTGCGCGCGTCGATCGACGACCCGCGCCGCGCCGACCGCGCCGCGGCGCTGCTGGCGCTGGTCGGCGCGATCAACGTTCCGATCATCTATTTCTCGGTGCGCTGGTGGAACACGCTGCACCAGGGCTCGTCGATCTCGATGACGGCGGCGCCCAAGATGGCGCACACGATGCTGACCGCGATGCTGCTGATGACGCTGGCCGCCTGGGCCTACACGATCGCGGTGGCGCTGTACCGCGTGCGCAGCATCATCCTCGAGCGCGAGGCGCTGAGCGCCTGGGTCGGCGAACTCGGAAAGGCCGGCGACGCGGCGCCGACCATGGCGGGGGCCGCGACGCGATGATCGAGTGGCTCGCGATGGGCGGCTACGGGTTCTACGTCTGGAGCTCGTACGGAATGCTGGCGATCGCACTGGTCGTCGAACTGGTCTGGCTGCGCCGTCACCGGCGCGAGAGCCTGCGGCGCGTGGCCGAGATGCGCGCCGAGCGCTCGATGGCGGGGGCCGCGCGCCCCGGAGAAGCGAATCGATGAAACCGCGTCACAAGCGCATGCTGTGGATCGTGGCCGGGCTGGGCGCGCTGGCGGTCGCCGCGACGCTGGTGCTCAACGCGTTCCGCAGCAACCTGGTGTTCTTCTACACGCCGACGCAGATCGTCGACGGCGAGGCCCCGAAGGGCAAGCCGTTCCGGATCGGCGGGCTGGTGGTGCCCGAGAGCGTCAAGCGCGTCGGCGACGGCACGACGGTCACCTTCGCGGTCACCGACAACGCCAAGACCATCCAGGTCGCCTACACCGGCATCCTGCCCGACCTGTTCAAGGAGGGTCGCGGCGTGGTCGCGCAGGGCACGCTCGAACACGACGGCACGTTCAAGGCGCGCGAGGTGCTGGCCAAGCACGACGAGAACTACATGCCGCCCGAAGCGGCCGAGGCGCTCAAGCGCGCCGGCCACCCGGTGGGCGCGCCGGCGCAGTTCCAGCAGGCGCCGAAGCAGTGAACGATCGCTGCGACGCACGGCCGGCGCAGCGGCCGATCGACCCGTCACGGAGGCAGGCATGATCGCCGAACTCGGACAATTCGCGCTGGCACTGGCACTCGCAGTGTCGCTGGCGCTCGGCGTGCTGCCGATGCTGGGCAGCGCGATGCGCGGCGCGACCGGCGCGCGGCTGATGGGGATCGCGCGCCCCGCCGCGCTGACGCTGATGGCTCTGGCGGTGTTCGCGTTCGGATCGCTCGCGGCGCTGTTCGTCGGCAACGACTTCAGCGTCTCGCTCGTGGCCACGCATTCGAACCTGAACCTGCCGCTGCCCTACCGGATCGCGGCCACCTGGGGCTCGCACGAAGGATCGATGCTGCTCTGGGTGCTGATCCTGTCGTGCTGGACCGGAGCGGTCGCGCTGCTTTCGGAGTCGCTGCCGGCGCTGCTGCGCGCGCGCATCCTCTCGACGATGGGGCTGGTCGCAGTCGGCTTCCTGCTGTTCCTGCTGTTCACGTCGAACCCGTTCGAGCGGCTGGTCCCGCCGGCCCCCGACGGCCGCGACCTGAACCCGCTGCTGCAGGATCCCGGCATGGTGTTCCACCCGCCGCTTCTCTACATGGGCTACGTCGGGCTGTCGGTCGCCTTCGCGTTCTCGGTCGCCGGCCTGATCGGCGGGCGCTTCGACGCGGCCTGGGCGCGCTGGGCGCGCCCCTGGACCACGATCGCCTGGTGCTTCCTCACGCTGGGCATCGCGCTCGGCTCGTTCTGGGCCTACTACGAGCTGGGCTGGGGCGGCTGGTGGTTCTGGGATCCGGTCGAGAACGCATCGTTCATGCCGTGGCTGATTGCCACCGCGCTGATCCACTCGCTGTCGGTGGCCGAGAAGCGCGGCACGTTCCGGAGCTGGACCGTGCTGCTGGCGATCGTCGGCTTCAGCCTGAGCCTGCTCGGCACGTTCCTCGTGCGCTCGGGCGTGCTCACCTCGGTGCACGCGTTCGCGACCGATCCGGCGCGCGGCGTGTTCATCCTGGTGTTCCTCGCGATCGTGGTCGGCGGCTCGCTGCTGCTGTTCGCCTGGCGCGCGCCGGCGATCGGCAACGGGCCGGGCTTCGGCGCGGTCTCGCGCGAGTCGCTGCTGCTCGCGAACAACGTGCTGCTCACGGTGGCGATGGCGGCGGTGCTGCTCGGCACCCTCTACCCGCTGGTGCTCGACACGCTGGGCATGGGCAAGATCTCGGTCGGTCCGCCCTACTTCGACGCGGTGTTCTACCCATTGATGGCGCCGGCGCTGTTCCTGATGGGCGTGGGGCCGCTCGCGCGCTGGAAGAAGGCCGAGCTGCCCGACCTCGTCGCGCGGCTGCGCTGGGCGCTGGCCGCGTCGGTGATCGCCGCGCTGCTGCTGCCGCTCACCGTCGACGGCTTCAGGCCGATGACCAGCCTCGGCCTGATGTTCGCGCTGTGGATCGCGGCCTGCGTCGCGGTCGCGGTGCGCGACATGCTTCGCGGCGCGGACGGCCGGCTGTCGCTGCGCCGCGTCGGCCTGCACCCTGCGAGCGCGTGGGGGATGCACGTCGCGCACCTGGGCGTCGCGGTGTTCGTCGCCGGCGTCACGCTCGTCACCAGCTACGAGAGCGGCCGCGAACTGCGGATGGAAGTCGGCCAGCGCATCGAACTGGGCGGCTACGACATCCACTTCGTCGGACTCTCGCCGGTCTCGGGCCCGAACTACGACGCGACGCGCGGGCGCTTCGAGATTCGCCGGGCCGGCGCCGCAGACGCCGCGCCGATCGCGATCCTCTCGCCCGAGAAGCGCGTCTATCGCGCGTCGTCGATGCCGATGACCGAGGCCGCAATCGACCGCAGCCTGCTGCGCGACGTCTACCTGTCGATGGGCGAACCGCTCGGCGACCGCGCCTGGGTCGTGCGCGCGCACGTCAAACCTTTCGTCAACTGGATCTGGCTCGGCTGCGTGATCATGGCCATCGGCGGCTTCGTCGCCGCGTCCGATCGCCGCTATCGCCGGCGCGCGGTCGAGCGCGAGGCCCGCGCAGTGCCCGGAGGACAGGCCGCATGATCGACGACGTGCGTCGGCTCGCCCGGAGTGCGTCGCGATGAGGACGCTGCGTTTCCTGATCCCGGTGGCGATCTTCGCGGCGATCGCGTGGTTCCTGTTGAAGGGGCTCGATCACGATCCTCGCGAGATCCCGTCGCCGCTGATCGGCAAGCCGGCGCCGATGTTCTCGCTGCCGGTCACGCACGACCTGTCGCGCACCTGGACCCCCGAAGCGATGCGAGGCCAGGTCTGGTTGCTCAACGTCTGGGGATCGTGGTGCGCGGCCTGCCAGGTCGAGCATCCGGTGTTCAACGAGCTCGCGAAGACCGGCGAATTGCCGATCGTCGGGCTCGCGTGGAAGGACATGCCGGACAACTCGATCGCCTGGTTGAGGAAGCTCGGCAACCCGTACGCCGTCGTCGTGAGCGACATCAAGGGCGGCGTCGCGATCGACTACGGCGTCTACGGGGCGCCGGAGACCTTCCTGATCGACAAGCAAGGCGTGATCCGCTTCAAGCAGGTCGGGCCGGTGACGCCCGAGCTGCTGCAGACGAAACTGCTGCCGATGGCGCGGCAACTGCGGGGCTCGTGATGCGCGCGCCCGCCACGATTCGCACGCCGGCGCACCGCCGGCACGCAGGCGGCCTCGCCGCGCTGCTCGCAGCGCTTGCGCTGGCGGTCGCCGCAGCGTGGCTCCCGGGCACTGCACGCGCGGCCGACACGCCGACTCCGACGGCGCCCGCCGCGGGGGCAGCGGCAACCGCAGCGCCCGCCGCAACGACCGCACCGGCGGCGGCCCCCGCTGCGGGGCCCACCGACACCGGCATCCTGACTTCGCCCGAGCAGCGCGACCGCTACCACCGGCTCGCCGAGGAGCTGCGCTGCCTCGTCTGCCAGAACCAGACGCTGGCCGACTCCAACGCCGAACTCGCCGCCGACCTGCGGCACCAGGTCGAGGCGATGATCCAGGCCGGGCGCAGCAACGACGAGATCAAGGCGTACCTGGTGCAGCGCTACGGCGACTTCGTGCTGTACCGGCCGCCGGTTCAGCGCAACACCTGGCTGCTGTGGCTCGGGCCGTTCGCGCTGCTGCTGGTCGGCGCGTTCGTCTGGTGGCGCGTCCAGCGACGCGGCCGGCCGGCGACGGCGCCGGCGCCCGACCTCGACCGCGCGCGGCGCCTGCTCGACGAGTGAGCCGCCGGCGGCTCAGCGCGGCCTGACCGCGTCGTAGCGCCCGATCATCAGGCCCAGCGCCACCGTCACCAGCGCCGCCGCGCCGGTCGCGATCCACGTCGAACTCCAGCCGCCGCTGTATTGCGCAAGCGCCGCGATCGCGGGCGGCAACACGATCTGGCCGAGACCCGAGCCCTGCTGCATCAGGCCGACCGTCGTCGAGACTGCCGCGATCGAAGGCGCGTAGAACGGCGCGGTCGCGAACAGCGTGCCCGGGATCAGGCCGCCGATCGTCGACAGCGCGACGATCGCCGCATAGCGCCAGCCGAAACCCAGGCTGCTGCCGAACGCGACCCACGCGCAGCCCGCCATCGTGATGCCCACGACCACGATCAGCGTCGCGCGATCGACCCCTCGCTGCAGCAGCAGGCCGGCAGCGAGCCCTCCGCCGCCGTTGCTCGCCACGGCCACTGCGGTGAGCGACGCACCGAGCTGCGCGGAGATGCCGTACTCGCGGTAGACGCTGGGCAGGAAGCTGAAGATGCCGGTGAACTGGCCCGCATAGAACGCGAAGCACAGCGCGAGCAGCCACGGTCCGCGCGAGCGCAGCGTCGCGGCCGCGAGTGCAGCGATCGGGGCGGGCGCCGCCGCGTGGGCCGCGCGGCGCGGCTGCGTCATCGCGACCAGCACCGCCCAGGCCGCGGCCACTGCCGCGCAGAACGCCCAGGCGCCACGCCATCCGGCTACGGCCATCAGCGCAGGCGCGAAGAACAGCGCCGCGCTCATGCCGGTGGGCATGTAGGTCGCCCAGACGCCGAGCCAGCCGCGCAGCGAAGCGCCCGGCACCGCCTCGCGCAGCAGCGCGGGCACCGGCAGCACGGTGAGCATGAACGCGACGCTCTCGAGCGCCCGGCTCGCGAACAGCACCGTCGCGTCCGGGGCCAGCGCGCCCAGCGCGCCGGTGAACGCCGTCAGCAGCAGGCCGCCGATCATCACGCGCCGCGGGTCGAAGCGATCGGCGAGCGAGCCGCCGACGATGCCGAACAGCGCCGAGCCGAGCAGGAACAGCGAAACCATCCAGCTGACCTGCACGAGCGACAGCCCGAACTCGTGCTGCAGCGCGGGCAGCGCCGGGGGCAGCTTGCCGACGTTGAGCGCCGCCACCATGCCGGCGCCGACCAGGACGATCGCGCGGCCGCGCGCGCGCTCGGGCCCGGCGGCGGTCATGTCGGGCACGCCCGTGTGCCGGGACCTGGAGGCCGATCGCGCATCGGGCGATTGTATCGCCGGGCACCTCGCGCGACCGGAAGGTGGCACCATGCGCGTTGCGCGAACATGAAGCGCATCAAGCAAAACGCGGAGAGTCGCCCGTCATGAGCCTGCCCCCGATCCTGAAAGACAAGCTTCGCCTGCCGATCGTCGGCTCGCCGCTGTTCATCATTTCGAACCCCGACCTGGTCATCGCGCAGTGCAAGGCCGGCATCGTCGGCTCGTTCCCGGCACTCAACGCCCGGCCCGCCGAGCAGCTCGAGCAATGGCTGCAGCAGATCACCGAAGAGCTCGCCGAGCACGACCGCCGCCATCCCGACCGCCCGGCCGCGCCGTTCGCGGTGAACCAGATCGTGCACAAGTCGAACGACCGGCTCGAGCACGACCTGGCGCTGTGCGTGAAGTACCGGGTGCCGATCGTCATCACCTCGCTGGGCGCGCGCGTCGAGGTCAACGACGCGGTGCACGGCTACGGCGGCATCGTGCTGCACGACATCATCAACGACACCTTCGCGCACAAGGCGATCGACAAGGGCGCCGACGGCCTGATCGCAGTCGCGGCCGGCGCCGGCGGCCACGCCGGTGGCCTGTCGCCGTTCGCGCTGGTGCAGGAGATCCGCGCGTGGTTCGACGGGCCGCTGCTGCTGTCGGGCGCAATCGCCACCGGCCGCTCGGTGCTCGCGGCGCAGGCGATCGGCGCCGACCTCGCCTACATCGGCTCGGCCTTCATCGCGACGAAGGAGGCCCGCGCCGACGAGGCCTACAAACGCATGATCGTCGAGTCGTCGGCCGAGGACATCGTCTACACGAACCTGTTCACCGGCGTGCTCGGCAATTACCTGAAGCCTTCGATCCGCAACGCTGGCCTGGACCCCGACAACCTGCCGGTCAGCGACCCGTCGAAGATGAGCTTCGGCTCGGAACGCGAGAAGCCGAAGGCCTGGAAGACGATCTGGGGCTGCGGACAGGGTATCGGCGCGGTGCACGACGTCCCGGGCGCCGCCGAGCTGGTCGAGCGGCTCGGGCGCGAGTACGAGGCGGCGTGGGAGTCGATGAACGCGCTGCGCGGCGCGTGGCTGCCCGCGACGAGGCAGCGCGCAGCCTGAGCGCACGGACGCGACGCCGGGCTCAGGGCGTGCTGTACACCGGCGCGAAGCCGCCGCCCGGCGTGCGGAAGTTGGTCGTCTGCCCCTGGTACAGGCGCGCCGCGACCCACTGCACGGCGCCGTCGTAGACGTAGTTGCGCAGGTCGAACTTCAGCATCCGCGCCGGATCTTCGACGTCGATCGCGCGCTCGCCGGGCGCCGCATAGCGCTGCGCGACGTAGCCGCCGCCCGCGATGTCCTCCCACGCGCGCCGCGTCAGCTTGTCGCCGCGATACGCGGCCCGGCCGCCGTAGCCGGCGACGGGCTTGAAGAACAGGCCGCGGCGCGCGGCCCAGAGCCGATCGGCGCTGGCAGCTTCGACCAGCTCGGTCTTCGGGACGCCCGCAAGCAGCACCTCGCGCGTGCCGGCGTCGACGCCGAGCCCGGCCAGGCTCGCGTCGTCGCTCAGCAGCACGAGGTTGCGCTTGTCGGCATAAAGCGCGTGCGCGCGCGGATGCGGCGTCACCACTGCCGCGTCGGAGAGCCACGCGTCGCGCAGGGCCGCGCTGGCCGGCTCCTCGAAATAGAAGTCGGTGAGCCGGTTGTAGACCAGGTCGAGCGGCAGGCCGTCGTGGCGCAACTCGCCGTCGTGCAGCTCGAGCGACGAGGGATCGACGATGATCGCCGGCACGCCGCGGCGCTCGAACAGCCCGCGAAACAGCACGAACTCGGGATAGAGGTACTGCTGCTGCGGCGACGCGTCGACGATCGCGATCCGGCGAAGCGGCCGCGTGCGGCCGGCGCGCCGCCATTCGGCCTCGAACATCGCGAAGATCTCGCGCTCGAACGCGATGACGTGCTGGAACCTGGGCACGAGCTGCTCCATCGCCTCGCAGCAGCTGCGCTGTGCGCGGGCCAGCGCTGCATTGAGCATCGCGCCGCCGGCGTTGGTGTTGATCTCGATCAGCCCGAGCCCGTCCCGATCGAGGTGGAAGTCGTACCCCAGGAACACGCCGCGCGCGCCGCCGTCGTGGCGGGCGATCGACGGCGCGCGCGCGAGCACGGTGTCGCGCCAGGCCGGCAGCGCGACGACCGACTCGATCGCGGCGATCGTGCGGGCCATGCGGTCGAGGTGAGCGCGCGACACGAACACCGGCTGCGCCGAGAACAGGTACGGGCAGCGCTCGCGCACCAGTGCGAACAGGCCGGGCGAGCCGAACTCGGACTCGAGCGCGCGAGCCAGCGCCTGCTCGTCCAGGCTGATGCACAGGCAATCGCGATTGAGCGACTCGATCACGTTCGCGCGCTCCCGGTCACCGCCGCAGCATGCAGCGGCTTCTGGCGCCACGCGAGCGCGGCACCCAGCGCCAGCGCGAGCGCCGAGCTCGCGAGCCCGCGCTGAAGGCCGCCCGATCCGTCGGCGATCCATCCGACCGCGCTCGGCCCGATGATCTGCCCCGCCGCGAACACGATCGTGAATGCGCTGATGCCGCCGGGCCACAGCGCTGCCGGCAGGTTGTGCCGGACGAGCGACGTGGTCGACGCCACCACCGACAGGAAGACGCTGCCGAACAGCAGCCCCGACGCGTAGACCAGCAACGGATGCGCGCCGAGCACCGGCAGCACCGTCGCCAGCGCGAGCAGGCCGTTGAGCAGCGCCAGCGCCTCGCCGCCGCGGCAACGCTGCAACAACCCCGCCCACAGCCACGACGACGCCACCACGCCGGCACCGAGCAGCACGAAGAACGCGACGATCTGCGCCGTGCCCAATTGCTGCTCGCGAAGCAGCGTGATCACGAAGGTCATGTAGCCGATGTAGCCGAGCCCGAACATGAAGTAGGCGGCCAGGCCGGGCGCGAACGGCCGCCAGTCGAACGGTTCGCGATCGGCGGCGCGCGCGGGCGGCGCCACCAGCGGGCGCGTGTTCGCGGCGATGACCGCGGTCGAGACGGCCGCCGCCGCGCCGAGCGCGACCCAGGCCCAGCGCCAACCGTGCGCGGCCGGCATTTCGATCAGCGGCGGCACCAGCAGCGCCGACGCGACGATGCCAAGCCCGGTGCCGCCGTAATAGATGCCCAGCGTCAGGCCCGAAGCCCTCGGGTGCGTCGCCGCGAGGCGAGCCGCGAGCAGCCCGCCCGAGACGAAGGACGCGGCACTGGCGACGCCAGTGGCGAGTCGCAGCAGGTAGAGCGTCGCATCGTCCGACGCTGCCCCGTGGGCTGCGAGCAGCAGCGCCGCCGACGCGTTGCCCGCCAGCAGCGCCGCGCGCGCGTCGAAGCGGGCGAGCCAGCGCGGCGCGAGCAGTGCCCCCACCAGGTAGCCGCCGGCATTGACCGTGTTCATCGCGCCGGCGGTGAGGTAGCTCCATCCGAGATCGACGCGCATCGGCGCAAGCAGCAGCGCGTACGAGAAGCGCGCGAGCCCGAGCGACACCGCGGCGCCCAGCGCGAGCGCGGCTGCCACGCGCAGCGCCGAGCGGCGGTCGTCGAGTTCCGGAATCATCGGCGGCCGCGCGGAGCCAGCGCGGGCGGCAGGCCGCGCCTACAGCGACTTGTGCGTGCCGTCGCACAGCGGCTTGGTGCCGCTGTGCTTGCAGCCACAGAAATAGACGGTCTTGCTCGCATCGGCCTTGTATTCCATCGGCGTGAACGGCGTGGTCTTGTGCGAACCGTCGCAGAACGGCTGCTTCTTGCTCAGCCCGCAGGCGCACCACCAGTAGGTCTTGCCGGCCTCGACCTGGACGGGATACGGGGCCTTCTGGGCAATCGTCGGTTCGCTCATCGATGACTCCTGGATTGACGCACGTGCTGCGCCGAGACGCGATGGTGGCACAGTATCGGGCTCACGCGTCGCATGACCCGGCGGAGGCGGACCTGGACTTCGGCTCGCTCGTTTCGCAGCACGGCTACTGGCTGCTCGCGCTCGGCTGCTTCCTCGAGGGCGAGACGGTGCTGCTGCTTGCCGGGCTGGCGGCGCGCGGCGGCTACCTGTCGCCGGCCGGCGTGCTCGCCGTCGCCGCCGCCGCCGCCGCCGCGGGCGACCAGTGCTTCTACTGGATCGGCCGCCTGCGCGGCCCCGCGCTGCTCGAGCGCTTTCCCCGGCTCGAAGCGCGCGCGGCGACGCTGCAGGCCCGCGTCGGGCGCCACGACGCGTGGCTGATCGTGGGGCTGCGCTTCGCCTGGGGCATGCGCATCGCGGGCCCGGTCGCGCTCGGCGCGTTGCGCGTGCCGACGCTGCGCTTCGCCGCGTTCAACGTGCTGGGCGCCGTGATGTGGGCCGCGGCGATCGGCGGCCTCGGATGGTTCGCCGGTGCGGCGGCCGAGCGCGTACTCGGTGACCTGCGTCGCGTCGAGGCGCCGCTGTTCGTGGCGATCGGTGCAGCGGGCCTCGTGTGGTGGTGGGTGCGCAGCCGGCGCGGCTGATCGCGAAGGATCAGGCGGCGGCCGAGCCCTGGCCGCGCATCCGGCGCTCGACGAGCAGCGCCGACGCCAGCGCCACGACGAGTAGCGGCACCGCGGCCAGGTTCAGCGCGACCCAGCCGAACCGGTCGTACGCCCACCCCGCCGAAAGGCTCGCCAGGGCGACCAGGCCGAACACGACGAATTCATTGACGGCCTGGACCCTCGTCTGCTCCGACGGCCGGTACGCCTGCGTGAGCAGCGCCGTACCGCCGATGAACGCGAAATTCCATCCGACGCCCAGCAGGACCAGCGCCGACAGGAAGTGCAGGAACTCGACGCCGCTCAGCGCGATCGCCACGTGGCCCATCAGCAGCACGAACCCTGCCTGCATGACCCGCGGCGCCCCGAAGCGCCGGATCAGCGAACCGGTGAAGAACGACGGCACGAACATGCCTGCAACGTGCCACTGGATCACCGGCGTGACGCTCGTGCCGGGAAGCCCGCAGCCGATCATCGCCAGCGGGGTGGCGGTCATGACCATGATCATCACCGCATAACCGATCGCGGCGCCGATGATCGACGCCCGCAGGGCCGGTTGCGCGACGATCGCGCGCAGCGGACGGGCGTCGTCGCCGTGAACCGCTGCGACCGGCGGCAGCCGCAGTTGCGAGATCATCGCGAGCGCGAGCACGGCGAGCGCCGCCTGCGCGAGATACGCGCCGGTGAACGGATCGCCCGCGATCCAGTCGCGGCCCCACTGGCCGAGTTGCGGCCCGAGGAACGCGGCGACGACACCGCCGGCCACGACCCAGGAGATCGCCCTGCCCGCGTCCGCGGCGTCGGCCGCCTCGACAGCGGCGAAGCGATAGTAGTTGGCGAAGCCCTGGTAGCTGCCGAGCAGCAGATGTCCGGCCACGAACAGCGCGAACGACTGGCGGTGCAATGCGAACGCGGCGAGCAGGCTTCCTGCCGCGCCCAGCGAGGCCCCGATCACGAAGCCGGGCCGTCGACCGTGCCGCCGCATGATGATCGCCGCGGGCAGCGACGCGATCGCGGTGCCCACCACCATTGCCGCGATGGGCAATGTCGCCAGCCCCTTGTCCGGCGCCAGTGCGGCCCCGAGGATCGCCGCCACCGCCATCGACATCACGATCGTGGTCAACATCGCTGCCTGGCTGCACGCGAGCAGCACGACGTTGCGACGTGCGGCGTTCATGCGACGGCCTAGTTCAGGGCGCCGTGCCGCCGGCCGGATTGACCCGCGGGTGCGTCTCCTCTCCCAGCAGCCACAGCACGGTGCCCGAGGCGGCCATCGAAGCCGCGACGAACCAGAACGCGGCCTCCATCCGGCCCGCGTGGTGCGCGGCGAGCGACAGGCCGAGCGCGCCGATCGCGTAGCCGAGGTCGCGCCAGAAACGGTAGATGCCGATCGCCGAGCCGCGCCAATCGGGGTGCGAGATGTCGGCCACCGCTGCCGACAGGTTCGGATAGAGCAGCGCCATCCCGAATCCGGACACTGCGGCCGACACGGACCACCACGCCATCCCTTCGCCGATGACCATCATCGCGACGCCGGCACCGCAGATCCACATCCCCGCCACGTTGGGCCCGTGGCGCCCGATCCGGTCCGAAAGCCGGCCCGTGAACAGTTGCGAACCGCCCCAGACGAAACCGTAGACTCCGATGACCCAGCCGACCGCCGGCAGGCTCAGGCCCCGCTGGTAGAGGAACACCGGATACATCACCCACACCAGCGCATCGACGAACTTCTCCACCAGCCCGGCCTGGCTGATCGCCATCAGTCGCGGCTCGCGCCACGACACCAGCGAGAAGACGTCCCAGGTGCCGGGCCGCGCGGGCACGTTCGCGGGGTAGCGTGGCGCGGGGCCGGTCGCTTCGCGGCGACGATGCCTGGCCGCCTCTGCCTTTGCCCACGGCAGCGTGTCCTCGACCCACAGGTGGGTCAGCGCCAGCGCGAGCACGATCACCGTCGTGCCGAACGCCAGCAGGCCGGTGCGTGCGCCGAGCGCGGCGGCCAGGTAGGCGGTGACGATCCCGGCCAGCGCCACGCCGAGATAGCCCGACAGCTCGTTCAACCCGATCGTCAGGCCGCGCTCGTCGAGGCGCGTGATGTCGAGCTTCGCGGTCTGCGTCATCGACCACGTCAGGCCCTGGTTCACGCCCAGCAGCACGGTAGCCGCGACGATCCAGTTCCAGTCGGGCGCGAGCCAGACGATCGGCGGGATCGGCAGCGCAACGATCCAGCCGATGAGCAGCACCCGCTTGCGACCGATGCGTTCCGACAGCCGGCCCGCGACGAAATTCAGCACTCCCTTGACGACGCCGAACGCGACGACGAAGGCAGCGAGCAGCACGAACGAGCCACGCGGCACGCCGAATTCCGACTCCGCGAGGGCCGGCACGACGGTGCGCATCATGCCGATCGTCAGGCCGACCAGCAGGACCTGCAGCAACTGGTGGAGGAACTGCCCGCGGTTGGCGCGAATGCCGTGCTGCAGTTCCATCGATCAGGCACCGATGTTCGCGGCGACGATCCGGTCCATCTGGTCGGGCCGCGGCCGAATCTCCGCGGTCAGGTAGCGGACGAAGTCGGCCTTGCGCATCGACAGCACAGGGTTCCATCGCTTCTCGAACCCGAGCGTCGACGACGGCTTGCCGGACAACCCGGCGCCGCAGACGCTGCCTGCCTGGTGCCCCGGAAAGATTTCGAGCTCGTCCGGCAGCGTCAGCAATTTTGCGTGCAGGCTGTCGTAGAGCATCGCCGCCATCTCGGCCTCGCGCCCGGCGAGATCCGGCCGGCCGATCGCCCCCACGAACAACGTGTCGCCGGTGACGGCGAACCACGGCGCCTCGCCGCGGCGCCGATCGGTGACGAGCAGGCAGACGCTGTCGAGCGTGTGACCCGGCGTGTGGCGCACCTCGACCTGCACGTTGCCGACGTCGAGCACGCGGCCGTCGCTCAACGGTTCGAACTCGAAGCGCGCGATGGGCCGGTCGGACTCGTGCAGGCAATACTTGGCGCCGGTCGCCTGCGCGAGAGCGCGGCCCCCCGAGTAGTGATCGGCGTGGACGTGCGTATCGACGACGTACTCGATCCGCACGCCGGCCTTGCCCGCCTCCTCGACGAACCAGTCCTCGTCACCGGCCACGACGTCGACGGCGACGGCCTTGCCGAGCCCGCCGCAACCGAAGAAGTACGAAAGCGTCGCCTCGCGGCTCGCGAGTTGCCTGAAGAACATCGGCACCTCCCCGTTGTCGATCTAGAACACCAGGACCTTGTCGGATTCGATCGTCCAGTCGGCGAGCTGCGCGAGCGTCGAGCGGCGTGCCCCGTCGATCGTCTCCGCTTCGGTCATGCCCCGCGCGTCCATGCAGGTGCCGCAGAGTGCGACCTCGCCGCGCCGCAGGACCTTGCCGAGCATCAGCTGGACGTTGTAGTAACCGTCCGGAACCTTCTGGCCGGACTTCGCGCACGACACCGCGTCGGCGAGCAGGAACATCCGCACCCGCTCGCCTTCGCGGGCGGCGATCGCGCCGGCGAGACGCAACGCGTTGTAGGCGCGCTCGTTGCCGTACGGCGCATCGTTGACGATGAACAGGGTCGTTCCCATCGATGTGCTCCTTCCCGGCGAATGCGGATCAGGCCTGCGGACCGGCCGCGAGCGGAAGGCCCGCGGCCTTCCATTCGCTCACGCCGTCGCGAATCTTGCGCACCTCGAATCCGCGTGCGGCCAGCAGGTCGACGGCTTCGTCGGACAGCAGGCAGAACGGCCCGCGGCAGTAGGCGACGATCTGCCGGTCGCGCGGCAGCTCCGAGAGCCGGCGCTCGATCTCGGCGACCGGCATCGATCGGGCGAAGGGCAGGTGCGCCACGTCGTACTCCTCGCGCGGACGCACGTCGATGACCAGCACTTCGCCATCGCGCGCCTGCTGCAGCAAGGTCTCGCGACCGACGGACGCCAGCTTGTCCGGATCGCTCACCATCTGCTGGAGCGCAACGCGCAGTTCGAGCACGTGCTCCTCGGCCACCTCGCGCAACACGACCCACAGGTTCGCCACATCGGTGCCGCTGAGGCGATAGACGACGTATCTGCCATCGCGCCGCGCGTCGACCAGCCGCGCCGCCTTCAGCGACCGCAGGTGAGCGCTGGCGAGCTTGACGTCGATCGCGAGCTCGCCGGCCAGCGTCTCGACGGTCTTCTCGCCCTGCGCGAGCAATTCCAGGATCTCGAGCCGCTTCGGGCTGGAGACGGCGCGTCCGATGCGGGCGACTTGCTCGTAGAGCAGGTCCTTGAGGGTGCGTTTTTCCATTCTAACAGTCTAATGAATGTGCGAATATTGGGCAACCCCCTCCGTGGGTAGACCGCTCGTGCGTGCCGCCGGTTCGGGCTGCCCCGACCGGCCTACCGGTCAGGCCGCGCCAACCCACCTGGTCAGCACGACCTTGACCCAGTCGTTCGGACCGAGCACCAGCGCCGCCGCGCAGCCGTAGAGCAGCGCGATCTGGCCGGGCGGCATCGGGCTCAGTTCGCCGAGGCCGACCAGGCCCACCAGCACGCCCGCGACCGCGTCGGCGGCCAGCGCCGCCATCAGCGCCGTGCCGGGACGCGACGCATGGAACGCGCGCCGCTCGCGGACCGACACCACCGAGAACAGCGCGAAGGACAGCAGAAGCTGGAACGTGAACGCCTGCAGCCGCCCCGGGTCGTCGGCCAGCGCGAACCGATGCCAGCCGAAGGCGAGCAGAGCCAGCGCCTCGGCGAGCATCAGCAGGCCGAGCGCCACGGCGACGCGTACCAGGGGGCCGATGTTCCAGGTCTCGGGCGCCGTCGACGGACGCACGCGATCGGTGGCCAGCGCGATCTTGACGAAGTCGGTCATGAACACCAGCAGCACCATGCCCAGCGCCGAGATGACGAACTTGCCGGTCACGAGAAAGGCGACGACGACCAGCCCCGCCTTCATGATCGTGCGGCTCACCTTGTTGACGATCCAGGTGAGCACGCGCTGGTAGATCGACCTGCCGATCCGCACCAGGTCGACGATGTTCGCCAGCCCCTCGGTAGTCAGCACCGCGCTCGCTGCGCCCTTGGCGACGTCGGTCGCGCCGCTCACCGCGATGCCGACCTCGGCCTGGCGCAGCGCGGGCGCGTCGTTCACGCCGTCTCCGGTCATCGCGACGACGCGGCCCGCGGCCTGCAGGGTCGTTACCACCCGGAACTTGTCCTCGGGAAACACCTCGGCGAAGCCGTCGGCCCCCGCGACCACCTCGGCGGCGCGCGCCGCCCCGCCCTGCTGCAGCGAACGCAACTCGGGCGCGCGCGCGATCTCGCCCAGTCCGAGCACCCGCGCAATTTCCCTCGCAACCGGCAGCGAATCGCCGGTCAGCATCTTGACCCGCACGCCGAGCGCGCGCAGCGCATCGATCAGCTGCCGCGCATCGGGACGCGGCGCATCGTGAAGCAGCGCCAGCCCCACCAGCCGCAGCGGCTCGTCGCCGCGCGCCTGCGCGACCGCGAGGCTGCGCACGCCCCGGGCCGCCTCGGCGTTCGCGGCCTGCTCGAGCGCGGCGATCGCCGCGTCACCGAGTCCGGCCGCGGCGGCCACCGTGCGCAAGGCGCCCTTCACGCAGCGCAGCGCGACACCGTCGATCTCGACGATCGCCTCGGTGCGCCGCGTCGCCGGCGAGAACGGCACGAAAGAACGAACGACGGCCTCGCCCGACGACAGGCCGCGCTCCTGCGCCGCGCGCAGGAACGCGAGATCGATCGGGTCCGCGTTGGCTTCGTTCGAGGCCAGCGCGCCGATCCGCACGACGTCGGCCTCGGTGAAATCCGGCTGAGGCAACGCGCCGGCCAGCGACAGCCGGTTCATCGTCAGCGTGCCGGTCTTGTCGGCGCACAGCACGTCCATCGTCGCGGCGTCCTCGACCGCGCCCAGGCGGGTGATCAGCACGCCCTTGCGCGCGAGCTCCATCGATCCCAGCGCCATGCTCACCGTGAACATCACCGGCAGCGCCACCGGCACCGCGCTCATCAGCACGACCAGCGCGATCGGCAGCGTGTCGGCGAGCGGGAGCCCCTGGTAGATCGACACGCCGAGCGTCAGCGCCACCATCGCGCCGACGATGACGAACAACCAGCGGACGACGCGGGCGATGACCTCCTCGACGTGCATCTTCGGCTGCGCGCCCTCGACCAGCTGCGCGGTGCGGCCGAAGAACGTCTGCACCCCGGTCGCGGTGACCACCGCGGTCGCCTCGCCGTCGCGCACGGTCGAGCCCGAGTACAGCATCTCGTCGACGCGCCGCGCGACCTCCTGCGATTCGCCGGTGAGCGCCGACTGATCGACCTTCAGCGCGCCGTCGACGACCTGCATGTCGGCCGGGACGAAGTCGCCGGCCCGCACCCGCACCAGGTCGCCCTTCACCAGCGATCGCGCTGCGACCGGCGACCAGTGGCCGTCGCGCAGCGCCCTCGCCTGCACGTCGAGGCGCCGGCGCAGCAGCGCGACCGCCGCCGCAGCGCGCTGTTCCTGGACGAAGCCGAGGATTGCATTGACGAGCAGCAGCGCGATCGCCACCCGAAGGTCCGCCTGCTTGCGCAGCACGTACGACAGCAACGCGATCAGCTCGAGCATCCACGCCGACAGGCCCCAGAAGTGCCGCAGGAACAGCAGCACCGGGTGGCGCGTCTTCTCGGGGACTTCGTTCGCGCCATCCTTGCGCAGCCGCGCCGCCGCCTCGTCGCTCGACAGGCCTCGCTCGCGATCGGCGCCCAGCGCGGCGAGCGTCTGCGCCGCCGTCGCCTCTGCGGCGGCGACGGCGCTCCCGGAAGACGTTGCTGCGTCCATGTCGATGCGCCCCGATCGGCCGCCGGGCGGCTCGCGGCCCGGCGCATCGACAAGTATGCGGCCGCGAACCGGCCTACCAGTTCACTTCGCGGTCGGTGGTCAGGCTGATCTTGTGGATCGACAGGTCGGCGCCGTCGAATTCCTCCTCCTGCGACAGCCGCAGCCCCATCGTCGACTTCAGGATGCCGTACACCACGACGCCTCCGACGAGCGCCCAGGCCACGCCGAGCAGCGTTCCGATCGCCTGCGCGCCCAGCGAGACGCCGCCCAGCCCGCCCAGCGCCTTCGCGCCGAACAGGCCCGCGGCCAGCCCGCCCCAGGTGCCGCACAGGCCGTGCAGCGGCCACACGCCGAGCACGTCGTCGATCTTCCATCGGTTCTGCGTCAGCGTGAACATGACCACGAAGATCGCGCCCGCGATGCCGCCCACGGCGAGCGCGCCCAACGGATGCATCAGGTCGGAGCCGGCGCACACCGCCACCAGCCCCGCCAACGGGCCGTTGTGGACGAAGCCGGGGTCGTTCCTGCCCAGCATCAGGGCCGCCAGCGTTCCGCCGACCATCGCCATCAGCGAGTTCACGGCGACCAGGCCCGAGATCTTCTCCAGCGACTGCGCGCTCATCACGTTGAAGCCGAACCAGCCCACGGTGAGCACCCACGCGCCCAGCGCGAGGAACGGGATGCTCGACGGAGGATGCGCCGACATGGCGCCGTCCTTCCGGTAGCGGTTCCTGCGCGCCCCGAGCAGGACCACCGCCGGCAGCGCGATCCAGCCGCCCACCGCATGCACGACGATGCTCCCGGCGAAGTCGTGGAACTGCGCGCCGGTCGCGGACTCGATCCAGGCCTGCACGCCGAAGTGCTGGTTCCAGGCGATGCCTTCGAAGAACGGGTAGACGAACCCGACGATCGCCGCCGTCGCGATCAGCTGCGGCCAGAACTTCGCGCGCTCGGCGATGCCGCCGGAGACGATCGCCGGAATGGCCGCCGCGAACGTCAGCAGAAAGAAGAAGCGGACCAGCTCGTAGCCGCTCTTCGCGGCCAGCTCTTCGGCGCCGACGAAGAAGTGCGTGCCGTAGGCGACGCCGAAGCCGACGACGAAGTAGACGACCGTGGACACCGAGAAGTCGACCAGGATCTTGACCAGCGCGTTGACCTGGTTCTTGCGCCGCACCGTGCCGAGCTCCAGGAACGCGAACCCCGCGTGCATCGCCAGCACCATGATGGCGCCCAACAGGACGAACAAGGTGTCGGTGCCCTGCTTCAGTGCTTCCATTCGATCGTCTCCGGGGTAATCTGATTCAAGTCGGTGCAAAAACCCCGAGGAGCTCGGGCGCGCACCGGGATGAAGCAATATCCGGGCCACTATGGGGCGCACGACGCTCGCCCAATCGGGTGACGAGCGGGTTCGGAGGCCCGATCCGCGTCGCGCGTGCACCGTGCTAGCGTCTCGCCGATGAGCAAGCCGGAACAGCCCCGAACGACCGGCTCGACGCCTGCCGGCTGGCCGGCGGCGCTCGCATGGCTGTTGGCCTGGGCCGCGATGTTCGCGCTGGACGGACGCACCGACCTGGGCAACCAGGCCCTGCTGCTCGTGCTCGCCTCGGCAGTCGCCGCCCTGTGGTGGTCGCCGCTGCCCTCGATGCTCGCCTGTGCGACCGCTGTGCTCGCCTTCAACTACGCTTTCGTCCCTCCGCGGGGCACGTTCGCCGTGGGCCTGGAGCAGCACGTCGTGCTCCTGGCGACCATGCTGGCCGTGAGCTGGATCGTCGCGCTGCTGATGGCCAGGCAGCGCAGGCTGGTCGCGACGGTGCGGAGGCATTTCGCGCGGGCGGAGCGGCTGCGCGCGTTCGGCGAGGCCCTGCGCGACGTCGACGACCCGCGCGCGCGCGGCCCGGCGCTTCGCGACGCGCTGTCCGGCCTGACCGGCGCCGCCTCGACGCTGGTCCTCGTTCCTGCGCCGCCGGCAGTGGCGTCGGACGCGAGCCGCTGCGAACTGATCGGAGAGGCCGGCGCGGACGAGAAGGCCGGCCTGTGGCTGAGCCTGCGCGAGAGTCGCGCGCTGGGCCCGGGGACCGGCCGCTACGAGGAACAGCCGGCCTGGTACCTGCCGATGCGCGGCCGCGGCGCCAGCTCCGGCGCAGCCCTGCTGAGGATCGGGCCAGGCCTCGCCGATGCAGCGGCGACGCGAGCGCAGGCGCAGGCGCTGTGCGACCAGATGGGCGCCGCGCTGGAGCGCGCGGACGCGCTGCACGCCGCAGCGGCCGCCGGCGAGGCCGCCCGAACGCAGGCGCTGCGCAACGCGCTGCTCGCGGCGATCTCTCACGACCACCGCACGCCGCTGGCCACGATCCTGGGAGCGGCCTCGTCGCTGCACGACCAGGACGACCGCCTGACGCCGCCGCAGCGGCGCCGCCTGGCGGCGACGATCGTCGACGAGGCCACGCAGCTCGCCCGGCTCGCCGAGAACACGCTGCAGCTCGCGCGCCTGGACGCCCCTGGCCTCGTGCTGCCGATGGACTGGGAGTCGGCTGAGGAAATCGTCGGGGCCGTCCTTCGCCGCGCACGGCAGCGCGAGCCCTCGCGCCCGATCGGCGCACGCGTCGCACACGGACTGCCGCTCTTGCGCTGCAACGCGGTTCTGGTCACGCAGCTCCTCGACAATCTCGTCGACAACGCGCTGAAGCACGGCGACGGCGCCGTCGAGATCGAGGCGCGCGCCGACGCCGACCGCATGGTCTTCGCGGTCGAGGACCGGGGACCGGGCGTTCCGCCGGCGTGGCGCTCGCGGATGTTCGACACGTTCGAGCGCATCGGACCGGGACCCGAGACTGGCGCCGCCGACGGCCCGGGCCGGCGCGGCGCCGGCGTCGGCCTGGCCCTGTGCCGGGCCATTGCCCGCGCCCACGGCGGCGAGATCGCCTATCGGGAACGTGACGGCGGCGGTTCGTGCTTCGAGGTCGTGCTGCCGATCGCCACGACGCCCGACGAAGCCAGCGGGCCGGCCGGCCGCGGGTCCGCGCAATGCTGACCGTCCTGCTGATCGAGGACGACCGCGAGTTGCGCGCCACGCTGCGCGAGGCACTCGAGATCGAGGGATACCGGATCCTCGCGGCCGCCGGCACCGCCGACGCACGCGCGCTGATGGCGCACGCGGGGCGTGCGAGCGGCATCGATCTCGTCCTGCTCGACCTGTCGCTGCCCGACGGCACCGGCGATACGCTGCTCGCCGAGATCCGCCGCGACAGCGCGACGCCGGTGATCGTGGTCACCGCGCAGCAGGACGAAGACCCGAAGATCCGCCTGCTCGATGCCGGCGCCGACGACTACCTGGTCAAGCCGTTCAGCCTCGGCGAGCTGCTGGCCCGGATGCGGGTCGCGCTGCGCCATCGCGGCACCGTGGTCGAGGCCGCGCTCACCCGCTACGAGCACGACGGCCTGCGGGTCGATCTCGACGCGCGCCGCGTCCAGCTCGACGGCACGGACGTACACCTCACGCCGACCGAATACCGGTTGCTCGCACGCCTCGTCAGGAACGCAGGCCGCGTGGTCACGCACCGGCAGCTGCTGGCCGATGTCTGGGGACCCGAGTACGTCGAGCACACGCACTACCTGCGCCTGTACATGGCGCAACTGCGCGCCAAGCTCGAGGACGATCCGGCCGACCCGCGGCGCCTGCTCACCGAGACCGGGGTCGGCTACCGGCTGGCCGAACCCGTCCCCTGACGACGGAGCGATCCGGCGGTCCCTTATGCGTTCCTGATGCGCGCGGTGCGACGCTGGCGGCTTCGAAACACGCGTCGAATCCGCCATGTCCACCACCGCAGTCCCGACCCGCGCGTCCCGCCCCGACGCGCAGCCGCGCCGACACGGGCTCGCCGCACTGACGCTGGCCGCGATCGGCGTCGTCTACGGCGACATCGGGACGAGCCCCCTCTACACGGTCAAGGAGATCTTCTCGCCGTCCACCGGCGTGGCGCTCGATGCGCACAACCTCGTCGGCGCGGTCTCGGTGATCTTCTGGGCCCTGATGCTGGTGGTCACGCTGAAGTACGTGATCCTGATCCTGCGCGCCGACAACCGCGGTGAAGGCGGCGGCCTGGCACTGACCGCCCTGGCCGCCCACGCGGTGCGTTCGCGGCCGACGCTGCGCCGTGTCCTGCTGCTGACCGGCGTCTTCGGCGCGGCGCTCTTCTATGGCGACAGCGTGATCACGCCGGCGATCTCGGTGCTCGGCGCGATGGAGGGCCTCGAACTGCTGACCCCGGCGCTCGAACCCTACGTCGTTCCCGCCAGCGTCGCGATCCTGCTCTCGCTGTTCCTCGTGCAGCGATTCGGCACCGCGTTCGTCGGCCGGTTCTTCGGGCCGATCATCGTGCTGTGGTTCGTCGCGCTGGGCGTGAGCGGTGCCGCTCACATCGCGCGCGAGCCCGCGATCCTGCAGGCGCTGAACCCGGTCCACGCGTGGACGTTCCTCGCCGAGCGAGGCTGGCACCTGTTCGCCGCGGTCGGCGCGATCGTCCTGGCGGTGACCGGCGCCGAGGCACTCTACGCCGACATGGGGCACTTCGGGCGTCGGCCGATCCAGATCGCGTGGACCGGCCTGGTGCTGCCGAGCCTGGCCCTGAATTACCTGGGACAGGGAGCGCTGCTGATCGGCAACCCGTCGGCGATCGAGAACCCGTTCTACCGGATGTTTCCCGACGCCTGGGTGCTGCCGGCGCTGGTGCTGGCCACGCTGGCGGCGATCATCGCGTCGCAGGCGGTGATTTCGGGCGCCTACTCGATGACCCGGCAGGCGATCCAGCTCGGCTTCCTGCCCCGGATGGCGATTCGCCATACGTCGGCGCGCGAGGCCGGGCAGATCTACATGCCCGCGGTCAACTGGCTGCTGCTCGCGGGCGTCGTCGCCGCGGTCGTCTTCTTCGGCAGTTCGTCGGCGCTGGCCGGCGCCTACGGCATCGCGGTGACGCTGACGATGATGATCACCACCGTGCTGGCCTACTTCGTCGTCCGCAACGGCTGGCGGTTGCCTGCGCCGGTGGCCATCGGGGCCACGATCTTCTTCCTCGCGATCGACGCGGTGCTCGTCGCCGGCTGCGCGGTCAAGTTCCTCGACGGCGGCTGGTTTCCGCTGGCGCTCGGCGCAGTGCTGTTCGGCGTCATGAGCACCTGGTCGCGCGGACGCGCGCTGCTGCTCGAAGGCATCCGGCGCGAGGGCGTCGACCTGCGCGAATTCCTGGCGCAGCCCGATCTGCGAACGATGAGCCGCGCGACGCGCACCGCGGTCTACCCGGTCGCCGACGCGACGACGGTTCCGCAGGCCCTGCTGCACAACATCAAGCACAACGAGGTGCTCCACGAGCACAACGTGATCGTGACCGTCGTGTTCCGCGACGTGCCGTGGGTGGCACCCGACGATCGCGCCGAAGTCGAGCGACTCGGCGAGGGGTTCTGGCGCGTGGTCCTCAACTTCGGGTTCATGGAGACGCCCGACGTGCCCCGGGCACTCGCGCTGGCCGACTCGCACGGTCTGCACGTCCCGGCGTTCTCGACCAGCTATTTCCTGAGCCGCGAAACCGTGGTGCCACTGCCCCGAACCGGGATGGCGACGTGGCGCGACAGGCTGTTCGCCGCGATGTCGCGCAACGCCGGGGGCGTCGTCGAATACTTCAGGCTGCCCGGCAATGCGGTCGTGGAGATCGGGACACGGGTGCAGATCTGAGGCGCCCTCGCCGCGGGAATGAAAACGCCCAACCGGTGAGGGTTGGGCGTGATATCGGTGGTGGAGCGGAGGAGGATCGAACTCCCGACCTTCGCATTGCGAACGCGACGCTCTCCCAGCTGAGCTACCGCCCCCACGCAAGCCGGAGATTATAGCATTTCTGTCGGTACGGGAAAGTACGCCGCGCCGGGCGCGAGCGCATCGGCGACAATGTCGGCGGATTTGACATATCCCGTCGATCGCATCCCGCCCTTCGACGCAAGCCGCTGTTCCTTATGGGTTTTTCCAGCCTGGCATGCTTGTCGCTTAAGCACTGGCGAGGATCGAGAATGACTGGATTCATCCGACTGATCACCGTTGCCGGAGTAACTGCGGCCACCATGGTGACCCTGGCGGCGATGCCCGCCGGCGAGCCGGCGCGGCGCGCGCTCGATGCCGCCGGCGAGCGGCTCGGCTGGATCCAGGAGCCGCAGGTTCCGTCGGGTTCGCTGCTGGCTTCGACCTGGATGGGCAGCCGCTTCGCGCTGTCAGGCCATGTCGAGGTCGCGGGGGACGGCGAGGCCGGGGATCGATCGGTCATCGAATTCGCGCGAATGCTCGAGCGGGAGATCGAGCGTCGCGAGGGCCGCTACGGCATCCTGCCGTTCGGCGACACGTTTTCCGGGGCAGCCAGCCAGGGGGGAAGCGGCGGCGACATCCCGACCGGAGATTCCCGTCGGGACGGCCTGGGCGCAGCGAGCGGATTCTGGGCGATTCTCTCGCTCGGCGCGCTGATGCTCATGACTCGCCGCCGGCAGTAGAAGAAGAGGAAGAGGAAGAGAAAACGACAACAAGCATCGGGACACGACAGTCCACGAGAAGAGAGAGGAACGATTCGGATTGACGGGCCCACGGGCCCGTTTTCTTTTGCGCGCCCGCAACGGGGTCCTACTGCAATCGGGCGATTTCGTCGCGGTACTCCTGCAGGACCTGCTTCGCGTTCTGCAGGCCTTCC
>JAMLIR010000023.1 GCA_023954045.1 Burkholderiaceae bacterium | reverse complement strand
TGCGGGTCGGTGCGGGCCAGTCTCGGCAGGTCCGGGCAACGGATCCAATCGATCGTTGCGATGCTGTTGATAGTCGTCAACTATGTCCTGCTTCACGCCCCTCGCGCCCGTCGCGGCCCGCGTCCACCCTTGAGGCCGCCAGCACCCGGTCGATCGCCCACGACGCCGCGGCCAGCCCCATCGCCGCGGTCACCGTGACCAGCGAGCCGTAGCCGGCGCAATTGAGCGGCGCGCCGCCGGCGGCCGTGTCCTGGCAGGCCGCCTCGCGCTGCGCGCGCGACAGCGGCTCGTCCGAATGAAGCGCCTCGACGCGGAAGCGCTTGCCGGCCTCGCGCGGGAAGCCGTACTCGCGCCGCAGCCGGGCGCGCACCGCCGCCAGCAGCGCGTCGCCCCGGGTACGCGACAGGTCGTCGCGCCGCAGGCGCAGCGGGTCGGTACGCCCTCCCGCGCCGCCGCAGACGACGATCGGCTGGCCGCGCCGGCGCGCGCAGGCGATCAGCGCCGCCTTCGCTCGCGGCGCGTCGATCGCGTCGACGATTGCCGCATCGACCGGCACGACCTGCTCGACGTTGTCGACGGTGACGAAGTCGTCGACGACGCACACCCGGCAGTGCGGCGAGATGTCCGCGATGCGCGCGGCCATCGCCTCGACCTTCGACGCCCCGAGCGTCGAGCCGAGCGCGTGCACCTGCCGGTTCACGTTCGACTCGGACACGTGATCGAGGTCGATCAGCGTCAGCTGCCCGATCCCGGAGCGCGCCAGCGCCTCGGCCGTCCACGAGCCGACCCCGCCGATGCCGACGACGCAGACGTGCGCGCGCGCCAGCGCGGGAAGCGCGTCGTCGCCGTAGAGCCGGGCCACGCCGCCGAAGCGTCGCGCCCGGTGCACCGGGTGCGTGCCGGCCGAAGTTGCCCGATCGGCGCCCACTACGGCAGGATCACCGAGGAGCCGGTGGTCTTGCGCGCCTCGAGGTCGCGATGCGCCTGCACCGCTTCGGCGAGCCGGTAGCGCTGGTCGATCTCGATCTTCACCTTGCCCGAGCCGACCATCCGGAACAGGTCCGCCGCCATCTCCTCGAGATTGGCGCGATTGGCGGTGTGCGCCATCAGCGACGGGCGGGTGACGTAGAGCGAGCCCTTCAGCGCGGTGAGCGCCATCGGCGGCACCGGGCCGGACGCGTTGCCGAAGCTGACCATCAACCCGAACGGCTGCAGGCAGTCGATCGACGCCTGGAAGGTGTCCTTGCCGACCGAGTCGTAGACCACCGGCACCATCGCGCCGCCGGTGATCTCGCGCACGCGCTCGACGACGTTCTCGCGCTTGTAGAGGATCGTGTGGTCGCAGCCGAAACTGCGCGCGAGCGCCGCCTTCTCCTCCGAGCCCACGGTGCCGATCACCGTGACGCCGAGCGCCTTCGCCCACTGCATCGCGATCAGCCCGACGCCGCCCGCCGCGGCGTGGAACAGGATCGTCTGCCCCTTCTGCAGCTTGTAGGTGCGGCGGAACAGGTACTGCACGGTCAGGCCCTTGAGCATCATCGCCGCGGCCGTCTCGAACCCGATGCCGCGCGGCAGCTTCACCAGCGGCTTGGCCGGCATGTTGCGCACTTCGGCGTACGAGCCCGGGGGACGGTCGCTGTAGGCGACGCGGTCGCCGGGCTTCACGTGGGTGACGCCCGCACCGACCGCGGTCACCACGCCTGCCCCCTCGAGCCCGATGCCGCCGGGCAGCGGCTGCGGATACAGCCCGGTGCGGAAATAGACGTCGATGTAGTTCAGGCCGATCGCGTGGTGACGCACCTGCGCCTCGCCCGCGGCGGGCGGGCCGACCTCGACGTCGACGTACTGCATGACCTCGGGGCCGCCGGTCTGGTGGATGCGGATGGCTTTGGGCATGGTCGCTCCGGAGATGGGTTCGGCCGAGTATAGCGAGGCGCATTTCGCCGGATCCGGGGAAACACCAGTGCCGGACGCATTCTGATATCTGATATCTTAGATGTCATGAAGCCCGCCCCCTCTCTCGCCGACGCGGCCCGACCGTCGCGGGCGGAGGCGCTGCTGGTCGCGGCCAACCGGTGGGCCATCATCGTGATGATGGGAACGATGGCGCTGCTCGTCTTCGCCAATGTCGTCTCCAGATACCTGTTCAATCATTCGCTGGTCTGGGTCGAGGAGCTCACCCAGTACCAGATGATCTGGATCGCCTGGCTCGGCGCGGGCCTGGCGTTGCGCGAGGGCCGGCACGTCTCCGTCGACCTGCTCGAGGACGCGCTTCCCGACCGCGCGCGCCGTGTGCTGCGCGGCGCGATCGCGCTGACGATGCTGGGCTTCCTGCTCGCGCTCGGCTGGTACGGGATGCAGATCGTCGCGTTCAGCTGGAACCAGGAGACACCGATGCTGGGCATCCGCACCGGCATCCCCTACCTCGGCATCCCGATCGGCGCGCTGCTGTGCGCGCTGCATCTCGTGCTGTTCTTCCGCGGCTTCGTCGAGCGGCGCTTCGAGCACGACGAGCTGTCCGACGCGGAGGCCGGCTGACGTGACCCCGGTCCTGATCGGCGTGTTCGTGATCGGGCTGGCGATCGGCCTTCCGATCGCGTTCGTGATGGGCGTCTCCAGCCTCGCCGCGCTCGCCTGGGAAGGCAAGCTCTCGATGCTGTCGGTTCCGCAGCGCGTCTTCGACGGCATCAATTCGTTCCCGCTGATGGCGGTGCCGTTCTTCATCCTCGCCGCCGACCTGATGACCGCGAGCGGAATCACGACGGCGCTGCTGCGCTTCTCGCAGAGCATCGTCGGCCACATCCGCGGCGGCCTCGGCCACGTCAACGTCGTGACCTCGGTCCTGTTCGCGGGAATCAGCGGCTCGGCGCTCGCCGATGCCGCGGGGCCCGGGGCGATCGAGATGCGGATGATGGAGCAGTCCGGCTACGACCGCTACTACTCGGCGGCGCTGTCGGCGGCCACCGCGACGATCGGCCCGATCATTCCGCCGTCGATCATCATGGTGATCTACGCGCTGACCGACAGCCGGGTGACGGTGGCCGGACTGTTCCTCGCCGGCGTCGTGCCTGGGCTGCTGCTCGGCGCCGCGCTGATGGCGGCCAACCACGTGATCTCGGTGCGCCGCGGATACGGTGCGGCCGAGCCGCGACGCGGCTGGGGCGAACGACTGCGGGCGCTGTTGCGGGCAACGCCGATCCTGGCGATGCCGGCGATCATCATCGGCGGCATCCTGTCGGGGCTGTTCACGCCGACCGAGGCGTCGGCGGTCGCCGTCGTCTACGCCTTGCTGATCGGGCTCTTCGTCACCCGCACACTGAACGCGCGGATCATCGCGAAAGTGCTGCTGCAGAGCGGCCTGGTGACGTCGGCGGCGCTGATCATCGTGTCCACGGCCTCGCTGTTCGCGTGGCTGCTCACGCTACTGCAGATTCCGCAGACCATCGGCGCGTCGATCGGGCAGATGACGACCGACCCGCTCCTGGTGCTGTTCGTCGTCGCCGGCTTCGTGCTGGTCTGCGGCCTCTTCATCGACACGCTGCCGGCGGTGATCATCCTCGTGCCGGTGCTCGCGCCGCTGGCAGATCAGTTCGGCATTCCGCCGCTGCAGTTCGCGATGGCCATCGTGCTGAACCTGACGATCGGGATGATCACGCCCCCGGTCGGCGCGGTGCTGTTCGTCATGGTGTCGGTGGCGCGGCTCAAGCTCGATCGGCTCGCGCGCGCCATCCTTCCGCTGCTGGCCGCCGAACTGGTCGTCCTGCTGCTGGTCATCGTGTTTCCGTCGCTGAGCACCGCCGTGCCCGCGCTCTTCGGCTACTCGAGGTAGTCAACACCCACAAGGAGACGTCATGAAGCCACGATTCCTGCTCGCCGCATTCGCGGCGGCCCTGATGGTCGCCACGCCGGCCGTCCACGCGCAGAAGGTCCTGAAGTACGCGCACTTCCAGCCCGCCAAGGACGACCAGCCCAAGCACGTCGCAGCGCTCGCCTTCAAGGAGCACGTCGAGAAGGCGACCAACGGCTCGATCAAGGTCGAGATCTTCCCGGCCGGCCAGTTCGGCAAGGACCAGCCGACGATGGAGGCCGTCAAGCTCGGCACGCTCGAGCTCGCCGTCGCGCACGACGGCGCGATCGCCACGGTCCACAAGCCGATCGGCATTCTCGGGATTCCGTTCCTGTACCAGGACCACGCGCACGCCTGGCGCGTCTACGACAGCCCGTGGCTGAAGGAGTTCTCCGACGACATGATCAGGAAGCAGGGCATCCGGCTGCTCGGCCTGGCCGACAACGGCGTGCGCCACTTCACGAACAGCCTGCGGCCGATCCATACGCCGGCCGACATGAAGGGGATGAAGATCCGCATCCAGCCCTCGCCGGTCTACAAGACGCTGGTCGAATCGCTCGGCGCGTCGCCGTCGGCGATCCCGTGGGCCGAGCTGCCGGCCGCGCTGCAGCAGAAGGTCGTCGACGGACAGGAAAACGGTGTGACCAACATCCTCGCCGCGAGCCTGTACCAGCACCAGAAGTACATCACGCTCGACGGCCACGTCTGGAGCGTGCACGGCTACCTGATCAACGAGCGCTTCTACCAGTCGCTGACGCCGGTCGAGCGCAAGGCGGTCGACGAAGGCGTGAAGAAAGCCATCGCGATCCACCGCAGGATGACCGCCGACCAGGACCTCAACGCCAAGGCGATCCTCGAGAAGGTCGGCATGCAGGTGACCGAGCTCACGCCCGCCCAGATCGGCGAGTTCCGCAAGCTGGCGCAACCGCCGGTGCGCGCATGGGCCGAACAGGAAATCGGCAAGAACTATGTCGACAGCCTGTTCAAGGCGATCGAGGCGACGAAGAAGTGATGCACCCGCCGACGGCGCCCACCGGACGCGCGGCGCTGCTCGCGCGGCTGTGCGCGCAGCGCGTGCTGCCGGTGCTGCGGCTGCCCGACGCCGGGATCACGCTGGCGGCGGTCGACTGCCTGCACGAGGCCGGCTTTCGCGTCTTCGAGGTCACGATGACGACGCCCGGCGCCGAGGCGCTGATCGAGCAGCTCGCGCGCGAACGCCCCGACAGCCTGGTCGGCGCCGGAACGGTCACCGACCTGGCGCGCGTCGACGCCTGCCTCGCGCGCGGCGCGTCGTTCATCGTCTCGCCGTACGTCGTGCCGGGCCTCGCACGGCGCTGCGCGCAGGCCGGGCGCGTCGCGCTGGTAGGCGCGTTCACGCCGGGCGAAGTCGCGGCGGCGATCGACGAAGGCGCCGACGTCGTGAAGGTCTTTCCGGCGTCGACCGGCGGGCCGGCGCACCTGGCGGCGCTCGCCTCGGTATTCCCGGGCGTGCCGCTGTGCCCGACCGGCGGCATCGACGACGCACAGGTCGCCTCGTACCTGCGCGCCGGCGCGGCGCTGGTGGGCGCTGGCAGCCAGCTCGTCGATCGCGCCGCACTGGCGCGCGGCGACCGCGCCGCGGCGATCGAACGCGGGCGCAGGTACCTGCAATACGCATCGCATGGAGCATGAGATGACACTTGAAGAACTGGTCAAGGGATTCGGCGAGGTGGCGACGGCCTCGTTGGCCGACGCGGTCGATCGCGTCTGCGGTCGGCGCGGCTACATGGAGCACGAACTGAAGCCGCGCATCAACGAGCGGCGGATCGTCGGGCCGGCGGTCACCGTGCTCGAGGAGCCGACCACCGAGTCGGTGCCGCCGCAGCACGCGCTCGACCTGATCGACGAGGCGGCGCCCGGCAGCGTCATCGTCATCGCGATCGGCGCAGACGCCGACGTCGCGGTCTGGGGCGGACTGATGACCGCCGGCGCCTGGGCGCGCGGGATGGCTGGCGCGGTGCTCGACGGCGGCGTGCGCGACATCGCCGAGATCCGCCGCGACTACGACTTCCCCGTCATCGCACGCTCGGTGTCCCCGGGAACGACGGTCGGCCGCCACCGCACCGTCGCCTCGAACGTACCGGTGGTCTGCGGCGGCATCGAGGTCAATCCTGGCGACATGATCATCGGCGACATCGACGGCGTAGTGGTCGTTCCGCGCGCGCGCTGCCCGGAAGTGCTCGAGATGGCGCGCGAGATCGACCGGCGCGAGCTCGAGCAGGCGCGGCTGATCGTCGAGGCGAGGTCGCTGCGGCAGGGCCTCGCGAAGTACGGTCGCATCTGAGCGTCCGCCGCCCCGCCCGACACCCGCGCAGCAAGGCCCGAGTCGCACCATGACGCCGGACATCCTCGCGATCGGCGAACCGATGATCGAGTTCAACCGGGTGTCGCCCGACGAGCCGCGCTACCTGCAGGGCTTCGGCGGCGACACCTCGAACATGATCATCGCGGCGGCGCGCTCGGGCGCGCGCGCCGCGTACTTCACCCGGCTGGGCGACGACGCATTCGGCCGCATGTTCGCCGACCTCTGGCGTCGCGAAGGGGTCGACGCGGACTCCGTCGAGTTCGACCCGCAAGCGCACACTGCCGTCTACTTCGTCACGCACGACCGCGACGGCCACTCGTTCAGCTACCTGCGCGCAGGCTCGGCCGCCAGCCGCATGCGCCCCGAAGACCTGCCGGTCGCGCTGCTGCGCGAAGCCCGCATCGTCCACGCCTCCGGGATCAGCGAGGCGATCTCCAGCAGCGCCTGCGACGCGGTGCTGCACGCGTTCGAGACCGCGCGCGGCGCCGGCGCCCGGATTTCCTTCGACTCGAACCTTCGCCTGAAGCTGTGGCCGCTCGCGCGCGCCCGCGCGACGATCGCGGCAACCGCCGCGATGGCCGACTACTTTTTCCCCAGCCTCGAGGACGCCGCCGCACTGTCCGGACTGGACGACCCGTACGCGATCCTCGACTGGTGTCACCGATTGGGGGCGAGGACGGTATTCCTGAAGCTGGGCGCCGACGGCGCGCTGGTGAGCGACGGGTCGCTAAGCGAGCGCATCGACGGTCACCGCGTCGAAGCGGTGGACGCGACCGGGGCCGGAGACTGCTTCTGCGGCGCGTGCCTGGCGCGGATCGCTGCCGGCGACACGGTCTGGGACGCGGCGCGCTACGCCAATGCCGCCGCCGCGCTCTCCACCACCGGATTCGGCGCGGTCGCGCCGCTGCCGCGTCCCGACGCGGTGCGCCGGCTCCTCGCGTCGGGGTGACGCATCGTGTCCGGCAACGGCCGAGCGCAACGCCCGCCGCAGTTACAATCGGGCGAACGAAGCGCAATGCCATGGTGAACCGGGTCGAACGGCCGAAGACGCTGACCGAGATCGCGATCGAGCGGATCCGCGAAGCGATCGTCGACGGGCAGTACGCGTTCGGCGAGCAGCTCTCGGAGGCCTCGCTCGCCGCGCGCATGGGGATCAGCAAGACGCCGGTGCGCGAAGCGCTTCTTCGGCTGCAGACCGAGGGGCTGGTCGAGATCCACCCGCAGCGCGGCACCTACGTGTTCAGCCTCGACGAGGCGGGCGTGGCCGAGGTCTGCCGGTTCCGCGAGATCATCGAAACCGCCGCACTGGGCGAAGCGATGCGAGGCCACTCCGCCGAGCTCCTGGCCCGCCTCGACAGCAACGTGCGCGACATGGCCGACGCCCACGCCGCGCACGACCTGAAGTCACTTCCGAAGCTCGACCAGGCGTTCCACGAGACCCTGCTCGCCTGCTGCGGCAATCCCTACCTGCAGGCTTCGTACGAACTGGTCGCGCACAAGATCAGCGCGCTGCGCGCGCGCCTTCCCGAGGGAAACGAGCGCGTCGGCGAGTGCCAGGCGAACCACGCCCGCATCGTCCGCAGGATCCGCACCGCCGACGTCGCCCGGTCTCAGGAATTGCTCGCCGCACACATCCGGGACACGCTCGACTCGTACCTGGCCGCGAGCCGCAATCGCGCGGCCCCCGCGCGCGAGTTGCCGGCCTGACTCCCGCGTGCGGCGCCCGCGCGGCACTCAGAAGGTGCCCGGGTACGCGCCGCCGTCGATCAGCAGGTTCTGCCCGGTGATCCAGCCCGCCTGCGCGCTGCACAGGAACGCGCAGGCCTGGCCGAACTCCCAGGGGTCTCCGATCCGTCCGGCGGGGATGGTCGCGATCCGCTGCCGGATCGCGTCCTCGTAGCTGATGCCCTGCGCCTTCGCCTGCGCGCCGATCACGCTGCGCACGCGGTCGGTGTCGTGGAAGCCGGGCAGCAGGTTGTTGATCGTCACGTTGTGCGAGACCGTCGTTCTCGCGAGACCGGCGACGAAGCCGGTGAGGCCCGAGCGCGCGCCGTTGGACAGGCCGAGGATGTGCATCGGCGCCTTCACCGCGCCCGACGTGACGTTGACGATGCGCCCGAAGCGCCGCTCGATCATCGGGTCGACGGTCGCCTTGATCAGCTCGATCGGCGCGAGCATGTTCGCGTCGAGCGCGCGGATCCAGTCGTCGCGGGTGAACTTGCGGAAGTCTCCGGGCGGCGGGCCGCCGGCGTTGGTCACCAGGATGTCCACCTGCGGGCAGGCCGACAGCGCCTCGTCGCGGCCGGACTGCGTCGTGATGTCGCAGGCCACCGCGACGACGGTCACGCCGGACTCGTCGCCGATGCGCTGCGCGGCCTCGGCCAGCGGCCCCGGCGTGCGCGCGTTGATCACCAGGTTGACGCCTTCGCGCGCCAGCGACAGCGCGCAGCCGTATCCGAGCCCCTTGCTGGCGCCGCAGACGAGCGCCCACTTTCCGGCTATGCCGAGGTCCATCGTCGAACTCCTGAACGTGAAAGCGCGATGGTGCCACGCGCGTGCCGCGGGCCGCCGCGCACCGACCCGCCGCCGCGGTGACCGCCGGCGCCGCGATCAGCGCTTCCGGGTACCGCCCAGCAGCGTGCCCAGCACGCCGCGGATGATCTCGCGGCCCAGCGACGAGCCGATCGAGCGCGCCGCACTCTTGGCCATCGCCTCGATCGCGGAGTCCTTGCGACCGCTGCCGGTCATCACGCCGCCGAGCGCGTCCTTGAGCATGCCGCCGATGCCACCGCCCTCCGCAGGCGCGCCGGACGGCTGGGCCCCGCCCTGCGCGCTGCCCGCGGCGCTGCCCGCCGCGCGCCCCTTGAGCTTCTCGTAGGCCGACTCGCGATCCTGCGGCTTGTCGTAGGCGCCCGCGACGACGGAGCGCTGGATGAGCGCCGCGCGCTCGGCATCGGTGATCGGGCCGATCCGTGAGGCCGGCGGCGCGATGAACGCGCGCTCGACGACGCGGGGGCGCCCCTTCTCGTCGAGCAGCGACACCAGCGCCTCGCCGACGCCGAGCTCGGTGATCGCCTTCTCGGTGTCGAACTTCGGGTTGGCGCGCATCGTCTCGGCGGTGGCGCGCACGGCCTTCTGGTCGCGCGCGGTGAACGCGCGCAGCGCGTGCTGGACGCGGTTGCCCAGCTGCCCGAGCACCGTGTCGGGCACGTCGATCGGGTTCTGCGTGACGAAGTAGACGCCGACGCCCTTCGAGCGGATCAGCCGCACCAGCTGTTCGACCTTGTCGAGCAGCGCCTTCGGCGCGTCGCTGAACAGCAGGTGCGCCTCGTCGAAGAAGAACACCAGCCGCGGCTTGTCGGGGTCGCCGACTTCGGGCAGCTTCTCGAACAGCTCCGACATCAGCCACAGCAGGAATGTCGCGTAGAGCTTCGGCGCGTTGAGCAGCTGGTCGGCCGCCAGGACGTTGACGACACCGCGGCCCTGCGCGTCGACCTGCATCAGGTCGTCGATGTTCAGCATCGGCTCGCCGAAGAAGCGGTCGGCGCCCTGCTGGTCGAGCGTGAGCAGCCCGCGCTGGATCGCACCGATCGACGCGGTCGACACGTTGCCGTACTCGGTGGTGAACTCGCGCGCGTTGTCGCCGACGAACTGCAGCATCGCGCGGAGGTCTTTCGCGTCGAGCAGCAGCAGTCCGCGCTCGTCGGCGATCTTGAACACCAGGTGCAGCACGCCCTCCTGCGTCTCGTTCAGGCCGAGCATCCGCGACAGCAGCAGCGGCCCCATGTCGGAGACGGTCGCGCGCAGCGGGTGCCCCTTCTCGCCGTAGACGTCCCACAGCGTGACCGGCGCGCCGGCGAAATCGGGCACCGCGAAACCGAGCCGGTCGAGGCGCTCCTTCAATTTCGGCGACAGCGTTCCCGGCTGCGAGATGCCGGCGAGGTCGCCTTTCACGTCGGCCGCGAACACCGGCACGCCGATCGACGAGAAGCGCTCCGAGAGCACCTGCAGCGTCACCGTCTTGCCGGTTCCGGTCGCGCCGGTGATCAGGCCGTGGCGATTGCCCATCGCCGGAAGCAGGTGCAACTCGGTCTCGTTGTTGCGGGCGATCAGAAGGGGTTCGGGCATGGCGGCGATGCTAGAATTTCGGGTTCGTCGATGCGGGTATTCGATCACGGCAGCGGCTGCGCAGCAAGCGCAATCGCCACGAGAGGGAGCAATGGCCGGGCACTCCAAATGGGCCAACATCCAGCACCGCAAGGGGCGCCAGGACGCCAAGCGGGGCAAGCTGTTCACGCGCCTGATCAAGGAGATCACGGTCTCCGCGCGGCTCGGCGGTCCTGATCCGGGCTCCAATCCGCGCCTGCGCCTCGCGATGGACAAGGCCTCCGAGGCGAGCATGCCCAAGGACACCGTGCAGCGCGCGATCCAGCGCGCCGCCGGCGGCCTCGAGGGGGCCAACTACGAAGAGATCCGCTACGAGGGCTACGGCATCGGCGGTGCCGCGGTCATCGTCGACTGCCTGACCGACAATCGCACGCGCACGGTCGCCGAAGTGCGCCACGCGTTCTCCAAGAACGGCGGCAACCTCGGCACCGACGGCTCGGTCGCGTTCCAGTTCAGGCACTGCGGGCAGTTCCTGTTCGCGCCGGGCACCCCGGAGGACAGGATCATGGAGATCGCGATCGACGCGGGTGCCGACGACGTGAGCACCGACGCGGAGGGCGGCGTCGAGGTGACCTGCGCGCCCGGCGACTTCGCCGCGCTGAAAGACGCGCTGGCGAAAGCGGGCCTGAAAGCCGACGTCGCCGAGATCACGATGAAGCCGCTGAACGAAACCTCGCTCGCCGGCGACGACGCCGCGAAAATGCAGAAGCTGCTCGACGCGCTCGAGAATCTCGACGACGTCCAGCAGGTCTACACCAACGCCGAGTTCGACGAGACCGCCACATGAAGATCCTCGTCGTCGGTTCCGGAGGTCGCGAGCACGCGCTGGCCTGGCGGCTCTCGCGCTCGGCGCGCGTGCAGGTCGTCTACGTCGCGCCGGGCAACGGCGGCACGGCGCGCGAGCGCAGCCTGAAGAACGTGCCGATCACCGACCTGAACACGCTCGCCGCGTTCGCCGAACGCGAGAAGGTCGCGTTCACCGTCGTCGGCCCCGAGGCGCCGCTTGCGGCCGGCATCGTCGACCTGTTTCGCTCGAGGGGCCTGCGCATCTTCGGGCCCACGCAGCGCGCCGCGCAGCTCGAATCGTCGAAGGACTTCGCCAAGGCGTTCATGAGGCGCCACGGCATCCCGACCGCCAACTACGAGACTTTCTCCGACGCGGCCGCCGCGCACGCGTACGTCGAGCGCCGCGGCGCCCCGATCGTCGTCAAGGCCGACGGGCTGGCCGCCGGCAAGGGAGTCGTGGTCGCCGCGAGCGTCGACGAGGCGCACGCGGCCGTCGACGCGATGCTCGTCGACAACCGGATGGGCGACGCGGGCGCGCGCGTCGTCATCGAGGAGTTCCTCGAGGGCGAGGAGGCCAGCTTCATCGTGATGGTCGACGGCCACAACGTGCTGCCACTCGCCACGAGCCAGGACCACAAGCGGCTGCGCGACGGCGACCAGGGACCGAACACCGGCGGCATGGGCGCCTACTCGCCGGCGCCGGTGGTCACGCCCGAGATCCACGCGCGCGTGCTGCGCGAGATCGTCAAGCCCACCATCGAGGGGATGGCCGCCGACGGCATTCCGTACACCGGGTTCCTGTACGCCGGCCTGATGATCGACGCGAAGGGCCAGCCGCGCACGCTCGAGTTCAACTGCCGGATGGGCGATCCCGAGACGCAGCCGATCATGGCGCGCGTCAAGAGCGACCTGGTCGGCGTCTTCGAGCACGCGCTCTCGGGCACGCTCGATGCGGCGACGATCGAATGGGACCGTCGCACTGCGCTCGGTGTCGTGCTCGCGGCCGGCGGCTATCCCGAAGCGCCGAGGCAAGGCGACGAGATCTCGGGCCTGCCCGCCAACGGCAGCGTGCTCGACGACGACTGCCTGGTGTTCCACGCGGGCACCGTCGCCGACGGCGCGCGCACGCTCACCGCCGGCGGGCGCGTGCTGTGCGTGACCGCGCTCGGCGACTCGGTCAAGATGGCCCAGGCGCGCGCCTATCGCGCGGTCGACGCGATCCGCTTCGAGGGCATGCAGTACCGGCGCGACATCGGCCATCGCGCGATCGGCCGCGGGTCGGCGCGATGAGCGCCGCGGCCGGCCGCGCATCGGCGCACGGCGTCGACGCCGGCGCGGTCCGCGACTACCTGCTCGGGCTGCAGCGGCGCATCGTCGCGGAGCTCGAGGCGATCGACGGCCAGCCGTTCCGCACCGACGCCTGGCAGCGCCCCGAGGGCGGCGGCGGCGTCACGCGGGTGATCGAGGAAGGCGACGTCTTCGAGCGCGGCGCGGTGCTGTTCTCGCACGTGCGCGGCGCGCGGCTGCCGGCCTCGGCCAGCGCGCACCGCGCCGAGCTCGCGGGCCGCTCGTTCGAGGCGATGGGCGTCTCGCTGGTCGTCCACCCGCGCAATCCGTACGTGCCGACGGTCCACATGAACGTGCGTTTCTTCGTCGCGCCCGCCGCCGACGGCGCCGATCCGGTCTGGTGGTTCGGCGGCGGGATGGACCTCACGCCGTACTACCCGTTCGAGAAGGACATCGTGCGCTTCCACAGCGTGTGCCGGCAGGCGCTCGCGCCCTTCGGCGCGCACTGGCACCCGCGCTTCAAGAAGTGGTGCGACGAGTACTTCTTCCTGAAGCACCGCAACGAGGCGCGCGGCGTCGGCGGGATCTTCTTCGACGACCTGAACGAGCCCGGCTTCGAGGGCTCGTTCGCGCTCACGCGCTCGGTCGGCGACGCTTTCGTCGAGGCCTATGCGCCCATCGTCGCGCGCCACCGCGACGAGCCCTGGGGCGAGCGCGAGCGCGACTTCCAGGCGTATCGGCGCGGGCGCTACGTCGAGTTCAACCTGGTCTACGACCGCGGCACGCTGTTCGGCCTGCAATCGGGCGGGCGCACCGAATCGATCCTGTGCTCGATGCCGCCGCTCGCGCGATGGCGCTACGACTGGCGCCCCGAGCCGGGATCGCCCGAGGCGCGGCTGCACGAGTTCCTCGTCCCGCGCGACTGGGTCTAGCCCTTGGCTGCGCGCCGTCGCATCGGGCTGCTTGGCGGCACCTTCGACCCCGTCCACGTGGGCCATCTCGCGCTCGCGCGGGCGGCGCGCGAGGCGCTGCGTCTCGACGAGGTGCGCTTCATCCCCACCGGCAGGTCGTGGCAGAAGTCCGGCTCGGGAGTCGACGCGGCCGCGCGGCTCGAGATGGTCCGGCTCGCGGTGGGCGCGACGCCGGGCTTCGTCGTCGACGATCGCGAGGTGCGCCGCGCGGGCGCGAGCTACACGATCGACACGCTGATCGAGCTGCGCGCCGAGCTCGGCGCCGAGCCGGCGCTGGTGCTGATCCTCGGCAGCGACCAGCTGCGCAATCTCGCCACCTGGCACCGCTACCGCGAGTTGCTGCAGTACGCGCACATCGCCGCGACGCAGCGCGGCACGCACCCGCTCTCTGCGCTCGACGCGCCGGTCGAGGCGCTGCTCGCCGAGCACGGCCGCGACGCGCTGCCCGACGCGCCTTCGGGAGCGATCGTCTACTTCAGGATGGCGCCGGTGCCGGTCTCGGCCACCGCGCTGCGCGAGCGGCTCGCGCGCGGGGAGCGGCCCGCCGAATTGTTGCCGCCTGCCGTTCTCGACTATATTGAGCGGCATCGACTCTATCGTGCGGGTGCAGGCTCGTCCTGAACGTCGCACGCTGGCCCGAAGGAACCGGATGGATCTCAGAAAGCTGCAGCGCATCGTCGTCGACGCCCTCGACGACATCAAGGCCCAGGACATCCGGGTCTTCAACACCACCGGCCAGACCGAACTGTTCGACCGCGTGATCATCGCCACCGGCACCTCCAACCGGCAGACGCGATCGCTCGCCGCGCACGTGCGCGACAAGGTCAAGGAAGCCGGCGGCACGGTCGTCTCGATGGAGGGCGGCGAGACCGGCGAGTGGGTGCTGGTCGACCTCGGCGACGCGGTCGTCCACATCATGCAGCCGGCGATCCGCGCCTACTACAACCTCGAGGAGCTCTGGGGCGCCAAGCCGGTGCGGATGCAGATCGCGCGGGCCCCTGCCTCGAAGGCCCCTGCCGCGAAGAAGTCCAACGCGAGGAAGCCCGCCTCCAGGGCAGCCGGCGCGAGCGCGGCCGCGGCCGGCGCAGCCGGCGCGCCGGCGCGCAAGCGCAGGCCCCGCGCCGCTGCCGGCTGAGCATGCTGATCCGCATCGTCGCGGTCGGCACGAAGATGCCGGCCTGGGTCGGTGCGGCGGTCGACGACTACGCCCGGCGGATCCCGGCGGACTGGCGCGTCGAGTGGCGCGAAGTGCGCGCCGAGCCGCGCGGCGCCTCGGGCCACGCGGCCGCCTGGATGCTGCGCGAGGCCGAGCGCATCCGCGCCGCCCTGCCCGCCGGCGCGCGAGTGGTGGTGCTCGACGAGCGCGGCCGCGACCTCGACACGAGGCAATTCGCGCAGCGCGTCGCCGCCTGGCGCGACGACGCCCGGCCCGTCGCGATCCTCGTCGGCGGGCCCGACGGGCTGGATCCGGCGCTCGCGCGCGACGCCGACGAGACGCTGCGCCTGTCCAGCCTGACCCTGCCGCATCCGCTCGTGCGGGTACTCGTCGCCGAGCAGCTGTTCCGCGCGTGGTCGATCCTCGCCGGCCACCCCTATCACCGCGAATGACGCCGTGAACGAATCCTTCGTCTACCTCGCCTCGAAGAGCCCGCGCCGCCAGGAACTGCTGCGGAGAATCGGCGTGCGCTTCGAGTTGCTGCTGCCCGACGACGGCGAGGACGCCGAGGCGCTCGAGGCGGTGCGCGCCGGCGAGTCACCGACCGCGTACGTGCAGCGCGTCACCCGCGCCAAGGCCGAAGCGGCGCGCGAACGGCTCGCCCGGCGTGCGCTGCCCGAGGCGCCCATCGTGGCCAGCGACACCACCGTCGCGGTCGGCGGGCGGATCCTCGGCAAGCCGGTCGACGCCGCCGACGCCGCGCGTCTGCTGCGGATGCTCTCGGGGCGCACGCACCGGGTGCTGAGCGCCGTGGCGGTGGTGCGCGGCCGTCGCGTCGAGTCGGCGGTGAACGTATCGCGGGTCGTCTTCGCGCGCCTGCCGCCCGCCTGGATCGACGCCTATGTCGCCAGCGGCGAGCCGATGGACAAGGCGGGCGCCTATGCGATCCAGGGCGACGCGGCGCGCCACGTGCGCCGGATCGACGGTAGCCACTCCGGTATCATGGGTCTTCCGCTGTACGAGACGTCCCGGCTGCTGCGCGGGGCCGGCCAGACCCCGCGATGACCGAAGAGATCCTCGTCAACCACACCGCGCACGAGACGCGGGTCGCGGTCGTCCAGCAGGGCGCGACCCAGGAACTGCACATCGAGCGCGCCGCGACCCGCGGCTTGGTCGGCAACGTCTACCTGGGCAAGGTGTCGCGGGTCCTGCCGGGGATGCAGTCGGCGTTCATCGACATCGGCCTCGAGCGCGCCGCGTTCCTGCACGTCGCCGACCTCTGGCAGTCGCGCAGCGGCTCGACCAACGGCGGCGGGCATCCGCCGCCGATCGAGAAGCTGCTGTTCGAGGGCCAGCCGCTGCTGGTGCAGGTCATCAAGGACCCGCTGGGCACCAAGGGCGCGCGGCTGTCCACGCAGATCAGCATCGCCGGCCGGTTGCTGGTCTACCTGCCGCAGGACCCGCACATCGGCGTCTCGCAGCGCATCGAGGACGAAGCCGAGCGGCAGATGCTGCGCAGCCGCCTGCAGGGGCTGCTGCCGGCCGACGAGAAAGGCGGATTCATCATCCGCACCTCGGCCGAGGAGGCCGGCGAGCCCGAGCTCGAAGCCGACATCGCCTACCTGCGGCGGCGCTGGAGGCAGATCCTCGACGGCAGCCGCCGCGAATCCGCGCCCGCGCTGCTCTACCAGGAGCTCAGCCTCGGCCAGCGCGTGCTGCGCGACATCGCCGGCGACTCGACCGCGGCGATCCTCGTCGACTCGCCAGAGGCGCTGGCCGAGCTGTCGGAATTCGCGCGCACCTACATGCCGGCGATGGCGGGCCGGCTGCGTCAGTACGGTGGCGAGCGGCCGCTGTTCGAGCTGCACGGCGTCGAGGGCGAGATCGCCAAGGCGCTGTCGCGCCGCGTCGACCTGAAGTCCGGCGGCTACCTGATCATCGACCAGACCGAGGCGATGACGACGATCGACGTCAACACCGGCGGCTACATCGGCGGGCGCAACTTCGACGACACGATATTCCGCACGAACCTCGAGGCGGCGCACGCGATCGCGCGCCAGCTTCGCGTGCGCAACCTCGGCGGCATCATCATCGTCGACTTCATCGACATGTCCAGCGGCGAGCACCGCGAGCAGGTGCTGCAGGAGCTGCGCAAGGCGCTGGCGCGCGACCGCACCAAGTCGAGCGTCAACGGCTTCACCTCGCTCGGCCTGGTCGAGATGACGCGCAAACGCACCCGGGAATCGCTCGCGCACCTGCTGCTCGAGCCGTGCCCGACCTGCGAGGGCAAGGGGCAGGTCAAGACCGCGCGCACCGTCTGCTACGACATCCTGCGCGAGATCCAGCGCGAGGCGCGCCAGTTCAACCCGCGCGAGTTCCGCATCGTCGCCTCCCAGCAGGTGGTCGACCTGTTCCTCGAGGAGGAGGCGCAACCGCTCGCCGCGCTCGGCGACCTGATCGGCAAGCGGATCGCGCTTCAGGTCGAGACGATGTACCTGCAGGAGCAGTACGACATCGTGCTGATGTAGCCGAGGGCCTCAGAACAGCTTCGAAGCGTCGACCGGCTTGTCGTCGGCCAGCGCGAGCCAGCCCTTGACGACCCGGTAGATCGTCCAGACGCCCACCGCGAGCAGCAGCGGAAACCCGATCAGCACGAACATCAGCAGCCACGAGACGATCGCGCCGGCCAGGCCGTACCAGAACGTCTTGATCTGCCACTCGAAGTGGCTCGCAACCCAGGTGCCGGCGACGTCGTCGCGCTTCAGGTAGTTCACGATGATCGCGGCGATCGCGGTGATGCCCACCAGGCACGACGCCGCATACAGCGCATAGCAGATCGTCGCCAGCCGCTTCGCGTCGGCCGTGCGTTTCTCGTCGGCAACGGTCGGTTCCATCGTCGGGGCCCTCCTCGCTCAGGACTTGGTCCTCGGCACGCGGCCGAGCAGGTAGAACTCGGGGTTCGGCATCATGTTCGACAGGTTCGCCATCCGGTTCGACAGCGCGAAGAAGGCGGCGATCGCGCCGATGTCCCAGGCGTCCTCGTCGCTGAAGCCGTGGCGGTGCAGCTCGGCGAAGTCGTCTTCGTCGATCTCGTCGGAGCGCAGCGAAACCTTCATCGCGAACGCGATCATCGCACGCTGGCGCGGCGTCAGGTCGGCCTTTCGCCAGTTGGTCGCGAGCTGGTCGGCGATCAGCGGGTTCTTCTCGTAGATCCGCAGGATCGCGCCGTGCGCGACCACGCAGTAGAGGCACCCATTGGCGCCGCTGGTCGCGACGACGATCATCTCCTTCTCGCCCTTCGAGAGGCTGTTCTCGCGCAGCATCAATGCGTCGTGGTAGGCGAAGAACGCGCGGAACTCGCCGGCGCGGCGCGCGAGCTTCAGGAACACCGTCGGCACGAAACCCGATTTCTCCTGGACCGCGACGATGCGCTCGCGGATGTCGTCGGGCAGCTCGTCCAGCGTGGCCACCGGGTAGCGGTCGGCGGTCTGTGCCATCTCGGGGATCTCCTTCAGGATTGGGGGTTTCCGTACTGGATCCGGTACAGGCGCGCGTACAGCGAATCGGCGGCGAGCAGCTCGGCGTGCGTGCCCTGCTCGACGATGCGGCCCTGGTCGAACACCAGGATCCGGTCGGCACGCTCGATCGTCGACAGCCGGTGCGCGATCACCAGCGTGGTGCGGCCGCGCATCGTGCGCTCGAGCGCGAGTTGCACGTCGCGCTCGGTCTCCGAATCGAGCGCCGAGGTCGCCTCGTCGAGCAGCAGGATCGGCGCGTCCTTGACGATCGCTCGCGCGAGCGCCAGCCGCTGGCGTTGCCCGCCAGACAGGCGCGTGCCGCGCTCTCCGACCGACGCGTCGAGCCCCTCGGGAAGGGCGCGCACCGCGGCGTCGAGCATCGCCGCCTCGAGCGCCGCCCAGATCCGGACGTCGTCGACGTCGTCCTCGGAGCCGAAGGCAACGTTGGCGCGGATGCTGTCGTTGAACAGCACGACGTCCTGGCTCACCAGCGCGAACTGGCGGCGCAGGTCGGCAAGGCGCAGCTCGGGCAGCGCGATCCCGTCGATCGTGATCCGCCCCCCGGTCGGCTCGATGAAGCGCGGCAGCAGGTTCATCAGCGTCGTCTTGCCGGCGCCCGAGGCGCCGACCAGCGCGACCACTTCGCCGGCGCGAACCCGCACGTCGATCGCGCGCAGCGCCTCCGACGTCGCGCCGGGATAGCGGAACGACACGCCCTCGAACGCGAGCTCGCCGCGGGCGCGATCGAGCCGCCGCGCGCCCCGGTCGATTTCCTCCGGCTTGTCGAGCAGATCGAACACCGACTCGGCGGCGGCCAGCCCGCGCTGCAGCTGCGCGTTGACGTCGGCCAGGTGCTTGAGCGGCGCGAGCAGCATCAGCATCGCGGTGATGAACGACACGAAGCCGCCGACCGTCGTCTGGTTGTCCATCGACTGGAGCAGCGCGATCGTGACGACGATGGCCACCGCGATCGCCGCGCACAGCTGCGTGATCGGGACCGTCGCGCTGCTGGCGACGGTGATCCGCATCGCGAAGCCGCGCAATTTCTCGCTGGTGCGCTCGAACAGCCGTGCCTGCTCGCCGTATCCGCCGAAGATCTTGATGACCTTGTAGCCGTGCACCGCTTCCTCGACCACGCGCGTCAGCTCGCCGGTGTATTCGAGGCTGCGACGGCTCAGGCTGCGCATGCGCCGGCTGTACAGCGCGACGACCAGCGCGACGACCGGGATCAGCGCCAGCGCGACCAGCGTGAGCTTCCAGTTGAGGTAGAAGAGCCAGCCGAGCAGCCCGACGATCACCAGCGAGTCGCGCACCAGAACGGTGAGCGCGCGCGTGACCGCGGCGGTCACGTTGGTCACCTCGAAGACGATCCGCGAAATCAGCATCCCCGAGGCCTCGCGCTCGAATTCGGCCGACGAGAGCCGCATCGTGCGCGCGAACATCTCGCGCCTGAGGTCGACCAGCACCCGGTTGGCGACCCACGACAGCGCGTAGCTGCTGGTGAACGTGGCCACGCCGCGCAGCACGAAGATGCCCACCAGGGCGACCGGCACGAACCAGAGCGGGAAGCCCGAGCGCGCGACGAAACCCTGGTCGAGTAGCGGCTTCATCAGCGCCGGGAACATCGGCTCGGTGGCCGCGGCGATCACCATCGCCACCAGCGCGACCGCGAAGCCGACGCGGTACGGGCCGGTGTAGGCGAACAGGCGCCGGTAGATCGCCCAGCTCGACTTCGAGCCCTTGTCACCCTTCGGCGGCGGGCTCAATACTCGACCTCCGCGGCCAGCGGGTGCAGCACCGAGCGGATCGCGCCGATCAGGTCGTCGTGGGGCTGCACGCGCCAGCGCGGCCCGAGCTCGATCGCGCAGGCGGCGTCGCGGTTGCCGTACTCGACCACCACCGGGATCGCCGGCGTGCCCTCGCGGTCGCCGATCGCGAACGGCGCGATCGCCCCGCGCAGCGCGCCGCCGTCGGCAATGCCGTTCAGGCGGATGCGCAGACGCTTGCCGAACTCCTGGCGCGCGCCGACGAGGTCGAGCAGCCGCTCGGCGACGATGCGCTGGCCGCCGGTGTAGTCGTCGCGGCTCACCTTGCCGAGCACCACCAGCAATTCGTCGTCGCGGATCAGCCGGCGTTGCGCCTCGTAGAGCTCGTTGAACACCGACACCTCGACCGTCGCGCTGCCGTCGTCGAGCGTGACGAAGACCATCTTGCCGCGGCGCGTCATCTGGGGTCGCTGCGCGGCGACGATTCCGGCGATCCACACCGGCTGCTGCGCCGGCTGCACGTCGGCGAGCCGCGTGCGCACGAAGCTGCGCACCTCGGCCTCGTGCGCGTCGAACAGGTGCCCGCTCAGGAACAGGCCGAGCGCGGCCTTCTCCTCCTGCAGCCGCTGGCGCTCGCTCCAGGCGGGCGCGGCAATCCATTCGGGCGCGCTCGGCAATCCGCCCGCCTCGTCGCCGAACAGGTTCGCCTGGTCGATCGCCGCGCCGGCGGCATCGGCCGCGTCGATCGCACGCCCGACGTTCGCGAGCAGCCTGGCGCGGTCGGGGTCGAGCGCATCGAACGCGCCCGCGCGAACCAGCGCCTCGATCGCGCGGCGGTTGACGAGCTTGCGGTCGATGCGCGCGCAGAAATCGAACAGGTCGGCGAACGGGCGCTCGGCGCGCGCGCGCAGGATGTCGGCCACCGCCGCCCCGCCGGTCCCCTTGACCGCGCCCAGGCCATAGCGGATCGCACGATCGCCGACCGGCTCGAAGCGAAACCCCGACGCATTGATGTCCGGCGGCAGCACCTCGACCTGGTTCGCGCGCGCATCGTCGACGAACAGCTTGACCTTGTCGGTGTCGTCCATGTCCGACGACAGCGTCGCCGCCATGAACTCGGCCGGGAAGCAGGCCTTCAGCCAGGCGGTGTGGTAGGTGACGACCGCGTAGGCCGCGGTGTGCGACTTGTTGAACCCGTACTCGGCGAACATCGCCATCAGGTCGAACAGCTTGTTGGCCAGCTCGGCCGCGTAGCCCTTGGCCTTCGCCCCGTCGACGAAGGTGCCGCGGTGCTGCGCCATCTCCTCGGGCTTCTTCTTGCCCATCGCGCGGCGCAGCAGGTCGGCGCCGCCCAGCGTGTACCCGCCGACGATCTGCGCGATCTGCATCACCTGTTCCTGGTAGACGATGACGCCGTAGGTGGGTTCGAGGCAGGCCTGCAGGTCCGGATGGAAGTAGTCGATTCTCTGCTGGCCCTTCTTGCGCAGGATGAAGTCGTCGACCATCCCCGAGCCCAGCGGCCCGGGGCGGTAGAGCGCGAGCACCGCGATGATGTCCTCGAAGCGGTCGGGGGCGAGCTTCTTCAGCAGCTTCTTCATGCCCTCGCTCTCCAGCTGGAAGATCGCGGTGGTGTTCGCGTCCTTCAGCACCTGGTAGGCCTTCGGGTCGTCGAAGCCCAGCTTCTGCAGGTCGAGGTTCAGCTGCGGATGGCGGCGGTTGACGTAGGCGACCGCGAGATCGATGATCGTCAGGTTGCGCAGGCCGAGGAAGTCGAACTTCACGAGCCCGACCGCCTCGACGTCGTCCTTGTCGAACTGGCTGACCACGCCTGCCTCGGCGCCGGGCTGCTTGTACAGCGGGCAGAAGTCGGTGAGCCGCCCCGGCGCGATCAGCACGCCGCCGGCGTGCATCCCGACGTTGCGCGTCAGGTCTTCGAGGGGCTCGGCCAGCGCGAGCAGCTCGCGCACCTCGTCCTCCTTCTTCTCGCGCTCGGCCAGCAGCGGCTCGGCCTCGCGCGCCTTCGCGAGCGACAGCGGCTTGTTCTGCGCCACCGGGACGAGCTTGGAGAGCTGGTCGCAGAAGTTGTAGCCCATGTCGAGCACGCGGCCGACGTCGCGGATCACCGCCTTCGAGGCCATCGTGCCGAACGTGGCGATCTGCGAAACCGCCTGCTCGCCGTAGCGGCCGCGCACGTACTCGATCACCCGGTAGCGCTGGTCCTGGCAGAAGTCGATGTCGAAGTCGGGCATCGAGACGCGCTCGGGGTTCAGGAAGCGCTCGAACAGAAGCGCGTACGGGATCGGGTCGAGGTCGGTGATGCCGAGCGCGAACGCCACCAGCGAGCCGGCGCCGGAGCCGCGCCCCGGCCCTACCGGCACGCCGTTGTTCTTGGCCCAGTTGATGAAGTCGGCGACGATCAGGAAATAGCCCGAGAAGCCCATCTGAACGATCGTGTCGCACTCGTACTCGAGGCGCCTGCCGTATTGCTCGCGGCGCGCGGCGAGCACCTCGGGCGGCGTGTCGCCCTCGGGGAAGAGCTTCGCCATCCGCTTCGCGAGGCCCTCGCGCGCCAGCTCGCGCATGTAGTCGTCCAGCGTGATCCCGGGCGGCGTGGGGAACTGCGGCAGTTGCGGCTTGCCGAGCTGCATCGACAGGTTGCAGCGCCGCGCGATCTCGACGCTGTTGGCGAGCGCGGACGGCAGGTCGGCGAAGGCATCGGCCATCTCGGCCTGCGACTTGAAGTACTGTTCTTCGGTGAACCGGCGCACGCGCCGCGGGTTGGCGAGGATCTCGCCGTCGGCGATGCACACACGGGCCTCGTGCGCACTGTAGTCGCCGCGGGCGATGAACTGCACCGGATGCGTGGCGACGAGCGGCAGCCCGAGGCGCGCCGCGAGCTGCGCCGCGGCCCGCGTCTGCATCTCGGCGTCGTTGCGGCCCGTGCGCTGGACCTCGACGAAGTAGGCCCCGGGAAAGCGCCGCGCCCACGCCTGCGCCAGTTCCTTCGCGGCCTCGGCGTTGCCGGCGAGCAGCGCCTGGCCGACGTCGCCGTGCTGCGCGCCCGACAGCGCGATCAGGCCCTCGCCCATCGGCGCGCCGTCGGCGCCAGGCGCGTCGAACCACTCGGCGCGCATCTCGCCGCGGCCGCGATACTCGTTCTCGAGCCAGGCGCGACTGATCAGCTCGCACAGCCGCAGGTAGCCGGCCCGGTTGCGCGCGAGCAGCAGCATGCGCACTGGGCGATCGCGATCGCCGTCGTTGGTGAACCAGGCGTCGACGCCGCAGATCGGCTTCAGGCCGCGGCCGCGCGCCGCCTTGTAGAACTTGACCCAGCCGAACAGGTTCGCGAGATCGGTCACCGCGACCGCCGGCTGCCCGTCGGCGAGCGCGGCGCCGATCAGCGAGTCGAGGCGGACGATCGAGTCGCTGACCGAATACTCGGAGTGAACCCGAAGATGGACGAAGCGGGGCGCGCTCATGGGTAGAATCTCACCGGCAAATTCTACCCATGTTCCCGACCCCTCAGGCCGCGCACCGGCGCGCCGCGCTGCTGCTCGCGTTGTGCGCGCTGCTCTGGAGCGTCGCGGGCGTCGTCACGCGCCACCTCGAGCGCGCCGACGCGTTCGAAGTCACGTTCTGGCGCGGGCTGTTCTGCGCGCTCGCCGTGATGGCGATCCTCGGCTGGCAGCGGCGCGGCAACCCGTTCGCGCCGGTGCGCGAGATGGGCTGGCCGGGCCTGTTCTCGGGCGCGATGTGGGGCGTGATGTTCACCTGCTTCATGCTCGCCCTCACGCGCACCAGCGTGGCCAACACGCTGCTGGTGATGAGCGTCTCGCCGCTGCTGGCGGCGCTCTTCGGCCGCGTCGTGCTCGGTGCGCGCGTGTCGGCGATGACCGGCGCCGCGATCGTGACGGCCGGCCTCGGCATCGGCTGGATGGTCCACGAGGGGGTGAGCGCCGAGGGGCTCGCGGGGATGGCGATCGCGCTGGCGGTGCCGGTGGCGGCGGCCATCAACATCGTCACGCTCAAGCGACTTCAGGCCGAGCTCGACCTCGCGCCGGCCGTTCTGGTCGGCGCGCTGCTGTGCTGCGCGGCGACCGCGCCGCTCGCCTGGCCGTTCGACGCGAGCGGTCGCGACCTCGCGCTGCTGGCGCTGCTGGGGACGGTGCAGCTCGCGATCCCGTGCTTCCTGATGATCCGGGCAGTGCGCCACCTGGCCCCGCACGAAGTCGCCCTGATCGCCCTGCTCGAAGTCGTGCTCGGCCCGATCTGGGCATGGCTGGGCGCCGGCGAGGCGATGCCCGCGGCGACGATCCAGGGGGGCCTCGTCGTGCTGGCCGCGCTGGTCGCCGACACGCTGCGGGCGCGCCGCGCGGTGCCGCCGGCCGCGCCCGCAACCGGGCTACACTGAGGCCCGCCTGCCTGCCGCACCTGTCATGACTCCCGAACCTCTCACCCTCGCCCGGCCCGACGGCATAGAGCTGCGCGGACTGTGCTGGCGCCCGCCTGCCCCCGCGGCGAAGCCGCCGCGCACCGTGGTGGTCGTTCACGGACTGGGCGAGCACGTCGGACGCTATGCGGCGCTCGGCGCGTGGTTCGGCGCGCGCGGATGGGCGCTGTGCGGCTACGACCACCGCGGCCACGGCCGCTCGCAGGGTGCGCGCGGCAAGGTGGCCTCGTCGGGCGACCTCGTCGACGACCTGGCCGCCGCGATCGACGCGCTCCGCGCACCCGCCGCCACGCCGCCGCTGCTGATGGGCCAAAGCCTCGGCGGCCTGGTCGCACTCACCTATGCGCTGAGGCATCCCGGGCGGGTCGCCGGGCTGGTGCTGTCGTCGCCGGCACTCGCCCCCGGCCTGAGCGCGTTCCAGAAGGCGCTGCTCGCGTTGATGTCGCGGCTCGCGCCCGACGTCGCGGTGAACAACGGCCTGGATCCGACGAAGCTCTCGCACGACCCCGCGGCGGTGCGCGCCTACCTCGACGACCCGCTGGTGCACGATCGCATCTCGGCGCGGCTGGCGCGCTTCATCGTCGACGGCGCGCGCGAGGCCCTCGATCGCGCGCCGACGCTGGCGGTGCCCACGCTGCTCATCTACGCCGGCGACGACCGACTCGTCGACCCCGAGGGCAGCCGCGAGTTCGCGCGGCGCGCCCCGCGATCGCTGCTGGTCGCGCGCGAGTACCCGGCGCTCTGGCACGAGATCCTGAACGAGGCGCCGGCCGGGCGCGACGCCGTGCTCGCCGACCTCGAGGCGTGGCTGGCCCAGCGCTGAGGACGCAGTCCGGTGAGCCGGCCCGAGCCCTACGTCGGCCGCTTCGCCCCGTCGCCGACCGGTCCGCTGCACGCGGGCTCGCTGGTCGCCGCGTTGGCGAGCCATCTCGACGCGCGCGCGCACCGGGGCCGCTGGCTGCTGCGGATCGAGGACCTCGATCCGCCCCGCGAAGCGCGCGGCGCAAGCGCGGCGATCATCGACGCGCTGGCGCGGCTCGGCTTCGCGCACGACGGCGAGATCGTCTTCCAGAGCACGCGCGATGCCGCGTACCGCGCCGCGTTCGATCGCCTGCTGGCTGCCGGACACGTCTACCCCTGCGCGTGCACGCGCCGCGAGGTCGCCGATTCGGCGCTGCGCGGCGCGCTCGATCGCCCGCGCAACGCCGAACTCGTCTATCCGGGAACCTGCCGCCACGGTATGCCCGCAGGCCGCGAGGCCCGTGCCTGGCGCGTACGCGTCGATGCGGCGCCGATCGAGTGGCGCGACCGGCGCGCCGGCGCCTCGACCGAGCGCCTCGACGAATCGGTGGGCGACTTCGTCGTGCGCCGCGCCGACGGCCTGTGGGCGTACCAGCTCGCGGTGGTCGTCGACGACGCCTGGCAGGGCGTCACCGACGTGGTGCGCGGCGAGGACCTGCGCGATTCGACCGCGCGCCAGGTCCACCTGCAGCGGCTGCTCGACCTGCCGACGCCGCGCTACCTGCACGTGCCGGTGGTGCTCGACGCGCACGGCGAGAAGCTCTCGAAGCAGACTGGCGCCGCCCCGATCGATCCGCACGAGGGCGTTCGGGCGCTGAACGCAGCGCTGGCGTTCCTGGGACTGGGCGAGGTCGGCGCCGAGGGCCCGGCCGCCTTCTGGCCCGAGGCGATCGCGCGGTGGGCGCGCTCGCCCTGGATGGACGGCGGCTAGCCCTTCCTGCCGCCGCCGAGCAGCGCCGCGACCGGGCGGCTCGACTTCCGCGGCGCCGTGGCCGCAGGCCGCGACGGCGCCTCGGCGCCGGCCGTCGCTTCGGCCGGCTCGGCCGCCTGCGGCTCGTAGGGCTTGTAGAAGAACGGGTCGGTCGAGTAGCCGGTAGCGCGCGGCGCGCGCGAATCGGCCGCCGGGCGCCGGCGCCGCGGCGCGCCGGCCTCGGGCGCCGGTTCGCGCGGCTCGCCGGACGGCTCACGCCGCTCGCGGCGGGGCCGCGCCTCGGACGGGCCGACGTCGAGCCGCTCGACCGGCAGCTTGCGCTTGATCAGCTTCTCGATGTCGTCGAGGAGACGCTCGTCGCCGCCCACCATCAGCGACAGCGCGACGCCGCTCGCCCCGGCGCGCCCGGTGCGGCCGATGCGGTGCACGTAGTCCTCGGCGTTGTACGGCAGGTCGTAGTTGATGACCGCCGGCAGCTCCACGATGTCGAGCCCGCGAGCAGCCACGTCGGTGGCGACCAGCACGACGATCTCTCCCTTCTTGAACGCCTCGAGCGTGGCGAGCCGCTCCTGCTGCGTCTTGTCGCCGTGGATCGCGGCGGCGTTGAGCCCGTCGCGCTCGAGGAGCCGCGCCAGCCGGCCGGCGCCGATCTTCGTGTTCGTGAACACGATCACCTGCGAGAGTTGCCGCTCGCGCACCAGCTTGGCGACCGCCGCGCGCTTGGCCTCGAGGTCGGGCACCCGGAACACCAGCTGCTCGACGTTCTCGGCCGTGGCGTTGCGCCGCGCGACCTCGATCAGCACCGGATCGTTCAGGAAGGTCTCGGCCAGCTTGCGGATCTCGCCGGAGAACGTCGCCGAGAACATCAGGTTCTGGCGCCGCGCCGGCAGCGCGTGGATGATCCGCTGGATGTCGGGCAGGAAGCCCATGTCGAGCATCCGGTCGGCTTCGTCGAGTACCAGCAATTCGGCCTGCGCCAGCGTGACCGTCTTCTGGCCCATGTGGTCGAGCAGGCGCCCGGGCGTGGCGATCAGCACCTCGCAGCCCTGGCGCAACGCGGCGATCTGGGGCTTGATGTCGACGCCGCCGAACACCACCGCCGACTTCAGGCCGGTGTACTTGGCGTATTCGCGGACGTTCTCGTAGATCTGGTCGGCCAGTTCGCGGGTCGGCGCGAGGATCAGCGCGCGCACCGGGTGGCGCGCCGGCGAAGCACTGGTGTTGGCCGCCGGCATCAGCCGCTGGAGGATCGGCAGCGCGAAGCCGGCGGTCTTGCCGGTGCCGGTCTGGGCGGCGCCCATGACGTCGCGGCCCTGCATGACGACCGGAATCGCCTGCGCCTGGATCGGTGTGGGTTCCCTGTAGCCGAGTTCGGTGACTGCTCGCAGGATGGGTTCGGCCAGGCCGAAGGAATCGAAGGTGGTGCTCAAATGGGTCCGTTCGGATGTGCCGCCGCGGTCGGTAGGGGGCGGGGCATCTGGTAAAAAGCGTTATTGTCCGCCTTTCGGACGCAGATGCAACCGCGCGGCTGGAGCGGCCCCTCGGATGCCCTGGGCGCGAGCGGCGGCGGCCTGCCGGGCCGTTGACCCAGCGCAATGGCGCGGGCGCCCCGCCTACCGGATACTGAGAGATGCAATCGACCCGGCCCGTGCCGACCACCGGAGCTTCCCGACTGAGTTCCCGACCGCGTTCCCGACCGAGCCTGGCCTCGGTGCGGACCCTCCTCGCCGCGCTGGCGCTGGCCGCGGCCGCGGGCTGCCAGGCGCTGCTGCCCGACGCGAGCGACCGCACCGAGGTCGAGTGGAACAGCTTCGACGAGGCGCGCGAGGCGGTCGAGGCGATCGAGCCGTTCGGCACCCGCAAGTCCGACCTGATCGAGAACGGCTTCGACCCGAAGCGCAACCCCGCGGTCACGATCCTGACCTACCCGGAGATCGTCCAGCGCTTCTCGGCAGGCACCGCGCTGCGGCCCGACGAGTACGAGGCCGGGATCCGCACCTGCCTGGCCGCCGGCAAGGCCTGCTCGGGCTACTCGATCGCCGCCAAGCGCATCAAGCGCGACCGGATCGGCAATTTCTGGCTCGATTCGTTCGCGTTTCGCCGCGAGACGAACATCACCGGCTGGACCTTCAACGCGCTGATCCTGTTCGTCGACGACCTGGTCGTCTACACGGTGTTCGGCGGCCAGCCCAACCTGCACGAGCTGCAGGTCACGCGCAACCCGCTCGGGCCGTTCCAGGGCTGGGGCGAGGCGCTGCGCCCGCGCTGATCGCGATGCCCCGCCCGGGGGCTTCGTTCGCATATACTTCGGGGCCCCCGAGCGGCCCACGATGCAAGACCTCCCCGAGTACGCCCGGCGAAGAACCTTCGCCATCATTTCCCACCCCGACGCCGGCAAGACGACGCTGACCGAGAAGCTGCTGCTGTTCTCGGGCGCGATCCAGATCGCCGGCAGCGTCAAGGCGCGCAAGGCGAGCCGCCACGCGACCTCCGACTGGATGGAGATCGAGAAGCAGCGCGGCATCTCGGTGGCGAGCTCGGTGATGCAGTTCGTCCACCGCGACTGCGTGATCAACCTGCTCGACACGCCGGGCCACCAGGACTTCTCCGAGGACACCTACCGGGTGCTGACCGCGGTCGACGCGGCGCTGATGGTGATCGACGCGGCCAACGGCATCGAGTCGCAGACGCTGCGGCTGCTCAGGATCTGCCGCAGCCGGAACATCCCGATCGTCACCTTCGTCAACAAGCTCGACCGCGAGGTGCGCGGCCCGCTGGACCTGCTCGACGAGATCGAGCGCGAGCTGGGGATGGCGCCGATTCCTTTCACCTGGCCGATCGGCATGGGCAACCGCTTCCGCGGCGTCTATGACCTGCGCATCGGCCGGGTGCGGCGCTTTCGCCCCGGGATGGACCGCGACGTCGAGCAGGCCGAACTGGTCGACGTCGGCGACCCGGCCCAGGCGGCGACGCTCGGGCAGGAGTGGACCGACGCCGAGCCCGAGCTCGAGCTGGTGCGCGGCGCCTCGCCGGAGTTCGATCGCGCGCTGTTCCTGGACGCGCGCCAGACGCCGGTGTTCTTCGGCTCGGCGATCAACAACTTCGGCGTGCGCGAGGTGCTCGACTCGATCGTCGACCTGGTGCCGATGCCGGGCCCGAAGCACGCCGACGAGCGCATGGTCGCGCCCGACGAGCCGAAGTTCAGCGGCGTGGTGTTCAAGGTGCAGGCGAACATGGATCCGCAGCACCGCGACCGCGTGGCCTTCGTGCGCGTCTGCTCGGGCCGCTTCGAGCGCGGGATGGCGCTGTTCAACACGCGCACGAAGCGCCAGTTGCGCCCGCAGAACGTGGTCACGTTCCTCTCGCAGCGCCGCGACCTGGTCGACGAGGCGTTTCCGGGCGACATCATCGGCATCCCGAACCACGGCACGCTGAGCCTCGGCGACACGCTGACCGAAGGCGAGTTGCTGCACTTCAGCGGCCTGCCGTTCTTCGCGCCCGAGTCGTTCCGCACGATCGAGGTGGTCGACCCGATGAAGATGAAGCAGCTGCGGGCGGCGCTCGCGCAGCTCGGCGACGAGGGCGCGATCCAGGTGTTCCGGCAGGACGGGGGCAGCCGGCTGCTGCTGGGTGCCGTCGGCGAACTGCAGTTCGAGGTGGTCGCCCACCGGCTGCGCGTCGAGTACAACGTCGAAGCGCGGATCACGCCGGCCCCCTACGTGGCCGCCCGGTGGATCAACGGCGACGACGAGGCGATGGTCGCGCGCTTCCTGGAGCAGAACGCCGCGCGGGTGGCGCTCGATGCGGCCGACGCCCCCACGTACCTGGTGCGCACCCCCCACGAGATCACGGTCGCCCAGGAACGCTGGCCTGACCTGCGCTTCAGCGTCCTGCGCGAGCGGGGCGGCGCCCGTTTCACGCTGCACGACCACCACGCTTAGATTCAGTTTTTCCTGAAGTCGGTCCTAAGAATTCCTGACTTCAAATGAGCCGGCGCCGATCCTAGAGTCCCTGGGGTAGACCCCCTGGAGACTCTCGATGACCGCCGTGCTCGCCGCCGTCCCGACCCCGTCCGATCGCAGCGGCTACCGCCCGCTGCGCGCCCGGCGCATGGCCGACTCGCTGCGGCTGCTGGCCGTCGACATCGTCGAGCGCGCCCGCAGCGGCCACCCCGGCGCCCCGATGGGCATGGCCGACATGGCCGTGGCGCTCTGGGACGGCCACCTGAAGCACCACCCGGCGAACCCGAACTGGCCCGATCGCGACCGCTTCGTGCTGTCCAACGGCCACGCGTCGGCGCTGCTCTACTCGCTGCTGCACCTCACCGGCTACGACCTGCCGATTACCGAACTGCAGAACTTCCGGCAGCTGCACAGCAAGACGCCCGGCCACCCCGAAGTCGGCGTGACGCCCGGCGTCGAGACGACCACCGGCCCGCTCGGCCAGGGACTGGCCAACGCGGTCGGCATGGCGCTGGCCGAGAAGCTGCTGGCCGACGAGTTCAACCGCGACGGCCACGCGATCGTCGACCATCGCACCTGGGTATTCCTGGGCGACGGCTGCCTGATGGAGGGCATCAGCCACGAGGCCTGCTCGCTGGCCGCCGCGTGGAAGCTGAACAAGCTGGTCGCGCTATACGACGACAACGGCATCTCGATCGACGGACAGGTCGACCCCTGGTTCCCCGACGACACACCGGCGCGCTTTCGCGCCTACGGCTGGAACGTCATCGGCCCGGTCGACGGCCACGACGTCGACGCGCTCGATGCGGCGCTGCGCCGGGCCAAGGCCTGCGACGACGCGCCGAGCCTCGTCGTCTGCCGCACGCAGATCGGCCGCGGGTCGCCGAACCGTGCCGGCAGCGCGAAGGTGCACGGCGAAGCCCTGGGTGCCGAGGAAGTGCGGCTCACGCGCGAGGCGCTCGGATGGCCGCACGCGCCGTTCGAGATCCCGAAGGACGTCTACGAAGCCTGGGACGCCCGCGAGCGCGGCGAGGACGCGTACCGCGACTGGCAGCGCCGCTTCGCCGCCTATCAGGCCGGGTTCCCGGCGCTGGCGGCCGAGTTCGGCCGCCGGATGCGCGGCGACCTGCCGGCCGACTTCCAGGAGACGCTCATCGCGGTGATGGCCACGTTCGGCCAGTCGAAGGACACGATCGCCACGCGCAAGGCTTCCCAGAACGTGCTGGCGGCGATCGCGCCGAAGGTGCCCGAGCTGATCGGCGGGTCCGCCGACCTGACCGGCTCGAACCTGACCGATTTTCCCGGCTGCGGCGCGGTGCGCGGCGGCCGGAAAGGCGGCCGCCACGTCAACTACGGCGTGCGCGAGTTCGGGATGGCCGCGGTGATGAACGGGATGGCGCTGCACGGCGGCTTCATCCCCTACGGCGGCACGTTCCTGACGTTCAGCGACTACAGCCGCAATGCGATCCGCATGGCGGCGCTGATGAAGCGCCGGGTCGTGCACGTGTTCACGCACGACTCGATCGGCCTCGGCGAGGACGGCCCGACGCATCAGGCGGTCGAGCACGCCGCAAGCCTGCGGCTGATCCCGAACCTCGACGTCTGGCGCCCCTGCGACGCGGCCGAAACCGCGGTCGCCTGGCTGGGAGCCCTCGGCCAGCCGGCGCGCCCGAGCGCGCTGCTGCTGTCGCGGCAGAACCTGCCCGCGCAGCCGCGCTCGCCCGAAGAGGTGCTGGCAATCCGGCGCGGCGGCTACGTGCTCGCCGATCGCGACGACGCGGTCGCGGTGCTGCTGGCCACCGGCTCGGAAGTCTCGCTTGCGACCGAGGCGCAGAAGATCCTCGACGCGCGCGGCGTGCCGGTGCGCGTCGTCTCGATGCCTTCGACGACCGTGTTCGACCGGCAGGACGCCGCCTGGCGCGAGGGCGTGCTGCCCGCGGGCGTGCCGCGCTTCGGCGTCGAGGCCGGCGTCACGCGCTGGTGGTCGCAGTACGGCTGCGTGGCCGCGCTCGGCGTCGACGCCTTCGGCGAGTCGGCACCGGCCGCGGCCGTCTACGCGCATTTCGGCCTGACCGCCCAGGCGCTGGCCGACCTCGTGCTGATGCACGTCGGCCGCGAGCGCGCGCCCACCGCGGCGGGAGCCTGACCCGATGGCGCTCGTTTCGCTTCGCCAGGTGCTGGATCACGCGGCCGAGCACGGCTACGGGGTACCCGCGTTCAACGTCAACAACCTCGAGCAGATCCACGCGATCATGGAGGGCGCGCAGCAGACGCAGAGCCCGGTGATCCTGCAGGCGTCGGCAGGTGCGCGCAAGTACGCCGGCGAGCCGTACCTGCGGCACATGGTGCTGGCGGCGGTCGAGGCGCATCCCGACATCCCGGTCGTTCTGCACCAGGACCACGGCGCTTCGCCGGCGGTGTGCCAGCAGGCGATCCGCTCGGGCTTCACCAGCGTGATGATGGACGGCTCGCTGCTGGAGGACGCGAAGACGCCGGCCAGCTACGACTACAACGTCGAGGTCACGCGCAAGGTCTGCGAGTTCTCGCACGCGGTCGGCGTGTCGGTCGAGGGCGAGCTCGGCTGCCTGGGCTCGCTCGAAACCGGCGAGGCCGGCGAGGAAGACGGCGTCGGCGCGGCAGGCAAGCTGAGCCGCGAGATGCTGCTCACCGACCCCGATCAGGCACGCGACTTCGTCGCGCGCACAGGCGTCGACGCGCTGGCGATCGCGATCGGCACCAGCCACGGCGCCTACAAGTTCACCCGCAAGCCCACCGGCGACATCCTCGCGATCGACCGCATCGCGAAGATCCACGCGGCGGTGCCGAACACGCACCTGGTGATGCACGGCAGCTCGAGCGTCCCGCAGGAGTGGCTCGAGGTCATCCGCAGGTACGGCGGCGACATCCGCGAGACCTACGGCGTGCCGGTCGAGGAGATCCGCCGCGGCATCGACAGCGGCGTGCGCAAGGTCAACATCGACACCGACATCCGGCTGGCGATGACCGGCGCGATGCGCCGCGTGTTCGCCGAGCAGCCTTCGGAGTTCGACCCGCGCAAGGCGCTCGCCGCCGCCAAGAACGCCGCGCGCGACGTCGTCAAGGCGCGCTTCGAGGCGTTCGGCTGCGCAGGCCAGGCCGCGAGAATCAAGCCGGTGCCGCTGGAAGCGATGATCCAGCGCTATCGCTGAACGGCCCCGCGGTGCTGCGGGCGCTGATCTGGGACGTCGACGGGACGCTCGCCGAGACCGAGCGCGACGGCCATCGCGTGGCGTTCAACGGCGCGTTCGAGGCGCTCGGCGTCCCGTGGCGCTGGGACGTCGACACGTACGGCCGCCTGCTGCGTGTCACTGGCGGCTACGAGCGCATCCTGCACGACATGGCGAGCCGCGCCGACGCGCCGGCATCGCAGCGAGAGCGCGAGGCGCTCGCCCGCGAGTTGCATCGGCGCAAGAACGCGCTGTACGAGGCACGCGTGGCGGCAGGCGGCATCGCGCTGCGGCCGGGCGTGCGCGAGTTGATCGACGAGTGCATCGACTGGGGCGTGATGACCGCGATCGCCACGACCACCGGACGTGGCAATGTCGACGCGCTGCTGCGCGCGAGCCTGGGAGAACACTGGGAGTCGCGCTTTCGCGCCGTCGTCTGCGCCGAGGACGCACCGCGCAAGAAGCCCGACCCACAAGCCTACCGGCTTGCGCTGCAGCGGCTGGACATCGAGACCGACGAGGCGATCGCGATCGAGGACTCGCCGAACGGGCTCGTGGCAGCGCGCGCCGCCGGCATCGCGACGCTGGTCACGCGCAGCGCGTACTTCGGCGATTGCGCGTTCGACGGCGCGCTCGCGGAGTGCGACGACCTCGCTTCGCCGGCACCTTTGCGCTCGTCGGTCGTTCCGGGCGCACGCGGTCCTGTGTCGCTGCGTTCACTGCGCGAGTGGCTCGCGTTCGCGGCAGGCGGCGGCTGGGCGGGACAGGCGGGCGGCGTCCGGTGTGCGGGCGCATCGCAGGCAGGGCGATGACGACGGCGGTCGGCGCTGCGCACCGACTCCCCTTCGCTGCTCGCCTCGAGGTCGCGCGGCGAAACTCGCTACGCTCGCTGCGCGAGCTCCGCTCAGACAATCGCCGCGAGAATGATGGACGAAGCGCGCTTCGCGCGCCGACCCCGAGGCTGCGCTGCTCGGCGCCGCCGACATCGCCCTGCCTGCGATGCGCCCGCACACCGGACGCCGCCCGCCTGTCCCGCCCAGCCGCCGCCTGCCGCTCTGGACACGTCGATGGCATTCTCAGCGAAGACCGCGCCGCTGATCGCTCGCTTCGCGACGCCGGTGGCGAGCGCAGTAACGTTTCCGGCAAAGGGCCCACGCCATCGCCCGCGCCTTTGCGCGCGCAGAACTTCCGCACGCCGGGCATCGAGCGCCGCGACTCGTGCAGCGCGCTCCAGAGCCACTAAGATGTGCCTTCGACTCGCGAACGGAGGCCGTCATGCGCTGGCAGGGAGAACGGGAGAGCTCGAACGTCGAGGATCGCCGCGGGATGGGCGGCCGCCGGGCCGGGTTCGGGCTCGGCACGATCGTGATCGCGGTGATTGCGGCCTGGCTGTTCGGCGTCGACCCGCGGATGATCATGGGCGTGCTCGAGGGCGTCGACACCATGACCGGATCGTCGACGCAGCAGGGTCCGGCGCCAGCGCCCACCGACGAGACCGGCCGCTTCGTATCGGTGGTGCTGGCCAGCACCGAAGACGTTTGGTCGCAGATCTTCACCCAGGCCGGCAAGACCTACGAACCGCCGAAGCTGGTGCTGTACAGCGACCGCATCGGCACGGCCTGCGGCCTGGGCGCGGCCGCCTCGGGGCCGTTCTATTGTCCCGGCGACCGGCGCCTGTACATCGACCTGAGCTTCTTCCAGCTGATGCGCGAGCGGCTGGGCGCCCCCGGCGACTTCGCGCAGGCCTACGTCGTCGCGCACGAGGTCGGGCACCACGTGCAGAACCTGCTCGGCACGATGGAGCAGATGGAGCGCGCCCGCCAGCGCGTCTCCGAGCAGCAGTACAACGCGCTGTCGGTGCGGCTCGAATTGCAGGCCGACTGCTACGCCGGCGTCTGGGCCAATCACTCGCAGCAGGCGCGCAACTGGCTCGAGAAGGGCGACGTCGAGGAAGGCATGGGCGCGGCGTCGGCGGTCGGCGACGATCGCATCCAGAAGCAGACGCAGGGCGTCGTGGTTCCCGAATCGTTCACGCACGGAACGTCGGCGCAGCGCGTGCGCTGGTTCCGGGCCGGACTGGAAAGCGGACGCGCGTCGCAGTGCGACACCTTCTCCGCAAGAACGCTTTGACCACCGAAGGAGTAGTTCGATGCGTCGTACCACCCTGGCCGCCTCGCTGATCGCGATCGGCATTGCCGCGCCCGCCTGGGCAGCACCGACGATGATGTCGGCCGATTGGGGCAAGGCCGCCTGCGAAGCCTGGAACAAGGATCCCGTTCTGACCGACAAGCTGGTCGAGAGCGGCTGGATGGCCAACGACAAGTCGCGCGGCTACAAGATCATGCAGGTCTATCGCACCGACTGCGGCGACAAGCCCACCGCCGAGTTGCGCGTCGCGCTGAAGGACGGCAAGGCGATGTGCGTCTACGGCGGCGCGCCGCAGGCCGACAAGCTCGACTCGGGCGCCGACTACGTGATGATGGCCGAGACCGCCCGCTGGATCGAGATGGGCCGCGGCGACTACGGCCCGATGCGGGCGATGTTCATGCAGCGGCTGGGCTTCGACGGACCGAAGCTCGAGGCGATGGGCAACATGGGGCCGTTCGAGAACTTCCTGCTGCTGGTCGGCAAGGTCGCGAGCGAAACGAAGGCCTGCCCGGGCAAGTAGTCGCGCGCACCGCGTCCTACCCCGCCGCGCGGCAGTGCGCGGCGATCGCCTCGACCAGCGCCGGCCACAGCGCCGGCGGCAGGTCGTGCCCCATCCCGTCGATCACCATCAGCCGCGCGCCCGGAATCGAGCGCGCGGTCTCGCGCCCCGCGTCGACCGGCACCAGCGGATCGCTTGCGCCGTGGATCACCAGCGTCGGCACGGCGAGCCGCTTCAGCTGCGCGCGACGGTCGGGCGCCGCGACGATGGCCAGCAACTGCCGCAGCGTGCCGGCCGGATCGTAGGCGCGCCGCACGCCGCGCTCGATGCGGCTGCGCAGCTCCGCGTGGTCGGCCGGGAAGCCCGGGCTGCCGATCACGCCGAACAGCGACACCAGGTGCTCGACCACGGCGTCGACGTCGCCGGGGCTCGGCGCGGGACGCAGCAGCGCCTTGCGCGCGGCGGCGGTGGGCTTCGCCAGCGCGGCGTTGCCGGTGCTCGACATGATCGAGGTGAGGCTCGCGACGCGCGCCGGGTAATGGATCGCTACGAGCTGGGCAATCATGCCGCCCATCGAAGCGCCGACCACGTGCGCGCGCGCGATGCCGAGTGCGTCCATCAGGCCCACCGTGTCGGCGGCCATGTCATCGAGCGAATACGGGGCCGGTACCGGCAGGCGCAACCACTTCGCGGCCAGGGCCATCATCAGGTTCGCGGTGCCGCCGCCCGTCATCCGCGACGACAGGCCGCTGTCGCGGTTGTCGAAGCGCACGACGCGGAAGCCCTCGCGCACCAGCCCCTCGCAGAACGCGTCGGGCCACGCGATCGACTGCATGCCCAGCCCCATGACCAGCACGATCGCCGGCGCCTGCGCATCGCCCAGCGACTCGTAGTCGAGGCGCACGCCCTTCACGTCGACGGCCGGCATCCCGGGGCCCCTCTCGGCGCGCGCGCAAGCCGCGCGCTCAGTACCAGGTCTTGCGCCGCGGATCGCGGTACAGCAGCGCGCGCACGCCGGCCCGGTCGAACGGCTGCCAGCCGCCCTCGGGCTGCGCGAGCCGGTCGGCGACCGCGTAGAGCACCATCGGGTTGAAGCCCATGCCGAGGTGACTCGCCTCGACCTCGATGTTCTCGGCGGCCGGGCCCTCCTTCTCGACGCAGCACTTCCACGACACGACGCCGTCGGTGCGGCTGAAGATCGACGTCGTCGGCACCGGCGGCGGCTCGCGCAGCGGCTCGTGCAGCTCGGGCGTCCCGATCCGGTGGCCGGTGAAGAACTCGTAGATCCGCCACGCGTTGGTCGCCTTCGGATGACCGGTGAACGGCGTGCCCATCGTGACCACCTGCCGCACGTCGTCGGGATACTCCTTGGCCAGCTCGCGCGCGTACACCCCGCCCAGGCTCCAGCCGATCAGGCTCACCGTGCGACCGTGCTCGCGACGCGCCGCGAGCAGGCCGTCGCGCAGCGCTTCGAGCACGCCGTCGCGCGGGCCGAGGTTGCGCTTGATGCCCGACGGGATAACCGCATAGCCGAGCCGGCCGAGGAAGCGGCGCAGCACCCCGGTGCTGCGGTCGCCGGCCAGCAGGCCCGGATAGACGATCACCGGGTGCCCGTCGCCGCGCGGCGCGAGCGGCAGCAGCGGCTGAGACCACAGCGCCGCGCCAAACTCCCAGGGCGCGCGCCACTCGAGCGCGAGCCGCACGACGCCCGGTGCGCGCATCGGGCCGACCTCGTACCAATGGTGTGCGTTGTGCATCGATCAGTCTCCTTTGCCCTTCGCCGGTCTGGCTCTCGCCGGCTGTTTCGAACTCGCCCTGCGCCGTGGGGCCGGGGTTGCGTCGCGCCGTGGCGCCGGCGCTGCCATCTTGCGCGCGGCACCGCGCCCCGTCCTGCGCGGCCGATCGCCGGTCGCCCGCAGTTCCTCGAAGGCGTCGGTCATCGCGGCCGCGAGCGCGTCGAGATCGGGGATCGACTTGCGACACGCCACCAGCCCGAAGTCGAGCGACCCGCTGTAGCTTTCGACCGTGATGTTCAGCCCGAGCCCGTGCTCGACGATCGACAGCGGCCAGTAGGTGCGCATCCGCGCGCCGGCGAGATAGAGCGGCACTTGCGGCCCTGGCACGTTCGAGATCACCAGGTTGGCGATCGGCGGAATCGCGTTGGCCAGCCGCGTGCGGCCATACAGCGACGCCAGCGCCGACAGCAGCCACGGCAGGCCGAGCGTCGGGAAGTCGGTGGGCAGCACCTGCCTGGCCGACGCGGTCAGCGACTTCGACGCGCCGGCCGCGTCGCGGATCGCGCGCAATCGACGCACCGGGTCGGCCAGGTGCGTCGCCAGGCTTGCCGGCACCATCGTCGCCTGCGTCGCGAACTCCACGTCGCCGTCGGCGCGCAGCGACACCGGCACCGCGGCCACCAGCGGCTTGCGCGGCACGCCGCCGTGCGCGGCGAGATAGCGGCGCAGTGCGCCGCTGCAGATCGCCAGCACCACGTCGTTGACCTTCGCTTCGTGGGCGCGCGCGATCGCCTTCACCGCATCGAGCGGCAACGACACGGTCGCGACCGATCGCTCGCGACCGATCGCGCCGCTCCACGGCGTGCGCGGCCCGAACGCGAAATTGCCGCGCAGCAGTGCGAGCCCGGGGCGCGCCTCGCGCGAACGCACGCCGGCGACGATGCCCGAGAGCATCGGCAACAGGCTCGGCAGGCTGCGCACCAGCTTCACGAACTGGCCGGCGGTGTGCTCGAACGCCGTCCCGAGCACGGCGCGCGCAGCTGGCGGCGACTGCCGCGCCGACGCGCCGGCTCGCCCGCCGCGCGCGGGCGCTCGCCCGAGCCGGCGCGGCTGCGGCGTCGTGTCGAGCATTTCGGTGACGAGCAGCACGCCCGAGGCGCCGTCCAGCGTCGCGTGATGCACCTTGCAGTACAGCGCCACCTGCCCCGATTCGAGGCCGTCGACCAGCCAGAACTCCCACAGCGGCCGGTTGCGGTCGAGCGCCGCCGCGTGCGCCTGCGCCACCCAATCGTTGAGCTGCGCGAGCGTACCCGGCCTGGGCAGCGTCGCTCGCCTGATGTGATGCGCAAGATCGACGCGGCGATCCTCGACCCACACCGGACTCGCGAGCTGCAACGGCAGCGGCGCCAGGCGCCGCCGCAGCACCGGCAACAGGTGCAGGCGGCTGCGGATGTGCGCGCGGATCGCCTTCAGGAAGTCGCCACGAAAACCTTCGGGGAGATCGTAGAGATGCAACGACGCCACGTGCATCGGCGTCTCGGGCGTCTCGAGGTAGAGGAAGGCCGAATCGAGTCCGGTCAGTTGCTGCAAGTCGTCTCCCGCGCCGCCGGGATCAGAGCTTCAGCGCGGACAGGTCGAGGCGACCTTCGCGCACCGGCGGGCACCAATAATAGCCGCCGGTCTCCGGGCGCGTGAAGCGGAACAGTCCATCCTCGATGCCGTCTTCGAGCCCGGCCATCCGCTTCAGTTGCGCGATGAACGCGTCGAAGCTCTTTCCGAACGAGACGAACACCAGCCCGGCGCGCCGGCCGTCGGACCAGGGCATCGAGCGGCGCACGACGAACGCGGTCGGGTCGAAGCTCTCCTGCGCGGTGCGCTTGACGTGCGCCGAGGGCGGCGCATCGTCGATCTCCTCGTTGTCGTCGCGGCGACGGCCGAAGGTCGCGTCCTGCTCCTGCGGCGACATCGCTTCGAACAGGTCGAAGCGGTGCACCCAGCGCTGCACGGCGACGAAGCTCGAGCCCGCGGGCGCGGCGCCACCCTCGGCCACGATCGCTGCGGCGACCGCCTCGTCGTCCTTCGGGTTCTCGGTGCCGTCCTCGTAGCCGGTCAGGTCGTCGCCGTCGCCGTGGCGGAACGCCGACGTGAGGTCGACCAGCTGGAACGCCGGCGCCAGCGCGTCCTCGATGCGGCGCGAGCGGTGGAACAGCTCGCCGGCGTCGTCGCCGCGCAGCCACAGCCAGAGATCGGTCGGCGTCGACGGAATGGTGAGCCGCGTGGACTGCAGCGCGGGGAAACTGTGCAGGCCCGCGATCCTGGCGCCCAGCGACGCGACCAGCGAAGCCCCGAGCCCGGCGACACAGCGCTCGCCGTCGACCAGGGTCGCCAGCGTCTTCAGCGCGCCGCGCGAGTCGGCGCCCGGCGTGACCACGAAGGACAGGTAGCGGGCTGCCGCCGGGATCGGAAGCAGGATGGCGGGCTGGGGGCGGGGCATGGGCGCGATCTCCGAACGAAGCGCCGCAGATTATGCTTCAGAGTCCGCTGTCGACCCACGATTCCTGTGCGCGGTTCTCGATCGCGCCGGGACGCGCGGCGCGCACGCGCGCGATCGCGTCGGCGGCGGTCTCGCCCCGCTCGACCAGCAGGCGCGCCGATACCATGCCCGCGCGCCCGAGGCCGCCGCGGCAGTGAACGAAGATTCGCTCGCCGCGCTGCAGCGCCTGGCGCAGCGCGAGCCCCGAGTACTGCCAGCGCAGCGCGAAACCCGCGTCGGGCACGCCGCCGTCGGGGATCGGGAGGTGGTGCCAGCCCATGCCGAGCTTCTGCACGCGCTCGGGCAGCGCGCTCACGCGCAGCGCGTCGAACTCGTGGTCTTCGATCAGCGTGACGACGCTGCCCGCGCCCCAGCCGCGCACCCGCGCGAGGTCGGCATCGAGGTCGCGGCGCCACCACCCCCCGTCGAAGCGCGGCGCGTGCTTGCCGGGGCAGATCGAGAGGCCGATCGCGCCGCCGGCGGCGGCAACGGCGGCAATCCGCAGCGGATCGGTCTCGCTGGTGTGGACGTCTGGAGCGTGGGACATGGTCGCGAGGCAAGGGGTCAGGCCGCCATCATGCTCGCGGCGAAGCTCAGGGGATGAGCCCGAACGCGCAGCAAACGAGAACAAGGTCACGCAGGGTGTCGATTCGGGACTGAATCGTTCGTCGTGCCGGAGGCGACCCGCACCGCGGGCGACGCCGTTACGCCGCGCTGAACGCCGCGTGGAATCCGAACGGAACGATCTGCGGCGCGCGCAGTTCGGCCACGCAGTCCATCGTGCGCGCATCGAGGACGCCGACCACGGTCGTCTCGTCGGAATCCGCGAGCGTGGGCACCAGCAGCACGCCGTCGTCGTCGGCCGTGCCTCCGGGCCGTGCAACGAACAGCGGCTCGAGGTGCGTCGCACCGGCGCGCCGCCAGGTCGTCACCGCGCCGCTGTCCAGGTCGACACGGTGCGTGCAGTCGAACAGCTCGCCGCGCTCTCCGTTGCCAGCCCCCCAGCAGACCCGCGCCCGGCCGCGGCCGATCCGCTCGGGGTGTACCTGCTGCAGCTCGATCGCGGCGCCGGCGATCGGCTCGGGCTCGGCGTCGCGGCGCCCGTCGCGCAGGCGGTAGCGCACGTGACGCATCCGGCTGCGCATCGGCAAGCCGGCACGGCGGCGCTCCAGCCGCAGGTCGTCGAACACCACGCCGTCGTCATAGATGGCGATCTCGAGCACGAGGTCGCCGCCGTCCGCCCAGGCCTGCGTCGCGTGAAAGGCCATCATCGGGGGAATGCGCCAGCTGCGCACGCCGCCCGTGTCGAGCGCCACCGCGTGGACGACCGAGCCGCCTTCGGGATCCCAGCGAAAGTTGTCGGCATACGATTTCGCGCCGAAGCGGAAGGCCAGCGGCTGCGCCCGAAGAGCGGTCTCCCAGACGAGCGCATGGCCGGGCGCGAGGCCGAAACCATGCGTGTAGCCCGACTTCGGCATCCTCATCCGGCCGATCACCTGGGGATGCACCGAGCCCGGCGCGAGCCGGAACAGCTTCATTTCGCACTTCGCTCCGAGCGCCGTGGCCACGTTGAGATAGCTGCCGTCGGGCAGCGTGAAGCCGTGCGCGCTCATCAGGTGCATCGGCTCCTCGCGGCGACCGAGGTCGAGCCGTTCGAGCGTCTGCAGCGTCCGGGGATCGAAGTAGGTCAGGCTCGGCGTCTCGGTGACCGACAGCCAGCGCTCGCCGTGACGCGACATCACCACCGCCGGGTTGTCGGTGACCTTCGGCGACGTCAGCCGCGCGATCAGCCCCGCCGGATTCGCGGTGCCGAATTCGCCGTAGACCGGCGCTCCGGCCGCGACGCTGCGCCGGTACGACTCGCTCGCGCAGAAGCGGCTCCGATAGCGCACGCCGGTGCCGTCGATGCGCAGCGCGTGCCACATCGCGTAGCCGTCGAACCAGTGTTCGAGCCGCCCGCCGGGCAATTCCCAGAGGGCCGGGCCGTTGAGCAGCAGCGTGCCGCGCAGCCACGGCGGCAGCGCCCCGCGCACGCCGACCTCGGCGTCCTCGATCTCGCGCGCACCGGAGAGAAACCCGCGCGCGCGGCCGGGAACGGCGCTCGCCTGTGGGGTGGGCACTGCCGACATAAGGCCTCCTCGGGGTCCGCGATGCGCCTGCCGTGCAGCGTAGGCGCACCGCCGGCGCCGCGCAACGGCTCCGTGCGCTCGATCGCCGGCCCGGTTGGCATCGCATCCGGAATGGGCGTAAGGTGACGGCGTTCGGACCGATTCTGCGTCCCATTTTCATCGGGAGGCCTTCATGCTTCCGGATTCCCCCCTTCCGGCCCGCAGCCTGCCGGCCGGCATTCCGGTGGCGCAGACATCGCCGTCGCCGACGGCGGCGGTGACGCTCGACTCGCCGGCCCTGGACGTGATGACCGACCTGACGCAGGTGCGCGCGGCGACGACGCACCCGACGACGACGCTGCGGCAGGCCGAGCAGATCATGATCCACCAGGGCGTGCGGATGCTCTTCGTCGTCAGCGAGATGCCCTCGCTGGAGGGCCTCATCACCACGACCGACCTGCGCGGAGACCGCCTGGTTCGCGCCGCGCAGCAGCGCCACGCGCGCTACGAGGAGCTGTGCGTGGCCGATGCGATGACGCCGCTGTCGATGCTCGATGCGATCGACTACGAGGCGCTGAAGCGCGCGCGCGTGAGCAACCTGGTCGCGACGCTGAAGAAGCACGGCCGCAACCACCTGCTGGTCATCGAAGCCGCCTCCGGATCGGCACCCGAGCGCGTGCGCGGCGTGATCTCGCGTGCGCAGATCGAGCGGCAGCTCGGCACCGTGATCGAAGTGCCCGAGATCGCGCACAACTTCGCCGAGATCGCGCACACCTTCGCGGAGACCGAGTGAGCGGCGCAGCAGCCGCCCGGAGCTACGCCGCCACCCTGCCGAAGTAGAAGTCGAGCATCTCGCCCAGCGGCGCCGGATCGCGCCGCAGCCGGCTGCGCAGCGCGGCGCCCTCCCAGCAGTCGACCAGCAAGCCTGCCAGCTTCTTCACGTCCGAGTCGGCCGGCAGGTCGCCCCGCTCGCGAGCCTCCTTCAGGCACGCGGCGATGCGCGCGGCGATCTCGCCGAAGCACCACTCGATCTTGCCGCGGAAGACGTCGCTCACGCCGGAGAGCTCCTGTCCCAGGCCGCCGAGAAGGCAGCCCATGTACCCCTCCTCGCGGTACTTGTCCTGCGAGGCGACGAAGAAGCCGCGCACCCGCTCCAGCGGAGGTACCGTCTCGTCGCCCAGGCACGCGTCGAGCCCCGCGTGGACGTTGCGCATGTACTCGTCGACGACCTCGAGCGCGAAGGCCTCCTTGTCGCGGAAGTGGTGGTAGAACGAGCCCTTCGGGACGCCGGTCGCCTCGAGCAGCGCCTGGATGCCGAGGTCGTTGTAGCCGTGCTTCAGCAGCATGGCCAGACCCGCATCGAGCAGGCGCCGCTTCGTCGCATGCGTCATCTATTTCGATCCGGCGATTCTCTCGGCCATGTGGGCGATCACGCGCCTGTGCTCGTGCTGCGGGCTGAACATGATCAGCTCGGCGTCGTCGTCGACGCGCACGTTGTGGCCCGGCGGCCAGTAGAACAGGTCGTTCGCCTCGACCGTCTCCTGCACGCCGTTCGCGTCGGTCGTGGTGACGCGCCCGCGCAGCACGAAGCCCCAATGCGGGCACTGGCAGCAGTCCCCCTCGAGCCCCTGGAACAGCGGCGTCGTGTCGACGCCCGCGGCCAGCGAAAAGACCTCGCCGCTGATCTTGCCCAGCCCGGTGGCGTCGCCGAAGTCCGTCCGTTGGCGGATCACCGCGCCGGGAATGGCCATCTGCAGGTCCACGTGTTCCTTGGAAATCCGCATCGTCGTGTCTCCTCGTCGAAGCGCGCGCCGCGAAGGCGCCCCGGGGCGACGAGTCGGGGCTCGCCGCCGACTAGACCAATCGGTCTAGTCGGTACCGTACGCCCGGCGCCGGCGCGTGTCAACGGGTTCAGCTCATCAGTTCGTAAGGCCCGCCCTTCTCCAGCGCGCGCCGATAGGCGGGCCGCGCGTGAATGCGCTCCAGCCAGTCGGCCAGCTTCGGGTAGCGCTTGTCCAGCCCGCCGCGCGCCGCCGACGCCTCGACGACGAAGCTCATCTGGATGTCGGCCGCGGTGAAGGCCTCGCCCGCGAACCAGGCGCTCTTGCCGAGCTCGGCCTCCATGAAGTCGCGGTGCGCGCGCAGCTGCGGGTCGACGAAGGTCTTCAGCACCCGCTCGCTGACCGCGCGGACGACGGGCCGCACGACGAAGGGCATCGGCTGGCGCGGCAGGCGGCTGAAGATCAGCTTCAGCAGCAACGGCGACATCGCCGATCCCTCGGCGAAGTGCAGCCAGTAGGTGAAGCGCAGCCGCTCGGGCGTGCCCGCGGGCGGAATCAGTCGCCCCTTGCCGTGGCGCTCGAGCAGGTACTCGATGATCGCGCCGGATTCGGCGATCGTGACGCCGTCCTCGGTGATCACCGGCGACTTGCCCAGCGGATGCACCGCGCGCAACGAGGCCGGCGCGAGCATCGTCTTCGGGTCGCGCTCGTAGCGCTCGATCTCGTAGTCGAGGCCGAGTTCCTCGAGCAGCCACAGCACGCGCTGCGAGCGCGAGTTGTTCAGGTGGTGGACGGTGATCATCGTAGTCGCCTGCTTCTCTGTAACCCTGCGGGCCGTGCCTTGCCCGTTCTATCCCGGCCTGCCCATGAGCAGGCCGGGCAACCACAACGCGATCGCCGGCACATAGGTGATCAACAACAGCACCACGAGCAGCGCGACCATGAAAGGCGTCGCCTCCCTGAAGACCGCGCCGAGCGGCGCACCGGCGATCTGCGCGGTCAGGAAGGTGATGACACCGGACGGTGGCGTCAACTGCCCGATCATCAGGTTCAGAACCACCACGACGCCGAGGTGGATGAGGTCGATCTGGTACGCATTCGCCAGCGGCACCAGCAGCGGCACCATCGTCACCAGCGCGACGGGCGGCTCGAGCGCAAGACCCCAGACCAGGAAGAACACGTTGATGACTGCCAGCATCACCCAGCGACTGTCGGTGAGCGAGGTGAAGAACCTCACCAGCGTATCGCCGATCGCCATGTTTGCGACCAGCCACGAGAACGTCCCCGACGCCGCGACCATCAGCAGGATCAGGCCGGAGTTGATCGTCGACTCGCACAGCACCCGCCAGAGATCGGCCAGTCGCATCTCGCGGTAGACGAACAGGCCCACCAGCGCGGCATAGACCACCGCGATCACCCCGGCCTCGGTTGGCGTCACGACGCCGCCGACGATCCCCCCGAGGATGATCACGGGCATCAGCAGCGCGAAGATCGCATCGCGCAGCGTCGCGAACACGCGCGCGACGGTCGCCCGCGGCGAGAAAGGAAACGCGCGGCGCCGCGCGATCAGGCTCGCCGCAGCCAGCAACCAGATGCCCATCATCAGCCCGGGCAGCGCGCCCGCCAGGAAGAGCTCGCCGACAGACGTCTCGGTGACCAACGCATAGACCACGAACGCGATCGACGGCGGAATCACCGGCCCCATCGTCGAGGCCGCCGCGACGACCGCCGCCGCGTACTCGGGCGGATACTTCTGGGCCTTCATCGCGGGGATCAGCGCGCCCCCGATCGCCGTAGCGTCCGCGACCGCCGATCCGGACACGCCCGAGAACACCATGCTCGCGACGATCGCGACGTGCGAGAGCCCGCCGCGGATGTGTCCGACCAGCGCCGCCGCGAATGCCAGCAGCCGCCGCGTGATCCCGCCGGTGTTCATCAATTCGCCGGCCACGAAGAAGAACGGGATCGCCAGGAACGCGAACGAGTCGATGCCCTGGATCAGCGTCGAGGCCAGCACGTTGAAGGGGACCTGCCCTCCCATCGCCAGGATGAACGACAGCGACGCGAGCCCCATCGCGAAGAACACCGGCACCCCCAACGCCAGCAGCGCCAGGAACGCTCCCATCAGGACGCAGAAAGGCAGGAGCTGCTGAAGCATCACGCCCTGCCGCGCACCAGGCCGGCCAGCTCGACGACGATCGCCAGCAGCATCAGGCCCATGCCGACCGGCAGGCTCGCGTACATCACGGTCTGCTCGACGTGGATCGAGACGAAATACATGCCGCTCATCGAGTCGACGATGATCCGGCTGGTCCAGCCGACGATCGCGACGAGCAGCGCGCACAGCGTCCACGCAAGGATCGAGGCGCGCCGCCGCCAGGCGGGCGAGAGCGACGCCACCAGGAAGTCGGTCGCCATGTGCGCGCGGCGGCGCACGCCGACGTAGCCGGAGAGCATCGTGAGCCAGACCATCAGCATGACGTCGACTTCGAGCACCCACGCGAACGACTGCCCGAACACGTAGCGCGCGACGACCTGGCCGAACGCCGTGGCGATCAGCGCGACGGCGATCGCGCCGATCGTGAACTCGACGAAGCGATCGAGGCGCCCGAGCATGCGACCGGAGCCAGCGGCGCTGGCGGATGCGCTATCGCTCGGCCGCGATCTTCTCGAGCGTTCCCTTGCTCCAGAGGTTTCCGTCGAGCGCGCTCAAGGCCTTCGCTGCCGACGCCTTGAACGGCGCCAGATCGGGCTCGACGATCTCCATGCCCTTTTCCCTGAGCACCGCGATCGACTTGTCGCTCACCTCCCAGGTTCGCTTGCTGGCCCACTTCTCCGTTGCGATCGCGGCGTCGAGCATGGCCTGCCGGTGCGCCGGGCTCAGCGCGTTCCACTTGCTCTCGGCCATCAGGACCATGAGCGCGGACTGGATGTAGTCGATGCGGATCGCGTACTTCTGTACCTCGTAGTACTTGGCACCGGCGATCGCGTCGAACCCGTTGTCCTGTCCGTCGACGATGCCCTGCTTCATCGCCAGGTAGAGCTCGGCCGCAGCAACCGGCGTCGGTGCCGCTCCCCAGGCCTTGAATACTTCGAGGATGGTCGGCGTCTCGGGCACGCGCACCTTCAGGCCCTTCATGTCTTCCGGCTTCGTCACCCGGGTGTTGGCGGTCGTCAGTTGCCGGGGGGCGCGGTCCGACACGTAGCCGATGTACTTGAAGCCTGCCTCCTTCTCGACCGGCGCGAGCATGTCGGAGAAGGTCTTCGAGAACATGAATTTGCGGAAATGCGCGTGGTCGTGGAAGACGTATGGAGCGAACAGCGCGTTGAAATCCTTGCCGCCGCGGGCCAGCGCCAGCGTGCCGGTGTCGGCGAGCATCATGTCGATCTGGCCCGTCTTCAGCCCCGCGTAGTTCTGCGGCAGGTTGCCGAGCTGACCGCCGCCGACACCTTGCACCTTGATCGCGCCGTTGGTCAGTTTCGCCACCTGCTCGCCGTAGTAGTCGGCGATCGGGCCCCAAACCGGCGGAGGGGCCACGAACGCCATCCTGAAGGTGGTCTGCGCGCGCGCAGGCGCGACCGCCAGGACGGCAGCGCAGCCGACGGCGGCCGCGATTGCGAGGATGCGTCGGTTCATGTCGGTCTCCCCTGGTTGCGGCTAGCGTCGCCGCGCAAAGTAATCTTCGTACGAACTGCCGTTGGACACCAGCACGCCGCCATCGACGTCGATCGAGGTGCCGGTGCACATCGCCGCCGCGTCGCTGGCGAAGAACAGTGCCGCAGAAGCGATCTCGGAGGGTTGGACCCATCGCCCGAGCGGAATCGTCTTCACGGTGCGCGCGATCTCCGCCTCGGTCGCGTTGCGCCGGATCATCGGCGTCAGTGTAGGCCCGGGGCAGATCGCGTTGACGCGAATGTGCCGGATGCCGAGTTCGAACGCCGCGTGCCGCGTGAACCCCAGCACCCCGGACTTCGACGCGGTGTAGGCCGCGCCGCCGTGATAGGAGATCCGCTTTCCGGCGATCGAGGCGATGTTGACCACGGCGCCGCCCCCGCGCGCGCTCATCGGTTCGACCACCGCCTGGGTGCACAGCATCACCCCGCGCAGGTTGACCTCGATCACCCGGTCCCACTCCTGCTGCGGCATCCGCTCGATCGTGTACGTCGACTCGATGCCGGCGCTGTTGACCAGGATGTCCACGCCGCCGAACGCGTCGCAGGCGGCGCGCACGCCAGCCTCGACCGACTTGCCGTCGGCCACGTCGACGACGACCGCGAGCGCGCCGTCGATCCCTGCGGCTGCCGCAGAGAGCGCCGCAGCGTCGCGGTCGAACATCGCCACGTGCGCGCCGGCGCGTGCGAACGCCTGCGCGCACGCCTCCCCGATTCCGCTGGCCGCCCCCGTCACGATCGCCACTTTCCCCTGCACGACGGCCTCCGGTTCTCAGGCCGCCAGCGTGCGTCGCGCCGCCGCCACGATCGCGTTCTCGTCCGGAACGAGCATCTTCTCGAGGTTGCGCGCGAAGGGGATCGGAACGCTGGGCATTCCGAGGCGCTCGATCGGGGCCTTCAGCGACCGGAACGCCTCCTCGGCAACGATCGCGGCCACCTCGCCCGCCGATCCGCAGAACCGCACCGACTCGGTGACCACGACGAGTCGGCCGGTCCTGGCGACCGACTCCAGCACGGTGCCCGTATCCAGCGGCACGATCGTTCGCAGGTCGATGACTTCGGCTTCGACGCCCTCGGCTGCAAGGATCGCGGCCGCCTGCATCGCGCGCTTGACCATCGCGCCGATGGCGACCAGCGTCACGGCGCTGCCCTCGCGCAAGACCGCCGCCTGCCCCAGCGGCGTCACGACATCGCCATCCGGGATCTCGTCGCGCGTGCCGTGGTACAGCCCCATGTGCTCCAGGAACATCACCGGGTTGTCGTCGCGGATCGCCGCCTTGATCATCCCCTTGGCGTCGCGCGCATTCGAAGGAATCGCGACCTTGACGCCAGGCACGTGCGCGACCCATGCGTGATAGTCGTAGGCATGGCCGTGGTACGGGCCGACGCCGTATTTCGCTCGGACCACGAGCGGCACCCGCGCCTTGCCGTCGGAGTAGTAGTGCATGGCACCGGCGTCGCAACCGACCTGCTGCAGCACCAGCCCCAGGTACTCCAGGAACATGATGTCGACGATGGGGCGCTTGCCCATCAGCGCGGCGCCGACCCCCAGTCCGACGACCCCGCCCTCGGAGATCGGCGTGTCGATGACCCGCTCGGAGCCGAACTCCTCCCAGAGCCCCTTGCACGAATTCAGGGGGCCGCCGAAGCGGCCGATGTCCAGGCCCATGATGAAGACGTTGCGGTCGCGCCGCATCTCCTCGGCGATTCCGCTGACGACTGCCTGCTGCATCGTAAGTCGCGCCATCTCACGCTCCCGCGAACACGCGATCGAGCCCCAGCACAGTGGCGTCCGGCATCGGATCTTCGCGCGCCTGCGCCATGGCCTGCGCGACTTCCCGCGCCACCTCCTGTTGCAGCCGCGCCGCGCCCTGCCCGTCGAGGATTCCCTCTGCCGCAAGCCTCGCTTCGTGCCGCACCAACGGATCGCGTCCGGCCCACTCTTCGACCTCGCTGCTGGATCGGTACGGCGCGGGATCGGCGCTCATGTGGCCGCCGAGGCGATAGGTGAACGCCTCCAGAAGGGTCGGGCCGCCGCCTGCGCGCGCCCGCGCGATTGCCGACTGGACCGCCCCGTGCATCGCGACGACGTCGTTTCCGTCGACGCGAACGCCGGGAATTCCGTAGCCCGGCGCGCGATCGACGATGCTGCCGCCATGCTCCGATCCGGACGGTGTCGAGATCGCGTACTGGTTGTTCTGGCAGACGAAGACGACCGGCAGCCGAAGCACCGCGCCGAGGTTCACCGCCTCGTGGAAATTGCCGCGGCTGGCCGAGCCGTCGCCGAATACCGCCAACGCCACTGCGCCCTTGCCGTCGAGTTTGGCAGCCAGCGCCGCGCCGGCCGCATACTCGATCGGCGGCCCCAGGGCCCCGGAGTAGAGCCCGATCACCCCGGCCTCGATGGGGCCGCAGACGTCTGAGCGGTAGCGCCCGCGCGTGTGGCTGGTCGCCCTGCCGTCGAGGCCGGCGAACAGCCGCCGCAAGTCGGCGCCTCGCGCATACGACGCACCCAGCATGCCGCGATAGTGCGGCGCCACGACGTCGTCGGCGCGCAGGCCATGGTAGCAACCTGCGATGACCGCCTCCTCGCCGAGCGCAGGGTGCCAGTGGCCATCGATCTCACCGATGACCCGGTCGGCCTCCCGGACGACCAGCATCAGCCGGTACAGCGCAAGCCAGGTCTCGTCGCGCGCGCTCATCTGGTTCCTCCGTCAGGCTGCATCGATGCGGGCGATCACCACTCCGGTCGCGACTGTCTCGTCCGCCGCGTGAAGGATCTCGACGATGACGCCGGCTGCCGGCGCCTCGACCTCGACATTCACCTTGTCGGTCATGACCTCTACGAGAAGCTCGCCGGACGCCACCTTGTCGCCGGGCTGCTTGTGCCATGCGACGATCGTCGCCTCCTGGGCATCGCCGCCGAAGTCGGGCATCTTCACTTCGATGCTCATTGCGCTCCTTCCCGATTCGAGGTTCCGAGGTCTGCCGTCTCCGGCGCAGCGAGCAGCGCGTAGAGGGTGTCGACGAACCGCTGGGCCGGCACGCCGTTGACCACGCGATGGTCGACGGTCAGGCTGGTCGGCAGGACCCATGCGGGCACCACGTCTCCGTCGCGCACCACCGGCTTGCGCTTCAGGGCGCCGACGCCGAGGATCGCGCACTGAGGCAGCGCGATGATCGGCGTCGACCACTGCGCGCTTCGCAAGCCGCCGGGGTTGGTCAGCGTGAACGTGGCGCCCCGAACGTCTTCGAGAGTCAAGCGGCCTGCCTTCGCGCGGGCGCCGACTTCGGCAAGCGCGTCCGCCACCTCGTAAAGCGTGCGTCGCCCGACGTCGCGCACGACCGGGACGACGAGGTTGTCGTCGGGCATCGACAGAGCGACGCCCATGTGGACCGCGTCGGAAGTACGAACCTCGCCGTCGACGAAGGTGCAGTTCAGTGCCGGGTGCGCGCACAATGCCTGCGCGACGATCTTCGCCAGCAGCGCCGTCAGGCTGACGTGCGGGCCGGCGCCGCGCGCGGCGCGGCTATTCAGCGCCTCGCGCAGCGCGACCAACGCATCGACTTCGACCTCGCCGAGCAGCGTGATCGGCGCCGTCTCCAGATGGCTCTTCGAAAGGTGTGCGGCAGCGATGCGCTGCATCGGCCCGAGCCTGGCGACGCGCGCCTGCGGCACCTGCCTGGTCGTCGCGTCGGGAGAAACCGGATGGTCGCGCACGGGTATCGCCATCGCCAAGTGTTAACAAACGTTAATATCTAGCCGAACCCCGGTCTATACGCACTGCAACAATGAATGCCCTGCCCCAGGCGAAGGCTGCGAAGTCGATGCTCGACGACCGGGCGCTGATCTACCGACTGCTGCGCCTGGTCAACCTGCTGGCGAGACCGTTCCAGGAGCGCTTCGGCACGCGCTACGACCTGTCGCTGACCGAGTGGCGCGTCATGATGGCGCTGGCCGCGCGACCCGGCACCACGGCGACCGAAATCTCGGACTGGAGCGGCCTGCACGTGATGAACGTCAGCCGCAGCGTCGCACGGCTGGTTCGCCAGGGACGCGTGCTGCGTGCGGTCGACCCCGCGGACCGCCGGCGCTCGATGCTGCGGTTGTCGCGACGCGGCCAGGCGCTGTTTGCCCTGATCGCGCCCAGTGCACAAGCGCGCGAAGACATGGTGCGCGCCGTTCTCAGCGACAGCGAGGCGGCGGCCCTGAGGACGATGATCGATCGGTTGATCGCGCACCTGCGCGACGAGACCGCCGAGGGTGGACCGCCTGTCGGCGCTTCCGGTGCCGCGACGAAGCCTCGCCGCAGGGCCGCGCGCGCCGAACGCGAGTCGTCGTAGCCGCGCTCCCCAGGCCGCCGTCCTGTCAGAGGTTGCGGACGACCCGCACCGTCTCGCGGCTCTCCGCGTCGGGCAGCTGCCTGAACCCGAGCTGGCGCGCGAGCTTGAGCATCCGGCTGTTCGTCGCCAGCACGAAGCCCTCCATCGTGCGCAGCCCGCGGCGCCGCGCGACGTCGATCAGCGCCTGCATCAGGATGCCCGCCAGGCCCGTGCCGTGCCAGTCGTCGGACACCACGACCGCGAACTCGCAGCCGGCGCCGGTCGTGTCGACGCCGAAGCGCGCGACGCCGACGAAGACTTCCGCCCCGTCGCGATCGACGGTCGCGGCCAGCGCCAGGTCGCGCCGCTGGTCGACGTTCGTCAGCGTGCGCAACTGCGACGGCGGCATCTCGCCGACGGTGGCCATGAACCGCTGGTAGCGGGTTTCGTCGGAGAGCGCGCGGATGAAATCGCGTTCGCGCGCCGCATCGTCCGGGCGGATCGGGCGCAGCGCGACACGCACGCCGTCGATCCGATGATCGGCTTCGGGCGGCGATACATCGGGCGCCACGGCCACGCCCGCCGCATCGGCGGTGGGATTCGACCGGCGATCGGCCACGTAGGCGACGATCGCATCGAGCGTGCCGAGGCGGCCGTAGTCCGGCTCGGGGATCGCGATCGCCAGCCGCTCCTGCAGCGCGGCCAGCACGTTGAGCCAGTCCATCGAGTCGAGGTCGATCTGCTCGCGCAGCAGCCGGTCGGGACGCAGTGCCTGCAGGTCGGCGCCGGGCGCGACCGATCCGATCACCGCGCGCACCGCGTCGCGGATTTCGTCGTTCTGCATCGTGGGGTTCCCATGTCGCGCTGCGTTCCCGACCCTCGCGCGGATCGTAACCCGGCTTGCGCTCACTCGAAGGCCATCGACACGATCGCCTTCAGGACCCAGCGATCTTCCGCCCCTCTCGATCCCCGCCCCACCCCGAAGTTCAGGTCGACGCCCGCGGCGATCGCGGTGTCGATCACCGCATAGACGTAGGTCGGACGCTCGCGCGCTGGGTGGAAGTCGCCGAGCGGTCCGAACTCCGAGTAATACTCGACGCCGAGCATCGTGTCGCCGCGGATCGCGCGCGCGATCTTCAGCGCGGGATCGAAGGACGGCTTGTGGCTCTGGCCGCCCGACAGTTCGACGTCGAGGATCGGGTTGAAGCTGACGAGCCAGCCGTTGTCGCGCCAGCCGATGATCGGGCGAAACTCCATCGCCCGGCGACTCTCGCTCGTGCGGCGCGCATACCAGCCCAGTTCGCCGTTCAGCCCCCAGAAGAACTTCTGCGTCGGCGCGCGCGGCGCGATGAACTTGAGGCGGAAGCGGATGCCGTTGTCGACGAGTCCGGTGTCGGAGCCGATGGCCACCGGAAGATAGAGCCCTGCTTCGAGCGTCCGGGTCAGCCCGTACGAGAACTCCGGCGTGACCTGCATGCGGTGCGCCGATTGCGACTCGCCCGGATACGTCGGCTTCGTGCGCCCGGACGGTACGTGGTTCAGGTGCAGTTCGACGCCGGATTCGCCCGGCTCGTCCAGCTCCTCGGTGTAGACCTGGATCTCGTCGGGCGCTGCGTACACGCCGAAGCCCGCCATTGCGAGCCACAGCGCAACCGCGCAGCGAAAGGCGACGATTCGCTTGACGTCCATCCGGAGCCCCCTGATCTAATTGAGACGCATTATTATCCAAGAGCCCCGGGGCGGCAAGCGGCGTGCGCGCAGGCTCAACGGGCGGCCCGCGTCGCCGGGTCCGCCCCGGGTTCGATCTTCGCGACGACGAAGCCGAGCAGTACCAGGCCGGCACCGCATGCGGCCAGCACCGCACCGGTCGAAAGCGCGTCGACGAAGAGCGACGCGATGCCCGTCCCCACCGACTGCCCGGAGAACAGCGCGAACGCGAACAGCGAGACCGCCGTGCCGCGCTGCCCGGGCGACATCTGCGTGGCCTGCGTCTGCAGCGTGTTGTGGATCATGTAGAAGCCCATCCCCGATCCCAGGCACAGCGGCAGCGTCCAGATCCAACCCGGCGCCAGCGCGAACAGCAGCCACGACAGGCCGGCGAGCAGGCCGCCCGCGCGCGCCATCGCGAGCGGGCCCATCCGCGCGAGCAACCAGTGGACGCTGCGGCTGTACAGGTAGCCGCCGGCGCCGTAGAGCGCCAGGATCGCGCCGGCCGACGAGACCGCGATCCCGAAGCGCTCGTGCAGGTGGCTCGGCGCGAAGGCCATCGCGCTGAACGCGCACCCGCCCTCGACCGCGGTGATCGCCAGGATCAGCCGGGCGTGCCGATCGCGCACGACGCGGCGCATCCGCTCGAGGTTGGAGACGCCTGCGAAGTCGGCACCGGGCGGGGCGTCGGCCGGGTCCGCGGGCGTCGAATCGCCGGCGCGCGCGGCCACGCGCATCGCGACGCCGGTCGTGGCGAACAGCAACGCGACGCCGACGAAGCCGTAGCGCCACCCCAGCGTGTCCGCGAAGACGCCCGACAGCCACTGCCCGGCGATGACCCCGAGCACCATCGAGCCCATCAGGCGCGCGAGCACCGGCTGGCGTCGCTCGTACGGCACGTTGTCGCCGACCCAGGCCATCGCGAGCGGGATCACGCCGGCCGCCGCGGCGCCGTTCACCACGCGCGCCAGCGTCAGCCAGCCCAGCCCGGGCGCCAGCGCCGAGCCCATCGCGCCCACGGTGCAGGCCAGCACGGCGAACGACACCACCGTGTACTTGCCGAGCCGGTCGCCCAGCGGTCCGTAGACCAGCTGCATCACGCCATAGGCGATCGCGAACGCGTAGACGACCTGCGCGCTCTGGCCTGCGGTGACCGAGAAATCGTCCGACAGCACGGGCAGCAGCGCATCGCACCAGCGCATCGACGCGGCGCTGGCGAAGGCGGCGAGGCCTAGCAGGCGCAGCGGGCGGGAGAGGTCGGAGTCGGCGTGGGGCATGATCGGCCGGTGAGCGCGTATCGTATCGGGGTTCCCTTGGCCGCGCGGCACGGCGTGCTGCGGACACTGTCGCGGTACAGTAGCGCGCGCCAAACGAACCGAACCATGTCCAGAATCGCCGCGCCTTCCGTTTTCCTCGCCTTCGCAGCCTGCATCGCATTTCTCGCGGCCCCAGCGCAGGCTCAATCCCCGTCGACGCACCAGCACAGCTTCAGCGGCGCCGAGCGCTGGGCGCACGTGTTCGACGATCCGCAACGCGACGCGTGGCAGAAGCCGCACGAGGTGATCGGGGCGCTCGCGCTGGCACCCGACGCCGTCGTCGCCGACATCGGCGCGGGCACCGGCTACTTCTCGGTGCGACTGGCCAACATGCTGCCGCGGGGCCGCGTCTACGCAGTCGACATCGAGCCGGACATGGTCCGGTACCTCGCCGAGCGCGCGAAGCGGGAGAAGCGCGACAACATGGTCGCCGTCGCCGGCGAACCCGGCGACCCGAAGCTGCCGGCGAGGATCGACCTGGTGCTGATGGTCGACGTCTATCACCACGTCGACGACCGGATCGACTATTTCCGGCGGCTGCGCGGGGCGCTGAAACCGGGCGGACGCGTCGCGATCATCGACTTCCTGCCCGATGCCCCGGAGGGGCCGCCGAAGGCGGCGCGAATCCCCGCCGAACGCGTGGTCGCGGAGATGAAGCGCGCGGGATTCGCGCTCGCGCACGAACATCGCTTCCTGCCGCGGCAGTATTTCCTGGTCTTCGAGCCAGCCCGATGACGCGGTGGGCCCGCATCGACCTGGCAGTCGCCGAGCGGTAGCCGACCTTTCGCTGGGAGGCATTTCCGCGCTCGGTCGATCCCTCCCGCGAGCCGTCCGGGTTCTATCTGCTGTTTCGCGCTCCCCCGGCCGACGGATCGACGGAGTGCACCGATCGACTGCAGCGATCAGGTCGGGCGGGCGCGACGACATCACCCAGGCCCGGACATCGGCATGACGCAGGAACAGGCGTAGGATCGTCGAGGATTCCGGGCGAGGGAGAAGACATGCTGCAGCTCGCCACGCTGATCGGGCACCACGCGCACTTCCGCGCCGACGCCACCGCCGTCGTCTGCGGCGACGAGCGCCTGACCTACGCGCAGTTCGGCGCGCGCGTGGCGCGGGCGGCCAACCTGCTGCGCTCGCTCGGAATCGGCCGCGGCGACAAGGTCGCCACGGTGCTCGGCAACTCGATCGCGGCGCTCGAACTGATCTGGGCCGTGCCGGCCGTAGGGGCGGCGCTCGTGCCGCTGTCCCCGCTGCTGATGCCCTCCGGCCTGGCGAGCCTGCTGCGCGACTCGGACGCGAAGTGCCTGGTGAGCCAGCGCTCGATGCTGTCCACGCTCGAAGCGATCCGCGCCGACCTCGCGCCGCTGCTCCCGGGCCGCGTGCTGCTGATCGACGGTGCCGCAGGCGAAATGGGCGACTATGGCGCGCTCGCCGAGGCGCAGGCAGCCGAGTTCGTCGCCGAGCGCTGCGGCCCCGACGATCTCTTCAACATCATGTACACGAGCGGCACCACCGGCCTGCCCAAGGGCATCGTGCACAGCCACTACGTGCGCTCGATGTACTGCCTGCTGATGGCCTGCGCCTACCGGTTCACGCCCGAATCGCGCACGCTCCACGCCGGAGCGATCGTCTTCAACGGCGCCTACGTGACGCTGATGCCCACCTTCTACCTGGGCGGCAGCTATGTCCTGCTGAAGCAGTTCGACGCCGGGGAGACGATCGCGACGATCGAGCGCGAGCGCATCACCCACATCATGCTCGTGCCGGCGCAGATCATCGCAATCCTCGGCTCGAAGCAGTACCGCCCCGAGCGGCTCGCGTCGCTCGAATGCATCGTCTCGCTCGGCGCGCCGCTGCTTCAGCAGCACAAGGACCGCCTGAACGCGGAATTGCCGAACCGGTTCTACGAGCTGTACGGCCTCACCGAGGGCTTTGTCACCATCCTCGACCGCGACGAGGCGGTGCGCAAGTCCGGATCGGTCGGGCGGCCGAAGCAGTATTTCGAGATGCGGATCGTCGGCGACGACGGGCGCGACCTGCCCGCCGGAGTGATCGGCGAGATCGTCGGCCGCGGCCCGATCCTGATGCAGGGCTACTACAAGCGCCCCGACCTCACCGCGCAGGCGATCCGCGACGGCTGGCTCTACTCCGGCGACATGGGCTTCGTGGACGACGAGGGCTATCTGCACCTGGTCGACCGAAAGAAGGACATGATCGATTCGGGCGGAATGAAGGTGTATCCGAAGGACGTCGAGGAGATCGCCGCGCGCCACCCCGCGATCCGCGAGGTGGCGGTGTTCGGCGTGCCGCACGACAAGTGGGGCGAGACGCCGGTGGCGGCGGTGATCCTCGAGGAAGGCGCGCAGGCCACTGCGGGCGAGTTGTGCGACTGGATCAACGAGCGCGTCGCGGCCCGCTACCAGCGCGTCGCCGAGGTCGTGATCATGGAGGACTTCCCGCGCAGCGCGGCCGGCAAGACGCTCAAGCGAGAACTGCGCGATCCCTACTGGGCCGGCCGGGACCGGAAGATATAGCCCGGATCGTCATGAACGTCTCCCTCGATCACGCGCACCTCTTCGCTTCGGACCTCTCGGCCACCGTCGGGTTCTTCCGCACGATGTTCGGCGCCACCGTGATCTGGGACGAGGCAGCGGCGGGGGTCAGGGTGGTGCGCCTTGCGTTGGGTAGCGCGTTCATCGTGATCTACGACCAGCCGCCGAAGGCGCCGCGTGGAGGCGCCGTCCACCATCTCGGCATCGCGACCGACGACCTCGACGCGCTGGTTGCGAAGATGAAGGCGAACGGGTTCGAGTTCCGGAACCCGATCCACGACGATCCGAAGTTCCGGTACGTGATGGTCAGCGGGCCCGACGACCTGCTGATCGAACTCTTCCAGAGCCTGGAGCCGCAGAGGTGGCAGGTCAAGGTCTGATTCATGGACGGGCCCAGGTGACTGCCTCGCAGGCGCTCAATCGAGCGCCGCGGCGATCCTCCTGAGCTCCTCCGGGGAGCGCTCGCCCGCCAGCGGCGTCCCCGGCATCAGGTATTTGCCCTTCGCGAGCCCGCCGACGAGCACCGGCTCGAACCCGACCTCGCGCACCAGGCGCGAAGCCACCGCGATCGCCTCGGCATCGTCTCCCGCGATCGGCATGCCGATGCGCCCGGGCTGCTCGTGCACGGCGCCCATCCGCGCCGCGCCGATCGCATTGAACGCGCGCACGATGCGCGCGCCGGGCAACAGCTCGGCCGAGGCCATGCCCACGCCCTTCTCGCGCGCCCAGGTCGCGATCTCGCCGTCGCGCCCCGGGAAGGGGTTGCAGGTGTCGATCACGACCTTGCCCTTGATCAGGTCGCCGAGTTCCTTGCCGACGTCGGGCAGCGACCGATAGGGCACCGAGATCATCACGACGCCGCCGAACGCGGCGGCTTCGCGCGGCGTGCCGGCGCGCGCGTTCGGCCCGAGCTGCGCGGCGAGCGCCCGGTCGTGCTCGAGGTTGCGCGACGAGAACATCACCTCGTGTCCGGCCTTCACCCAGACGCTGCCCAGTGCGCTTCCCACATTGCCCGAACCGACGATGCCGATCTTCGGCTTGCCCGGACCGGCGTCGGCGGCGCGCGCAACGATCGGCAGGCCGCCGATCGCGAGCGAGGCCGGAGCGAGCCCGGCGAGTCCCAGGAATTCCCGGCGATCGAGTTTCATGGTGTCCTCCAGCTTCACGGCACAGCGCCGATTCGATCGCGCGGCCACGCGCATCACGCCGCGGGCAGCGAATCGACCAGTTCGATCATCCGCTTGCGCATCACATCGTCGGGCAGCCGGCCGTTCGCGGCGCCCATGTTGTCCGTCATGTTCTCCGGCCGGCTCGTCGCCGGAGTGATCGAAGTGACCGACGGATGGCTCGCGACGTACTTCAGGAAAAACTGCGCCCACGAACTCGCGTCGAACTCGCGCGCCCACTCGGGCACGGTGCGCCCTGCCACCCGCCGCCACAGGCGCGTACGGCCGAACGGCGCGTAGACCAGCACCGCGATGCCGCGGTCGCGAGCGAGCGGCAGGATCGTTCGCTCGGCGTCGCGGTCGTCGATCGCGTAGTTCGTGCCGATGAAGTCGATCGGTTCGCTGCGCATCGTGCGCAGCAGCGCGTCGTACTGGCCCTCGAAGGTCGTCGTCACGCCGATGTAGCGCACGCGGCCCTGCTCTTTCAGCGCCCGCAGGATCGGCAGCTGGGTGCGCAGGCCGCCCAGGTTGTGGACCTGGATCAGGTCGATCACCGGCTTGCCGATGCGCCGGAACGAAGTCTCGACCTGCTTGCGCGCGGCGGCGGGGTCGGCCGCGCCGCCGCCCCACGGCGCGACGTTGAGCTTGGTCGCCCAGAAAAGCCTCTGCGCGATTCCGAGTTCCTGCGCGATGCGCCCCGCGACCTCCTCGGAGGCGCCATAGGCGGGCGCGGTGTCGAAGACGGTGCCGCCGAGCGCGGTCATGCGCGCGAACACCTCGCGCAGCGCGCCGACGTCCTCGCGGCTCGCGACCTGCGAGAACGTCGCCGAACTGCCCAGGCCGACGATGGGCAGCCGCTCGCCGGTCTTCGGAATCGCGCGGGTGATCGGCGAGCCCTTCGCAGCGTCGGCGCCCCACGCCGTGCCGGGCGCCAGCGCCAGTATCCCGGCTGCGGCCCCGATTCCCTTCAGACAATCGCGTCGCGTCGTCATGCGCTCACTCCCTTCGCCTGCGCTGCGCCGCGCGCCTGCGCGCGCTGCGCCATCCCCAACCATACCCCGAGCGCCATCCAGACCAGCGCCAGCGGCACCGCGAACGCGGCGAGCGCCGCGAGCCCCATGCCGAGCCGCCCCAGCAACCCCTCGGTCTGCGCGCCGACCACGTCGCCGGCTCGATAGACGAAGGTGTCGATGAACGCCTTCGCCTTGTATCGGTCGGCGCGCGAGACCGTGGTGAACAGCGTCTCGCGCGCGGGTCGCATGATGCCGCGCTGCACCGCGCGAAACGTCGCCTCGAACGCGACCAATGCCACGAGCGATCCGGCGATCGCCAGCCCGAGGAAGCCGAGCGCGGCAATCGCCGGCAGCAGCGCCAGCGCCACCGACGCGCCGAGCCGCTTCATCAGGTGTCCGGTGACGACCGCCTGCAGCACCAGCGTCGCGGCCTGCGTGATCATGTCGATCCGCGCGAAGGTCTGCGTACGCAGGTCGAGGTCGGCGCCGAGCGCCGCCACCATCTGCAGCCGGGTGAAGTAGATGAACGTGGCCATCACCGCGACGATCAGCACGTAGGCGCAGATCGCGAGCAGGTACGGCGATCGGGACACCGAGCGCAAGCCCTCCCACGCGCTGCCCCCGATCAGCGCGCGCCCGTCCGCCCGTGCCGCGCCGTCGCCGGCGTCGGACTCGGCCGGCAGCCGCGCGAGCCACCAGGCCGCCCCCAGCGCCAGCACCAGGAACCCGGCCGCGACCGGCAACAGCGCCGGCGTTCCCAGCGGCCGCGCCAGCACGCTCGCGAGCCACGGCCCGAAGATCGCCCCGAGCGTGCCGCCCACCGCGATCGCGCCGAACAGGCGCTTGCTCTGCTCGAGCGTGAAGCGGTCGGCCATCAGCGCCCAGAAAAGCATCGTGGCAAACAGATTGAAGACGCTGAACCAGACGTAGAAGACCTGGCCGGTGTGCGCCCCGACGCTGGCCGGCGCCAGCACCAGCAGCGCATAGAAGCCGAGCAGGCCGAACGCGAAGAACAGGTAGGTCGCGGCGACGAACGCGAGCCGGCGATATCGGCTCACGAGCCACCCGAACACCGGATTGACCAGCAGCGTGACGGCGACGGTGCCGACGAACAGCCAGCGGATCGCGTCCATGCCGCGCTGCATGCCCAGCGCCTCGCGTGCGGGCCTCAGCACCATCAGCGCGGTGAGCACGCAGAAGAAGAACAGCCCCGCGACGAGCACCGGCCCGACCTCGCCGCGGCGCACGTTCACGAACCGTTGCAGCAGGGCGGCAGCCATGACAGCATCACTGTGACGAGGAGACTCCGATGGCGCAAGACCCTCGCTGGTTCGACGGCTTCGACGCGGCATTCCACGAAGTGGACGGCATCCGCCTGTTCGCCCGGGTCGGCGGCCGCGCCGACGCGCCGCCGATGCTGATGCTGCACGGCTTTCCGCAGACGCACGCGATGTGGCACCGCGTCGCGCAGCGTCTCGCGCCGCACTTCCGCCTGGTGCTGCCCGACCTGCGCGGCTACGGCGACTCCGGCAAGCCGCCCGGCGATCCGGACCACGCCCGATACAGCAAGCGCCGCGTCGCCGCCGACCTCACGGCGTTGATGCACGCGCTCGGCCACGAGCGCTTCTTCGTCGCCGCGCACGATCGCGGCGCGCGCGTCGCGCACCGACTGGCGCTCGACCACCCGCAGCGCGTGGCGCGCCTCGCCGTGATCGACATCGCGCCGACACTCGACATGTACGCCGCGACGAACATGGACTTCGCGCGCGCCTACTACCACTGGTTCTTCCTGATCCAGCCTGCGCCGCTACCCGAGCGCCTGATCGGCGGCGACCCGCTGTTCTACCTTCACAAGAACCTCGGCGGATGGGGAAGCCAGGGCCTGGGCCACATCGAGCCGCAGGCGCTGGCCGACTACGAACGGTGCTTTCGCATGCCCGAAACGATCCACGCCGCCTGCGAGGACTACCGCGCGAGCGCGGGCATCGACCTCGAGCACGACCGCGCATCGCGCGCCGCGGGAGAGAAGATCGCGTGCGACCTGCTGGTGCTGTGGGGCGAGCGCGGCGTCGTGCAGCGGCAGTTCGATCCGATGACGCTGTGGCGCGCGCAGTGCGCGGGCACGGTCAGCGGCCGGGCGATGCCGGCGGGGCACTTCATTCCCGAGGAATTGCCGGAGGAGACGGCGCGCGCGCTGCGCGAATTCTTCGGTCGTTGAAAGCCGGGACCCGCTGCGCCGACAACGTCGGTTGCCCTCGGGCGTTCCGAACGCACCTTGTGCGTCGCCGCGAGACAACCGGCGCGAGGCACGGCAGAGTGCGCATGCGCCATCAACGGGAGAGCGGTATGAGTGCGATGCGACGGACCTGCCTGATCGCGGCGGGCTTGGCGACACTGGGCGGATGCGCGGGCATGCTGCCGTCGCCACCGGGCCCCGAGAACATGACGTTCTTCGTGACCAGCGTCGGCCCCGGCAAAGGCGCCAACCTCGGCGGCCTCGAAGGCGCCGACCAGCACTGCCAGGCGCTCGCGAAATCCGTCGGCGCCGGCCATCGCACCTGGCGCGCCTACCTGAGCACGCAGGCCCCCGCGCTGAACGATCCGAAGTTCGTGAACGCCCGCGACCGCATCGGCGCCGGTCCCTGGCAGAACGCCAAGGGCGTCGTGATCGCCAGGAACGTCGAGGACCTGCACTCGTCCCGCAACAACGTCACGAAGGAGACGGCGCTCGACGAGAAGGGCCAGCTCGTCAACGGCCGAACCGACAAGCCCAACCGGCACGACATCCTGACCGGCTCGAGGCCCGACGGCACCGCCTTCCCCGGCGCGCCGTTCGCCGACATGACCTGCGGCAACTGGACCAGGGGCGGTCCCGACGGCTCGGCGATGACCGGCCACCACGACCGCGGCGGCCTCGTCGAGAGCGCGTGGGCCACGTCCTGGAACTCGTCGCACCCGACGCGCGGCTGCAGCCAGGAAGCCTTGCGCAGTACAGGAGGCGACGGCCTCCTGTACTGCTTCGCGGAGAAGTGACGCGCCCCGGCGCGGACGCGCCCCGGCGCGCGAGGCCTCAGGCCTTGCCGCGCCGCGCGTCGACGCTCCAGGCGCCCGCGCCCCACGCGGCGATCGTCAGCAGGCCGCCGATCACTGCCATGTTCTTGTAGAAGAGCAACTGCGGGATCAGCTGCTGGTCGGCCGGCACGGCCCAGTACGCGTGGAAGAAGTACGAGGCGACCAGCGTAAACGCCGCCAGCACGATCGCGGCCACGCGCGTGCCGAAGCCCGCGATCAGCGCCACGCCGCCGCCGATCTCGACGACCAGCGCCACCATCGCGCCGAGTTGCGGCATCGGCAGACCCACCGAAGAGATGTAGCCCACGGTCCCGGCGAAGCCGGTCAGCTTGCCGACGCCGGCGGGCAGGAACAGCAGGGCCATCAGCAGACGGCCGGCCAGCGCGAGGGGATCCTGAAGTCTGGTGAACATGTCGAGTCCTTGTCGAAGGGTTGAAAGATAAGAATCAGGGAGCGGAATCAGGGAGCGAGATCGAACACCAGCACCTCGGCATCGGCGCCGTTGGCCAGCGTGATCCGGCTCTCGTTTTCCAGCAGCACGGCATCGCCGGCGCTCAGCGACTGGCCGTTCACCTCGAGCTTTCCGCGCACCAGGTGCACGTAGCCTTTTCGAACCGGATCGAGCGCGAGTTCGGCGCGCTCGCTGCCGTCGAAGAGGCCGGCATAGACCTTCGCGTCGGCGTGAATCGTCACCGACCCGAGCGCCCCGTCGGGCGACGCCACCAGGCGCAGCGCGCCGCGCTTCTCGACCGTCGGTATCGCCTTCTGCTCGTAGCCCGGCACGATCCCGGTCACGTTCGGCTCGATCCAGATCTGCAGGAAGTGCGTCGTCTTGCCTTCGGCGTGGTTGAACTCGCTGTGCTGCACGCCGGTGCCCGCGCTCATCCGCTGCACGTCGCCGGGCGGAATGCCGACGACGTTGCCCATGCTGTCGCGATGAGCCAGTTCGCCCGACAGCACGTAGCTGATGATCTCCATGTCGCGGTGGCCGTGCGTGCCGAAGCCGGTGCCCGGCGCCACGCGGTCCTCGTTGATCACGCGCAGGTTGCCCCAGCCCATGTGCGCCGGGTCGTAGTAGCCGGCGAACGAAAACGAGTGGTAGCTCTTCAGCCAGCCGTGGTCCGCGTAGCCGCGGTCCTGTGATTTGCGAAGGGTGAGCATCGTCGAAACCTCCTTTCGATGAGATCGATTCTGGGACTAGCCGGCCGCTTCGAGGCTCTGCGGATTCGGTGGCATCATTCGAATTATTTGAATGGTCTGACCCCGAATGCCGACACCACGCGACGTACTGACCCCGGACTCCCTGGCGATGCTCGAGGCGATTGCCGCCGCCGGCAGCTTTGCCGCGGCAGCGCGCGCGAGCGGGCTCGCCCCGAGCGCCCTCACCTACCGCGTGCGGCAGCTGGAGGACGCGCTCGACGTGCTGCTGTTCGACCGCAGCTCGCGCCAGGCGCGCCTGACCGAGGCCGGCGCCGAACTGCTGCGCGAGGGCACGCGCCTGCTGGCCGACATCGACGCGATCGCGAACCGAGTGAAGCGCGTGGCCACGGGCTGGGAGCCGCAATTCACGATCGCGGTCGACAGCGTCGTCGACGGCGCCGCCGTGATGGAGCTGTGCGACGCGTTCTTTCGCCTGCAACCCCCGACCCGGCTCAGGCTTCGCGCCGAGGCGCTCTCAGGGACGCTGGATGCCCTCGCCTCGGGGCAGGCGGATCTCGCCCTCGGCGTGGTGATCACCGCCGGCGCGGCGGCCGGCCTGCAGCGCGAAACGCTGGGTAGCCTTCGCTTCGTCTTTGCGGTGGCGCCGCATCATCCGCTGGCAAGCGCCCCCGAGCCGCTGAGCGACGATGCGATCCGCCCCCATCGCGCGGTGGCCGTGGCCGACTCGATCCGGCACGGCGACGGACTCACGATCGGACTGCTGGCGGGCCAGGACGTGTTCACCGTGGCCGGCATGCCCGCGAAAGTGGATGCGCAGATCAGGGGGCTGGGTGTCGGCTTCCTGCCGACCTGCCTGGCGCAGCCGTACATCGACACGGGGCGCCTGGTCGTCAAGCGCGTCGAACGACCGGAACACAAGATCCCGCTCAGCTACGCGTGGCGCAAGGGCGAGCGGCCCGAGCGCGGGCGCGCGCTGCAGTGGTGGTTGCAGCGGATGCAGAGCCCCGTGACGCGTGCGGCGCTGCTCGGTGAGCGACGCGGGCGATGAACGTGGCGAGCCGGGGTCGCGCCGCCGATTCGCCCGGCGTCGCGGATCAGGCTTTCCGCGCCGGCTTCTTCGCGCTCTTCAGCATCTCGCGGAAGATCATCTCCAGCCCGAAGTCGTAGATCGCGCCGAGCTTCGCGACCCGCAGGTGCCGCGCCACCGCCGCGACGTGCGGATAGCGCGCACCCTCCTGGAAGCTCTCGAGCCTGACCGGCGTCGCGTCGGGTGCGGCCGCCCGGCTCGCGACCTCCGCCAGTCCCGCGCCGTTCATGTAGTAGCCGAACATCCGGAAATAGCGCGCCGACAACGCGGCGTCGAGCCCGAGATCGGCCATCGCCTCCAGGATGCGCTCGTAAAGGTCGAAGCTGCGATCGGTGTTGAACCGGCGGTTGACCAGCAGGATGAACGCACGCGGATGGCGAACGGCCAGTTGCCGGTACGACGCGAACACCTTCTTCAGCCGCGCCGCCGGCGTCGCCGCACCGCGCTCGGGCCACTCGATCTCGTCGAGCAGCCGCTCCATCACGGCGTCGAGCACCTCGCCCTTGCTCCTGAAGTGGTGGTAGAGCGCCATCGCCTCCACGCCCAGATCGGCGCCCAGCCGCCGCATCGACAGGCCCTCCAGCCCGTCCTGATCGACGATCGCGAGAGCCGCCGAGGCGATGGCCTCGCGGGTGAGCGGCGGACGCTCCGCGGCGCTCCGGGTTCTTGCAGCATTTTTTTTCATGCCGCCACTTTACATCGTAAAGTCATTGGAGTAAAACGCCCTTACACCGTAAGGTCAAAGGCCTGTCGACCACGGTGTCCCACCCAAGGAGGTCGCCATGAATCCCGTTCGTCGCTGGCTTTCCGCACTGACGCTGCTCGCGTGCGCCGCAGGCCCCGCCGCGGTCTCGGCAGCCGACACGGCCGCCGCTCCCGAAGCGGCGCGCTTCTTTCCCCTGGTCGGCCACTGGAAGGGGCACGGCGAACTGGTCCAGCCCGGCCAGGCTCCGGCCCGGATGACGCTCGACTACCGGTGCCGCAAAGCGGCGGCCAGCTCGGCGGTGTCGTGCGAGCTGAAGGCGCGCAACGGCACGATGTCGATCGCGGAATCCGACCTGTTCGGCGTCGACCCCGTCAGCCGCCAGGGCCACTGGTACGCGGTCACGAACCAGGGCGAGTCGCACGACCACCTGGTCGAATGGATCGACGCCGGGACCATGAAGGCACGCTATGCGTGGGCCCAGGATGGCGCGAAGATGGAAGAGAACATCGCCATCCGTTTCGACGGCGCGCGCAGCATGAACTTCCGCAGCGTGGTGACCGCCAACGGCAACGAGGCAGCGGTGTTCGGGGGCACGTTGCGGCGCCAGGCGCGGACGCGCTGATCGGCTGCCTGGTCGCACGAACGCCTGTGCCGGAGGACTGCCATGAACCCACTGGATCTTGCCCTCGTCCGCGACCTCGACGCCGTCGAAGCGACGGCCTACCGCGACATGTTCGCCGCGGCGCCGACCGAGCTCGCGCCGCTCGGCCTCGAAACGCGCGAAGTGGCCGGCGCCACGTTGCTGATGGCCCCCGGCCTGCCCACCCCGATGTTCAATCGCGTGATCGGCCTCGGCAACGCGCGGCCCGCGAGCGACGACGACGTCGATCGCATCGCCGCCGCCTATCGCGGCGCCGGCGTCAGGTCGTGGTGGATGCACCTGTCCCCGGGCGCCCGGCCCTCGTCGCTGGCCGCGACGCTCGAGCGTCGCGGCTTCGCGCGGCCTGCGCGCGCCGCCTGGGTCAAGGTCTTACGCGACGACATTGCCGCGCCCGACGTCGAAACCGGACTCGAGATCCGGCCGATCCGTCCCGGCGAGGAGCAGGCGCTCGCCGAGGCTCTCTGCGCGGCCTTCGAGATGCCCGCGAAGATGGTTCCGTGGTTCGCGCACCTGGCCGCCCGTCCGGCCTGGCGGGCCGC
>JAMLIR010000022.1 GCA_023954045.1 Burkholderiaceae bacterium | reverse complement strand
GCCGGCGCCCCCGACTCCGATCACCTTGATGACGGCGCCGTCGACTTCGGTTTCGATCATTTCAAAGCTCATGGTGCTGACCTCCTGGATGGTGGGAAGACAGACGGGAGAAGCTGAGCCGCAAGACGGCACACGCCCCCGCTGGCGCGGCCGCCCGGCCTCGCCTCTCCAGTCGCCCTTCCCGAAAGAAAACGGGGTGTTCAGAAATTCCCAAGGAACCACTCCTTCATGCGTCGCAGCGTCTCCTTGAACGATCCGGACTGCTCGGCCACCTTGCGGCCGCGCAGCCTCTGCAATCTCGCCTCCTCGAGCAACCCGACCGCAGTCGAGTAGCGCGGCGAGCGCACCACGTCGGCGAGCCCGCCCGTGTAGGCGGGCATCCCGATGCGCACCGGCTTCAGGAAGATGTCCTCGGCCAGCTCGACCATCCCGGGCAGCAGGCTGGTGCCGCCGGTGAGCACGACGCCCGAGGACAGCAGTTCCTCGTAGCCGGACTCGCGTACCACCTGGTGCACCAGCGAGAACAGCTCCTCGATGCGCGGCTCGATCACCGCGGCCAGCGCCTGGCGCGACAGCGTGCGCGGCGCCCGATCGCCCAGGCCCGGCACCTCGATCTTCTCGTTCGGGTCGGCGAGCACCTGTTTGGCGATGCCGAAGCGCAGCTTGATCTCGTCGGCCTCGGGCGTGGGCGTGCGCAGCGCCATCGCGATGTCGTTGGTGATCTGGTCGCCGGCGATCGGGATCACCGCCGTGTGCCGGATCGCGCCGCCGGTGAAGATCGCGATGTCAGTCGTGCCCCCGCCGATGTCGACCAGCGCGACGCCGAGCTCCTTCTCGTCCTGGGTCAGGATCGACATGCTCGAAGCGAGCGGCTGCAGGATCAGGTCGTTGACCTCCAGGCCGCAGCGGCGCACGCACTTGACGATGTTCTGCGCCGCCGACACCGCACCGGTCACGATGTGGACCTTGACCTCGAGGCGCACGCCGCTCATGCCGATCGGCTCGCGGATGTCCTCCTGGCCGTCGATGATGAATTCCTGCGGCAGCACGTGGACGATCTGCTGGTCGGTCGGGATGTTCACCGCCTTGGCGGTCTCGATCACGCGCGCCATGTCGGCTTCGGTGACCTCCTTGTCCTTGATCGCCACCATGCCGCTGGAGTTGAAGCTGCGGATGTGGCTGCCGGCGATGCCGGTGTAGACGGTCCGGATCTTGCAGTCGGCCATCAGCTCGGCTTCCTCGAGCGCGCGCTGGATCGACGCGACCGTCGACTCGATGTTCACGACCACGCCCTTCTTCAGCCCGCGCGAGTCGTGCTGGCCGAGCCCGACGATCTCGTAGTGTCCGTCGGCGCGCATCTCGGCGACGATCGCGACGATCTTCGAGGTGCCGATGTCGAGTCCGACGATCAGGTCCTTGGCGTCTCTGGTCATTCCGTGGTCCCGGGTTTCAATGCGTTCGTTGCGCCGGAGCGGAATCGTGCCCGTCCGCTTCGGCAAGTTGCGCGAGCGAGCGGATCGCGAATCCGTTCGGGTAGCGCAGGTCGATCACCTCGGCGCGCCGCTTCAGGCTGGCGGTCACCTCGGGATACGCGTCGACCCAGCGCGCGACGCGACGCTCGATCGGCATGCCCTGGTCGCGCCCGAGCAGCAGCGTCGTGCCGTCGTCGAGCCGCATCGTCCACGCGTAGCGCGGCGACAGCGCGACCGAATCCGGGTGCACCCCGAGCGGCGCCACGGCCTCGCGCAACTCCGCGTAGCGGCGCGCGACCTGCAGCGCGCTGCCCTCGGGCCCGGAGAACTGCGGCAGGTCGCCGTCCTCCTCGGCTTCGGCCAGGTTCGCCGCGAACAGCTCGCCGAACGTGTTGACCAGGCGGCCGTCGCCCCAGAACGCGAGCGGCCGGTGTTCCTCGATCGCCACCACCAGGCCGTCCGGCCAGACGCGACGCACGCTCGCCCGGCGCACCCACGGCACGGTCTCGAAGGTGGCGCGCACCTCGTCGAGGTCCACGGCGAAGAAGTTGCCGCGCACGTGGCGGGTGACCGCGGCGCGCAGCAGCGGCGCCGACACGTGGCGCAGCGGGTGGCCCTCGGCGGCCTCGATCGACACCGAGCGCAGCGCGAAGTACGGCCGCTGCGACAGCCACCAGCCGGCGCTGGCCAGCGCGGCGAGCAGCGTCGCGCCGAACAGCGCATTGGACAGCGCGTTCAGCAGGCGCGAGTCGTGCCAGACGTTCAACGCCGCCCCCCGATCTTCAGGCTCGCCGAGGCGAGGATCCGCAGGCACAGGTCCTCGTAGGACATGCCGACCGCACGGGCCGCCATCGGCACCAGCGAGTGGCCGGTCATCCCCGGAGAGGTGTTCACCTCGAGCAGGAACGGCCGCTCGTCCTGGCGGCGCAGCATCACGTCGACGCGGCCCCATCCCTCGCAGCCGATCGCGAGATACGCGCGCACCGACAACACGGCGATCTCCGTGGCCAGCGCCTCGGGCAGGTCGGCCGGGCAGACGTAGCGCGTGTCGTCGCGGAAGTACTTGTTCTGGTAGTCGTAGTTGCCCGCGGGCGCGACGATTTCGATGATCGGCAGCGCGCGCGCGGCGCTGCCCGAGCCGACGATCGCGATCGTCAGTTCGCGCCCGTCGACGAACTCCTCGCACAGCACGTCGTCGTCGTGGCGGCGCGCGATCTCGAACGCGGCCTGGGCCTGGTCGGCCGACACCATCTTGGTGAACCCGATCGTCGAGCCCTCGCGCGAGGGCTTGACCGCCATCGGCAGCCCGAATCGCGCCGCGGCGTCGGCGACGTCGGCCACGCTGTGCGCGAGCGCGAAGGCGGGAGTCGGCAGGCCGTGCGTCATCCAGATGCGCTTCGTGTAGACCTTGTCCATCCCGATCGCCGAGGCCATCACGCCGCTGCCGGTATAGGGAATGCCGAGCAGTTCGAGCGCGCCCTGCACCGTGCCGTCCTCGCCGTAGCGCCCGTGCAGCGCGATGAACGCCCGGGCGAAGCCCTCGCGGCGCAGGTCGTCGAGCGCCCGCTCGGCCGGATCGAACGCGTGGGCGTCCACGCCACGGCTGCGCAGCGCCGCGAGCACGCCGCTGCCCGACATCATCGAGACCTCGCGCTCGGCCGAACGACCGCCGAACAGCACCGCGACCTTGCCGAGCGCCGCGGGGTCGCGCAGGAAGTCCGCTTCGACGGTCGGCATCTCAGTTGCTCCAGCGGGCGTCACCGGCGGCCTCCTTCACCTGCTGTGGCACGGCTCCGATCGAGCCCGCGCCCATCGTGATCACGACGTCGCCGTCGCGCGCCGCATCGAGGATCGCAGCCGGCATCGCGGCGATCTCCTCGACGAAGACCGGCTCGACCTTCCCGGCAACGCGCACCGCGCGCGCGAGCGAGCGCCCGTCGGCCGCGACGATCGGCGACTCGCCGGCCGGATAGACCTCGGCGAGCAGCAGCACGTCCGGCGTCGAGAGCACGCGGACGAAGTCCTCGAACAGGTCGCGCGTGCGCGTGTAGCGGTGCGGCTGGAACGCCAGCACGATCCGCCGGCCGGGGAACGCGCCGCGCGCCGCTGCCAGAGTCGCCTCCATCTCGGCGGGGTGGTGGCCGTAATCGTCGATCAACGTGAAGCGGCCGCCGCCGTTGCCGGCGCGCGCGGCGACCTCGCCGTAGCGCTGGAATCGCCGGCCCACGCCGTGGAACTCGGCCAGCGCCGAGACGATCGCCTCGTCGGCGACGCCGAGCTCGTCGGCGACCGCGATCGCCGCGAGCGCGTTGCGCACGTTGTGCAGCCCCGGCGCGTTCAGGACCAGCGGCAGCGGCGGCGCGTCCTCGCGCAGCAGCGTGAAGCGCATCCGTCCGCCGTCGGCCGCGACGTCCGCCGCGCGGAACTGCGCGCCCGCGTCGAGCCCGTAGGTGAGCACCGGCTTGGATACGAAGGGCTGGATCTCGCGCACGTGCGCGTCGTCGATGCAGAGCACCGCCGCCCCGTAGAACGGCAGCCGCTGGGTGAACTCGACGAATGCCTGGCGCAACCGCGCGAAGTCGTGCCCGTAGGTCTCCATGTGGTCGGCGTCGATGTTGGTGATCACCGCGATCATCGGCGCCAGGTTCAGGAACGAGCCGTCCGATTCGTCGGCCTCGACGACGATGTATTCGCCGGTGCCGAGCCGCGCGTTCGCGCCGGCGCTGATCAACCGGCCGCCGATCACGAAGGTCGGGTCGAGCCCGCCCGCGGCGAGCACCGACGCGACGAGGCTGGTCGTCGTCGTCTTGCCGTGGGTGCCGGCGATCGCGATGCCGTGCTTGAGCTTCATCAGCTCTGCCAGCATCATCGCGCGCGGGACGACCGGCACGCGCCGGTTGCGCGCGGCGATCACCTCGGGGTTGTCGCTGCGCACCGCGGTCGAAGTGACGACGCAGTCGGCGCCATCGATGTGGGAGGCGTCGTGGCCGAGGGTCACCGTCGCCCCGAGCGCATCGAGCCTGCGCGTGGCCGGGCCCGCCGCGACGTCGGAGCCGCTGATCCGGTAGCCCAGGTTCAGCAGCACCTCGGCGATCCCGCTCATGCCGGCGCCGCCGATGCCGACGAAGTGGATGTGCTTGACCTTGTGCTTCATGGCGCCCGAGCCGCCTCTTCGCAAACGTCGGCGACGCGCCGCGCGGCATCCGGCCGCGCGAGCGCGCGGGCGCGCCCGGCCATCGCCGCGAGGTCCGGCCGGTCGAGGCCCTCCAGCAGCGACACCAGCCGCTGCGGCGTCAGTTCGGGCTGGGGCACCAGCACGGCCGCGCCGTGCTCCGAGAGGAAGCGCGCGTTGCCCGTCTGGTGGTCGTCGACCGCGTGCGGGAACGGCACGAGCACGCTCGCGACCCCGATCGCGGCGATCTCGGCGACGGTCATCGCGCCGGATCGGCAGACCAGCAGGTCGGCCTGCTCGTAGGCGCCGGCCATGTCGTCGATGAACTCGAGCACCGTCGCCTCGACGCCGAGCTCGCGGTAGCGCGCCTCGAGCGCCTCGCGCCGGCCGCGCCCGCTCTGGTGCACCACGTCCGGACGCGCCCCGGGCGGCATCAGCGCGAGCGCCGCGGGCACCACCTCGTTGAGCGCCTGAGCGCCGAGGCTTCCGCCGACGACGAGCAACCGAAGCGGCCCGGTGCGCCGCGCGTAGCGCGCCTGCGGCGGCTCGTCGCGCAGCATTTCGGCGCGCAGCGGGTTTCCGGTGCACTGCGCGCCGGGCAGCGTCCCCGGGAACGCCTCGAGCACGCGATCGGCCACGCGCGCGAGCAGCCGGTTGGTCAACCCGGCGACCGAGTTCTGCTCGTGGACCACCAGCGGCCGCCGCAGCAGCGAAGCCATCACGCCGCCCGGAAACGCGACGTAGCCGCCCATGCCGAGCACGACCGCCGGCCGGGTCGCCCGCAGCGCGCGCATGCTGTCGCGCAACGCCGCGAGCAGCCGCAGCGGCAGCAGCAGCTTGGTCGCAAGGCCCTTGCCGCGCACCCCGCCCATCCGCACCCACTGCATCGCGATGCCGTGCTTCGGCACCAGCGTCGCCTCCATGCCCGACGGGTTGCCGAGCCAGACGACGCGCCAGTCGCGCGCGCGCATCTCGGCGGCGACCGCCAGCCCCGGCATCACGTGGCCGCCGGTGCCGCCGGCCATGATCATGATCGTGCGCCCGCTCATGCGGCGCCCCGCATCACCGAACCGTTTTGGCTCCGGCCGCTCGCTGCCGCTCGCTTGACTTCGCTGCGCGAAGTCAGCCTGCGCCGAAACAGGCAACTCATGCGGCACCCCGCATGACCCGGATCGTTTTGGCTCCGGCCGCTCGCTGCCGCTCGCTTGACTTCGCTGCGCGAAGTCAGCCTGCGCCGAAACAGGCAACTCATGCGGCACCCCGCATGAGTTGCCTGTTTTCGTAATCGACGCGCATCAGGACGGCGATCGCCACGCAGTTGACGAGCACGCCGCTGCCGCCGTAGCTCATCAGCGGCAGCGTCAGTCCCTTGGTGGGCAGCAGGCCGGTGTTCACCCCCATGTTGATGAACGCCTGCAGGCCGATCCAGAGCCCGATGCCCTTCGCGACCAGCCCGGCGAAGGTGCGCTCGAGCTTGATCGACTGCCGGCCGATCTCGAAGGCGCGCCGGGTCAGCCAGAAGAACAACGCGACGATCACCATCACGCCCGCGAGGCCGAGCTCCTCGCCGATGACCGCGAGCAGGAAGTCGGTGTGCGCTTCGGGCAGGTAGTGCAGCTTCTCGACCGATCCGCCGAGGCCGACGCCGAACAGCTCGCCGCGGCCGAACGCGATCAGCGAGTGCGAGAGCTGGTAGCCCTTGCCCAGCGTGTTGGCGTCGTCGAACGGATCGAGGTAGGCGAAGATTCGCTCGCGCCGCCACGGCGACAGCCAGATCAGCAACGAGAACGTGGTGCCGGCGATCACCACCAGCGCGGCGAACAGCCTGCCGTTGACCCCGCCGAGGTACAGCAGCCCCATCGCGATCGCCGCGATGACGACGAAGGCGCCCATGTCGGGCTCCAGCAGCAGAAGCAGGCCCACAAGCGCCACCGCCGCCCCCATCGGCAGGAAGCCCTTGCGCACGCTCTGCATCGAGTCCTGCTTGCGCACCGTGTAGTCGGCCGCGTAGAGCACGACGAACAGCTTCATCAGCTCCGACGGCTGCAGGTTGAACACGTACAGCGACAGCCAGCGACGCGCGCCGTAGACCGACTTGCCGACCCCGGGAATCAGGACGATCACCAGCAGCACGAGGCCGATCAGGAACAGCCACTTCGACCAGGCCTGCCACTCGCGCACCGGAACGGCGAACGCGACCAGCGCCGCGGCGACGCCGATCGCGAGCGCCGTCAGGTGGCGCACCAGGAAGTGCGTCGACGCGTAGTTCGCGAAGCGCGGCGACTCGGGCAGCGCGATCGAGGCCGAGTAGACCATGACCAGCCCCGTCAGCAGCAATGCCGCGACGACCCAGAGCATCGTGAAGTCGACGCTCTGCGCGCTCGCCGGTGGCAGGGGCCGCGCGCCTGCGCGCCGCAGCGCCTGCGCTTCGCGGGACCCGCGGCCGGGAAGGCGCAGGCTCAGCATGGCCCCTCCATCGCGACGCCGCGCGCTTCGGCGCGCTCGCGCACGGCAGCCGCGAACGCCTGTGCGCGGTGCTCGTAGTTGCGGAACATGTCCAGGCTCGCGCAGGCGGGCGACAGCAGCACCGCCTCGCCCGGGCTCGCGTCGCCGGCGGCGCGCTCGACCGCCTGCTCGAGGCTCGCGCAGTCGACCAGCGCCACGCCGGTGTCGGCGAACGCCGCGCGCAGCCGTGCCGCGTCGCGGCCGATCAGGTAGACGGCGGCGGCGTGCTCGCGCACCGGCCCGGCGAGCGGCGTGAAGTCCTGCCCCTTGCCGTCGCCGCCGGCGATCAGGCGGCAGCGCCGGCCGAGCCCGCGCAGCGCGGCGGCCGTCGCGCCGACGTTGGTGCCCTTGCTGTCGTCGTAGTACTCGACGCCATCGATCACCGCCAGCAGCTGGCAGCGGTGCGGTTCACCCTCGTAGTCGCGCAGCGCGTGGAGCATCTTCGCCATCGGCACGCCGATCGCGCTGCATAGCGCGAGCGCCGCGAGTGCGTTGAGCTGGTTGTGCACGCCGCGGATCCGCAGCGCGTCGGCCGGCATCAGCCGCCTCACGCTGAACGGCGCCGGTTCGCGACGCCGGCGGGCGCTGCCGGCGTCGTCGTCGGCGACCGCCTGCGCGAGCCAGGCGAGCGAGCCCTCGCGCACCAGCCCGAACTCGCCGGCGGCCTGGGGCGCGTCGGCACCGAATGCGACCTGCGGCGGCGCCACGGCTGCGGTGCGCGCGTCGCCGCCGGCGCGAGCGCCCGCGGTCCCGCGGGTCGGCGGCACCGCGCTCGGGCGGCGCGGCGCGGTGGCCGGGTCGCCGCGGTCGAAGACGGCGACCGTGCCCGACGCGTAGATGCGCTGCTTGGCGGCGACGTAGCTGTCCATCGACGCGTGCCAGTCGAGGTGATCCTCGCTGACGTTGAGGATCGCCGCGGCGTCCGGCGCGAAGCCCTGCGCCAGCGCAAGCTGGAAGCTCGACAGCTCGACGACCCAGGCCTGCGGCAGCGCGCCGGCGTCGGTCGCCGCGGCCAGCGCGTCGAGCATCGCCGGGCGGATGTTGCCGGCGGCGACGGTCTCCAGGCCCCCGCCGCGGCACAGGTGCGCGGCCAGCGCGGTGGTCGTCGTCTTGCCGTTCGTCCCGGTCACCGCGATCACCTTCGGCCGGTAGCCGGATTCGCGCAGATCGGCGAGCGCCTGCGCGAACAGCTCGAGCTCGCCGGCGACCGCGATGCCGCGCTCGCGCGCGAGGGCGTAGAAGCGCGCCGACTCACCGAGCTCGATCGACAGGCCCGGACTCCAGGCGACCAGGTCTACGCCGTCGAGCCAGCGCTCGCTCCAGGCCGGTCCACTCGCGTAGTCGATCGCGCCGGCCTGCGCGCGCAGCCCCTGCAGCTGCGGCAGGTCGGTCCCGTCGGCGCTGCGCGTGTCGGCCACGCGAACGCGCGCACCCTGGCGCGACGCCCACCGGGCCATCGCGACGCCCGAGTCGCCGAGCCCGAGCACGAGGACGCTGCGGCCCTTCAGGTCGAACAGGTGGAGCTGCGCGGTGTCGAAGGCTTCGCTCATCGCACGTCCTAGCGCAGCTTCAGTGTCGACAGGCCGAACAGCACCAGCATCATCGTCACGATCCAGAACCGCACGACGACCTGGCTCTCCTTGACGCCCCCGACCTCGAAGTGGTGGTGCAGCGGCGCCATCCTGAAGATGCGCCGGCCCTCGCCGTAGCGCCGCCTCGTGTACTTGTAGTAGCCGACCTGGATCATCACCGAGAGGGTCTCGACGACGAACACGCCGCCCATGATGAACAGCACGATCTCCTGCCGGACGATCACCGCGATCGTTCCGAGCGCCGCGCCGAGCGCGAGCGCGCCCACGTCGCCCATGAAGACCTGCGCGGGGTAGGCGTTGTACCAGAGGAACGCGAGGCCGGCTCCGGCGATCGCGGCGCAGAAGACGGTCAGCTCTCCGGCCCCGGGAATGTGCGGAATCAGCAGGTAGCGCGCGAACACCGCGTTGCCTGCGGCGTACGCGAAGATGCCCAGTGCCGAGCCGACCAGTACCGAGGGCATGATCGCCAGGCCGTCGGCGCCGTCGGTGAGGTTCACCGCGTTGCTGGTGCCGACGATGACCAGGTAGGTCAGGACGATGAAGCCGAACACGCCGAGCGGATAGGCGATGTGCTTGAAGAACGGGACGATCAGGTCGGCCTGCGCAGGCAGCGCCGTGTGAAAGCCGCTGAACACCCAGTCGGTGAACAGCGCCCAGGCCTGCTCGTTCGTCTGCGCCGGTACCGCGAAGGCGAGCGCGATCGCCGCGGCGAGGCCGATCGCCGACTGCCAGAAGTACTTCTCCTTCGCCGACATTCCCTTCGGGTCGCGGTGGACGACCTTGCGGTAGTCGTCGATCCACCCGATCCAGCCGAAACCGAGCGTGACGACGAGCACGATCCAGACGAAGCGGTTCGACAGGTCCGCCCACAGGAGCGTCGCGGTCGCGATCGAGATCAGGATCAGCGCGCCACCCATCGTCGGCGTGCCCGATTTCGCCAGGTGGGTCTGCGGACCGTCGCTGCGCACCGCCTGGCCGATCTTCATGGCGGTCAGCTTGCGGATCAGCGCCGGGCCGAAGATCAACCCGATGGCCAGCGCGGTCAGCGTCGCGAGCACCGCGCGCAGCGTGATGTAGCCGAACACCGAGAACGCCCGGACGTCCCTGGCCAGCCATTGCGCGAGCTCGAGCAGCATCAGTGATGCCCCCGCGACGGCGCGCCTGCGAGCGCGGCGACCACCCGTTCCATCGCCATGAACCGCGACCCCTTGACCAGCACGGTCGCGCCCGGCTCGCACAGCGCGCGGGCGCGCTCGACCAGCGGCTCGATCGCGCCGAAGTGCTCGGCGCCGGGGCCGAACGCGTCGACGCTGTCGCGGGTCGCCTCGCCGAGCGCAAGCAGCCGTTCGACGCCGCGCTCGCGGGCGTAGGCGCCGACCTCGCGGTGGTAGAGCGGTCCCTGCTCGCCGACCTCGCCCATGTCGCCGAGGACCAGCACCCGGTGCCCCTCGCAGGCGGCGAGCGCGTCGATCGCGGCGCGCACCGAGTCGGGATTCGCGTTGTAGCTGTCGTCGATCAGCGCCGCGCCGCCGGCGCCGCGCAGCCGCGCGAGCCTGCCCATCGCCGGGCGGAACCGGGCCAGCCCGGCGGCGATCGCGTCCGCGTCGATGCCCAGCGCGTGTCCGCAGGCCGCGGCAGCCAGCGCGTTGCGCACGTTGTGCGCCCCGTCGATCGCGAGCCGCACCTCGACCTGCCGGCCCGCGACTTCGAGCACGAAGCAGTCCGGACGCGCGCCCGGGGCGGCGCGCACCGGATAGCGCGCGACGGCACCGTCGTCGAGCCCGAACTCGACGCAGCGTCGGGCGCCTGCGAGTTCGCGCCAGATCGGCGCCTGCGTATCGTCACCGGGGAACACCGCGACGCCGTCGGCGCCCAGAACGGCGATCGACGCGCCGTTCTCGCGCGCCGAGCCCTCGACGCCGTGCAGGAACTCCTGGTGCTCGCGCTGGGCATTGGTCACCAGCGCGACCGTGGGCCGGGCCACCGAGGCGAGCCAGGCGATCTCGCCCGGATGGTTGGTGCCGACCTCGACCACGGCGGCGCGGTGCGTCGCGCGCAGGCGCAGCAAGGTCAGGGGCACCCCGACGTCGTTGTTCAGGTTGCCGCGGGTGGCGAGCCGCTGCGCCTCGCCGAAGTGCCCCGCGAGGATCGCCGAGACCATTTCCTTCACGGTCGTCTTCCCGTTGGCACCGGCGACCGTGACCAGCGGCAGGTCGAAGCGTCCGCGCCAGCCGCGCGCGACCTCGCCGAGCGCACGGCGCGAATCGGGGACGCGGATCGCGGCGACGCGGATGCCCGGCACCCAGCGCTCGAACACGACGGCCGCGGCGCCGCTCGCCTGCGCCTGCCCGAGGAAGTCGTGCGCGTCGAAGCGCTCGCCGCGCAGCGCGACGAAGAGGTCGCCGGCGGCGATGCTGCGCGTGTCGGTCGAGACGCCACCGATGCGGATCGCGCCGTCTCCGTACAGGCACCCCGAGGACAGCCAGCCGAACGCCTCGCGTAGCTCAAACACGCACCGCCTCCAGTCGCTGCCGCAGGCAGCGGCGGGCGACCTCGACGTCCGAGAACGGGATGCGCCGGCCGGCGACCTCCTGCCAGGCCTCGTGGCCCTTGCCGGCGATCAGCACGACGTCGTCGGGGCCGGCGCTGTCGAGCGCGCTGCGGATCGCCTTCTCGCGATCGAGTTCGGTGAGCCACGGCTCGCGCGTGAACCCGGCCCGGATGTCCGAGGCGATCCGGAACGGCGTCTCGCTGCGCGGGTTGTCGCTGGTCACGACGACGCGATCGGCGAAGCGCTCGGCGACCATGCCCATGATCGGCCGCTTGCCCGCGTCGCGGTCGCCGCCCGCGCCGAACACGCACCACAGCGCGCCGCCGCGCGCCTCGGCGATCGGCCGCAGCGCCTGCAGCACGCTGATCAGCGCGTCCGGCGAGTGCGCGTAGTCGACGACGATCAGCGGTCCGCCGTCGACGACGACCTGCTCCATCCGGCCCGGCAGCGGCCGCAGCCACTCCAGGCGCTGCATCGCGGCCTCGAACGAGTCGCCGAGGCTGATCCAGACGGCGGCGACCGCCATCGCGTTGACGACGTTGAACTGGCCGATCACGTGCAGCCGGATCTGGGCGCGCCCCCAGTCACCGCCGACCGACACCTGGGTGCCGTCGCGCTCCTCCACGATCTGGTAGGCCGAGAGCTTGCGGCGCGCGCGCCAGCCGTGCTCGCCCGGCAGCTGCCCGAACGCCACCGTCTGCACCGACTCCGGAAGGCGCTCGAGGATCCGCGGCGCGGCCGGGTCGTCGCCATTGACGATCGCGGTCCGCAGGCCGGGCCAGTCGAACAGGCGGGCCTTCGCCTCGAGGTAGGCCTCCTCGGTCTCGTGGTAGTCGAGGTGGTCGCGCGACAGGTTCGTGAACACCGCGGTGCCGATCCGCGTGCCGTCGAGCCGGCCCTGGTCCAGGCCGATCGACGACGCCTCCACCGCGACGACCTCGACGCCGCGATCGACGAACCCGGCGAGCATCCGCTGCAGCGCGACCGCGTCGGGCGTCGTGAGGCCGAAGGAATCGAGCACGGGCGCGCTCTCGTCGGACGGCACGATGCCGCTGCCCAGCGTGCCGATCACCGCCGCGCGCCGGCCGGCCCGCGCGAGGCCGCGCGCGATCCACTGCGTGCAGCTCGTCTTGCCATTGGTGCCGGTCACCGCGACGACCTCGAGGCGCTCGCTGGGATGCCCGTAGAAGTCGGCGGCGACCGGTCCGGCCAGCTCCTTCAGGCCCGGCACCGCGCGGCTCGCCACCGAGCCGGTCGCGATCGACGCGTCGCTCTCGTAGAGCACCGCTGCCGCGCCGCGGGCAATCGCCTGGCCGATGTAGTCGCGGCCGTCGTGGCTCGCGCCGCGCCAGGCGAGGAACGCGTCGCCGGGGCGCACCGCGCGGCTGTCGGCCACCAGTGCGGCGCCCGGGGCGAGCGCCTCGCGCAACCACTGTCCGAGCGAGGCAGCCAGCGTCGCCTGCTGCCCGGTCTCGTCGATCACATGCTCTCCTTCACCGCCTCGGTCGGCACCGCGAGCTGCGCCATCGGCGCATCGGGCGGCACGCGCAGCGTGCGCAGCGAGTCGCCGACGATCCGCGCGAACACCGGCGCCGCCACCTGTCCTCCGTAATATTTTCCGGCACTCGGCTCGTCGACCATGACCGCGACGATCACGCGCGGGTCGGACGCCGGGGCGAGCCCGACGAACGAAGCCAGGTACTTGTTGACGTACCTGCCGCCATCGCGCTTGTGCGCGGTGCCGGTCTTGCCGGCGACCCGGTATCCGGAGATCTGCGCCTGGGGCGCCGTGCCGCCGGGGCCGGCGGCCATCTCGAGCATGTGCCTGACGGCGCGAGCGGTCTTCGCGGTGACCACGCGCTGGCCGGCCGGGCGCTCGTCGACCTTGAACATCGACAGCGGCAGCAGCTCGCCGTCGTTGGCGAACACCGTGTAGGCGCGCGCCAGCTGCAGCAGCGACACCGAGAGGCCGTAGCCGTACGACATGGTCGCCTGCTCGATCGGGCGCCAGCTGCGGTACGGTCGCACGCGGCCGGCGACCGCGCCGGGAAATCCGATCCGCGGGGCCTGTCCGAAGCCGAGCTCGGCGTACATCTCCCACATCTTCTGCGCCGGCATGCCGAGCGCGATCTTCGCGGTGCCGACGTTGGACGACTTCTGCACGACCTGCTCGACCGTCAGCGGGCCGTGCGCGTGCGCGTCGCCGATCGTGTTCGGCCCGATCGTCAGCCGCCCCGGCGCGGTCTGGATCACGGTGGCGGGCGTCACCTCGCCGAGCTCGAGCGCCAGCGCGATCGTGAACGGCTTCATCGTCGAGCCCGGCTCGAACGTGTCGGTGATCGCCCGGTTGCGCAGCTGCGCGCCCGAGAGCTGCCCGCGCTGGTTCGGGTTGTAGGTCGGCCAGTTGGCCAGCGCGAGCACCTCGCCGGTGCGCGCGTCGATCACCACCGCGGCGCCCGCCCGGGCCTTGTTCGCCTGCACCGCCTCGCGCAGCGCGTCGAAGGCGAGGAACTGGATCTTGCTGTCGATCGACAGCGCGAGGTCGCGGCCGTTGTGCGGCTCGCGCACCGCGCCGACGTCCTCGATCACGCGGCCGAGGCGGTCGCGGATCACGCGCCGGCTCCCGGGCCGCCCGGCGAGCTCGGGATTGCGGGCGAGCTCGACGCCCTCCTGCCCGATGTCCTCGACGTTGGTGAAGCCTACGACGTGGGCGAAGGTCTCGCCCTGCGGGTAGTAGCGCTTGTACTCGCCCTGCTGGTGGATGCCGGCGATCTTCAGCGCGGCGACGCGTTCCGCGACTGCCGCGTCGACCTGGCGCTTCAGGTAGACGAAACTGCGGTCCTCCTCGGAGAGCTTGCGGCGCAACTCGCGCTCGCTCATGTCGAGCAGCTTCGCGAGCGACGCGATCTGCTTCGGCGTCGCATCGACGTGCTCCGGAATCGCCCAGACCGCCCGCGCGGGCAGGCTCGACGCGAGCACGACGCCGTTGCGGTCGAAGATCTTGCCGCGCGAAGCCGGCAGCTCGATCGTCTTCGAATAGCGCATTTCGCCCTGCTTCTGCAGGAAGTTCTGCGAGAACACCTGCAGCCAGACGGCCCGGGCGGCCAGCGCGACGAACGCGATCGCGATCATCAGCATGACCACCTGCGAGCGCCAGGCCGGCAGCCTGACCCGCAGCAGCGGGTTCGACGCGAACGGGACGTTGCGACTGGATCTGCGCGCCATCAACGCGCTCCGGCCGGCTTGCCGCGCCGTTGAGACTTGCCGCCGACCGCAGCCAGGTCCGGCAGCGGCGAGCCCAGCCGGACGACGCGATCGACCGGGTCGACCACCAGGTGCAGCGTGCGGTCCTGCGAGATCGACTGCATCGTCAACTCGCGGCGGGCCTTCGTGTCGATCAGCGAAGCCTTCGCGAGCGCGGTCTGCTCGACCTGCAGCTGGTTCCAGCCCACTTCGAGCTGCGCGGCCTGCGCCTGCGCGCGCTCGACGTCGACGAACAGCTTGCGGGCCCGGTACTGCGAGCTCACCAGGCCGAGCGCGCAAGCGACGAGCAGGGCAGACAGCAGGATGTTCGCGCGGGTCATGGTCGTCTCCTCGGTCTGCGTCGGACGAAGCCTCAGGTGCGCTCGGCCACGCGCATCACCGCCGAGCGCTCGCGCGGATTGGCGGGCCGGGCACGACCCTTCGCACGCGGCGCGCCCGGCAGCACCCGCGCGATCGCGCGCAGGCGCGGCGCCTGCGCGCGCCGCACCGCGCCCGTGACGGGATCGCGGGGGGCGTCGCGTCCGGCTTCGTGCGCGATGAACTGCTTGACCATCCGGTCTTCCAGCGAGTGAAAACTGATGACGACCAGCCGCCCGCCCGTTGCCAGGCGCGCGACGGCCTTCCCGAGGACTAGCGCGAGCTCCTCAAGCTCCTGATTGACGTGAATCCGTAGAGCCTGAAAGGTGCGAGTGGCCGGGTCCTTGCCCACCTCCGCCCTCCCCCCGCGGCGCCTGACGACGCCCGCCACGAGTGCGGCAAGCTCTCCGGTCGTGCGAAGTGCCTGCTCGCCGGCGTCCCCGCGGCGAGCAACAATCGCCTTTGCAATCTGAACAGCAAGCCGTTCTTCCCCATAGTCTTTCACCACCTTCGCGATGTCGTTCTCGGTTGCACGCAGCAGCCACTCGCGTGCGGAGATTCCGCGCGTCGGATCCATCCGCATGTCGAGCGGGCCGTCCTCACGAAAGCTGAAGCCACGCGCCGGGTCGTCCAGCTGCGGCGAGGAAACACCCAGGTCGAGCAGCACGCCGTCGACGCGGTCGAAGCCGTGCGCGTCGAGCACCGCGTCGAGCTCGGAGAAGCGGGCATGCTCGATCGCGAAGCGCGGGTCGCGCCAGCCGCGCCCGACGGCCACCGCGTCGGGGTCGCGGTCGATCGCGAGCAGCCGCCCCTGGGGACCGAGGCGCGCGAGGATTGCGCCGCTGTGCCCGCCGCGGCCGAAGGTGCAATCGACGTAGCGACCGTCGGCGCGGATCGCGAGCGCCTCGATCGCCTCGTCGAGCAGGACCGGTCGGTGCCCGAATCGGTCGGCGCCCTGATTTCCCCGCGGCTCACTGTCTGCTGCCACCGGTCAGAAGTTGAAGTTCGCGATCGCCTCGGGCATGCCGGCGGCGAGCGTCTCGCGCTCCTTCGCGGCCAGCGTCCCGGTATCCCAGATCTCGAAGTGACTGCCCATCCCGAGCAGCATCACTTCGCGGTTCAGCGACACGGCCGAGCGCAGCTCGGGCGAAATCAGGATGCGGCCCGTGGCGTCCATGTCGACGTCGACCGCATTGCCGAGGAAGATCCGCGCCCAGGCACGAGCGGCGATCGGCATCGCCGCCAGGCGCTCGCGGTGCACCTCCCACACCGGCCGCGGGAACAGCAGCAGGCAGCCGTCCGGGTGGCGGGTCAATGTGAGTAGGCCCTCACATTGCTTGGAGAGCGCGTCGCGATGCCGCGCCGGGATCGTCATCCGACCCTTCGCGTCGAGCAACAGCGCAGAACTCCCCTGGAACATGCCTTTCCGATCCGCCCTCGAAGGGGGCAAGCGCCCCGCCTGAGCGGAGGTTTGCCCCACAAAATTGCACTTTTCTACACGAATCTGCACTGTACGGAAAAGCGCCGGGCATGGCAAGTCGCGTGAAGGGTTTTTTCCTTGTCGTAACAGGGACTTAGCCGCCGTTGTTCAAGCGCGGGATTCTCGGACGCTTTTCTTCGCTGAATGAGTCACTTGGCGAGACTATCGCAGGTGATACATGAAACATGCCGAACGCACGACGGCGCCGCAGGCACGCGTGCCGAGGTCGGCGCCCGATTCGGCGCACACTGCCGACTTCGGGATCGAGGAGGTCGTGCGATGAAGCGATCGTCAATCGATGTCGGCGGCGCCGCGCGCAAGCGGCTGCGCCTGATGGCGCTCGGCGCAGCCCTCGCGCTGCTCGCCGCAGCGGCCGACCCCGCGCAGGCACTGCCGCTGTTCAAGCGGCAGACGGGCCAGGACTGCTCGGCCTGCCACGCCGGCGGACAGTTCCCGGAACTCACGCCCTATGGCCGGCTGTTCAAGCTGCTGGGCTTTACACCAGGGCAGCGCACGATTCCGCTGTCGGTCATGGCACTGGGCTCGATCTCGCGGGTCGCGAACACCTCGAAGAGCCCCGATCCGCACGAGGACTTCCAGAAGGACGGTTCGCCGATCTTCGCCACCGCGAGCCTGTTCCTGGGTGGCAAGCTCACCGACCACGTCGGAGGCTTCGCGCAGGTGACCTACGACCCGTACGCGTCGCGCGGCGCCGACGGCAGCTTCCACGGGCACAGCAACGCCGACAACATCGACCTTCGCTACGCGAACACCTTCGGCGACGCAGATCGAAACCTCATCTTCGGACTGAGCCTGAACAACAATCCGTCGGTCGCCGATCCGTGGAACACGGCGGCCGCATGGATGCAGTACGTCCCGGTTCCGAGTCCCACCAGCAGCCGGTTCGTCGACGGCAATGCGCCCTATCCGGGCTTCGCCGCCGGAGGCAACGTCGCCGGCCTGTCCGCGTACGCGTTCTGGAACGACACGCTCTATGCGGAGCTCGGCGCCTACGGCACGTCCCGGGGACTCTGGTCGTTCACGAGCGCAGGACTGGCCCCCGAAGACACGACCCAGTTCAGCGGCGTGAGTCCGTACCTGCGCGTGGCGTGGAACCACGACTGGGGCGCACACAGCCTGATGCTCGGCGCGGCGCGCATGTCGAGCAGGATCTACGACGATCCGATCGCGACTTCGGACCCCTCGACGGTGCACCGCTTCACCGACTGGAGCGTCGACGGGCAGTACCAGTACCTCGCCGATGCGAATGCGCTCACCGCGCAACTCGTCTACGAGCACAGCCGTCATCGCTACCCTGATTTCCTCGCCGCGCAGCCGGCGGCGTTCGTCGACGCGCTGGGCAACCCGCTGCCCGGCACGAATGCCGTCGACGACACGAACCTGCTTCGCGCGAAGCTGACCTACGTCTACCACGCGCACTACGGCGGCAGCGTCGGCCTCTTCGATCTGACCGGCAGCACCGACACGGCGCTGCAGACCTCGGGCTACGATCCGGGCACGCTGTCGATCGTCTCCGACCCGTCCGCGCAGGCCGCCTCCGTGCCGGTCGACGGCAACCTGTCCGGAAACCCCGGCACGCGCGGCCTGACGTACGAGATCTTCTGGACGCCGGTGCCGAACCTGCGCGTGGGCGCGCAGTACACGGCCTACAGCCGCTTCAACGGCGCATCGCGCAACTACGACGGGTTTGGACGCGACGCCCGCGACAACGACACGCTGTTCCTGTATCTCTGGGCGGCCTACTAGCGCCGGTTCACGCCGAGATCGTGCGCGCGGTCCCGAAAGGAAGTGGAGCGGGTCTGTAGGCCGGATTCTGTTCGCCGGCGAACCGGCGCGACGATCATTCGTCTGGGCGGCCGGTTGCCCGGCCGCTCGAGCCATCTACCCGCACGCTCGGGCGGGCCGCCCTGTGCGGTCCGCAGACCGCGCGCGTGCCTATTGGATGTTGCTCCGGATGGGGTTTGGCGTGCCGTCCGTGTCGCCACGTCCGCGGTGAGCTCTTACCTCACCTTTTCACCCTTGCCGTCGACGCCGGCGAGCCGGCGCCGCTTGGGCGGTGTGCTTTCTGTTCCACTTTCCGTCGCCTTGGGCCTTGCGGCTTGCTGCGCCTGGCCGTTAGCCAGCATCCTGCCCTGTGGAGTCCGGACCTTCCTCCAGCGACGGCGCCTGCGCGCCGCGGCCAGCGATCGTCCGACCCGCTCCAGCGTGCATTTTACGACACCCGGGCCAGCCATCGAATGACAGGAGCCGACCGTCGGGCGCCCTGTGACATACTGCGTCGCGAGGCAGAGCCTGTGATGATCGAATCCGACCCGGGTCGCTGCGCCCACCGCGTCGCGACACGACTTCCACCCCCACCCACCGGGCTTGACCACAGCACTTAGAGGACACCGGCAATGGCGTTGATTCTCGAGATCACCAAGGCAGACGGAACGGTCGCCCGTACCGCGCTTCAGAACCAGACGACGAAGGTCGGCGCGTGGCCAGGCGGCAAGGTGCGCGTCATCGACAGCGCCACCGGCAAGTCGCCGCCCGACATCACGGCGACGAAGGTCGGCGACTCGCTGATCGTCGACGGCCTTCCCGAGGGCAAGAAGGTCGAGGTGACGAAGTTCTACACCGATTGCTCGCCCAATGCGCCCTGCTCCGTGGTGATCGACCCCGCCGACGGCGGCCAGGCCGTGCCGATCACGCAGACCTCGCAGCCGATCGCTGCGCTGCCCGACAACCAGGCGCTGATGTACGGACCGACGTCCGACGCAGCTGCCGCCGCGCCGGCGCCCGCCGCGTCGAGCGGCATCCCGACCGGCGCACTCCTCGGCGGCCTCGCGCTGCTGGGCGTTGCGGCGGCGGCCGGCGGTGGTGGCGGCGGCGGTGGCGGTGGCTCCTCGACACCCCCGCCGGACACGACCGCGCCGAACTCGCCGGTCGTGGCCAGTGTCGCCGGCGACAACGTCGTCAGCGCCGCGGAGGCCGCGGCCGGCGTGGCCGTCTCGGGCACCGCCGAGGCGGGCTCGACCGTGACCGTGACCTGGGGCTCGACCACCAAGACCGCGACTGCCGACGGCTCGGGCAACTGGAGCGCGAATTTCGCCTCCGGCGAGGTGCCGGCCGACGGGAACACGACCATCAGCGCGACGGCGCGTGACGCCGCGGGCAACACCAGCGCGGCCGGCACGCTGGCGGTCGCCGTCGACACCGGCGCGCCGTCAGCGCCGACGGTCGCGAACGTCGCCGGTGACAACGTCGTCAACGCCGCGGAGGCGACGGCCGGCGTGGCCGTCTCGGGCACCGCCGAGGCCGGCTCGACCGTCGAGGTGACCTGGGGCTCGACCACCAAGACCGCGACCGCCGACGGCTCGGGCAACTGGAGCGCGAACTTCGCCTCCGGCGAGGTGCCGGCCGACGGTGCCACGCAGATCAGCGCCACCGCCACCGATGCCGCGGGCAACGCCAGCAGCGCCTCGGGACCGCTCGACGTCGCCGTCGACAAGACGCTGCCGGCCGCGCCGAGCGCGGTCGCCGGCCTCGACGGCTCGGTGTCCGGCACGGCGGAAGCCAACAGCACGGTGAAGCTCGGCGCCGCCGAGACGACCGCCGATGGCTCGGGCAACTATCAGTTCGCCGCCGGCACGCTGGCCTCGGGCGCGACCGGCTCGGTGACCGCCACCGACGCGGCCGGCAACGCCGGCAGCGGCACGGACGTGACGGCGGGGACCTACACGCTGGGCACCGCGGGTGCCGACACGATCCTGGGCGGCGACCTCGGGTTCGTCGGCGGCGGCGCCGGGAGCGACATCCTGATCGGCGGCGCAGGCGGCGGCGTGCGCAATTACCAGTTCGAGTACTGGAACGCGACCGATGCCGGTGACGTCCTGTACAACCAGGGCGGCGGCTCGCTGGTCACGTTCAGCCCGTCCGCGTCGACCGGCTGGACGATCGTCAGCGACACGACGTCGATCGTCGCCGACCCGGGAGGCACTGCCGTCGAGCAGTTCACCGGCGGAGGCGTGAACGCCGGGATGAACCTGGTGCGCCAGGACGCGGGCGTCGGCGTCGAGGACGACACCGGCGGCGGCGCGCGCTACGCGTTCGACACCGTGCGCAACCCGACCTCGGGCGGCACGACGATCTCGCAGGCGATCGCCACCGGCGAGGGCACCGAGTACACGCTGTCGATGCAGGTGTCGGACAACGACTACGACACCTCGCTGGGCGTGTACTGGGGAGGCACGCTGGTAGGCCTCTACGACGGCGTGACCGACTCCTGGAGCGGCACCGCGCCGACCGAGACGGATCTCACCGGCAGCCGCAAGACCTGGAGCTGGACGGTCGAAGGCAGCGCCGACCCGACGACGACACTCGAGGTTCGCGCCTACTCGACGACCGCCGACGACGGCCAGGGCATGATGATCGACCGCGTCACGCTCGACGCAGTCACGCCGGACGGCGCCGAGACGATGGCGGGAGGTGCGGGATCCGACCTGCTGTTCGGCCAGGCCGGGAACGACACGCTGTACGGCGGTGCGCTGGGTGACGTCGCCGCGACGGCCGACGGGGTGGCCGACGCCTTCGTCTACTCGATGCGCGCGGACAACGGCAACGACGTGATCAAGGACTTCAAGGTCGGCGTCGACCGCATCTACCTGGTCGACTCGCTCGATACGTACACGACCGACTCTGGCATCCCGCCGTTCGAGAACCCGGACAACGGCACGCCGTTCGTGAACAATTCCGACGCGAACCTCACTTTCCGCGACTTCGTGCAGGCCGACAGCGCCGGGCAGTACCTGACGGTGACCGACGATGGCTCGGGCTCGGTGAAGCTGACCTTCTTCGGCCAGGACAGCACGGGCGCGGCGACCGCGCTCGGGTCGGTCGTGCTCGAAGGTACGGAATTCGGCGCCGGGGCCGGGCAGTACGACACGGTCGAAGAACTGTTCACCGGCGGCGTGCTGGTCGCGACGATGGACGGTTTCAACCCGGCCGCGCCGATCGTCTGATCTCGAATCGGGCCGCGCCGGCATCCCCGGCGCGCGCACCGAGCCCGCCGCCACGCGAGTGCCGGCGGGCTTTTTTCATCGCGTGCGCCGGCTCGTCCTGAAGGCGTCGCGGTCCGCGTAGAAGCGCGGATCCTCGTTGGCCGGCCACCATCCGGGCACACCGAGAAGCGGCAGCGGGCACAGCGACGCCGCGCGCAGAGTCTGTGGCTGCAGCGACGCCGCGCAGCACGCGTCGAGCGCGTCGTCGGGCTCCCCGGCCGCCGGGGTCGATGCTGCATCGACGACCCAGGCGTGCGCGCACAGCCCCTTGTACGGCGCGAGCAGTTTCTCGAGCACGCCGTGGCCCACGACCCGCACGCCCACGCCGGCCCCGAAGCGCTCGCGGCCGTCGACGAACAACGCCTGCCAGTCCAGGCGGCGCAGCGCCGCCGCCAACGCCGGGTCGCGGCAGGCGAACACCGCGCCGCTCTCGTCGAACAGCGTCGCCGCGTCGCGAAGCGCGCCGCGGCCCCTGGCCGACCCCGGATTCGAGGCGCCTGCGTCCGGGCCGGGATCCGGCTGCGCAGCGAGCGCATCGGCGTGCAGCCGGTTCAACCGTGCCTTGGTCCGCGGGAACGCGAGCCAGGCGAGCGCGTTGAACCAGTCGTGCAGCATGCCCGCGCCCTCGACCCGGGTCGGCACGATCCCTGTTTCCCGGACTACGCGCTCGTAGGCGCCGGCCGGCGCACCGCTCGCGTCGACGAAGCGGATCGGCGGACCGTCCTCGACGTGCAGCCCGCGCTCGTCCGCGAACCGGTTCAGCAGGTCCAGGTCGTTGCGGCCCGCCGCTCGAGGATCGCTGCGCGATGCCCAGGGCCGCAGCGGCTCGAACCACGGCGCATCGAGGTCGCAGCCCGCCGCGCCCGCGGAGCGGGAGCCGGCGGGGCGGCTCAGGCCGCCAGCTTCCATCCGATCGTCTCGCCTCCCGCGAGCGGCACGATGCGGTCGGCGCCGAACGGGAGCGATTCGGGAATCGTCCAGTCCTGCCGCCGCAACGTGATCCGCGTCGCGTTGCGAGGCAAGCGGTAGAAGTCCGGGCCGTTGAAGCTCGCGAACGCCTCGAGCCGGTCGAGCGCGCCCGCCTGCTCGAACGCGGTCGCATAGAGCTCGATCGCGTGCGGCGCCGTGTAGCAGCCCGCGCAGGCCGCGGCGTGTTCCTTCAGCCGCGCCGCGTGCGGCGCGCTGTCGGTGCCGAGGAAGAAGCGCGCGTTGCCGCCGGTGGCCGCCTCGAGCAATGCGCGCCGGTGCTCTTCGCGCTTGAGCACCGGCAGGCAGTACCAGTGCGGGCGCAGGCCCCCGGCGAAGATCGCATTGCGGTTGTACAGCAGGTGGTGCGCGGTGATCGTCGCGCCGAGGTCGTCGCCGGCCTGCGCGACGTACTGCGCGGCCTGGCGCGTGGTGATGTGCTCGAACACGACGCGCAGGCCGGGGAAGTCGCGTCGCAGCGGCTCGAGCACCGTGTCGATGAAGACCGCCTCGCGGTCGAACACGTCGACCTGCGGATCGGTGACCTCGCCGTGCACCAGCAGCGGCATGCCGCAGCGCTGCATCGCTTCGAGCACCGGCCAGGTGCGCCTCAGGTCGGTGACGCCGGCCTCCGAGTTCGTCGTCGCCCCGGCCGGATACAGCTTGATCGCCGCGACGCGGCCGCTGTCGCGCGCGCGCCGGATCTCGTCGGGGGAGGTGAGATCCGTCAGGTACAGCGTCATCAGCGGCTGGAAATCGGCGCCTGGCGGCAGCGCATCGACGATGCGCTTCCGGTACGCCAGGGCCTGCTCGACGGTGGCCACCGGCGGCCGCAGGTTCGGCATCACGATCGCGCGCGCGAACTGCGCGGCGCTCGCCCCGACCACTGCGCGCAGCGCGTCGCCGTCGCGCAGGTGCAGGTGCCAGTCGTCGGGGCGGGTCAGGGAGATCGAGTCCACGTGCGGCTCCGGTGCTGCGGCAGGCAGCTTCAGTCGGCGCGCGCCGGCATCAGCACCAGCGCGCGGAAATCGTTGACGTTGGTGCGCGTGGGCCCGGTCGTCACCAGGTCGCCGAGCGCGTCGAAAAACCCCCAGGCGTCGTTGTCGTCGAGCATGGCGCGCGCGTCGAGTCCGGCGGCCGAGGCCCGCGCCATCGTGTCGGGCGCGACGATCGCGCCGGCGTTGCCCTCGGAGCCGTCGATGCCGTCGGTGTCGGCCGCGATCGCCCAGGCGCCGGGCACGCGGTCGAGTTCGCGCGCCAGCGCGAGCAGGAACTCGGTGCAGCGTCCCCCCCGGCCGCGACCGCGGATCGTCACCGTGCACTCGCCGCCCGAGATCAGCGCCACCGGGCGCGCGAACGGCTGGTCGTAGCGGACGATCTCGCGCGCGATCGCGGCCATCACCTGGGCGACCTCGCGCGCCTCGCCGGTCACCGTGTCGCCGAGCACCACCGGCCGGACGCCGGCCTGCGCGAACAGCGCGGCGGCCGCTTCCAGGCTGCGGTGCGCGGTGGCCACCATACGCGCCTCGACGCGCGCGAACAGGGGATCCCCCGGCTTGGGCGTCTCGTCGACCTCGCCGCGCGCGCCGCGCTCGAGGTGCGCGCGCACGCTTGCGGGCGCATCCACGCGCCAGCGCGCGAGGATCGCCAGCGCGTCGGCGTAGGTGCCCGGATCGGGCGAGCACGGGCCGCTGGCGATCGAGGAAGGGTCGTCGCCCGCGACGTCGGAGATCATCAGCGCGAGCACGCGCGCACGGGTGCGCTGCGCCAGTCGACCGCCCTGGATGCGCGACAGGTGCTTGCGCACCACGTTCATCTCCTGGATCGGGGCGCCGCTGGCCAGCAGCGCCCGGGTCACCGCCTTCAGGTCGGCCATCGGCACCGCGTCGACCGGCAGCGCGAGCAGGCTCGAGCCGCCGCCCGACACCAGCGCGAGCAGCAGGTCCTCGTCGCCCAGCGCCTCGGCGCGCTCGAGGATCCGCGCGGCGGCGCGCTCTCCGGCTGCATCGGGAACCGGGTGCCCGGCCTCGACTACCTCGATGCGCCGGCACGGCAGCCCGTGCGCGTAGCGGGTGACTACCAGCCCCTCGAGCGGCGCGTCGGACGGCCAGTGCCGCTCGACCGCCATCGCCATGCTGGCGGCTGCCTTGCCCGCGCCCACGGCCAGCGTGCGGCGCACGCGCGCGATGTCCGCACGATCGGGAAGCGCCGGCGCGAGCACGCGCAGCGGGTCGGCCGCAGCCACCGCGGCACGAAAGCTGTCGACGAGGAGCTGGCGCGCATCCATGGCGCGCCGACTTTACCGCACTCGGCTCATGCCGCCCGCTCGAGCGCCTCGCCGACCGCGCGGCCGACCTCGGCGGTGGAGGCCTGTCCGCCCATGTCGCGGGTGCGCGGCCCGTTCGCGGTGACCCGCTCGATCGCCGCGAGGATCGCGTCGTGCGCCTGCGGATGGCCCAGGTGCTCGAGCATCATCGCGCCGCACCAGATCTGCCCGATCGGGTTGGCGATTCCCTGCCCCGCAATGTCCGGGGCCGAGCCGTGCACCGGCTCGAACAGCGACGGAAACCTGCGCTCCGGATTGATGTTGGCCGACGGCGCAATGCCGATCGTGCCGGTGCAGGCAGGCCCCAGGTCGGACAGGATGTCGCCGAACAGGTTGCTCGCCACGACGACGTCGAACCACTGCGGGTTGCGCACGAAATGCGCAGTCAGGATGTCGATGTGGAACTTGTCGACCCGGACGTCCGGATACTGCTTCTGCATCTCGGCCACGCGCTCGTCCCAGTACGGCATCGAGATGAAGATGCCGTTCGACTTCGTCGCGGACGTGAGGTGCCGCGCCGGGCGGCGGCGTGCCAGTTCGAACGCGTAGCGCAGCACCCGGTCGACGCCGGTGCGCGTGAAGATCGACTCCTGCAGGACGAACTCGCGCTCGGTGCCGGCGAACATCCTGCCGCCGACCGACGAGTACTCGCCCTCGGTGTTCTCGCGGACCACGTAGAAGTCGATGTCGCCGGGCTTGCGGTTGGCCAGCGGGCACGGGACGCCCGGCATCAGCCGGACTGGCCGCAGGTTGATGTACTGGTCGAACTCGCGTCGCATCAGCAGCAGCGAACCCCAGAGCGACACGTGGTCGGGCACCGTCGCCGGCCAGCCCACTGCGCCGTAATAGATCGCGTCGTGGCCGCCGATCCGCTCCTTCCAGTCGTCCGGCATCATCGTGCCGTGCTTCGCGTAGTAGTCGCAACTGGCGAAGTCGAAGTGATCGAACTTCAGCGCGATGCCGAACTTGCGTGCGGCCGCTTCGAGCACGCGCACTCCCTCGGGCACCACTTCCTTGCCGATCCCGTCGCCGGGAATCACCGCGATACGATGCACGCTCATCGAAGCCTCCTGGGGACGCGTCGACCCGGCCCGGCCCGGGACTCAGCCGCTCGCGAACAGCCTGCGCACCGAATCGACGTCGCGGCGGACGAGCATGCCGATCACGGACCTCGCGAAGGCCGCGGCGTCCGGCGCGAACAACGGAAGCAGCGAATAATAGACGGTCATGCCGAGCAGCACCGCAGCGGCGAGCGCGGCTGCTGCAGGAATGGAGGTTCCGAGCCAGGCAACGTAGCCGGCCGTGACCGCGGCCATCCCCAACGCCGCGAACGCGGGCCCGGACACCGCACGGCCCTGCTGCCAGGCCGTCAGGCCGGTCAGCTGGCGGACGAACCAGGCATACGGCAGCCACATCAGGACCGACCGGACCACGATCGCCGCCGTCACTGCGAGCAGGCCGTACGGAAGCGCCGCGTTCACCAGCACGACCGTCAACGCCAGTGCCACCGCGTTGGCCCCGAGGTGCCAATTCGGACGGCCCATGCCGCGCACCACCGAGAGCTGCACGATCGACATCGAGGACCTGAGACCGAGCAACATCATCAACTGGACGATCGGCACCGCCGCGGCCCAGGCCTGGCCGAACACGAGCGGAACCAGCAGCCCGGCCACCGCCGCCAGGCCGAGATAGAGCGGGCTTGCGACGGACGCCGCGACGCGCATCATCGACGCCGCGAGTTGCCGCGCCGCCTCGCGGTCGGCCTGCACCCTCGCGATGCCCGGCATCAGCACCTGGTACATCGGTGCCATCAGCACCGAGAAGACCTGATCGTAGACCCGCTCGGCAAGCGCATAGAGCCCCAGCGCTTCGGTACCGAGCGCCGACGCGATCAGCAGTCGCGGCAGCTGGACGTTGGCGTAGGCCAGGCCGAACGCGCCCCAGGTGCTGGCGTTGTAGCCGAGCAGGTCGACCGCGTCGCGCCGGCTCGCGCGCACGCCGGGACGCCAGCGGGCGAGACGCAGCACCAGCACCGTCCGCACCAGGTGCCGCGCAAGTTCCATCGCGACGAGGCTCCACAGGCCCGCGCCCCACCACGCGGCGCCGATCCCGACGAGACTGGCCAGCGCGCCGGCCGTGGCTCCTGCACCCGCAAGCGCCTTCAGGCGCTGCTCCCGTAGCAGCAACGCCGCCGGCACGACCGCCAGCGCCGCGAGCGGCAAGGTCGCCGCTCGCAGCGGCAGGATCTCCGCCAGCGCCTCGCCGCCGCCGAGCCACCGGGCGATTCCCCCGGCACCGACCGCAATGACCGCCCAAGCGGCGAGCGCGGCGGCGAGGGCGCCGGCGAGGGTCGCATTGCAGTGTCCGCCCCGCAACTCGCGGCGCTGCGCCAGCGCGTCGCCAGGGCCGTCGGACACCAGGATCTCCACGAGGCCGACGACGACGTACGACAACGCGAACACGCCGTAGGCGGCCGGACCGACCCAGCGCGCGATCAGCGCCACCGCGGCGAGTCCCACCGCGAACTCGAAGAACCGGCCGGCCGCGCTCCAGATGGCGCCCCCCATGAGCCTGCCCGGCCTCACCCGCGAATCCCCTCCGCAAGCATTCCCGCTCCTGAACAGCGCATTCTGCTTCCTGCGCGAAAATCGCATTGTGGCGCACCGCCGGTCGAACCGTACGGACCGATTGCCCTGCGACGGGAAGTCGGTCACAGACCGCGATGGCAGACTCGGGCAATTCTTGCGTGGTCGCCACGGGCGACGGCACACAAGAAGACGAACAACGCGACGCGAGAGAACCGGAGCCGCGACCTTCCGGGCGACGAGACCTTGCGCGCCGTTGCGCCGACGACACGGATTCGGACGCGAGCAGGACCTCCATGACGGCCAGCGCTACGCACCTGGGCAGCAACCTCACGCGGAATCAGCTGCTCATCTGGACTGGCCACCGGCTGTGGCCGGGGCTGCCGATATACAACGAAGTCGCCGTGTTCGTCATAGACGGTCCGGTCGAGCGGCAGCATTTCGACAGGGCCTTCCAGGTGGTCGCGGATCGCACCGATGTCCTTCGCATGGTGATCGAGGAACGCGACGGGGTTCCGTTCCTGCGGGTCCGGGATCACGTGGCGCACTCGCCGGCTTTCGTGGACCTGTCGCAGGAAGTCGATCCGGATCGGGCTCTCGAGGACTGGGTCACGGGCCACGCGGGGATCGCGTTCGACCTGGCGCAACGCTGGTACGAGACGGCGCTGATCAAGCTCGCCGAAGACCGCTATGCCTGGTATTTCGTGCAGCACCACATCCTCACGGACGCCACCTCCAACGGCATCCTGTTCCAGCGTGTCGCCGACTGCTATGCACGGCTGCTGGAGGGAGAGCCCGCGTCCGGAACTGCGTACCCGGGTTTTCTCGAGTACCTGGAGTTCGAGCGGCAGTACCGGGGAACGAGCGAGTTCACCGAGGATGAGCAGTTCTGGACTCGCAAGACCGAAGGGGCTCGGGGACCGCTCACTTTCTACGGCGTATCTGCCGAGACGTTTCTGAGCAGCAAGGCCCAGGAGCGAATTCACCACGAATTGGGAACGGACCGCTCGGAAGCGATCAGGCAACTGGCTCGCCGGTCCGGCGCGGGTGCAGCCTCTGAGCAAATGGCCGTTTTCAGTGTGTTCGCCGCAGCCCTGTTCGTCTACCTGCACCGCATCTCCGGCAGCGACCGCGTGACGATCGGGGTTCCGTGGCGCAACCGCCCGCGTCGGTTTGCAGATACGGCGGGGCTGCTGATGGTGCAGGCGCCGTTCACGGTATCGATTGGCCCGGACGAAACGTTCGAGGCGGTCGTGCGCAAGGTCCAGGAGGAAGCGCTGGAGGTCAGGCAGCACGTTCCGTACGCGGTGGGAAATCCGGGCGGAAAGCTGTACAGCGTGGTGCTGAATTTCCAGACTCAGTCCCTCGGCAGCTTTGCCGGAATGGCCGTGAGGACATCGATCCATCACTCCAGGGTCGGTGAAGGGAGCATGGCGCTCCAGGTTCACAGCCTTGGCGGAACTGGGGCTTTCGCCGTCGAGTTCGACCTGAATTGCGACGTCTTTGCGCCCGAGGACCGGCCGCGAGTCGTTCGCCACTTCGAGAACGTCCTGGATGCGTGCCTCGAGGATCCGGCTCGTCCTGTCCGGACCATCATGCTCCTCGACGAGGGCGAAAGAAGCCTTCTGAACGCATGGAACGGCACGCGGGTCGATTACCCGCGGGATCGCACGGTCGTGCAGTTGTTCGAGGAGCAGGCGGCACGGCTTCCGGATGCGGTGGCGGTGACGCATGCCGGGGAGTCGCTGAGCTACCGGGAGTTGAACGCGCGCGCGAACGCGCTGGCGGTACGCCTGCGCGCACTCGGGGTACGCCCCGGCGCCCTGGTGGGCCTTTGCCTCGAGCGCTCGCTGCAGATGATGGTGGGGCTGCTGGCGACGCTGAAGGCCGGTGGCGCCTATGTGCCGCTCGACCCGGTCTTCCCGGCGCAGCGGCTGGCGTTCATGCTGGAAGACTCGCAGGCCTCGGTGCTGCTGACGCAGACCAGTCTGGCGGGATTGCTGCCGGTGGGCGCGGTCCGGGTGGTGGACCTGGACCACCTCGCACCGGGCGATCTCGTGGACGGGGAGGATCTGCCGCCCGCAGCAGGGCCGGACGACCTGGCGTACGTGCTGTACACGTCGGGCTCGACAGGCAAGCCCAAGGGTGTCGAGATCACGCACCGGGCGCTGACGAACTTCCTGTGCTCGATGCGCACGCAACCCGGATGCGACGAGCGTGACGTGTTGCTGGCGGTGACCACGCTGTCGTTCGACATCGCGGGGCTGGAACTGTACCTGCCGCTGATCACCGGTGCGCGAGTGGAGTTGGTGAGCCGGGAAGCCGCCACCGACGGCCAGTTGCTGCGCGAGCGCATCGAGCAAGTGAATCCCACGCTGTTGCAGGCAACGCCGGCGACCTGGCGGATGTTGATCGATGCCGGATGGACGGGCAGCCAGGGGCTGACGGCGCTGATCGGAGGCGAGCCGCTGCCGCCCGGGCTGGTGCAGCCGCTGCTGGAGCGCACGAGGGCGCTATGGAACCTGTACGGCCCAACGGAGACGACGATCTGGTCGTCGGTGAAGCGCGTGCGCAGTGCGGCCGAGCAGATCACGGTGGGCCGGCCGATCGCCAACACGACGTTCCACGTCGTGGACAAGGCGCTGCAGCCGGTGCCGATCGGCGTGGCCGGCGAGTTGCTGATCGGCGGTGACGGATTGGCGCGGGGCTACCGCGGGCGACCCGAGCTGACGGCCGAGAAGTTCATCGCGGATCCGTTTTCGGATCAGCCCGGGGCACGGTTGTACCGGACCGGGGATCTGGCGCGCTACCGGGCCGACGGGGACGTCGTACACCTGGGACGGTTGGATCATCAGGTGAAGATCCGCGGGTTCCGGATCGAGTTGGGGGAGATCGAGGCGGCGCTGACGGCCTGCGCGGGAATCGCCCAGACGGTGGTCGACGCCCGCGCGGATCACACGGGAGCAGCGGCGCTGGTGGCGTACCTGGTGCCGCTGGCCGGGCAGTCGGTGTCGGGCGCGGAGCTGCGCAGGAGCCTGAGGCACACCCTGCCCGATTACATGGTGCCGCAGTACTTCGTGCCGATGCAGGCGCTGCCGCTGACGCCCAACGGCAAGGTCGATCGCAACGCGCTGCCGGCGCCCGAGGCGGGCGCGCTGGGCGAAGCGCAGGCGTTCGTGGCCCCGCGCACGCCGCTGGAGCAGACCCTGGCGGACATCTGGGCCGACGTGCTGGGGTGTGCGCGCGTGGGTGTGCACGAGAACTTCTTCGACCTCGGCGGGCACTCGCTCGGCGCCACCCGGATCATCGCGCGCACCCGCCGCATCCTGGGTGTCGAGCTACCCCTGCGTGCCCTGGTGGAAGCCCCCAATGTCGCTGAACTGGCTGCACGCATCGGAGCGCTCGACCCCGCGCAGTGCGCCCACGCCGCCGCCGGCGTTGCGCCCCTCGCCCCCGCCAGCGCTCTGTCCGGACCGCTGAGTCCCGCCCAGGAAGCGCTGTGGATCACCGAGCGGCTGAACGGCCGGAGCGACCTGTACCACCTGCCGCAACTCGTCCGCATTCGCGGAGAATTGAACGTCGACGCGCTTGCCCGCAGCCTCGACACCCTCGTGGCGCGCCACCCCTGCCTTCGCACCGCCTTGCGGGAGACCGTCGACGGCATTGTCCAGGTCGTGGAGCCGGCGGCGCAAGCCGGTCTCGAGGTCGTCGAAGCCGCTGGCCGCACCGCCGACGAGCGCGAGCGGTCGCTCCACGATCTGCTTGCGGCCGCAGCGACGCAGCCGTTCGACCTGAGCCGACCGCCGCTGCTGCGCGCCCTCCTCGTGCGCATGACCCCCGACGATCACGTGCTCCTGATGGTGACGCACCACATCGTCACCGACGGCTGGTCGGCAGGGATCGTCGCGCGCGATCTGCGCACGCTGTACGCAGCGCTGTCCTCGGGACGCGAGCCATCGCTGCCTGCACCGGTCGCGCAGTACATCGATCACGCGGCGGCGCAGCGCCGGCGCCTCGACTCGCCCGAGGGAGCGCGCGACCTGGCCTACTGGCGCGAGCAACTGGCGGGCCTCGAACCGCTGGAGCTGCCACGCGACCGGCCTGCGCACGGCCGCATCGGGACGCCCGCGCGCACGCCGCGAGCGGTGCTGCCGGCGTCGCTGGTGATGCCGCTCAAGGCGCTGGCGCAGCGCGAACGCGCGACGCTCTTCACGGTCATGCTCGCCGCGTACCAGGTCCTGGTGATGCGCCTGTCCGGCCGTGAGGACTTCGCTGTCGGCACACCGGTGACCGGGCGCCCGCGAAGCGAGCTCGAGGACGTGGTCGGGTACTTCGTGAATCCGCTGGTCGTGCGCACCGACCTGTCGGGCAACCCGCCGTTCCGGCAATTGCTCGGCCGCTCGCTGCAGACGATGCTCGACGCTTTCGAGCACCAGCAGGTCCCGTTCGAACGGTTGGTCAGCGAACTGGCCCCCGAGCGCCACGCCGACCGCAATCCGCTGTTCGACGTGATGATCAATTTCATGGACGGCGACTTCGGCGCGCTCGAATTGCCGGGGCTGGACTGCCAGAGCGTGGAGCGGTGGTGGGCGCGGCCGAAGTTCGCGATGACGCTCTACGCAGAGCTCCGCCAGGCGGAGCTGCACCTCACCCTGACCTGCCGGAGCGACCTGTTCTCGTCGGCGCGCGCCGAGGAGATGCTGCGGCAGTACGTGGCCCTGCTCGGGCAGATCGTTGCCGAGCCCGACGCGCGAGTGCACGCCTATTCGCTCGTCACCGACGCGGCGCGACGAATGCTCCCCGATCCCGTGTGCCGGATGCAGGTCGAACCGCAGGTGCCGGTGCACGAGGCCTTCCTGGAGCACGCGCGGCGCGCACCCGGGCGAATCGCACTGGACCGCGGCGACGGACACCAGACCTACGCCGAACTCGCGGCCCGCTCCTCGGCGACCGCATCGCTGCTTCGCGAGCGGGCCGTCGGCCGCGGCGACATCGTCGCGATCCAGGTTCCTTCGAGCCCGGCGCTCGTGCAGGCGATGCTGGCGGTGCTGATGAGCGGCGCGGCGTTCCTCGTGCTCGACCCGACCCTTCCTCTGGAGCGCCGGCGCACGATGGTGCGGGAGTGCGCAGCGCGGCTGCTGCTCGCCCCCGACGGCTACGACGTGCCGGCGGAGTACCCCCACCTCGAGGTCGTGCGCCTGGGCGAGGCGTGGCGAGCGGAGCGACCGGACGAGTATCCGGCAGACGACGCGTGCGGCGTCGACGGCGACGATCCCGCCTACGTCTTCTTCACCTCCGGCAGCACCGGCACGCCGAAGGCGGTCCTCGGCCGCCACAAGAGCCTCGCGCACTTCCTGGCGTGGCAGAGACGGCGCTACGAAGTCGGCGCCGACGACCGGGTTTCGCAGCTGATCGGCCTGTCGTTCGACCCGCTGCTGCGCGACGTGTTCCTGCCGCTCACCAGCGGCGCGACCCTGTGCCTGCCCGAGGCCGCCGACCTGCCCGACCCGATCGCCTGGCTGCGGCGCGAACGGGTGACGCTCGTGCATTCGACGCCCGCGGTGGTGCAGTCGTGGCTCGCCCGGCCTGCTGCGCACGACGCCCTGGTCGACCTGCGCTGGCTGTTCCTCTCGGGCGAGCCGCTCAACGACGCGCTGGTCGGGAAGTGGCGCAGCGGCCCCGGCCGCACGAGCAGGATGGCCAACTTCTACGGCCCCACCGAAACCACGATGATCCGGTGCGTATACGACGTGCCGGACGACGTGGAGCCCGGCATCCAGCCGATCGGCGCGCCGATTCCGCAGAGCCAGGCCCTGGTGATCGACGCCGGCGGCGGGCTGTGCGGCATCGGCGAACCCGGCGAGATTGCGCTGCGAACGGCCTACTCGACGCTCGGGTACCTGAATCTCCCCGAGGAGAACCGGCGCCGCTTCCGGCCGAACCCCTTCGGCAGCGACCCCTCGGACCTGGTCTACTTCACCGGCGACCGCGGGCGTTACCGCCCGGACGGCTTGCTCGAGATCTGCGGCCGGCTCGACGATCAGGTCAAGATCCGCGGCGTGCGGGTCGAACCCGGCGAAGTCGCGGCGACGCTCGCGCGGCACGATCGCGTTCGGGAGTGTGCGGTCGTGGCGCGCCCGAACCCGCGCGGAGAACCGGCGCTGGTGGCCTACTACACGTCCAGCGGCAACAACCCGCCGGATGCGCTCGAACTGCGCCGATTCCTCAGGCAACGAGTCATGCGGCCCATGGTTCCGGGTGCCTGGTGTCTGCTCGACGCGTTGCCTCTGCTGCCCAACGGCAAGGTCGACCGCAAAGCGCTGCCGGCCCCTGACTGGTCGTCGCAGGAGAGCGACTACGTCGAGCCGAGGTCGGAGCTCGAACGATCGCTCGCCGCGATCTGGCGCGAGATCCTCGACCTGCCGCTCATCGGCGTCCACGACGACTTCTTCGACCTGGGCGGAGACTCGCTGGCCGCCACGCGCGCGCTCGCCCGCGCCAACGCCGCGCTCGGAGCGAACGTTGCCCTGCGCGCCCTGTTCGAAGCCCCCACGGTCGCCGAACTCGCAGCTCGCATCGAAGCGACCTGCTCCACGCACCCCACCGCAGACGACGCCACCACGACGGCGCCGGAAATCCTTCCCTCGGAACCCGAGGCCGCCCCGCCAATCCTGCCGCGGGCCGGAGTCGGTCAGGGCGAGGACGAGGTGCCGCTGGTGGCCGGTGCCGCGGCCGAGGCGCAGTTCGCGCCGGCATCCGCGGCGCAGGAAGCGCTATGGGCCATCGAGCAGCTCGCCGGCCCCAGCGGGGTGTACAACATCGCGTCGGCCGCCCGCTTCACTGGCGAGCTCGACGTCGCCGCGCTGCGCAGCGCGCTCGAGGCGTTCGTCGAGCGGCATGCCGCCCTGCGAACCGCCTTCGAGGACGTCGACGGGGCACCGGTGCAGCGCGTGCTCGCGCAAGTCGAGGTGCAATTGCCCGTGATCGAACCGGACCCAGGCGCCGGCGAGTCGATCCAGGCCGCCATCGACGTGCACCTGCAGCGACTCTTCGCCGAGCCCTTCGACCTGGCACGCGCACCGCTGTTCAGGGTGCAGCTGCTGCGTGTTTCGGAGCGCGACCACGTGCTGATGTTCGTCGTGCACCACATCGTTGCGGACGGCTGGTCGATGGGCATCCTCGCGCGCGAGCTGCCGCTGCTCTACGGACGCGCGCTGCGCGGCGAACCGCTCGCCCTGCCCGCGGGGGCGCCCCGGCTCGAGTTCGCCGACTACGCGCTGTGGGAGCGCCGCCGCCTGGCCGGCGGCGCCGCGCAGGCCGCGCTCGCCTACTGGAGGGAGCGACTCGCCGGCCTGGAGCCCATCGAGTTGCCCAACGACCGTCCGCGCCCGCGCACCGGGTCGCTACGCGGTCGACGCCTGGAGTTCTCGCTGGGTCCACGCACGCTGGCCGCCCTCAAGTCGCTCGCACGCGCGCGCCGCGCCACGCTGCACATGGTGCTGCTTGCCGCGTTCCAGACCCTGCTGATGCGGTACACCGGGCAGCGCGACTTCGGTGTGGGCACCCCCGTTGCCGGGCGCGGACGCCCCGAGCTCGAAGGCGTCTTCGGCATGTTCGTCAACATGCTGGTCATGCGCACCGACCTCGACGGTGATCCCACCTTCGTCGAGCTGCTGGAGCGCACCCGCGCCACCGCCCTCGAGGCCTACGCCCACCAGGAGCTGCCCTTCGAGCGCATCGTCGCCGAGCTCAATCCCCAGCGGGAAGTCAACCGCAACCCGCTGTTCCAGGTGTCGTTCGCGCTGTGGAACGTGCCACCCACCACTCTGGCGCTTCCCGGGCTCGACGCGGCTTCCGTCGGGAGCGATGCCGCCAGCGCCAAGTTCGACCTTTCGCTGACCTTCGTCGAGCGCAGCACGGGCCTCGACGGATCCCTCGAGTACGCGGCCGACCTGTTCGACGAGGCGACGATCGAGCGGATGGCGGGGCACCTGTGCAACCTGGTCGAGGGCATGATCGCCGACCCGCAGGCGCGACTCTCGCAGCTGCCGCTGATGGATGCCGCCGAGCGCGAACGCCTGTTGGTGCGCTGGAACGACACCGCACGTGACTACCCGCTGCACCTGACGCTGCACCAGCTCTTCGAGCAGCAGGCCGAGCGCACGCCCGGGGCCACCGCTGTCGTCGGCGACGACCAGCGCCTGGATTACGACGCGCTGAACTGCCGGGCCAACCAGCTCGCTCACCGCCTGCGCCGCTCGGGCGTCGGACCCGACGTCCTGGTCGGCCTGTGCATGGAGCGCAGCGTCGCGATGATCGTCGGAATGCTGGCCATCCTCAAGGCCGGCGGCGCCTACGTACCCATCGATGCGGATTACCCCGCCGAACGCATCGCGTTCATGCTCGCCGACAGCAACGCGCCGGTCATCCTCACGCAGAGAGTGCTCGCCCCGCGCATGCCGTCCGCACTGTCGACGACGCTGTGCGTAGACGACGATCCCACCCTGGACGACGAGCCTCGGGGCAACCTCCCGCCGCTGGCGCGCCCCGAGCACCTCGCGTACGTGATCTACACCTCCGGCTCCACCGGTCGACCCAAGGGCGTGATGATCCCGCACCGCGGCGTGGTCAACCACACCTTGTGGGTTGCCGAACGCCTCGGCATGAGCACCCGCGACCGCGTGCTTCAGAAGACCTCGATCAGCTTCGATGCCTCACTGGTGGAGATATTCCCGCCACTGTCGGTCGGTGCCAGTGTGGTGCTCGCCCGCCCCGGCGGCGAGAAGGACCCCGAATACCTCGCGCAGGCCATCGCCGCCCACGGCGTCACCCTGCTGCAGGTCGTGCCCTCGGCACTGCGCGCGCTGCTGCTCGAGCCCGCGCTGAACTCGTGCACCAGCCTGCGCTACGTCATTGCCGGCGGCGAAGCCCTCGACCCGGAAACCGCGCGCGGTTTCTCGCGCTGCCTCCCGCGAGCGACGCTGGGGAACTTCTACGGGCCGACCGAGGCCAGCGTCGATGCCACCAGCGTCGACGTCGCCGAACTCGCCGAGGGCCCCGGCCCCGTGCCCATCGGCCGCCCCATCGCCAACGCCCGGCTCTACGTTCTCGATGCGCACATGCAGCCCGTACCCGTGGGCGCGGCCGGTGAGCTCTACGTCGGCGGCGCCGGCGTCGGGCGCGGCTACCTCAGCCGGCCCGAGCTCACCGCCGAGCGCTTCCTGCACAGCCCCTTCGTCGCCGGCGATCGCCTCTACCGCACCGGCGACCTCGTGCGCTGGCGCCCCGACGGCATCGTCGCCTTCGTCGGCCGCACCGACGACCAGATCAAGATCCGCGGCTTTCGCATCGAACTGGGCGAAATCGAATCCGCGCTGAACGCCTGCGAGGGCGTGCGCCTGAGCGTCGTGCTCGCCCGCGAGGACCGCCCCGGCGAGCGCCGCCTGGTCGCCTACGTCGAGGGCGACAACCTCGAAGCGGCCACCCTCAAGGCCGCCCTGAAATCGCGCCTGCCGGAGTTCATGGTGCCCGCCGTCGTCGTGGCCCTGCCCTCACTGCCGCGCCTGCCCAACGACAAGCTCGACCGCAAGTCGCTGCCCGCACCGCTCGAGGACGCCGCCGCGACCGCCTCCTTCGCGGCCCCGCGCACCCCTCTCGAGGAAGCCCTCGCCGCCATCTGGGCCGAGGTCCTCGGGCGCGAGCGCGTGGGCGTGCACGACGACTTCTTCGAACTCGGCGGCCACTCCCTCTCGGCCACCCAGGTCATGGCGCGCACCCGCCGCCTGCTCGGCGTCGAGCTGCCCCTGCGCGTGCTCTTCGAAGCGCCCACCATCGCCGGTCTGGCCGCCCACGTCGAGTCGCTCGACCCCGGCCAACGCGCCGGCGCCGCCGAGCCGGTCGCGCCCCTCGTCCCCACCGGTGCCCTCTCCGGCCCCCTGAGCTCCGCCCAGGAAGCGCTGTGGATCGTCGAGCAGGTCGACGGCGACAATGGCAGCCGGTACAACGTGCCCTTCGCGCTGCGCCTGCAAGGACCGCTGCAGGTAGCGGCGCTGCAGGCCGCGCTGAGCGCACTGGTGCGACGGCACGCCGCGCTTCGCACCGCGTTTCGCGAAGTCGACGGCGTACCTGCACAATTCGTGCTCGACGACGATGAGCCCGACTTCGAGGTCGTAGACATCGGGACGGGGAGCGCCGCTGCCGGCGGACTCTATCCGGCCATGCCACGACTGAAACTGGCGGCGCACGAGCCGTTCGACCTCGCCGCCGGCCGCCCGCTGCGCGCGAAACTGCTGCGCAGGTCGCCGAACGATCATGTGCTGCTGCTGGTCGCCCACCACATCGTCACGGACGGCCTGTCCACGGCGATCGTCGAGCGGGAACTCGGGGTCCTGTACGAGGCTGCGCTCTCGGGTGCCAGGCTCGACGCGGTGCTGCCGCCGCTGCCGGTCAGCTTTCTCGACTACGCGATCTGGAGCCGGGCGAAATGCAGCGGGCCGCGGTTCCAGCGACAGTTGCAGTACTGGGTCTCGCACCTGTCGGGCGCGCCGGACCACGACCTGCCGTTCGATCGGCCCCGCCCCGCGACCGCGAGACTCGGCGCAGCCGGACACACGGTCGCGATCCTCCCGGACACCACCCGTTCCCTCGCGTCCCTGGCGCGGCGCAACGGCGCGACGCCCTACATGGTGCTGATGTCGACGCTGCGAGTCCTGCTGGCGCGCTACGGCGCGGGCGGCGACGTCGTCGTCGGGACGCCGAACGGCGGGCGCGACCGCGCCGAGCTCGAGGGCCTGGTCGGCTACTTCGTCGCCATGCAGCCGATGCGCTCGAGCCTCGCGGACGATCCGACCTTCGTCGAACTGCTCGCGCGGGTGCGCCGCGACACGCTCGACGCCTGGGCCAACCGCGACGTGTCCTTCGAGCGCATCGTCGCCGCGGTGAACCCGCCGCGCGAGCCGGGACGCAGTCCGCTCTTCCAGGTGACCTTCGCGATGGAGGCTGGCGACGAGGCCCCGCGGCCGCTGTCCGGATTGCAGGCCGAACGCGTACCGATCGGCTCGAGCCGGGCCAAGTTCGACCTGTCGCTATCGGCGACCCTGCGCGGCGATCGCCTCGCGCTGCACTTTGCCTACAACCGCGACCTGTTCGACCACGCCACCGTCGAGCGCATGGGCGCGCACCTGCGCAACCTGCTCGACGCGGTCGTCGCCGCGCCGCAGGCCCGGCTCTCCGCAATCCCGATGCTCGACGCCGCGGAACGCGAGCGCCTCGTCGCCGGGTTCAACGACAGCACCCGCGCCTATCCCGAAGGGGCGAGCCTGCCGCAGCTCTTCGAGGAGCAGGTCGCGCGCACGCCGCAGGCCGTCGCGATCGTCTGCGAAGACGAACGGCTCGACTACGCGACGCTGAACCGCCGCGCCAACCGGCTCGCGCACCGGCTGCGCCGGCTCGGCGTGGGTCCGGACGCGCCGGTGGGCATGTTCCTGCGGCGCGGCCCCGACATGATCGTTGCGATGCTCGGCATCCTGAAGGCCGGTGGCGCCTACGTGCCCATCGACGTCGACTACCCGCTCGAGCGCGTCGCCTTCATGCTGGCCGACTCGGCCGCCGCGGTCACGATCGTCGGGAAGTCGCTGGCGCCGCGCCTGGCCGGGGTCGCCTCGCGGCTGCTCTGCCTCGACGACGACCCGTCATTGCGGGCCGAGCCGGTCGACAACCCCGTCGCGACGTGCCGACCCGAACACCTCGCTTACCTCGTCTACACCTCGGGCTCGACCGGCAGGCCGAAGGGCGTGATGGTCCCGCACCGCGCGGTCGTGCGCCTGGTGTGCCACACCGACTACGTGAGCCTCGGGCCCGACGACTGCATCGGGCAGGCCTCGAACGCGTCGTTCGACGCCGCCACCTTCGAGATCTGGGGCGCGCTGCTCAACGGCGCCCGGGTGGCCGTCGTCTCCACCGAGACCCTGCTCTCCGCAGCCGCCCTCGAGCGTCAGATCGCCCGCGACCGCATTACCACGATGTTCGTGACCACGGCGCTGTTCAACGAGCACGCGGCTCGTGCACCCGGGGTCTTCCACGGCCTGCGCGAACTGCTGTTCGGCGGCGAGGCGGTGGACCCGGAAGCGGTCGCCCGCGTCCTGCGCAACCGGCCCCCGCAGCGCCTGCTGCACGTGTACGGCCCCACCGAGACCACGACCTTCGCCACCTGGTACGAAGTGCCGCGCCAGCCGGCACGCGACAGGGCCCCGGACACCGTTCCCATCGGCCGGCCGATCGCCAACACCACCTGCCACGTGCTCGACGAGACGATGCAGCCGGTGCCCATCGGCGCGCCCGGAGAGCTCTATATCGGCGGTCCGGGTCTGGCACGAGGCTACCTCGAGCGCCCCGAGCTCACCGCCGAGCGCTTCGTGCCCGATCCCTTCGCGGCGGGGCAGCGCTTGTACCGCAGCGGCGACCGCGTGCGCCGTCTGGCCGACGGCAATATCGTGTTCCTCGGCCGCAACGACGAGCAGGTGAAGCTGCGCGGCTTCCGCATCGAACTCGGCGAGGTGCGCGCTGCGCTCGCCGCACTGCCCGGCGTCGCGCAGTCGGCCTTGCTCATGCGCGAGGACCGCCCTGGCGAACACCGCCTGGTCGCGTACCTCGTCTGGTCTGTCGGCGCGCCGAGGCTGTCGCTCGCGCAACTGCGCGTCGCGCTCGCCGAACGCCTGCCCTCGTTCATGATCCCGGCGGCGTTCGTCGCGCTCGACGCCCTGCCCCTCACCGCCAACGGCAAGCTCGACCGCCGGGCGCTGCCGGCGCCGCCGGCCGCTGCGTTACCGGCCGACGACGCGCCGGCCGACGCCGTGGAGCGCGAGCTCCGCGAGATCTGGGAGTCGGTACTGAACGTCCGGGGAATTTCGCTGGACGCCGACTTCTTCGAGCTGGGCGGACACTCGATGCTCGCCGTGCGCGTGCTCGCCGAAGTCGACCGGCGCATGGGCCGGCAGCTGCGCACCGCGTCGTTCTTCGAGGCGCCGACCATCCGCCGCTTCGCGGCGCTGCTGCGCGACGAGTCCGCGGCCCTCGCGCGCCCGTCGTGCGTGGTCACCGTCCAGGGCGGCGATGGAACCCGGCCGCTGTTCTTCGTGTCGGGATGGGGCGGGCAGCTGATCATCCTGAACGACCTCGCCAAGGCGTTCGGGCCGCACCAGACGCTGCACGTGCTCGACACCGGTGTGTTCGGGGCCGACGAATCCGGCCTGACCGTGGAAGCGATCGCCGCCCGCATGGTCGAGGACCTGCGCCGGGCCCAGCCGACCGGCCCCTACCGGCTCGCCGGCTATTCGATGGGCGGCAAGATCGTCCACGAGATCGCGCAGCAGTTGCACCGCAGCGGCGAACGCGTCGCGGTGCTGGCGATCCTCGATACCAGCGTGTCCGGCTGGACACAGCGCCGCTCCGCCCCCGTGCGTGTGCTGCTGCACCTGCGCGAAGCGCTGCGCATGCGCCCGGCGCAGATGCTCGCCTACCTCGGGGGCCGCGCCCGCTGGATGCTGCGCCACCTGCTCGGGCGCGACCGCGGCTTGTTCGACGGCGAGGAGGTCGAGCGCACCGCGGTCACGCTCGCCATGGAGCAATCGGCCCGCGCCGTGTTCTCCGCCTGGCGCTCCTACCAGCCGCACCACTATCCGGGGCGGGTGCTGCTCATCCGCGCCGAGGAGCGGGCGCCCCTCGTCGGAGTGGTACCGGATTCCGATCCGACCTACGGCTGGGGCGCCCTCAGCGGCGACGGCGTCGACTTGCGCTCGATGTACTGCCTGCACAACCGCATGCTGCATACCCCGCACGTGGCGGAGCTCGCCCGGATCCTCGCCGAGGCCATCGGGGGCGACGAAGCTCCCGGCGCCTCGCAGCCGGGGCGCGTCGAGGGACGCAGGCTGGATCGCGCAGCCGGCGGCGCGCCACGATCACTGCACGGCGTAGGGACGTCCGGATGACGATCCAGACGCATCCGCAGAACATCCCGGCGATACCCGACGCGCAAACCGTGCCGGCGACCCTGGCCGCGACGCGCCCGGCCACCTGCGTGCGGCTGAACCCCGAGGCCGCCGGGACGAGGCAGGCGCATGCCGGGGCCGATGCCTGAAGTCTGGAAGGTCGACGTCGCCGTCGAAGTCGGCCGCTTCGACGCGCATCTCGCGAGGCTGACCGCGGACGAGGCGGCGCGCGCCGCGCGCTTCCATCGCGACGAGGACCGCGAGCGCTTCGTCGTCGGCCGGAGCACTCGCCGGCTGCTGCTGGCCAGGCGACTCGGCGTCGATGCCGGGACGCTGGCCTTCGTCGAGGGCCGGCACGGCAAGCCCGCGCTGCGGCCGGGCGCGCACCCCCGGCTCCCGCACTTCAACTCCAGCCACTCCGGCCGATGGGTGCTGCACGTCGTCGCCGACGTCGAGGTGGGCGTCGACGTGGAACGGGTGCGCCCGGACTTCGCCAGGATCGACGATTTCCTCTGGGTCCTGTCGCCCGAAGAGCGCAGGCTGGTGCTGTCCGCGCCGGAACCCTGCCGCGCCGCCGCGCTCGCCACGGTGTGGGTTCGCAAGGAGGCCTACGTCAAGGCGCTCGGCGAAGGCTTGAGCCGTTCGCTGCCCGACATCGGCATCGTTTCCGGCAGCCACGGCGAGCCGGCGCTCGCCTACGATCGCAGCCCGGGCGGGACCGGCCGCCGCTGGCGCTTCGCCGACCTCGAGATCGACGATCTGCACAAGGCCTGCGTCGTCCACGAAGGCGCTGCCCGGCGGATCGTCGTTCGCGAGTTCGCGCATTGAGCGCCCTGCCCCGCGGTCGCACCTCGCGGCGGCATCCGGTCAACCTGCGGACAGCCCGCCCGTTAGTCCACAGATGGATCGGACTGCAAGCTCGCGGGTCGGCGGCGTGGCGGCGGCAACGGCAATCGTCCTTGCCCTGGGCGGATGCGCCGTTTCGCAAGGCGTGCGCTACGGCGAAGTCACTGCGATCCCCGGCGCCTATGCGCCAGTGCCCGCGCCGCTGAGCGTCGGCGAGATCGTCGCCGAACTGCGCGCCGGCCGCCCGCAGGCCGACCTGGCCGCCGACATCCGCGAGCGCGGCCTGCTCGCGCCGGCCCGCGGCGCCGACATCGACCTGCTGCTGCGCGAAGGTGCCGGCAGCGAGCTGGTCGACGCGGTCCGCGACGAATCCGAAGACATGTTGAGGGCGGCGCCGCCCGCCGCGGGGGTCGTCGCAGCGCCGCCGGTCACCGTGGTGCCCGGCTACTACTACGGCTGGTATCCATGGGTGCCGATGACCTTCGGCCTCTGGTGGTACGGCGGCTACGACCACCACCGCCGCCTGCCCGCGCCGGGGGCCGGGCCCCACCGGCCGCCGCCGCCGGGAGGGCGCCCGCTGCCATCGCCGCGCGCTCCCGGTCCGCTCAAGCCCTCGCGCTGAGCTTCACCGCGCCGGTTCGCGCGCCCGCTTCGTCGCCGGCTCCGGGCAATTCGCCGGCAGGCGATGCGTCGTCGGCCTGCTGCATCGCCCAGAGCCGCGCATATTCGCCGCCCGCGCGCAAAAGCGACTCGTGGTTGCCGCGCTCGACCACGCGCCCGCCGGACATCACCAGGATCTGGTCTGCGTCGACGATCGTCGACAGCCGATGGGCGATCACCAGCGTGGTTCGGTCGACAGCGACGCGCCGCAACGCGTCCTGGATCGCCTGCTCGTTGCGGCTGTCGAGGGCCGACGTCGCCTCGTCGAGAATCAGGATCGGCGGATCCTTCAGCAGCGTGCGCGCGATCGCCACCCGCTGCTTCTCGCCGCCCGAGAGTTTCAGCCCGCGCTCGCCGACGTTGCTGTCGTAGCCCAGCGGCAACCCCGAGATGAAGTCGTGCAACTGCGCGGCGCGCGCGGCCGCCTCGATCTCCGGCTGCTCCGCCCCGGGACGCCCGTAGCCGATGTTGTAGCGGATCGTGTCGTTGAACAGCACCGTATCCTGCGGAACGATGCCGATCGCCGCGCGCAGGCTCGCCTGCGTGACCTCGCGCAGGTCCTGGCCGTCGATGGCAATGCGCCCCGATCCCACGTCGTAGAAGCGGTACAGCAGCCGCGCCAGCGTCGACTTGCCTGCGCCGCTGGCGCCGACCACCGCGGTGGTGGTCCCCGGCGCCATCGCGAAATCGACCTCGTGCAGGATCGGGCGCGCCGGATCGTAGGCGAACGAGACGCGCTCGAAGCGTATCAGCGGCGCGCGACGCGGCTGCAGCGCGAGCGCCGGCGCGCCGGGCGCGTCGGCGACCTCGCGATGCTCGCCCATCAGGCGGAACATCCGCTCCATGTCGGTGAGCGCCTGCTTGATCTCGCGGTACAGCACGCCGAGGAAATTGAGCGGGACGTAGAGCTGGATCATGAAGGCGTTCACCAGCACCAGGTCGCCGAGGCTCATCGTGCCTGCGACCACGCCGGCGGTCGCACGCCAGATCAGCAGCGTCACCGCGGTCGCGATGATCAGGCTCTGGCCGAGGTTGAGCACCGACAGCGAGGTCTGTGCGCGAATGGCCGCGCGCATCCGGGCAACGAGGTTCTCGTTGTAGCGGCGCGCCTCGAACTCCTCGTTGCCGAAGTACTTGACCGTCTCGTAGTTGATCAGCGCGTCGATCGCCCGCGTGTTGGCGCGCGAATCCTGTTCGTTCACCTGCCGCCGGTACTTGGTGCGCCACTCGGTGACCCGGACGGTATAGGCGACGTAGAGCGCCAGCGCCGCAAGCGCGATCCCCGCGAAAGAGCCCTCGTAGTGGACGACCAGGTAGCCGATGACGAGCGCGATCTCCACCAGCGTCGGCAGGATGCTGTAGAGCGTGTAGGAAATCAGGCTGGAGATGCCCTGCGAGCCCCGCTCGATGTCGCGCGACATGCCACCCATCTGGCGCTCGAGGTGAAAGCGCAGCGACAGCGACAGCAGGTGCCGGAACACCTGCAGCGTGATCGTGCGCGACGCGTCGTGGGTGACGCGTGCGAAGATGACCTCGCGCAGCTCGGTGAACAGGGTGACGCCGACCCGCAGCAGCCCGTAGGCGACCAGCAGCGCCACCGGGACCACCAGCGCGGCGCGCGCATCGCCCGGCTTCAGGTCGAGCGCGTCGACGATCTGCTTGAGCACCAGCGGCACGCCCACGTTGGCGAACTTCGCGGCGACCAGGCTGGCGAGCGCCAGGCCCACGCGCCAGCGATAGGCCCACAGGTAGGGCAGAAGTCGCGCGATCGTGTGCCAGTCGCCGCGCACCGCAGGGGCGCCCGGCGCCGCAGGAGCATCGAGGACGGTGGCTCGGCGCATTGTGCGTTTCGCAGGCAAACCGTTATTCTGGGCCCAACTTCGCCATCCTGTCCCCACGACCATGGAAACCACGCCGACGAAGCTGCCCCCAGGCCGCATCCCCGAACTCCGCGTGGTGCCGATGCCCGCCGACGCCAACGTCCACGGTGACGTCTTCGGCGGCTGGATCATGGCTCAGGTCGACATGGCCGGCGCGCTGCCGGCGATCCGCCGCGCCAACGGCCGCGTCGCCACGATCGCGGTCAACTCGTTCCTGTTCAAGCATCCGGTGTTCGTCGGCGACGTGCTCAGCTTCTACGCCGAAGTGGTGCGCGTCGGCCGCACTTCGATCACCGTCTTCGTCGATGTCTACGCGCAGCGCAACCAGATGGTCGACGAGATCGTCAAGGTCACCGAGGCGACGCTCACCTACGTGGCGACCGACGACGAGCGCCGCCCGCGGCCGCTGCCCCCGGACTGACCCGCTGCGCGACCGCGTGCGCGACGCCCGCGCCGCGCGCGCGGCGTCGCCCGGTCGACCGTTCCGGTCCTTCCCGCTCAAGCCAGCTTCGTGAAGTCCGGCTTGCGCTTGCCCAGGAACGCGCTGAACGCCTCGCGCGCCGCCGGCGCGGTGAGCATCGCGCGGAACTCGGCGCCTTCCTCGTGCATGCGCTGCACGATCGCGGCGTCCAGCCCGGCCCGCATCAGCCTCTTGGTGGCCCGCAGCGACGAGGCCGGCAACCGCGCGAGCTTGCCGGCCTGGGCGAGCGCGTGATCGACCACCTCGCCCGCCGGCAGGACCTTGTTCACCAGCCCCATCTCGCGCGCTTCCTCGGCGCCGAACGGCTCGCCGAGCAGCAGCTTCTCGGCCGCACGCAGGTGCCCCACGGCCATCGGCAGCAGCAGGCTCGACGCGGCCTCCGGACACAGGCCGAGTTGGGCGAACGGCAGCGCGAAGCGGGCGTTCTCGCCGGCGTAGACCAGGTCGCAGTGCAGCAACATCGTCGTGCCCACTCCGATCGCCGGGCCGGCGACCGCCGCCACCAGCGGCTTGGTGCAGGCGGGCAACGCGGTCAGGAACCGGAACACCGGAGCGTCGTCGCCGAGCGGCGGGTCGTTCAGGAAGTCCTCGAGGTCGTTGCCGGCAGTGAAGGCCTCGGCGCTGCCGTGGATCACGATGCAGCGCACCGCCGCATCCGCCTCGGCCGCGCGCAGCGCGTCGGCCATCGCCTGGTACATCGGGGCGGTCAGCGCGTTCTTCTTCGCCGGCCGGTTCAGCACGATCGTCGCGACGCCGTCGGCGACTTTCGTCAGTACGTCCATCGTCCGTTCTCCTGGGGTGGCGGCGCGGGGGTCCGGGACGCCGTTTCCTCAGCGCGCCTGCTCGCCCGAGCGCGCGTCGAGCCAGTCCGCCGCGACGGGCCACAGCGTATCGCGATACCGCCGCCGAAAGAAACCGACGTGGCCGATCGGCCCGCCGGCGTCGGCCGGCGAGAGGCGCCGCGACTCGCGCTTCACGCCGCGCAGGTGCGAGTGCAGCGCGTCGACGTTGCCCTGCGGCATCATCGTGTCGTCGGTGAAGGTGAGCGACAGCAGGTCGAAGCGCGCCCGCGCGTAGGCCTCGCGGGCGCCCGGCTCGACGCCGACGAGGTAGTCGCGGTTCAGGCACCAGCGGCGCCACTGGCGCATCACGTCGCCGGGCAGGTCGCCGATCATCCGCAGCCGCCGGCCGGGAAAGTAGCCGGCGAGCGGAATCGCGAGCGGCGCCGCGCCGTGCAGCATCAGCAGCATCATCGGCCGCAGCCGCGCCGGAAAGCCGCCCCAGTAGCCGCTGCCGCCGGCCACCGCCACCAGCGCGCTGACCTCGGCCGCCGAAGGCAGGAGCGCGAGCAGTTGCGCGCCCAGGCTGTGGCCCACGACGAACACCGGCGTCGCCCCGGCGCGAGCGCGCGCCTCGCGGATCGCCGCCTCGTAGTCGTAACGGATCCATTGGTCGATCGACGCGCGATAGCGCCTGAGCGAGCGCGGCGCCGACTGCCCGATCCCGCGGTAGTCGAAGGTCAGCGCATCGAAGCCGCGCTGCGCGAGCCATGCCGCGAAGTCGCGATAGAACGCCTGCGGCACTCCCATCGCGGGCGCGATGACGACCGAGGCGCGCGCCCGTGGCGCCGCGAACCGGTGCGCCACCAGCACCGCTCCGTCCCCGGTCGCCAACTCGAACCTCGAGCCGCCGGCCCCGGCCGGGCCGCTACCGCCCGCACCCGAATCCACCGCCCCCGCGTCCACTGCCCCGGCAACCATGACGCCCGCTTCCCCCTTCTCCCTTCTCCTTTCTCCCTTCTCCGTCCTGGTCAGACGCGCTCGAAAATCCCCGCCGCACCCATCCCGGTGCCCACGCACATCGTCACCATCCCGTACTTCAGCTGGCGCCGGCGCAGCGCGTGCACGACGGTCGCCGCGCGGACCGCCCCGGTGGCGCCCAGCGGATGCCCGAGCGCGATCGCGCCCCCCATCGGGTTGACCACCTCGGGGTTCAGGCCGAGGTCCTGGATCACCGCCAGCGACTGCGCGGCGAACGCCTCGTTCAGCTCGATCCAGCCCATGTCGTCGAGCTTCAGCCCGGCGACCTTCAGCGCGGCGGGGATCGCCTCCTTCGGCCCGATGCCCATGATCTTCGGCGGGACGCCGCGCACCGAGAACGACACGAAGCGCGCCAGCGGCACGAGCCCGAACTGCTTCAGGACGCGTTCCGAGACCAGGATCAGCGCGCCCGCGCCGTCCGAGGTCTGCGAGCTGTTGCCTGCGGTGACGCTGCCCATGCCGGTGGGCTTGCCACCGGGGTCGCGCGGCGCGGCGAACACCGCTCGAAGCTTCGCCAGCGCCTCGAGCGTGGTGTCGGCGCGCGGCCCCTCGTCGAGCTCGACGCGGCGGGTGCGCACGTCGACTTCGCGGCTGGCGAGGTTCGGGAAGCGCTCGACGACGTCGATCGGGCTGATCTCGTCGGCGAACTCGCCGGCGCGCTGCGCGGCGATCGCCTTCTGGTGCGAGGCGAGCGCGAACGCGTCCTGCGCTTCGCGCGTCACCTTCCACTGCTGCGCGACCTTCTCGGCGGTCAGCCCCATGCCGTAGGCGATGCCGAGGTTCTCGTCGCCTTCGAACACGCGCGGATTGATCGACGGCTTGTTGCCCATCATCGGCACCATGCTCATCGACTCGGTGCCCGCCGCGATCATCACCTCGGCCTCGCCGACGCGGATCCGGTCGGCGGCCATCGCGATCGCCGTCAGGCCCGACGCGCAGAAGCGGTTGACGGTCACGCCGCCGACCGTGTCGGGCAGGCCGGACAGCAGCGCGCCGATGCGCGCGACGTTCAGGCCCTGCTCGGCCTCGGGGATCGCGCAGCCGACGATCGCATCCTCGATCGTCTTCGGATCGAGCGCCGGCACCTGCGCGAGCGCCGAGCGGATCGCATGGACCAGCAGGTCGTCGGGCCGGACGTTGCGGAACACGCCCCTCGGCGCCTTGCCGACCGGCGTGCGCGTGGCCGCGACGATGTAGGCATCCTGCACTTGCTTGCTCATCTTCGACTCCTGAAATTCCTCGGGACGGCGTTACCCGGTTGCGTGCGGCTCAATTGCGCACCGGCTTCCCGGTCTGCATCATCCCCATGATCCGTTCCTGGGTCTTCGGATGCGTGAGCAGGCTGGTGAACGCCTTGCGCTCCAGCGCCATCAGCCACTCCTCGTCGACCACCGATCCCGGTTCCACGTCGCCGCCACACATCACCTCGGCGATCGTGCGGCCCAGGTGATAGTCGTGCGCCGAGATGAATCCGCCGTCGCGCATGTTCAGCATCTGCGAGCTGACGGTCGCGACGCCTGTGCGTCCCGCGACCTTGATCATCGACTTGCGCGGCGGCCGGTAGCCGGCGTCGCTCATCGCCTTCGCCTCGCGGATCGCCGCATACAGCAGCTCCTGGCGGTGGAACACGATGCGGTCCTCGGGCAGCAGGTAGCCCAATGCGCGCGCCTCGATCGCCGAGCGCGACACCTGCGCGGTGCCGGCGGCCAGCACGTACTTCTTCAGGAAGTCGAGCAGGTTCGCGTCGGGCGCGGCACCCTGCTCCTCGGCAGCGCGGCGCGCGCCGAAGGCCAGCCCGCCGCCGCCCGGAATCAGGCCCACGCCGACTTCGACCAGCCCGATGTAGCTCTCGAGATGCGCGACGCGGCGCGCGCAGTACATCGCCAGCTCGCACCCCCCGCCGAGCGCCATGTTGGCCACGGCGGCCACCGTCGGCACGTGCGCGTAGCGCAGGCGCAGCATCGCGTCCTGCAGCGCCTTCTCGGCCTCGCCGATCGCGCCGACGCCGCCCGACATGAACACCGGCAGCATCGCCTGCAGGTCGGCGCCGTACGAGAAGGGATCGTCGGGCGACCAGACCACCAGGCCCTTGTACTCGCGCTCGGCGAGCTCGACGCCCTTGAGCAGGCCGGCGATCACGCCCGGGCCGATCGCGTGCACCTTGGTCGTGATCGAGGCGATCAGCACGTCGTCGACGCCGCGGCCGTCGAGCGTCCACAGGCGGATCGACTCGTCCTCGAACACCGTGTTGCCGCCGCTGTGGCCGGTGGGGCCGTGCTCGCCGGCGAGCCGCACCGGGAACAGCTGGCGCTGGTAGACCGGGTGCGCCGCGCGCGGCACGAACTCGCCGCGCGCCGGCGACCACGAGCCTTCGATCTGGTGCACGCCGCCGTGGCGCGCGACCGGCCCCTCGAACACCCACTTCGGCAGCGGAACGTTCGCGAGCGCCTTGCCGGCGTCGATGTCGGCCTGGATCCACTCGGCGACCTGTCCCCAGCCCGCCTGCTGCCAGGCCTCGAACGGCCCTTGCGCCATCGCGAAACCGAAGCGCATCGCCAGGTCGACGTCGCGCGCGTTGTCGGCGATCTCCTCGAGCTTGCAGGCGGCGTAATGCCAGGAGTCGCGCAGGATCGCCCAGACGAACTGCGCCTGCGGGTTGGTCGACTCGCGCAGCAGCTTGAGCCGCTCGGCCGGGTCCTTCTTCTTCAGGATGCGCACGACGGTCTCGTCGGCCTTCGCGCCGGCGGGCACGTAGTCGCCCTTGTCCGGGTCGAAGCGCAGCACCGCCTTGCCGTCCTTGCGGTAGAAGCCCGCGCCGGTCTTCTGGCCGAGCGCGCCCTTGCCGATCAGCGTCGCGAAGGACGCGGGCGTCGCGTACAGCGCCGCGAACGGGTCGTCCTTCAGGTTGTCCTGCATCGTCTTCATCACGTGGCCGATCGTGTCGAGGCCGACCAGGTCCGCGGTGCGGAAGGTGCCCGACTTCGCGCGGCCCAGCTTCTCGCCGGTGAGGTCGTCGACCACGTCGAAGCCGAGCCCGGCCTTCGCGGCTTCGGCCACGGTCGCGTACATCCCGAAGGTGCCGATCCGGTTGGCGATGAAGTTCGGCGTGTCCTTCGCGCGCACGCACCCCTTTCCGAGCGTCGTCGTCATGAAGGTCTCGAGCCGGTCGACGATCGCGGGATCGGTGTCCGGGGTCGCGATCAGCTCGACCAGGTGCATGTAGCGCGGCGGGTTGAAGAAGTGCACGCCGCAGAAGCGCTTGCGCAGGCCCGCGTCGAAGCCCTCGGCGAGCTTGCCGATCGACAGGCCCGAGGTGTTGGTGGCGAAGATCGCGTCGGGGCCCAGGTGCGGCGCGACCTTGCGGTACAGGTCGTGCTTCCAGTCCATCCGCTCGGCGATCGCCTCGATGACGAGGTCGCAGCCGCGCAGCAGCTCGAGGTCGTCGTCGTAGTTGGCCGCCGCGATGCATGCGGCGAGGTCCGGGTGGCCGAGCGGCGCCGGGTTGATTCTCTTCAGCCCCTCGATCGCCTTAAGGACGATGCCGTTCTTCGGCCCCTCCTTCGCCGGCAGGTCGAAGAGCACGACGTCGACCTGTGCGTTGACCAGGTGCGCGGCGATCTGCGCGCCCATCACGCCGGCGCCGAGCACGGCCGCCTTCTTCACGATGAAATTGCCCACTTGTTTCGCCTCTTGTCTGCGGAGCGCCGGCGCGCCCCGTTCACTCTTCCCGGATCCAGGTCTGCGTGCGCCCGAACAGCGGCGCGCCGATGTAGCCGCGCACCTCGAGCTTCCTGCCGCCTTCGACGAGCCGCAGCTGGCTGCGGTAGACCTTGCCGTTGTTCGGGTCGAGGATGCGCCCGCCGTCGAACAGGCCCTTCTCGTCGGCGTTGCGCCGGATGCCCTGGACTATCGTCATGCCCTGCACCGGCTTGTCCTTGCGCTCGTCGGTGCACTTGTCGCAGACCGCGTCGGTCTTCTCGGTCAGGATCTTCTCGATGCGGCCGCTGATCACGCCGTCCTTCTCGGTGATGCGGATCAGCGCCTTCGGCTGCTTCGTCTCGTCGTCGATGTTCTTCCACAGGCCGACCGGCGAGTCGGGCGCCTGCGCGCGCAGCGCGGGCGTCGCGAGCACGAGCGCAGCGGCGGCCAGCGCCGGCGCGACGAAGCGGCGCAACGGGAACCGGGATGTCGTCATGTTGCAATCCTCCGTGTCGTCTCGATGCGGGGTCAGAACAGCTCGACGTCGACGTTCATCAGCGGCGCCGCGCCGGCACGCGCGGTGCGGATCAGCGAGGCCGTCTCGGGGAAGAGCCTGGCGAAGTAGAACCGCGCGGTCGCCAGCTTGGAACGATAGACCGGATCGCCCGAATCGGCGCGATCGAGCGCGATCCGCGCCATCCGCGCCCAGAAGTAGCCGAGCACCAGGTGGCCGATCACGCGCAGGTAGTCGACCGCCGCGGCGCCCGCCTCGTCGGCATTGCCGAACGCCTTCATGCCGATCTCCATCGTGAGCTTCTCGACCTTCTGCCCGAGGTCGGCGAGCGGGTTGACGAACTCGGCCATCTCCTCGTTCGTGCCCTCGGCCTCGACGAACGCCGTGACCAGCTTGCCGAACTTGCGCAGCTTCGCGCCGTTGTCGCCGAGCACCTTGCGGCCGAGCAGGTCGAGAGACTGGATCGTGTTGGTGCCTTCGTAGATCATGTTGATCCGGGCGTCGCGCACGTACTGCTCCATCCCCCATTCGCGGATGTACCCGTGGCCGCCGTAGACCTGCATCGCCAGGTTCGTCGCCAGGAAGCCGTTGTCGGTGATGAACGCCTTCACCACCGGGGTGAGCAGCGCCAGCATGTCCTCGGCGTCCTTGCGCGCCTCGGCGTCGGGGTGCGTGAGCGCGATGTCGGCCTGCAGCGCGGTCCAGTAGGCGAACGCGCGCGAACCCTCGGCATAGGCCTTCTGCGTCAGCAGCATCCGCCGCACGTCCGGGTGGACGATGATCGGGTCGGCCGGCTTGTCGGGCGCCTTCGGGCCCGACAGCGAGCGCATCTGCAGCCGCTCCTTCGCGTAGTCGAGCGAGTTCTGGTAGGCGACCTCCATCAGGCCGAGCGACTGCATGCCCACGCCGATGCGCGCCGCGTTCATCATCACGAACATTGCGTTCAAGCCCTTGTTCGGTTCGCCGACCAGCCAGCCGGAGGCGCCGTCGAGGTCCATCACGCAGGTCGCGTTGGCGTGGATGCCCATCTTCTCCTCGAGCCGCGCGCACTTGACGCCGTTGCGCGCGCCGAGCGAGCCGTCGGCGTTCGGGACGAACTTCGGCACGATGAACAGCGAGATCCCCTTCGTGCCCGCCGGCGCATCGGGCAGCCGCGCGAGCACCAGGTGCACGATGTTCTCGGCCAGGTCGTGCTCGCCCGACGAGATGAAGATCTTCGTGCCGGTGATCCGGTAGCTGCCGTTCGACTGCGGCTCGGCCTTCGTGCGCAGCAGCCCGAGGTCGGTGCCGCTGTGCGGTTCGGTCAGGCACATCGTGCCGGTCCACTCGCCCGACACCAGCTTCGGGATGTAGAGCGCCTTCTGTTCGGGCGTGCCGTGCGCGTGCAGGCAGTCGTAAGCGCCGTGGGTCAGGCCCGGGTACATCGACCACGCCTGGTTGCCCGAGTTCATCATCTCCTGGAACGCGATGCCGACCGCCACCGGCAGGCCCTGGCCGCCGTACTGCGGATCGCAGGTGAGCGTCGGCCAGCCGCCCACCTTGAACTGCTCCCAGGCCTGCCTGAAGCCCTTCGGCGTCGTGACCACGCCGCCCTCGGACCACTGGCAACCCTCCTCGTCGCCGCTGCGGTTCAGCGGGAACAGCACCTCGGCGCAGAACTTGCCCCCCTCCTCGACGACCTGGTCGATCAGTTCGCGGTTGGTCTCCGCGTATGGCGGCAGCGCCTTCAGGGCGCCCTCGACGTCGAGCAGCTCGTGCATCACGAACTGGATGTCGCGCAACGGTGGGGTGTATCGAGCCATGACTGCTACTCCAGCTTCGAAGCGATGGGGTGGAACGAAAGGGTCGGACTCATCGGGCGGCCTTTACAGACCGAACGTTCGTGCGTTTTTGGGCGCGGACGGGCCGAGCCGCCCGCTGCCAGGAATCGATCAGGCGGTCGAAGCTGCGGCGCGCGCGCGCGACCGCGTCGGGGCTGTTCAGCAGCCGGCCGTCGTGGTGCAGCACCAGGATCACGCCGTACAGCTGGAACAGCAGGTCCTGCGCGTCGAGGTCCGCCGGCAGGTCGCCGGTCTCGACCGCCTGCTGGATCGCGCGCGCGAGCTCGCGCTGCCAGGACCGCACCATCGCGACCAGCTCCTCGCGGACCGCGCCGGGCCGGTCGTCGTACTCGGTGGCGCCCGAGATCCAGATGCAGCCGCGCGCGGCCTCGATCGCCGCGAGCTCGATCCAGCGCTCGAAGATCGCGCGCAGGCGCGGCAGGCCGCGCCTTTCCTTGAGCGCCGGCACCAGCACCTCGTCGACGAAGCGCCGCTCGTAGGCCTTGAGCACGGCGATCTGGAGGTCCTCGCGCGACCCGAAGTGGGCGAACACGCCGCTCTTGGACATCCGCATCCGCTCGGCGAGCGCGCCGATCGTCAGCCCTTCGAGGCCGTCGCGGGCGGCGAGCTCGAGCGCCGCCTCGACGATGGCTGCGCGCGTCTGCTCGCCCTTGCGCGGGGCGCCCGCGGCGCGCCGCCGGGTGGCGGCGGTCGGGCGGCCCGGGGTCGCTGGATGGCTTGGCACTGGAGGCATTTCCGAACGATCGTGCTTTTCTGGGAGCCTAACCGAATCCGGGCGGCGTCGGGCGGCCGGACGGCCGCCGTTAGGGGAGCCGCTCTAATGGTGCGGCGCAGCGAACGCCGTCGACCGCATCCCGAGCGGTGCCCTTCAGCCGACCGCCTCCTCCGGGCCGCCGAACTCGGGGCCGATCTTCATGATGCCGCTCGCGCGCGCGACCGGGACGCCGTCGGCGGTGACGAGTCCCTGCGCGAAGACCATCGAGCGCGTGGTGCGCAGCACCTGCGCCTCGCCCTGCACCCAGGCGCCCGCCGGCGATGGCGCGAGGTAGTCGATCTGCAGGCTGATCGTCGGCAGGAACCGGCGCGCGACATCGGGCACCTGCCGGTGCGCCACCAGCGGCAGCAGCATGTCGCAGAAGCTCGCCATCATGCCGCCGTGGCAGATGCCCATCGGATTGGTGTGGCGCGACTCGACGCGAAAGCCGAGTTGCACCCGTCCACCCTCGTGTCGCAGGTAGAGCGGGCCGTTCGCGGCGATGAAATCGCCGCCGATCCTCAGGATCGCAAAACCTTCAGGGATTCCCGGATCCATCGATTCGCGCTCCGTGACGCCGACTCGCGACGAGGTTAGCAGGGCGCGCGGCGCGCCGCCCCGCGCGGCCCTACCAGAGCGCGTAGCGCCAGCCGAGCAGCGCCGTCAGCGTGCCCCACATCAGCAGCAGCAGCGGCCCGCCGACGCGCAGGAAGTCCGCGAAGCGGTAGCGCGCCGCGCTCATCACCAGCAGGTTCGTCTGGTAGCCGATCGGCGTCGCGTAACACAGGTTGCAGCCGAACAGGATCGCGAGCACGTAGGCCTCCGCCGGTGCACCCAGGCTGCGCGCCGCCTCGATCGCGACCGGCGTGCCGATCGCCGCCGCCGCGTTGTTCGACACGAAGTTGGTGATCACCGCGACGAACAGCATCATCGCGCCGAGCACCGCGAGCGGGGGCCAGCCGGCGACGAGGCCGCTGAACGCCTGCGCCAGCGCGCTCGCCGCTCCGGTGTCGAGCAGCGCCTTGCCGAGCGCCAGGCTCGCCGCGACCAGCATGATCACGTCGGCCTTGAGCGCCCGGCCGATGGCCTCGGGCTTCAGGCAGCGGGTCGCGAACATCGCCAGCGCGCCCGCCAGTGCGGCCAGGTACATCGGCAGGACCTTGCTCGCCGCGAGCGCCACGACGGCCAGCATGATCGCCGCGGCGACGCCACCCCGGCCGCCGCCCCCTGCGTCGACCGCGCCGTCGACGACGACCAGCCCGCGGTCGGCGCGCAACGCGGCGACCTTGTCGGGCGCCCCCTGCACCAGCAGCACGTCGCCCGCCGCGAGCCGGATGTCGCCGACGTCGCGCTGCCGCTGCATCGCGCTGCCGGTGGACCGGAACGCGCCGAGCACGACGACGTCGTACCGGTCGGCGAAGCGCTGCTCGCGGATCGTCCAGCCGACCAGGTTCGACGTCGGCAGCAGGATCACCTCGGCCAGCGCCACGTCGTCGCCGTGCAGCGGATGCTCGTCGTCGACCGGGTGCTCGGAGTCGTCGACGTTGTAGAGCCTGAGGCCCAGGTCGCGCTCGAAGGCCTTGAGCCTGGCGGCGGTGTCGCTGACCACGAGGCGATCGCCGGCGGCCAGCTTGACGTTGGGCAGTCGCGCGAGGCTCAGGCCCTCGCCGCGGTGCAGCGACTTGACGCGCAACTCGCGCTTCGAGCGTTCGAGCAGCTCCTCCAGCGTGGCACCGTCCAGCGGCGAGTCCTCCGGAACGTGGAGCACCGCGTCGAACCGGCGCTCGGCCGGAACCTTGCCGGCGTCGTCGCCGGCCGGCAACAGCTGCGGAGCGACCAGCCACAGGTAAGGCAGCGCGACCAGGGCCGCGAGCGCGACGAGCGGGGTGAAGTCGAACACGTCGAATTGCGCCGCGCCCATCCGCGCCGCGATCGCGACGACCAGCAGGTTGGTCGAGGTTCCGATGGTGGTCGCCATCCCGCCGATCAGCACCGCGAAGTTCATCGGCATCAGCTGCCGGGACGCCGAACCGCCGGTCTGCCGCGCGAGCGCGACCAGGACCGGGATCAGCAGCACGACGATCGGCGTGTCGTTCACGACCCCGCTCGCCGCGAGGCAGACGACGAGCACCAGCAACATGCCCGCCCGCGCGCCGAACCGCTTCCACAGCGCGGCCAGCCGCCTGGTGACCGGGTTCAGCGCGCCGGTCTCGACCAGGCCCTGCCCGAGCACCAGCAGTGCGCAGATCGCGACCAGCGCCTCGTGTCCGAAGCCGAGGTAGAAGTCGCGCGGATCGACGAGGCGCTCGCCGCTGCGATACGGGAAGACGACGAACGCGAGCGGCAGCGCCACCAGCACCAGCAGGCTCGTGACCACGACCGGGACGCGCCGGATCGTGTAGAGGACGAACACCGCGATCGTGAAGACGAGCGCGGCGAGAGCGTGCGGGGTCAACTCGGGCATCGGCGAATGGTAGCGGGCGCGCCGGGACGGGCTGCAGGTATAATCGCACCTCGGCGTCCCGAGACGCCGTCGACTCAATCCGTGCTGCCCGCGATCGCGGGCATCCCAGCACCGGGCATTCGTATTCGCCACGCAGCGGCCCCGCGAATCGCCGCAGGCGCTCCGCCGTGCCACGGGGACGCGCCGGCCGGCCGCAGCAAGTGGACGCGCCCCGCGCGCCGACCCGGATGCGCGAGCGCCGCCGGGGCCGCCCCGGCCCGACGAAAGGAGACGACGAAGGATGCGCGAACAGCTGCTCGAACTCAAGTCATGGCTCGCCCCTTACGCGGCCGAGCTGGGCGTCGCGGCCTCGATCATCGGCGTGCTGCTGATGGCCTTCGTGCTGCGCTACGTCGCCAACCGGCTGCTGCGCCGCTTCTTCGTCGGCGTGTCCGATCGCGCACCGTCGGTCGAGGAGCGCAGGCGCGTGGAGACCGTCGGAAAGGTGCTGCGGCACACCGTCTCGGCACTGATCCTGGTCGTCGCCGCGCTGGTCATGCTCAACCAGCTGGGCATCTCGATCGCGCCGATCCTCGGTGCGGCCGGCGTCGTCGGCATCGCGGTCGGCTTCGGTGCGCAGAGCCTGGTGAAGGACCTGTTCGCCGGATTCTTCCTGCTGATCGAGAACCAGATCCGCGTCGGCGACGTCGTCGAGATCGCCGGCAAGTCGGGCGTCGTCGAGCAGCTGAGCCTGCGCCGCACCAAGCTGCGCAGCTACGACGGAAGCGTCCACTACGTCTCGAACGGCCTGATCACGACCGTGACGAACATGTCGACCGAGTTCGCGTTCGCGGTCGTCGACATCGGCGTGGCCTATCGCGAGGACATCGACCGCGTCTACGCGGTGATGCGCGAGACCGCCGACGCGCTGCGGAAGTCGCCCGAGTTCGGGCCGAAGATCATCGACGACCTCGAGATCGCCGGCGTCGACCAGTGGGCCGATTCGGCGGTGGTGATCCGGGCGCGCATCCGCACGCAGCCGCTCGACCAGTGGGGCGTGCGACGCGAGTACCTCAAGCGGCTCAAGACGGCGTTCGACCGCGAGGACATCTCGATCCCGTTCCCGCACCGCACGCTGATGGTCGAGAGCGGCGCGCTGCCTGCGGCGGTTGGCGCCTCCGACGACGGCGGGCGCCCTGCCCGCGCGGCAAGGGCTTCGTGAGCCCCCCGCCCCACCGGCGCCGATTGCTGGCACCCCTGCGGAGATTGCGACGATGACCGGCGACAACCGTTCCGACCTGTTCTTCCTCCCGTCCTGGCCGCCGACACCCGACGTCGTGCTCTGGGTCTCGCTCACGATCGTCGTCGCGGGGCTGCTCGGCGAACTGGTGTTCCGCCGCTTCAGGCTGCCGAGGGTCGTGGGCTACGCCGCGGTCGGCACGATCGTGTCGGCCCTGGGGCTCGGGATCGACGGCACGACGCTGCGGCCGGGCTTCCGGCTGATCGTCGATTTGGCGCTGGCGCTGCTGCTGTTCGAGCTCGGCTGCCGGATCAACCTGCGCTGGCTGCGCACGAACCCCTGGCTGCTGGCGACGAGCCTGGCCGAAGCGGCGCTCGGCTTCGCCGCGGTCCACCTGACGCTGGTGTACCTGGGCACCGAGCCTCGCGTGGCCGCCGCGGTCGCGTCGATCCTGGTCGCGACCTCCCCGGCCGTCGTGATGCGCGTAGCCTCGGAGTTCAACGCTTCGGGGCAGGTGACCGAGCGGATGATCGTGCTCACCGGCCTGAACACGTTCTACGCGGTGCTCGCGTCGAAGTTCGTGGTCGGCTGGCTGCACGCCGAGGTCGCGGGCAGCTGGTTCCGCTCGATCGCGCACCCGCTGTACCTGCTTGCCGGCTCGGCGATCGTCGCCGCGCTGCTCGCGTTCAGCGTGTCGCTGATCGCCCGCCGGCTCGACCTGCGCAACGAGAACTCGGCGCTGCTGCTGCTGGGGATGATCCTGCTCGCGCTGTCGATCACCAAGATGGCCAACCTGTCGACGCTGCTGGTGCCGCTGCTGGCGGGGCTGATGTTGCGCAACAGCACCGAGCGTCCCTGGATCTGGCCGCGCCACTTCGGCACGGCCGGCGGCGCGCTGGTGCTGCTGCTGTTCGTGATCACGGGGTCGGTCTGGTCGATGGACGCGCTGATGGCCGGCGCCGCACTCGGCTTCGCGGTGATCGTCGCGCGAAGCGCCGCGAAGACGCTGGTCACCGTCGCACTGGGGCGGCCCAGCGGACTGTCGATCCGCCAGGGCCTGGCGCTCGGCGTCGCGCTGATGCCGATCTCCGGGGCCGCGCTGGTCATGATGGCCGACCTGCAGTCGGTCTACCCGGAGTTCGCCGCGCAGCTGTCCGGCATCGTGTTCAGCGCCGTGGCGGTCCTCGAACTGGTCGGCCCGATCGCGGTGCAGGCGGCGCTGCGCTACGTCGACGAAGACAACATCCGCTGAAGCGACGGAGACACCCATGCCGCTGGAAGCCTTCGCCGAATCGCGCGCGCTCACGCTCGGGGTCGAACTCGAGCTGCAGATCGTCAACACCCACGACTTCGACCTCGCGAACGGCGCGCGCGACCTGCTGCGCCTGGTCGGGCGGCGCAAGCTGCCCGGCGAGGTGAAGCCCGAGATGACCGACAGCATGATCGAGCTGTCGACCGGCGTCTGTGCCGACTATGCCGAAGTCCTCGCGCACCTGCGCGAGACGCGCGACGCGCTGGTCGAGTGCGCCGGCAAGCTCAACATCGGCCTGTCCGGCGGCGGCACGCACCCGTTCCAGGACTGGAGCCAGCGCCGGATCTACGACACGCCGCGCTTTCACATGCTCTCCGAACTGTACGGCTACCTGTCGAAGCAGTTCACCATCTTCGGCCAGCACGTGCACGTCGGCTGCCCCGGGCCCGACGCGGCGCTGGTGCTGCTGCACGGGCTGTCGCGCTTCATCCCGCACTTCATCGCGCTGTCGGCGTCGTCGCCGTTCGTGCAGGGCACCGACACGGGCTTTCACTCGGCCCGGCTGAACTCGGTGTTCGCGTTCCCGCTGTCCGGACGCGCGCCGTTCACGCTGACCTGGGACGAGTTCACCCGGTTCTTCGACAAGATGACCCGCACCGGCGTCGTCGAGAGCATGAAGGACTTCTACTGGGACATCCGGCCCAAGCCGGAGTTCGGAACGATCGAGGTGCGGGTGCTCGACACGCCGCTCACGATCGAAAAGGCGGCCGCGCTGGCCGCCTACATCCAGTGCGTGGCGCGCTGGCTGAGCTTCGAGCAGCCGTTCCGGCCGGCCGAGGACGACTACCTGGTCTACACGTTCAACCGCTTCCAGGCCTGCCGCTTCGGTTTCGACGGCACCTTCGTCGATCCGCAGACCGGCGAGCACCGCACGATCCGCGAGGACATCGCCGAGACGCTCGCCGCGATCGAGCACCACGCGATCGAACTGGGCGCCGAGGACGCCTGCCGGCGCGTGCGCGACGACATCGGCGCGCTGGGCAACGACGCGACCTGGATCCGCAGCACCTTCGAGCACGAGCACCTGCTGCCCGAGGTCGTCCGGCAGCAGTGCCTGCGCTGGAGCCGCTGACGGGCCATGGTTCCCCGGCCGCTGAAGATTGGCCTGTCGGCGCGGCTGATGCACGCGCCGCCCAGCGAGCTGGGATTCCGCGGCAAGACGCTGCAGTACCTCGAACAGTCGATCGCGCACTGGATCATGTCGCACGGCGCGATCGTGCTGATGATCCCGACACTCGGCGCCGACGCCGGCGTGAGCCGGCGCGGCATCTCGGTGCGCAGCTACGTGCGCGAGCTCGACGGCCTGGTGCTGCAGGGCGGCGCCGACGTCAGCCCGCGCTCGTACGGCAAGCAGCCGATGCGGGCCGACTGGGCCGGAGACATCGTGCGCGACCGCTACGAGATGGAGCTGCTGCACGAGTTCATGGCGCAGGGCAAGCCGGTGCTCGGCATCTGCCGCGGCGCGCAGCTGATGAACGTCGCCATGGGCGGCACGCTGTTCCAGGACATCGCGACCGAGTGCCCGCAGGCGATCCGGCACGTCGACAGCGACCTCTACGACGAACTGCACCACGAGATCCTCTTCGAGCCGGGCTCGCGCCTGGCCGGCCTGTACGAGGGGCTCGAGCGCGCGCAGGTCACCAGCATCCACCACCAGGCGGTCGACCGACTCGGCAGCGACCTCGTCGTGGACGCGCGCGCAAGCGCCGACGGCATCGTCGAGGCGATCCGCTGGCGCGGCGCCGGCTACGCGGCAGGGGTGCAGTGGCACCCCGAGTTCCACGGCGCGACCCAGGGCCTGCTCGACAGCGCGCCGATCGTGCTCGACTTCCTGGCCGCCGCGCAGCGGATGCGCGAACCGCAGGGCGGCTGACGACGGGTCAGGCCGCGCCGCGAAGACGCCGGCAGCCGCGCGGCGCGACGGCGACCGGCGCCACGCGCAGCGGCGCGCCCATTGCCGGGGCGCCCGCCGGGACGGTCGCGACGCAGCGCGGCAGCGACCAATGCCGGGCGGTGATTCGCAGGATGCGTGCGAGCTGGGGCGACATCTCGGTCCTCCATGGTCGGGCTTGCTCCCGGCGTGAAGTGTCGGACTGCGTGATGACCCGCTCGTGACAGCTGCCCGTGGGGGAGCGCGACGTGCAGCGTCCGCGACCGGCGGCCGCCAGCATCGGCCCGGCGCGAATGGCCGACCTGCGGCCCGCCTTCAGGATGCGCCCCCTGGATCGGGCGGCACCGACACGATCCAACCCTCGACCGGGTCGATCGAATCCGGCAGGCCGTAGCGCCGCGCGCGCCGTCGCCAGCCCCAGGCCGCCTGCACCAGGCAAAGCACCGCATCGAGCAAGTCGCCGGCCGGATCCTCGATGCAGTCCCGGCGGTGCGCCGCGTCCAGCGCGAGCGGCGGCCCGAAGCCGTGCTCGCCGCGCTCGAGTTGCGCGATCATCCACTGGCGCGCCTCGCGGCGCTCGGGCGTCTGCCGCGCGCGGTCGTCGGCCTTGTACGAACGTCGCCCGACCAGCGCGCGCGCCAGGTAGCCGGGATAGCCCTCCAGGACGACCCGCAGCGGATCGCCCGGGTGCAGGCCGGGCAGGTCGACCCCGGCGGCCAGCAGCCGCGGCGCGCCCGCATGGAGCATCAGCGCCACCGGCGGATTGACCCATTTCATCGACGGGCTCGACCCGGCCGGACGATCGGTCGCGCGGTGAGCGAACTTCGACCGGGCCGGTCTCGCGTCGCAGTACGCCCGGAACTGGCCGATCATCTGCGCGCGCGACATGGCGGCGAGGTGACGCACCGACGCCGCCCAGGCGCTGTCGCCATGCACGGGGCGGTGCGGCCAGCCGAGCGCAGCCAGCAGCGGCCTCGGAAGCCCGAACGGGAAGTCGCAGGCGGCCAGCCACGGCCCCGGCCGCCGCAGCCAGCGATCGAAGGCGTCGAGTTCGGGCAGCGCGTCGATGCGCTCGAGGCGCAGCACCGCGCCTTCGCGGCCGGCCTCGATCCGGCCGTCGGCCACCGTGATCGGCTTGCGGCGCGACGGCGCGCTGGTGAAATCGACGCCGTGCAGGAGGGTGCGCACGCGTTCGGACTGCCGGGTCAGTAACGGCCGGGGACGCCGCTGATCGCCACGCCGATGCGCAGCACGACGAACGCGATCGCGTTGAGCATCCGGACCGGCCAGGGGCGGCGCTGGTGGTCGCGCAACTCGACCGGTACGCCGCCGCTGTCGATGGCGGCGAGGAGCCGCTCGCGCAGCCGGCGGGCGAACGTCGCGTCGTGCACGCCGACGTTCGCCTCGCGCGCCAGCAGCAGCGAGAACGGATCGATGTTCGACGAGCCGACGGTCGCCCAGTCGTCGATGACCGCCACCTTCGCGTGCAGGAAGCTTCGCCGGTACTCGACGATCTCGACGCCGCCGCGCAGCAGTTCGTCGTACAGCGCCTGCGACCCGTAGTGCGGCAGCGGGTACTCCACCTTGCCCTGAAGCAGCAGCCGCACCCGCACGCCGCGGCGAACCGCCGCGAGCAGCGCGCGCCGGAAGCGGACTCCGGGGAAGAAATACGCGCTGGCGATCAGCACTTCGCGGCGCGCGCGGCCGATCGCGCGCAGGTAGGCGCGCTCGATCGTGCGCCGGTGCCTGAGGTTGTCGCGCAGCATGAATGCGGCGCGCATCGACCCGGCCGGCGTGACCTCGCTCGCCACCGAGTCGGGCAGGTGCAGCGGCGCGCGCTGGCCGCGCGCGTCGGGGTCGCGCCCCAGCGAGCGGTTGACCACCGAGATCTCCCACCACAGGCGCGCGGCGGCGACGTGCACCTGCGCGACCAGCGGGCCGCGCACGCGCACCGCGTAGTCGAGCCGCGGATGCTCGAGCCGGCCGTGCTTGGGGTCGAACAGGTCGTCCAGCATGTTGATCCCGCCGACGAACGCGGTGCGCCCGTCGATCACCGCGAGCTTGCGGTGCAGCCTGCGCAGCCGCTGCCGGTCGAGCGAGAAGCGGCGGCGCTCGGGCCTGAAGGTCTCGAGCAGCACGCCCGCGTCGCGCAGCGTGCGCGCCCACTGGCCCTCGCCGCGCGCAGTGCCGAACCCGTCGACGACCAGGCGCACGTCGACGCCGCGGCGCGCCGCCGCCGCCAGCGCGCCGGCGATGCGCCGACCCGACGGGTCGTCCTCGAAGATGTAGGTCTCGAGGTAGATGCCGGTGCGCGCCGCCTCGATCGCCTGCTCGAGCGCCGGGAAGAACTCGGCACCCGACTCGAGCAGCGCGACGTCGTGTCCGCCGCGCAGCTTGGGCCTCAGGCTCTCGTACCAGGGCAGCGAAACGTACCTGCGTTCGCCCACTGCGCGTGCGGAGTCCACCGGGAGCCGCTCAGGTGCCCGGGTCGATCAGCTCGAGGTCGGCCACCAGCGGGCTGTGGTCCGACAGGCGCGCCCACTCGATGCCGCGCAGAACGCGCGCCGCGCTCACGCGGAAACCGCGCTGGTAGATCCGGTCCATGCGCAGCCAGGGCACGAGCGCGGGGAAGGTGCGCGCAGTGCGCACCATCCGCGCCGCGCCCCCCTGCTCCACCGCCTCGGGCAACTCGGGCGCGGGCAGCCGGTCGCGGGCGAAATAGGCGGCGCGCCGCACGAGCTCGACTGGCGGCCTGAGCGCGTCGAACACCTCGACCACGCCGATCTCGCGGCACAGCCGATCCGACAGCTGGTTGCGCCAGTCGTTGAAGTCGCCGGCGATGATCAGCGGAGCGTCGACGGACACCGCGTTCGAGACCCATTCGATCAGCGCGCCCAGCTGGCGCTCGCGGCTGCGCGCGAGCAGGCCGAAGTGCACGACGAAGCAGTGCACGTCGACCCGGCCGACCTTGACCACGCAGTGCAGCACGCCCCGCTTCTCGAGCGCGTGGTCCGAGATGTCGCGGTTCTCCAGGCCGATGATCGGGTAGCGCGACAGCAGCGCGTTGCCGTGGTGGCCGTGCAGGTAGCTGGCGTTGCGCCCGTAGGCGGTCTCGAAGGTCTGCCTGAGCTTCGGCGACTTCGCGAGGAACACGTCCTGCGGTTCCTCGGGCCAGTGCTCGAAGCGACGCGCGTGGCGCTCGTGCTGGCCCTGCACTTCCTGCAGGAAGATCAGGTCGCTGTCGAGCTCGTGCAGGCGCGCCCGCAGCTCGTGGATCCGCGTGACCCTGCGCAGTCCCATGAACTCGCGCAGCACGCCCTTGTGGATGTTGTAGGTGGACACCCGCAGCGCTGCGGCCTGCGGCTCCCGGGCCGCAGGCTTCGGCGGGAGCGCCGCGCGGCGCGGCTTCGCCAGCTTCGACCGCCGGCCCTCGCGCTGCGCGTCGGCCTCGTTGCGCGGCCGTTCCGCGGGCGGCTGCGGTCGGCGAACCGTCGCGTTCATCGTCGCGTGGCGCGGGCCGCGCGCCGCGGAAGCTGACGGATCGCCTCGGCGTTGCTCCACGAGAAGCAGCGCTCGGCCGCCTGCTCCCAGCGCAGCCATTCGTAGCGCAGGTGCTCGCGCGGGGCGATGCGCACCGGCTGCGCCTCCGGAAGGAGCAGGCCGAACACGTGCTCGGTATTGTGGGTCACCCCCTCGGGATAGCGGTGCCGCCAGTGCACGTAGATCTCGTAGCGGTTCACGAGCTCCCAGTCGGTCAGCGCGTGCTGCGCGGTGTCGATCCCGGTCTCCTCGAGCACCTCGCGCCGGCAGGTTTCGGCGAGCGGCTCGTCGACGCGCGCCTTGCTGCCGGTGACCGACTGCCAGAAGCCGGGGTGATCGGCGCGCTCGAGCAGCAGCACCTGCAGGTCGGGCGTGTGGATCACGACCAGCACCGACTCGGGAACTTTCGTGCCCGCCACGCGCTCGTCTCCGTGCCGCTACGCCCGCCGCTCGCGCTCACGCCTTCGCCGGTTCCGGGGCGCGCAGCCGGATGTGCAGCTCGCGCAGCTGCTTCTCGTCGACCGGCGACGGCGCCTGCGTGAGCAGGCACTGCGCGCGCTGCGTCTTCGGGAAGGCGATGACGTCGCGGATCGATTCGGCGCCGGCCATCATCGTGACGATCCGGTCCAGGCCGAACGCGATGCCGCCGTGCGGCGGCGCGCCGTACTGCAGCGCATCGAGCAGGAAGCCGAACTTCGCGCGCGCCTCCTCCGGGCCGATTCTCAGCGCGCGGAACACCTTGCTCTGCACTTCCTCGCGGTGGATCCGCACCGACCCGCCGCCGATCTCCCAGCCGTTGAGGACCATGTCGTAGCCCTTGGCCAGGCAACGCCCGGGGTCGGTCTCCATCAGGTCCTCGTGGCCATCCTTCGGCGACGTGAACGGGTGATGCACCGCGACCCAGCGCGCGTCCTCCTCGTCGTACTCGAACATCGGGAAGTCGGTCACCCAGAGAGGCTTCCAGCCCGCCTCGAGCAGGCGGTTGCGCCGGCCAAGCTCGGAGTGGCCGATCTTCGTTCGCAGCGCGCCGATCGCGTCGTTGACCACCTTCGCACGGTCGGCGCCGAAGAAGATCAGGTCGCCGCTGGCCGCGCCGGTGCGCTCGAGGATCGCCGCGATCGCGGCGTCGTGCAGGTTCTTGACGATCGGCGACTGCAGCCCCTCGCGCCCCTTCGCCGCGTCGTTGACCTTGATCCAGGCCAGGCCCTTCGCGCCGTAGATCGCGACGAACTGTCCGTAGCCGTCGATCTCGCTGCGGGTCATCTCGCCGCCGCCCGGAACGCGCAGCGCGACGACCCGTCCGCCCTCGCTGTTGGCGGCGGCGCTGAAGACCTTGAACTCGACGTCCTTCATCACGTCCGTGAGGTCGGTGAACGCGAGCGTCACGCGCAGGTCGGGCTTGTCCGATCCGTACAGGCGCATTGCCTCGGCGTAGGGCATCGTGGGGAAGGGCGACGGCAAATCGACGCCGATCGTGTTGCGGAACACGACCCCGATCATGTCCTCGAAGATCGCGCGGATCTCGGTCTCGGACAGGAACGAGGTCTCGCAGTCGATCTGGGTGAACTCGGGCTGGCGGTCGGCGCGCAGGTCCTCGTCGCGAAAGCACTTGGTGATCTGGTAGTAGCGGTCGAATCCGGCGACCATCAGAAGCTGCTTGAACAGCTGCGGCGACTGCGGCAGCGCGAAGAACTGCCCCGCGTTCACGCGCGAAGGCACCAGGTAGTCGCGCGCGCCCTCGGGCGTCGACTTGGTGAGCATCGGCGTCTCGATGTCGATGAAGCCGAGCGAGTCGAGGTACTTGCGCACCTCCATCGCGACCCGGTAGCGCAGCATCAGGTTCTGCTGCATCGGCGCGCGGCGCAGGTCGAGCACCCGGTGCGTCAGGCGCGTGGTCTCCGAGAGGTTCTCGTCGTCGAGCTGGAACGGCGGCGTGACCGAGGGGTTGAGGATCTCGATCTCCTGGCACAGCACCTCGACCTCACCGCTGCGGATGTTCGCGTTCGCGGTGCCATCGGGGCGGCGGCGCACCTTGCCGGCCACCCTGACGCAGTACTCGTTGCGGATGCGCTCGGCCACCTCGAACACCTGTGGCCGGTCGGGGTCGCACACCACCTGCGCGAGCCCTTCGCGGTCGCGCAGGTCGATGAAGATCACCCCGCCGTGGTCGCGGCGGCGGTGCGCCCACCCCATCAGCGTGACGCTCTGGCCCATCAGCGCTTCGCTGACGAGGCCGCAGTATGTTGTTCTCATGCTATCGACTCCGTTTCAACTCATGGGTTGGCGGCCGGATGCGAGATCCGCCGGCACAGGCTTGTGGGCGCTGGGTGGCGGCATCTGCCGCGCGGGTTGATCGCTTGCCAGGCGTCAACCGGGCTGATTTCGCGGCGTCGCCAGCGCCGCGGCAGCGCCCGCGCCGACGCCGTTGCCCGGATTGTCGGGCGCGACGACACCCATCGAGATCACGTACTTCAAGGCCTCGTCGACGCTCATGCGCAGCGTCACGACTTCGGCGCGCGGCATCATCAGGAAGAAGCCCGAGGTCGGATTCGGCGTCGTCGGCACGTAGACGCTCACCAGGTCCGGGCCGACGTGGCTTGCCACCTCGCCGCTGGGCTTGCCGGTCACGAAGGCGATCGTCCACGCGCCCTGGCGCGGGTACTGCACCAGCACGGCCTCGCGAAAGGCCTGGCCACTGCTCGAAAACAAGGTGTCCGAGACCTGCTTGACCGAGTTGTAGATCGACTTGACGATCGGGATCTTGTTGAGCACGCGGTTGCCCTGGCGCAACCACCATTGGCCGAACATGTTGGCGGCAAACGCGCCCGTCAGCAGCAGGGCGGCGAGCAGGACCAACACCCCGATCCCGGGAATGCGGCGGATCGATTCGATCGGCGCGCTCGCCGCCGCCGGCAACAGCGCCTGCGTCGCGGACAGCACGGCGTCGAACACGCCGTTGAGCACGCCGAGCACCGAGTGCAGCACCCAGATCGTGACGGCGAGCGGCAGCCACACGAGCAGACCGGTGATGAAGTACTTCTTCACTGTTCAGGCCAGGCTCGCGTCACTTTGCGCTGCCCGACGACCCACCGCTGGTGGGCGCGGGCGCCGGTGCCGCGGCCGACGTG
>JAMLIR010000021.1 GCA_023954045.1 Burkholderiaceae bacterium | reverse complement strand
GACGTCCTTGGTACCCACCTCCTCGATCATCCGAGTCGTGACGATCCAGCCCAGGTAGAAATAGGAGAGCTGGTCGAACAGGCAGGGGTTTGCGGAGCCGCCCTGGCGCGCGCCCCCGGGGCCGTCGGGGCGGTTCCAGCGGCCGCCGCGCTGCTCCTGGACGGCATCCAGGCCGGACGGGCACACCAGGACGCGCGCCTCGGCGAGGTACTCGGGATAGATTGACTTCCCGTCGAACATGAGCACCCGCTTGTTCTTGATATCGCATTGGTCGCCGATGTAGCGCTGGATAGTGGGGTACTCTCCCTGGGATTCGCTGGCGTACATGGTGAATGCGAGGCCCATCTGGCGCAGGTTGTTCGAGCAACTGGCCCGGCGCGCCGCCTCGCGGGCCCGGGAGAGTCCGGGCAGGAGCATGGCGGCGAGGATACTGATGATGGAAATGACGACGAGTAATTCGAGGAGTGTGAATCCGCGCGGCTGCCGCATGCAATAACCCTCCAGTCGGTACAATCCGATTTATTCTCACTTGGGTTGAGGATAGCACCTGGCCGGGAAAAACGCAACGCCGCTTTTGCGGTTTTACGCGAAGAATTGGCGTAGTGCGGCGATTACACGATCCTGGTGATCCGCGGGGAGTTCGGGATACAGCGGCAGGGACAGCACCCGCGCGCAGGCGGCCTCGGCCCGGGGAAAGGCGCCGGGGCCGTAGCCCAGACCCGCGTAGGCCGGTTGGAGGTGCACCGGCACGGGATAGTGAATGAGCGTCTGAATTCCCGCGTCGCGGAGATGGGCCTGAAGCGCATCCCGATCGCTCGTGCGGATGGGATACAGATGGCGGTTCGATTCGGCCCAGGGCGTGCGGGGCGGCAGGTCGATGGGAAGATCGGCGAGGGCCTCGTCGTATTGGGCCGCGCGCTCGCGGCGCGCGATCGACAGCACGTCGCCGACGATCCGGTCGATCCGGACGGTGTTGTCCTCGACGATGCGGGCGAGCCGCGCCAGCGCCGGATCGGCCAGCCGCTCGGCGAGCAGGCTGTTGGCGTGGCGGATCGCCGCCAGCGGGTTGCGCACCTCGTGAGCGATCGAGGCCGACAGGCGGCCCATCGAGGCGAGCTTCAGCTGCTGGGCACGCTCCTCGATCAGGCGCTGATCTTCGAGGATCACGACGGCATCGCCGCCGGGCTCGCCGCTTCCGAGGAAGCGCAGCCGGATCCGGGCCGTGCCGTCGCCGGGCGCCGGAAGGTCGATCTCGGACTCGACGTGGCGGGCCGCACCGCCTTCGCGCCAGTGCGCGTAGGCGCGCCCGAGCGCGGCCCAGCCCGGGCCGCCGTCGCCGCGGCCTGCACCGCCGAGCGTCGGCGCCTCGGCGCGGACGCCGAGCAGCGCCCGCGCCGCCGGGTTCATCGTGGTCACCGCGCCATCGGCGCCGACGACCAGCACGCCCTGCTGCAGCTCGGCGACGACCTGCGAGGTCACTGCCAGCTGCCGCCGGAGGTCTTCGCCGCGGCGACGCGCGATGTCCTCCTGCGCGTGCAGCCGGATCGCCAGCCAGTTCACCGTCATCGCGGTCGCGAAGCAGGCCAGGCCGACGAGTCCCGCCGTGATGGTCAGCCCGGCCTCGCTCGCGCCATGCAGCACGGGCCAGGTCGCCTCGCCGAGCACCAGCAGCGTGGCCACCGCCGCGAACGACGCCGCCATGCGCCGCGTCGAGACGACCGCGGCGCCGGCCAGCGCCGCGATCAGCAGCACGACGACGCCGCTGCGCAGGTCGCCCGCCGCGTGCATCAGCATCGACAGCGCGAACAGGTCGGTCAGGGCGTGGACCACGAGCATCGCATCGAAGCGGTCGTGGAAGCGGTGCGCCGTCGACAGGTAGAGGATGGCCACGAGCAGGTAGACCACGGCGACGCGCTCGAACATCGCCGGGTCGGCGAGCTCGGCCGCGAAGCGGCCAGCGTCCTGCAGCGGCACGAACGCCAGCAGCACCATCGCGACCGCGACCCTGCTGGCCGCGAGCCAGCGCAGTGCGGCCCGGTAGGAATCGGCGGGCGTCGCCGGGCGCGCCGCCGTCGACGCCGGGGCGCTGCCTCGGCTCATTCGCGGCGCTGCCGGACCCGGTCCGCGTCGCGGTGCGCGCGGTCGCAGTAGGTGCGCTCGCCGTCGACGAACGCATCGGAGGCCGGCAGGAACACCCCGCAGAACTCGCACTGGACCATCTTCTCGCCGCCGACCCTGCCGGTCGCGCGACCGGGTTCGCCCGGTCCCGCGTGCCCGGCATCCGCGGCGGCGCGCCGCGCGGCGTCGCTCTTGCGCTGGCTGATCGCGACGAGCCTGATCGCCAGGTAGCCCAGCCCGATCAGCACCACCCAGAACAGCAACTTGCCCATCAGCGGCGATGCAGGATCACTTCGAGCACGAGGCGGCTGCCGACGTACGCGAGCAGCAGCAGTGCGAATCCGCCGAACGTGAGCCGCAACGCGGTCCGCCCGCGCCAGCCCCACAGCCGGCGGCCCAGCAGCAGCACGCCGAACACCGCCCAGGCGACCAGCGTGAACACCGTCTTGTGGTCGAAGCGCATCGGCTGGCCGAAGATCTCCTCGGAGAACAGCACGCCGCTGAACGCGGTCAGCGTGAGCAGCGCGAACCCCAGGCCGATGAAACGGAACAGGATGCGCTCGAGCACCAGCAACGGCGGCAGGTCTTCCAGGAAGCGCGCGAACGGCGAGATGCCCCTCGGGCCGGCGCCGTCGGCGCCGCCGTGCAGCGCGCGCTCGGCCGCCGTCATCAGCATCGCGTGCAGCGCCGCCATCGCCAGCACGCCGTAGGCGAGCGTGCCGATCAGCAGGTGCGGCAGGAACAGCGGCCGCGTCGCCTGCGCGCTCAGGTCGAGCCCGGGGAAGAGCAGCGGCAGCGGCACCGAGAGCGCGGCCGCCGGAAGCACGACGCTGCGCAGCGCCTCGACGCGCACCGACAGGCCCTCGACCCAGAGCACCGCGACGCCGATCCACAGCGTCGCCGACAGGATCGGCGCGAAGCCGAAGCGCCACCCGGATTCGCCGAAGATCGCTGCATACAGCGCCCCGGCGTGCAGGGCGAGCCCCACCAGCATCAGCGCGCCCGCATATCGTGCCGGCATCCGCCACGCGACCACGTAGGCGAGCGCGGCGAGCAGGTGAACGATAACCAGTAGAATCTGCACTGATCCAGTTTACTCCAAGGCCATGCTCGAGAACCTGTCGCAACGCCTCGGACGCGTCGTCAAGACGATGCGCGGCGAGGCCCGGCTGACCGAAGCCAACATGCAGGAGATGCTGCGCGAGATTCGCGTCGCCCTGCTCGAGGCCGACGTCGCGCTGCCGGTGGTGCGCGACTTCATCGCCAGAGTTCGCGAGAAGGCGCTCGGCCAGGACGTGGTCGGCAGCCTGACCCCTGGCCAGGCGCTGGTCGGCGTGGTGCACCGCGAGCTCGCCGAGCTGATGGGCGGCAGGACGGCCGAGCTCGACCTCGCGACCCAGCCGCCGGCGATCGTGCTGATGGCCGGCCTGCAGGGCGCCGGCAAGACCACCACGGTGGGCAAGCTGGCGAAGTGGCTGCGCGAGACCAAGAAGAAGAAGGTGCTCACGGTCTCGTGCGACGTCTATCGCCCGGCGGCGATCGAGCAGCTGCGCAGCGTCACCGCCCAGGCCGGGGCAGACTTCTTCGCCTCGACGCCCGACCAGAAGCCGTCCGACATCGCCGCGGCCGCGCTGCAGTGGGCCCGCACCCATTACCACGACGTGCTGCTGGTCGACACCGCGGGGCGCCTCGCGATCGACGACGAGATGATGCGCGAGATCGCCGCGCTGCACGCGCAGCTCCGGCCGATCGAGACCCTGTTCGTCGTCGACGCGATGCAGGGCCAGGACGCGGTCAACACCGCGAAGGCGTTCCGCGAGACGCTGCCGCTCACGGGCGTGGTGCTCACCAAGCTCGACGGCGACGCGCGCGGCGGCGCCGCGCTGTCGGTGAAGGCGGTCACCGGCGCGCCGATCAAGTTCGTCGGCGTCGGCGAGAAGCTGTCGGGGCTCGAGGGATTCCACCCCGAGCGGATGGCCAACCGCATCCTCGGGATGGGCGACATCGTCTCGCTGGTCGAGGAAGCCCACAAGGCGGTCGACGAGAAGACCGCGAGGGCGCTCGCCGACAAGCTCAAGGCGGGCAACCGCTTCGACCTGAACGACTTCGCCGCGCAGCTCGGCCAGATGAACCGGATGGGCGGCCTCGCGTCGCTGCTCGACAAGCTGCCGTCGCAGCTGCAGCAGGCGGCGGCCGGCGCCGACATGTCGCAGGCCGAGCGCCAGATGCGCAGGATGCAGGCGATCATCCAGTCGATGACGAAGGCCGAGCGCGCCAGGCCCGAGCTGATCAAGGCGAGCCGCAAGCGGCGCATCGCCGCTGGCGCCGGGGTGCAGGTCCAGGAGGTCAACCGGCTGCTGACTCAGTTCGACCAGATGCAGTCGATGATGAAGAAGATGCAGAAGGGCGGGCTCGCGAAGATGATGCGCGGCATGCGCGGCATGATGCCGGGCACACGCGGATAGCGGCCCGCCACCGGAAACGATGGAGCTTCCCGCCCTCCCTCCGATCGAATCGCTGCGCGGCGCGTTCGCCGGGCGGCTGCTGACCGACGCGCGGGACCTCGAGCCCTTCCTGGTCGACTGGCGCCGCCGCTACTTCGGCCGCGCGATGGCCGTGGCGATGCCCGACACGGTCGAAGACGTCGCGGCGGTGGTGCGCTGGTGCGCCACGCATCGCGTTGCCGTCGTCCCGCAGGGCGGCAACACCGGCATGTCCGGTGCGGCCACGCCCGACGACACGGGTCGCTCGATCGTGTTGTCGCTGGCGCGCCTGAAGCGCGTGCGCGCGGTCGACACGGTGAACAACTCGATCACCGTCGAGGCGGGCTGCACGCTGGCCGAGGTGCGCGCGGCCGCGCAGGCGGCCGGCCGCCTGTTCCCGCTCAGCCTGCCCTCCGAGGGCTCGTGCACGATCGGCGGCAACCTGTCGACCAACGCCGGCGGCGTCGCGGTGCTGCGCTACGGCAACGCACGCGAGCTGTGCCTGGGCCTGGAGGTCGTGACCGCCGACGGCGACACCTGGCACGGCCTGCGCGGGCTGCGCAAGGACAACACCGGATACGACCTGCGCGACCTGTTCGTCGGCTCGGAAGGCACGCTGGGCGTGATCACCGCGGCGACGCTGAAACTCTATCCGCTGCCGGCCGCGCAGGTGACGGCGATGGCCGCGCTCGACGATCCGCACGCCGCGCTGCGGCTGCTCGAGCAGGCGCAGTCGGCGCTCGGGTCGTCGCTGACCGCGTTCGAGCTGATTTCCGACCTGTGCCTGGAGCTGGTCGCGCAGCACTTCCCCGGACATCGGCGACCGTTCGCGCAGGTCGCGCCCTACTACGTGCTGCTCGAGACATCGGACAGCGAGGGCGAGGCGCACGCCACCGCCGCGTTCGAGGCGCTGATGGAGCGCGCGCTCGGAACGGGCATCGTGCGCGATGGGGTCGTCGCGACCTCGGGCGCGCAGAGCCGCGCGCTGTGGGCCCTGCGCGAGCTGATCTCCGAGGCGCAGTCGCTGACCGGCAAGAACATCAAGCACGACGTTTCGGTGCCCATCTCGTCGATCGGCGACTTCGTCGAGACCACCAACGCCGCCCTCGAGCAGCGCTTCCCCGGCATCCGGATGGTCGTCTTCGGGCACCTCGGCGACGGCAACCTGCACTACAACGTGTCGCCGCCGGTCGGTCGCTGCGGCCCCGGGGACGAAGCCGATTTTCTCGCGCTGCAGCCGGCGATCAACCTCGTGACGCACGACGCGGTGCACGCGTTCGGCGGCTCGATCTCGGCCGAGCACGGCCTCGGGCAGTTGCGTCGCGACGAGTCGGCGCGCTACAAGTCGCCGGTCGAGATGGCGCTGATGCGGCGGGTCAAGCAGGCGCTCGACCCGCTGGGGATCATGAATCCCGGAAAGGTGCTTCCGCCACGGTAGCCGCGCCTCACCAGGTGCGCACGCGCCCGGTATCGACGTGGACGAAGTCGGACCCCGGGTAGTAGCCGACGCCGCCCGCCTGCATCGACAGCGCCGCGCGATGCAGCGTCGCCAGCGGCACCCCGGGCATCCGGATGTCGATCGCGCGACCCGACATGTGCAGGCTGCGCGTCGCGACGCCGCCGCTGCGCGCGTGCAGCTTCGCGTTGGTCGCCGGCGAGCGGTAGCCCGAGATCACGTGGAACGGCCGCGTGCCGGTGCCGAGCAGCGCGCCGAGGCGGTCGAGCTGGTCGAGCAGCGCGTGGTCGATCGGGAACACCTCGCCGGTGCGGTGGTCGCGCAGCACGCGGTCGATCTCGGCGATCGCGTCGGTCAGGTACCGGCCGCGCTCCCGGAAGACGACGTCGAGCGATTCCCCGGTGTGCGTGTTCACGAACGCCAGGCGCGCGACCGGGTCGGCGACCGGATCGATCCGGCGCGGCATTGCCGCCGCGCCCGTCGCGGCCGCCCCGGTGACCATCGCGCCGATCCCGACGCGGAACAGCTGCCGTCGCATCGGCATCCTGACCATCATCCACCCCCTGCGTTACGTTCTGCGGCGCGGTCGCGATCGACGCCGACCTCGCGGGCCAGCCCGTCGCGCGCACCCAGCATCGCTGCAACCAGCCCCCAGTCTATCGAACCTTCCGCGATACCCCGGTCGCGTGCCATCGCACGCACCGTCTCCACGGTCCCGGCGCCGCGCCGATACGCGTCCGGATTCGCCTCGAACCAGATCCGGCCGTCCTCGCCCTGCGCCAGCAGCAGCGGCAGGTAGACGATGCGGCCGCGCTCGCCGACGGCGACCCGGTCGAACAGCTCGGCGACGTCGTCGGGGTGCACCCGGATGCAGCCGTGCGAGCGAAAACCATAGACGCTGGCCGGTGCGATCGTCCCGTGGATGCCGATGGCCGGCAGGCTCAGCCCGATCCAGTGCCGGCCGAGCGGATTGTCCGGGCCGGGCGGCACCTCGGTGAGCACCCGCTTGCCCTCGCGACGCATCTCCTCCTGGATCGACGGCGGCACGACCCAGGTCTTGTCGGTCTGGCGATTGACCACCGTGAAGTCGCCAGTGGGGGTCGGCCAGTCGGATCGGCCGACCGCGACCGGATACGCGCTCGCGAGCCGCCCGCCCCGGAAAAAGAACAGCATCCGCTGGGGCAGGCTGATCACGATCCCGTCGGCCAACGGCGGCGGCACCACGTGGCGCGCGGTCACCCTCAGCACCTGCCCGGGGCGCAGCGCCTTGCGGGCGTCGAGGCCGTTCTCGACGGCGATCAGCCGTGTCGCGACCCCGTAGCGCGCGCCGACCGACGTCAGGCTGTCCCCGCGTGCGACGACGTGCTCGGCCGAGCGGTCGACGACCGGATCCGCCTGCGCGACCGGGGTACCCCCCGCGGGCGTTGCCGCGGGCACGCCGCCGACCAGCCGCAGCGTCGCCCCGGGAACTGCCTCGCAGGCGCCGGCCGCGCAGGGCGCGGCGGCGGCGATCAGCGCAGCGGCGAAGAGCGCCAACCCGCGCGCCGGACGCCGGCGCGGGTCGTGAGCGGGAACGGGTTGCACGGCGCCCCTCGAGGGCGCCGGGGGGCACGGCGGCGGCGTGGACATCGGCCGCATGATAGTCGAGGCGGCCGAACGTGCCCCGACCTGCCCGCGCCGCGCCGCGGCCGGCTCAGAGCCCCAGGTACGCTTCCCTGACGCGCGGATCCTCGAGCAGCTGCGCGCCGCTGCCCTCGAGGACGATGCTGCCGTTCTCGAGCACGTAGGCGCGGTCGGCCAGCTGCAGCGACGCCGCCACGTTCTGCTCGACGAGCAGGATCGTCATCCCCTGCTCGTGCAGGCTGCGGATCGTGCGGAACACCTCGCCGACCAGCGCCGGCGAAAGCCCGAGCGACGGCTCGTCGAACATGATCATCCGCGGCGCGCCCATCAGGCAGCGCCCGATCGCGAGCATCTGCTGCTCGCCGCCCGACAGCGTGCCCGCGAGCTGCGCCGCGCGCTCCTTCAGTCTGGGGAACATCGCGAAGACGCGCTCGAGCGTCACCGACGCCTGCGCCCGCGCGCGCGGCAGCATCGCGCCGACCTGAAGGTTCTCGAGCACGCTCATCGACGGGAACACCTGCCGCCCCTCGGCGACCTGGCCGACGCCGAGGTCGCAGACGCGGTGGCTGTCGAGCCCGCCGATCTCGTGGCCGTCGAAGCGGATCGATCCTGCGCGAGGCCGCAGGATTCCGGACACGGTGCGGATCAGCGAGGTCTTGCCGGCGCCGTTGGCGCCCACCAGCGCGACGACCTGGCCGGCGCCGACCTCGAGGCTCACGCCGTCGAGCGCCTGCGCATCGCCGTAGAACACCGACAGGTCGCGAATCGCCAGCATGTCAGTGCGGCGCCCCGGTGCCGAGATAGCTCTCGAGCACCCTGCGGTCGCCGGTCACCTGCTGCGGGGTGCCCGACGCGATGATCTCGCCGTGGTGAAGCACGTAAACGCGCTGCGCCAGCGCCATCACCGCGCGCATCACGTGCTCGATCAGCAGGATCGTGATCCCGTGCTCGGCGTTCAGGCGCCTGAACGCGGCGACCATCTGGTCGGTCTCGGTCGGGCGCAGGCCGGCCATCACCTCGTCGAGCAGCAGCAGCTTCGGCTCGGTGGCGAGCGCGCGGGCGACTTCGAGCCGCTTGCGATCGGGCAGCGTGAGCGCCGACGCAGGCCGATCACGCTGCAGCCACATGTCGAGCGAGCGCAACGCGCGCTCGGCGCGCGATCGCGCGAGCCTGCGGTCGGACGTGCCGCGAAAGCCCCCGACCATCGCGTTCTCGAGCACCGTCATGTCGGCGAAGGGCTTGACGATCTGGAACGTGCGGCCGATTCCCGCCGCGCAGATCCGGTCGGACCGCTCGCCCGCGATGTCGGCGCCGAGGAAACGGATCGAGCCTTCGTCGGGCGCGAGCGCGCCGGCGACCAGGTTGAACAGCGTCGTCTTCCCGGCGCCGTTCGGGCCGATCAGCGCGACGATCTCGCCGTGCGCCACCGACAGCGAGGCCCCGGCGACCGCCTTCAGCCCGCGAAAGCTCTTCGACACGCCGGCCACGTCGAGCATCGGCGCGGCCGCGCCCGGGCGCGCGGGCGCGACGGCCGTCTCAGCCGGCGTCATCGTCGTCTCCGTCCTGGCGGCGGAAACCGAGGCGGCTCGCGATCGCCGGCCAGATTCCATTGGGCATGAACATGATCGACAGGCCGAGCGCGATCCCGTACAGGATGTGCTTGGCGCCGGGAATCTCCTGACCGGACAGGTCCAGCAGTTCGTTGATCCCCTCCGACAAGGCGGTGAGCACGGCGGCGCCCAGGACCGGGCCGAACAGCGTGCCGACGCCGCCGATGATCGGCGCCAGGATGATCTCGATCGACCGGCCCATGTTGAAGATCTGCTCGGGGAACAGGTTGTTGTAGTAGAAGGCGAAGAACACGCCCGCGAGCGCGGTCATCCCGGCCGAGATCTGCACCGCGTACATCTTGTAGCGGAACGTATCGACGCCGGCCGCGCGCGCGGCCTCCTCGTTGTCGCGGATCGCGCGGAAATAGAAGCCGAGCCGGCCGCGCAGCAGCCAGGCCGACAGCAGGAACGCAGCGACCGCGAGCCCGAGCGCCAGGTAGTAGAACATCAGCGGATGGCCGCGCAGGTTCACCAGGTCGAAGCGGTCCTGCTGGACCACCTTCAGGAAGAAGCCTCCCGAGGCGCCGACCCAGCCGAAGTGGTCGAAGCCGATCCGCGTGAACTCGGCGAACGCGATCGTGAGCAACGCGAAGTAGGTGCCGCCGATGCCGAAGCGGAACGCGAGCCAGCCGATGATCGACGCGGCCGCGACGCAGACCGCCACCGCGGCCAGCATGCCGACCCACGGGATCACGCCGAAGTGCTGGTACAGCGCCGCGGCCGTGTAGGCGCCCAGACCCACGTACAGCGCGTGGCCCAGCGACAGCTGGCCGCAAAAGCCCATCATGATGTTCCACGCCTGCCCGACGAACGCGAAGTACAGGATCAGGATCATCACCGACAGCAGGTAGCGGTCGAGCGCGAGCGGCACGACCAACAGCACCGCGAGCAGGACGAGCAGCGCGACGCGCGAGCGATCCATCGGCCTACTTGCCCTTGAACAGACCCTGCGGCCTGAACGCGAGCACGAGGATCAGCAGCGCGAACGACAGCATGCTCTTGGCCGAGGGCGTGATCAGCAGCCCGGCGACCGACTCGGACACGCCGATCAGCACGCCGCCGGCAAGCGCCCCGGCCATCGATCCGAGCCCGCCGATGATCACGATGACGAACGCGAGCAGCGTGTAGGCCGGACCCGAGGTCGGCGTCACGTCGACCAGCAGCGTGAGCAGGCAGCCGGCGACGCCGACGCAGGCCGTGCCCAACCCGAAGGTCAGCGCGTAGAGGTGCCTGACGTTCAGGCCGACCACCTGCGCGCCGAGCAGGTTGTCGGCACAGGCGCGGATCGCCTTCCCGAACGGCGTATAGCGGAAGATCGCGAACAGCACCGCGCAGGCCGCCAGCGCGACCACGGCGCAGATCACGCGCACCTTGTCGACGAGCAGCGGGCCGATCTGGTAGGAATCGAGCGCGTAGTCGACCTGGACGTTGCGCGCGTCGGGGCCGAACGCGACCAGCAGCCCGTTGACCAGCACCAGCGCCAGCGCCAGCAGCAACATGAACTGCGAGTGTTCGGGCCGATCGATGAACGGATTGATCAGCCCGCGCTGCAGCACGTATCCGATGCCGAAGAACGCCAGCGCCACCGGGAACAGCATCCACAGCGGGTCCAGCCCGGCCAGCGCGAACGCGAAGACGGCGGCGTACATGGCCATCGTCATCAGCTCGCCGTGGGCGAAGTTGACGATGCGCACGACGCCGTAGATGACCGACAGGCCGAGCGCCATCAGCCCGTAGACCAGTCCGGTCAGCAGGCCGCTGACGACGATGTTGACGATCGCGTCGATGGGCACGCGGGCGACTCCGCCGGGACGGCCCCGGCGTACTCCGTGATCGCCGCGCCTAGCCGCGCGCCTGCCAGGCGGGCACCGGATACACCGGCGCCATCTGCGCGGCCGCCTTCGGCAACACCACCACCGGCTCGCCGTTGCGGTTCTGGATGCAGGCCGACGCGATCTGCGTGTTCTGCCCCTTCGCGTCGAAGCGGATCGGCCCGCCGACCATCATCCGCTCGGCGATGTCGGTCTTGCGGATCGCCTCCGCGAGCGCCGTGCCGTCGGCGCTGCCGGCGCGCTTGAACGCGTCGGCGGCGATCATCATCGCCTCGAACGTGAAGCCGACGTTGAGCGCGTGGAACTTCAGGTTCTCCTTCGGGAACTGCTTGCGGAACGCCGCGTCGACCCGCTGCGTGAGCGCGGCCTTGGGGTTGTACCAGGGCACGTTCGAGATCGCGTAGTCGGAGTACTTGTTGCCGAGCGCCTTGTAGAACTGCGCCTCGTACATGCCCGGCGACCCCGGGCTGACGATCCCCTGCGGCGACCAGCGCTGCTTGACCAGCTCGCGCACCAGCAGGATCGCGTCGTTCAGGCGGCTCACCAGCATGATGAAGTCGGCGTTGGTCGCCTTGGCCTTCGCCACCTCGACCGAGAGGTCGCGTGCGGCCGGGTCGTACGAGATCGTGTCGACGACCTTGAACGGCAGGAAGTCGAGACGGGGCAGGATCGCCTTGATGCCGTTGGCCATCGACGTGCCGAACGTGTCGTTCACGTGCATGAACACCGCGGTGCGCGGCGCCGTGCTGGTGGCCTGGAACAGGTCGCGGGTGAGCGCCAGCCCGTTGCGGATGAGGTCGACCGCGGTCGGGAAGTTGCGAACCGTGTACTTGTAGCCCTGCTCGGTTATCTGCGGCGCGGCGGCGATGTTGATCACGAACGGGATCTTGCGCTGCTCGGCGACCTGCGCGATGGCCCCGGCGGCCCCCGAGTCGAACGGGCCGACCAGCACCTGGGCACCGTCGTTGATCAGCTTCTCGGCCCGCGAGCGCGCGACCTCGACGTTGGTCTCGGTGTCGGCGTTCATCAGCTCGAGGTCCACGCCGTACATGTCGCGGATCAGCGCCGGCGAGATGTCGGCGCCGAGCTGGCACGACTGGCCGATGAAGGCCTGCACGCCCGAGCGCGGCAGCAGCACGCCGACCTTCAGCTTCTTCGGCTGCGCGCGCACGATCGCCGGCGCAGCGAGCGCGCTGCCGCCGACGATCGCCGAAGCGGCCGCCATCCGGTGGAAGTCCCGACGGGTCACCTTGCTCATGGTCTCCTCCTGGTTTCGTGTGAAGCGGCGCCCGGCTCGCGGGAGTGCCGCAGGTCCGTTGTCTGAATCGCCGGTCAGGCTATCACGGCTTCCCGGCCTGGTCGCGCAACACGCGCTTCAGGATTTTCCCTGTGGGGCTCTTGGGCAATTCGCTCACGATGTCGACCCGCGCCGGCACCTTGTAGGCGGCAATGTTGGCGCGGCAGTACTCGATGACCTCGTCGGCGGTCAGCGGTTGGCCGGGCCTGGGCACGACCGCGGCCACCACCTGTTCGCCCTTTTCGGGATGCGGCAGCCCGTAGACCGCCACCTCCTGCACTTGCGGCAGCTTGTACAGGTACTGCTCGACCTCGGCCGGCCACACCTTGAACCCGGACAGGTTGATCATGTCCTTCACGCGGTCGACGATGAAGACGTAGCCGTCGGCGTCCATGCGGCCGATGTCGCCCGAGTGCAGCCAGCCGCCGCGCAGCGCCTGCGCGCTGTCCTCGGGGCGGTTCCAGTAGCCCTTCATCACGCCGGGGCCGCGGATCACGATCTCGCCCCATTCCCCGCGCGGCACCTCGCGGTCGGCCTCGTCGAAGATCGCCAGCTCGAAGCCCTCGACCGCTCGCCCGACCGAGCCGAAGCGATGCTCGACCAGGTCGTTGTAGCAGGCGAACGGCGAGCACTCGGTCAGGCCGTAGCCCTCGTAGACGCGGCGCCCGAAGCGCTCGGTCCAGCGCCGCGAGATCTCCTCGGGCATCGTCGCCGCCGCCGACATCTCGTAGCGGATCGAGGACAGGTCGTACTTCGACAGGTCCATCGACAGCAGGGCGATGAAGATCGTCGGCACGCCGAAGAACATCGTGATGCGCTCGCGCCCGATCGCCTCGAGCACCTGGTCGGGCACGAAGCGGCGGAACAGCGCCAGCGTCGCGCCGGCCAGCACCGCGGCGTTCATGATGTAGTTCTGGCCGTAGACGTGGAACAGCGGCAGGAACGCGGCCAGGCGGTCGTCGGGGCGGTAGCCCGAGCACTTCGCGGCCGTGGCGATGTTCGACGCGACGTTCGACTGCGTGAGCGTCACGCCCTTCGGGAAGCCGGTCGTCCCCGACGAGTACAGCAGCGAGGCCGGCGCGTCGGCCGCACAGTCGAGCCCGCGAAGGACCGGATCGCGGCCCTCGCTCCAGCTCGCGAGCGTCGCCGCGCCGTCGGGCGCTTCGCCCTCGCAGACGACCAGGTGCCCGAGGGCGGGACAGCGCTCGCGCGGCACGAACCGGGCGAGCTCGCCGACGGTGAACACCACCTTCGAGCCCGAATCGTTCAGCAGGTACTCGACCTCGGCCGTCCGGAAGATCGCGTTGATCGAGACCGTGATCGCGCCGATCTTCTGCGCCGCGTAGTACGCGACCAGGTACTCGGGGATGTTCGGCAGGAACAGCGCGACCCGGTCGCCCGCGGCGACCCCGTGCGCGCGCAGCGCGTGCGCCAGGCGCGACGCGGCCGCGTCGAGCTCGCCATAGCCGATGCGGCGTCCCTCGAACAGGACGGCCGGATGGGACGGCTTCGCAGCGGCCCAGCGCTCCAGGTTCGATGCGAGATTCATTTGCCCTCCCGGATTGCTATGCGTTATAACAATCATCATGTCCAGGCGCAATGCTCGGCAACCCCAAGGCCCCGACGGCTCGATCGCCTATGGCGCACTGCAACATGCAATCGGCTACCTGATCCATCTCGCCGAGCTGGCGAACATGCAGGGATTCTCGCGCGCTTTCGCCGGCACCGGCGTGACGCCGGCGCGCTTCACAGCGCTCGAGCTCGTCGCCTGCAATCCGGGAATCCGGCCCGGCGTGCTCGCCACCGCGATGGCGGTCGAACGCTCGAACCTGGTCGGGATCATCCGGTTCCTGGCCGCCCGCGGCTGGATCGCCGCCGGCACGGGGTCGAACCGCCGGGAGAAGTCGCTGACGCTGACCGCCGACGGCGAGGCGGCGCTGGCCGACCTGAGGGCGCGGTTGCGTGCCCACGACGCGGCGCTCGCCGTCGGCTGCACGGCGCAGGAGCGCCGGCAGCTCGCGCGACTGCTGGGAAGGATCGTCGGGGCGCGCCCGCCGGCCGGCCCCTGAGCGCCGCAACGCGCCGCGGCGCGATCGTGGCGACGCGCAGTCCGCTACGACGCCGGCGACCGGTTCGAGGCGACGCGCTGCGCCGGCCCGCGCTCGACCGGGACGAACTCCCAGCGCTTCCAGGCGCGCAGCACCGCGTTCGGGTACTCGGGGCGGCCGAGGCTGCCGTTGTAGCGGCCCAGCGCGCGGAACAGGTCGCCGCGCTCGACGTCGAGGTAATGGCGCAGGATCGTGCAGCCGTAGCGCAGGTTCGTGCGCATGTCGAAAAGCTTCGACGGATCGCCGTCGCCGATCAGGTTCGCCCAGAACGGCATTACCTGCATGTAGCCGCGCGCCCCGGCCTGCGAGATCGCGTAGCGGCGGAAATAGCTTTCGACCTCGATCAGTCCCAGCACCAGGTGCGGGTCGAGGCCGGCGCGCTGCGCCTCGTAGCGCACCGTATTCAGGAAATCCATCCGCTGCTGGAAGTCGGGCTTCCAGCGCCGCGGCAGACGGCTCGACATCGCGGTGAGCCAGTCGAGCTTCTCGTCGAGCGAGACGAACTGCGGCTGCGGCGGCTCGTCGTCGTCGTCGACCGCGGCGGCGAGCGCGGTGCGCACCGAGGCGCCGAGCGGCTCGTACTGCTGCGCGCCGGCGTGCGCCGGATCGCCCAGCACGAGGCCCGCCAGCGCGGCGCAGACCACCAGCACCAGGAGCAGGATGCTTCTCATCGCCCCGATCAGACCCCTGGGACGCTCAGCCTGCAAGCAGCCGCCGGACAGCCGGCGCCGCCTCGCCGACGGGTACCGCCTCCGACTGCATCCCCCGCCGCACGAGCAGCTCGACGCGCCCTTCCTTCAGGCTGCGCTCGCCGATCGTCACGCGCACCGGCACGCCGATCAGCTCCCAGTCGGCGAACATGACGCCGGGCCGCTCGTCGCGATCGTCGAGAACGACGTCGACGCCGTCGGCCAGCAGCTGCGCGTAGAGCGCGTCGGCGACTGCGCGCACCGCGTCGGACTTGCCGTATCCGAGCGGCACCACCGCGACCTCGAACGGCGCGATCGCGCGCGGCCAGACGATGCCGCGCTCGTCGTGATTCTGCTCGATCGCCGCCCCGACCAGGCGCGTGACGCCGATCCCGTAGCAGCCCATCTCGAACGGCCTGGACTTGCCGTCGACGTCGACGAACTCGGCCCGCATCGCCGCCGAGTACTTCGTGCCGAGGTAGAACACGTGGCCGACCTCGATGCCGCGCTGGATCGCGAGCGCGCCCTTGCCGTCGGGAGAGGGGTCGCCCGCCTGGACGTTGCGGATGTCGGCCACGATCGGCTCGGGGAGGTCGCGGCCCCAGTTCGCGCCGGTGTAGTGGAAGCCCTCCTCGTTCGCGCCGCAGACGAAGTCGCTCATCGCCGCGACCGTGCGATCGGCCACCACCTGCACCGGCCTGCGGGTGCCGATCGGGCCGAGGTAGCCCGGCGGCGAGCCGAAGTGCTCGACGATCTCGGCTTCGGTGGCGAAGCGGAAGCCTTCGAGCCCGGGAACCTTGCCGGCCTTGACCTCGTTCAGCTCGTGGTCGCCTCGCACCAGCAGCAGCCAGATCGCGGTGTCGACGATCCGCGGCGGCCCGGCGTAGTCCTGCGCGCCGTCCTTCACCGGCTCGCGCCGATCCACCGCCAGCACGATCGACTTCACCGTCCGCGCCAGCGGCAGGCCGAGCAGCTCGGCGACGTCCTCGCACTTCTCGCGCGACGGGGTCGGCGTCTTCGCGAGCGGCCCGGCCGGTGCGCCGCGCTGCGCGATGAGCGGCAGCGCCTCGGCCAGTTCGACGTTGGCGGCGTAGTCGGAGCCGGGGCACCAGGCGATCGCGTCCTCGCCGGTCTCGGCGATGACCTGGAACTCGTGGCTGGCCGAACCGCCGATCGCGCCGGTGTCGGCGGCGACCGCCCGGAACGTGAGCCCCATCCGGGTGAAGATCGCGACGTAGGCGTCGTACATCGCCTTGTAGCTCTCGAGCGCCGACGCCTGGTCACGGTCGAACGAGTAGGCGTCCTTCATCGTGAACTCGCGCCCGCGCATCACGCCGAAGCGCGGGCGGCGCTCGTCGCGGAACTTCGTCTGGATGTGATAGAAGTTCTTGGGCATCTGGCGGTAGCTGCGGATCTCGTTGCGGGCGATGTCGGTGATCGCTTCCTCCGAGGTCGGCTGCACGATGAAGTCGCGCTGGTGGCGGTCCTTGATCCGCAGCAGCTCGGGACCGTATTTGTCCCACCGCCCCGACTCGATCCACAATTCGGCCGGCTGGATGACCGGCATCAGCAATTCGATCGCCCCCGCCCGGTTCATCTCCTCGCGGATGATCGCCTCGATCTTGCGGATGACCCGCAGTCCGAGCGGCATGTAGTTGTAGATGCCGCCGGCGAGCTTGCGGATCATGCCCGCGCGCGTCATCAGCCGGTGGCTGACCACCTCGGCGTCGGCGGGCGCTTCCTTCAGGGTCGAGAGGTGGAATCGGGAGGCTTTCATGCGCAATCCGCAGTAGGGCGGTCGCCGGTGTTCCGGCGCCGACGTCGGCTCTATATAATCGTTTCAATTGTATGGGATCGAGGGGTGCGGGCCATGCTGGACCGTGACGGCTATCGCCCCAACGTCGGCATCATCCTGGTCAATTCGAGGAACGAGGTCTTCTGGGGCAAGAGGGTTCGCGAGCATTCGTGGCAGTTTCCGCAGGGCGGCATCAAGCGCGGCGAATCGCCCGAACAGGCGATGTACCGCGAGCTGCACGAGGAAGTCGGGCTGCGTCCCGAGCACGTGCGCATCGTCGGTCGCACCCGCGACTGGCTGCGCTACGACGTGCCGGAGCACTGGGTGCGGCGCGAGTGGCGCGGCCACTACCGCGGGCAGAAGCAGATCTGGTTCCTGCTTCGGCTGGTCGGCCGAGACAGCGACGTCGACCTGCGCGCCTCGGAGCACCCGGAGTTCGATGCCTGGCGTTGGAACGACTACTGGGTGCCGCTGGACGCGGTGATCGAGTTCAAGCGCGAGGTCTACAGCCAGGCGCTGAACGAGCTGGCGCGCATGCTGTTCCATCGCAGCGAGCAGCGTGCCGGATTTCCCGAGGCGAGCCGCTACCTGCGCGGGCGCACCCGCGCGCGGCACAAGCACGTCGAGGCGCCCGCCGACGAGGCCGAGCGCGGCTGACTCAGACCGGCGTCGCGAGCGGCCGCCCCGCGGCCCAGGCCGCGACGTTGTCCAGCACCAGCCGCCCCATCGCGGCGCGCGTCGGGTGCGTCGCGCTGCCCTGGTGCGGCTGCAGCACCACGCTGTCGAGCGCGAGCAGCTCGGGCGGAACGTTCGGCTCGTCATCGAACACGTCGAGGCCGGCGCCGCCGAGCCGCCCGGCGGCCAGCAGCTCGACCAGCGCCGGCTGGTCGACGACCGACCCGCGCGCGATGTTGACGAACACGCCCTCGGGGCCGAGCGCCTCGAGCGCCGTGCGCGAGACGAGCCGGGCGGTGTCCGGCCCGCCGGGACAGGCGGCGACCAGCACGTCGGCCCACCGGGCCAGCGCGACGATGTCGTCGAAATACCGGTAGTCGACGCCGGCCTTGCGTCGCGGCCCGAAGTACCCCGGTTCGGTGTTGAACGCCGCGCAGCGGCGCGCGATCGCGGCTCCGATCCGCCCCAGCCCGACGATGCCGACCTTGCGCCGCTGCAGGCTCTGCGTGAGCCCCATCGGTCCCTTCGCCCAGCGGCCTTCGCGGACGAACCGGTCGCCCTGCGGGATGCGGCGCACCGCGGCGAGCAGCAGCGCCAGCGCGAGGTCGGCGACGTCCTCGGTGAGCACGTCGGGGGTGTTGGTCACCGCGATGCCGCGGCTGCGGCAGGCGTCGAGGTCGATCGCATCGACGCCGACCCCGAAGTTCGCGACCAGCTCGAGGCGCGGCAGCCGCGCGATCGTCGCGCGATCGATCCCGCGGCCCGAATGGGTGACCGCTACCCTGCAGTCGGCGGCGATCGCGTCGAGCTGGGCGCCGGCGTCGGCCGCCTCCCACAGGCGCACCACGCGGTGGCCGGCCTCCAGCTCGGCCTGCGTCGGCGGATAGAGCGGCGCCAGCAGCAGCACCGGCGAGCCGGCCGCGCTCACGCCCGGAACCTCACGACGCGCTGCGTCTGCGTGCCCAGCCCCTCGATGCCGGCGGTGATCACGTCGCCCGGCTTCAGGAACTGCTGCGGCTTCATGCCCAGGCCCACGCCGGGCGGCGTGCCGGTGGTGATCAGGTCGCCGGGGTTCAGCGTCATGAACTGGCTGACGTAGGAGACCAGCGTCGCGCAGTCGAAGATCATCGTCTTCGTGTTGCCGCGCTGGCGCTTCTGGCCGTTGACGTCGAGCCACATGTCGAGGTTCTGCGGGTTCTTCACCTCGTCGGCGGTCAGGATCCACGGGCCGATCGGCCCGAAGGTGTCGCAGCCCTTGCCCTTGTCCCAGGTGCCGTTGCGTTCGAGCTGGTACTCGCGCTCGGAGACGTCGTTGACGAGCAGGTAGCCTGCGACGTGCGCGAGCGCGCTCTTCTTCGTCACGTGGCGCGCGCGCGTGCCGATCACGATGCCGAGCTCGACCTCCCAGTCGGTCTTGACCGAGCCCCTGGGCAGCATCACGTCGTCGTCCGGGCCGACGATGGAGCTCAGCGTCTTGTGGAACACGATCGGCTCCTTCGGCACCGGCGAGCCGGTCTCGGCGGCGTGGTCCGAGTAGTTCAGCCCGATCGCGACGAACTTGGTCGTGCCGGTGAGCGGCGGCCCGAAGCGCGGCTTGCCGCGCACCGCCGGCAGCCGCTCGGGCTTCAGTTTCGCGAGCTTCGCGAGTCCCTTCGGCGACAACTGCTCGGGGCCGATGTCGGGCACGACCGCGGACAGGTCGCGCAGCCTGCCATCGGCGTCGATCAGGCCCGGCCTTTCCTTGCCGGACCTTCCGTAGCGAACGAGTTTCATGGGGTCTCCAGGTGGGAATCGAACTGTATCGCGGCCAACCGCGCGTACAAGCCGCCGCGCTCGACCAGCTCGGCGTGCGTGCCGACGTCGACGACGCGGCCGCGCTCGAGCACGACGATCCGGTCGGCGCCGACCACCGTCGCGAGCCGGTGCGCGATCACCAGCGTGGTGCGACCGCGCATCGCGCGCTCGAGCGCCGCCTGCACCGCGCGCTCGCTCTCGGCGTCGAGCGCGCTGGTAGCCTCGTCGAGCAGCAGCAGCGGCGGGTTCTTCAGCAGCGCGCGCGCGATCGCGATGCGTTGGCGCTGTCCCCCGGACAGGCGCACGCCGCGCTCGCCAAGGAACGTGCGATAGCCGTCGGGAAGCTTCTCGATGAACTCGTGCGCGCGCGCCGCCTTCGCCGCCTCGATCACCTCGTCGTCTGCTGCGTCGAGCCGGCCGTAACGGATGTTCTGCATCGCGTCGGCCGAGAACACCACGCTGTCCTGCGAGACCAGCCCGATCGCGCCGCGCAGGTCGGCCGGGTCGAGGCGGCGCAGGTCGACGCCGTCGAACCGGATCGTGCCCGAGGACGGATCGTGGAAGCGCAGCAGCAGCTGGAACAGCGTCGTCTTGCCCGCGCCCGACGGCCCGACCAGCGCCACGGTCTCGCCGGCGGCGATCTCGAGCGTCACCTGGTCGAGCGCGCGCTCGTCGGGCCGCGACGGATAGCTGAACGCGACCGAGTCGAAGTTCACGCGCGCGCCACGACCCGAAGGCGCGAGCCGCTCGGGGCGCGCCGGCGCGCGGATCGCCGGCTCGGCCTCGAGCAGTTCGAGCAGCCGCTCGGCCGCGCCGGCCGCGCGCTGCACGTCGCCCAGCACCTCGGCGATCGCGCCGGTGGCGCCGGCCACCAGCGCCGCGTAGAGGATGAACTGGGTCAGCAATCCGGCGGTCAGGCGCCCCTCGAGCACCGCGTGCGCGCCCAGCCAGAGCACGAACACGATCGCGCCGAACACCAGCACGATCGCCAGCGCGGTCAGCAGCGAACGGGCGCGCACGCGCCGGATCGCGCTGGCGAACGCCGACTCGGTCGAATCGCCGAAGCGCTGCGCCTCGAGCGGCTCGCGCGCGTAGGCCTGCACGATCTGGATCGCGTTCAGCGTCTCGCCGGCCAGCGCGCTGCTGTCGGCGAGCGCGTCCTGGCTCACCCGCGAGAGCCGCCGCACGCGCCGCCCGAACACGAGGATCGGCAGCACGACCAGCAGCAGCAGTCCGACGATGATCGAGGCGAGCTGCGGGCTGGTCACGATCAGCATCGCCAGCGCGCCGGCGAAGAGCAGCGCGTTGCGCAGCCCGAGCGAGATGCTGGTGCCAACCAGTGTCTGGATCAGCGTCGTGTCGGTGCTCAGCCGCGACAATACCTCGCCGGTCTTCAACGTCTCGAAGAAGCGCGCGTCCTGCCGCAGCACCTGCCGGTAGACCGCGCGCCGCAGGTCGGCGGTGACGCGCTCGCCGAGCCACGACACGCTGTAGAAGCGTGCCGCAGTGCCCAGCGCGAGCACGACCGCGACGCCGAACAGCGCGAGGAACCACAGGTTGACGTTGGCGCGCTCGGAGGCCACTGCGCGCGCGGCGAACCCCACGTCGATCATCTGCCGGAACGCGATCGGCACGACCAGCGTCGCGACGGCCGCGACCAGCAGCGCGATCGCGGCCACGGCGACCCGCGCGCGATAGGGCGCCATGAACGGCCACAGCGCGCGCAGCACCGACAGCGAGCTGCGCCGCGTGGCGCTGGTTTCGGAGGGATCCGGGGCGGTCGAAGCGGGGCCGGCGGCGGTCATGGGTCGAAGCATAAGCGATGCGCCACGACCCCGAGCACGCAATGGCCGCCGCCGGCGCGATCCGGTTTCGGGTGCATCATGGCGCCTGGCCAGGCGCCTCCCGATGACCACCCGATCGAACCTGCCGCTCGTCTACAGCTGTTCCGGCTGCTCCAGCGCAGCCCAGCTGGCCAACCACCTCGCGCTGCGCCTCGACCGCGCCGGCATGGCCGAGATGTCCTGCATCGCCGGGATCGGCGGCGACGTGCCGGCGCTGGTCGCCACGGCCCGCAAGGCGGCGCGGGCCGGCCGCCCGGTCCTCGCGATCGACGGCTGCGCGCTGGCCTGCGCCCGCGCCTGCCTGCAGCAGCGCGGACTCGCCCCGACCGAACACGTGCAGCTCGCCGAGGACGGCGTGCGCAAGTCGTATCACGCGGACTTCGACCCCGCCCAGGCCGACCGCCTCTACGACCGGCTCGCCAGGCGGATCGCGCAGCTTGGTCCGGTCAGCCCGGAGCCGTCATCCGTTCCGGACGCACCCACTCGTCGAACTGCGCGGGGCTGACGTGGCCCAGCGCGAGCGCCGCCTCGCGCAACGTGCTGCCTTCGCGGTGCGCCTTCTTCGCGATCTCGGCCGCGCGCTCGTAGCCGATGTGCGGGGCGAGCGCGGTCACCAGCATCAGCGAGCGCTCGAGCAGCGCCGCGATGCGCGCGCGATCGGGCTCGATGCCGGCCGCGCAGTGCCGGTCGAAGCTCGCCATGCCGTCGGCGAGCAGCCGCAGGCTCTGCAGCAGGTTGTGCGCGACGAGCGGCTGGAACACGTTGAGCTCGAAGTTGCCCGAGGCCGCGCCGACGCCGATCGCGACGTCGTTGCCGAGCACCTGGGCACAGAGCATCGTCATCGCCTCGCACTGCGTCGGGTTCACCTTGCCCGGCATGATCGAACTGCCCGGCTCGTTCTCGGGAATGCGGATCTCGCCGAGTCCCGAGCGCGGCCCGCTCGCCAGCCAGCGCACGTCGTTGGCGATCTTCGTCAGCGCCGCGGCCAGCGCGCGCAGCGCGCCGTGCAGCGCCACCACCGGCTCGTGGCCCGCCAGCGCGGCGAACCGGTTCGGCGCAGGCGCGAACGGCAGCGACAGCCGCTCGGCGAGTTGTCCGGCCACCCGCCCGGCGAATTCCGGATGCGTGTTCAGCCCGGTGCCGACCGCGGTGCCCCCGATCGCGAGCTCGCAGACCGCCGGCAAGGCGCGCGCGATCGCGTCTCGCGCGCGCGCCAGCTGCGCGACCCAGCCCGAGATCTCCTGGCCGACGGTGAGCGGCGTCGCGTCCTGCAGATGCGTGCGCCCGATCTTCACGATGTCGACGAACGCGTCCGACTTGCCCTGCAGCGTCGCCCGCAGCGCGTCGAGCGCGGGCAGCAGGCGCTGCGCGACCGCGTTCGCCGCCGCCACGTGGATCGACGTGGGCACCACGTCGTTCGACGACTGCCCGAGGTTCACCTCGTCGTTCGGGTGCACCAGGCGCCGCGGGCCGCGCTCGCCGCCGAGCAGCTCCGACGCGCGGTTGGCCAGCACCTCGTTCACGTTCATGTTGGTCTGCGTGCCCGAGCCGGTCTGCCAGACCGACAGCGGGAATTCGTCGCGATGCCGCCCGTCGAGCACCTCGTCGGCGGCCGAGACGATCGCCCGCGCCTTCACGTCGTCGAGCAGGCCGAGGTCGCGATTGGCGATCGCCGCCGCGCGCTTGACCTCGGCCAGCGCGGCCACCAGTTCCCCCGGCATCCGCTCGGTCGAGATCGCGAAGAACTGCAGCGAGCGCTGCGTCTGCGCGCCCCAAAGCCGCTCGCCGGGCACGTCGATCGGCCCGAAGGTGTCGCGCTCGGTGCGGTGCGCGGGTTGACCTGCCATGACGTTGCTCCTTGCCGACTCGGTCGGCGCTCGCGGGCGCGCGCCCGACCGGCCGCTACAGCGCGCCGATCGCGGTCAGCGCCGCCCTCACCTCTTCGACGCCGGCCGGCGTGAGCGGCGCCTGCGGCCGCAACGGCGCGCCGACCGGATAGCCCTGCAATTCCAGCCCGCCCTTGATGCACGCCGCGAGGTTGTGTTTCGCGAACGCCTGGTTCAGCGCCCACAACGGCCGCTGCAACTCCATCGCCGCGGCCCAGTCGCCGCGGCGGCAGGCCTCGTAAAGCGCCACGCTCTGGCGCGGCGCGACGCAGGCCGGACCTGCCATCCAGCCGACGCCGCCGATCAGCATCACGCAGGCAGGGATGTGCGCCGACGCCGCGAACACCTGCATCCGGCCCTCGACGCGGTTGATGATCGACAGCAGTCGCCCGGTGTTCGACGACGCGTCCTTGATGTAGCGGATGTTCGGCACGCGGCTCAGCCGCTCGATCACCGGCAGGCTCAGGTCCGAGCGCTGGAAGTTCGGGTTCGTGTAGAGCACGACCGGCAGGTCCACCGACTTGCCGATCGCCTCGAAGTACGCGTGGACGCCCTCGTCGTCGATCGGGAAATACGCTTCCAGGATCGCGAGGATCCCGTCGACGCCCATCCGCTCGAAGGTGCGGGCGCGCGACTCGGCCTGCGCGATCGTCGTCGAGGCCACGCCGGCCACCACCGGCACGCGGCCGTTCGCCGCCTCGATGACCACCTCGACCACGCGGCGCTGCTGCTCCCAGGACAGGTAGGCGAATTCGCCGGTCGATCCCAGCGGGGCGAGACCGTGCACGCCGGACGCGATCAGGTCTTCGCACAGCCGCGCCAGAACCTCTTCCTTGACGTGGCCGGCCGCGTCGAGCGGCGAGACGAGGTAGGGAAAGACACCGTGAAAGGACTGCTCGGCCATCGTCGACCCTTGCGTGGTTCCGCAGGTGGCGATTGTCGCCTTTTTTTTGCGTCCCGTTCCGCATCGCGCGGGATGCGGCCCCGGCCGCCATCATCGACAATGTGCCCACCAGGACAAGGAGTTCCCGTGCCCGCTTCGCGTCGACAGTTCATCCGGACCGGCCTCGGCCTCGCAGCGGCGGCCTCGATGCCGCTGGTGGCGGGATGCGCCGCCCCCGCGGCGCCCTCGCCGGTTGCGAGTTCGGTCGCGCCCGGCGCGTTCCGCGCGCGCGTCGGCGCCGCGACGATCACCGCGGTCAGCGACGGAGAGGCGAGCTTCCCGCTCGCCGACGGCTTCGTTCGCAACGCAACGCTGGGCCAGGTGCAGCGGGCGCTACGCGAGGCCGGACTGCCCGAAGACCGCCTCGCGATCCCGTTCACCGCGTTCGTCGTCGAGCACGTCGGCAGGCGGGTCCTGATGGACGCCGGCAACGGCCAGTTCGGAGCGCCGACCGCAGGCCGGCTGCTCGCCAACCTGCGGGTCGCGGGCATCGACCCCCGATCGATCGACACCGTCCTGATCTCGCATTTCCACGGCGACCACGTCAACGGCCTGCGCGACCGCGACGGCGCACTGACCTTCCCGAATGCGCGTCTGGTGGTGCCCGCGCCCGAATGGGACTTCTGGACCGACGACTCGCGGCGGGCTGCAGCGCCCGGCGCCCCGAGCGGCGATGCGGTGCGTCGCGTCTTCGGGCCGGCCGCCGGCAGCGTGGCGCGGTTCCGGCCTGGCGACGAGCTCGTCGCCGGCATCCGCTCGATCGCTGCCTACGGGCACACGCCGGGCCACACCGCGTTCTCGATCGCCTCGCAGGGGCAGACCTTCACCTACCTCGGCGACCTCGTCAACGTCGCCGCGCTGTTCGTCCGCAACCCCGACTGGGCCGTGCGCTTCGACATGGACGCCGAAGCGGCGCGGCAGACCCGGCGGCGGCTGCTCGAAGCGGCGGTCGCCGGCGACTGGATCGTCGGCGGCTACCACCTGCCTGCGCCGGGCCTCGGCCGGATCGTCCGGCGCAACAGCGGCTACGACTTCGTGCCGCTGACCTGAGTTCGTCCGCGATGGGTGCCCGGCTCGCCGCCGACGCAGTGCTGCTGGCGCACCTCGCGTTCGTCGCTTTCGCGGTGCTCGGAGGCCTGCTCGTCGCCGGGCGGCCGCGGATCGCATGGCTGCACCTGCCGGCGGCAGCGTGGGCCGCCTGGATCGAGTTCAGCGGCGCGATCTGCCCGCTGACGCCGCTCGAGAACGATCTGCGCAGGCTCGCCGGCGCCTCGGGCTACGGGGGCGGCTTCGTCGAGCACTACCTGATTCCGATCGTCTATCCGGCCGGCCTCACCCCTCAGGCGCAGCGCTGGCTCGGCGCGATCGTCGTCGCGATCAACCTCGCGATCTACGCCCGGGTCGTGACGCGGCGGACAGTGCGGCGGGCCCGCCGCGGCTGATGCCGTGGTTCGGGCGCAACATCCGGGCGTCCGGAACCGACGTTCGTCCTGCGACAAGTGGCGTCCGCCCGGCGGGTGCCCGTACCCGCCGCATCGCCCGCCTAGTCTGGTTCCATCGTTCCGACAGGAGACGGACCATGGAGACGATGCAGGCACACGGCGCCGACGCCGAGACGGAAGGCACCGAAGTGTTTTCGCTGACGACGATTCTCGATCCTTCCGCCGCGCTCGCGGCGGCGAGACGCCTCTACGCGCAGAACCGCACCGGACTGCGGTTCTTCTGTGAGAACCGGCGCGTGGTCTCGGTCGACGAGGCCGAGGCAATCGGCGAGACCATCGACGAGGTCGGGGAGACGGCAGACCGGGAAGCGGCGCCAGCGGAGGCGTAGGCCTGCTGGCGGCTCGCGCCATTGTGGCTGCGGCCGCCCGCTGCGCGGCAGGTTGGCCTTCGCCGCAATTTGGTCCTGCTATCGCTGTGCGCGGATTGTGGCTGCGGCCGCCCGCTTCGCGGGCTTAACCTGCCGCTGCGCGGCAGGTTAGCCTTCGCCGCAACCTGGTCTTGCGCTAGCGCAAGACCAGGTTGTCCCTGTGCACGAGTTCGGGTTCTTCGGTGAAGCCGAGGATGGCCTCGATCTCGGACGACGGGCGGCGCATGATCAGCCGGGTCTCCGAGCTCGAATAGTTGATCAGCCCGCGCGCGATCTCGCGGCCATCGGGGTCGCGGATCGCGACCGCCTCGCCGCGCTCGAACTCGCCACTGACGGCGGTCACGCCGATCGGCAGCAGGCTGCGCCCGCCGGCCACCAGCGCCCGCGCGGCGCCGGCGTCGAGCCGCACCGAGCCGCGCAGCTGCAGGTGGTCGGCCAGCCACTGCTTGCGCGCGGCCATGCGCGGCGTCTGCGCGATGAACCGCGTCCCGATCGATTCGCCGCGGGCGAGCCGCACCAGCACGTCGGCCTCGCGGCCCGACGCCACGACGGTATGCGCCCCGCTGCTTGCGGCGCGCTTCGCGGCCAGCACCTTCGTGATCATTCCGCCTCGGCCGACCGACGAACCCGCGCCTCCGGCCATCGACTCGAGCGCCGGGTCGCCGGCCACGACGCGCTCGAGCAGGCGCGCCTGCGGATCGCGCCGCGGATCGGCGGTGAACAGCCCGCTCTGGTCGGTGAGGATCACCAGCGCATCGGCGTCGATCAGGTTCGCCACCAGCGCGCCGAGCGTGTCGTTGTCGCCGAACTTGATCTCGTCGGTGACGACGGTGTCGTTCTCGTTGATGATCGGCACCACGGCGAGCCCGAGCAGCGCGAGCAGCGTCGAGCGCGCGTTCAGGTAGCGCTTGCGGTCCGAGAGGTCGTCGTGCGTGAGCAGCACCTGCGCGGTACCCAGCCCGTGCGCACGGAAGCAGGTTTCGTAGACCTGCGCGAGCCCCATCTGCCCGACCGCCGCCGCAGCCTGCAGCTCGTGCATCGCCTTCGGCCGCTTCGCCCAGCCCAGGCGCTTCATGCCCTCAGCCACGGCGCCGGACGACACCATCACCACTTCCTTGCCCAGCACGCGCAGCTCGGCGATCTGGCGGCCCCACTGCGAGATCGCCTGCTCGTCCAGGCCGCGGCCCTCGTTCGTCACCAGGCTCGAGCCGACCTTGACGACGATCCGCCGGCCGTCGCGCAATGGCGCCACCGACTGGTCCGCCGTGCGCTGCGCGTCCCGGGCTGCGGCGGGCCGTTCAGCCATGCGTCGCCTCGCGGCCCGCGTCGTCGCCGGCCGCCTGCCCGTTGCGCTCGAAGCGCACGTCGGCGTCCTGCGGCTCGGGCGGCCTGATCGACTCGAGGTACTCGTTGACCGCCAGGCACAGCGCCTCGCAGCCCTCCCGCGTCAGCGCCGAGATCGCGAACACGCGCTCGACCGGCATCGCGTTGCGGCCGCGCCCGCGGTAGCGCCTGACGAAGTCGGCGACGCGCGCCTCGCGCTCTTCGGCGGAGATCATGTCGATCTTGTTCAGCACCAGCCAGCGCGGCTTCTCGGCCAGCGCCGGGTCGTACTTGCGCAACTCGCGCACGATCGCGCGCGCGTCGCGCACCGGATCGGCATCCGGATCGAACGGTGTCAGGTCGACCAGGTGCAGCAGCAGCCGCGTGCGCTGCAGGTGGCGCAGGAACTGGTGCCCGAGCCCGGCGCCCTCGGCTGCTCCCTCGATCAGGCCCGGGATGTCGGCGATCACGAAGCTCTTGCCCGCGCCGACCCGGACCACGCCCAGGTTCGGGTGCAGCGTCGTGAACGGATAGTCGGCGATCTTCGGGCGCGCGTTGCTGACCGCCGCGATGAACGTCGACTTTCCCGCGTTGGGCAGGCCGAGCAGCCCGACGTCGGCCAGCACTTTCAGCTCGAGCCGCAACCTGCGGTGCTCGCCTTCCTTGCCGGGCGTGCACTGGCGGGGCGCCCGATTCGTGCTCGACTTGAAGTGGATGTTGCCGAGCCCGCCCTCGCCTCCCTTCGCGAGCAGCGCCACTTCGTCGTGGTGCGTGAGGTCGGCGATCAGCGCGCCGGTGTCCTCGTCGTGGACCTGCGTGCCCACCGGCACGCGCAGGCGGATGTCGTCGGCCGCGGCGCCGTACTGGTCGGAACCGCGTCCGCGCTCGCCGTTCTTCGCGACGAATTTGCGCTGGTAGCGGTAGTCGACCAGCGTGTTGACGTTGCGGTCGGCCACCGCCCAGATGCTGCCGCCACGGCCGCCGTCGCCGCCGTCGGGGCCGCCCTTCGGGATGAACTTCTCGCGGCGAAACGACGCGACGCCGTTGCCGCCGTTGCCGGCGGTGACTTCGATGGTCGCCTCGTCGACGAACTTCATCCTGGTGTCCTGCGATCTCCGGGCGCGCGCGCAGACAAAAAAGCCCCGCGCGGCGGGGCTTCCTGCGACGCCGCGGGCTGCGTCACTGCAACGGGTCGACGCTGACCGTGTTGCGGTTGCGCGGGCCCTTGACCGCGAACTTCACGCGGCCGTCGACCAGCGCGAACAGCGTGTGGTCCTTGCCGACGCCGACGTTCACGCCCGGGTGGAACTGCGTGCCGCGCTGGCGCACGATGATCGAGCCGGCGCTGACGGTCTCGCCGCCGTACGCCTTGACGCCGAGCATCTTCGGTTGCGAGTCGCGGCCGTTGCGCGTCGAGCCGCCGCCCTTCTTCTGTGCCATCTCGGTGACTCCCTGCTACTTGCGCTTGCCGGCGACGAGCTCGTCGGTCAGCTTGTTGAACGCTTCCCAGTCGCCGGCGGCGGCGAGCTTCGCCTGCTCCGGCCAGGTGGTCGGGTCGTGCGTCACGAAACGCGGGCCCGCGGACTTCAGCAGCGCGCGCAGGCGCTCGACCGGGGTCCCGGCCAGTTGCGCGAAGCTCGTGATCCCGGCCTTGGCGAGCACGATCGCGATCTTCGGGCCGATGCCCTCGATTTTCTCGATGTCGTCCTTCGCCGCGGGGACGATCGCCGGCACCTCGGCCGTCGCCTCGCCGATCGCCGAGGCGATGCGGCTCACGAACAGCTCGGTGAAGTTCTGGCGATGGCCCTGCTGCTTGCGATAGTGCTTGCGGCGGCGCATCTTGAAGATGCGGACCTTGTCGTGCCGCCCGTGGGAGAGCACCGTCGCCGAAACCGTCGCACCCGAAACCAGCGGCGCACCGACCGAGAGCTGGTCGCCTGCGCCGACCGCCAGCACCTGGTCGATCGTGATTTCAGCTCCGATGTCCGCCGGCATCTGTTCTACCTTGATCTTGTCGCCGGCCGCAACCTTGTACTGCTTGCCGCCGGTTTTTATCACCGCGTACATGGGAACCTCTCGATATGTGTCCTGAGAACGCTCGTCCCGAGAACGGAAAACCCGAAATTATCCGACAACTTGCGCCGCCCGTCAAAACCCGCGTCCGACGACTATAATCGCCGGTTCCTATGGTCGCCCCATGAAACCCGTCGAACTCTTTCCGGCCCTGGCTTCGGACCTCGCCGAAACCGACCGCGTGATCCGCCAGCGGCTCGGGTCGGAGGTGGCGCTGATCAACAGCATCTCCGACTACATCATCGGCGCGGGCGGCAAGCGGATGCGACCGCTGCTTCTGCTGCTCTTCGCGCGGGCGCTGGGTTACAAGGGAGCGAGCAATCACTATCTTCTGGCCGCCGTCGTGGAATTCATCCACACCGCGACCCTGCTGCACGACGACGTCGTCGACGAGTCGGCGCTGCGCCGCGGCCGCGAGACCGCCAACCACGCGTTCGGCAACGCCGCATCGGTGCTGGTCGGCGACTTCCTCTACTCGCGCGCCTTCCAGATGATGGTCGAGGTCGACGACATGCGGGTCATGGGCGTGCTCGCCGACGCCACCAACACGATCGCCGAGGGCGAGGTGCTGCAGCTCATCAACTGCAACGACCCCGACACCGACGAGGCGCGGTACATGCAGGTGATCCGCTACAAGACTGCCCGGCTGTTCGAGGCGGCCGCGCAACTCGGCGCGATCCTCTGCGGGGCCGCGCCCGAGATCGAGGCGGCCGCAGCCGAGTACGGCCGCCGGCTCGGCACGGCGTTCCAGCTGATCGACGACGTGCTCGACTACTCGGGGGTCACCGGCGACATCGGCAAGAACGTCGGCGACGACCTGCGCGAAGGCAAGCCGACGCTGCCGCTGATCCACGTGATGCTGCGCGGCGAAGAACCCGAGCGCGCGATGGTGCGCCGTGCGATCGAGCAGGGTTCCACCGAGCAGTTCGATTCGATCATGGCGGCGATTCACCGCACCGGCGCGCTCGATTACACGCGCGAGCGCGCGCGCGCCGAGGCCGCCGCGGCCCGCGCCACCGTCGCGACGCTGATGCCGGACGGCGCGACTTCCGCGTACCGGGACGCCCTGCTATACTTGACGACTTACTCGATCGAGCGCGACCGCTAGGGGTGCTCGCGATCTCCGGCATCCCGACCCGGCCGGAAGCGTCGAACAGATCGGGTTCCGTCAGCCGCCTCCGCTCCGGGGGCGCGATTCGGGGTGTAGCTTAGCCTGGTAGAGCGCTACGTTCGGGACGTAGAGGCCGGAGGTTCGAATCCTCTCACCCCGACCACGATTCTCCCGCGCGTGACCGACCCGACGCCTTCCGCCGAACGGCTCGCCGCAGGCTCGCCCGCCTATCGCCGCACCAGCCTCGCGATGTTCGTCGGCGGCTTCGCGACCTTCGCGATGCTCTACGCGACCCAGCCGCTGCTGCCGCAGCTCGCAGAAGACTTCGCGGTGGGCCCGGCCCAGGCCAGCCTCGCGGTCTCGGGCGGCACCGCGGCGATGGCGTTCCTGCTGATTCCGGCGAGCGTGCTGTCGGATCGCTTCGGCCGCGAGCGGCTGATGAAACTGTCGCTGGCGCTCGCGGCCGCCGTCTCGATCGCATCGGCGGCGGTCACCGACTTCACGCAACTGCTGGTGCTGCGCGCGCTGCTGGGCGCGATGCTCGCCGGCCTGCCCGCGGCGGCAATGGCCTACCTGTCGGAGGAGATCGCACCCGAAGCGCAGGGGCGCGCGATGGGGCTCTTCATCGGGGGCAACGCGCTGGGCGGGATGAGCGGCCGCTTCCTGTCGGCGGTGATCACCGAGTGGGGCTCGTGGCGCTGGGCGCTGGGCGCGATGGGCGCACTCGGCGTGGTGGCTGCCGTCGTCTTCTGGCGGGGACTGCCGCCGTCGCGTCACTTCCGCTCGCGCGAGGCCGCGATCGGCCGAATCCTGCGCGACATCCGCGCCATCGCGACGGACCCGGGGCTGCCCTGGCTGTTCCTGGTCGGCTTCCTGCTGATGGGCACCTTCGTCGGCCTGTTCAACTACCTCGCGTTCCGCCTGAGCGATGCGCCCTACCGCCTGAGCCACACCGCGATCGGCGCGATCTTCCTGCTGTATCCGATCGGCAGCTGGGCGTCGGCGTTCGCCGGGCGCGTCGCCGACCGCCACGGGCGGCGCAACGCACTGTGGGTGATGGTCGCAGTGATGGGCGCCGGGCTGGCGGCCACGCTCGCCGCGCCGCTGGCGGTGGTGATCGCCGGCGTCGCGGTCTGCACCTTCGGCTTCTTCGCGTCGCACGCACTGGCGAGCGGCTGGGTGGCCCGCCGCGCGCCCGAGCGCCCGGCGCTCGCCTCGGCGCTCTACCTGAGCAGCTACTACCTGGGCGCCAGCGCGATCGGCACCGTGGCTGGCGGCGCATGGAGCGCCGGGCGCTGGCCCGGGGTCGTGGCGCTGCTGGGCGCCTGCACGCTGGCGACGCTCGGTGCGGCGCTGCGGCTGCGGCGGGTCAGAAAAGCAGGTTCGGAAGCCACAGGGTGACCTGCGGCACGTAGGTGATGAACACCAGGAACGCGAGCAGGATCGACAGCCAGGGCAACGCCGCGCGAATCACCTCGCCGATCGACATCTTCGTGATCCCGACGGTGACGAAAAGGTTCAGCCCGACCGGCGGCGTCACCATGCCGATCTCGAGGTTGACGACCATGATGATGCCGAGGTGCACCGGGTCGATGCCGAGCTGCGAGGCGATCGGGAACAGGATCGGCGCGAGGATCAGGATGATCCCGGTGGGCTCCATGAACATCCCGGCGATCAGCAGCAGGATGTTCACGACGATCAGGAAGCCCCAGGCGGGCATTCCCCAGGCGACGATGTGCTCGGCGATGATCTGCGGGATCCGCTCGGTCGTCAGCACGTGCGCGAACAGCAGCGCGTTGGCGATGATGAACATCAGCATCACCGTGACCTTCGACGCGTCGACCAGCACTGCCGGCACCTGGCGAAAGCCGATGTCGCGGTAGACGAAGACCGCGACGAGGAACGCGTAGACCGCGGCGACCGCGGCCGCCTCGGTCGGGGTGAAGACGCCGCCGTAGATGCCGCCGAGGATGATGACGATCAGCAGCAACCCCCACAGCGAGTCGCGTCCGGCGACGACGATCTCGCGCAGCGTCGCGCGCGGCTGTCGCGGCAGGTTGCGGATCGTCGCGAGCACGTAGATCGCCACCATCAGCATCAGGCCGAGCAGGATGCCGGGGATCACGCCGGCCATGAACAGCTTGCCCACCGAGGTCTCGGTCGTCGCGCCGTAGACGACCATCACGATCGACGGCGGGATCAGGATGCCGAGCGTGCCGGCGTTGCAGACGACGCCTGCGGCGAACGACTTCGGATAGCCGGCGCGCACCATGCCGGCGATGACGATCGAACCCACCGCGACGACGGTGGCCGGCGACGAGCCCGACACCGCCGCGAACAGCATGCACGCCATCACCGACGCCATCGCGAGCCCGCCGCGCAGGTGCCCGACGACGGCCACCGCGAAGCGGATCATCCGCTTGGCGACGCCGCCGGTGGTCATGAACGCGCCGCCGAGGATGAAGAACGGGATCGACAGCAGCGTGAAGTGCTCGGAGGTCTCGTAGAGCTTCAGTGCCAGCGACGCGAGCGAGTCCTGCCCGAACAGCAGGATCGTGAGCAGCGACGACAGGCCGAGCGCGACGCCGATCGGCGTGCCGAGGAACATGAACACGAACAGCATCGCGAACAGCGCGGCGGTCGTCATTCGCGCCCCCCTGGCGCGCCGCCGGTGTCGGTGGGCCGCAGCTTGAGCGCCTCCTCGGCTTCGTCGACGAGCAGGCCGGCCTGCGTGCCCCTGAGCGTCCTCACCAGCACCTGGCCGAAGCGGAAGAAGAGGAGCGCGTAACCCAGCGGCAGCACCAGCCGCGGCACCCACTGCGGGATGGGCACGTCCTGCGCCAGGATGCCGATGTCGTAGATCTTCCCGACGTAGATCCAGCCGCCGACGAAAACGATCGTCGAGTAGACCAGGCAAAGCAGCGTGGCGATCACCGCCACGATTCGCGCCGTGCCCGGCCTCAGCGTCTTGACCAGCACGTCGACGCCGATGTGCGCGCCGACCCGGACGCCGTACGAAATGCCGATGAAGATCAGTCCGCCGAACAGGAACGTGGTGAGCTCGAGCGCCCAGACGAAGCTGTAGTTGAAGACGTAGCGCGCGACCACCTGCATGAAGGTGATCACCGTCATCGACGAAATGAGGAGGGCCACGAGGCCCTCCTCCATCCGCCCGACCCAGCCGGTCTTCACGCAAGGCGTCCCTGCGCGCGCCCCGCCCCGAACCGGGCAGCGCTCACTGATTGGATTTCAGCGCGGCCTCGATCAGGTCCTTGCCGATGTCGCCTTCGAACTTCTTCCAGACCGGCTCCATCGCCTTGCGCCAGGCCGCGACGTCGTCCTTCGACAGCGGCTGGATCTTCGCCTTGCCGGCTTCCTCGATGCGCTTGCGGTCGCGCTCGTTGATCTCGTTGGCGAGCTTGTTCGAGTAGGCGGTGGCCTCGTCCATCGCCTGCTGCAGGCCCTTGCGGACGTCGGCCGGCAGGCCGTCCCACCACTTGGCGTTGGTCACCACCATGTAGTCGATCACGCCGTGGTTGGTGACCGCGATGGTCTTCTGGACCTCGTGGAACTTCTGCGAATAGATGTTCGACCAGGTGTTCTCCTGGCCGTCGACGACGCCGGTCTGCAGCGCCTGGTAGACCTCGGCGAACGCCATCTTCTGCGGGTTGGCGCCCAGCGCGCGGAACTGCGCCTCGAGCACGTCGGACGCCTGGATGCGGAACTTCAGCCCCTTGACGTCGTCGGGACGGGTGAGCTTGTCCTTGTTGGTCGACAGCTCCTTCATGCCGTTGTGCCAGTAGGCGAGCCCCTGAAGGCCCCGGTTCTTCATCGAATCGAGCAGCGCCTTGCCCGCCGGGCTCTGCTGGAAGCGATCCACCGCGGCGATGTCGTCGAACAGGAACGGCAGGTCGAAGACCTGGATCTTCTTCGTGTAGCGGTCGAACTTCGACAGCGACGGCGCGATGAATTGCACGTCGCCGAGCAGCACCGCCTCCATCTCCTTGGCGTCGCCGAACAGCTGCGAGTTCGGGAACACCTGCACCTGCACCTTGCCGGGCAGCAGCTTCTCGGCCACCTCCTTGAACTTCAGCGCGCCCTGGCCCTTCGGCGTCGCATCGGCGACCACGTGGCTGAACTTGACGACGATCGGCTGCTGCGCGAGCGCGGCACCCGACACCGCGAGCGCGATCGCGCCCGCCAGCATTGCCCGGATGAAATTCATCTGCTGCCCCCCTTTGCCTTTGACCTGACGGATGTTGGCCGTTACCAGCGGCGCATGCCATCGGGGTTGCCCCGGATGCGCGACGGCCACGGACGGGGCGAACTATAGTCGCGGGGCGCCCTCCGGGGCAAACCGGGCGCACGCCATCAGCGTTGCGCTGCAGCACCGGCGCGCCGCGCGGCGTCCCGGGCGTCGGCCACCAGAAGGTCGACCAGGTCGCGCGCGTAGCCCGGCAGCGCGTCGAGGCTGCGCGCGCAGATCCGCAATTCGCGCAGCGCCCACGCATCTCGCAGAGCGACGATCCCGATCGCCATCGTCTGGGCGTGGCGCCGCGCGGCCGAGTCGGGCAGCACGCCGACGCCCACGCCCGCCTCGATCATCCGGCACGCGGTCTCGAAGCCGCCGACCTGGATGCGCAGCCTGAGCGGCCGGCCCAGCTCCTCGCAGATGCGCCGCACGAAGCCGTGGATCGCGCTCGCCTCGTGCAGTCCGACGTGATCGAGATCGAGCGTGTCGGCGAAGTCGACCTCGGCGCGGGCCGCGAATGGGTGGCCGGCCGGCACCACCAGCGCCAGCCGGTCGTGCCGGTACGGAATCACCTCGAGGCTCTCGGTGCGCACGGTGCCGGCGACGATGCCGAGGTCGGTCTGCCCGTCGGACACCGCCCGGACGATCTCGTCGCTCAGCCGCTCGCGCAAGTCGATGTTGACGTCGGGATGGCGCAGCAGGTAGGCGCGCAGCACCGGCGGCAGGAACTCGCCCAGCGCGGTGGTGTTGGCGAGCACGCGCAGGTGGCCCTTCACGCCCTTCGCGTATTCCTGCAGGTCGCTCTTCAGGTGCTCGATCTGCGCCAGCACCAGCCGCGCGTGCTGGACGAAGGCCTGGCCCGGCGGCGTCAGCGTCACGCCCTGGCTGGTGCGGTAGAGCAGCTTGGCGCCGAGGCGCTCCTCGAGGTGCTTGACGCGCGCGCTCGCGGCCGGCAGCGACATGTGCGACGCCGCCGCCCCGCCGGTCAGGCTGTTGGCTTCGGCGATCCGCACCATCAGGCGCAGGTCGACCAGGTCGAAGTGCATGGGCATGGGGCAGGGGCCGCGCCGGCCGTCGATTCCCGGCCGTCGGCCGCAGTCTACCGTGCCACCCCTTACGTGCCGCCGAAGGCCGCCTTCCCGAAAACCGAATTGTCCTGCGCCGGCGTTTCGCGCAAGCTTCGGCTTTTCCCGAGCCGCCATGGACATCGCGCACCTGCAACAGTGGATCGGCCGCACCGAGCGGCGCGCCGACCTGGTCACCGCCACGCCGGTGGCCGCGCTGTCGGCAACGCTCGACCGCGACGACCCCGAGCCGCTTCCGGGCACCGACCTGCCGCCGCTGTGGCACTGGCTGTACTTCACGCCGCTGGCGCGGCAGAGCGAGATCGGCCCCGATGGGCACCCGAAGCGCGGCGGCTTCCTGCCGCCGGTGCCGCTGCCGCGGCGGATGTGGGCGGGCGGGCGGCTCGAGTTCCATCACCCGCCGCGCGTCGGCGACGAGATCACCCGCGAGTCGCGGATCGCCGACGTGCGCGGCAAGACCGGTCGCAGCGGTTCGCTGGTGTTCGTCAACGTGCACCACGAGATCGCCGACGCGCGCGGCCTGGCGATCACCGAGGAGCACGACATCGTCTATCGCGACAACCCGGTGCCCGGCGCGCCGACGCCCGAGCCGCGCCCCGCCCCAGGCGACGCGGCGTTCTCGCGCGAGATCGTGCCCGACCCGGTGCTGCTGTTCCGCTATTCGGCGCTCACCTTCAACGGGCACCGCATCCACTACGACCGCAGCTACGTCACCGACGTCGAGGGCTATCCGGGCCTGGTCGTGCACGGCCCGCTGATCGCCACGCAGCTGCTCGACCTGCTGCGCCGCGAGATGCGACGCGCGCGCGTGCGCCGCTTCGAATTCCGGGCGATGCGGCCGCTGTTCGACATCCATCCTTTCACCGTCTGCGGCCGCCTCGACGGCGACCGCGAAGTGCGGCTGTGGGCGCGCGACCACGACGGCTTCCTCGCGATGGACGCCACCGCGCAATTGCCCTGAGCCCCGACACCGAACACCGTCGATCCGGACTTGCCGATGATCTCCACTTCCGACGAACGCTTCCAGGACATCCGTGACGGCGTGCGCGACCTGTGCCGCCAGTTTCCCGACGAATACCACCGGCAGGTCGACGCGCAGCACGCGTACCCCGAGGCCTTCGTCGACGCGCTGACGAAGGCCGGCTGGATGGCCGCGCTGATCCCGCAGGAATACGGCGGCTCCGGGCTCGGGCTGACCGAAGCCTCGGTCATCATGGAGGAGATCAACCGCGCCGGCGGCAATTCGGGCGCGCTGCACGGCCAGATGTACAACATGGGGACGCTGCTGCGCCACGGCTCGGAGGAGCAGAAGCGCAAGTACCTGCCGAAGATCGCCAGCGGCGAGTGGCGGCTTCAGTCGATGGGCGTCACCGAGCCGACGACCGGCACCGACACGACGAAGATCAAGACCACCGCCGTCAGGAAAGGCGACCGCTACGTCGTCAATGGGCAGAAGGTCTGGATCTCGCGCGTGCAGCACTCCGACTGGATGATCCTGCTCGCGCGCACGACGCCGCTGGCCGAAGTGAAGAAGAAGTCGGAAGGCATGTCGATCTTCATGGTCGACCTGCGCCAGGCGGAGAAGTCGGGGCTGACCGTGCGCCCGATCCCCAACATGGTCAACCACGAGACCAACGAACTGTTCTTCGAGAACCTCGAGATCCCTGCCGGGAACCTGATCGGCGAGGAAGGCAAGGGGTTCCGCTACATCCTCGACGGACTCAATGCCGAGCGTACGCTGATCGCCGCCGAGTGCATCGGCGACGGCTACTGGTTCGTCGACCGGGTCACGAAGTACGCGAAGGAGCGCATCGTGTTCGGCCGGCCGATCGGCCAGAACCAGGGCGTGCAGTTCCCGATCGCCGAGTCGTTCATCGAGGTCGAGGCGGCGAACCTGATGCGGTGGGAGGCCTGCCGGCGCTTCGACGCGCACGAGCCTTGCGGCGCGCAGGCGAACATGGCCAAGTACCTGGCCGCGAAGGCCTCGTGGGAAGCGGCCAACGCCTGCATCCAGTTCCACGGCGGCTTCGGCTTCGCCAACGAGTACGACGTCGAGCGCAAGTTCCGCGAGACGCGGCTCTACCAGGTCGCCCCGATTTCGACCAACCTGATCCTGTCCTACGTCGCCGAGCACGTGCTCGGACTGCCGAGGTCGTTCTGATGGGCGCGCTCGACGGCATCACGGTCGTCACGCTCGAGCACGCGATCGCCGCGCCGTTCTGCACGCGCCAGCTCGCCGACAACGGCGCTCGCGTGATCAAGATCGAGCGCCCGGGCGTCGGCGACTTCGCGCGCGCCTACGACGCGCGCGTCGCCGGCCTCGCGTCGCACTTCGTCTGGACCAACCGCTCGAAGGAGAGCCTGACGCTCGACCTGAAGCACGCGCAGGCGCCGCAGGTGCTCGCACGACTGCTCGACCGAGCCGACGTGCTGGTGCAGAACCTGGCCCCCGGGGCCGCCGCACGCCTGGGGCTGTCGTACGAGGCGCTCGCGCCCGGGCACCCCGGACTCATCGTCTGCGACATCTCGGGCTACGGCTCCAATGGACCGTACCGCGACAAGAAGGCCTACGACCTCCTGATCCAGAGCGAGTCGGGCTTCCTGTCGGTCACCGGCACCCCCGACGAGATGGCCAAGGCCGGCTGCTCGATCGCCGACATCGCCGCGGGCATGTACGCCTACGGCAACATCCTCGCCGCGCTGATCGAGCGCGGTCGCACCGGGCGCGGCAAGCGCATCGACGTCTCGATGCTCGAGAGCATGGTCGAGTGGATGGGCTTCCCGATGTACTACGCGTTCGAGGGCGCGGCGCCGCCGCCACGCGCCGGCGCCGCCCACGCGACGATCTACCCGTACGGCCCGTTCCCGACCGGCGACGGCAAGACCGTGATGCTCGGGCTTCAGAACGAGCGCGAGTGGCAGGTGTTCTGCGCGAAAGTGCTCGGCCGGCCCGAACTGGCGATCGACGACCGGTTCTCGGCCAACCCGCGACGCGTCGAGAACCGCGACGCGCTGCGCGCGATCATCGTCGAGCGCTTCGCGAAGCTCGGCGCCGCGCAGCTGGTGGCATTGCTCGAAGACGCGCAGATCGCCAACGCGCAGGTCAACGGCATGGCCGAGGTCTGGGCGCATCCGCAACTGAAGGCGCGCGGCCGCTGGACCGAAGTGGCCACGCCGGCCGGCGCGGTGCCGGCGCTGCTGCCGCCCGGAATGACCGAGGCGCGGATGGCGCCGATCCCGGCGCTCGGCGAGCACAGCGAGGCCGTGCTCGCCGAACTGGGCTACGACGCAGCGCAGATCGCGCAGCTCCGCCACGACGGCGTGATCTGACCCGAACGATGGAAGACCGATGAGCGAGTCCCACCCGAGCCGCAAGCTGGCCGAATTCGCGGCCACGCTGAACTACGAATCGATCCCGGCGCCGGTCGTGCGCCGCGCCGAAGACCTGTTGCTCGACTGGTTCGCCTCGGCGCTGGCCGGCAAGGGCGCGCGCCCGGTCGAGACGATCGCCGGCTTCGCCGAGGCGATGGGGCCGGCCGACGGACCGAGCGAAATCCTGATCCACCGCCGCGGCAGCAGCCCGATGGCCGCCGCGATGGCCAACGCCGCCGCGTCGCACTTCGCCGAGCAGGACGACGTTCACAACGGCTCGGTGTTCCATCCGGCCGCGGTCGTGTTCCCGCCGGCGCTGGCGGTCGCGCAGGCGCTCGGCCGCTCGGGCCGCGACCTGCTGCTGGCCGCGATCGCCGGCTATGAAGTCGGCATCCGGGTCGGCGAGTTCCTCGGACGCTCGCACTACCGGATCTTCCACACCACCGGCACCGCCGGCACGCTGGCCGCCGCCGCCGCGGTCGGCAGCCTGCTGCGCCTCTCCCCGGAGCAGATGCTGCACGCGTTCGGATCGGCCGGCACGCAGAGCGCCGGCCTGTGGGAATTCCTGCGCGACGCGGCCGACTCGAAGCAGCTGCACACCGCACATGCGGCCGGCGCCGGACTCACTGCGGCGTACCTCGCACGGGACGGCTTCACAGGCGCACGGCACATCCTCGAGGGCGTGCAGGGCATGGCCGCGGGCATGTCGACCGACGCCGACCCGGCGCGGCTCACCGATCGGTTGGGCACGCGCTGGGCGCTGGCCGAGACCTCGTTCAAGTTCCACGCCTCGTGCCGCCACACGCATCCGGCGGCCGACGCCCTGCAGCAGCTGATGCGCTCCCACCATCTCGCAGCCGATGCGGTGAAACGCGTGACCGCGCAGGTGCACCAGGGCGCGATCGACGTGCTCGGGCCGGTCACCGATCCGCAGACGGTGCACCAGGCGAAATTCTCGATGGGCACCGTGCTGGGCCTCGTCGCGGTCGAGGGCCGCGCCGGCCTCACCGAGTTCGACTCCGACTACAAGGACCCGGCGGTCGTGGCGTTCCGCGAGAAGGTGCAAATGGAGCTCGACCCCGAGGTCGACCGGGCGTACCCGGCCCGCTGGATCGGCAAGGTCCGCGTGCAGACGGCCGACGGACGCACGCTCGAAGCGCGCGTCGACGAACCCAAGGGCGACCCGGGCAACACGCTGAGCCGCGCCGAGCTCGAGGACAAGGCGCTGCGCCTCGCGACATACCGTGGCGGCGCCGACGAAGCCGAGATGCGCTCGGTCATTGCGCGCATCTGGTCGCTGGCCGACGCGCCGATGGTCGGCCGCTTCCTGGCAAGCGGGGCCTGACATGTCGCGCGTCGCACGTTCGCTGCTCTTCGTGCCCGGCTCGCGGCCCGACCGCTTCGACAAGGCGCTGGCCGCCTGCGCCGACGCGGTGGTGGTCGACCTCGAGGACGCGGTCGCGCCGGACGACAAGGACCGCGCGCGCGACGCGGTCGCCGCCTGGCTCGCCGCCAGCCGCAGCGTCGTCCTGCGGATCAATGGCGCCGAGACCGCCTGGTTCCGCCGCGACCTCGCGCTCTGCGGCCGCGCCGGCGTCGCGGCGGTGATGCTGCCGAAAACCGAGCGCGCCGAGGACATTGCCGCAGTGCGCGACGCCGGCGCGCAGGCGGTGCTGCCGCTGATCGAAAGCGCCGCCGGATTCGCCGCGCTGCCGGCGATTGCCGGCGCCCCCGGTGTGCAGCGGCTCGCCTTCGGTTCGCTCGACTTCCAGGTCGACCTCGGCATGCGCGATGCGCTCGAGGACGAATTGCTGCCCTTCCGCTCGCAGCTGGTGCTCGCGTCGCGGCTCGCCGGCCTGCAACCGCCGGTCGACGGCGTGAGCACCGCGATCGACGACGCGGACCGACTTCGCGACGACGTGCTGCGCGCACGCCGCCTCGGCTTCGGCGGCAAGCTGTGCATCCACCCGCGCCAGGTCGATGGCGTCAATCGCCACTTTGCGCCCAGCGAGGCCGAGCGCGCGTGGGCACGGCGCGTGCTCGACGCCGCGGCGGCCTCGGGCGGCGCCGCGGTCGCGGTCGACGGGAAGATGGTCGACAAGCCGGTGATCCTGCGCGCACAGTCGATCCTCGCGGAGGTGCAGCGGTCGTGAGCGGCGTCGGCGCACTGGCCACGTCGACCCGCTGATCCTGAGGAAGCCCGAATGATCGACCACATCGACCACATCGTCGTCACGACCACCGACGAGGCCGCCTGCATCCGCTTCTACACCGAAGTGATGGGAATGAAGCTCGAGACCTTCGGCAGCGGCCGCAAGGCGTTCAGCTTCGGCCGCCAGAAGATCAACCTGCACGTGAAGGGCCGCGAATACGAGCCGAAGGCCCACCTGCCGGTGCCGGGCGCGCTCGACCTGTGCTTCATCGCCAGCGTGCCGCTCGACCAGGTGATCGCGCGGCTGGCCGAGCTGGGCGTGCCGATCGTCGAGGGCCCGGTGATGCGCACCGGGGCCACCTCGCGGTTGCGCTCGGTCTACCTGCGCGACCCCGACCTGAACCTGATCGAGATCTCCGAGCCCGTCGCGTAGCGGCCGCTCGCGCGAGGGCGTCGCCGCGCCGCTGCCCGCGCGTCGCTCATCCATGACCGCCCGATTGCGGTAACTTCGGCGGATCGACAGACCGCGCACGGAGCCCGCCGATGGACACGCCCGCATCCTTCCGACTGACCTACTCGACGATGTTCGACCCGCCGCCGGCGATGCACGAGCGTTTCGAGGCAGCGCTGGCGCGGATGCGCCCGGCGCTAGGGCACGAGCGCCCGATGTTCGTCGACGGCAAGCCGCGCCAGGCGGCGGCGAGCTTCGAGGTGCGCTCGCCGATCGACGCCGGGCTGCTGGTGGGCCGCTTCCCGGCGGGCGGCGCCGCGGACGTCGACGCCGCGGTCGCCGCCGCGCGCCGCGCGTTCCCGTCGTGGTCGCGCACGCCCTGGCCCGACCGGATCGCGCTGCTGCGCCGCGCGGCGGCGCTGATCGAGGAACGCGTCTACGAGATCTCGGCGGCGATGGCCATCGAGGTCGGGAAGAACCGGATGGAATCGCTCGGCGAAGTCCAGGAGACCGCCGACCTCGTCGCCTGGTACTGCGACCAGATGCAGGCCAACGACGGTTTCGTGCGCGACCTTCCGAACGATCCGCTCGCGGGCTTCGTCAGCCGCAACCGCACGCGCCTGAAGCCCTACGGCGTCTGGGCCGTGATCGCGCCGTTCAACTTCCCGTTCGCGCTGGCCGGCGGGCCGATCGGCGCGGCGTTGGCCGCCGGCAACACCGTCGTGTTCAAGGTCGCCAGCGACACCTCGCTCAGTGGCTGGCTGCTGCTCGAAGCGTTCCGCGACGCCGGCCTGCCCGACGGCTCGCTGAACTTCGTGACCGGGCCGGGGGCCGCGGCCGGCGACGCGCTGGCCGGCCATTCCGACGTGGCGGGCGCCACCTTCACCGGTTCGTACGCGGTCGGCATGGGCATCCTGCGCCGCTTCGCGCAGGGTCGCTGGCCGCGTCCCTGCATCGCCGAGATGGGTGGCAAGAACGCGGCGATCGTCACCCGCCACGCCGACCTCGAGCGCGCGGTCACCGGCATCTGGCGCTCGGCGTTCGGGCTGCAGGGACAGAAGTGCTCGGCCTGCTCGCGCGTGCTGGTCGAGCGCCCGGTCGCGCAGGCGCTGCGCGACCGGCTGGTCGCGGCAGCCCAGGCAATCGCGGTCGGCGATCCGACCGAGCGCAGCAACTGGATGGGGCCGGTGATCAACCGCGGCGCGCGCGATCGCTATCTGCGCTGCGTCGAGCGCCTGCGAGAGATCGGCCGGATCGACACGGGCGGCCGCGCGCTCGACGAGGGCGCGCTCGCGCGCGGCTGGTTCGTTGCGCCGACCGTCGCGAGCGCTCCGCGCGACGATGCGCTGTGGCGCGACGAGCACTTCGTCCCGCTGGTGCTGCTGAGCGAGGTCGACTCGCTCGACGAGGCGATCGACGAGGCGAACCGGTCGGACTACGGCCTGACCGCGGGCTTCTACGGCGCGCAGGACGAGATCGGCACCTTCCTCGATCGCATCGCGGCCGGCGTCACCTACGTGAACCGGCCACAGGGCGCGACCACCGGTGCGTGGCCCGGGTACCAGCCGTTCGGCGGCTGGAAGGCGAGCGGGACCACCGGCAAGGCGATCGGCTCGTTCTGGTACCTGCCGCTGTACCTGCGCGAGCAGTCGCAGACGATCGTCGACTGAGCCGCAGACGATCGTCGACCGACTCAGGCGGCGACGCCCTTGGGCGCGCCCTCCTTGAATCCTGCCTTGATCTGCCGGCGCAGTTCCGGCGTGTCCTGGTGACCGTGCACGGCCACCGCGTGCTGGACCGCGGCTTCCAGCAGTTCGTCGTCGGAGTCGGCCGATATCGCGATCGTGCACTTCGACACGCTCGGAACGTCCCTGCAATCGATGTACTTGCGGGTCATGGCGCTCTCCTCGAGGGATGCCTGGAACAACCGCTGCCGGGCCGGGCCGCGGTCGCCAGTGGCCATCCTGGTCCTCGACGAGCCAACGGGCAATACGCAAGACTGCGTAGCGGAATGTACGGGGGCCGACCGCGCGCGGCGGCGGCCGGGCCCGTGGCCCGGAGGCGCCGCCGGGCGGGCTACAGCGGCTTCTTCAGCCAGTGCGCGATCTCGCCGACGACGCCGCGCCGGAACGCCATCACGCAGACCACGAAGATCGCGCCCTGGACGACGGTGACCCAGGCGCCGATCTGCGCCAGGTAGTTCTGCATCGTGATGATGATCGCCGCACCGACGACCGGCCCGAACAGCGTGCCCAGGCCGCCGAGCAGGGTCATCAGCACCACCTCGCCCGACATCGTCCAGTAGACGTCGGTGAGCGAGGCGAGCTGGAACACGAGTGCCTTGGTGGCGCCCGCCAGCCCCGACAGCGTCGCCGACAGCACGAAGGCAAGCAGCTTGTAGCGGTCGACGTCGTAGCCGAGCGACGTGGCGCGCGCCTCGTTCTCGCGGATCGCCTTCAGGATCTGGCCGAACGGCGAGTTGACGGTGCGCCAGACGATCAGGAAGCCGCCGACGAAGATCGCCATCACCAGCGGGTACATCCCCGCCGCCGAGCCGAGGTCGATGAGGCCGAACAGCTTGCCGCGCGGCACCGCCTGGATGCCGTCCTCGCCACCGGTGAAAGGCGCCTGCAGGTAGAAGAAGTACACCATCTGCGCGAGCGCCAGCGTGATCATCGCGAAGTAGATGCCCTGCCGCCGGATCGCCAGCAGGCCGGTGACCAGCCCGAGCAGCGCCGCGCAGCCAGTGGCGAACAGGATCGCCAGCTCCGGCGAGAATCCCCAGACCTTCGCGGCATGCGCAGAGACGTAGCCGGCAGTGCCCAGGAACATCGCGTGCCCGAACGAAAGCAGCCCGCCGAATCCGATCAGCAGGTTGAAGGCGCACGCGAACAGCGCGAAGCACATCACCTTCATCAGGAAGACCGGGTACGCGACCAGGGGCAACAGCGCGAAGATCGCGACCATCAGCACGAACGCGATGCGCTGGTAGCCGGTGTCGCCCCTGGCGCCCGGCACGTGGGAAGTTGCGTTGCCCGCCATCGCCGTCCTATTTCTGCGTGCCGAACAAGCCCGCCGGCTTGATCAGCAGAACGATCGCCATGATCACGAAGATCACCGTGTTCGACGCTTCCGGGTAGAACACCTTGGTGAGCCCCTCGATGAGGCCGAGACCGAATCCGGTGAGCACCGAGCCGAGGATCGACCCCATTCCGCCGATCACGACGACGGCGAACACGACGATGATCAGGTTGGCCCCCATCTGCGGGCTGACCTGGTAGATCGGCGCCGCCATCACGCCGGCGAAAGCCGCCAGCGCGACGCCGAAGCCGTAGGTGAGCGTGATCATCCGCGGCACGTTGATGCCGAAAGCCTGCACCAGCTGCGGGTTCTCGGTCGCGGCACGCAGGTAGGCACCCAGCCGCGTACGCTCGATCGCGTACCAGGTGCCCAGGCAGACGATCAGCGAAGCGACGATGACCCACCCGCGGTAGTTGGGCAGGAACATGAATCCGAGGTTGTGGCCGCCGGTGAGCTGCGGCGGGCTCGGATACGGCAGGCCCGACGAGCCGAACTCGTTGCGGAACAGCCCTTCCATGATCAGCGCGATGCCGAACGTGAGCAGCAGCCCGTACAGGTGGTCGAGCTTGTAGAGCCTGGAGAGCATCAGTCGCTCGATCACGATGCCGGTGGCACCGACGACGATCGGCGCGAGCAGCAGCGCCCACCAGTAGTTGATGCCGAACTTGCTGAGCAGCAGGTACGCGACGAACGCGCCGAACATGTACTGCGCGCCGTGCGTGAAGTTGATGATGTTCAGCAGCCCGAAGATGACCGCCAGGCCGAGCGACAGCAGCGCGTAGAACGAGCCGTTGATCAGGCCGATCAGCAGCTGGCCGAACAGCGCCTGGGTCGGGATGCCGAAGATCTCCATCGAGCGTCGATCCGGTGGTCTGCGGGGGGCGTGCCCTCGCGGCCGCAGGGGCCGCGAGGGTCGCGCCGTTTCGCTTCAGCCTGCCGGCGTCACTTCACCAGCGGGCAGCCGCCTTCGGACATCGGCCGGAACGCCTGGTCGGCCGGGATCGTCGCACGCAGCTTGTAGTAGTCGTACGGGCCCTTCGACTCGCTCGGTTTCTTGACCTCGAACAGGTAGGCCGGGTGGAGCTTGCGACCATCGGCGCGGATCGTGCCCTTGCCGAACAGCGGGTCGTCGGTCGGCAGTTCCTTCATCTTGGCGACGACCTTGGTGCCGTCGTCGGTCTTGGCCGCCTCGACCGCCTTCAGGTAGTGCAGGATCACCGCGTAGACGCCGGCGTGGTCCATCGACGGGTACTTGCCGCCGTTGGCCGCCGCGAAGCGCTTGGACCACGCGCGGGTCTGGTCGTTGAGGTCCCAGTAGAAGGTCTCGGTCACGATCAGGCCCTGCGCGGTCTGCAGGCCCAGCCCGTGCACGTCGGTCATGAACACCAGCAGGCCGGCCAGGCTCTGGCCGCCCTTGACGATGCCGAACTCGGCCGCCTGCTTGATCGAGTTGATCGTGTCGCCGCCGGCGTTGGCCAGGCCGATGACCTTGGCCTTCGACGCCTGCGCCTGCAGCAGGAACGAGGAGAAGTCCTGGGTGGCGAGCGGGTGGCGCACCTTGCCCAGCACCTTGCCGCCGTTCTTCAGCACGACGGCCTCGGTGTCGCGCTCGAGCGCGTGGCCGAATGCGTAGTCCGAAGTCAGGAAGAACCAGGTGTCGCCGCCGGTCTTGACGATCGCGCTGCCGGTGCCGTTGGCCAGCATCCAGGTGTCGTAGAGCCAGTGGACCGTGTTCGGCGAGCACGCCTTGCCGGTGAGGTCGGCGGTCGCCGGGCCGGTGGCGAGGAATGCCTTGCCCTTGTCGCGGGTGACCTGGCTGACGGCCAGCGCGACCGACGAGGTCGGCACGTCGGCGATCGCGTCGACGCCGTCGGTGTCGTACCACTGGCGCGCGATCGTCGAGCCGACGTCGGGCTTGTTCTGGTGGTCGGCCGAGACGATCTCGACCTTCAGGCCGGCCTTCGACATCTTCTGGAAGTCCTCGACGGCCATCTTCGCCGCGACCACCGAACCGGGTCCGCCGATGTCGGCGTAGACGCCCGACATGTCGTTCATCACGCCGATCTTGACGACGTTACCCGAGATCTGCGCCTGCGCGGCGCCACCGGCGAATGCCAGGGCCAGCGCGGCCACCAGCGACGAGAGTTTCAGTTTCATGGTGCTTCCTCCTTGTGCGTTCGGGACTTCGACGATCGGGCCGTTGCGCTCACACCCCGAGGTATTCGTGCAGCATGCCCATCTTCTGCTCGAGTTGCGCCGCGTCGAACTGCTCGACGATGCGCCCGTGCTCCATCACGTAGAACCGGTCGGCCAGCGGCGCCGCGAAACGGAAGTTCTGCTCGACCATCACGATCGTGAAGCCCTTCTCGCGCAGCATCCGGATCATCCGCGCCAGCGTCTGCACGATCACCGGCGCCAGCCCTTCCGAGATCTCGTCGAGCAGCAGCATTTTCGCGCCGGTGCGCAGGATTCGCGCCACCGCCAGCATCTGCTGCTCCCCGCCCGACAGTCGCGTGCCCTGGCTTGCGCGCCGTTCCTTCAGGTTCGGGAACATCGCGTAGATCTCGTCGAGCTCCATGCCGCCCGAGGCGACCGGCGGGGGCAGCAGCAGGTTCTCCTCGCACGACAGGCTCGCGAAGATGCCGCGCTCCTCGGGGCAGTAGCCGATTCCGCGGCGCGCGATCGCGTGCGGCGGCAGGTTCACCGCCTCGACGCCGTTGACCATGATCGAGCCGCTGCGGCGGCCCACCAGCCCCATGATCGACTTCAGCGTCGTCGTGCGTCCGGAGCCGTTGCGCCCGAGCAGCGTGACGACTTCGCCGCGGTTCACGGTGAGGTCGACGCCGTGCAGGATGTGCGATTCGCCGTAGAAGGCGTGCAGGTCGGTGATCCGCAGGAACTCGGTGCCGCTAGTGGCCATGCGCCCCCCCGAGCTCCTCGGTGGCGCTGCCCATGTAGGCCTCGAGCACCTGCGGGTTCTTCGAGACCACCTCGTAGGGGCCCTCGGCGATGACCTGCCCGCGCTGCAGCACGCTGATCGTGTCGGCGATGTTCGCGACGACGTTCATGTTGTGCTCGACCATCAGCACGGTGCGGTTCGCCGAGACCTTCTTGATGAGCTGCGTCACCCGCTCGACGTCCTCGTGGCCCATGCCCTGCGTCGGCTCGTCGAGCAGCATCAGCTCGGGTTCGGTGGCCAGCGTCGTCGCGATCTCGAGCGCGCGCTTGCGGCCGTACGGCAGCTCGACCGTGACGTACCCGGCGAACTCGCGCAGGCCCACCGTGTCGAGCAGCTCGAGCGCGCGGGCGTCGAGCACCTCGAGCGAGGTCGCCGGCTTCCAGAAATGAAACGACGTACCGAGCGCGCGCTGCAGGCCGATTCGCACGTTGTCGAGCACCGTCAGGTTCGGGAAGGTCGCCGAGATCTGGAACGAGCGGACGATCCCGCGGCGCGCGACCTGCGCGGGCTTCTCGGTGGTGATGTCGTGGCCATTGAACAGGATCTGGCCGGACGTCGGGATCAGGAACTTGGTGAGCAGGTTGAAGACCGTGGTCTTGCCCGCGCCGTTGGGGCCGATCAGCGCGTGGATGTGCCCGCGCTGCACCCGCAGGTTCACGTCGTCGACCGCGACGAAGCCCTTGAACTCCTTGACCAGGCGCCGGGTTTCGAGAATGAAGTCTTGTTCTGCCATCGATGCGCGGTCAACGGGCAGGCGCCATGCCGGCCATCCGAGCGCGGATTATGGCCAATGGCCGGTAGCGCGGCAATCCGGGTAAGCGCGCATCGCCGGGAGGCCCGCCGCCGTCAGGAATCCGCCCCTTCGAACGGGTCTTCGAGCAGCCACTGGTTGCCGCACTTCGGGCAGCAGGCGCGGAGGCGCCCCCGCTCGACGGCGAGGCAGCGAAAGCCGTAGTGCCGGCAGGCGGCGCAGGACGCCTGTTCTCCGATCGCTTCGGCGAGCACCATCTGGCGCACGTAGCGCCGCCAGGAAACCCAGCCGAGCGCGCAGCCGCCGGCGATCAGCGCGGCGTCGAACGCGAAGTCGGCCACGCCGTTCTCGAGCGTGAGCAGCTCCAGCCCGGCGGCCACCAGGATCATCGCCACGAAACAACTCGCGAACCACAGGTGGCTCTCGACCAGCTGCCGCTCGTACCAGCGCCTGAAGCCGAGCGCCCCGATCCGCTCGTAGACCGCATCGGGATTCATCGGGCCATCATACGCCGGGCGCGCGGCGCCGGCGACGCGCCGCCGCGACCGGATTCCGGTACGCTTGACGTCCGGTCCATTGCGACGATTGCTGCGCTTGGAAACGATCCCGTTCTGGCTGCAATTGCTGGCGCTGCTGCTGCTGATGCTGCTCTCGGCGTTCTTCTCGATCTCCGAGACGGCGATGATGGCGCTGAACCGGTTCCGGCTCGGCCACCTGGTCCGGGAGGGCCGCCGCGGCGCCCAGCTGGCGTCCAGCCTGCTCGGCCAGACCGAGCGGCTGCTCGGCACGATCCTGCTCGGCAACAACATCGCCAATACCGCGCTGACCGCGATCGTCACCGCGATGGCGATCCGCTACTTCGGCGACGACGACCGCGTGATTCTGGTTGCGACGACGCTGGTCGCCGTGCTGCTGATCGTATTCTGCGAGATCACGCCGAAGGTGATCGGCGCGACCTTTCCCGAGCGCATCGCCCTGCCGGCCAGCTATCCGCTGAACCTGCTGACGCGGGTGCTGGCGCCGGCGGTCTGGGCGGTGAACCTGCTGGTGGGCCGGCTGCTGCGCGCCGCCGGCGTGAGCGCCGAGGCACAGCAGGCACCCAGCGTCTCGCTCGAGGAATTGCGCACGATCGTGCTCGAGAGCGGCGGCTTCATGCCGGCCAAGCACCGCTCGATCCTGCTGAACCTGCTCGACCTCGAGCAGATCGCCGTCGACGACGTGATGGTGCCGCGCCACCGGATCGAGGCGCTCGACCTCGCGACCGACCCGCGCGGCATCCGCGAGCAGCTGGCGACCTGCTTCCACAACAAGCTGCCGGTGTTCGAGGGCGAGATCAACCGCGTGGTCGGCATGCTGCACGTGCGGCGCGCGCTCGGCCTGCTGCAGCACGAGCCGTTCGACGCCGACGACCTGCGCGCGGTGCTCACCGAACCCTACTTCGTTCCCAGCGGCACGCCGGTGTTCCGCCAGCTCCAGTTCTTCCAGGAGAACCGGCAGCGGATCGGGCTGGTGATCGACGAGTACGGCGAAGTGCTCGGGCTGGTGACGCTCGAGGACATCATCGAGGAGATCATCGGCGAGTTCACGACGACGGCGCCCGGCGGCGACGCCGCGTTCCAGTGGGCCGACGACGAAGTCACCGTCGACGGCTCGGCGCCGCTGCGCGAGCTCAACCGGCGGCTCGGCACCCAGTTCCCGCTCGAGGGACCCCGCACCCTGAACGGCCTGCTGCTCGAGACGCTGCGCGAGCTTCCGGAGGCGCCGGTCAGCGTCCGCTACGGCCCGCTGGTGGTCGAGATCCAGCAGATCGAGGACCGGCTGATCCGCAGCGTGCGGCTGCGACGGCAGCCGGCCGAGGCGTCCGCCCGGTCCGCCGAAGGCGACGAGCGCGCCTTCTAGGGGCGAATCGTCTCATCGTCGCCCCATGGTCGCCGCCGTTCGTCGGCGGCAGTGCCGCCGCTCGTCCTGTGCCCCCGATCCGGCCGTCGCCCCCGCACGATCGAGGGGGGCATCATTGCGCGGAAGGCGTCCCGCAACCCCTCAAGACCCAGAAGAAACCAGGCACCAGGCAGGCTCCATGGCAGTCGCTACCGCAGCGCCCCGCACGGGCGAATCGACATCTTTGGCCGGGCTCGGCCGCGCGCTGGTCCAGCACCAGATGCTGCGTCTGGACCTGGCAACGACCATCCAGCGCAAGGCCGACGCCGGCGGGATCGCGTTCATCGACGAGCTCATCGGCGGCGGCCACATGCAGGCGCGCCAGCTCGCGAAGTTCGCCGCGGAGGTCTTCGGCCATCCGCTGCTGGACCTGTCGGCGATCGACGTCACGACCCTCCCGCTCGACGCGCTCGACCGCAAGCTCGCCACCGAGGTGCGCGTCGTGGCGCTGGGCAAGCGCGGCGGACGACTGTCGCTGGCGGTGTCGGACCCGACCGACCTGAAGCTGCTCGACCGGATCCGCGACCGTCGCGGGCGCGCGAGGATGCGGTGACTCGCGCACGCAGGCCCGTCACCAGCTCAAGGCGTTTCTGCTGCGCCACGAGATCCGCTACGGGGCCAAGACGGCATGGACCAAGTCGTTCTACCGCTGGCTGGGGGAATTGAACTTCAGCGATCCCAGCAGCCAGGTGGCGTTCACCGAGTACCACCTCGCGGTGCAGGCGGCCGACCAGCGTCTGCAGCGGCTGACCACGGCGCTGACCGCCTCGGTATCGGGCTGGCGATTCGAGTCGGTGGTGCAGGCGTTACAGGCGCTGCGCGGCATCGACGTGGTCTCGGCAATCGGGCTGGTGGCCGAGATCGGGGACATCGCACGTTTCGACCATCCGCGCAAGCTGATGGCCTACCTGAGCTGGTGCCCTCGGAGCACTCCAGCGGGGATCGTGTGCGCAAGGGCTCGATCACCAAGACCGGCAACGCGCACGCACGACGATTGCTCACCGAGGCGGCGTGGAACTATCGGTTCACCCCGCGCATCGGGCGGGCCGCGCAGGCGCGCCAGGAGACACTGGCCGAACCGATCAAGTCCATCGCCTGGAAGGCACAGCTGCGGCTGAGCGGGCGCTACGCACGATTGAACGGCAGGGGCGTACACCACAACAAGGTGTGCGTGGCGGTGGCGCGCGAACTCGCCGGCTTCGTCTGGGCAATCGCGCAAGCCAACTGCGCCCAACCCCGGTGACACAGGAGAACACGGCATGAACCATGCAGATCGATGCGGCGATGCGATCCGGACCACGATCGTGGAAACCCTCGCCGGCCCTATAGCGGCACTCCGAAAGGACTGACCCGCGGCTCTAGACCGAGGCAGCCCACACGACGAATCCGTGAAATGTGGTACCCAACCCACGCATACGAGTCTGATTCATCGTCGCTGCATCGTCCGAGTCGCATCACCCTATCGATCTGCAAACCCAGAACCTGACTACTCTTGACGATTGCGACCATACGAGGGCCCCGTCGCCGCCGCATTCGGCGCCGGGCCCGCGCGCGCAGGCCCGGACCGCAGGGCGTCTCATCGAGGCGCCACTGCCGCCGCCGTTCGTCGGAGGCAGTCCCGCCGCTCGTCCCTTGGCCCCGACGCAGCCGTCGCGCGCGCCGTATCGAGGGGGGCATCATTGCGCGGAAGACGTCCCGGCAATCCCGATACCCAGAAGAAGCAGACACCAGGCAGGTTCCATGGCAGCAGCAACCGCAGCGCCCCGCACGGGCGAACCGACATCGCTGGCCGGCCTCGGTCGCGCGCTGGTCCAGCACCAGATGCTGCGGCTGGACCAGGCGACGGCGATCCAGCGCAAGGCCGACGCGGGCGGCATCGCGTTCATCGACGAGCTGATCGGCGGCGGCCACATGCCGGCGCGCCAGCTCGCGAAATTCGCGGCCGAAGTGTTCGGCCACCCGCTGCTCGATCTCTCGGCGGTCGACGTCACGAGCCTGCCGCACGACGCGCTGGACCGCAAGCTCGCCACCGAGGTGCGCGTGGTCGCGCTGGGCAAGCGCGGCGGAAGGCTGTCGCTGGCGGTGTCCGACCCGACCGACCTGAAGCTTCTCGACCGGATCCGCTTTTCGGCGCAGGCCAACGTCGACGCGATCGTCGTCGAGCACGACAAGCTGATCCGGCTGGTCGACAAGCTCGGGCAGACCGCCGCCGAGAAGCTGAGCGACCTGGTCGACGACTCGCTCGACCTCGACGTCACGTCCGACGAGCCGTCGTCGCAGGCCGACACCAGCGAGGTCGACGACGCGCCGGTCGTCCGGTTCCTTCAGAAGATCCTGATCGACGCGATCCAGTCCGGCGCGTCGGACGTGCACTTCGAGCCCTACGAGAAGTTCTACCGGATCCGCTTCCGCGTCGACGGCGAGCTGCGCGAGATCGCCCAGCCGCCGCTGGCGATCAAGGACAAGCTCGCCTCCAGGATCAAGGTGATCTCCCGGCTGGACATCTCCGAGAAGCGGGTGCCGCAGGACGGCCGCATGAAGATCGTGCTGTCGAGCCAGCGCGCGATCGACTTCCGCGTCTCGACGCTGCCGACGCTGTTCGGCGAGAAGATCGTGATGCGGATCCTCGATCCGTCCTCGGCCCGGCTCGGCATCGACGCGCTCGGCTACGAGCCCGACCAGAAGCAGCTGCTGCTCGACGCGATCCGTCGCCCCTACGGGATGATCCTCGTCACCGGCCCGACCGGCTCCGGCAAGACGGTGTCGCTGTACACCTGCCTGAACATCCTGAACCAGCCCGGCGTCAACATCTCGACCGCCGAGGATCCTGCCGAGATCAACCTGCCCGGGGTCAACCAGGTCAACGTCAACGACAAGGCCGGCCTGACGTTCGCGGCGGCGCTGAGGTCGTTCCTGCGGCAGGATCCGGACGTGATCATGGTCGGCGAGATCCGCGACCTGGAGACCGCCGACATCGCGATCAAGGCCGCGCAGACCGGCCACATGGTGCTCTCGACGCTGCACACCAACGACGCGCCGACCACGCTGACCCGGCTCGCGAACATGGGCGTCGCGCCTTTCAACATCGCGTCCTCGGTGATCCTGATCACCGCGCAGCGGCTGGCGCGTCGCCTGTGCGGCTGCAAGCAGCCGCTCGAGCTCGACGAGGCGGCGCTGCTGAAGGTGGGTTTCGCCGAGTCGGACCTGGACGGTTCCTGGGTGCCCTACAAGGCCGCCGGCTGCGAGCGCTGCGGCGGCTCGGGCTACAAGGGACGGGTCGGCATCTACCAGGTGATGCCGATCTCCGAAGAGACGCAGAAGATCATCCTCGCGGGCGGCAATGCGCTGCAGATCGCCAGGCAGGCCCAGATCGAGGGCGTGCGCGACCTGCGCCGGTCGGGCCTGATGAAGGTGATGCAGGGCATGACCAGCATCGAAGAGGTGCTTGGCGTCACCAACGAATGACCGGCGCCGGACCGGGGCATCCAGCGACATCGAAGGGCAGACACAGATGGCTACGACCGCTACCACCCGGGCTCTGCCCGCGACCCGCGCCGCGGCGCCCAAGGAGCACACCTTCACGTGGGAGGGGCGCGATCGCACCGGCAAGGTGGTGCGCGGCGAGATGCGCGCCAGCGGCCCGGCGATCGTCCAGACCTCGCTGCGCCGCCAGGGAATCGCCGTCACCAAGGTGACCAAGCGTCGCTACAGGAAGGGCCGCCGGATCGGCGAGAAGGACATCACGCTGTTCACGCGCCAGCTGGCGACGATGATGAAGGCCGGGGTGCCGCTGCTGCAGTCGTTCGACATCGTCGCGCGGGGCACGAACAACGCTTCGGTGTCGAAGCTGTTCACCGACATCCGCGGCGACGTCGAGACCGGCACCTCGTTGTCGCAGGCGTTCCGCAAGTACCCGCTGTACTTCGACTCGCTGTTCTGCAACCTTGTGGGCGCTGGCGAGCAGGCCGGCATCCTGGACGACCTGCTCGACCGGCTGGCGACTTACAAGGAGAAGATGCTGGCGATCAAGGGCAAGATCAAGTCCGCGCTGTTCTACCCGGTCGCGGTGCTGATCGTGGCGTTCATCGTGGTCGCGGTCATCATGCTGTTCGTCGTGCCGGCCTTCAAGGAGGTGTTCACGAGCTTCGGCGCCGACCTGCCCGCGCCGACCCTGATGGTGATCGCGCTGTCGGACTATTTCGTCCAGTACTGGTACCTGATCTTCGGCGCGATCGGCGGCGCCATGTACTTCCTGCTGCAGGCGTGGCGGCGCTCGCCGAAGGTCCAGATGGCGGTGGACCGGCTGCTGCTGAAGATGCCGGTGTTCGGCCCGGTCGTCGAGAAGGCGACCATCGCCCGCTGGCTGCGCACGCTGTCGACGATGTTCGCGGCCGGCGTGCCGCTGGTCGAGGCGCTCGACTCGGTCGGCGGCGCATCGGGCAACCACGTCTACCTGGTGGCGACCAGGCGCATCCAGCAGGAAGTCTCCACCGGCACCAGCCTCACGGTGTCGATGCAGAACTCGCAGGTGTTCCCGAACATGGTGCTGCAGATGTCGGCGATCGGCGAGGAGTCGGGCTCGCTCGACTCGATGCTGTCCAAGGCCGCCGACATCTACGAGCGCGAGGTCGACGACGCGGTCGAAAGCCTGTCGAGCCTGATCGAGCCGATGATCATGGTCGTGCTCGGGACGCTGATCGGCGGCCTGGTGATCGCGATGTACCTGCCGATCTTCAAGCTGGGCCAGGTCGTATAGCCGGCGGTGCTAAGCTCGCGGCATGATCGCAAGCCTTCAGGACTCGGCGCCGCTCGCAGTCGCCGTCGCCGCCTTCCTGGGCCTGTTGCTCGGCAGCTTCCTGAACGTCGTGATCCACCGCGTGCCCAGGATGCTCGAGCGCGCCTGGGCCGCGGAGGCGGCGGAGCTGCGCGGCGAGGAGGCGCCCGCCGCGGAGCGCTACAACCTGGTGGTGCCGCAATCGCACTGCCCGGCCTGCGGCCACCGGATCGGCGCGCTCGAGAACATCCCGGTGGTGAGCTGGCTCCTGCAACGCGGCAAGTGCACCGCCTGCGGCCTCGCGATCCCGGCGCGCTACCCGATCGTCGAGCTCTCGACGGCGGTGCTGAGCGCGGTGGCGATCTGGCGCTTCGGCGCCACTGCGGAAGGGGTCGGCGCGGTCGTGCTCACCGCGTTCCTGATCGCGCTGACCTTCATCGACTTCGACACGCACCTGCTGCCCGACAACATGACCCTGCCGCTGCTGTGGCTGGGTCTGCTGTTCAACCTGTGGGGCGTGTTCGCGCCGCTGCCCGCCGCGGTCGTCGGCGCGATGGCCGGCTACCTGGGCCTGTGGTCGATCTACTGGCTGTTCAGGCTCGCCACCGGCAAGGAGGGCATGGGCTACGGCGACTTCAAGCTGCTGGCGGCGCTCGGCGCGTGGTTCGGCTGGACCGCGTTGCCGGCCGTGATCCTGCTGGCCTCGGTCGTCGGCGCGGCGGTCGGCATCGCACTGATCATCGGGGCGGGGCGCGGGCGCGAGGTGCCGATTCCGTTCGGCCCGTACCTCGCCGGCGCCGGGCTGCTCGCGCTGTACTTCCGCGAGCCGCTGGGCAGCCTGTTCGGCATCGGCTGACCGCTGCGCGGACCGCCGCCCCGGGCCGTGCGCGGGCGCGCTGTTAGACTCGACCGATGATCGCCGACCCCGGTTCGTCCCCCGGTTCCGCATCGTCCGCCGGTTCCGCGGTCGCGGGCCGCCGCCTGCTCGTCGGGCTGACCGGAGGGATCGGCAGCGGCAAGAGCACGGTCGCCGACCTGTTCGCCGCGCGCGGCGCCGCGGTCGTCGACACCGATGCGATCGCGCACGAGCTCACCGCCCCGGGCGGCGCCGCGATCGCTGCAATCCGCGCCGAGTTCGGCGACGCGGCGATCCGTGCCGACGGCGCGCTCGACCGGGACGCGATGCGCGAGCGGGCATTCGCAGATCCCGGGGCGCGGCGCCGGCTCGAGGCAATCCTTCACCCGATGATCCGCGCCGAGTCGCGGCGTCGCCTCGACGTCGCCGAGGGGCCGTACGCGCTGCTGGTCGTGCCGTTGCTGGTCGAGTCCGGTGACCGCGCCGGCGGCGTCGATCGCATTCTCGTCGTCGATTGTCCGGTCGAGGTGCAGGTCGAGCGCGTCATGCGTCGCAGCGGGCTGAGCCGCGCGCGCGTCGAGACGATCCTCGCGGCGCAGGCGAGCCGCGCGCAGCGCCTCGCGGCGGCCGACGACGTGATCGACAACGGCGGGCCCCCCGATGCGCTGGACGCGCAGGTCGAGGCGCTGCATCGCCGCTACCTGCGCGGCGGCTGATGCGCATGGCGGCGCGCGCGTACTCCGGTTTGTCAAGACAATGGCTTTGCGCCAGAATTCGTGCGTCTTCACGCAGGGAGCGCGACGCGCGCGCGCTGCGGATCGTCCGACGATCGCGCGCACGTTCCCCACTGTGGCCCAGGACGGTACCTTGATCCTGTACGAGTACCCGCTGAACGAACGCGTCCGGACCCTGTTGCGGCTGGAAGACCTGTTCGAGCGCCTCGAGTACTTCGCGGCCAAGGAGCACCCCCTCGATCACCACGTGGCGCTCGTCACGCTGTTCGAGATCCTCGACGTCGCGGCCCGCGCCGACCTGAAGTCGGACCTGCTGCAGGAGCTCGAGCGGCAGCGCCAGGCGCTGATGGCGTTCCGCAACAATCCGGAAGTCTCGATGACGGCGCTCGAGCGGATCCTCGAGGAGATCGACGAGGCGGCCCGCGAGCTCGGCTCGATCACCGGCAAGAGCGGGCAGCACCTGCGCGACAACGAGTGGCTGATGAGCATCCGCAGCCGCACGATCATCGCCGGCGGCGCCTGCGAGTTCGACCTGCCCTCGTACTACGCCTGGCAGCACCGCCACCACGAGGCGCGCCAGCGGGACATCGCGGCCTGGGCCGCGCCGTTCAAGCCCCTGTACGACAGCCTGGCGATCGTGCTCAAGCTGCTGCGCGAGAGCGCGCAGCACTCCACGCTGACCGCACAGCAGGGCAGCTACCAGCAGCCGCTCGGCGGCAAGAGCTACCAGATGGTGCAGGTCCGGCTCGATCCCGCCACCGGCGCGATCCCCGAGATCAGCGCCAACAAGTACCTGCTGTGGATCCGCTTCACCAGCCAGGGCGGCGACATGCGCCCCAAGCCGTTCGAGGGCAGCGTCGATTTCGAGCTGACGCTCTGCAACCTCTGAGCATGCAGACACGGCGATGACGCCACGAATCGTCTCGGTCGACTGCCCGACTTGCGGTCGGAAGGCGCCGTTCGAGCCGTCGAACCGCTGGCGCCCGTTCTGCTCGGAGCGCTGCAAGACCGTCGACCTCGGTGCCTGGGCTGCCGAGCGCTACCGGATCTCCGGCGAGTCGCGCAGCGACGGCGCCGACGATTGGAGCGAATCGGGCGACGCGGCGCCCGAGCGCGCGACGCCCCCGGGCTGAGCGCGCCGGGTCAGCGCCAGATCGCGCGCATCATCGCCAACCCGTGGGCGCCGGCGCGCGACGCGCGCGTCGCGTCGGCCTCGTCGAGCCCCCCGAGCGCGAAGACCGGCACGCGCGAGGTTCGCGCCAGTTTTTCGAAGCCCGGCCAGCCGAGCGTTGCCGAGCCCGGATGCGAACGCGTCGCCTGCACCGGCCCGAGCAGCGCGAAATCGACGCCGAGCTCTCCGGCTCGAGCGAGTTCCGCTGCATCGTGACAGGACGCGCCGACGATCCGGAGTCTCGGCCTCGAGACGAACGAGCGAAGATCCCCGCTTCTCAGATGCACACCGTCGCAGGCGCGCCAATAGGAGACCGGATGGCCGCTGTTGACGACGAGGCGCGCCCCATGACGCAGGCAGCGCTCGCGCACCCGGCGGAACAGCGCGTCGAATCGCGCCGGGTCCATCCCCGGCTCGCGCAACTGAACCAGCCGCAGGCCGGTCGCAAGCGCCTGCTCGAGCCGCGCGACGAAGCGCTCGTCGCCGAGCTCGAGTGCGCAACTGATGCCGATCCGATCGGGCAGCCGCAGCCAGCCGATCACCGGAATCGCGGCCGGCAGCAGCGGCGCGAGGTCGAGCGCCGACGGCTGCCGCCACGCCAGCGACTGCCCTTCGCGTCCGTGCGGGTCGCCGCTCCAGGAGACGATCCGCTGGAAATGAAGCCTCACGTGCGCGTGCGGGTACACGTATTCGCGAACGACCCACGGCCTGGACTCGTGCACCTCGATGCCGAGTTCCTCGTGAAGCTCGCGCGAAAGTGCCTGCTCGACGGTTTCGCCGGCCTCGAGCTTGCCGCCGGGGAACTCCCACCAGCCGGCATAGGGCTTGCCTGCAGGGCGCTGGCCGAACAGCACCGCGCCGTCGGCGCGGATCACGACGCCGACCGCGACGTCGACGATCGCTGCCGGCGCGGCGGGCGCGGCGCCGGCGCGCGGCTCGCCCGCGGCGCTCATCCCCGCCGCTTCGGCGCCGCCGCCCGGCCCCCCGTTCCGGCCTTGCGCGCGCGGCGACCCGCCCAGTCCTTCGCGAACTGCCAGGCCACCCGGCCGGAGCGCGAACCGCGCTCGAGCGCGAAGCGCAGCGCGTCGGCGCGCGCGGCGTCGATCTCGCGCTCGCCACAGCCGAAGCTCGATAGCCAGTGCGCGACGATCGCCAGGTAGTCGTCCTGGCGGAACGGGTAGAACGAGACCCAGAGCCCGAAGCGCTCGGACAGCGAGATCTTCTCCTCGACCGTCTCGCCCGGGTGGATCTCGCCGTCCTCCTGGTGCTTCGCGTCGAGGTTCTCGCGCATGTACTCGGGCATCAGGTGCCGGCGGTTCGACGTGGCGTAGATCAGCAGGTTGTCCGACTGCGCGGCGACCGAACCGTCGAGCGCGACCTTCAGCGCCTTGTATCCGGGTTCGCCTTCCTCGAAAGACAGGTCGTCGCAGAAGACGATGAAGCGCTCGGGCCGGCCCGCCACCAGCTCGACGATGTCGGGCAGGTCGACGAGGTCGTCCTTGTCGACTTCGATCAGCCGCAGCCCGCGGCCCGCGTAGGCGTTCAGGCAGGCCTTGATCAGCGAGGACTTGCCGGTGCCGCGCGAGCCGGTCAGCAGCACGTTGTTCGCCGGCAGCCCCGCGACGAACTGCCGCGTGTTCTGCTCGATCGCCTGCTTCTGGTCGTCGATGTGCTTGAGGTCGGACAGGCGGATCGGCGAGACGTGGCGCACCGGCTGCAGCACCGCCTGCACGCCGAGCGCCGTCGCGCGTCGCCGCCAGCGGAACGCGTTCGCGGCGCTCCAGTCGGGCGCCGGCGGCGCGGGCAGCAACGATTCGAGGCGGCGGATCAGCGCCTCGGCCCGATCGGCCAGGCGTTCGAGCTTGTTCGGGTCGGTCATTGGCTCGCGGATGCGCGCAGGCGCTCAGGAACGGTAGTCGGCGTTGATCGACACGTAGTCGTGCGACAGGTCGCAGGTCCAGACCGTGGTGCTCGCCTCGCCGCGGTCGAGCACGACCCGGACGCGGATTTCGGCCTGCCTCATCACGCGCTGGCCGTCCTCCTCGCGGTACGCGGGATGCCGGCCGCCGCGCGTGGCCACGTGCACGTCGTCGAGATACAGGTCGACGCGGTCGACGTCGAGGTCGGCGATCCCGGCGTAGCCGATCGCCGCGAGGATGCGGCCCAGGTTCGGATCGGACGCGAAGAACGCCGTCTTGACCAGCGGCGAGTGCGCGATCGAGTAGGCGACCGCCGCGGCCTCGGCGCCCGAGGCGGCCCGCTCGACCTCGATCGTGATGAACTTGGTCGCCCCTTCGCCGTCGCGCGCCAGCGCCTGCGCGAGCTCCTGGGCGACCTCGGTGATCGCGGCCTTCAGCGCCGCCGCGCCGGGGGCGCCGTCGTCGGCGATCGCGACCCCGCTCGCGCCGCTGGCGAGCAGCAGCAGCGAGTCGTTGGTCGAGGTGTCGCCGTCGACGGTGACCCGGTTGAAGCTCAGGTCGGCGACCTCGCGCACCCAGCGCGCGAGCAGCGGCTGCGGCAGCGCCGCGTCGGTCGCGATGTAACCGAGCATCGTCGCCATGTTCGGGCGGATCATCCCCGAGCCCTTGGCGATCCCGGTGACGACCACGCGCCGGCCGCCGGCGTCGACCTCGCGCGAGGCGCCCTTCGGCAGCGTGTCGGTCGTCATGATCGCCTCGGCCGCATCGAGCCAGTCGCTCGCCCCCAGGCCGGCGACGGCCGCGCCGACGCCGGCGAGCAGCCGGTCCATCGGCAGGTGCTCGAGGATCACGCCGGTGGAGAACGGCAGCACCTGTTGCGGCGCGCAGCCGAGCAGCCGCGCGACCTCGTCGCAGCTGCGGCGCGCGTTCTCGACGCCCGCGGCGCCGGTGCCGGCGTTGGCGCACCCGGTGTTCACGACCAGCGCGCGGATCGCGCCGCCGCTGCTCGCCAGGTGCTCGCGGCAGACGCGCACCGGCGCGGCGCAGAAGCGATTGGTCGTGAACACGCCCGCCGCGGCGGCGCCCTGCGGCAGGCGCACGACCAGCAGGTCGCGACGGTTCGCCTTGCGGATCCCGGCCATCGTCGTGCCGATCTCGACGCCGGGCACCGGGCGCAGCGCCTCGCGCGCCGGAACTTGGAGATTCACGGGCATCGGTGCCTCCGCGTCGCCGGGCTCAGGCGAGCCGGCCGTGGCATTGCTTGTATTTCTTGCCCGAGCCGCAGGGGCAGGGGTCGTTGCGGCCGATCTTCTGGCCGAAGCGGCGGATCGGCTGCTGCCCGCCCTCCTCCGCCTGCGGGTTGTGCTGGACGGCGAGCGCGATCGATTCCGGGTCGGCCGTCTCGGCCGCGGCGGCGGCCTGGTCGAAGTCGGCGTGTGTGTAGTTGACGTTCGAGTAGTGCGGCTGCACCGCTTCCTCGGCCTGCTCGACCTCGTCGGCGGACTGGATCCGTACCGTCATCAGGATGCGCGTCACGTCGTTGCGCACCCGCTCCTGCATCAGGCTGAACAGCTCGAAGGCCTCGCGCTTGTATTCCTGCTTCGGGTTCTTCTGCGCGTAGCCGCGCAGGTGGATGCCCTGGCGCAGGTAGTCGAGCGAGGACAGGTGCTCGCGCCAGTGCTGGTCGATCGTCTGCAGCATGATCGAACGCTCGAAGCCGGCGAACACCTCGGCGCCGACCTGGTCGACCTTCGACTGGTACATCGCGTCGGCGGCATTCAGGATCGCCTCGAGCAGGTCTTCGTCGGCGACCTCGGCCTCGCCCTTCATCATCGCGGCGAGCGGCACCTCGAGCTGCCAGTCGGTCTCGAGCACCTTCTGCAGCCCGGCCACGTCCCACTGCTCCTCGACCGACTCGGCCGGCACGAACTGGCGGAACAGGTCGGTGAAGACGCGGTGGCGCAGGTCGCGCACCCGCTCGGCGAACTCGGAGGACTCGAGCAGCGCGTTGCGGTCCGCATAGACGATCTTGCGCTGGTCGTTGGCGACGTCGTCGTATTCGAGCAGCTGCTTGCGGATGTCGAAGTTGCGCGCCTCGACCTTGCGCTGCGCCGACTCGATCGAGCGTGTGACCATCCCCGCCTCGATCGCCTCGCCCTCGGGCAGCTTCAGGCGATCCATGATCGCCTTGAGCCGGTCGCCGGCGAAGATCTTCAGCAGCGGGTCTTCCATCGACAGGTAGAAGCGCGACGACCCCGGGTCGCCCTGGCGGCCGGAACGTCCGCGCAACTGGTTGTCGATGCGGCGCGACTCGTGGCGCTCGGTGCCGACGATGTGCAGGCCGCCGGCGGCGATCACCTGGTCGTGCAGCGACTGCCACTCGTCGCGCAGCTTCGCGATGCGCGCGTCGCGCTCGGCGTCGGGAAGCGACGCGTCGGCGTGCAGGAATTCGACCTGCTTCTCGACGTTGCCGCCGAGCACGATGTCGGTGCCGCGGCCCGCCATGTTGGTCGCGATCGTGACCATCTGCGGGCGCCCGGCCTGCGCGACGATCTCCGCCTCGCGAGCGTGCTGCTTCGCGTTGAGCACCTGGTGCGGCAGCTTGTCCTTCGTGAGCTGCGTCGACAGCAGCTCGGAGTTCTCGATCGAGGTCGTGCCCACCAGCACCGGCTGGCCGCGCTGGTGACAGTCGCGGATGTCGGCGAGGATCGCGTCGTACTTCTCGCGCGCAGTGCGGAACACCTGGTCCTGGCGGTCCTCGCGGATCATCGGCCGGTGCGTCGGGATGACCACGGTTTCGAGCCCGTAGATCTCCTGGAACTCGTAGGCCTCGGTGTCGGCCGTTCCCGTCATGCCGGCGAGCTTGCCGTACATGCGGAAGTAGTTCTGGAACGTGATCGACGCGAGCGTCTGGTTCTCGGCCTGGATGGCCACGCCCTCCTTGGCCTCGACCGCCTGGTGCAGGCCGTCGGACCAGCGCCGCCCGGGCATCAGCCGCCCGGTGAACTCGTCGACGATGACCACCTCGCCGTTCTGGACCACGTAGTGCTGGTCGCGGTGGAACAGCGTGTGCGCACGCAGCGCAGCCATCAGGTGGTGCATCAGCCCGATGTTGCCGGCGTCGTAGAGGCTCGCGCCGTCGGGGAGCAGGCCCATCTGCGCGAGCACTCTCTCGGCCTTCTCGTGGCCGGCCTCGGACAGGTAGACCTGGTGGGCCTTGCGGTCGACCCAGTAGTCGCCGGGGGGCTCTTCCTCGCCGGACTTCGGCTCGGCGGCCATCTCCTCGAGGAGCCGCGGCACCGCGTTGAGCCGCTGGTAGGTCTCGGTGTGGTCTTCGGCCTGTCCCGAGATGATCAGCGGCGTGCGCGCCTCGTCGATCAGGATCGAGTCGACCTCGTCGACGATCGCGTAGTGCAACCCGCGCTGGCGCCGGTCGCCGACCGCGTACTCCATGTTGTCGCGCAGGTAGTCGAACCCGAACTCGTTGTTGGTGCCGTAGGTGATGTCGGCCGCGTACGCGACCTTCTTGTCCGCGGTCGGCTGCTGCGACAGGATCGTGCCGACCGACATGCCCAGGAAGCGGTAGACCTTGCCCATCCACTCGGCGTCGCGGCTGGCGAGGTAGTCGTTGACGGTGACGACGTGCACGCCCTTGCCGGCGAGCGCGTTCAGGTACACCGCCAGCGTCGCGGTCAGCGTCTTGCCCTCGCCGGTGCGCATCTCGGCAATCTTGCCGGCGTGCAGCACCATGCCACCGACCAGCTGGACGTCGAAGTGGCGCATGCCGAGCACGCGGCGCGCCGCCTCGCGGCACACCGCGAAGGCTTCGGGCAGCAGCGCGTCGATCGACTCGCCAGCGGCCACGCGCTGGCGGAACTCGGCCGTCTTGCCGGTGAGCTGCTCGTCGGTGAGCTGCATGATCCGCGGCTCGAGCGCGTTGATCTGCTCGACCGACTTGCGGTAACCCTTCAGCAGCCGCTCGTTGCGGCTGCCGAAGATCCGGGTGAGGAAGTTCTGGATCATTGGGTGACGGGCCGGCCGCGCCACGGCGGGGTCGGCCTGGAGGGAAACCTTGCGAGTCTAGCACGCAGCCCCCGACCGGCCGGGGCGGGCCGACGCGCCGCGGCCGGCTGGAATCGGTGCGCCGAGGGGCCGCTGCGCCCGCCTCGGCGCGCGCCGCGCCGCGGCGCTCAGCGCGCCCGCGCGAGCGGCGACATCGGGGGGTTGCGCATCCCGGCGCGCAGGTAGGGCAAGGGGTCGCGCGGGGCGCCGTCGACGCGGACTTCGAAGTGCAGGTGCGGTCCGGTCGAGCGGCCGGTCGAGCCGACCTCGGCGATCTTCTGCCCCTGTTTGACGATCTCGCCCTCGGCGACTTCGAGCTTCGACGCGTGCGCGTAGCGGGTGACCAGGCCGTTGCCGTGATCGACGTCGACCTGGTTGCCGTAGCCGGGGTGCCGGCCAGCGACGACGACGACGCCGGCGGCCGCCGCGAGGATCGGCGCGCCGACCGGGGCCGCGAAGTCGAGCCCCTCGTGCGCGACGCGGCGGCCGGTGAACGGGTCGATCCGGCTGCCGTAGCGCGAGCCGACCAGCGCGTCGGCGAGCGGCTGCGCGCTCGGCACCAGGCGCGCCGACACCTCCCGGTACAGCAGCTCCGACTCGAGCAGGCTCAGCTCGCCGTTCTGCTGCGCGAACGCATCGGCCGTGAGGTCGACCGCGCGGCTCAGTTCGTCCAGCGTCAGCGGCCGGCCGCCGTCGGCCGGCGCGGGCCCGCCGCGGCCCCCGGCCGCGGGCAGCACGCCGAGATCGACCAGCCTCAGGCCGGCCATCGCCGCGACGCGCTCGCCCAGCGCGTCGAGGCGGGCGAGCCGCGCCTGCATCTCGCCGAGCCGCACCGCCAGCGCGTCGATGTTCTGCCGCACGAACTCGTCGCGGGTGCCGATGATCGGGCGCGCCGCCCCGATCGGAACCAGCCAGGGCTCGAGGAAGGGTAGCTGGCCCGCCAGCGCGTGGCGCAGCGTCACGTACGACAGCAGCCCCGAAGCCGACGCGAGCACCAGCAGAAACGCGAGCACGGCGCCGGCCAGCGTGCGCCGGCCGATGTTCAGGGTGCGGGCCTGCCTGAGTCCCGGATGCACGAGAATGATCTGCATGCGCGTTCTCCGCCGTGCTACCGTTGGCGCGTAGTGGCGCCGGACCGCGCACCGCACCGGCCCCGCGAAGAACCGATGAAGCCCGCCACCACCGCACGCTCCGTCACAAGCTGGCTGGACACCGAGTCCGGTTTCCGCGCGCTGGCCGCCCGCGTCGATCGCCTCGTGGCGCTCCAGGCGCGGCTTGCCGCGGCGTGTCCGCGTATCCCGATGACGGTGGTCTCGCTCGACGAGCACACGCTGACCGTCATGACTCCGAGTGCCGCCTGGGCCGGCCGCCTGCGCCAGATGGCGCCGACATTGCTCGCGGTCGTGCACCAGGACTGCGGGCAGGTTAGTCGAATCAGGATCGTGCCGCAACGACGCGCGGTGGGGCCCACGCGCGTCGGCGCGCAGGCGCGCACGCCGGTGCCGCAACGGGCGCTCGGCGAGCTTGCGCAGCTGATGTCGGAAGTCGAAGGGCCTGCGCTCAAGCAAGCGCTCGCAAACCTCATCCGCCGGCAGCGCGCGTCGCGCTGATCGGCACTGCGGCCGGGACCGACCGGAGGCGCCCCGCGGCCGCCAGGCGGCGCCCCGGCCCGGCACGGGCCCGCGCGCTCAGAGGCGCTGCGCGAACATCACCGCGAAGAACACCAGCGCCCCGGCGAGGCCCACCCCGAGCACGCGGAGCGCCAGGCGCAGGTACTTGCGCTCGCGCGTGAGCAGGTAGCCGAACGCGCACCAGACGACCGCCGCGAGCACGACGGCGACGAAGATCCGCACCAGGATCATCGCGGGTGCCGCCCGGCCGGGCGGTCAGGCATGGCTCCAGTCGAGCGCGAACAGCTTCGGCGCCTCGCGGCGTTCGGTGAAGCTGACCAGTTCCCACGCCTGCTGGTCGGCGAGCAGCTCGCGCAGCAGCCGGTTGTTCAGCGCGTGCCCGGACTTGTGCGCGCTGTAGGCCGCGAGCAGCGGGTGGCCGACCAGGTACAGGTCGCCGATCGCGTCGAGGATCTTGTGCTTGACGAACTCGTCGTCGAAGCGCAGCCCGTCGGCGTTCAGCACGCGGTACTCGTCCATCACGATCGCGTTGCCGAAGCTGCCGCCTTTCGCGAGGCCGTGCGCGCGCAGCGCCTCGACGTCCTGCATGAAGCCGAAGGTCCGGGCGCGCGCGACCTCCTTGACGTAGGACATCGTCGCGAAGTCGACCTCGACCGCCTGTCCCGTGGCGTCGATCGCCGGGTGCGAGAACTCGATCGAGAAGCGCAACTTGAAGCCGAAGTGCGGATCGAGCCGCGCCCACTTGTCGCCGTCGCGCACCTCGACGGCGCGCTTGACCCGGATGAAGCGCTTGGCGGCGCGCTGCTCGACGATGCCGGCCGACTGGACGAGGAAGACGAACGATCCCGCCGACCCGTCGAGGATCGGAATCTCGGGCGCGGTCACGTCGACGTAGAGGTTGTCGATGCCAAGGCCAGCGAGCGCGGACATCAGGTGCTCGACGGTGGCCACGCGCACCTGGCTGCCCGGCCCCTCGTCGGCGGCGGTCAGCGTCGAGGCCATCCGGGTGTCGGTGACACGCGCGGCGCCGCACCGGATCGACACCGGTGGATCGAGGTCGATGCGGCGGAAGACGATGCCGGTGTCGGCATCGGCCGGCCGCAGCGTCAGCTCGACCCGCTCGCCGGAGTGCAGGCCGACGCCGGTGGTGCTCACCGGCTTGCCGATCGTTCGCTGGCGCATCATGGTCCGGTGCGGGGCCTCGTCGCTCGCGCGGCGCCTCCCGCGGTCAGCCGGTCACCGGCTCGGAGCCGGTGACGAGGCGCAGCATCGTCGCCGCGTCGGACACCTCGAACTTCCCGGGTGCCTCGACGTTGAGCGACTTCACGACCCCGTTGTCGACGAGCATCGAGTAGCGGCGCGAGCGCAGGCCCATCCCGCCGGCGCTCAGGTCGACTTCCAGGCCCAGCTTCTTCGTGAACTCGCCTGCGCCGTCCGCGATCATCCGGACCTTCCCGCCAGCCTTCTGGTCGCGGCCCCAGGCGCCCATGACGAACGCGTCGTTGACCGACACGCACCAGATCTCGTCGACGCCCCCGGCCTTCAGCGCCTCGTACTTCTCCAGGTAGCCGGGAACGTGCTTGGCAGAGCAGGTCGGCGTGAACGCGCCGGGCAGCCCGAAGATCACGATGCGCTTGCCCCTGGCCAGGTCGGCGACCTGGAACGTGTTGGGCCCGACCGAGCAGCCGTTTCCTTCGACCTCGATGAATTCGCGGACCGTCGCTTCCGGAAGCGTGTCGCCAACCTTGATCGTCATATGCGGGAACTCCATGATTGCCTGCCGCGGGCCTCGGCGGATGCGAGGGGGAGCGGCGCGAGGGAACCTGTCATTGTAGTGCGCGCGCGCAATCCCTGCCCGAACCGCTCCCGTCGACTCCGGTCCGCCCGGGCCGCTGGCGCGGCGGCCCGGGTTGGTCCCGCAACCGGGGCTGGCCTTTCAATCGGCCTGCTTGCGCAGGAACGCCGGGATGTCGAAGCGCTCGACGCCGCTCTCCTCCAGTGCCTGCACCTGCGCCGCCGCCGACGCCCGCGGGCTGCGCCAGACCGTCGGCTGCTCGAACTGCTCGTAGTTGACCGGCGCGCCGGCGTTGTCGGTGCCGGTGCGCAGCTGCGTCTGCGGCACCAGGACCGGCTTGGCCGTGCGTCGCCCGATGCCGGTTGCGACGACCGTCACGCGCAGGCGGTCGCCCATGTCCTCGTCGAACACCGTGCCGTGGATGATCGTCGCGTCGTCGGCGCAGAAGGCCTTGATCGTGTTGATCACGTCGTTGGTCTCCTTCAGCTTCAGGCTGCGGCCGGCGGTGATGTTGACGATCACCCCGCGCGCGCCCTGCAGGTCGACGCCGTCGAGCAGCGGCGACGACACCGCCTGCTCGGCAGCGATCCGCGCGCGATCGAGGCCGGCCGCCTCGCCGATCCCCATCATCGCCTTGCCCTGCTCGCCCATCACCGTCTTCACGTCGGCGAAGTCGACGTTGACAAGACCGGGGACGTTGATGATCTCGGCGATCCCCGCGACCGCGTTGTGGAGCACGTCGTCTGCGCGCCTGAACGCGTCCTCGAGGCTCGCGTCGTCGTCCATCACCTCGAACAGCTTCTGGTTGAGCACGACGATCAGCGAGTCGACGTGCTCGACCAGCTGGTCGATCCCCTGCTCGGCGATCTGCAGCTTCTTGGCGCCCTCGAAGTCGAAGGGCTTGGTGACGACGCCGACCGTGAGGATCCCCATCTCCTTGGCGATCTCGGCGACCACCGGCGAGGCCCCGGTACCGGTGCCCTTGCCCATGCCGGCGGTCAGGAAGACCATGTTCGCGCCGTCGAGCGCCTCGCGGATGTGCTCGCGCATCGCTTCGGCGGCGGCGCGCCCGGCCTCGGGCCGGGCACCCGCGCCGAGGCCGATCTCGCCGAGCTGGATCGTGCGCTCGGCGAGCGAGCGCCGCAGCGCCTGCTTGTCGGTGTTCAGCGCAATGAACTCCACGCCCTCCACGCTGCGGTTGATCATGTGATTGACCGCGTTGCCGCCGGCGCCTCCGACGCCGATGACCTTGATCACGGCGCCGTCGACTTCGGTTTCGATCATTTCAAAGCTCATGGTGCTGACCTCCTGGATGGTGGGAAGACAGACGGGAGAAGCTGAGCCGCAAGACGGCACACGCCCCCGCTGGCGCGGCCGCCCGGCCTCGCCTCTCCAGTCGCCCTTCCCGATGAAAAACGGGGTGTTCAGAAATTCCCAAGGAACCACTCCTTCATGCGACGCAGCGTTTCCTTGAACGATCCCGACTGCTCGGCCACCTTGCGGCCGCGCAGCCTCTGCAGGCGTGCTTCCTCGAGCAGCCCGACCGCGGTCGAGTACCTGGGCGAGCGCACGACGTCGGCGAGCCCGCCGGTGTAGGCAGGCATGCCGATGCGCACCGGCTTCAGGAAGATGTCCTCGGCGAGCTCGACCATGCCGGGCAGCAGGCTGGTGCCGCCGGTCAGCACGACGCCCGAGGACAGCAGTTCCTCGTAGCCCGACTCGCGCACCACCTGGTGCACCAGCGAGAACAGCTCCTCGACGCGCGGCTCGATCACCGCGGCCAGCGCCTGGCGCGACAGCGTGCGCGGGGCGCGGTCGCCGAGCCCGGGAACCTCGATCTTCTCGTTCGGGTCGGCGAGCGCCTGCTTGGCGATGCCGAAGCGCAGCTTGATCTCGTCGGCCTCGGGCGTCGGCGTGCGCAGCGCCATCGCGATGTCGTTGGTGATCTGGTCGCCCGCGATCGGGATCACGGCGGTGTGGCGGATCGCGCCGCCGGTGAAGATCGCGATGTCGGTGGTGCCGCCGCCGATGTCGACCAGCGCGACGCCGAGCTCCTTCTCGTCCTGCGTGAGGATCGACATGCTCGAGGCGAGCGGCTGCAGGATCAGGTCGTTGACCTCCAGCCCGCAGCGGCGCACGCACTTGACGATGTTCTGCGCCGCCGACACCGCGCCGGTCACGATGTGGACCTTGACCTCGAGCCGCACGCCGCTCATGCCGATCGGCTCGCGGATGTCCTCCTGGCCGTCGATGATGAACTCCTGCGGCAGCACGTGGACGATCTGCTGGTCGGTCGGGATGTTGACCGCCTTGGCGGTCTCGATCACGCGCGCCATGTCGGCTTCGGTGACCTCCTTGTCCTTGATCGCCACCATGCCGCTGGAGTTGAAGCTGCGGATGTGGCTGCCGGCGATGCCGGTGTAGACGGTCCGGATCTTGCAGTCGGCCATCAGCTCGGCTTCCTCGAGCGCGCGCTGGATCGACGCGACCGTCGACTCGATGTTGACCACCACGCCCTTCTTGAGCCCCCGCGAGTCGTGCTGGCCGAGGCCCACGATCTCGTAGTGGCCGTCGGCGCGCATCTCGGCGACGATCGCGACGATCTTCGAAGTGCCGATGTCGAGTCCGACGATCAGGTCCTTGGCGTCTCTGGTCATGTGATCCTGCGCTTCAATGCGTTCGTTGCGCCGTCGCGGACTCGTGCCCGTCCGCTTCGGCAAGCTGCGCGAGCGAGCGGATCGCGAATCCGTTCGGGTAGCGCAGGTCGATCACTTCGGCGCGCCGCTTCAGGCTCGCCATCACCTCCGGATACGCGCCGACCCAGCGCGCGACACGGCGCTCGATCGGCATGCCCTGGTCGCGCCCGAGCAGCAGCGTCGTGCCGTCGTCGAGCCGCATCGTCCAGGCATAGCGCGGCGACAGCGCGACCACGTCGGGATGCACGCCCAGCGGCGCCACCGCCTCGCGCAGCTCGGCGTAGCGGCGCGCGACCTGCAGCGCGCTGCCCTCGGGCCCCGAGAACTGCGGCAGGTCGCCGTCCTCCTCGGCCTCGCCGAGGTTGGCGGCGAACAGCTCGCCGAACGTGTTGACCAGCCTGCCGTCGCCCCACAGCGCGAGCGGCCGGTGCTCCTCGATCGCGACTTCGAGCCCGTCGGGCCACACGCGCCGCACGCTCGCGTAGCGGACCCACGGCACCGTCTCGAAGGTGTCGCGAACCGCTTCGAGGTCGACCGCGAAGAAGTT
>JAMLIR010000020.1 GCA_023954045.1 Burkholderiaceae bacterium | reverse complement strand
TCGAAGCCGGTGCTGAGGCCGCCCTGGATGGTGAGCCCGTTGTCGAGGTTGCCGATCAGCTGCACGCCGACCTCGCGCCAGGTGCTCGGGATGATCGCGGTCTCGACGAAGTTGCGGTGCACGCCGTAGTAGGCGGTCGGCTCGTGGTTCTCGTTGAGCATGCCGGCGGGGATCAGGAACAGGCCTGCGCGCGCGGCGAGGCGCGCTCCGAGCTCGCGCTCGACGAAAGCCTGCTCGAGTGCCACCTCGCCCGGGTCGTCGGCCGAGCTCACCGCGTGCTCGACCTCGAGTTCCGCAACCAGTCGGGTCTTCGAATCCATCCGGTGCTGGAAGCCGAGCACGAAGCGACGCAGGTCGACTTGCGCGTCCTGCGGCGCCTTCGTCGGGCGCGTGTAGTTGATCTCGCCGTAGCTGGTCAGCACCGTCGCCGGTTCCGCGAGTTCGGCGCGGGTCGGGCGTTCGGCGCGGGTCGGGCGTCCGGCCGCCGGGGCGGCGTCGGCCGTCGCCGGTGCCGGTGCCGCTCGAGTCGCCGTGCCGGCTTCGGACGCGGCCGCGGCCGTACCGGCGTTGCCGCCCTGCGCCCTGAGCGTCGCGAGCTGCGCCTTCACTTCGGCCAGTTCCGCGGCGAGGCGGTCGAGCTTGCGTGCCAGTTCGAGCTCGGTCGGAGTCTGGGCATGGGCGGGCATCGACAGCGCGGCGCCGAGCAGCGCGGTCGAGACGGCGATCGAAAGGGGCGTGCGTCGCATGGGAGTTCCTCGGGTCACGGCTGGTAGTCGTCGCTGAGCGTGTTCAGGAACGCGACCACGTCGTCGACCTCGCTGTCCGACAGTGCCGGCGCGTCACCGGGCTTGCGGTCGTACGGCGCTTCGCTCGTGTTGACGTTGACCCGGTAGACGGCGGGCAGGTCGTCGAACTTCACCGGCTGGCCGTTCGCGTCGAGCGGGTACCACTTCTGCGGGTCGGTATCGCGCTGCACGTAGAAGGTCAGCGCCTCCTTCAATGTCTCGAAGCGGCCGTTGTGGAAGAAGGTGTGGCGCATGGCGACGTTGCGCAGCGACGGCACCTTGAACGCCCCGCACAGATCGGTGCGCGCCGCGAGGTCGCCGGCCGGCCTCGCGCACAGCCCGAGGTCGAAGAAGGCGGGATCCGCGTTCTGTTGCAGTTCGGGGTTGCGCGGCACCCCGAGCGCGTCGTAGCTGAAGTCGGTGAACAGAGGCAGGCTGCCGTCGCCGCCGCGGCCCGAGGGGTGGCAGGCGGCGCAGTTCCCCTTCGAGGGATCGTTGAACAGCGCCAGGCCGCGCATTTCCTGCTCGTTCAGCTTCACCCGGCCGCGCAGGAACTCGTCGTACTTGCTCGTGTACGCGTGGAAATCGGCGTCTTCGAGCTGGTATTGCTGCAGGGCCAGCGTCATCCGCTGGAACGCGCCTTCGACGTCGGCGAAGACCTCGTTGCCGTACAGCGCCCGGAACTCGGCCTCGTAGCTCGCCCGCGCGAGCTTCGCGACGACCTCCGCCTTGCCGGGGTTGGCCATCTCGCGCGGATTCAGGAACGGCTCGCCAGCCTGTTGCTGCAGCGACGCTGCCCGACCGTCCCAGAAGAAGCCGCCGGTCGGCGTCCCTTCGTCGTCGAAGCGGAACGCCCGATTGGTGTCGAGGTAGCGGATCGACGGCGCCTGCCGCCCGCCCTGCTGGTCGAACAACGCGCCGCCGGGCTGTCCGGCAAGCGCGTTGGCTGGTGCGTGGGCGTTGTCAGGGTCGTGGCAGCTGGCGCAGGACTGGCGGCCGGATGCGGACAAGCCGGGATCGCGGAAGATCTTCTCGCCCAGCGCGGCCGCCGGGGACAGTTGCACCGCGCCCGGGCCGGGCGCCGGCGCCAGCGCGGACCCGCCGCTACCGCAGGCAGCGAGCGCGGCCGTCAGCGACAGAAGCGCGTGGCGCAGCCAGCGGGCGACCGGGGCGGGCCTCGGCGAAGCAGCGGGCATCGGTGACCGGCCTTTCGGGAGAATGGGGTGGAGAAAATAAGAACACGAACGAGAACGTTTCCCATTCTATCAAACCCGGGCTCGGGGCGGGAAGGGGTGGGGCGCAGCGCGCCCGGCGCCAGCTAGCGGGCGAGGCCCGGATACAGCTTCGACGCCAGCGCGAGCAGCAGCGCGAAGACGAGCAGCATCACGCCGAAGCTCGTGCCGAGCGCGTGCGCGCTCGTGCCGCCGACGACCATCGCGCCACGCAGCGCGTCGACCAGGTAGGTCAGCGGATTCACCGCGGCCAGCGCCTGGAGCCAGCCCGGCATCAGCTGCACCGGATAGAGCGCGCTCGACGCGAAGAACAGCGGCATCGTCAGCACCTGGCCGATCCCCATGAAGCGCTCGCGCGTCTTGACGATGCAGGCGATGAACAGCGAGAAGGTCGAGAAGATGCACGAGCCGACGAACACGCCTGCGGCCACCGTCAGCATCGGCAGCGGCTCCCAGCGGATGTGGACCTGCAGCACGATCGCGACCAGGTAGACGACCGCGGCTTGCACCAGTCCGCGCAGTCCGGCGGCGATCGCCTTGCCGAACACCAGCGCGCTGCGATGCGCCGGGGTCACCAGCAGCTTGTGCACGATGCCGAGGTCGCGCTCCCAGATGATCGCGATGCCGTAGAAGATCGCGCTGAACAGGATGCTCTGCGCGAGGATCCCGGGCGCCATGAAGTCGAGGTAGCGCAGGTCGCCGGTCGGGATGCCGCGGACCTGGCTGAAGACCTGCCCGAACACCGCGAGCCACAGCACCGGTTGCACTGCGCGCGAGAGCAGCTCCGTCGGGTCGCGCCTGAGCTTGCGCACCTCCGCGTCGGCGACGGCCGCGGCCTCGCGGAAGAACTCGAGGAACGGGCTCATCCGAGTCGGCGCACCGTGTCGCGGCTCTCGCGCACTTCGCGGAAGCTGCCGCCGTGGTCGAGCACCGCCCCGCTGAAGCGGACGAACACGTCGGCGAGCGTGGCGTCCGGCCCGACCCGGGCTTTCAGTGCTTCCGGCGCGCCGAGCACCGCCAGCCGTCCCTGGTGCAGGATCGCCAGCTCGTCGCAGAGCACGTCGGCTTCCTCCATGTCGTGCGTGGTGATCAGGATCGTCATGCCCTCGGACTGCCGCAACTGCAGCAGGCGCTCCCAGACGGTCTTGCGCGCGACCGGATCGAGGCCGAGCGTCGGCTCGTCCAGGAACAGCACCTCCGGGCGGTGCAGCGTCGCCTGCGCGACCTCCAGGCGCCGCACCATGCCCCCGGAGAACGTGCGCACCAGGTTGTTCGCGACCGCCGCGAGGCCGGCGAACTCCAGCGCCTCGCTCACGCGCGCCACGCGGGTCCGGCCGTGGAGTCCCTGCAGGCGAGCCGACAGGACGAGGTTCTCGGCCGCGGTCAGCGCGCCGTCGGCCGACAGCAGCTGGGGGACGTAGCCGATGCGCCGCCTGACCTCGATCGGATCGGCGGCGACGTCGAAGCCGGCCACCGTCGCCGAACCCGAACTCGCGTCGAGCAGCGTCGTCAGGATCTTGATCGTCGTGCTCTTGCCGGCACCGTTGGGGCCCAGCAGCCCGAAGATCCGGCCGCGGGCCACGCTCAGGCTCAGCCGGTCGAGTGCCGTGAACTCGCCGTAGCGCTTGGTGAGTTCGACCGTCGAGATCGCGACGGGAAGGATGCTCGGGGGCATCCGGGGATGCTAGCACCGGTCGGTTAGGATGCCGGCTGCGCCGCCTCGCCTGCCTCGATGCACTCGCCCGGCTCCGGTTCCCCGCTCCTTCGCGCCCGCGCGGCGCTGGCCTCCGCGCTGGCCGCGCTGGCCGTGCTGGCGGGCTGCGCCGCCGACGGGCAGCGTCCGGAGCCCGGGCCCTACGGCCGCGAGCTTCCGCGCGCGCAGATCGCCGACCTGCTGCCAGCCAACCTGCCCGATCGCAACGGGTGGGCCACCGACGTCCACGCCGCGTTCGTCGCGCTCGGCATCGCGCCGACGCTGTCGAACGTCTGCGCTGCGCTCGCCATTGCCGAGCAGGAGTCGAGCTATCGGGCCGACCCGGCGGTGCCGGGGCTCGCGCGGATCGCGCGCGAGGAGATCGACCGCCGCGCAGCTCGGCTCGGCGTGCCCGACTTCGCGGTGCGCGCGGCGCTGCAGCTCGGCTCGCCCGACGGCAGGACCTGGACCGCCCGCATCGACGCGGTACGCACCGAGCGCGAGTTGAGCGGGATCTACGAAGACTTCATCGGCATGGTGCCGATGGGCCGGCGCCTGTTCGCCGGATTCAATCCGGTGCGCACCGGCGGCCCGATGCAGGTCGGCGTCGACTTCGCCGAGCGGCACGCGCGACAGCGCAGCTATCCATATCCGGTCGCGGATTCGATCCGGCACGAGGTGTTCACGCGCCGCGGCGGGCTGTACTTCGGCATCGCGCACCTGCTCGACTATCCGGCTTCCTACGACCGGCCGCTCTACCGCTTCGCCGACTTCAACGCGGGCCGCTACGCGAGCCGCAACGCGGCGTTCCAGAACGCGGTCGCGGTCGCGTCGGGAGTGCGTCTCGAACTCGACGGCGACCTGATCCGCCATGGCGGCAATGCCTCCGAGCCCGGCAGCACCGAGCTCGCGGTGCGCGCGCTCGGCAAGCGCCTCGGCCTTGGCGACGCGGCGATCCGCGAGGGGCTCGAGCAGGGCGAGAGCGCCGGGTTCGAGCGCGGTACGCTGTACCGGCGCGTGTTCGAGCTCGCGGACGCCGCCGCGGGCCGCCCGCTGCCCCGCGCGATGGTGCCGCGCATCGCGCTTCAAAGCCCGAAGATCACGCGCAAGCTCACCACCGAATGGTTCGCGAACCGCGTCGACGAACGCCACCGGCGTTGCGTGGCGCGGGGCAGCTTCGTTGCGGCAGGCGGATAATCGTCCGACGACGCACGTCGGCCGGCGGGCGGCAGACCGCCGCGGCCGATGCGGCCCAACCCTTAGGAGGACGACCCATGCCCACCTGGTTCACCGACAACGCGATGTCCATCGGCCGCACGCCGCTCGTGCGCCTGAACCGCATCACCGACGGCGCGAAGGCCACCGTGCTGGCCAAGGTCGAGGGTCGCAACCCCGCCTACTCGGTCAAGTGCCGGATCGGCGCGGCGATGATCTGGGACGCCGAGAAGCGCGGCCTGCTCGGCCCCGGCAAGGAGATCGTCGAGCCGACCAGCGGCAATACCGGCATCGCGCTGGCGTTCGTCGCTGCGTCGAAGGGCATACCGATCACGCTGACGATGCCCGACACGATGAGCATGGAGCGCCGCAAGCTGCTGCTCGCCTACGGCGCGCGGCTCGTGCTCACCGACGGCGCAGGAGGCACTGCCGCGGCGGTCGCGAAGGCCGAGGAGATCGCGGCGTCCGACCCGAAGTACGTGCTGCTGCAGCAGTTCACGAATCCGGCCAACCCGGCGATCCACGAAGCCACGACCGGCCCCGAGATCTGGAACGACACCGACGGCGCGATCGACATCCTGGTGAGCGGCGTCGGTACCGGCGGCACGATCACCGGCATCTCGCGCTACATCAAGAACGTGCGCGGCAAGCAGATCCAGTCGGTCGCGGTCGAGCCGAGCGCGAGCCCGGTGCTCACGCAGACGCGCCGCGGCGAGCCGCTGAAGCCGGGACCGCACAAGATCCAGGGCCTCGGCGCGGGCTTCGTTCCGAAGGTGCTCGACCTGTCGCTGGTCGATGCCATCGAGCAGGTGTCGAACGAGGAGGCGATCGAGTACGCGCGCCGCCTCACGCGCGAAGAGGGCATCCTGTCGGGGATCTCGTGCGGCGCGGCCGTCGCGGTCGCGGTCCGCTACGCGCGCAAGCCCGCGAACGCCGGCAAGACCATCGTCGCGATCCTGCCCGACTCGGGCGAGCGCTACCTGAGCACGGTGCTGTTCGAGGGAATGTTCGACGCGTGATCAGTCGACGAACCCGTCGCGCTTCGCGATCTCCTCGAACAGGAACTCGCGAAACGCGTGCGCCGCGGGCGACAGCGACCGGTCGCTGCGGCCGAGCACGAAGAACCGCCTGGTCACGACGGGGTCGGTGAGCGGGCGCATGACGAGGCTGTAGAGGCGCACGAGGGAGGCCGCATAGGGGATGCAGACCGTGATCCCCATGCCGGCGCTCAGCGGAGTGAAGGGGTGCGCGCCGATCACTCGACGGTGACGGATTTCGCCAGGTTCCTGGGTTTGTCGACGTCGGTCTTGCGCGCCAGCGCCACGTGATACGCGAGCAGCTGCAGCGGGATCACGTGCAGGATCGGAGACAACGCCCCGGCGTGGTCGCCGAGGTTGATGATGTTGATCCGGTCCTCGGGCTCGATGTGCGTGTCCTCGTCGGCGAACACGAAAAGCTCGCCGCCGCGCGCCTTGACCTCGTGCAGGTTCGACTTCAGCTTCTCGATCAGCGCGTCGTTCGGCGCGATGACGACGACCGGCATCTCGCTGTCGATCAGCGCGAGCGGCCCGTGCTTGAGCTCGCCGGCGGCGTAGGCCTCGGCGTGGATGTAGGTCACTTCCTTCAGTTTCAGCGCGCCCTCGAGGGCGATCGGGAAGTGCACGCCGCGGCCGAGGAACAGCGCGTGCTGCTTCGGCGCGAAGCGGTTGGCCCAGTGGCGCACCGCCGGCTCGCACTCGAGCACGTGCGCGATCGCCGCCGGCAGGTGGCGCAGCTGCGCGAGAAGTTCCTTCTCGCGCGCCGGCGCGAGGCGGTTGCGCTGCTTGGCCAGCACCAGCGTCAGCACGAACAGCGAGGCCAGCTGGGTAGTGAACGCTTTGGTCGATGCGACGCCGATCTCCGGCCCGGCGCGGGTAAGGAAGCGAAGCTTGCTCTGGCGGATCAGCGCCGACTCGGGCACGTTGCAGATCGTCAGCGTGTCGCGCAGGCCCATCGACGTCGCGTGCTGCAGCGCCGCGAGGGTGTCGGCGGTCTCGCCCGACTGCGAGATCGTGATCACCAGCGTGCTCGGCAGCGCGACCGAGTCGCGATAGCGGTACTCGCTCGCGATCTCGACCGACACCGGCAGGCCGGCGATCGACTCGATCCAGTACCTGGCGACGCAGCCCGCGTGGTAGCTGGTGCCGCAGGCCAGGATCAGCACCTGCTTCGTGCGCGCGAAGATGTCCTCCGATTTCGCGCCGAACAGGCCAGCCGACAGCGACGCGGCGTTCGCGACCATCTCGAGCGTGTTGGCGATTGCGCCGGGCTGCTCGAAGATCTCCTTCTGCATGTAGTGCCGGTACTTGCCCAGCTCGATCGCGTCGGTCGAGAGCTGGCTCTCGACGATCGGTCGCTCGACCGCGCGGCCTTCGCGGTCGACGATCGCGTAGCCGTCGGGCCTGATCTGCACGACGTCGCCTTCCTCCAGGTAGGCGACGTACTTCGTCACCTGCAGCAGCGCCGAGGTGTCCGAGGCGAGGAAGTTCTCGCCCTTGCCCGAGCCCGAATTGCCGATGCCCAGCAGCAGCGGCGAGCCCCTGCGCGAGCCGACGACGGTGTTCGGCTCGGCGTTGTTGATCGCGGCGATCGCGTAGGCGCCTTCGAGCTCGCGCACCGCCTTCTGCACCGCGACGAACAGCTCGTCGCCCGACGCGACGTAGCTGTGCAGCAGGTGCGCGATCACCTCGGTGTCGGTGTCGCTCGCGAACTCGTAGCCTGCCGCCTTCAGGCGGCTGCGAAGCACCTCGTGGTTCTCGATGATGCCGTTGTGGACCACCGAGACCTCGATGCCCTTGCCCGAGGAGTAGTGCGGGTGCGCGTTGTTCTCGGTGACGCCGCCGTGCGTGGCCCAGCGGGTGTGCGCGATGCCGGTCGGCGCGTCGGCGTGCACCTCGCGCGCGCGCGCCTCGAGGTCGGCGACGCGGCCGACGGCGCGCACGCGTTCCATCCTGCCGTTCATGATCGCGATGCCGGCCGAGTCGTAGCCGCGGTACTCGAGCTTGCGCAGGCCCTCGATCAGGATCGGGACGACGTTGCGCTGCGCGACGGCTCCGACGATTCCACACATCTTGCTGCTCCTTGCGGCGGCCTGGCCCTGCGGGTCAGGACCTGGCGGCGGGCTTCTTGACCGGCCGCTTCCACGATTCGACCGTCGTCTGCTTGGCACGAGACATGGTCAGCTTGTGCTCGGGCGCATCGCGCGTCAGCGTCGTGCCCGCGCCGAGCGTCGCGCCGCGGCCCACCCGCACCGGCGCGACCAGCTGCGTGTCGCTGCCGATGAACGCGTCGTCCTCGATGACGGTCTGGTGCTTGTTGGCGCCGTCGTAATTGCAGGTGATCGTGCCGGCGCCGATGTTGACGCGCTCGCCGACGACGGTGTCGCCGAGGTACGACAGGTGGTTGGCCTTCGATCCTGCCGCCATCCGCGTGTTCTTCATCTCGACGAAGTTGCCGACGTGGGTCTCCTCGCCGAGGTCGGTGCCAGGGCGCAGGCGCGCGTACGGGCCGATGCGCGCGCGCGCGCCGATCGACGAGTCCTCGATCAGCGTGAACGGAAGGATCTGCGCGCCCGCGCCGATCCGGGTGTCGCGGATCACGCAATTGGCGCCGACGCTCGCGCCGTCCCCGATGACGACCCTGCCTTCGAACACGCAGTTCACGTCGATCGAGACGTCGCGCCCGCAGACGAGTTCGCCGCGCACGTCGAGTCGCGCGGGATCGGCCAGCCTGACGCCTTCGTCCATCAGTCTCGTTGCCACCCTGTTCTGGAAAATGCGTTCGAGTTCGGCCAGCTGCCGCTTGCTGTTGACTCCGAGCGTCTCGGAGGCGTCCGCGGGCCGAGCCGATACCACCGCTACACGATCGTGCACCGCGGTCGCGACCACGTCAGTGAGGTAGTACTCCTTCTGGACGTTGTCGGTCGACAGGGCGCCGAGCCACCGCGCCAGCGCGGCGGTGGGCGCGACCATGATGCCGGTGTTCACCTCGCGGATCGCGCGCGTGGCGGCATCGGCGTCCTTGTGCTCGACCACCCGGACGATCCGGCCGCCTTCGCGGACGATCCGGCCGTAGCCCGCGGGGTCGGCCAGCTCGACGGTGAGCAGCCCGAGCTTGTCGGCGCCGGCCGACTCGACCAGCCGCGCCAGCGTCTCGTGGGTGGTGAGCGGAACGTCGCCGTACAACACCAGCGTCGGCACCGCCGGATCGAGGTGCGGCAGCGCCTGCATCACCGCGTGGCCGGTGCCCAGCTGCGGTTCCTGCAGCGCCCAGCGCAGGTCGTCGCCCTCGATCGCGCGCACGACGGTTTCGCCGCCGTGCCCGTACACTATGACGATGCGGCTCGGGCCCAGGCTGCGCGCGCAGTCGACGACGTGCGCGAGCAGCGGCTTGCCTGCCAGCGGATGCAGCACCTTCGGCAGGTCGGAGCGCATCCGCTTGCCCTTCCCGGCCGCGAGGATTACGACGTTCATCTTTTCCTTGTTTTTCAGCTACTTAGGGGAAGAATCCGGGGTGTTTCTCGAACAGCTTATCACGCGCCGATGGCGGGCCTGGCTACCGATCGTCGCCCTGTGCCTGCTGCTCGCGGCGTGCTCGTCGACCCGGCTGGGCTACGACGCAATGCCGATGTGGCTCGGCTGGCAACTCGACCGCTACCTGGGCCTGGACAGCGAGCAGCGCGAACTGGCGTCGGCCCGGATCGAGGCGCTGCATCGCTGGCACCGGCAAACGCAGCTGCCCGCGTACACCGCCTTCCTCGCTTCGGTCCAGTCGCGCCTCGGCGGCTCGATCGGGGCCGAGGAGATCAGCCGCTGGCGCGAGGATGCGCTCGCTGCCTGGACTCCGCTCGCCGAGCGGATGGCGCCGGACGTCGCCGCGCTGGCGCTGACGCTGCGCCCGGCGCAGCTCGAACGGATGGCGCGTCGCTTCGAGGAGTCGAACCGCGACGAGCGCCGCAAGCTGCTGCCCGATACTGCCGAGCGCCGCGAGGCCGCGCGCGCCGATCGCGTGCTCGAGCGGGTGCGCTTCTTCGTGGGCGATCTGTCGTCGCGGCAGGAGCGGGAGATCCGGGCGCTGGCGGTTGCGTTGCCGCCGAGCGAAGCCGATTGGCTGGCCGAGCGCGAGGCGCGGCAGAAGGCCGTGCTCGACGTGCTCGGGCGCATCGTCCGCGAGCGTCCGCCGCAGGACATCGCGCAGCAGTGGGTGCGCGAGACGCTGGCCGGCTTGTGGCGCAGCACCGACCCGGCGCGGCGCGAGGCGATCGCGAAGTCGACGGCGGCCGGCGATGCGCTGTCGGCGACGATCCTGGCGCGGCCCGAGCAGCGCCGCCAGTTCCACGAGCGGCTGCGCGGCTTCGCCGACGACTTCAGCGTGCTGGCGGCCCGCTGACCGCGTCCGGGTGGCCGCGGCCGCCGGCCACCTGCGGGGCGAGCGAGCCGGCGAGCATGCCGAACATCGCGGCGCCCAGGCCGACGATCTGCGGCGGCAGCAGCGCGTCGGGGGCCGACAGCTCCATGATGCCCCACGCGGTCAGGCCGAGGACGATCGACATCATCGCGCCCTGCGGGGTCGCGCGCCGCCAGAACAGGCCGAACGCGAGCGGCGTGAACGCCGCGACCAGCGTCACCTTGTAGGCGTTCTGCACCATCTGGAACATCGAAGACTGGCTGTTCAGCGCGAACGTCATCACGCAAAGCGCGAAGGTGACCAGCACCATCCGCAGCATCAGCAGCATCTGCTTCTCGGGCACGCGCCCGCCGACCAGCGGGCGCAGCACGTTCTCGGTGAACACCGCGGTGGGCGCGAGCAGCGCGCCGCTGGCCGTGGACAGGATCGCGGAGAGCAGCGCGCCGAAGAACATCACCTGCGCGAACAGCGGCGTCTTCGCGAGGATCAGCTGCGGCAGGATCAGCTGGAAGTCGAGCCCGTCCTCGCCGAGCACGGCGCGCACCTTCTCCGGCTCGATCAGCAGCGCCGATACCGCGATGAACATCGGCACGAACGCGAAGACCAGGTAGAAGGTGCCGCCGAGAAGGGTGCCGCGCACGGCGGTGTTCTCGTTCTTCGCCGAGGTCACGCGCTGGAACACGTCCTGCTGCGCGATCGAGCCGATCGCCATCGTCGCCCAGGCCGCGACGAACGCGATCCAGTCCTTCAGCCCGGCCTGGGGCCAGAACTGCAGCTTGCCTTCGCGGGCTGCGGTCTCGAACACCGCGCCGAAGCCGCCCGCCATCCCGCCCAGCAGCCACGCGATGTAGAGCAGCCCGAGCACGATGATCACGGTCTGGAACAGGTCGGTGAACGCCACCGACCACATGCCGCCGAACAGCGTGTAGACGAGCACGACGCCCGCGCCCAGCACGATTCCCTGCGACAGCGTGATCGCGCCGCCCGACAGCGTGTTGAAGACGATGCCCAGCGCGACCATCTGCGCGGAGGTCCAGCCGAGGTAGGACAGCGTGATCGCGACGCCGGTGGCGATCTCGACCGTGCGGTTGAAGCGCTTGCGATAGAAGTCGCCGATCGTCAGCAGCTCCATCCGGTAGAACGGCCGGGCGAACAGCAGCGCGACGATGATCAGGCAGAACGCGGCGCCGAACGGATCGGCGACGACGCCGTGCAGGCCGTCGCGCAGGAAGGTCGACGACACTGCGAGCACGGTCTCGGCGCCGAACCAGGTCGCGAACACGGTCGCGACGTTCATGTACAGCGGCAGGCTGCGCCCGGCGACCAGGAAATCCTTCGAGTTCCTGACCCGCTGGGCCGCGTAGAGCCCGATGCCGACGGTGACGGCGAGGTAGACGAGCACCAGGAAGGTCAGCATGGTCGGGGCGGTCCGGGCAGGGCGGGCGACACAGTAGCGTAACTCGACGGCACGGTAAAGCGCGCGCCGCGCCGGGGGCTGCTACCAGCCGAGGAGACGACCGGCCTGGAGGGCCAGCACGACGGCCAGCAGCGCGACGAAGAAGCCGATCCAGCGCTGCGTGCGTCGCTGCTCGGCGACCAGACGCTCGAGCAGCGCGCGCGTGGCCGGATCGGCGTCGCCGCGGGCCGCGCGGGAGAGCGCGGCGTGGGCGAGCCGCGGCAGCTCCGGCAGCAGCCGGCCCCAGTGCACCGACTCCTTGCGCATCCGCTCGTTGAAGCCGGCCACGCCGATCTGCTCCTGCATCCAGCGCTCGAGGATCGGCTTGGCGGTGACCCACAGGTCGAGGTCGGGGTCGAGCTGTCGGCCCAGCCCCTCGACGTTGAGCAGCGTCTTCTGCAGCAGCACCAGCTGCGGCTGGATCTCGACGTTGAAGCGGCGCGACGCCTGGAACAGCCTGAGCAGCACCAGCCCGAGCGAGATCTGCTTCAGCGGCCGGTCGAAGAACGGCTCGCAGCAGGCGCGCACCGCTCCCTCGAGCTCCTCGACTCGCGTCGTCGCCGGCACCCAGCCCGACTCGACGTGCAGTTCGGCCACGCGCCGGTAGTCGCGGCGGAAGAACGCGAGGAAGTTCTGCGCGAGATAGTTCTTGTCGAAGTCCGACAGCGTGCCGACGATTCCGAAGTCGAGCGCGATGTAGCGGTTGAAGTCGGGTGCGGCGTCGCCGACCAGGATGTTGCCGGGGTGCATGTCGGCGTGGAAGAAGCCGTGGCGGAACACCTGCGTGAAGAAGATCTCGACGCCGTCGCGCGAGAGCTGCTTCAGGTCGATGCCGGCCTCGCGCATCCGCTCGATCTGGCTGACCGGGATGCCGTGCATCCGCTCCATCGTCAGCACGTTGGTCGCGCACCAGTCCCAGTACATCTCGGGGACCCGCAGCAGCCGCGATCCCTCGAAGTTGCGTCGCAGCTGGTTGGCGTTGGCCGCTTCGCGGACCAGGTCGAGCTCGTCGTGCAGGTACGTGTCGAACTCGTCGATCACGTCGAGCGGCCGCAGCCGGCGAGCATCGGCCGACACGCGCATCAGCAGGCTGCCCGCGGTGCGCAGCAGCTCGAGGTCGCGCTCGATCACGGGCGCCATGTCGGGCCGCAGCACCTTGACCGCGACTTCGTGGCCGTCCTTCAGCCGCGCGAAGTGCACCTGCGCGATCGACGCCGAGGCCTGGGGGGTGAGGTCGAAGTCGTCGAACAGTTCGCCGATCGGGCGGCCGAGACCGCGCTCGATCTCGCGTACCGCGACCTCGCCGGGGAACGGAGGCACGCGGTCCTGGAGCCTGGCCAGTTCGTCGGCGACGTCGGGCGGAAGCAGGTCGCGCCGCGTCGACAGCACCTGGCCGAACTTCACGAAAATCGGGCCGAGGCTCTCGAGCGCCCGGCGCAGCCTGACGCCGCGCGGCATGTCGAGCCGGCGTCCGAAGCGCAGCACGCGCGCCGCCGCAAGTGCCCAGCGCGAGCCGGTCGTCGCCGCGGCGCCCGAGGCGGCGAGTTCGTCCAGGCCGTAGCGCCAGGCGACGAAGACGATGCGGATCAGGCGGGTGGTGCGCAAGGCGTCGGGGAAAGAGGGGTGGCCCGGAGCGAACGCGCCATTCTATCCGCGGCCCCGGCGGGGATATGATCACGACGATCGACCGCCGGAGTGCCAGCATGCTTCCCCCGATTCGCCTTGCCCACCGTTCCGCGGCCGGATTGGCCGCCGGATTGACCGCCGGATTCGCCGCCCTGTTCGCGACGGGCGTCGCCGCCCAGCAGGTGGTCAAGCCGCCGATCGCCCAGTACTGGATGGACGTCGCCACGCACTCGATGGCAGGGATGCCCGAGATGCCGGCGATGCCTTCGCTGCCCGGATTCCTGGGCGGCGGGGGCGGCGGCGGCAACCACTACGGCAACGCCCGCGGCATGGCACCGGGCCGCTGGCTCGACCTGGCCCTGTACACGCGCAGCAAGCCCTCGGGCAGCGAGGGCGCCCACGCGATTCCGCCGGGCATGCAGATGGGGGAGAGCCTGCCGCTGGTGCCGCTGACCGCGGCGCCGCGCACGCCCGATCGGGAACCCGGCGACGTCACCGACGACGTGCGCGACCGCCCGACGGGCCGCCTGCTGATCTACTGGGGTTGTGGCGAGGCGGTGCGTCCGGGACAACCCCGCATCATCGACCTGGCCAGCGCCGACCCGCAGGTGTTCGCCCGCGCGCTGGGGGGGCGCTTTGCACCGGACCGCGGAGCGCGAGTCGCGCCCGGCTATTCGCTGTGGCCGAACGAGAAGAGCCGTGCGATGGTGCCGCGCGGCGCATCGCTGTCCGGCCAGCACGCGATCAGCGGCGAGGGGGTCCCGGCGAGCATGAAGTTCGCGATCGGCCCGACGCAGGACTTCATGCCGGCGATCGAGCTGTCGGCCAGCGGCGCACTTGCAGACAGCATCGCGCTGCAGTGGCCGACGGTGCCGAACGCGCGCGGCTACTTCCTGCACGCGATGGCCAGCGTCGGCAAGGACATGGTGCTGTGGAGTTCCTCCGAGACCCCGGACACCGGGATGGGGCTGTTCGACTACCTGTCGAATGCGACCATCGATCGCTGGGTCGCGGAGAAGGTCCTGCTGCCGGCGTCGGCCACGCGCTGCGCGGTGCCCAAGGGAATCTTCGCATCGGGCCAGGACCAGGGCGCGATGCTGCGGATGATCGCCTGGGGCAGCGAGCTGAACCTCGCCCACCCGCCGCGTCCGAGCGACCCGCGCACGCCGTGGGAGCCGGAGTGGAGTGTGCGCGTGCGCGTCAAGGCGACGACGATGGCGATGCTAGGTGCGGACATGGCTGGTGGGGCGGCGCCGGCGCGCGAGCCGTCGGAAGCCCGGCCCGGCCAGCCGGGCCAGGCGCCCGGCCAGGCCGGGCAGGACGCGATGCCGTCGATTCCCGGCCTGCCCAACCCCGGGCGCGCGATCGACGCGATCCGCGGCATCTTCGGCCGCTGATCGACGTCGCGCGCGCGTCAGCCGCTGCGCTCGTCGGTTCCCGCCGGCCAGACGAAGACGACCCGCGACGGCTTGTCGCGGCTCACCGTGAGCGCCTGGCGCAGCGTGCGCTCGCGCAGCGTGGCGTGCACCGTGTAGCTGCCCGGCTGCAGGCGCGCCAGCAGGAACGGGCCATCCGAGCGCGTGTCGAGCGCGACGTGGCCCTTCGCGTCGCGCACCTCGACTTTCACGTCGGCGGCGAAGTCCGAGCGCTTGCCGTCGCGCACCGCGAATTCCATCGTCACCGGCCAGTGCGCGCTGGCCGCCTCGATCGCGGCCGCCTCGTCGTGACCGATGCCTCCGCTCAGGTACTCGACCGCGCCGCTGTGTCGCACCTGCGGCAGGCCCGCCGCCTGCGCCGGCGCGGTGCCGAGCAAGGCCGCGCCGATCGCGGCCGCCCCGATGGCATGGACGAATTGCGTCTTCATGGTGTCGAAACCTCCTTTCAACCGATGTGAACCGGCACGAAGATCCGGTCGTGGCCGCGCTGGATCAGCAGCGCCATCGACTTGTCGGACTTCGCGATCAGTGCCCGCAGCTGTTCGACGCTCTTCACCGGCGTTCCATCGACCGCCAGCAGGACGTCGCCCGAATGGATGCCCGCCATCGCTGCGGCGCCGGCGGCATCCTCGATCAGCAGTCCGCCTTCGACGCCGGCTTGGCGGCGTTCCTGCGGCTGCAGCGGCCGCACCGCGAGGCCGAGCGTTCCCGCGCCTGCGCTGCGGTCGTTCGTCCCGGCGATGACCGTGTCGCTCGCCTCGCCGAGCTGCGCGACCGCCTGGTGCTCGCTGCCGTCGCGCCAGTAGTCGAGCGCGACTTTCTCGCCCGGCCGGGCCTGGCCGATCAGCGCCGGCAGGTCGCCCGAGGCGACGATCGGCTTGCCGTCGACCTTCAGGATCACGTCGCCGCTGCGCAGCCCGGCCGTGTCCGCGGGGCCGCCCTTCTCGACGTTCGCGACGAGCGCGCCCTCGGGCTTGTCGAGCTTGAACGAATCGGCCAGCGTCTGGTTCACTTCCTGGATCGAGACGCCGAGGCGCGCGTGACTGGCCTTGCCGGTGGCGGCGATCTGCTCGCGCACGCGCTCGGCCACTTCGATCGGGATCGCGAACGACAGGCCCTGGTAGCCGCCGGTGCGGCTGAAGATCTGCGAGTTGATGCCGACCACCTGGCCGCGCGAGTTGAACAGCGGGCCGCCCGAGTTGCCCGGGTTCACCGCGACGTCGGTCTGGATGAACGGCACGAAGCCGTCGTCGGGCAGCGAGCGGCCCTTGGCGCTCACCACGCCCGCGGTCACCGAGTTCTCGAAGCCGAACGGCGAGCCGATCGCCAGCACCCACTCGCCGACCTTCAGGTCGCGCGCGCTGCCCAGCGGCACCACCGGCAGGTTCTTCGCGTCGATCTTCAGCACGGCGACGTCGGTCTTCGGATCGGTGCCGAGCACCTTCGCGTGGAACTCGCGGCGGTCGGTGAGCTTGACGGTCACGTCCTTCGCGTCGCGCACCACGTGCGCGTTGGTCAGCACGATGCCGTCGGGGTCGACGATGAAGCCCGATCCCTCGCCGCGCACCGGTTGCGCGCGCAGGCCGGGAGCCGCGCCGTTCGGGGCCATGAAGCGCCGGAAGAACTCGTAGAACGGGTCGTCGCCGAACGGCTCGGCGCCGTCGCCGGGCTCGATCGCCGCGGCGGGGCTCATCGAAGTCACGCTGATGTTGACGACCGCCGGGCCGTAGCGGGCGGCGATCGCGGAAAAGTCGGGCAGGGCGGCGAGCCCCGGGACGGCCGTGGACGCCGCGGCGCCGGCGCCCGAAGCCGTTACGGCGGCAGGGGCAAGCGACGCGGCGTGCCCCGCGCGCCAGGCCGTGCCGGCGCCGGCGACGAGAACGCCCGCCGTGGCCAGCGCCGCGACGATTTGCTTCGCCTCGAACGATCGGGTATTCATGGCGAGTCCTTTCAACGAAGCTTCGACCGTCGCAGTGTTCTCCGCCGACCTTAGGAGACGCTTAGGACGCGCGACCGGCCGGGAACGCCATGCTGCCTCCGTTCGTCCAGTGGCTGATCATCGCGAACTTCGTCGCCTTCCTGGCGGAGAACCTGCTCGGTGACCCGCTGATCGAATGGTTCGCGCTCTGGCCCGGCGACTGGGGCGCTCTCGCGTCGGCGCCGTGGACGCTGGTGACCTATTCGTTCCTGCACGCCGGCGTCACGCACCTGCTGTTCAACATGTTCGCGCTGTGGATGTTCGGCTCGGACCTCGAGCGCGTCTGGGGCGCGAAGCGCCTTGCGCTCGGCTACTTCGGGGGCGTCGTCATCGGCGCGCTCGCGCAGGTCTTCGTCGTCGCCGCCTTCGGCGGCCGGAACGTGCCGGTCGTGGGCGCATCGGCCGGCGTGTTCGCGATGCTGGCCGGCTACGCGATCGTGTTCCCGAACCGGATCGTGATGCTGCTGATTCCGCCGATCCCGCTGCCGGCGCGCGTGTTCGTGCTGCTGTACGGCGCGCTCGAACTCGCGCTGGGCGTGACCGGCACGGCGACCGGCGTCGCGCATTTCGCGCACCTGGGCGGCATGGCGGGCGGCTGGATCGCCTACCGCTTCGGCGGCCGGCTATCGGGCCGCTGGCGCGGCCGCCGATGAGCGGGGGGCGCTGCGGTATATTCCCCTTCAGCGCAGACAGGCACGGAGGCGCCATGCACATCCGCAGCACCCTCGTCGTCGCGATCGCGATCTTCGCGCCGCTCGGCGCCTCGGCGGCCGGGGCGCCGTACGTGCGCATCACCCAGCCGGCCAACGGCGCGCGGCTCGACGCGATGGAGCAGAACCGCCTCGTCTACGAGGTCGAGCCCGGGCCGCGCGGCGACCATGTGCACGTCTACGTCGACGACAAGGAGGTCGGCATCCTGCGCCAGCTGAAGGGCAGCTACGCACTCGAGACGCTCGCACCGGGACGCCACACGCTGTGCATCAAGGTCGTGAACAAGGCGCACACGCCGATCGGGGTCCAGGACTGCGTGACCGCGACTGTCGAGTGACCGGCGGGCGATGAGCGCCGAGAACCTCGCCTACGCGGTCGTCCAGGTCGTCCACAACTTCGGCGCGGCGGCGGTCGTCGGCGGCGCGGTGGGCGCGCTCTGGCTGGCCGGGGGCGACCCCGGACGCCAGCGGGGCCTGGCCTGGCTGGTGCTGGCAGGCTGGGCGGCGCAGGCGGCCAGCGGCGCTTCGTTCGGGGCGGTCAGCCTGCACTACTACGGCCAGTTCCCCGACATTCACGGCATCGCGGTGGCGGCGCTGCGGATCAAGGTCGCCTGCGCGCTCGCCGGCTTCGTGCTCGCCGCGCTCTGGCTGCGGCGCGCCGCCGGCTGGAGCGAGGCGGCGCGGCGGCGAGCCTGGAAGGGGCTCGCGGCGCTCGCTGCCGTCGCGCTCGCCGCCGCGGCGTTCCTGCGCTGGTTCTCGTGAGCGCGCCGCCGCTTCCGGTCGAGGTGCCGGCCGGTCTGGCCGGGATGTCGCCCGCCTACTTCGCGCTGGTGATGGCCACCGGCATCGTCTCGCTCGCGTCGCAGCAGCTCGGGCTGCATGCGATCGCCGTCGCGCTGTTCGGCCTGAACGTCGTGGCGTGGGTCGCGCTGTGGGTGCTCAGCCTGCTGCGGATGGTTCGCCATCGACGGCGCTTCTTCGGCGACATGGTCGATCACCTGCGCGGCCCGGGCTTCTTCACGACGGTGGCCGGCACGGCGGTCCTCGGCAGCCAGTGCGCGCTGCTGGCGAGCGAATACCGGGTCGCGGTGGCGCTGTGGGCGCTCGCGATCGCGCTCTGGGTCGGCCTCACCTACACGGTGTTCGCCGCGTTCACGATCAAGGAGGACAAGCCGACGCTGGACCGCGGCATCACCGGCGGGTGGCTGCTCGCCGTCGTCGCGACGCAGTCGATCGCGGTGCTCAGCGCGCTGATCGCCGCCCACATCGACCAGCCCTGGAAGCTCGAGCTGAACTTCTTCGCGCTGTCGATGTGGCTGTGGGGCGGGATGCTCTACATCTGGATGATGTCGCTGATCTTCTACCGCTACGCGTTCTTCAGGTTCTCGCCCGGCGACCTCGCGCCGCCGTACTGGATCAACATGGGCGCGATGGCGATCTCGACGCTCGCCGGCTCGCTGCTGATCGGCAATGCACCCGACGCGCCGTTCCTGCGTTCGCTTCTGCCGTTCCTGAAGGGCTTCACCGTGTTCTACTGGGCGACCGGGACCTGGTGGATCCCGATGCTGCTGGTGCTGGCCGCCTGGCGCTACGTCTACAAGCGCTTTCCGCTGCGCTACGACCCGCTGTACTGGGGCGCGGTGTTTCCGCTCGGGATGTACGCGGCGAGCACGCACGAGATGGCGCGGGCGATGCAGTTCGGGTTCCTCGACTTCCTGCCGCCGATGTTCCTGGCGGCTGCACTGCTCGCATGGGTCGCGGCCTTCGCCGGGCTGCTTCGACAGCTCGCGCGCCGGCTGCGCACGGCCGGCGCGGCGTAGCGGGAAGGCGCAAGGACCGGATGCAGGCGACGGCCTCGGCACTCGGCATCGCGGCGCTCGCGCTGTGGTGCGCCAGCTTCGTGCTGATGTTGCGGCTGCGCGCGCTCGAGCGGGCCGCAGGCGGGCTCGACCGGCTGTACTGGTGGCACCACGCCTGCGGGGCGTTCGCCTACCTCGCCGTGCTCGCGCACCCGCTGGCGCTGGCGGCGCAGGCCTTCGACGCGGGCGGGTGGCGGGCCGCCGCCGCGGTCGCCACCCCGCCGGGCGAGGGCGCCGCGGTGCGCGCGGGCTGGCTCGCGCTGGCGCTGCTGATGGCGATGATGATCGCGACCTTCCAGGTCCGGCTGGCGTACGCGCGCTGGCGCGTCGTGCACGCCGTCACCGCGCCCGCGTTCGTCGCGGCGATCGCGCACGCGTGGTCGTTCGCGGGCCCGGGGTTGCGCGGGGCGCTGGCGTCGATGCTCGCGGTCGCGCTCGGCGCGCTCGCCTGGCGCTACGCGCTGGCGCGCGGGTGGGTGCGCGCGCATCCGTACCGTGTCGCGCGCGTCGGGCACCCAGGCCAGGGGCTGCTCGATCTGGACCTCGAGCCGATCGGTGCGCCGATCGGCTGGCAACCGGGACAGTTCGTGTTCGTCGCATTTCGCGAAGGCCCCGGGTGGCGCGGCTGCGGCGAGTACCACCCGTACACGATCGCCGGGCGCGGTGCCGGGCAGCGGATGCGCCTGCTGATCCGCTCGCTCGGCGACTGCACGGCGCATCTCCAGACGGTACGGGTCGGTGTCGCGGCGAGCGTGCAGGGCCCTTACGGTGCGTTCCTCGCGCAGCGCGACGCGCGCCGGCCGCAGTTGTGGGTCGCCGGCGGAATCGGCATCACGCCGTTCCTCGCCGCGCTGGGCAACGAAACGGGCCCGGCGGCGCCGATCGACCTGGTCCACGTTCACCGCCCGGGCGACGTGCCGGCGCGCGCCTGCCTGCCGGACCTGCCGTCGGCGCTGCCGCAGCAGGCGCGCCTGCTCGCGATCGAGACCGCGGGAGACGTCGGCGACGTCTGGGCGGCGATTACCGCGCGCCTCGGCGCGCTGGCGGGACGCCAGGTGTTCCTCTGCGGTCCGCCGGCGCTGGTCGACGCGCTGCGCCCGCGTCTGGCCGCGGCCGGCGTCGCGACGGGCGACATCCACAGCGAGAGGTTCGATTTCCGATGAAACACACCGTCACGTTCGCGACGATCGCGTTCTGGATCGCCGTAGCCGGCCTGAACCTGATGGCGACGCGCGAGCCGTCCGCCGCCGACGGTGCGTCGCGCTTCACGCTGGCCGAAATCGCGCGTCACGCCGACGCGAAGAGCTGCTGGATGGCGATCGACGGCGTGGTCTACGACTTCACCGACTACCTGCCGCAGCACCCGGCTCCCGCGGACGCGATGCCGCGGCATTGCGGCACGGAAGCGACCGAAGCGTTCAGGACGAAGGACGCCGGCCGGCCGCACTCGCCGTACGCAGCGCAGCTGCTTCCGAAGTACCGGATCGGGGAACTGGCGCGCTGAGCGGCGCGGCACCTTCAGGAGCCGTCGCCGCCGGGTATCCGGCCGCCAAGCTGGCGCAACTCCTGGCTGCGCTCGAGCAGGCGGCTCAGCGTCTGGTCGAGCGCGGCGCGTTCGCGCGCGTCGAGCACCGCGAGGAACCACTGCTCCATGCGTCGCACCTCGGGAATGATGTCGCTGCAGATGACCGCGCCCTTCCTGGTCAGGAACAGCACCAGTCGGCGCCGGTCGCGCGGGTCTTCGCTGACCGCGACGAGATCCTGCTCGACCAGGCGTCGCTGCGCGCGACTCACCCTGGCCTTGTCCATGCTGGTCAGCTCGACCACTTCGTTGGGAGCGCTGGGGCCGTGCGCGTGCAGCGCCATCAGGATGCGCCACTCGGGAATCTGTATGCCGAAGCGCTCCTCGAACAACGCGCCGATCGACTGGCTCAGGCGATTCGCGACGACGGCGAGCTTGTAAGGGATGAAGTCGTTCAGCCAGAGTGCACCGCCGTCCTCGGAGACGGACGGCCGCACGCGTGGTGTCGCGGGGGTCTTGCGTGCCGGCATCTGCGCGCCGCCCGTCAGCTGCCGACCCGGTCGGCCGCAGAGGCGGGCAGCGGAACGGCCTTGAAGGGGTTGCGGCGGATTACGAACAGGGTCCAGAGCAGCGAGTACGCGCAGGTGATGCCGAGCATGATCGTGACGTTGCGGTATATCGGGCCGGCGAGTTCCGGCGTCGGCGAGATGTTAGCGAATACGTAGGCCATGCCGACGATCCCGAGGATCTGCGGAAGCGGGAACCACGGCGACCGGAAAGGTCGCGGCATCGCAGGCAGGCGGTAGCGCAGCACCATCAGGTCGAGGTGCGCGATCATGTAGGCGATCAGCCAGCAGCCGGCGGCCGCGACGGTGAGCGTGAGGATCGAGCCCGCGTCCATGCCCAGTGGAATCCGCACCACGCCGATCGCGAGGGCCAGCGCCACGAGCGCCGACGCCGGTGCGCCGCGCCGGTTCTCGCGGCCCAGGAACGCGGGCAGCTGGCCGCTCTGCGCCATGCCCTGGATCATCCGCGACACGCTGGCCAGCACGGTGTTGAGCAGCGTGGCGCTGCCGAGGATCGCGAGCAGGCCGAAGCCGAGCCGCGCGCCGGGCCCGAACACCCGGACCGCCAGGTCCATGTGCGGCGTGGCCTCGGTCAACCTGTCGGGCGCGAGCGTCGCGATGCCGGCCGCGCAGTACAGGCCGTAGGCGACCACGATCAGCACGAGCCCGATGAACATCGCGCGCGGCACGTCGCGCTCCGGCGCGCGGGCCTCGCCGATCATCGGGCAGACGAATTCGAGCCCGACCAGCCCCCAGATCGCGAGCGCCACCAGCGACAGCGCGGCAGCCGGCTCGAACGCCTGGACCGTGGCGATCGTCGAAGGGTGGCCGCTCGCGACGCCGATGCCGCCGATCACCAGGATGCCGGCGAACATCGTCGCGACCAGTCCGCTCTGGATGCGCGCGAACATGTCGATTCCCTGCAGGTTGAGCAGGCAGAACAGCGCCAGCAGCAGCAGGCTCGGCTGCCCCGCCCACCGGGACAGCTGCGGCACGAGTTGTTCGAGCAGCGCGTCGACCAGGATCAGCTCGGCCGGGATGCCGAGGAGCGCGACGGCAACGTAGCCCGACAGCGCAGCGACGATCGCCAGCCCCGGCCCCAGCGCGACCTGGGTGTACGCGCTGACCGACCCGGCCTGCGGCAGCATCAGCGCGAGCTCGGCGAAGGAGAGCACGTAGCTGAGCGCGAGCAGCGCCGCCAGCCCGATGGCCGCGAGGTAGTTGATCGCGCCGAGGCCCGCGCCGTTGAGCATGCTGATCATCGTGCTCTGCACCACGACGACGCCGACCGCGGTGGCCACCAGTGCCCTGAGTCCGAGGCCGGCGCGCGTTTCCGCCGGCCCTGCCGATGCCTGCTGCATGTCCGCCCCCTTGTCGCTCGTTCCTGCGTTCGCGCCGCGCGCGTCCTCGCGGCGTCGTCAACCGGCGCCGATGGTGACCAGTTTCGTGTCGAAGTAGGCGGCGAGCCCTTCGCTGCCGCTCTCGGATCCGAGGCCGCTCTCCTTGACGCCTCCGAACGGCGTCTCGGGCTGCGAGATTCCGAACTGGTTGACGCCGACCATGCCTGCCTCGAGCCGCGCCGCCACCCGATGCGCGAGGCCGAGGTCTTGCGTGAACAGGTAGGCCGCCAGGCCGTAGGGCAGGCCGTTGGCTAGCCCGATCGCGTCGTCGAGCCGCGTCCAGCGGTTGACGATGGCTACCGGCCCGAACGGCTCTTCGCGCATGATGCGCGCCGAGGCCGGCACGTCGGCCAGCAGCGTCGGCGCGTAGAAGTGGCCCGGGCCCGGACGGGGGGCGCCGCCGCAGACGAGGCGGGCACCGCGCTCGACCGCGTCGCGCACCAGGGCGCCGACCTCGGCGAGCCTGCGCGCGTTCGACAGCGGCCCCATCGTGGTGCCCGGCTCGAGGCCGTGGCCGAGCCGCTGCGCCGCTGCGCCCGCGGCGAAGGCGTCGATGAAGCCGTCGGCGACCGACTCGTGCACGAAGAACCGGGTCGGCGAGGTGCAGATCTGCCCGGCATTGCGGTACTTGGCCGCGACCGACAGCGCGGCCACGCCCTGCACGTCGACCTGCGGCAGCACCAGCACCGGTGCGTGGCCGCCGAGCTCGGCCGTGTAGCGCTTGACGCGCTGCGCGCAGAGCACGCCGAGCGACTTGCCCACCGGCACCGAGCCGGTGAACGAGACCTTGCGGATCTGCGGCGCCGAGATCAGCAGTTCGGAGATCCGCGCCGGCGCTCCGCAGACCAGGTTCAGTACGCCCGGTGGCAGCCCCGCGTCGTGAAACGCCCCTGCGAGCGCGATCGCGCTGCCCGGCGTTTCTTCCGACGGCTTGAGCACCGCGGTGCAGCCGGCGGCCAGCGCCGCGCCGACCTTGCGCGCCGGCAGGTTCAGCGGGAAGTTCCAGGGCGTGAAGAGCGCAGCCGGCCCGACAGGCACCGGGCTGACGATCTGCGCGACCACGCCCGGCGTGCGCGGCGGCACCAGCCGCCCGTAGGCCCGCTTGCCCTCCTCTGCGAGGAATTCGATGATGTCCGCCGACAGCAGCACTTCGCGCCGCGATTCCGACAGCGGCTTGCCTTGCTCGAGCGTCATCACGCGTGCGATCGCCTCGGCGCGCTCGCGCAGCAGCGCGGTGGCGCGACTGATGACCTGGAAGCGCGCCAGCGGCGTGCTCGCGGCCCATTCGGCCTGCGCGCGCTGCGCGGCTGCCGCCGCCGCCAGCACCTGCTCGTCGCTGGCCAGCGGCAATTCGCCGAGCGGCTCGCCGGTGGCCGGGTCGGTCAGCCGCACGGTGGCGGCGGTCGATGCGATCCAGGCGCCGTCGACGTACAGGCGAGGGGCGGGGTAGGCGGCCGCAGGCGCTGCCGGATCCGGGACGGGGGCGGGCTCGGGAAGCATGCTGGTCGTCGATGCGTGGCGCTGACGCAGATGATAGTCGCCAGACAGTTTTATTTGCAACCAATTTGGCGACCTTCCCGGGCCTGCGCATCGACGCGCACACCCATTCGCCGGGAAGCGAATCCGGCCGGCCGCGGGCGCATCGGAACCGGTCGCGTTGAAAACGTTAGTTGCATTGACAACGATCAAGCGCCGCTGCACACTGGCGCCGGGCGAGCACCCTCCGAGACGACCGATGCACGCGGACCTCCTGCAGCGAATCGTGGACGACCCCGGCTATCCGGGCGCCGACGACGCGCATCGTCCCGACGTGGTCCGCTTCGAGCGCGTCGCGCCGCTTCGCCGCGACGATCTCGACCGGTTCTGGCTGCTCGAGTATCGCTTTCCCGACGGCATCACGCCGCTGGGGATGTGCCTGCTCGACGACGGCTACGCGTGGGCGACGCAACGTGCCGCGCAGTCCGTCCCGCTGCCCACCTCCAACGGGCTCACCGTGCGCTGCGCGGGCACGCACGTCTACTTCACCGAGATCGAACAGCCCTCGCCCGACGAGGCGCGCGAGCGCGCGGACGCGCTCGGCGCCGCGCTGCCAGCCTTCCTCGAACGCTTCCCCGAGATGTGGGAGCAGGTCGCGAGCGGGCTCGACCGCGATGCGCGCGCCCTCGAGCGCCACGATCCGCGTACCGATCCGCCCGGCGAGCAGGCCGAATACCTCGAGCGCGCGCGCGCCTTCCAGCGCCGCGCCTGGGAAGTGCACTTCGATCTGATGTACCCGCTGCTGCTGAACCAGGCGGGCTTCTACGGGCTTTGCGCCGAACTGGGCATCGCGCGCGCCGAGGTGCCGCGCTTCCTTCAGGGCTACGAAACGCCGATGACGCGCTGCGACCGCGCGCTGTGGGGCTTCGCGCGCGAACTGCGCGGCACGGCGCTCGCGCGCGCGTTCGTCGACAACCCGCCCGAAGCGATCGTCGCGGCGCTCGCCGCGGTGGGCGCCGACGGCACTCGCTGGATGGCGCGCTTCGGCGCGTTCCTCGACGAATGGGGATGGCGCACCGACGGGATGGCCGATCCGATGCTGCCCAGCTGGCGCGAGGATCCGACCACGCCGCTGGGCAACATCCGCACCTTCCTCCTCGGCGCGGGCGAAGGACACGACTTCGACGCCGGCATCGAGGCGGCGCGCGCCGAGCGCGCAGGCGCGATCGCGGCAGCCAGGAAACGGCTCACGCGCGCGGAGCGCCGCGCGTTCGACGCGGCACTGGCGAGCTGCGAGCGCGCCAACTTCGTCTGGTGGAACGAGGACCACAACCACTACATCGACCTTCGCGCGACGATCCCGCTGCGCCGCGCGGCGCTCGCGATCGGCGCGCGCGCGCCCGGGCGCAACCCCGACGACGTGTTCTTCCTCTTCTACCCCGAGCTGCTGCGGGTCGCGCGCGGCGAGCCGATCGCTTCGTTCGACGCGCTGATCGACGCGCGGCGCGCGTATCACGCGTCCTGGCGCGAATGCCGCAAGACGATGCCGAAGTACCTCGGCGCGGCACCCGAGTCCATCAGCGACCCGATCCTGATCGAGATCGACGGCGTGACCGACGAGTTCCTCGCTGCGGTGCGCGTCGGCGCGGCGCCGGGCGAGCGGCTGCGCGGGCTCGGGGCGGCGCCGGGCCGGGCGAGCGGGCGCGCGCGCGTGCTGCACGGCCCGCAGGACCTGCACCGCGTGCAGGCCGGGGAAGTGCTGGTCTGCGAAGGCACTTCGCCGAGCTGGACGCCGGCCTTCACCAAGATCGCCGCCTGCGTCTGCGACCAGGGCGGCACGCTGGCGCACGCGTCGATCATCAGCCGCGAATACCGCGTGCCCTGCGTGGTCGGCACCGCGGTGGCCACGCGCGTCATCGCCGACGGCGACCTGGTCGACGTCGACGGCAGTGCGGGCACCGTCACCGTGCTGAAGGCGGCCTGAGCGATGCCGGTCGGCAGCCCGTGGGTGGTCGCGATGGCCGAGCCGGCCGCCGTGAACGCCGAAATCGTCGGCCCGAAGCTGGCGCGGCTGGCCGAGCTGCGGCGGGCGGGCTTCCAGGCGCCCACCGGATACGCGGTGACGGTCGAGGCCTATCGGCACTTCGTGCGCGAAACGCGGCTCGAGAGCGCGATCGCCGCCGAACTCGCCTCGATCGGCGACGCCGGCGATCTGGACCGGCTCGAAGCCGCGTCGGCGCGGATCCGTGGGCGCTTCGCGGCGCAGCCGCTGCCCGACGCGATGCGTGCGTGCTTCGAGCGCGCCTACGATGCGCTGTGCTTCGAGGTGCGCGAAGTCGACAAGCCGGTGGCGGTTCGCAGCTCGGCGGTCGGCGAGGACGCGGCCGACCACAGCTTCGCCGGCCAGTACGAAACCTTCCTCGGCGTCTCGGGGCTCGACGCGGTCGACGACAGCATCAGGCGCGCCTGGTCGAGCCTGTTCTCGGCGCGGGCGATCGGCTACCGGGCCCGGTCCGGGCTCGGCGCCGCGGCGATGCCGATGGCCGTGGGGGTGCTCGAGCTGGTGCGAGCGCGCGCCGCAGGCGTCGCGTTCTCGGTGCATCCGCTCACCGGGCGGCGCGACCGCGTGGTGGTCGAGGGCTCCTGGGGATACGGCGAGGCGGTGGTCGGCGGGCTGGTCGTGCCGGATCACGCCGAGCTCGACAAGGACGGCTTCGAATTGCTCGATTACCGGATCGCCGACAAGACGGTGATCTCGGTGATGGACTACCGGCGCGGCGCGGTCGTCGAGCGTCCGATGCCGCCCGCGTTCGCAACCGCGCGCGTGCTCGACGACGACGAGATCGCGGCGATCGCGCGCAGCGCCGTCGCGGTCGAGACGCACTACGGCTACCCCGTAGACATCGAATGGGTGCTGCAGCGCGGGCGCCGCGAAGGCGACACGATCGTGCTGGTGCAGGCGCGGCCGGTGACCGCCGCCGGTGCCGGCCCGACCGATCCGCCGCAGTGGGACCCGGTGCGCTACGCACTGCGCTATGGAGCCAGGATGACATGAACGCCCCCGAAGCGCGCGCCCATCGGGTCGAAGAGCGCCTGTTCGACGCACTGCTGCTCGACTTCGGCAGCGTGATCACGATCTCGGCCTTCGAGCGGCAGCGCGAGATCGAGACGATCCTCGGCCTGGCGCCCGGCACGCTCGGCTGGCTCGGGCCGGTCGATCCGGCCACCGATCCGCTGTGGCGCAGCATGGCCGCCGGTGCGATCAGCGAGCGCGACTACTGGGCGCAGCGCGCGGCCGAGGTCGGCCGCATGCTCGGCCACGACGCGTGGACGCCGCTCGACTTCTTCAAGGCGATCCGCGGCGACGACCCGAACCGGGCGGTGCGCGAATGCGCGCGGCGCACGATCGCGGCAGCGCGCGCCGCGGGCCTTCGGGTGGGCATCGTCTCGAACGAGCTCGAGCTCTTCTGGGGCCGGCCGTTCATGGATCGGCTCGCGCTGCTGCGCGAGATCGACGTGCTGGTCGACGCCACGCACACCGGCGTGCTCAAGCCCGATCCGCGCGCCTACCGTGCAGCGCTCGAGGCACTCGGCGTGCCCGCGGCGCGCGCGCTGTTCGTCGACGACCAGCCGCGCAACGTCGAGGGGGCGCGCGCGGTGGGCATGGACGCGATCTACTTCGACCTCGCCGACCCCGAAGGCAGCTTCGCACGCGTGCGCGCCCGGCTCGGCATCGACCGCTTCGCTCCCGGAGAATCCTCATGACCGGCCCGGACGCGCTGCGCGCGCACAACGCGCGCTTCATGCTGCACCCGATGGCGCACCCGCGCCAGATGCAGGAACAGCCCCCGATCATCGTGGCCCGCGGCGACGGCGTCTGGATCACCGACGTCGACGGTCATCGCGTGGTCGACGGCGTGGGTGGCCTGTGGAACATCAACCTCGGCTACGGGCGCGAGGAGATCAAGCGGGCGATCGCCGACCAGCTCGACGAGCTGGCGTTCTATTCGTGCTTTCGCGGCACCACGCATCCGCGCGCGATCGAGCTGTCGGTGCGGCTGGTCGGGATGCTTCAGCCGGAGGGCATGGCGCGCGTCGCGTTCTCCAGCGGCGGCTCCGACGCGGTGGAGGGCGCGCTGAAGATCGCGCGCCAGTACTGGAAGCTCGAGGGCCAGGCCGACCGCCACAAGTTCATCGCGCTGAAGCAGGGTTACCACGGCGTGCACTTCGGCGGCATGTCGGTGAACGGCAACACCGCGTTCCGGCGCGCCTACGAGCCGCTGCTCCCGGGGTGCTTCCACATCGACACGCCGTGGGACTACCGCAACCCGTACACCGACGACCCGCAGCGGCTCGGCGAGATCTGCGCCGAGCTGCTCGACCGCGAGATCCGCTTCCAGGGCCCGGACACGGTCGCGGCGTTCATCGCCGAGCCGGTGCAGGGCGCCGGCGGCGTGATCGTGCCGCCGCCGAACTTCTGGCCGCTGGTGCGCAAGGTCTGCGACGCGCACGGCGTGCTGCTGATCGCCGACGAGGTGGTGACCGGCTTCGGCCGCACCGGCTCGATGTTCGGCGCGCGGCTCTGGGGCGTGCAGCCCGACATCATGTGCCTGGCCAAGGGCATCAATTCGGGCTACGTGCCGCTGGGCGCGACCGCGGTCTCGACCCGCGTCGCCGACGCGTTCCTCGGCGACCAGACCGGCAGCGGCGCGATCATGCACGGCTACACCTACAGCGGCCATCCGGTGGCCTGCGCGTCGGCGCTCGCGGCGCTCGACATCGTCGAGCGCGAGAACGTGCCGGAGAACGCGCGCGTGCAGGGCGAGTACCTGATGTCGCGGCTGAAGCCGCTCGAGCAGAAGTTCCGCGCCGTGGGCAACGTGCGCGGCATCGGGCTGATGGCCTGCGTCGAGCTGGTGGCCGACAAGGAGAAGCGCACGCCGCTCGACCGCAAGGCGGCGCTGCCCGCGGCGGTGGCCGCGCAGACCTTCCGCAACGGCGCGATGGTCCGCGTCTCCGGCGGCAACCTGATCCTGTCGCCGCCGCTGGTGATCCAGCGGCCGGAAATCGACCTGATCGTCGACGCGCTCGAGGCGGCGCTCGTCAGCTGCGGCGCCTGAGCGCCGCAGGCTTCAGGCGCGCGGGCTCTCGGGCAACGGCAGCGCGGCCGCTCCAGGCGCAGTGCGGGTCGCTTCGTCCTCGGCTGGCTCTGGGAGGGGCGCCTTCAGCGCGGCGGCGCGGGTCACGACGAACCAGGCCAGCGGCAGCACGCCGCCCAGCACGAACAGCGCGCCGCCGACGATGCGCGCCCAGGTGAGCGCCTGGAACAGTTCGCTGCCGATGAACGCCTGCGAGCGCGCGTGCCAGAAGCCGTTTTCGAGCACGTCGAGCAGCTGCGCGATGCCCACCGGAAACAGGTCGGCGGCCACCATCAGCAGCAGCCCGACGTTGAGCGACCAGAACGCGCGGCGCAGCAGTGCGGCGTTCCAGCGGGCCGGCTCGACCAGGCAGCGCGCGCAGAAGACGATCGTCGCGATCGCCAGGTTGCCGTAGACGCCCATCAGCGCGGCGTGGCCGTGGTTCACGGTCAGGTAGGTGCCGTGCTCGTAGTAGTTGACGATCGGCAGGTTGATCATGAAGCCGAACATGCCGGCGCCCAGGAAGTTCCAGAAATTCACGCCGAGCAGGAACAGGAACGCCTCCGACTGGCCGAAGCCGCCGGCGGCGCCCGCGCGCTGCGGCGCGTTGCGGAACTGCCAGGCTTCGAGCGTGAGCAGGATCAGCGGCACGACCTGCAGCGTCGAAAAAACGCTGCCGATCGCCAGCGTCTCGACCGGCTTGGCGTTCCAGTAGAAGTTGTGCGAGATGCCGAGCAGGCCCGAGCCCAGGAACAGCAGCGCGGCGAGATAGACGATGCGCGAGGCCGCGGCGTGGCTCACCAGTCCCATCAGCACCATGAAGTACGCGAGCACCGCGGTGGTGAAGACTTCGAAGAACGCCTCGACCCACATGTGGATCACCGCCCAGCGCCAGAAATCGGCGACCACGAAGTTGGTCTGCGGCGTCGCGACGAACCCGGAGACGAACAGCACCAGCACGCAGGCGACGCAGTAGAGCAGCCACTTCGGCAGCATCCACGCATCGCCCGAGTGCCAGATCGGCCGGACCGCGCGCGCGAGCACCACGCACCACAGCGCGAACACCGCGAACAGCAGCGCCTGCCAGAGCCTGCCCTGCTCGACGAACTCCCAGCCCTGGCTGCCGAGCAGGTGCCACCAGTCGCCGAGCAGTCCGTGCGGCCCGAGCGCCACGCCGGCCAGCCCGCCGACCGCGGTGAAGACGAACAGGCCGAACAGCCGCTCGACCAGCCGCAACTGTCCGGCCGGTGCCCGCGGCGCGGCCGTCGAGACGACGAAGATCGACGCGCCGACCCAGCAGGCGGTGATCCACAGCAGCGCGAGCTGCAGGTGCCAGCCGCGGACCACCGGAATCGGCAGCGCCTGCGCGAGATCGACGCCGAACACGCGGGTGATGCCGAGGAAGTCGTGCACGGTCAGGATGCCGGCGGCGACCTGCAGCACGAACAGCACCGCGGCGGCGGCGAAGAACTTGTAGGTTGCGCGCTGCAGCGCGCCGGGACGCAGCGCATCGACCGCCGCTGCGCCGGCCATCGTCCCCGCCTGCGGGAACGCGTCGCCGCGCTGCGCGGGACGCCATCCGGCGATCGACGCGTATCGGCCGTAAAGGAACAGCACCGCGCCGAGCGCGGCTACGAGCGCGAGCACCGCGATCACGCTCCACAGCATGACCTGCGCGCTCGGCCGGTTGCCCGCCAGCTCGTCGTACGGCCAGTTGTGCGTGTAGGTGTAGGCCTTGCCGGGCCGCTCGACCCCGCAGACCCATGCGCCCCAGAAGAAGAACGCCGCGAGGTCGCGCAGTTCGGCCTCGTCGGCGATGAAGCCGGCGGGGTGGAAGGCTTCGCTGCCCTCGCCGCGGAACATCGCTGCGACGCGGCGCTCGATCTCGCGCGCGGCATAGGCCTGCGCGGGGCCGACGGTGACCGTGCCGGTGGCCGCATCGTGGCGATTGCGCTTGATCTCGCGCTGCGCGGCGGCGAGCGCCGAATCGGCGTCGACGCCGTCGGCGGACGCGTGATGGTCGCGTATCGCGCGCGCCACCTGGTGCAGCGCGTCGGCGGTGAAGTCCGGGCCGCGGCCGGCGCCGTCGCCGAACATGCTGCCGTAGTTCATCAGCCCGTACTTCAGGAACACCGCCTGCCCGCGCGTGATCGCCGCCGCGGGGACCACCGCGACGCCGCGCTCGTCGACGAAGTCGGGCACCGGCGGCGCATCGAGGTAGGTGCGCGTGCCCATGTACAACATGCTGCCCACGCCGATCGCGAGCACCGCGAGCAGCGGCAGCCACCAGCCGCGGGGGTTCATCACGAACCGGTTCCAGAGCCTGCCGGCGTTCGTCATCCCGCCCCTCCTCCCGGTGCGTCGTGCGTGCTGCAGCTGCCTGCGGTGTCCTCGACCAGCGGCTGCATCGGCGGCAGCTCGGGCGCGGCCATGAGCAGCGGCTCGTCCATGCTCATCGATTCGAGGAAGGCGACCAGGTCGCGCTTCTCGTCGCCGGTGAGCCCGAGCGGGCGCAGCAGCGGCGACTTGTTGGGCGCGTCGCCGCCGCCGCGATCGAAGAAGTCGACCACCTCCTGCAGCGTGCGGAACACGCCGTTGTGCATGTAGGGGGCGGTGTAGCGCAGTTCGCGCAGCGACGGCGTGCGGAACTTGCCGATGTCGGCCGGATCGCGGGTGCGGTAGTAACGGCCGAGGTCTTCCTCGGCGCCACGGTACAGCGCGCGCGGCGCATCGCGCTGGGCGTTCTGCCAGCGCACCGCGACCTGCACCAGCGCGCTGGAGTCGTACAGCGACTGGCGCGGGACGCCGAGCGCGTGATAGCCCTCGTCGCTCGCGAGCGGGCCGTGGTGGCAGGCGATGCAGCCCGCCTTGCCGGTGAACAGCGCGTAGCCGCGCTGCGCCGCGGCGGTCAGCGCCTTCGCATCGCCGGCCAGGAACCGGTCGAACGGCACCTTGCGCGGATCGGAGACCACGGTGCGCTCGAAGGCCGCGATCGCCCGCCAGGCATCGTCGAGCTTCGGCCACTCGGTGCCGAACGCCTCGCGGAAGCGGTCGACGTACTCGGGCACCAGACGCAGCCGCATTTCGACGATCGCCGCGTTGCCGTTGCCCTCGACCGGCGCCTGCATCGCCGAGCGCGCCTGGACCTCGAGCCGGTCGAGGCTGCCGTCCCACATCAGCCGGCGGAAATGCGCAGCGTTGAGCACCGTCGGGTTGTTGCGCCACAGCCGGTGGCCCGGATAGCCGGGGGCGAGCGCGTCGTCGTGCGTCCAGCCCATCTGCGCGACGTGGCACGACGCGCACGAGGTCGAGGTGTCGCCCGACAGGCGCGCATCGAAGAACAGCCGCCGCCCGAGCTCGACCTTGGCAGCGCTCATCGGGTTGTCGGCCGGCACCGGGACCGGCGGCAGTAGTGCAAGCGCAGGCACCGGGCCGCCCGAATCCGGCGTCGGGGTGCGCGCGGCCGACAGGGCGGCGACGGCGACCGCGGCGCTCGCGGCGAGCGCGAGCAGCACGCCCGTCACGAGCCGGATCTTCATCGCCCGGCTCCCGCCTGCGTGGCGTAGTCGAAGGCGGGCGGCGGCGCCACGGCGACCGGGGCGCGCGGCGTCAGCGCCTCGAGAAACGCCACCAGCGCTTCGCGCTCGCCCGCGGACAGGCCCAGCGGCTTCGTCTCGGAGCCGCGGCCGCCGCCGCGGTCGTAGAACGCGACGACGGCCGCGAGATCGGGCAGGGTACCGTTGTGCATGTACGGGGCGGTCTGCGCCACGCCACGCAGGCCGGGCGTGAAGAAGCGGCCCCGGTCGGCGGCCCTGCGGGTCAGCGCGTGCACGCCGGTGTCGCTGCGCTCGCTCATCGGGTCGGCCGAGCCGTGGCTCGCGTGATGGGCCAGCAGCGCGACCGTGCGCTCCGGATCGCGCAGGATCTGCGGCGATTCGGGGACGCCCAGCCGGTGCGCCAGGCCGTCGGAGAACGCCGGTCCGGAATGACAGCGCGAGCAGCCCGCCTTGCCGGTGAACAGCCGCAGGCCCTCGGCGGCCCGCGGCGACAGCGCCGACGCGTCGCCGCGCAGCGCCGCGTCGACCGCGGTGTCGCTGCCGTCGTGCGCGGCCGACCAGGCGGCGATCGCGCGCGCCGCGCCTTCGAACGAGGGCTGCGTGCGTTCGCCGAACGCCCGCTGCCACAACTGCAGCAGCTGGGGCACCTGGCGCACGCGCTCCGCGATGATGCCCGGGTTGCCGTTCATCGTGATCGGCGAGGTCAGCATCTCCTCGACCAGCTTCGGCAGCTCGTCGATGCGGTAGCGCCCGTCCCAGCCGAGTCGCTCCTTCAGCCGCAGGCCGAGCAGGCCGGGCGCGTTGCGGAAGTGCCCGGTGTGGTTGTAGCCGCGTGACAGCGCGGCGCCCTCCGAGAAGGCGCGCGCCGGCGCGTGGCAGCTCGCGCAGCTGCGGCTGCCGTCGCCGGACAGGCGCGACTCGAAGAACAGGTGGCGGCCGAGCTCGAGCAGCGCTGCGCCGGCTGCCGGCGACGGTGGCGGCAAGACGCGATCGGCTGCGCGCGCGGGCGCCGCGGCAGGGGTCGCCGCGGGCGTGGGTGCGGGCGTCGCCGCGAGCAGCCCGAAGACCAGCACGGTGTGCGGCACGAAGCGCAGCGCGGAAGGCAGCGCCGCGCCGACGACCCGAAGCAGCGCACGTGCACTCATTTGACGAAGCGCTCGCCGCTGTAGTTCACCTGGGGCGCCTCCTGCAGGATCACCGCGCAACTGCGCTTCCAGGTCATGATCTCGTCGAGCAGCCGCGCTTCCTCGTCGGGGCCGAGCACGCGCTTGCCGTCCTGCGGCACGCGGATGTAGAAGTTGCGGCCGCGCGCGTTCAGATAGAACTCGCCGCGCAGGGGCCCGGGGTCCGCGACGGGCGTGCGCGGCGGCGGATGGCAACCCATGCAGTTCAGTGCGTACAGCGTCGCCGCGTTCTGCGGCGCCGATGCGACTGCGGGCGGCGCGGCCGCCGCCGCGCCGCCGTGGAGCAGCCCGGCCGCCAGCAGCCCGGCCGCGAGCCTGCCCGAACTCAATAGGCCACGCACACCGACTTCGTCTCCGTGTAGACGTCGATCATCGCCCGGCCGTGCTCGCGCCCGACGCCGGAGTCCTTGTAGCCGCCGAACGGAAGGTTCGGGTCGACCATGTTGTGGCAGTTCAGCCAGACGGTGCCGGCCTGCACTTTCGGGATCAGCCGGTAGGCCTGCGTCAGGTTGTTGGTCCAGATGCTGGCGCCCAGTCCGTAGCGGCTGTCGTTGGCCTTGCGCGCCACGTCGTCGAGGTCGTCGAAGGGCGTGGCCACGACCACCGGCCCGAAGATCTCCTCGCGCGAGATCGTGAGGTCCTTGCCGGTGGTGTTCGAGAACACGGTAGGCCGCACGAAGTAGCCCGATCCGGGCTGCGCCTGGCCGCCGGCGAGCAGCTCGGCCCCTTCGGCCTTGCCCGACTCGATGTAGCGCACCACGCGGTCGCGATGCGTCGCCGACACCATCGGGCCCATCTGCGCGGTCTCGTCGAAACCGTCGCCGAGCTTCGTCGACTCGGCCGCGGACGCGAGCCCGGCGAGGACCTGGTCGTAGCGGCTCTTGTGCACGAACAGTCGGGAGCCCGCGGTGCAGACCTGGCCGTGGTTGAAGAAGATCGCGCCGGCCGCGCCCGCGACCGCGACCGCGGGATCGCAGTCGTCGAGCACGATCACCGGGCTCTTGCCACCCAGCTCGAGCGAGACGCGCTTCATGTCGTCCATGCAACTGCGGCCGATGATCTTGCCGACCTCGGTCGAGCCGGTGAAGGCGATCTTGTTGACGCCCGGATGGCGCACCAGCGCTGCGCCCGCGCTTTCGCCGTAGCCGGTGACCACGTTGACCGCGCCTGCCGGGAAACCCGCCTCCATCGCCAGTTCGGCCAGGCGCAGCGCGGTGAGCGGCGTCTCCTCGGCCGGCTTGAGCACCACCGTGCAGCCGCACGCCAGCGCCGGCGCGATCTTCCACATCGCCATCAGCAGCGGGAAGTTCCACGGCACGATCGCGCCGACGACGCCGACCGGCTCGCGGCGGGTCATCGCGGTGTAGCGCACGCCCGGCGGAAACGGAATCGACACGTCGAGCGTCGAGCCTTCGATCTTCGTGGCCCAGCCGGCCATGTAGCGCGTCCATTGCGCGTTGGCTCCCACCTCGAGCATGCGCGAGAACATCAGCAGCTTGCCGTTGTTCAGCGTTTCGAGGCGGGCGAGTTCCTCGCCGTGTTGCTCGATCAGGTCGGCCAGCTTCAGCAGCAGCCGCTCGCGCTCGGCCGGCAGCATGCCCTGCCAGGCCGCCGACTCGAAGGTCGCGCGCGCCGAGCGCACGGCCGCGTCGACGTCCTCGGCCTGGGCGTCGGGCACGCGGGCAATCTCGGCGCCGGTGGCCGGATTGAAGACGGGTAGCGTCTTGCCGGAACGCGCGTCGACGAACTTGCCGTCGACGAACATCTTCTGCCGGATCGCGGCGAGTTCGGGTTGCTGGCTCTGGACGGACTGGTTCATTCCTCTCCTCCCTGGTAGATGGCCGCCGCGGCGCGGCGACCGGGTGTTCAGTGGCGCGTCGCGGCGATTCCGGAGAGACTGGTGAGCAGCGGCGCGCCGGCCGCTTCGACCGCCGCGGTGTAGGACAGCCGGTCGGGGCGGATCTCGGCGCGAAAGCTCGCGCCGAGGTCGTCGCTGGCGAGCACCGCCCCGCCGAGTCCGGCGAGCACGAGCCGCTTGCCCAGCAGCAACCCCGTGGTCAGCGGGTTCTCGGTGCCGCTGGGGATCTCGCGCCACGATGCGCCGGCGTCCTGGCTGCGCAGCACGTGCCCGCCCATGCCCCAGACCAGGATCGCGCCGTCGGGTAGCGCCATGCCGCCCCAGATCGAGCCGCGATACGGCAAGGCCACCGGAGCGAACGTGCGCGCGTCGGTCGATCGGTAGACGACGCCGCTCTCGGCGGTGATCCAGGTGGTTCCGCTCGAATCGGCAAAGATCTGGTAGAGGTGGCGATCGGAGAACTCGCCCTCGCCGACGGTGACCTCGTTCCAGGTTCGGCCACCGTCCTCGGTGGCGATCGCGGCGCCGAAGGCTCCCACCACCAGTCCGCGCCTCGCGTCGGCGAAGTGCACCGAGAAGAACGAGGTTCCCGCTCCGGCGCGGTGCGCGACGCGCCAGTGTTCGCCGCCGTCTTCGGTGGCGAGGACGATCCCGCCGTGCGCCACCGCCCAGCCGCGCCCGGCGTCGAGGAACTGCACCCCGGTGAGCGTCACCCGCGTCGGCACCTCGGCCGCCTGCCGCCAGCTCGCGCCCTCGTCGTCGGACAGCAGCACCGTGCCGAAGTCGCCGACCGCGACGATGCGCGCGCCGGCCCGGGTCGCGGCCATCAGCGGCGCGCGCTCCGGGTGCGCCACCTTCTGCGCCTGCTGGCGGGCGACGCCGGCAGCGGGCGCGCGGTTGGCGGCGGCGTCGGCTGCGCCGGCGCCGGGCGCCTGCAGCGCGGCCGCCATGCAGGCGGCGATCGACGCGAGCGTCCGCAGCGTCCTGCGCGCACCCCGGTTCATTCGTCGGCTCCGCCTTCGGGCTCGCGCAGCCCGATGCGCGCGAACGCGCGTGCGCGCGCCGCCTCGGCCGCGGCCGGCTCGACTTCCAGCGCCCCGGTCAGCCGCTGCAGCAGGTCCATTTCGAAGGCGGCCAGCCGCCCGTCGCTGTAGACCGTCTCCCAGAGCATGCCGAGGATCTCGGCGCGCTCGTCGTGGTCGTAGCCTTGCCTGACCGCGCGCGCGAAGATCCAGTCGTCGAGCACCGACGCGAAGCGTGTCTCGGCCAGCTCGACCAGGCGCTCGGCTTCGTCGTCGGGCAGCTCGAAGCGCTCGCGCAACAGCGACACGACCGCGTCGCGCTCGTCGGCGTCGGCGTGGCGGTCGACGCGCACCGCCTCCACCAGCAGCGCGGCCACCGCGAGGCGGCGTCGCGCGGCAGGGTCGTCGCCGGGCGGCGGGGCGGGTTCGCCGGAGAGGCGGGCGATCAGGCGTTCGAGCATGCGGCTTGCGGTCGGTGAAGGGCTCAGTGGACGAGGAACGGCGCGCGCACCGGACGCCGCCGTGGAACCAGCACGTCGATCATCACTGCGAGCGCCGGCAGCAGCGTGATCGCCATCAGCATGTTCACCATGAACATGAACGTCAGCAGCATGCCCATGTCCGCCTGGAACTTCAGGTCGGAGAACGACCAGGTGGCCACCCCTACCGACAGCGTGATCGCGGTGAAGATCGTCGCGTTGCCGGTCTCCATCAACGCCTGCTTGAACGCGACCACGATGTCCGCGCCCTGGGAGAGGTGCAGCTGCAGCCGGTTGTAGATGTAGAACGCATAGTCGACGCCGATGCCCACCGCCAGCACCATCACCGGCAGCGTGGCCACCGTCAGGCCGATGTCGAGCGCCTTCATGAACCAGTAGCCCAGGAAGGTGGCAAGCGTGAGCGGCAGGCAGCAGGCGATCATCGCCCGCCAGTCGCGGTAGGTGAAGAAGACCAGCGCGACGATCGTCGCGTAGACCCAGAGCATCATCGGCAGCTCGGTGGTCTCGAGCACCTCGTTCGTCGCCGCTTGCACGCCCACGTTGCCGCTGGCGAGGCGCAGGTTCACGCCGTCGAGCTTCTCGCTGTCGCGGAACTCGCGGACCGCCGCGATGACCTGCTTGACCGTCGACGCCTTGTGGTCGGTGAGGTAGACGTTGACCGGCAGCACGGTGCAGCCGGGGTTGAAGAGCCCGGTTCCCTCGGGGATCAGCCCCACCGAGTTCGCCAGCGAGCGCTCGTCGGCCGCGAGCGCGGTCCACTTCGGGTGGCCCTCGTTGGTGCCCGAATAGGCCTGCTTGGCGAGCTGCGCGACCGAGGCGACCGAGATCACTCCCGGCACGTTCTGCATCTGCCAGGCGAACTGGTCGACGTGGGCCATCACGTCGAGCCGATAGCAGCCGTCCTTCGGCGTCTCGAAGACCACGGTGAGCACGTCGAGGCCGAGGTCGAAGCTGCCGACGATCGACGCCGCGTCGAGGTTGTAGCGCGAATCGGGGCGCAGCTCGGGTGCGCCCGAGGCGAGGTGCCCGACGTGGCGGCCCTGGCTCTGCACGAACGCGACCGCGAACAGCGCCGCGCAGACCAGCGTGCCGATCGCCGCGTTGCGCGTCTCGGCGACCCGCCCGAGGACCGCCATCGCCTTCTCGCGCGCCGCGCGCAACCGCGTGAGCCGCGCGACGTAGGCGTCGTCGAAGCGCAGGTACGAGGCGCAGACCGGCAGCATCACCAGGTTGGTCACGATCTTGTACGCCACGCCGATCGAAGCGGTGATGCCGAGCTCGCGAATCATCGGGATCGGGATCAGCGTCAGCGTGGCGAAGCCGACGAAAGCGGTCACCAGCGCCATCGAGCCCGGCACCAGCAGCCCGCTGAACGCGCGCCGCGCCGCGGTCGTGCTGTCGGCGCCGGCGCAAACGCCCTTCACGACGAAGTTGATCTGCTGGACGCCGTGCGAGACGCCGATCGCGAACACCAGGAACGGAACCAGCACTGCAAGCGGATCGAGCCCGTAGCCGAGCAGCTTCAACGTGCCGAACTGCCAGACCACCGACACCAGCGAGGACAGCAGCGTGATCGCGGTGAGCGCGGCCGACCGGCAGTACAGCCATACCGACAGCGCGGTGAGCACGAACGCCAGCGTGAAGAATTCGACCACGCTGCGCGCGCCGTCGGCGATGTCGCCGATCTGCTTGGCGAAGCCGATGATCTGCACCTCGAACGACGCGTCCTCGTGCCGGCCGCGCACCTCGTCCTCGATGCGCCGCGCGAAGTCGAGGTAGTCGAGCCGCTTGCCGCTGGCCGGGTCGGTCTCGAGAAGGTCGGCGACGACCATCGCGGCGGCGTTGTCGGTGGAGACCAGCGTGCCGATGTAGCCGCCCGCCAGCGCATTGGCGCGGATGCGCTCGATGCGGCCCGGGTCGAGCCGGTCGGGCGTGATGTCGCCGCCGATCACGTCCTCGGCCTTGAAGCCCTCTTCGGTCACGCCGAGCACCCGAGTGTTCGGGGTCCACAGCGAGGTGACCGTGCGCCGGTCGATCCCCGGCAGGAACATCACCGACTGCGTGACGTCGTAGAGCCGGCGCAGGCCGGGCGCACTCCAGATCTCGCCGTCGCGCGCGCGCACCACGACGATCACGCGGTTTGCGCCGAAGACCTGGTCGCGGTACTGGAAGAAGGTGCGGACGTATTCGTGGTGCTGGGGCAGTTGCTTGTCGAAGCCGGCGTCCATGCGCAGCTGGCTCGCGAACAGCGCCATGACAACGGTGAGCAGCCCCAGCGACGCGAGCAGGATGCCGCGATGGCCGAAGATCAGGCGTTCGAGCCGGTCGACGAGGTTCGCGATCATGAACGGGGGGCGGTTCGGGGGGCGCGGACGGTGCCGACGCGGTGCGAGGTGGCGGGCAGGCCGGCCCGGGTGGCCGGCCTTCCGCCCGCGGGCTTCAGAACGACACCGAGGTGATCACCGACAGGAAGTCGCGGTCCCTCATCAGGTTGTTGCCGCCGCCGCCCCAGAAGCGGGTGTAGCCGATCCCGGCCTTCCACTTGTCCGAGCGGTTGAAGTTCAGCGACAGCGTCGCCGCCTTGCGGCCTTCCACGAACGGCACCGCGTTCGGCGAGGTGCCGTGGAAGTCCCAGGCGACGTCGAGCTGCGGCATCATGTTCCAGCCGGTGTCGCCGACGTTCGCGTAGGTGAGCCCGGTGGAGATCACCATGCCGGCCGAGGTCCGGTCGGGAAGCGAGTAGTCGGTGAGCAGGTACGGGATGCGGCCGGAGCGGTCGAGCCCGGGGTAGTGCGCGACCGCGACCTCGCCGAGGAAGTAACCCTCTTCGGCGCCGAGCTTGCCGATCAGGCCGCCGAGGTCGGCCGGCGCCATCAGCTTGAAGCCGGTCAGGTGCGCCTGCCACTTGCGCTCCTCGACGAAGCCGCGGGTGGTCTTGCCCACGTAATCGAACACCGAGTACTTGCCGCTCGCGGGAACCGTCGTGTCGATGCCGACGCTGTCCTTGGGTCGGTAGGAAAGCTCGGCACCGACTGCCCAGGTGCCGACCCGCGTGTTCGCCGAGAGGCCGAAGACGTTGCGGCTCTCGCCGTAGTCGACGTAGTAAGCCAGGCCGGCGACGTTGGTCGTGTGGCGGCCGGGGTCGAAGTTGAACCCGACGAAGGGCAGCTTGTCGTGGTAGCGGATCCAGTACAGGCCGTACTCGGTCTCGGAGTCGGCAGGCAGCCAGCGCGTGGCGAGGCCGAACTGGCCCGAGTCCTTCGGTTCCCTGGTCGCCATCGGGTAGACGAGCGTCGGCAACGCGACGCCGGCGACCGGCACCGTCGCGGTGCCCGCCGCCAGTTCCGGGAGCGTGAACGGCTGGCCGGTGGTCGGGTTGATCGTGCCGATGTCCCCGACCGTCCCGGGCGGCAGGCCGAGCAGCGTGGAGTTGATGAACGCGTTGCGCCCGCCCTTGCCGATCACGTCGGTCACCGAGAAGAAGGTGCCCACCGGGTCGAAGGTGAACGCGTTCCAGCGGAACTGGTAGTACCCCTCGACGCTCAGGCCCTCGGCGATGTTCGCGTTGAGGGAGATCATCGGTGCGGGCTTGAAGATCTCCTTCAACTGCGTGCCGGGTACGTGGGCGTTCTGCAGGTTGATCGCATTGGTGACGTTGACGCCGCCGTAGATGAAGATGTCCTCGCCCCAGCTGATCACCTGGTTGCCGACCTTGACCTTCGCCGGGCGTCCCGCAATCTCGAACTCCTTCGCCACCCACGCGTCGAGCCAGGTCCACTTGTCGACCGCCACCGCGCGCGACGCGGGATCGAGCGGCGTGCGGTCGGTGTCGTCGGTCTTCCAGTCCTTGAACCAGGTCGCGCGCAGCATGCCGCTCAGGCCGCCCGGCCCGTGCAGCAGCAGCTCGTGCGTGCCCTTGAGGGCCGCGGAAACAATGTCGCCCTTCTTGTAGTTCAGGTTGCCGTCGTCGGCCTGCAGGAAGTTGAAGTCGGGGTTCGCGATCGCGCCACCGCCGTAGAAGGCGTTCATGCGCGACTCCAGCTCGCTGGTGGTCGGCACGTTTCCGCCGTTGTCGTTGCCGATGATGCTGCGACTCGGGCCTTGCAGACGCTTGATGAACCCGAACGAGATGGTCGAATCGAAGTTTCCAGAGACCGTTTCGTTGCCGAACTTGAAGGCGTGCGCCGGTGGGGCGATCGCGCCCGCGGCGACGAGGGCGAGTGCGCCCGCGACCGCACGCGCCACCCCCGTGCTGCTGATGCTGCTGGTCATGGTCCCGTTCCTCCTGGTTGTCGTTGTCGCGCCGGGCCCGGAGCCCGGCGCGCGTCGAATCGGATGCCGATGGCCGAGCCCTCAGCGCTCGCCGCGTCGGCGCAGCTCGTCGGGGCTGAACATGTTCGGGTTGATGCGCCCTTCGCGGCCGGCGAGCCAGTCGGTGGGCGGATGCTCCTGCGTCGCCGTCTCGGCGATGTAGCGGCCGACGTTGAGGTCGTAGCCGACGAATTCCTGGCTCACGCAGGCCGGGATCTCGGGTGCGACCCAGAGGCTGGCCTCCTGGACGCGCCAGACCTTGCCCTGCGCGTCGTACAGGTCGGTGAGGATCAGCGTCCAGCTGTCCTCGTCGATGTACATCACGCGGCGCGGGAAGATGTGCCGCATTCCGTCCTTGAGCGTCGCCTCGACGACCCAGACGCGGTGCAGCTCGTAGCGCATCAGGTCGCGGTTGACGTATTCGGGAAGGTAGATGTCCTTGTACTTGCGGCTCTTGTCGATCAGCTTCCAGTTGTTGTACGGGATGTACATCTCCTTCTTGCCGACGAGCTTCCAGTCGTACCGGTCCATCGCGCCCGCGTACATCGGGTACTGGTCGACCGTCTCGAGGTTCTCGTAGCCGGGCACCGGGTTGTCGTAGGCGAACGAGGGGGCCCGGCGCACCCGGCGCTGCCCCGGGAAGTACAGCCAGGCGTCGGAGCCGCGGTCCAGGAACCAGTGCACCAGGATCATCTCGCCGGCGCGCGCGGCCGGCGCAACGACCTCGTTCAGGATCTTGGCCTCCGACTTCTTCACGTCGTCGAAGTTCCTGGTCGACGTCTCGTGCAGCGGATAGACGACCCACTGGTTCTGCGCCAGTTGCGAGAAGTTGCCGCTCTTGCTGGAGAACAGCGACGAGTAGTGCTCGATGCGCCCTTCGCCCTGGAAGCGCAGCTTGTGGTTCCAGACCGCCTCGGCGCCATTCTTCGGGATCGGGAACAGCACGCCGCGGCCGACCGCGTTCTCGAGCTGCCAGCCCCCATCGGCCAGTCGCGCCACGCGGGCGTTCTTCGCGCTGTTCTGGTAGATCTCGTCGGAATATCCGCACGAGCGCCGCGTCGGGTAGACGTCCATCCGGTAGCCCTTGAGCGTGCGGATCAGCGTCTGCTGGCCCTCGGAGAGCTTGTCCTTGTACTTGTCGACGTTCGACGCGTCGATCGAGAACAGGACCTTGTCGTCCTTGAACGGATCGACGCGCGGATCGCCCGGCTTCCATCCCGCCGGCGGCTTGGTGATGCCGCCATCCCAGGCCGGAATCGTCCCGTCCTTGCTCCCGGCCTTCTCGGCGCCGACCGGAGTCAGGTCCTTGCCCAGTCTCGCGGCTTCCTGCTCGCCCACCGCGGAGCCCGCGGAGGCCGAGGCGACGGCAAGCGCGACGGCTGCCGACAGTTTCTTCCAGCCCTTCATGTCGTCTCCTGTCGTGTCACTTCTTGTCAGCGATGCCGACCACCAGCGAGGCCGTGCAATGGAACATCGTGCTGGTGCTTCCCATGCACCAGTTGATGTCGTTGTGCAGCGTGATCCGGTAGGCGGGTCGCTCGCCGAGGTTGGTGTTGCACAGGCAGCGTCCGCACGCGGCCTTGCCGCAGCAGTCGTAGTAGCTGATCAGGTAGTCCTTGCCGTCGGCCGGGTTGCGGCAGGTGCCGATCCACGAGACCTTGGACGGTTCGGTGCCGGGCGGGCAGCTGTTGACGGTTCCGCCGCAGCACGAGCAGAGGAAGCCGTCGACCGCGCAGTAGCGCCAGTAGTCGCACTGCTGGTCGTCGGGCCCCTTCGACTTGCCGCCGCCGTGGCCGGCCGCGGCGTGCGACGTGCGGTCGAAAGGAAGCACCGGCAGCGCGAGCGTCGCACCGACCAGGAAGCGGCCGGCGCGCGCAAGCGCGCTGCGTCGCGAGGTGCGCTGTGCCGCCGCGCGGGTCGAGCGTTCGAATGCGTCGTCGAGCCACTTCATGCGCTGCGCGCCTCCATGCCGAGGTACTCCTGGACCGACGCGACGCCGAGGTCGCGGGCGGTGAACAGGCTTTCGATCTGCTCGCGCGAGTTGACCAGCCCCTTGGCGCGGACCTTTCCGGACTCGTCGACGAGCACCGCGTAGGGCAACTTGCCGATCCGGTAGGCCATGCCGAGGTCGGCGGAGAGCAGGTACGGATGGCCCTGCAGGCCCGCGCGGGCGCGAAACGCCGCGTGCTCCTCGGGGTCGCCGTCGCTGGCGAACGCGAGTTCGAGCCATCGCTCTTCTTCGGCCGCCACGCGCTGCAGGATCGGCAGCAGCTTCTTGCACACCGGGCAGGTGGGCGACAGGAAGAACAGCAGCAGGCTCTTCGGGCGTGCCCCCCCGGTCTGGAACGGCCGGCCGTCGAGCGTGACCAGGTCGAGCGCCGGCGCGGCTTCGCCCACCTTCGGGCCGCTGTCGAGCATCAGCGCGCCCATCGGCGCGACGCGCTCGTACAACACGCCGATCTGGCGCGCCAGCGCGAACACCGTGCCCAGCAGCGCGAGCACGGCGACCCACAGGACGATGTTCGAGACGACGAGGGCTTCGATCATGGTTCGGTCCGTGAGGCGTTGAATCGTTGCGGGTCGGAGAACAGTTCGTTGACGGCGCCGTAGACCGCCCAGAGCGCCAGCGCGGCGAACGCGGTCGTGAATCCGTCGAGCCAGACCAGCTCGCGCGGCGCCGTCGGTGCGACGGCGAGCCCGCACAGGCCGAGAAGGGCGGCATTGCGCGCGACCAGGATCCACGACAGGCGCTGCGCCGAGCCCGGCGCGCCGCATCCGCAGTCGATGTCGCGCCGGCCGCGCAGCAGGTTGGTCGCGACCGCCCCGGTGACCAGCAGCAGGATCGCGGCAGCCAGCGCCACGCCGGCCGTGCGTGAAGCCGGATGCAGCAGCAGGAGCCCGGCGAGCGCCTCGAGCGGCGGCAGGCACAGCGCGGTGGCGCGGGCAGCCGCCGGTGCAAGCAGGCGGTAGCGTTCGACCGCCAGGCCGAACGCGTCCAGGTCGGCGAACTTGTGCCAGGCACCGGCGAGCAGGACGATCGCCAGCGCCGCCGCGGCGGCGTGCCCGAGCACCGGGTCGGTCGCGAGGGCCGGCATCAGTGCAGTTCCAGCTGGGTGGCCGAGTCGGCCACGCCGTCGATCCGGCTGATGACCCGCGGCTTCGCGCCGGCGTCGATCAGCACCAGGCCCATCTTCACGGCATCCAGCGCCACCAGGCGCGGCGCCGTCGCCTGTACCGCGACCAGTGCGATCGCGTTCTGGCCGGGCATGCGGGCGACGCGCTTGCGGGTCGCGATGTCGAACGCCCAGATTTCGGCGGCCGGGTTCTTGTGCGATCCCTCGGCGCCTCCCGGGTGCATGGCCACGAACAGCCGGCCGCTGGCCGCGTGGACGGCGAACAGCTGGTATCCGCCGGGCCGCCAGGCCTTCTTCGCATCCGCGCCCTGCACCAGCGGCCAGCGAGCCAGCAGCCGCGGCTTGTCCTGCGACAGGTCGACCTCGTGGACCTGCCCGAGATACGAGACGAAGAAGAGGCGGTCGCCGATCGCCTCGGCGTGCACGAAGAGCGGATCGCCGTCCGCGTCGAAGATCGGCCCGCTGCGGGCCTGCGACTTCAGGGCGCCGGCCTCGTCGATCGTGATCGTCTCGATCGTCCCGTCGCCGCACAACGTGGCGAAGCGCTGCGGCGCGCTTCGCACCGGGAGCGCGAGCCAGCAGCCGGGCGTCGCGATCTCGCTGGCCAGCCTGCGCTCGCGCAGGTCGACGACGCTGACGGTGCTCGCAGGGGTGGCGTTCTGCACGAACAGCCAGCGGCTGTCGGCCGAGACCGTGATCAGGCCCTTGTAGTTCAGCGCCTGGGCGCGCCGGTCGGGAATCACGATCTCGCCCTTGTGGGCGAGCGTCGCGGCGTCCCAGATGTCGACCACCTCGGTGCGCGTGCCGCGCGACAGGCGCGAATAGTAGGTGGTGGAGACGTAGACCTCGCGACGGTCCGGCGAGAGCACCGACTGTCCTGCGAACGCGGTGGGGATGACGCCGACGTAGCGGCCGGTGTCGACGTCGACCACGTGCAGGCGCCCGTCGACCATGTGGTTGATCGCGATGTCGGAGACGTAGACCCGGTACGGCCCGGCCGGCGGAGGTACCGTCACCGTTTGTTTCTCGGGGAACGAATCGGCCACGGCTGCGGTCAGGCCGAAGGCCAGGATCAGACCCACCAGGTGCCGGGCACCCTTGCGACTCGCCACGTTCGATCTCCTCGTCGGGTTCCGGTCTTCGCCGGATTGCCCGGGGATTCTAGGTTTCGGCGGGGTTTTGGCGTTAGCCGAAAATGGCAACCGCAAACGCACCTTTTTGGTGCACCTTTTCCGGCCAAAATGGTTGTCGATGCAACGGATCGACCGAGGGAAGGGGCTGGATCATTGCCACCGGGCCGGCCTTCGTGTTAACTCGACCGTCTGCCCGGGCGGTCGGGAACGCCACGGGGCCGCTGCCATCCGCGCAACGAACGCTGGGGACGACGATGACCGCAATCGACCGGGAGCCGACGGGCCGCGGCGCGGGCGCCGCGCCGTATTCGTTCGCCCGGCTGCACTCGCGCGACGTCGACGAGCATGCGGCGCGGCTGAGCGCCTGGGACCAGGTCTACGAGCAGCTGACCCCCGGTCCGTTCGAAGGCAGTCTCGTCGAGGTGCTGTTCGGCGGCATCCAGTTGTTTCGCGAGGCCACCAGCCAGGTGGTCCACGAATCCGGGAGCGGGCGGGCGGGCGCGTACATGTTCGGCGTGCCGGTGGCCACCGAGGTCGAGGGCTATCACGGCGGCAGGCCGATCCACCGCCAGTCGGTGATCGTCCTGCGCGACGGCCAGGAACTGGACTTGCGCGCGCCGCCCAAGCTCGACCTGGTTGCGGTCTCGATGCCGGTGGACGACCTGGGCCGCTACGCGCGCGAGATCGAGGGGCGCGACATCGAACGCGAGCTTCGCGGGGTGCGCGTGGTCTCGCCTCCGCCCGAGCGCGTCGAGCGATTCCGCAAGCTGCTGCTGATGGCCCTGGAGTCGATCTCGTACAACCCGGAAAAGCTCCAGCATGCCGCGATGCAGAAGGCGCTGGGCCACGCAATCTTCGCGGGCGTGCTCGACGTGCTCGGCCCCGACTGCGACCGCGTCGGCGGCGACGCGCCGACTCGCAGCCATGCGATCGTCAGTCGCGCGCAGGACTACATGCGGCTGCACGTCGAGGACCCGCTCACCATCGAGGACCTCTGCCGCAACCTCGGGGTCAGCAGGCGCACTCTGCAGTACAGCTTCCGCGAGGTGCTCCGCGTGAATCCCGTGAGCTACCTGCGGGCGCTGAGGCTGAACGGCGTCCGTCGCGCCCTGAAGTCGGCAGACCGCCAGTGCGGGTCGGTGCAGGACATCGCCGCCCGCTGGGGCTTCTGGCACCTGAGCCACTTCGCCTCGGACTATCGCCGGATGTTCGGCGAACTGCCCTCCGAGACGCTGAGCCGCAGCGCCTACAGCTGACGGCGCGGCGGCGGAGGCGATTCGAGCGCCGGATCGGCGTCGAACGCGATGTCGCCGTCGGGCGACGGCTCGCCGGTGGCCCGCAGGCCCGCGAAGTCGAACCGCGAGCGGTCCATCAGGTGCGACGGCGCGACGCGGCCGAGCGACGCGAACACGTTCTCGACGCGCCCGGGGAAGCGCCGCTCCCATTCACGCATCAGCTGCTTGATCTCGCGGCGCTTCAGGTTCTCCTGCGAGCCGCAGAGGTTGCACGGGATGATCGGGAACTCGCGCCACTCGGCCCAGGCGGCGAGGTCTTCCTCCTTCACGTAGGCGAGCGGCCGGACGACGATGTGGCGGCCGTCGTCGGAGACGAGCTTGGGCGGCATCGCCTTGAGCTTGCCGCCGAAGAACATGTTGAGGAAGAAGGTCTCGAGGATGTCGTCGCGGTGGTGGCCCAGCGCGATCTTCGTCGCGCCGAGCTCGTCGGCGACGCGATACAGGATGCCGCGCCGCAGCCGCGAGCACAGCGAGCACATCGTGCGTCCCTCGGGGATCACGCGCGTGACGATCGAGTAGGTGTCCTGGTTCTCGATGTGGAACGGCACGCCGAGCGACTCGAGGTAGCGCGGCAGCACGTCGGCCGGGAAGCCGGGCTGCTTCTGGTCGAGGTTGACCGCGACGACGTCGAACGGCACCGGCGCGCGGCTGCGCAGCGTGAGCAGCAGGTCGAGCAGCGCGTAGCTGTCCTTGCCGCCCGACAGGCAGACCATCACGCGGTCGCCGGCCTCGATCATCCCGTAGTCGCCGATCGCCTGCCCGGCGAGCCGCAGCAGGCGCTTGTGCAGCTTGTTGCGCTCGTACGCGAGCTTCTCGTCGCGGCGCGTGGCGGGCAGTTCGACGGCGCTCACGGGTGCCTCCAGACCTCGACGCGCACCGCGCGCGCGCGCGGCAGCGGCTGCGGCTTGGTGACCGACACCTTCAGCGCGCGCAGGCCCGGCAGCCGCGCGAGGTCGTCGGCGAGTTCGCCGCACAGCGTCTCGACCAGCTTGAAGCGGCGGTCGGCGACGATGCGCTCGACGGCCTCCACCACGCGCTCGTAGTTGACGGTTTCGGCGAGCGTGTCGCGGCGATGGATCTTCGCCGCGTGCGGCACGTACAGCTCGACGTCGATGACGACCGGCCGGCGCCGCGCCTGCTCGCGTTCGTAGACGCCCAGGAAGCAGTCGATCTCGATGTCCTGGACGAGGATGCGATAGCAGTCGTGATAGGTGTCTTGCATGACGGTCCGGTCGGGAGTGCGGGAGCGCCGCTCAGCGCGGCTCGATCCAGTGCGACACCAGGCTCGCGCCGCCGTCGACGGCGAGCACGTGCCCGGTCACGTAGTCGTTGCCGAACAGCAGGAACTCGATCGCGCGGGCGATGTCGTGCCCGGTGCCCAACCGCCCGAGCGGGATCGCCGCCTCGCCGGCGCGACGCTCCTCGTCGCTGAAGACCGGCGTCTCGGGCCAGTCGAGCGAGCCCGGCGACACTGCATTGACGCGAACCTGCGGCGCCAGTTCGAGGGCGAGCGCGCGGGTCAGCGCGACGATGCCGGCCTTGGCCGCGGTGTACACCGAGAACTGCGGCAGCGGGCGCTCGGTGTGGACGTCGCAGACGTTGACGATCGCGCCGCCGCGCAGGCGCAGCCAGGGGGCCGCTGCCTGGCTGGTGAACAGCGCGGCCTTCAGGTTGCCGTCGACCAGTTCGGACCACTGTCGCTCGTCGATGCTGCCGATCGGCGTGCGGTAGAAGCTCGAAGCGTTGTTGACCAGCGCGTCCAGCCGGTTCTTCCAGTGCGCCGCCTCGGCGACCACCCGCGCGCATTCGTGCGCGCTCGACAGGTCGGCGGCCAGCGCGAGCGCCGAGTCCGGGCGCGCGGCGTTCAGCGACTCCGCGAGCCGGTGGGCGTCGTCGGCCGAACGCCGGTAGTGCAGCGCGACGCTGCAGCCCAGGGCGTGCAGGTGGCGCGCGACCTCGGCGCCGATGCGCCGGGCCGCGCCGGTGACGAGGACGACGCAGTCCGCTTCCATGTCCAGGGGGGAGGCCGGGGCGTGGGCAGTTTAAAGCATCCGGCCGGCGGGCCGGGCTGGTACGATCGCCGCATCTCCGAGGATCCCCGGGCGTTCGCGCGCATGCTGAGCTTCCTGCCCCCGACCGTACGCGCGGTCGCGGCCTTCCTGATGCTGGTGGCCAATACGCTGTTCTGGTGCCTGCTGCTGTTCGCGCTGGCACTGGTGAAGCTGGTGCTGCCGTTCGCCGCAGTGCGGGCGGCCATCGATCCGATGCTCAACGGGGTCGCCACCCGCTGGATCGCGGGCAACAGCGCCTGGATGCGGCTGACACAGCGCACCGCCTGGGACGTCCAGGGGCTCGAGGGCTTCGAGTATCGCGGCTGGTACATGGTCTGCGCGAACCACCAGACCTGGGTCGACATCTTCGTGCTGCAGCACCTGTTCAACCGGCGCATCCCGCTGCTCAAGTTCTTCCTGAAGCACGAGCTGATCTGGGTGCCGGTGATGGGCCTGGCGTGGTGGGCGCTCGATTTCCCGTTCATGCGCCGGCACTCCGACCAGTACCTGAGGAAGCACCCCGAGAAGCGGCTCGAGGACCTGGAGACGACGCGGCGCGCCTGCGCGAAATTCGCGCTGCTGCCGACCAGCGTGATGAACTTCGTCGAGGGCACGCGCTTCACGCCGGACAAGCACGCGGCACAGCGCTCGCCGTACCGGCACCTGCTCAAGCCGAAGGCGGGCGCGCTGGCGCTGTCGCTCAATGCGCTGGGCGACAGGTTCGACTCGATGATCGACGTGACGATCGTCTATCCGGGCGGCGCGCCCAGCTTCTGGCAGTTCCTGCGCGGCGACGTCGAGCGCATCGTGGTGCGCGTCGACCGGCACGCGATCCCGCCCGAGTTCTGCAGCGGGAACTACATGGCCGACTCCAGGCTGCGCAAGCGCGTCCAGGCGTGGCTGCACGAGTTGTGGCAGCGCAAGGATCGTCGCATCGACGAACTGCTCGCCGCCACCGCGCCCGGCGCGCAGGGCGCCGATGCGCCGCGCTGATCGGCCCGGACCCGGGGCTCGCCGCGCGTGAGGCCCGACGAGATCCTGCCGGCTCCGCCGGCGCACGCCGCGCAGGTCTCCCGCGAGCTCGCTGCGCGCGTCGCCGATGCGATCGGGCAAGCCGGGGGCTGGATCGGCTTCGACCGCTACATGGACATGGCGCTCTACGAGCCGCGGCTCGGCTACTACGCGGCGGGCAGCCGGAAGTTCGGCGCCGACGGCGACTTCGTCACCGCGCCCGAGCTGTCGCCGCTGTTCGGGCAGTGCCTTGCGGCGCAGTGCGCGCACTGGTTCGACTCGGCGCCCGCGTCGATCGTCGAGTTCGGGGCGGGCTCGGGCGAGATGGCGGCCCAGCTGCTCGAGTCGCTGGAGACGCTCGGCGCGGCGCCGCAGCGCTACGAGATCGTCGAGCTCTCGGCCGAGTTGCGCGGCCGGCAGCGCGAACTGCTGGCGCGGCGCGTGCCGGCGCTGCTCGGGCGCGTGAGCTGGCTCGACGCGCTGCCGCTGCGCATCGAGGGCGTCGTCCTGGCCAACGAGGTGCTCGACGCGATGCCGGTGCGGCTGTTCCGCTTCTCCGAGGACCGGGTCTTCGAGCGCGGCGTCGCGCGCGCGCCCGGCGGCGGCTTCGCGTTCGCCGACCGCCCCGGCGACGACGCGTTCGCGGCGCGCGTGCGCCAGGCGGTTTCCGAGGCCTGGGGGGCCGCGGGCGCGCCGGCCGGCGACTACGTTTCGGAGATCGGCGAGCAGGCCGAGGGCTGGGTCGCCACGGTCGCCGCGCGGCTGGCTCGCGGGGCGATGCTGTTGCTCGACTACGGCTTCCCGCGCGCCGAGTACTACCACCCGGACCGGTCCGGCGGCACCCTGCAGTGCCACTACCGCCATCGCGTGCACGGCGACCCGTTCCTGTGGCCCGGGCTGCAGGACGTCACGGCCCACGTCGACTTCACCGCGGTGAGCCGCGCCGCGCTCGGCGCGGGACTGGCGCCGCTCGGCTACAACTCGCAGGCCCGCTTCCTGCTCGACTGCGGGCTGCTCGACCGTCTCGGAGCGCTGCCGCGCGACGACGCGCGCGAGTGGGCGCGGCAGGCCCGGGCGGCGCAGATGCTGCTGTCCGAGGCGGAGATGGGCGAGTTGTTCAAGGCGATCGCGTTCGGCCGCGATGTCCCCGACGACGCGCCGGGATTCGCCACCCGCGACCGGCGCGCCGTGCTGCAATGAGCCGTGGCGCACCTCCGACCCGACCCGGCATGCTCGCCGGCGCGACGCGCCGGCGCCGCGGCCGCGCTCGCGGCGGCCTGCGCGTCGGCACTCGCGCCCGCTGCCTCGGCGCAGCCGGGCCCGGAACCGGTGACGCGGGAACTGTCGGCGCGCGTGCCGGCGAAGTCCACCGCGCGGGGGCTGCGACCCGACGTCGAGCGTCTGTCGGCCACGGATCTCGATCGGCTCGCGGCCGAGTCGCGCGAGCGCTGGTCGACGAGCCGGCACGGCCAGATGCTGCTGCGCATCCTGCCGGAGGGGCCGCGGCCGTCGCAACTGCCCGATGCCGACTCGCGCGGCGCCCGCCTCACCGCGCTGTACTGCGTGCAGTGCCACCACCTGCCCAACCCGGCGATGCACGACCCGGCGCGCTGGCGCGGCGTGGTGCAGCGGATGGTGCCGCGGATGGAGGGCAAGGGAAACCTCGGCGCGCTGATGGCCGACATGATGAAGGCGCCCGGCGTGAAGGCGCCCGGCAGCGAACAGGCACCGGGCCTCGCCGCGCCCCGCGCCGACGAGGCGCGCGAGATCGTCGCCTACCTGCAACGCCACGCGCAGAAGCCGCTCGACGCGACGCAACCCGGGCTCGCGAGCGCGCTCGGCACCGAGGCCGGCCGGATGTTCCGCCACGCCTGCGACCAGTGCCACGTGCTGCCCGATCCGAAGCGCCATCGCGCGTCCGAGTGGCCCGGGGTGGTGCGCCGGATGCAGGCCAACATGCTCTGGATGAACCGGGTGGCCGGCACGCGGGTCGACGCGCGCGAGCCCCAGCTGCGCGCGGCCGACATCGTCGCGTTCCTGCAGCGTCACGCGCGGCCTTGAGCGCTCGTCCGGAGTCCAGGCGATGCTGAAGTGGCTGCTCGTGGTGACGCTCGCGCTGGTGCTGTTCTCGGGCCTGATGCCGGTGCTGCGCCGTTTCGGCATCGGCCGCCTGCCCGGCGACTTCGAGTTCCGCGCCCTCGGGCGCGACTGGTCGATCCCGCTCGCGTCGACCGTGCTGCTTTCGCTGCTCGCCGCGCTGATCGCGAAACTGGTCTGAGCCGGACGGCCGCCGTGCGCCGAGTGCGCGCCGGCTGTGCGCCCGGTGTGCGTCGCGCGGGCCGTGCGCGCCGGCCGCGCCGGTCAGCGCTCGCCGGCGATCGCCGCGCTGACTGCCGCGACGCGCGCGGCGTGGATCGCTTCCCGGATGCCGGTCGCCGAGCCGGCGTGCGCCGCGGCGATCGCGCCCGCGTCGACCGACCGCATCGCCTGCGCGCCCAGGCGCAGCCGCTCGGCCTGGGGCCACGGCCGGTCGCCGAATCCGAGGCGGCCGCGCCAGTCGGACTCGCAGGCCGCGATCAGGTCCTCGAGCCGCTGCGGCTTGCGCAGCACGTCGAGCCGTTCGAGCAGCCGGGTCAGGGTGCCGGCGCGCAACTCGAGCGCCCGGTGCATCAGTTCGTGCTCGCGCGCGACCAGGCGCGCCAGGTCGCGGCACTCGACCGGCGCGCGCAGCCGCTCGCACAACTCGTCGACGATTCGCGCCGAATGCTCTTCGTGCCCGGGGTGCCGCGGCCACTGGTCGCGCGGCGTCACGCCCTTGCCGACGTCGTGCAGCAGCGTCGCAAAGCGCACCGGCAGCGTCGCCCCGACGGCGGCGGCGTGATCGATCGCCATCATCACGTGAGCGCCGGTGTCGATCTCCGGGTGATGCTCGGGCGGCTGCGGCACGCCCCACAGGCGGTCGACTTCGGGGACGATCCGCGCCAGCGCGCCGCAATCGCGCAACACCGCGAACATCCGCGACGGGTGCCGCTCCATCAGCCCGCGCGAGATCTCCTGCCAGACGCGCTCGGCCACCAGCGCGTCGGCCTCGCCGTGCTCGACCATCCGGCGCATCAGCGCCATCGTCTCGGGCGCGACGACGAAACGGTCGAAGCGCGCGGCGAAGCGCGCCAGCCGCAGGATGCGTACCGGGTCCTCGGTGAATGCCGCGCCGACGTGGCGAAGCACGCCGGCGCGCAGGTCGGCAAGCCCGCCGTGCGGGTCGATCAGCGTGCCGTCGGCGTCGCGCGCCATCGCGTTGATCGTCAGGTCGCGGCGCAGCAGGTCGTCTTCGAGCGTCACGTCCGGCGCGTAGTGCACCGCGAAGCCCCGGTAGCCGGGCGCAGTCTTGCGCTCGGTTCGCGCCAGCGCGTACTCCTCGTGCGTCTTCGGGTGCAGGAACACCGGGAAGTCGCGGCCCACCGGCTGGAAGCCGCGCTCGATCAGCATCTCGGGCGTGGCGCCGACGACCACCCAGTCGCGGTCCTTGACCGGCAGGCCCAGCAGCTCGTCGCGTACCGCCCCGCCGACGCAGTAGATCCTCATCGGATCGGGCGCGAAGTCCGCATCGGCGCCGGGTTCAGCGGCGCGCGCGGGCGCGCTCGTTGCCGTAGCGGGCCGCGCCGCGGGCCAGGTACGAGGGCGCGATCGCCGCGAGCGGCGTGGGGGTGACGCCGAGCTCCGCGGCGATCGGGCCGCGCGCGACGTTGTCGATCGCCATCGAGTCGAAGTTGTCGCGCGACATCAGCGTCGGCCCGGGCGCGAACTCGAGCAGCGTCGCCTGCAGCCGTCCCAGCGCGTCGGGCAGCGCGACGATCCGGCGCGCGTGGCCGCACTGGCGGCCGGCCAGCGCCACCAGCTCGCGCAGCGTGAAGACGTCGGGCCCGGCGAGTTCGTAGCAGCCGCCGTGCGTGGCCGGCTCGTCGAGCGCGTTGACGAAGGCCTGCGCGACGTCGCCGACGAACACCGGCTGGAACCGCGCGGTCGAGCGCCCCAGCGCCATCAGCGGCAGCCACGCCTGCAGGCGCGCGAACAGGTTCAGGAAGTTGTCGCCCGGGCCGAAGACGACCGACGGGCGGAAGATCGTCCAGTCGAGCGCCTTCGCCTCGCGCACCGCGCGCTCGCCGGCGGCCTTCGAGCGCAGGTACATCGAGGGCAGGGAGCGCTCGCCGCCCTCCTGCACGCCGAGCGCCGACATGTGCAGCAGCCGGCGCACGCCGGTTTCGGCGCAGGCGGCGGCGACGCGCGCGGGCAGGCGGACGTGCGCCGCCTCGAATTCGGGGCCCCAGGGCGAGCCGCGACGGCCGTGAAGGATGCCGACGAGGTTGATCACCGCGTCGACGCCCGCTGCCAGCCGGCGCAACTGACCGTCGTCGTGGACGTCGGCTTCGACGACCTCGACGGTGGGCAGGGGCAACAGGTGCCGGGCCCGCTCGTGGCGGCGCGTCGGGACGAGCACGCGCCGGTTGGCCGCCGCGAGCCGGCCGGCGATCTGGCTGCCGATGAAGCCGGCGCCGCCGATCAGGAGCACGCGCGCATGGGCCATCGCCGCGCGCGCTCAGGGAAGTTCGCTGGTCGAGGCCGGCTGCGGCAAGACGCTGCCGAGCCGCGCCTTCAACGACTGCGGCTCGCCCGAGAACAGCGCCGCGTAGAAGACGGCGTTCGACAGTACCTTCTTCACGTAGTCGCGCGTCTCGTTGAACGGGATGATCTCCGCGAAGATCGCGCCCTCGACCGGCCGCGGAAGCGTCGCGCGCCAGTTCCGCGGCCGACCCGGCCCGGCGTTGTACGCGGCCGAGGCGAGCACCGGCGAGCCCTCGAGGTCGTCGAGCACGCTGCGCAGGTAGAACGTGCCGAAGCGCAGGTTGGTCGGAAGGTCGTGCAGCTGCTCGACGCGGAAGTCGCGCTCGCCCAGCTTGCGCGCGATCCAGCGCGCGGTCGACGGCATGATCTGCATCAGTCCCTGCGCGCCGGCCCACGAGCGCGCGTCCATGACGAAGCGCGATTCCTGGCGGATCAGCCCGTAGACCCAGGCCGGGTCGAGGCCGCGCTCGGCCGCCACCGGCTTGAGCTCGTCGAGGAACGGCGAGACGAAGCGCAGCCGGAAGTCGTGCTCGGTCTCGGTGCGGTCGGCGGTGTTCACGCAGCGGTCGAGCACCTTGCGCTGGCAGGCCCACTCGGCCGCGGCGAGCAGCTGGCGGTCGTTCATCCCGCGCAGCTGGAAATTCCATTCGCGGTTGCCTTCGAGCCGCAGGCCCAGCTCGTAGAACTTCAGCGCCCGCGCGAAACCCGGATTGCGTGCCGGCTCGGCGAGCTCGGCTTCGGTGGGGTCGGCGGCGCGCGGCGGCGGCGCCGTGAGCTGGCCGAGGTCCTCGGCGGCGAGCTGGCCGTAGAAGCTGAACTGGCCGGCCACCGTGTGCAGCAGCGCGTCGGCGCCGGCGGACTCGCCGGTCTCGCGCATCGCGCGCGCCATCCAGTAGATCCAGGTGGGATCGCGTCGGCCGGCCTCGGACATCCGCCCGACGACCGCGCGCAGCGTCGGCCAGTCCTGGGCGCGCAGCGCCGCGCGCGCCAGCCATACCCAGGTCTCGTCGGTGGCCTGCGCGTTCAGCGCGCGGCGCGTCCAGTCGAGCGACTCGGGCGCGAGGCGGCGCATGCCGGCCGCGGCGACCTGCGACCACGCGAAGTCGAGGTCTTCGCCGCGCAGTGCCGCCACGCCCGCCTGGAGCCGCTCGGCCGCGGCAGCAGGGTCGTTGCGGGCGAGCCGGCCGAGCGCGATCAGCGCGATCTCGCTGCCCGCGGCCTGGCCGAGCGCCCGCGAAGGCTTCGACAGGGCCGCCTCGACCGCCGCGCGATCGAGGCCGAGCAGCTCGGCGACGCGCCGGATCGCGTCGGGCGAGTTCGATTCGAGCGCCACGCGCAGGCGCGCGCGCAGGTCGTCGCGCTGCAGCGCACCCGATCGCACCATGGCCTCGAGCAGCGCCCCGCAGCCGTCGCCGAACTTGCGCACCGAGAACACCAGTTCGCGCGCGGCGGCCGGTGCCGGCTCGCCGCGCTGCAGCCGCCCGAGCGACGCGTAGCAGTGGACCTCGTCGTCGTCGCGCAGCACCCACTTCGCGTACTCGCCGTCGAAGGTGGTCCAGATGCCGCGCCGGCCCAGGTTCAGCAGCCAGTCGCGGCGCATCAGGTCGGCGACGAGCGTGCCGGCGTGGGCGTCGATGAAACGGCGGATCTCGGCGTCGGCTGCGCCCGAATCGGCGTCGGGTTGCGGCGGCTGCAGCCGCAGGCGCAGCCGCCAGAAGTCGAGGTATTCGGCCAGCGGGTGCTCGCGCGCCTGGGCGGCCGCGGCGTCGAAGCGGGGGAGGTCGTTGCGGACGAAGGCCTCGCGCGCCGCCACCAGCGCGTCGTCGGGAGTCATCGCCGCCGCGCGCGCCGCCGGGCGCTTGCCGGCCTGCACCGGCGCCAGGGTGCACACGCCGATCAGTCCTACAATCGCGGCAAGGGCGATACGGTGTCTCATCGCCGACAACTCACAACAGGCCACAACAGGCATCACTGCAGCGAACGCTGCATGAACGACACGACTCGTAACTCGAGACCGAGGATACCACGCAGCATCGGCGACGAAGCCGGGCGTCGCGACGCACGCAACACGCTGATCGCGTGGCGCCGCTCGATGGACGCGCAGCTCCGCCGTGCGGCCGACGCCGCGATCGCGGCGCGCCTCGAAGCGTGGCTGGCCGCGCGCCCGGCGGCCGACCGCGCGGTCCTGGGCGTCTACTGGCCGGTCCGCGGCGAGCCCGACCTGCGCGGGGCGATGGCCGGCTGGCATCGCGCCGGCAGCGCGATCGCGCTGCCGCGCGTCGCGGCCGACGGCGCGGCGCTCGAGTTCGGGCGCTGGACTCCGACGGCATCGATGCGCGAGGCACGCTTCGGCATCCCGCTGCCCGAGCCGTTCGACACGCTGCGGCCTACGCTGCTCGTCGTGCCGTGCGTGGGCTTCGACGTGCGCGGCTACCGGCTCGGCTACGGCGGCGGCTACTACGACCGCACGCTGGACGAACGCCCGCTGCCCGCGGTCGGGGTCGCCTACGACGCCTGCGAGATCGATTGCTTCGTGCCGGAGCCCCACGACCGGCCGATGTCCGCGATCGTCACCGAGACGCGCACGATCGCGCCGGCGTGAACCCGCCGCGCGCTCGCGCGCTGCGCGGCCGGCGCGGCGCCGCGCTTCAGGGCGCGGCGTCGTCGGCGCAGGCGAGCCGGTCGCCGAGGTGCTCCGCGGGCCTGAGCCCGTATGCGCCGTCGGCCAGGCCGCGGACGATCCGGACCTGGCCGTGCTCGCGGTCTCTCGAGCCGGCCAGCAGGTCGCGCTCGAACGGCGTGGCCGTCGGAGACTTGTCGGCGCCGGTGAGCACCATCACGCGGGGCTCGAGCCTGCGCACCCGATTGTGGGCCAGGACGACGGCCACTTCGCCGGTCGACAGCTCGACCAGGCTGCCGACGGGGAACAGGCCGATCGCCTGCACGAACTGCTCGACCAGCGGCTCGTCGAACGACGTGCCGGCCCATTCGTAGAGGTTCATCAGCGCGTCCTGCGGCGCCGAGGCGTTCGCGTAGGCGCGCGCCGCGATCAGCGCGGCGAAGCTGTCGGCGATGGCGGCCATGCGGCCGTAGACGCCGATCTCGTCGCCCCGGAGCCCCTTCGGGTAGCCGGAGCCGTCGAGCCGCTCGTGGTGCTGCGCGATGCCTTCCTCGACGGCCCGGGCGAGCCGCATGTCGCGGTGAAGGGCCTCGAGGCCCAGGCGCACGTGCTCCTTGACCACGTTGTGTTCCGGCAGCGTGAGCATGCCGGACTTCTCCAGCAGCGCCTGCGGCAGCAGCGTCTTGCCGATGTCGGCCAGCATGCCGATGGTGCCCAGGTGCGCGAGCTCGCGCCGCGGCAGCCCGAGGTGGCGCCCCAGCGCGATCAGGTAGAGCGCGACCTTCAGCCCGTGCGAGGTCGCGTCGCGCTCGTTCTCGTCGAGTCGCGCCACCCACATCAGCGCGTCCGGATTGTCGATCATGCTGTCGGCGACTTCGTCGACGGCGCGCCCGAACTCCTGGACGTCGGGGGTGCGACGCTCGCGCACGCAGGCGCCCATCGCCTGCAACTGGCGCGACGCGTTCGCCCAGGCCTCGCGCGCGCGCGGCAGTTCGTCCTCGATCGGCGCGCGATCGGCGTAGCGGCGCAGGCGCGCTTCGGGCGGCAGCTGGCCGCGGATCGCGCTGCGCGCCTGCGCGAGCGATGCGCGCGCCTCGTCGGAGTCGGGGTCGTGGCCGGCCAGGCCGCGCAGCCAGCCGAACGTGCGGTCGAGCAGCGACGAGCGCGTGGCGACGGCGTCGCTCGCGACCGCCGTGGCCTTGATGAAGCGCCGGAAGCGCTCGCGGGTCTGGTTGCTGATCTTGACGTCGGAGCGGATGCGCACCGGCCGCGCGGGGCGGCTCTGGCGCAGGCTGCGATCGTCGAGCACGGTGTCGAAGCGCAGCGGCTCGCTCGCGCCGGCCGCGGACGCAGGCTCGAACGGATCGTCGCCCAGCTCGACCCTGCGGATGACCTCGGCCAGGCCGATGTCGGACAGCTCGGGGTCGACGTAGACGTAGCGGCAATAGCGGCGCAGCGTGTCCAGTTCGATCTGGCTGTCGATGCGGAAGCCCTGCAGCAGGAACGGCGTGTCGAACCAGGGCCGGTCGAGCTCGGCCACGTACATCCCGCACCGCAGGCTCTCGGCGGGGATCTGGCAGCGCGTGGCCGGGACGGCGCCGGGGACGTGCGGATTGATCGGCATGTCGGTGTGCGGCGAAGGCGCCCGCGGGCGCCGGGTCGGGTTCGGGTTTCCGGTTCATGGTAGCCACGCCCGGGTGGGCCGACCAACGCCGCCGGGGCGTGGTTCGGGGCCGCGACAACAGGAGCCGACGAGCGGGCGTCGCACCGCCATCGGCGGCCGCCGGGGCTGCGCCGCGGCCGCGCTCAGCCGCGGGGCAGGCCGAGCGCCTCCAGGACGCGCACGGTGATCGCGCTCTGGTTCAGCGTGTAGAAGTGCAGGCCCGGCGCGCCTTCCGCGAGCAGGCGCTGGCACATCGCCGCGACGACCTCGGCGCCGAAGTCCCGGATCGCCTGGACGTCGTCGCCGAAGCTCGCGAGCTTGAGCCGGATCCAGCGCGGGATCTCGGCGCCGCAGGCATCGGAGAAGCGCGCCAGCTGCGCGAAATTGCCGATCGGCATGATGCCCGGGACGATCGGCACGTCGACGCCCAGTCGGCGCGCTTCGTCGCGAAAGCGCAGGTACGCGTCGGCGTTGAAGAAGTACTGCGTGATCGCCGAGTCGGCGCCGGCACGGACCTTGGTCGCGAACGCCTCGAGGTCGTCGCGCGGGCTGCGCGCCTGCGGATGCATCTCGGGGTAGGCGGCGACCTCGATGTGGAACCAGTCGCCGGTCTGCGCGCGCACGAACGCGACCAGGTCGCTCGCGTGGCGGAAGTCGCCCGCTTCGCGCATCCCCGACGGAAGGTCGCCGCGCAGCGCCACCAGCCGGCGGATGCCGTGAGAGCGGTACAGCGCGAGCAATTCGCGCACCGACTCGCCGGTGGCTCCGACGCACGACAGGTGCGGCGCGACGGGGCGCCCCTCGGCCGCGATCTCGAGCACGGTCGCGAGCGTCTTCTCGCGTGTCGCGCCCCCGGCGCCGTAGGTGACGCTGTAGAACTCGGGGTCGAACGCGGCGAGACGCGCCCGCACCTCGCGCAGCTTGACCATGCCTTCCGGCGTGTTGGGCGGGAAGAACTCGAAACTCGGTGCGGGGCCGGAAGGTGTCGTCATTTTCTTGCGCAAAGGAAGAATTCGCGGTTGCCGTCGCCGCCGCGGATCGGGCTTTCGAACCAGCCGTCGACGGTCCAGCCGGCGCAAGCCGCGGCGTCGCAGACCTTGCGGCGGACGGTCTCGTACAGGGCCGGGTCGCGCACGATGCCGTGCCGGTCGACGCCGCCCGGCCCGACCTCGAACTGCGGCTTGACCAGCGCCAGGAGGCGCCCGCCGGGTCGCGTCAGCGCGTGGGCCGGGCCCAGTGCGTGGACCAGCGAGATGAAACTCAGGTCGGCCACGACGAGGTCGAAGCCCGCGGGCGGGAACGCCGCGCCGAGCACCTCCGGCGCGAGCGTGCGCACGTTGACGCCCTCGAACGCCCGCACCCGCGGATCGTGGCGCAGCCGCTCGCGAAGCTGGCCGTGCCCGACGTCGACGCCGACCACCCGCGCCGCCCCGGCCTGCAGCAGGCAATCGGTGAAGCCGCCGGTGCTCTGGCCCAGGTCGAGGCAGGCGAGGCCGCGCGCATCGACATGCGCGCGATCGAGCGCCCCGGCCAGCTTCAGCCCGCCGCGCGACGCGTAGCGGAGCCCGGCGCCGTCCTCGACCGCCAGCGGCGTGTCCTCGGCGAGCTCGACCGAGGGCTTGCGCAGCACCTCGTCGCGCGCGCCGATGCGCGCGCTGACCGCGCCTGCCTGGATCAGCTCACGTGCCCGCGCCCGCGAGGCCGCGAGGCCGCGCGCGACGAGGAGCTGGTCGGCGCGCATCTTCGGGGTCCGGGGCGCGCGCGACGTGCGCGGCGGGCGCGCCGCCGCGCATCCGCGCGCGACGACGTCAGTAGCGATACGAGTCGGGCTTGTACGGCCCCTCGACCGGCACGCCGATGTAGGCCGCCTGTTCGGGGCTCAGCTCGGTGAGCATCGCGCCGAGCTTCTTCAGCTGCAGCCGCGCGACCTTCTCGTCGAGGTGCTTGGGCAGCACGTAGACCTTGCCGCGCTCGTAGAAGTCGCGGTGCGTCCACAGCTCGATCTGCGCGATCGTCTGGTTCGCGAACGACGAGCTCATCACGTACGACGGGTGGCCGGTGCCGCATCCCAGGTTCACCAGCCGGCCTTCGGCGAGCAGGATGATCCGCTTGCCGTCCGGGAAGATCACGTGGTCGACCTGCGGCTTGATGTTCTCCCACTGGCACTGCTTGAGCGACGCGACGTCGATCTCGTTGTCGAAGTGGCCGATGTTGCAGACGATCGCCTGGTCCTTCATCGCCTTCATGTGGGCGTGCGTGAGCACGTCCTTGTTGCCGGTGGCGGTGACGAAGATGTCGGCCTTGTCGGCGGCGTAGTCCATCGTGACGACGCGATAGCCCTCCATCGCCGCCTGCAGCGCGCAGATCGGGTCGCACTCGGTGACCCAGACCTGCGCGGACAGCGCGCGCAGCGCCTGCGCCGAGCCCTTGCCGACGTCGCCGTAGCCGGCGACGACCGCGATCTTGCCGGCCACCATCACGTCGGTCGCGCGCTTGATCCCGTCGACCAGCGACTCGCGGCAGCCGTACAGGTTGTCGAACTTGCTCTTGGTGACCGAGTCGTTGACGTTGATCGCGCGCAGCGCCAGTTCGCCGCGCGCGGACATCTGGTACAGGCGCTTGACGCCGGTCGTCGTCTCCTCGGTGACGCCGACGATCGCGTCGAGCTGTCGCTGGTACCAGCCCGCATCCTTCGCCAGCTGCCGGCGGATCGCGGCGAACAGCGAGACTTCCTCCTCGCTCTTCGGGTGCTCGAGCACCGACGGGTCCTTCGCGGCCTTCGTGCCCAGGTGCACCAGCAGCGTCGCGTCGCCGCCGTCGTCGAGGATCATGTTCGACGGCTGGCCGTCGGCCCATTCGAAGATCCGGTGCGTGTAGTCCCAGTAGTCCTCGAGCGACTCGCCCTTGACGGCGAACACCGGCACGCCGGCGGCGGCGATCGCGGCGGCGGCGTGGTCCTGCGTCGAAAAGATGTTGCACGAGGCCCAGCGCACCTGCGCGCCCAGCGCAGTCAGCGTCTCGATCAGCACCGCGGTCTGGATCGTCATGTGCAGCGAGCCGCTGATGCGCGCGCCCTTCAGCGGCTTGCTCGACGCGTATTCCTCACGGATCGCCATCAGGCCGGGCATCTCGGTCTCGGCGATGCGGATTTCCTTGCGGCCCCAGTCGGCCAGCGCGATGTCGGCGACGCGGCAGTCGGCGACGGATTCGGGTTTGGGTACTGCGGACATGGTCACTCCATCAAAGGGTGACCCCTGCCGGGGCCGTGGCGGGCGCCCGGGTTGCGGTGCGCTCGTCGGCCGTGCGGGGGTCACGGTTCAACGAGCGCCGTTGCAACGGAAGACGGTCCCGAGCCTGGCGGCTCCGGCGTGGCCGGAACCCGTTGCAGCGCTCCTCGGGAACCGCCGGATTATAGCCGGACCGCGGTCACGCCGGCATCGCGTAGTAGTCCTTCAGGCGCAGGCCGAAGGCGCCCGCCGGCAGCCCACGCGCGATGCGCACCTGCGTGCCCTGGCTCGGCTGCGACGGGCTGCGGGGCGCTGCGCCTTGCGGGCGGCGTCGCAGCGGGCCCTTGTCGGCCCCGGTCATCACGACCAGCTTCGGTTGCAGCCGGCTGCCAGGACGGCGATCGACGACCGCGGCGATCTCGCCGGTCTGCAGTTCGACCATCGTGCCGACCGGGAAGGCGCCGCTGGCGAGGATGAACTGCTCGACCAGGTTGCGGCAGAACAGCGAGCCCGACCAATCGTGCAGCGCCGACAGCGCATCGTCGGCCGAGAGCGGGTTGGCGTAGGCGCGCGCCGCGGTCAGCGCGCAGAAGGTGTCGACGATCGCGGCCATCCGCCCGTGGAGCCCGATCGCCTCGCCGCGCAGCCCGCGCGGGTATCCCGAGCCGTCGAGCCGCTCGTGGTGCTCGGCGATGCCGCGGGTCACCGCCTCGGGCACCGAGCCTGCGCGCGACAGGATGTCCAGGCCGATCGTCACGTGCTGCTTCATCAGCGCGTAGTCGGACGGCTTGAGGACGCCGGGGTGCTCGAGCACCTCGCGCGGCAGCAGCGCCTTTCCGATGTCGGAGAGCAGGCCGATCAGCGTGAGCTCGCGCAGCGCACCGTGCTCCATGCCGAGCGCGCGGCCGAGGTCGGCCAGCCGCAAGGCGACGCCGGTCGCGTGGTTCGGCACCGGCGCGTTGTCCGCGTAGACGGCGTCGAGCCAGCGCATCGCGTCGGGGGCGCTCGCGAGGCTGGCCGCGAACGCGTCCGCCGCCTCGGCCAGCGGCTCGAACGCGAGCGCCGTTCCCTGGCGCACCTGCCGGATCGCCGTGTCGGCGGCCGCGACCAGGCGCGCGTGCACCGGTCGCGCCAGAGTGATCGATTCGCGGATCCGCGCGCCTTCGCCGTAGTCGCAGGTGCCGATGGCGTCGCCCCAGGCGTCGCGCAGCACCTGCAGCGCCTGCCGGTGCCGCAGGATCTCGGTGTCGGGCGAGTCGTCGGCGTGGGTGCGACGGCCCAGGCCGAGCCAGAGTCGCACCTGCGAGAGTGCGCTGCGGGCCTGCGGAGCGACCCGCTCGCCATCGCGCACCAGCCGCAGGATCTTCGCGCGCGTCGCCTCGCTCGGATGGACGTCGTCGCGGGGCTTCGGCGGCTCGCCGAGCCGGGCCGCAGGCCGCCGGGCGCCGCTCTGCGCGCCTTTGGCGGCGTCACTGTCGGCGGCCGGGCCGTGCCGGGTCGAGGCGTCGTCGTCGTCGCCCAGCGTCGCGTCGGCCGACAGCACCGCGGCGGCGCGGATCGCGGCGACGAGTTCGCCGGAGGACCGGGCGGGGTCCACCATCACGAACTGGCAATAGTGGCGGACCGCCTGCAGCTCCTCGTCGGTCTCGACCAGCAGGCCGCTCTGCGGCAGCGGCGTGTCGGACCACGGGCGATCGAGCTCGGCGACGAACATCCCCTTGAGCAGGCGCCGCGTGTCCACGCGCTGCAGGCCGCCCGGCGCGGTGTCGGGCACCGCGTAGACGAGTTCCTCGGCGTCCTCGACCGCCGGGGCTTCGGTGGCGGCTTCGGCTGTGATGTCGGCAACGTTGTTCATTCGGCAAATCCTCGCGGCGGCCCTGTGCCTGGGCCCGTTGCCGCTAGCGTAATCGCCGGAAATCGTCGCGACCAAGCCTTGCAGGGGGCCGATGTGGCCGGCGATCCCACAGCTCCCGACGGATGGTCGCCGGCGTCCCCCCGACGGCACGGCGCCGTCGACGCGCTACACTCGCCGCATGTCCAGGATCGCGGATCTGCGCAAGAGCTACGAGCGCGGCGAGCTCGACGAGAGCCACACGCACGCCGACCCGGTCGAGCAGTTCCGTTCCTGGTTCGACCAGGCACTGCACGCCGAGTTGCCCGAGCCCAACGCGATGACGGTGGCGACCGTGGGCGAGGAAGGCCGACCCTCGACGCGCGTGGTCCTGATCAAGGAGTTCGACCACCGCGGCATCGTCTGGTACACGAACTACGAGAGCCGCAAGGGGCGCGAGCTGGCGGCGCACCCGCATGCGGCGCTGCAGTTCCACTGGGTCGAGCTCGAGCGCGTCGTGCGCATCGAGGGGGCGGTCGCGCGGGTCGACCCGGCCGAATCCGACGCCTACTACGCGTCGCGTCCGCTGGCCTCGCGGATCGGCGCCTGGGCCTCGGACCAGAGCCGGCCGCTGTCGTCACGGGCAGCTCTGGTCGCGCGCGCCGCCGAGTTCGGGCTGAAGTTCGGCCTGCATCCGCCGCGGCCGCCGCACTGGGGCGGCTACCGGCTGGCCCCCGACTACTGGGAGTTCTGGCAGGGCAGGCCGTCGCGGCTGCACGACCGGATCGCCTATCGCCGCGAAGCCGGCGGAAGCTGGACGCGGCAGCGCCTGGCGCCCTGAAGCCGGCTCGCGGCCCGCGGCGCCGTCAGTGAAGCCGCGAAGCGAGCAGTTCGAGCAGCGCCAGCGGCAACAGCGCGTAGGGGTCGCGCTGCCGGGCCAGCGCCTCGGCCATTTCGCGCAGCGCAGGCGCGCAGGCGACCAGCGCCTCGATCGCGTGCGGTTCGTCGTCGCGCGCCAGGGTCTCGAGCAGCGCCGGGAGATAGCTGTGCGGCAGCGTTCCCGCGCGCGCGTATCCGCCTGGGTGGTCGCGCAGATGCAGCGAACTCTCGGGCGTCGCGCGGAACGAGTGCAGCCAGCGGCGCGCGCACTCGGCCGGGTCGCCGCTTTCGATCCGGCTGGCGAGCGCGACCAGGCCCAGCCGGGTGGCCATCGACAGGCGCGGCTCCTCGGCCAGCGCCTCGGCGACCGCGTCGGACAGCCCGTGGCTGTCCGACTGAGGGCACTCCATCAGGCGCGAGACGGCGTGCAGGACGGCGTACATGCCGCCATTGAATCAAGGGTGGCGCCCCGGCGGCTTGATCCGGGTCAGCCGGGTTGCACCCCGGGTCTGCCGGGCGTCAAGGTCGCTGCTTGCGAGCGGTCGGCCCGCGCCTGCCGCCGATTGCCGCGACGCGCCCGCCAGCTCAGCCAGCGTCGGCGCGCAGTGCCGCGGCCTTGTCGGTGCGCTCCCAGGTGAAGTCGGGATCGTCGCGGCCGAAGTGCCCGTAGGCGGCGGTCTTCTGGTAGATCGGGCGCAGCAGGTCGAGCATCTGCACGATCCCTTTCGGCCGCAGGTCGAAGTGCCGGCTCACCAGCGCGGCCAGCTTGTCGTCGGGAATGCGCCCGGTGCCATGCGTCGTCACCATCACCGAGGTCGGGCGCGCGATGCCGATCGCATACGAGATCTGCACCAGGCACTTGCTCGCAAGGCCGGCCGCGACGATGTTCTTGGCCACGTAGCGCGCCGCGTAGGCCGCCGAGCGGTCCACTTTCGACGGATCCTTGCCCGAGAACGCGCCGCCGCCGTGCGGGGCCGCCCCGCCGTAGGTGTCGACGATGATCTTGCGGCCGGTGAGGCCGCAGTCGCCCTGCGGGCCGCCGATGACGAAGCGGCCGGTCGGGTTGACGAGGTAGCGCACCTCGCCCTTGCGCAGCGCCGCAGGGATCACCGGCTCGATGATCTGCTCGATGACCGCTTCGCGGATCTGCTGCTGGGTCATCTCGGGCGCGTGCTGGGTCGAGATCACCACGGTGTCGGCCGACGCGGGCCGCCCGTCGACGTAGCGCAGCGTCACCTGCGACTTCGCGTCGGGCCTCAGCCACGGCAGCGCGCCGCTGTTGCGTTGCTGCGTCAGGCGCTCGACGAGGCGATGCGCGTAGTAGATCGCCGCCGGCATCAGGTCGGGCGTCTCGTCGCACGCATAGCCGAACATCAGGCCCTGGTCGCCGGCGCCCTGGTCGAGGTTGTCGTCGCCCGCGGCATTGACCCCCTGCGCGATGTCGGGCGACTGCTTGTCGTAGGCGACGAGCACCGCGCAGCCCCGGTAGTCGATCCCGTACTCGGTGTTGTCGTAGCCGATCCGCTTGAGCGTGTCGCGCGCGACGTGGATGTAGTCGACGTTCGCCTGAGTGGTGATCTCGCCTGCGAGCACCACCAGCCCGGTGTTGCAGAGCGTCTCGGCGGCCACCCGCGAGTACTTGTCCTGCGCGAGGATCGCGTCGAGGATCGCGTCCGAGATCTGGTCGGCGACCTTGTCCGGGTGACCTTCGGAGACCGATTCGGAGGTGAACAGAAATTCGTTGGCCAACACATCTCTCCTGTGAAGACGGCCCTGGGGACGCCGGCGATCGAGACCGCCCGCCCGGAAGGCGGGCGACCGGATTATAAGGCGCCGCCGGTCGGGCAAGTGAGGCACGCGACACGAAATCCGAGGATCGCATAGACTCCGGCCGCGCCCCGCGCGTCCGGATCGAGCCCGACGCGGCGGGCGCCCGCATGGCCGAAACGGATGCCCGTCGAACACGAAAGCCCCGATCCCGCCGCCGGACAGCGCGCGCCTCGGTCCGCGGGAAGCGCAGCCGGGCAGCGCGGCAGCGTGCTGGTGGCTGCGATGCGGCTGCTCGGCGCCTTGCCGCTGCGCCTGTTGCGGGCCGTCGGGGCGGCGCTCGGCGTCGCGGTGTGCCTGCTGTCTCCGGGTTACCGGCGCAAGCTGCGGGCCAACCTGCGCACCGCCGGCTACGGCTCGGCGGCGGATGCCTGGCGCGCGGCCGCCGAGGCCGGACGCATGGTCGGCGAATTGCCCTTCGTCTGGCGCCGCGAACCGGCGGAACTCGCGCGACACGTCGTCTGCGACGACCTGCCGGTGCTCGAGGCAGCCGAGGCGGCCGGCGGGATCGTGTTCCTGACCCCGCACCTGGGCGCCTTCGAGGTCACCGCCCGCTTCTATGCGAGCCGCGCGCCGATCACCGTGCTCTACCGCCCGCCGCGCAAGGCGTGGCTGCGCCCGCTGGTCGAGTTCTCGCGCGCTACCGGATCGATGCGCGCGGTCCCAGCGACGTTCGCCGGCGTGCGCGCGATGCTGCGGGCGTTGCGCGCCGGCGAGGCGGTCGGCCTGCTTCCCGACCAGGTGCCCGGCACCGGCGAGGGGCGCTGGGCGCCGTTCTTCGGGCGGCCGGCCTGGACGATGACGCTGCCGCAGCGACTGGCCGAGCAGCCCGGCGCGCAGGTCGTGCTGGTCGTCGGCGAACGCCTGCCCGGCGCGAGCGGCTGGCGCCTGCACCTGGAGCGGATGGACGAGACGCCGACGCCCGAGGCGCTCAATGCCCGGATGGAGGCGCTGATCCGCCGCTTCCCGACGCAGTACCTGTGGGGCTACAACCGCTACAAGCGACCCGCCGCGGCGGGACCGCAACGCTGAGGGGTCGATGTCGGAACCGCTGGTCAGGTTCGCGCTGCTGCTGATGCGCGCCGTCGCCCGGCTGCCGTACCCGGCGGTGCGTCGGCTCGGCGAGTTCGCCGGCGCGCTCGCCTGGCTGCTGGCGGTCCCGCGGCGGCGCGTCGCGCGGACCAACCTGCGGCTGTGTTTCCCGCACTGGACCGAGGAGCAGCGCCGCGCCGTCGGGCGCGGGCACTTCCGCTACTTCATGCGCAGCTTCTTCGAGCGCTTCATCTTCTGGTACGGCTCGCCGCAACGGATCCGCCGGCTGTGCCGGCTCGAGGGCAGGGAGCACTTCGAGCCGCACCGCGGGCGCCCGCTGATCCTGCTCGCCCCGCATTTCGTCGGGCTCGACGCCGGCGGCATCCGCCTGTCGCTCGAGGAGCGCTGCGCGTCGATGTACGCGGCGCAGAAGAGCCGCGCGCTCACCGAGGCGATGACGCGAGGGCGGGTGCGCTTCAACGAGGGGCGCATGCTGTTGCGCACCGAAGGGCTGCGCCCGGCGGTCAAGGCGCTGCGCGAGGGCCTGCCGTTCTACTTCCTGCCCGACATGGACCTGGGCGCGCGCGACGCCGTGTTCGTGCCGTTCTTCGGCGTGCCTGCGGCGACCGTCACTTCGGTCGCGCGGCTGGCGCGCATGACCGGCGCCGCGGTCGTGCCGCTGGTGACCACGATGACCGACAACGGCTACGTCGCCCGCTTCTACCCGGCCTGGGAAGACTTTCCCGGCGAGGACCTCGTGGCGGCGACGCGGCGCATGAACGCGTTCATCGAGGAGCGCGTGCTCGAGATGCCCGAGCAGTACCTGTGGAGCCACAAGCGCTTCAAGACGCGACCGCCCGGCGAGCCCGATCCCTACCGGCGGTGACGGGAGGGTGCGGCAAATCGGCGATAATCGCCCGATGAAGCTGCGGTTCACGAAGATGCAGGGCGCCGGCAACGACTTCGTCGTCATCGACGGGGTGTCGCAACCGGTCGATCTCTCGACTGCGCAATGGAAGCATCTCGCCGATCGGCATTTCGGCGTCGGTGCCGACCAGTGCCTGCTCGTCGAGCGGACGGACCGCTCCGGCGTGGATTTCCGCTACCGGATCTTCAATGCCGACGGCGGCGAGGTCGAGCACTGCGGCAACGGCGCACGCTGCTTCCTGCGCTTCGTGCGCGACAAGGGCCTGGCGACGCACGAGCCGGTGCGCGTCGAGACGCTCTGCGGCGTGCTCAGCCTGTCCTTCGCGCCCGACGGCCGGGTCGCGGTCGACATGGGCGCGCCGCGCTTCGAGCCGGCGCGGGTTCCCTTCGATCCGGCCGGGCTCGAGTCCCGGCGCGAGGGCGACGACGTCCTGTGGCGCCATCCGTTGCCCGACGGTGGCGAGCTCTGGTTCTCGGCGCTCTCGATGGGCAACCCGCATGCGGTATGCCTCGTCGAGGACGCCGATACTGCCGATGTGACCGGTGCCGGAGCCCTGCTCGAGCGCTCGGCCTGCTTCCCGCAGCGGGCCAACATCGGCTTCATGGAGGTTCTCGGCCGCGACGAGATCCGCCTGCGGGTCTGGGAGCGCGGTGTCGGCGAGACCCTCGCCTGCGGGACCGGCGCCTGCGCGGCGGTGGTCGCCGGCATCCGGCGCGGCCTGCTCGACCCCGGCGTCGAGGTGCACACCCGGGGCGGGAAGTTGCGGATCCACTGGGCGGGCGCGTCGGTCACCCTGACCGGCCCTGCCGAAACCGTCTTCGAGGGCGAGATCGAACTGTGAGCGAAAACCCGAAAGTCGACACCGGACTGACCGAGGGCGTCATCGGCGAGTACCTTCGTTCGCACCCCGACTTCTTCAGCCGCCATCCCGACGTCCTCGCGGCGCTCGTCCTGCCGCATCCGCATGGCGGCCGGGCGATCTCGCTGCAGGAGCGCCAGCTCGAGGTCATGCGCGAGCGCCACCGGGCCCTCGAGCGGCGGCTCGCCGAGATGGTCCGGCTCGGCCAGGAAAACGATGCGATCGGTGCCCGCCTGCAGAAATGGACCCGCCAGCTGCTGCTGGCCGGCGACCCGGCGCAACTGCCCGAGATCATCCTCGATGGCCTGCGCACGAGCTTCTCGGTGCCCGAGCTCGCGATGCGGCTGTGGGGAGTGCGCGAGCCCTATGGCGATCTCGAGGTGGCCCGGCCGGTGGCGGTCGAGATCATCCAGCTCGCCAGTGCGATGAGCCGGCCGCAATGCGGTGCCAACACCGGGATCGCGGCGGCCGAGTGGTTGCCCGATCGCGGGCGCGCCGCCCGCTCGGTCGCCATGCTGCCCCTGCGCAAGGGGCTCGATCCCGACGCCTTCGGGCTGATCGTGCTGGGCTCGCCCGATGCCGACCGTTTCCATGCGGCCATGGGCACCGACTTCCTCGAGCGGATCGCCGAGATCGCTAGCGCGGCCCTCTCACGCATGGTTGATTGAGCCATGGTCCGGGCAGGCGGTGACGATGACCGTCCGGCCGTTGTTCCAGACCTGATCGGCCCGCTCGCCGAGCGCTTCCTGCAGCGCCTGCGCACCGAAGGCGGACGCTCGGTACGCACCATCGC
>JAMLIR010000002.1 GCA_023954045.1 Burkholderiaceae bacterium | reverse complement strand
GGTGCCGCGGCCCGGACCGCGCGCGACCAGCGGATCGTAGCGGGGGTCGTAAGGCGCCAGCGTCCCGCGCCAATCGACCGGCATGTCCATCGTGGTGGCTCCGGCGGGGCTCAACCGGCCTTGACCGGCGGACGATCCTTGCGGAAGGCATTCTTGACCGCGATGCGACCGTCTCGGAACGTGAACAGGTCGCAGCCGCGCGCTTCGATGCGGGTCCCGTCGGGTTTCGTCCCCCTGAAGGTCCATTCCGACACGCCGCGATCGCCGCAGACGAAGTGGCTGCCGTCGGCCCACTGCGCGTCGGGGAAGACGAGCCACGCCGCCTCGAAGGCCTTGCGCACCGCCTCGCGGCCGACGTGACGCGCGCCGCAGACATCGGGGCCGGCGGCGGTTTCGAACACGCAGTCGTCGGTCATGAACGTCATCAACGCGTCGACGTCGTGACGGTTCCACGCGTCGCTGAACGACTGCAGGAACGCGGCATCGATCTGGCGGGACGAATTCGGCATGTGGGGCGATCTCCAGGCAACCGGAAGCGGCGACCCGTGAAGCGTATGAGGACGGCGCCGTGCTTCGTAGCGCCAGATCGCCTGATTCGATGAGGCCAGCCGCCCCGCGCGGGCGTCGGCGGCCGCGGTCGTCAGCGGGTGGCCTGCACCGTCGCGACCGCTTCGGCCAGCACGCGGATGCCCGCCTCGATCGACTTCGCCGGGATCGACTGGTAGCCGAGCCGGACGCAGGACTCGGGCGGCGGCTGCGCGACGAAGAACACGTCGCCCGGTTCGACCAGCACGCCCTTCGCTGCGGCACGACGGGCCAGTTCGCTCGCTTCGACGGCCGGGGGCAGGCGAACCCAGCAGGAGCCGCCGCCGGTGACCGGCACGGGCCGGCACTGCGGCGCATGCCGCTGCAGCGCTTCGAGCACGATGGCGCAGCGCTCGGTCTGCGCCTGCGCCAGCCGTCGCAACTGCGCATCGTAGTGCCCGAGCGAGAGGAACAGCGCGAACGCGCGCTGGATGAACGCCGAAGGGTGGCGCAGCATCAGCCGGCGCAGCGCGCGCAATTCGGCGATCAGCCCTGGCGCGGCGACCACGTACCCGATGCGCAGGCCCGGCGCGAGGCTCTTCGACAGGCTGCCCACGTAGATCACGCGGCCGCTGCGGTCGAGGCTCTTGAGCGCCGGCGTCGGCTCGCCGTCGAAGCGGTTCTCGCTCTCGAAGTCGTCCTCGATGACGATGAAGTCGTGCTCGTCGGCCATGCGCAGCAGGGCCTCGCGGCGCGCCAGCGGCATCGTCACGCCGGTCGGGCACTGATGGCTCGGCGTGGCGTAGACGTAGTCGACGCCGTCGAGCCGCTCGTCGACCGGCAAGCCGTCCAGGTCGACCGGGATCGGCTCGAGGCGCGAGGTGCGGCTGGCGAAGATGTTGCGTGCGTCTGGATAGCCCGGCTCCTCCATCGCCACCCGCGTTCCCTCGCGCATCAGCAGGTCGGCCACCAGGTACAGCGCGTGCTGCGCGCCGACGGTCACGATCAGCTCGTCGGCCGAGGCCCAGACGCCGCGGCGCGGCAGCACGCGGGTCCGGATCTGCTGGACCAGCGCCTCGTCGTCGCGCGCGATCTGGTCCGGCGCCCAGTCGCGGGTGTCGAGCACGCTTAGCGTCTTGATGCAGCACTCGCGCCAGGCCGCGGTGGGGAACAGGGTCGGGTCGAACTGGCCGTACAGGAACGGGTACGGATACGACTGCCAGTCGGCCGGTTTCACGATCGAGCGCTGCGTGGTGAAGCGCTCGCGAAACCGCCGCTGCCAGTCTGGCTGGGCGCGCCCCGTCCTGGCCGCGCCCTCGAGCGCCGCGCTGTTGACGCGACCCGACAGGATGTCGCCGTTGACGAAGTGGCCGCTGCGCTGGCGTGAGACGAGGTAACCTTCGTCGGCCAGTTGCTGGTACGCCAGCACGACGGTGTTGCGCGCCACGCCGAGCTGGTCGGCCATTTCGCGGCTCGACGGCACCGGCGCGCCCGGAGGCAATTGGCCGTCGAGAATCGCCGAGACCAGCATCTCGCGGATCTGGCCCTGCAGGTTCATGTTCTCGCGCGCGGAACGCTGGAACAGCTGCTTCCAGAGTGCGGCGTTCGGGACTTGCGGCATGCGACATCATCGCACCCTCGCCACCTGCCGTCGCGCGCTGCGGGATAATCGCGGGCATGCCCGTGCCGCTGACCTCCGCGACGATCCTAGACGCCTGCGACCATGCCCGCAGCCTCGACCGCTCGCGCTACGAGACGCTCGACGACCTGGCCAGCGCCGAAGCGATCCAGGCCAGCATCGCGATCGCCCGACTGGCGCGCGGCGAGCGGCCCGTGGGCTACAAGATCGGGTTCACGAACCGCTCGATCTGGCCCCTGTACGGCGTGTTCCACCCGATCTGGGCCCCGGTCTGGAACGCCACGCTCGTTCGCGTCGCCGCGGGCGTGCCGACCGCGAACGCGGGGACCGGTGCGCCGCCGCTCAGCGGGCTGGCACCCTCGCCGGTCGCGCTCGCGGCTTCGCGCTTCGTCGAACCGCGGATCGAGCCGGAGATCGTCGTCGCGCTGCGCGAGGCGCCGGCCGCCGACACGCCGGAGGCCGTGCTCGCGGCCGCAGACTGGATCGCGCACGGCCTGGAGATCGTCCAGAGCCCGTTCCCCGGCTGGCGCTTCAGCGCCGCCGAGGCGTTTGCCGCGCAGGCCCTGCATGGGGCGCTGGTGCTCGGCCCTGCGCAACCGGTGTCGTTGCTCGGAGCACCCGCCGCGCAGGCGCTCGCGCGGCTCGGCGAACTCGAGGTCGAGCTGCTCTGCGATGGCCGGATGGTCGAGCGCGGCCGCGGCGCCAATGCACTCGACGGGCCGATGCATGCGACCGCTCACTTGTCGCGCGAGCTGCGCCGGCGTGGCCGCTCGATCGAGCCGGGTTCGCTGATCAGCACCGGCACGCTGACCGACGCGCAGCCGATCCGACCCGGGCAGCGTTGGGAGACACGGGTGCGCGGGCTCGACCTGCCGGGGCTGGCGCTCGATGTCCACTGAACGTCCCGCCGCCGTCCCCGCGATGCGCAGCCGATATCCACTGGCAGTCCCCGGTTCCCGCACCGGCTGCCCACCGCCTGTCCAGCGGCTGTCCCCAGAGCTATCCCCAAGGCTGTCCCCAAGCCCGTCCCCGGGATGTCCACCGCTTGCCCACCGACGGCGCTGCCGGGCCGCAAGGCGCGGTGCGATCGCCCACTGGCAGCGAGCTGGCCGACGACCATGAGCCCCTTCGACCCGCCGGCCGGCGCTCCGGCTGCGTACTTCCAGCCCTCGTACCGCGTCTCGCGCGAGCGCCTGCTCGAAGCCGCGCACGCGCTGTCGACGCACCACCCGGTGCTGGTCGACTCGCGCTCGATCGACCCGCGCGGCCCCGAAGGCGAGACGCTGGCGCTCGACTGGGTCTCGTTCGGCGCGCGCCGCCCGCGCCACGTGCTGGTGCTCTCCAGCGGCACCCACGGCGTCGAGGGCTACACCGGCAGCGCGATCCAGCACCACACGCTGGCGAACGTCCTGCCGAAGCTGGAACTCGCGCGCGATGCCGCGCTGGTGATCCAGCACGCGAACAACCCGTACGGCTTCGCCTGGCACCGGCGCGTCAACGAAGACAACGTCGACTTCAACCGCAACTTCCGCGACCGCTTCGACCCGACGCAGTGTTCGGCCGACTACGAGGCGCTGTACGACTGCCTGAACCCCACCGACCTCGACCCGGCGCGCGAGGCCGAACGCTGGGCGCGCATCGACGCGTTCATCGCCGCGCACGGGCTGCGCCGCTTCCAGCAGGCAGCGGTCGAGGGCCAGTACCGCTATCCCGAGGGCCTGCAGTTCGGCGGCCACGCGCAGGCCGCCGGAACGCGGCACCTGCTGGCGCTGGTGCGCGAGCACCTGCGCGATGCGCAGACCGTGATCTGGCTCGATTTCCACACCGGCCTCGGCGACTTCGCCGCCTGCGAGCTGATCACCGGCGCGCCGGTCCCATGCCGGCTACGCGTTCTCGCAGCAGGTGTGGCCGGCCGGCGTGAAGTCGGCGGCGGGAGGCGAATCGGTGTCGACGCCGCTCAACGGACTGCTCGACCGCGGGCTGGCCGCGGCGCTGCCCGCCGCCGCGCGCTTCGCGTTCGCGTATCCGGAGTACGGCACCTGGGAGCCGATGCGGGTGATCCGCGCGATGCGCGCCGACAACTGGCTCGCGCACCACGGCGACCGGCGCGACGCCACCGGGCGCGCGATCGAGGCCGGGATGCTCGAGGCGTTCCGCCCCGACAGCCGCGACTGGGAGCGCCGGGTCGTCGAGTCGGGCGCCGCGTTGGTCGCGCAGGCGCTCGCACGCCTGCCCGGCGCGCGTTCCTGAGGCTTCGATGCCGCAACTGCTCGCCGTCAGCGTCGGCCGCGCCGCCCCGCTCGACGCGCGGGCCGGCGACGGCGGCGTGCGGCGCGTGATCAGCGCGATCCGCAAGACGCCGGTGCCCGGCCCGGTGACCGTCGGCGCCCTCGGGCTCGACGGCGACGAGCAGGTCGACCTGAGCGTGCACGGCGGGCTGGACAAGGCTGTCTACCTGTACCCCGCCGAGCACTATCCGTTCTGGGAGACGGTGCGCGGGCAGGCGGGCCTCGCCGGCGCGCTGCCGCACGGCTCGCTCGGCGAGAACCTGACCGTGTCGGGGCTGCTCGAGGCGCAGGCCTGGGTCGGCGACAGGCTGCGCATCGGCGAGGTCGAGCTGGTCGTCACGCAGCCGCGCTCGCCCTGCTACAAATTCGACGCTCACTTCGGGTTCGGCTGGGCGTCGAAGATGATGGTGCAGTCGGGCTACACCGGCTTCTACTGCGCGGTCGTTCGCCCCGGGAAACTGGCCGCCGGTGACCGAATCGATGTACTCGCCGGCGAGCGGGCGGTTAGCATCGAGCAAGCCCACCGACTCAAGACCCGCAGGGCAGCGTCACGATCTTTTCTGGGGTAGATTAGTGCCATGGCCCAACTCAGCCCAGCCCAGCGCACCGCCGGCACTGCGCGCATCGTGCTGACGGCCGGCATCCTGTTCGCCGCCGAGGCTTTGTGGCGCGGATCGGTCGCGCGAACGCTGATGGCCGCCGCGCTGATGGTGTTCGGCGGCGGGCTGCTGTTCCTCGCCAAGCGGGCCGATTGAAGGACGTCGAGTTCCTCGCGGTCGACGGCGTCCCGATCGACGCAGAACTGCAGGACGCAGGCACGGTCGGCCCCGAACTCGCGTTCCTGGCGCGCAGCTACCGGCACAGCCCCCGCGCGCTGGTCTTCCGCAACCCGTCTTCCGACTGGCGCCTGTTCGTCGTGCTGCTGCCGCTCGCGTCGCGGCTGTCCCTGATGGCCAACCCGATCTTCGCGCAGCTCACTCGCGCCTGGGGGCTGAACGTCCGCTTCGTCGGCGTCGATCGCGACCAGCTCGTCTACGACTTCCGCGCGCTGCTGTCCGACCGCACGCTGAAGCTGCTGGTCGACCTCCTCGCGCGCAGCCAGGGCGCCGACGAGACGCTGGACCTGCTGTTCGAGTCGCTGGCCGATGAAATGCTCACCGTGCTCGACCGCCGCCGCGGCGACTGGGGACGCCACCTCGACCGCGAGCACCGTCTCGAGCCGGGCGCGCCGGCGTCGCTGTTCGACCGCGCGGGCCGCTGCCCGGACTTCCTCGCGCAGCTGCGCGCCGCGCTGCGCGACGAGATCGTCGACGTCGCCTTCTACGGCCGCGCGCTGCGCTCGATCGACCTGCGCGAGGACGCGATCGACGCGCGCATCGCGGCGATCGTCGAATCGAGCCTCGACCCGGTCACGCTCGCGAAGCTCGCGCGCGGCAGCGCCGGCAAGCACCTGGGCTGCTACAACTGGCTGCGCCTCGACCCGCGGCACGCGGCGCCGCGCGCGCACCTGCTGGCGCGGCTGCCGGCGTTCGCGACCTTCTTCGCCGAGACGCTGGTGCCGCTCGACGCCTGGGCGGCGCCGCGCGACGGGGACGATGACGACGGCGACGCGGGGATCGACGGCGAGGCGCTCGACACGCAGGCCGACGCGGCGCGACGGCACGCGCGACGGCGCCAGGCCCCTACCTTCGACCTGCGGCCGCTCGCCGCGCGGCAGGACAGCGCGCACAGCCTGCGCTGGGCCGGCGTGCTCAAGCGAGCGATCGACGCCGGCCAGGACCGCGCCGTCATCGAGGCGATCGCGCAGCGCTTCGCGGTCGGCGACAACGTCGTGCGGCGCGTCTGGCGCGACAGGCCGGCGGCGCTCGGCCAGCCGCCGACCTGGCAGCTCGCGCAGATCCTGCGCCGGCTCGGCGAGCGCGGCGACCGCGACTGGCCCGGCGACGCGGCGGCCTGGGAAGCGCTGATCGCGAGCGCGGTGCCGATCGAGGCGACGTAGCGTCGCGCCGGAGTCCGACATCCGCAACACCGACCGGCTGCGCTTCCAGCGCGACGTCCAGCGCAACGTCCGTCGTGGCCTGCGCCAGCTCGGCCCAGGCCTGATCACCGGCGCGGCCGACGACGATCCGAGCGGCATCGCGACCTACTCGCAGGCCGGCGCGCAGTTCGGCTACTCGATGCTGTGGACCGTCGTGTTCACGCTGCCGCTGATGGCGGCGATCCAGGTGATCAGCGCGCGCATCGGCTACGTGACCGGGCGCGGGTTGTCGGCCAACATCCGCGAGCGATTTCCGCGGCCGGTGCTGTTCATGGTCGTCGGCATGCTGCTGGTGGCCAACACGCTGAACATCGCCGCCGACCTCGCAGCGATGGCGGAAGCGCTGCGGCTGCTGCTCGGCGGCTCGGCGCACGTCTACGCGGTCACCTTCGGGCTGCTGTGCCTGGTGCTGCAGGTGTTCCTGCCGTACCGCCGCTACGTGCGCGTGCTGAAGTGGCTCACGCTCGCGCTGCTCGCCTACGTCGCGGTCGCGTTCTCGATCCGGATCGACTGGTGGCAGGTCGTTCGCGAGACCGCGTGGCCGAAGCTCACGCATACGCACGAGTTGCTGCTGATGATCGTCGCCGTGTTCGGCACGACGATCAGCCCCTACCTGTTCTTCTGGCAGGCCAGCCAGGAGGTCGAGGACGCGGACGCGCGCGGCGGCCTTCCGCACACGCCGGCGCAGGTACGCCGGCACCTGCGCCGCATCAAGGTCGACACGATCGTCGGCATGACGTTCTCGAACCTGATCGCGTTCTTCATCATCCTGAGCACCGCGGCGACGCTGCACGCAGCCGGCGTGCGCGACATCCAGACCTCGGCGCAGGCGGCGGAGGCGCTGCGCCCGGTGGCCGGACACTTCACGTTCCTGCTGTTCAGCCTCGGCATCATCGGCACCGGCATGCTCGCGGTGCCGGTGCTCGCGGGCTCGGCCGCCTACGCGGTCGCGGGATCGGCGGGCTGGCGCGGCAGCCTCGACCTGCGGCTCGAGCAGGGCGAGGGACGCGGCTTCTACGGCGTGATCGCGGTGGCGACCGTCGGCGGCGTCGCGCTGTGCTTCGCGCCGATCGACCCCGTAAAGGCGCTGTTCTGGGCTGCGGTGCTGAACGGCGTTATCGCGGTGCCGATCATGGGCGTGATGATGCTGCTCGCGAGCCGCCGCGACGTCATGGGCGAGAACGCGATCACGGTGCGCCTGCGCTGGCTCGGCTGGATCGCCACCGTGGCGATGGCGGCCACGGTGGGGGCGATGTTCGCGACGCTCTGAAGCCCGCGCGTCAGCCGATCCGCACCGGCACGAAGATCCGGTTGCCGTCGCGCATGATCAGCAGCGCCACCGACTTGTCGGACTTCGCGATCGCGGCGCGCACCTGCTCGACGCTCTTCACCGGCGTGCCGTTCACCGCGACCAGCACGTCGCCGGGCTGCACGCCGGCCATCGCCGCCGGGCCGCCGGTGCCCTCGACCAGCAGGCCGCCGTCGACGCCGGCTTCGCGCCGCTCCTGCGGCTCGAGCGGGCGCAAGGCCAGTCCGATCCGGCCCTTGGCCACCTTCTCCTCGGACTTCGACGCGCTCGCGACCTTCTCGGCTGCGTCGCCGAGCTTCGCGGTGAGCTCCTCGCGCTTGCCCTGGCGCCACACCTCGAGCGTCACCTTCTCGCCCGGCAGCGCCTGGCCGATCAGCGCCGGCAGGTCGCCCGAGGCGACGATCGGCTTGCCGTCGACCTTCAGGATCACGTCGCCGCTGCGCAGCCCGGCCGTGTCCGCGGGGCCGCCCTTCTCGACGTTCGCGACGAGCGCGCCCTCGGGCTTGTCGAGCTTGAACGAATCGGCCAGCGTCTGGTTCACTTCCTGGATCGAGACGCCGAGGCGCGCGTGGCTCGCCTTGCCGGTCGCGGCGATCTGGTCGCGCACGCGCGTGGCCACGTCGATCGGGATCGCGAACGACAGCCCCTGGTAGCCGCCAGTGCGGCTGAAGATCTGCGAGTTGATGCCGACCACCTCGCCGCGCGTGTTGAACAGCGGCCCGCCCGAGTTGCCCGGGTTCACCGCGACGTCGGTCTGGATGAACGGCACGAACCCGTCGTCGGGCAGCGAGCGGCCCTTGGCGCTCACCACGCCCGCGGTCACCGAGTTCTCGAAGCCGAACGGCGAGCCGATCGCCAGCACCCACTCGCCGACCTTCAGGTCGCGCGCGCTGCCCAGCGGCACCACCGGCAGGTTCTTCGCGTCGATCTTCAGCACGGCGACGTCGGTCTTCGGATCGGTGCCGAGCACCTTCGCGTGGAACTCGCGGCGGTCGGTGAGCTTGACGGTCACGTCCTTCGCGTCGCGCACCACGTGCGCGTTGGTCAGCACGATGCCGTCGGGGTCGACGATGAAGCCCGATCCCTCGCCGCGCACCGGCATCTCGCGCGGTCCGCCCGCGTTGGGCCCCTGGAAGCGCTTGAAGAACTCGTAGAACGGGTCGTTCGGGTCGAGGCCCGGGATGCCTTCTTCGACGACCTTCTTCATGCCGCTGACGCTGATGTTCACCACGGCCGGCCCGTAGCGCTGGACGATCTGCGAGAAGTCGGTCGTCGCGACGGCCGGCGCGGCCGCGAAGGCCGGCGCGACGGCCGTGGGAACCGGCGCCGCCGCGCGGGCGATCGTGCCGTAGGCGAACGTCGCGCCCGCGCCGCCGATCACTCCGGCGGCGACCAGCGCGGCGACGATGCGGGTGGGCGTCATCGAACGCATGCTCATGCTCTCTCCTTTGCAGGTGTCTGCGTGACTGATGCGTCCGACTATCGACCCCCTGTCTTAGGCGGCTCTTAAGGCCTTAAGCGGCGCGAACCGCGCGCAGCGCCCCCGGGCGCACCCGGACCGTGAATTCGCGCGCACCGGCCAGCGGCTCGCCGTCGGCGGCCAGCGGCAGCTCGGCGTCGCACTCGACGCGCAATTCCGCGAACGACGCGGCGCACACCTCCGGGTGGCCGAGGTGCCGGCCCGCCAGCAGCCGCGGCAGCATCAGCAGCGCGCCGACGCGCCCGAAGCGGCCGGCCACCAGCAGGTCGAGCCGGCCGTCGTCGATCCGCGCGCCCGGCACGGCAGGCATTCCGGCGCCGTAGCTCGGCGTGTTCAGCGACGACGCGAAAAGCGCCTCGCCGTCGTGGACGACTGCGCCGTCCGCGACGACCCGCAGGCGCCGGCGCTGCAGCGCAGCCAGCTCGCGCAGCGTGGCCCACAGGTAGCGGGGCAGCCCACGCAGCCAGGGCGGGCCCTCGGCCGCGCGCCGCGCGATGGCCGCGTCGAATCCGGCCGCCAGGCTCGACGCGAACGGCAGCGCGCCCGCGGCGGTCGACAGCTCGCCGAGATCGCACGCCGAATCGGCCCCCTGCAGCGCCAGCGCGAGCGCGTCGTTCCAGGCCAGCCCGCGCAGGCCCAGCGCGCCGGCGAGGTCGTTGCCGCTGCCCACCGGCACCAGGCCCAGGCTCAGGCTTCGGCCGAGCAGCTCGGGGAGCAGGCGGTGCACGGTGCCGTCGCCGCCGACCAGCACCGCTCGCGAGCCTTCCGGACGCTCGCGCAACAGCGCGCGCGAGCGCGACAGGTCGTCGGCCGCCGCGAAGACGGCATCGGGCGCCCGCGCCGCGAGCCATTGCCGCAGCGGTTCCGCGAGGCGCCCGGCGCGGCCGCCGGCCGCGCGCGGATTGAGCAGAACGAGCGCCGGGCCCGCAACGAACGCGCGCCCGCCCCCCATCCGCCTACTTCTTGCGGCCGTACTTGCCGACCAGCGTCGCCTTGCCGATCGCGTTGGCGTTGACCATGAACCCCACCAGCGACGCGCTCGCGCCCTCCGGGATGTCGAGCTTCTCGACTTTCAGCGCGTACACGGTGAACACGTAGCGGTGCGGCTTGTCGCCGACCGGCGGGCACGGGCCGCCCCAACCCGGCGCGCCGAAGTCGGTCTTCTGCTGCGCCGCGCCGGCCGGCAGCTTGCTGCCGTCGGCTGCGCCCGCGCCCTGCGGCAGCGAGGTCGTGCTGGCCGGCAGGTTGTAGACCACCCAGTGCCACCAGCCGGCGCCTCCGGTCGGCGCGTCGGGATCGTGGACCAGCACGGCGAAGCTCTTCGTGCCCGCCGGCGGCACCTTCCAGGCGAGCGCCGGCGAGACGTTCTCGCCCTCGCAGCCGAAACCCTTGAAGACGAACCTGTTGCCGATCGGCGCGCGCGCGCCGACGTCGGGGCTGCTCAACTGGAATGCGAACGCGCCGCTGCTCGCAAGCAGCAGCGAGGCGGCGATCGCGGTTCTGGAAGCGACGCTCATGGACGTTCTCCGGTGGCTGCGGATCCGTCATGCTGGGCCGAACGGCCCGGCTTCGCAAGATCCGCGAGCACGTCGTCACGCGCCAGCCCGCGAGGCGATTGCAGTAGGATTCACGGGCCGCCACGCCGGGACATGGCACCCCCATTCATGGAGAACAGAGCTTGGCCGACCCCCACGGATACGGACGCTTCGGCAGCGGCCAGGCCGTCCGGCGCATCGAGGACGCGACGCTGGTCACCGGCCGCGGCGCGTTCGTCGACGACTTCGACGCCGACGGACAGGCCCACCTGTGCTTCCTGCGCTCGCCGCACGCGCACGCGCGGATCGTCTCGATCGACGCGTCGGCCGCGCTCGCGGTGCCCGGCGTCGTCGCCGTGCTGACCGGCGAAGACCTAGTGCGCGCCGGCGTCGGCGTGTTCCCCGGCCCTGCCGGCTTCAAGCGCCCGGACGGCTCGCCCGGCATCGCCGCGCCGCGGCGCCCGCTCGCGCACGAGCGCGTGCGCTTCGTCGGCGAGGCCGTCGCCGCGATCGTGGCCGAGTCGCGCCAGGCCGCGATCGACGCGCGCGACGCAGTGCTGGTCGACTACGAGGACCTGCCGGCCGTCGTCGAGCTCGACGACGCGATCGCGCCGGGCGCGCCGCTGGTGTGCGACGAAGCGCCGGGCAACCTCGCGGCTGCCATGCGGCACGGCGACGCCGGAGCCGCCGAAGCCGCGTTCGGCGCCGCCGCGCACGTGGTCTCGCTCGACCTGGTCAACCAGCGGCTCGCGCCTTCGGCGATGGAGCCGCGCGCGGTGCTCGCCACCTGGGACGCCGCGAGCGGGCGGCTGACGCTGCGGATGAGCACGCAGATGCCCTCGGGCGCGCGCGACACGCTGGCGCTGGACCTGCTGAAGCTTCCGAAGGAGAAAGTGCGCGTCGTCGTCGGCGACGTCGGCGGCGGCTTCGGTATGAAGACCGGCCTGTATCCCGAGGATGCGGCGGTCGCGTTTGCCGCGCGCCACCTGGATCGTCCGGTGAAGTGGTGCGCCGAGCGCAGCGACGAGTTCCTCGGCGCGGTCCACGGCCGCGACGTGCGCAGCCGCGCCGAGCTCGCGCTCGACGCCAGCGGGCGAATTCTCGCGATGCGCATCCGCGCGCTGGCCAACGTCGGCGCCTACGCGACCCCGACCGGGGTCGCGATCCAGCTGCTGATCGGACCCTGGGTGCAGACCAGCGTCTACGACATCCCGGTGATCGACTTCGAGTTCCGCGCGGTCCTCACGCACACGACGACCACCGGCGCCTATCGCGGCGCCGGACGCCCCGAGGCGATCTACATCACCGAGCGGCTGATGGACGCCGCCGCGCGCCGGCTCGGCATCGAGCAGTCCGAGCTGCGCCGGCGCAACATGATCCGACCCGAACAGATGCCCTACCGCAACGCGATGGGCCAGACCTACGACAGCGGGCGCTTCGAGTCGATCATGGACCAGGCGCTGGCGCTCGCCGACTGGAACGGCTTCGACGCGCGGCTGGCCGCGTCGAAGGCGCGCGGGCAGCTGCGCGGCCGCGGCATCGCCACCTTCCTCGAGTGGACCGGCGGCAACGTCTTCGAGGAGCGCGTCACGGTCGACGTGGCCGCCGACGGGTTCATCGAGATCTGGTCGGCTACGCAGGCGATGGGCCAGGGCATCGCGACCAGCTACGCGCAACTGGCGGTCGACGTGTTCCAGGTCCCGATCGGGCGGATCCGGATCGTGCAGGGCGATACCGACCGCGGCAGCGGCTTCGGCAGCGCCGGATCGCGCTCGTTGTTCACCGGGGGCTCGGCGGTGCGCGTCGCCTCCGAGCGCACGGTGCGCAAGGCCCAGGACCTCGCCGCCGAGGCGCTCGAAGCACCGCCCGCCGACATCGAGTACGTCGAGGGCGAGTTCCGCATCGTCGGCACCGATCGCTCGATCGGCCTGTTCGAGCTCGCCGCTCGCCAGCCCGAGCGGCGGATCTGGATGGATTCGACCAGTTCGGTCGAGGGGCCGAGCTGGCCCAACGGCTGCCACGTCTGCGAGGTCGAGATCGACCCCGACACCGGGGTGATCGAGGTGGCCGGTTACGCGTCGGTCAACGACGTCGGCCGCGTCGTGAACCCCGACATCGTGCGCGGCCAGCTCGACGGCGGCGCGGTCCAGGGACTGGGCCAGGCGCTGTGCGAGCAGGTGATCCACGAGCGCGAGAGCGGCCAGCTGCTGTCGGCCAGCTTCCTCGACTACGCGATGCCTCGCGCCGACCTCGCGGGGGGCTTCCGTACCGGGATGGATCAGTCGATCCCGTGCCTGACCAATCCGCTCGGGGTCAAGGGCGTCGGCGAACTGGGCACGATCGGTGCGACGCCCTGCGCCGTCAACGCAGTCGTCGACGCGCTGTGGCGCGCCGGCAAGGGTGAGCGCGCACTATCGCTGCAGATGCCCCTGACGCCCGAGCGCGTCTGGCGCGCGCTGCACGGATAACGCCACACACCGGCGCGTTGCGCGCCGGCCGGTCAGGCGGCGGCGCCGACGGCGCTGCGCGAGCACGCGCTTACGCTTCGCCCCCCGCTTTACATCTTCTTACGCGCGCGAGCGGCGGCGCGCGTCGGCGCGGGTTGCGCCGGCCGCGTTGAACGTTCATGGAAGACCGATCGAAACGGGGGTGGACGATGAAGCGACGCGGCGCGATCGCCTGGCTGGCCTGCGCGACCGCGACCGCGACGATGATGCTGGCGCCGGCGGCCCCGTCGCAGGCGCAGCAGGTCTACTCGTCCGTGCCGGCGCAGGCGCCGTACCTGCAGGAGCAGCTCGACCAGATGCTCGCACCGATCGCGCTGTACCCGGACGCGCTGCTCGCGCAGGTCCTGATGGCCGCCACCTACCCGCTCGACGTGGTCGAGGCGGATCGGTTCGTGCGCCAGAACCCCGGCCTTGCCGGCGACGCGCTGGCCGACGCGGTGGAGGGCATGGCCTGGGATCCGAGCGTCCGCGCGCTGACGCAGTTTCCGTCGGTGCTGGCGATGATGAGCGAGCGGCTCGAATGGACCGAGCAACTCGGCGACGCGTTCCTCGCGCAGCGCGACCAGGTGATGGACACGGTCCAGTCGCTGCGCGCGCGCGCCTGGGCTGCCGGCACGCTTCGATCGACCGAGCAGCAGCAGGTGATCGTTCAGGACCAGGTCATCGCGATCGAGCCGGCGCGCCCCGGATACCTGTGGGTGCCCTACTACAACCCGGTCGTCGTGTTCGGCACGTGGTGGTGGCCCGACCGACCGCCCTTCTTCTGGGTGCCGCCGCCGGCGTGGCGGCCGCCGCACTTCTCGGCGGTCTACGGATCGGGTCTCGCCTGGAGCCCCGTCGTGCCGCTGCGCCCGCGGCTCTGGCACGACCCGCGACCGGTCTGGCCCGGCCGCTTCGGGCCGCAACGGCCCGGGCCCGGCCCGCTCGACCGCGCGGGGCCCGACCCCCGCTGGAATCGCCCCGCGCCGCCGAACGGCCGGTGGCACGGCGGAGCGCCCGACGCGCGGCCGCCGCGACCGCCCGCCGCGATCGCACCGCCGCCGATGCCGCGTCAAACCCCCGAGCCGTCACGGGACTTCCGCAGCGGCCGCGGCCTCGCCGATCGCGATTTCGCCCAGCCGCGCAACGACTTCGGACGGCCTCGCGCCGACCAGCGAGGCGAAGGCACGAGACGGGGCGGCCCGCCCCGGCCGCGCCAGCCGGAATCGCTTCCGCAGCGAGTGCAGAAACCGATGCCGGTCCCGCGCGTCGAGCCGCAACCCGCGCAACGCACGGCGCCGCCGCACCCCTGGACGAACCGGCAGCCGCCCCGGCTCGAAGCGCCCGCGCCGCGTGCTGAGCCGCGGCCGCAGGTGGCCCCGCCGCCACGGGCTCAGCCCGGGGTTCACGGCCGGCCACCGCCGGGGCGGCCCGAAGCCCGCGGTCCGCGCCCGGGCGAGCGCCGCGAACGTTGACCGCCGTCAACGGCGCAGGCTTCGTGCGATGGACCGGACCCGCGCTGCCGCGTTTCACTGTACCGACCGAACCCGCAGGAAGACTCCGATGAAGCTCGCACGCCCGATCGCCTGGCTGGCCTGCACCGCCACCGCGGCGGCCCTCGCCGTCGCCCCGGCCCCGCCCGCACAGGCGCAGACATCGGCCAGCTGGCGCACGCAGGCGCCGTACGCGCAGCAGGAACTCGACCAGATGCTGGCGCCGATCGCGCTGTACCCGGACGCGCTGCTCGCGCAGGTGCTGATGGCCGCGACCTATCCGCTCGAGGTCGTGCAGGCCGCGCGCTTCGTCCAGGGCAATCCCGGCCTGGACGGCCCGGCGCTGGAGCGCGCGGTGGCTCCGATGGGCTGGGATCCGAGCGTCGCGGCGCTGACCCAGTTCCCGTCGGTGCTGGCGATGATGAGCGAGGAACTCGACTGGACGCAGCGCCTGGGCGAAGCCCTTCTCGCGCAGCGCGAGCAGGTGATGGACACGGTGCAGGCGCTGCGCGCGAAGGCCTATGCGGCCGGCTCGCTGCGCTCGACCGAGCAGCAGCACGTGATCGTGCAGGAACGGGTCATCCTGATCGAGCCGTGGCGACCGGGGCTGGTGTGGGTGCCCTTCTACAACCCGCAGATCGTGTACGGCACCTGGTGGTGGCCGACGCACCCGCCGTTCCTGTGGGTCCCCCCGGTCGTCTATCGCCCGCCGTACTTCCCGGAGGTCTATTCGGTGGGCATCGTCTGGGGACCGCTGACCGTCGTCCTGGGCTCGTTGTGGCACGATCCGCGGCCCGTGTGGCGCAGCCGCCCGATCGTGGTCGACAACGCCCCCGTGTTCAACGTGATCGTCACCAATGCATCGGCGCCGCGGCCGCTGGTCTGGCATCACGACCCTGCGCACCGGGGTCGCATCGAGTACCGCACGCCGGTCGTGCGCGAGCGCTACCGGGCGCAGCCTCCCGGCCCCGCCCAGCGGGTCGCGCCGCCGGTGCCGTCCCCGCGCGTCGCGCCTGCTCCGGCCCCGCGGGTGGCACCTCCGCCGTCGCCGCGCGTGGCGCCAGCCCCATCCCCGCGTGTGGCGCCTGCTCCGGCCCCGCGCGTGACGCCGGCGCCGCAGCGCGAGCCCAAGCCCGTGACGCCGCCGCAGGCGCGGCCGATCGCGCCGCAAAAGCCGATACAGCGTCCGCTGCCAGCCGGCCCGTCGCAGGGCGCGCAGGTGCAGCCCGCGCCGCGGCTCGGAGTGCCTCCGGTTCCGCAGCCGCAACAGCGGCAGCAATCGCCGCAACGGCAGCCCGCTCGGCCGCACGAGTCGCAGCAGCGCGGCGGTTCCCAGTGAGCCGATCGCGTCGCCGCGCGGGCGGCGCGCGCCGGCTCACGCGAGTCCGGCCGCCCGCTCGGGAGGCGACGCGAAGCCCGCGTGCAGCGACGGGAAACCGCGCAGGAACGCCTCGCCGTCTTCGCGCCCCTGCTTCCAGGTCTGCTCGTAGGCGTCGGGCGTCGTGTAGTCCCAGCTCGAAGCGGCGACCTTGCGCGACGGCTGCACGTAGACGCGCCCCGCGCGAATGAACACCGGCGCGTGCTGCGGATAGCGTCGCGTCGCGAGCACCAGCGTAGGTCCGCCGTCCGCATCGACCGCGTCGACCGGCACGTTGTCGACCAGGCCGCCATCCATCGTCGGCCTGCCGTCGCGATACTCGATCGGCGTGAACGGCGGCGTGCAGCTCGACGCGATGATCAGCGAGACCAGCTCGTCGTCGCTGCGGCAGTCCTGCACGCGAACGATCTCGCTGCGAAAACCGACCGCGCGACCGAACCCCGGGTGCAGCGAGCGCCGCAGGTACTTCTCGACGTTGTAGCCGACGATGCCCAGCGCGACCGCGCTGCGCGGCCCGAGCCAGCGCGGGATGCGCGCGAACTGCACACGGATCTCGGGCGCGCTGCGCATCAGTTGGCTGAAGTGCTCGCCGCCGAGCAGCGCCTTCAGCGCGTTGCGATAGATCGCGTTGTGCGGGAACACGCGCCGGCCGCGGCGGAACAGGTTCAGCGGATACGCGTTGCGCGGATTGCCCTTCAGCACTTCGCGGTAGTAGGCCAGCGCGGTCTGCGAGTCGTTGGCGAACAGCAGGCACGCCGTCGCGGCGCCGGCCGATACCCCGGCGATCACGCGCGGGCGCAGCCCGATCGCCGGGGCGACCACTTCCCAGAAACCCGCCTGCCACCAGCAGCGGTGCCCGCCGCCTGCGAAGACCACCTGTTCGAACATCGTCGATGCGCCACCTGCGGGCCGACGGTACACTGCGGCGCGATGGAGGCCGCCGGCCTGCTCCCGACGATTCTAATCATGAACCTGCGCATCCTCGCCACCGGCGGCACCTTCGACAAGCGCTACGACCCGATGACCGGCGTGCTCGGCTTCGGCGAGACCCACCTGCACGAGATCGTCGCCCGCGCCCGCGTCGCGGGCCCGCTGCAGGTCGAGGTGGTGATGATGATCGACAGCCTAGACATGGTGGACGAGCACCGGCAGCGCGTGCTGGCGGCGTGCCGCGCCGCGCCCGAGCCGGCGCTGGTGGTCGTCCACGGCACCGACACGATGGTCGAGACGGCACGCGTGCTCGGCCAGGCGGGGCTCGCGAAGACGATCGTCCTCACCGGCGCGATGGTTCCGTTCGCGCTGGCCGATTCGGACGCGAGCTTCAATCTCGGCGCCGCGATCGCCTTCGCGCGCAGCCTGCCGGCGGGCGTCTGGGTCGCGATGAACGGCATCGCCCGGCCGTGGTCGAACGTGCGCAAGAACCGCGAACTCGGGGTCTTCGAGCCGCTCGACGAGTGACCGCGCCGCAGGCCGGCGCCGGCTCCGGCCCGCGTGAGGCGCGCGTGGCCCTGGCGCCGCTCAGCGCGCCCGGCTGACGAGCTGCGTCGCCGCTTCGACGATCTTCGCCGCCGTGATGCGCGCCTGCGCCTCCAGCGGCGGCGAATAGCCGACCGGCGCGCGCGGCGCGCCCAACCGCGCGAGCCGCGCGTCGCAGCGCTCAGCCAGCGTCGCGACGATCTCGGCGCCGAACCCGGCCACCTGCACTGCCTCGTGCACCACCAGCACGCGCCCGGTGCGCCGGGCCGAGGCCTCGACCGTCTCGCGGTCCCAGGGCCAGATCGTGCGCAGGTCGATCACTTCGGCGTCGATCCCCTGCTGCGCGAGCGTGCGCGCGGCTTCGAGCGCCTCGTGCACCGCGCGGCTCCAGGCGACGATCGTGAGGTCGCGCCCGGCCCGCGCGATGCGCGCGCGGCCGATCTCGACCGCCTGCGACGCGTCGACCTCGCCTTCGAGTGCCCAGAGTTCCTTGTGCTCGAAGTACGCGACCGGATCGCCGCTCGCGACCGCCGCCTTCAGCAGCGCGTAGTTGTCCTGCGGCGTGGCCGGGCAGACGACCGCGAGCCCGGGCACGTGCGCGAACCACGCCTCCAGCGACTGCGAGTGCTGCGCGGCCGACGCGCTCCAGATGCCGATCGGCATCCGGATCACCATCGGCACGCGGCCCTGCCCGCCGAACATGAAGCGGTTCTTCGCGGCCTGGTTGACGATCTCGTCCATCGCGCACAGCGCGAAGTCGACGACCCGCATCTCGACCACCGGCTTCAGGCCCGTCAGCGCCATGCCGACCGCCGAGCCGGCGATCGTCGCTTCCGAGATCGGCGTGTCGATCACGCGCGCCGGGCCGAACGCCTCGAGCAGCCCGCGATACTGGCCGAAGATGCCGCCGCGGCCGAGGTCTTCGCCGAGCGCGACGACCGAGTCGTCGGCGCGCATCAGGTCGTCGAGCGCCGCGGCCGCCGCCGCGGCGTAGTTCATCGTCCGCGCGCCGCCGGACGCCCCCGCTTCGCCGGCGGGCGACTGCGTCAGCTGAACCATCGGCCGCTCCCGGTGTCCTGCACGTCCTCGAACGCAGCCTGCTCGGCCGGCCAGGCCGCGGCGTCGGCCGTGGCCAGCGCCGCGGCGACCTCGTCGCGCGCGGCGCGCATCCGCGCCTCGATCGCCTCGTTGGCGACGCCGCGCTCGACCAGCCTGCGCTGCGCGAGCAGCAGCGGGTCGTCGTTCATCGCCGCGGCGAGCTCGCGCGGATCGCGATACGCGGCCGGGTCGACCGACACGTGCCCCTTGAACCGATACGTCTTCGCGTGCAGCAGCCGCGGGCCGTCGCCGGCGCGCACCTGCGCGACCAGCTCGCGCGCGGCCTGCCACACCGCCTCGACGTCCATCCCGTCGACTTCCAGTGCCGGCACGCCGAAGCCGCGCGCGCGCGCGGCCGCGCCCTCGCCGGCCGACATCGCCTCGGTGCGCGTGGTGGCCGACCAGCGGTTGTCCTCGCAGACGAAGAGCACCGGCAATTCGAACGCCGCCGCCCAGTTCAGGCTCTCCGCGAACGGCCCGCGATTGAGCGCGCCGTCACCGAAGTAGGTCACCGCGATCGCGTCGCGTCCCTGCACGCGCATCGACTGCGCCGCGCCCACCGCGATCGGAATCCCGGCGGCGACGACGCCGTTGGCGCCCAGCATGCCGACCGAGAAGTCCGCGATGTGCATCGAGCCGCCCTTGCCGCCGCAAAAGCCGCTCGCGCGGCCGAACAGCTCGTGCATCATCCGCTCTAGGTTCGCGCCCTTGGCGATCGTGTGCCCGTGGCCGCGGTGCGTCGAGGTCAGCCAGTCGCTCGCGCGCAGGTGCGCGCAGACGCCGGTGGCCACCGCCTCCTGGCCCGTCGACAGGTGCAGCGGGCCGCGCACCTGCGCGCGCGTGCCGCTCGCCTGCCCGAACGCGGCGACGCCGCCGCGGCTCGCCTCCTCCGCCGCGTCCTCGAACGCACGGATCCGGCACATCGTGTGATAGAGCCCGAGCAGCCGGTCGGCGTCGAGCGCGGAATCGTCGGTCATCGCTGGCGGAAATTCCGGGAACGGGTCGAGCCCGGCATCGTACACGCAGCGGCGCGGCCGCTGCGCCGGCCCTTAATGCGCCAGGGCGTGCATCGCGGCGCGCAGGTCCGCCTTGCCCTCGAAGCCGATCCCGACCAGTTCGGGCAGCGTGACGTAGCCGTCCTCGACGCGCACGCCGTCGGGAAAGCCGCCATAGGGCTGGAACAGGTCGGGATACGACTCGTTGCCGCCCAGGCCCAGCCCCGCCGCGATCGCCAGCGACATCTGGTGGCCGCCGTGCGGGATGCAGCGGCTGCGCGACCAGCCGTGTTCATCCAGCATCGCCAGCGTGCGCAGGTACTCCACCAGGCCGTAGCTCAGCGCGCAGTCGAACTGCAGCCAGTCGCGGTCGGGCCGCATGCCGGCATGGCGGATCAGGTTGCGCGCGTCCTGCATCGAGAACAGGTTCTCGCCGGTCGCCATCGGCTTGTCGTAGTGGTTCGCGAGCTCGGCCTGCAGCGCGTAGTCGAGCGGGTCGCCCGCTTCCTCGTACCAGAAGAGGTCGTACTGCGCGAGCGCCTTCGCGTAGTCGATCGCGGTGGTCAGGTCGAAGCGGCCGTTCGCGTCGACCGCTAGCCGCTGGCCCGGCCCCAGCAGCGCGAGCACCGCCTCGATTCGCCGGCAGTCCTCGGCCAGCGACGCGCCGCCGATCTTCATCTTGACCACCGAGTAGCCGCGGTCGAGGTAGCTCCGCATCTCCTGCATCAGCCCGTCGAGGCCCTTGCCCGGCCAGTAGTAGCCGCCTGCCGCGTAGACGAACACGCGCCGGTTCGGGCGACCGTCGCCGTACCGATCGGCGAGCGACTGGTAGAGCGGCTTGCCCTCGATCTTCGCCACCGCATCCCAGACCGCCATGTCGATCGTGCCCACCGCGACCGAGCGCTCGCCGTGGCCGCCAGGCTTCTCGTTGGTCATCATTGCGGCCCAGATCCGGTGCGGGCACAGCAGGCCTCGCCCGTCGAGCAGGCTGTCGGGCGCGGCGCCGAGCACCCGCGGAATGAAGCGTTCGCGCATCAGCGCGCCCTGCCCGTAGCGGCCGTTCGAGTTGAAGCCGTAGCCGATCACGGGCCGGCCGTCGCGCACCTGGTCGGTGACGACGGCCACCAGGCTCAGCGTCATCTTCGAGAAGTCGATGTACGCGTTGCGGATGTTCGACGCGATCGGGCGGGTCGATTCGCGGATTTCGAGGATTCTCACTGCGTCATTTCCCGATGCAGAATGTTATAGGCGCCGATTTGTCTTTTGCATTCAACGAGCTACACGGCCCTCGCTGCTTACTTGGACACATTCTTGGACACCCACCGTTCGCGTGTCCACATCGGCGCACCAAGGTAGCATTCGACCGGAGCCTCGAGTCAAAAGGTCCAGGCGCGGGGCCATGGTCTACACGCCAACGCCGTGCGAACGCTAACCGGCCCCACGGGCACAGTCGCTCGACGCGAGTATCGGTGGGTCCATGGTCCCCCATAGGCCCCAACTCGCACCGACGGAGCGGAGACCGTGATCGACCTCGACGATTGGGTGCTCAAAGTGGAGCAGGCCAGCACACGGGAGCAGCGGGTTGCGCTGCTGGCAGACGCGCTTGAGTTGGTTCGAGATCTGATCCGAGAGCCCCCCGACGCGCCAACCCCGCTTTCGGAAGACCAGACGCATTTGGAGGCGGAGGAGGACGGGGCCGCAAGTCCGCCTCCGTCGTCAAACCGTCCGCCTATTGCGCTCGAAGGCTGGTCCGGCTGGTCGATCCACTGTCCGTTCTGCGGCGCTGCTGTCGGCGTCGAGAGCATCAACAATGCACAGGCGTGCCGTCATCTTCTCTACGTGGCGGGGCTCGCGTGCTTTCACTACTTGGCCGAGCGCATGGCCAAGGCGGTGGGGCTCCCTTCATGGGAGGACCCGTGGACCCTGTGCGACATGAGCATCGACAGGAACTTGGGGGGCATGGATCGCCTCCACGCGGCCGCACAATCCTTCCCCAATTCCGTGCGGTTCCTGGATTTCTCCCCAATGGACGTCGGCGAAATTGCGTTCGCCGCATACCCGGAGGAATTGCACGGCTGGGGCCAGGAGCCGCGATTACCCCTCTAATCGTCCAACTCAATCCACTGGTGCCGACATGTCCTGCATTCCCGAGTCGGCGTGGCCCCGAACAGGTCACCGCCGACGATCAATTGCTCCTGGCGCACGGGGTACCTTCCCGCCTTGCGGGGCAGATCGCTGAACAGAATGCCCTCTCGTTTGCCACACCTCGGACAGTAGAGCGGTTCGGATACCGGCTCGTCATCCGGCCCGTGCAGATGCGCCTCGAGCGCCAACTCGGCAATCCACTCCGAAACGCCGATCCAACGTACAGACACCTTCGTCGAGCCGATCTGCAAGGTCTTGCCGCTGCAACGGATCTCGATGGGGTCGCCGGGGGGCGGAATCTTCAGCACCGCCAGCATCATCGCGAACCTGAAGCACGCGAAGCCGGGCCAGTTGCCGCTTGCAGGGCGACGTGTCTGAGCACCGTGGCGGCAGAACACGGCCTCCCCGTCGATGAAGCCGAACTGGAACTCGCTCAGCTTGTCGGCAACGTTCACCCGCTTGGGCTTGATCGCCCGGACGGCGCTCAAGAAATCCTTCCTTCGGATCACTAGGGTGTACTCAGGGGCTGTGTCGGTCATGCCAGCGGGCACCATGATTGCGGGCTAGTTGCAGCCCGATGGCAGCCATCCGTGGTCTCGGTGACCTGCCCTCGTTCCTGTGGATTCTCAGTCTCACCCGCCGCCGCTGCAAGGCGTGAATCGATCACTCTGACGGGAAGCGCTCACCCCTGCTGCCCACCGCGAACCCGCTCAAGCGCCCGCTTGATGCTCGATAGATCGACCGCTGCAATCTGGGCATGTTCACAGCGATCGTCCACGGGCTCCAGCGTGAGCCGGTCCCCATACTTGCGAGGTCGCATCTTGGCGGCGACCCACTTGCGCGCATCAATCCGCAACCGCGCCCTCGCAATCGCCTCGTGGTCGGTGCGCGTGTTCCCCTGGTCGTCGACGTAGGTGTCGTAGCGCCCGTCATCCGCTATCTCGAGGATTTCGTCGACCAGCGTGTCGGCCTGGAGTTCGCGCGCGCGCGCGTACCGCTCTCTGAAGGCGGCATCCGCATCTAGCCATCGCATCACGGACCCAAGCGCGGGCATCCCCTCGTCGTCCAGGCAGATCGACCGCAGGCTGCGGCCGAGCACCAGTTGCTCGCAGATGTGCGCAACGACCGCCTCGGTCAAGGCCACGCCCGAACGCCGCTTGCTCACGATGGTATTCCCCATGTCGCTCACCTCATTAGACTCGATCGACCTCTCCGGGCCCAGGGCCGCCTATACAGCACCGCGGCCATGTGCATCTTCTCGCCTGTGCGGCGATTGCGCGGATCAGGTCCTGCGCCAACACTGCGGCCTCGCCACTGCCGATCCGATGCTCCGCCACAAAGGGCGCCGCTGGCGCCCCGAAGGTTTCCGCGTCACCGGAAGTTGCGAGCAACGTCAGCACCTCGGGCTTCGCCGCCCTAAGCGCATCGCGATGCCCGTCGGTGAGTCTGTCGGCCGGCCGCACGAGCAGCTTGTTCCCACGAACAGCGACGGTGATCCCCGCCGCTCGCAGTTCCTCGAGCAATTCCCTCGCGCTCATCAGAACACCTCTACGTCTGCAATTGCGACAGATTCAGCGCTGGGCGCGGCGCTAACCCCCGAAACCACCAAACCCACTACGCGCCACGTCTCTGAACCGCTGCTCTTCGGACCGCGCTCGAACCGCCGACCATCGACGATCCGCCCCTGATGCCTCGCAATCCAACGCCCAAGCCGCCGCCGATTGATTGTTCCGTGCTCATCTGCGACGTCACGGACGACCTCCTCGAGTTCTGGCGCACGACCGGATGCGACGTCCTTCAGCACGCGACGCACCGGGGTCGGCCGATCGCCGTATCGCCGGCACCAGGAATCCAACAGCGCCCCCAGCGTCTCTCGATCCGGGTCTTCGGCCATGCGCTCAAACATCGCCGTTGCCGGATCGGGAAGCCCCAGCCACACCAAGGGCGCCCGCACCAGCCGCGTCCAGTCGCCATAGCTTCCAAGGGGTCTCAGCGCCGTGATTGCGCCCGTAGGGGGAGCGCCCGCCGCCAGATACGCACGGACGACCGTCAGGGCCAGCGACACGAAACGGCCGCGCTCCCGCCGAACAGTACCCAGTGGGTCACCATTGAAGGTGCGCGCGGCCGGCGTCTCGCACCGAGGGTCCAGTGTCACCGTGAGCACGCGGCGCGTCATGTCGCGCACCGGATCCACGTTGTTGCCGGAACTGAGAACCATGGTTTGCGTAGGCACCGTCGCCGTCTTGCTTACCCCGAGCACTCGGCCGGTCAGGAACTCCTCGGTCAGGGCGGAGCAGAGGCTCTTGTAGGGGATGAGATCCGTCGTAAGGTTGTCGAACACCAGCACCGAAGGCGCCTCGAGAAACGCGGCCAGCAAGAGTTTCGCGCACTCCGCCTCGTTTGTCGGAAACGCATAGGCTGACGGCTTGGAGGGGCCGGAAAAGGCCGCGATCAGACTCTGAAGATAGCTCTTGCCCGAGGCGATCTGCGGTGCCTTGATATGTCCCATCGGGGCGACTGGCAGGGCAGACCTGATTGCCGCCGTGAGAATCAGGCCCAGTGCCGCGGCCTCGTCGTGGGGCTGCGCGAAGTTGAACTCCTCCAACAGAGCTCGGAGCTCTTGCAGAGCCTGCGCGGCATCCTCCCTGGTCGGAGCCGGCTTGATCGAGAACGCCCTCTCGTCGAAAGCGCCAAACATGCCCGACGCCGGATCGTAGCCTGGCCGCGACATGAGGCTACCGTCGGCACGCAGGTACGGCTGACGCGCGATCCCTCTGAGCACTGGCAGGTGACGGTAGCTTTCCGAGTCGTACAGCACGTTCACGTACTTGGCCGCCGGGTCGGTCACAACGAATGCATCCCTGCGCGCGTCGTACCGCTCCCAGGTGGCACAGGCCGACAACGCACGCAGAAGGGCGTTTGGAGACGTGGGTTTGATCCTCGTCTCGCCCGTTCCCGGATCGGTCACGACCGTCACAATCAGGCCACCGCGCTGGTAGTGCTGCCCGCCGGAAGCCAGCTCCAGTTCGGCAGCATCGACGACCTGGTGCAGCGCACCCGGTGCCAGGCGAATGGTCGGCTTGTGCTTTGCCTCAGTAAGGCTCACGCCCAGGAATTCGAGCAGTGCGCCGATACGCCTCTCGGCCCCGTGGCTGTGGTGACACTTGAAGCCGCCGATCGCCGAAAGATCGGACGGCTCGAAGTACGCTGTCCCATGATCGATCTGGCCAGTGTGCTCGTGCACCCACGGGCAGGTAACGTCGTGCTTGCCGCTGCCAAGAGGCGCCTTGTACAGCCCGCGCTGCCGCAGCGCGGCCAAGACCGCATTCTCCTCCGCTCGAGGTACGTAGATTTCCTCCTCACCGGCGTGTTCCAGAACAGCCTCTCTTGCGACTCTTCCGCGGCGGGGCTGGCCAGTGACCTCGCCGATCGCCGCCAGACCGAGCCGGCTCACGATCTCGTCCACGCTGTATCGCCTCTCGGAGTGCCACTCCGCGAGCCGTCAGCGAATGGGCTGGTCATGCTTCCATTGACGTCGCATGGTAGTCGGCCCACTCGAGCCGACGGCGCGAAGTACCAGTTCGCCCCCTGCTCGTCTACGGGAAGGCAGGGGAGCCAACCTTTGCCGGCGCTCCGTCCTCGGACGCCGAGCACGATTGGCCGCTCGCCGTCCCGCAGGTCAGCGAAGATCCCCGCCAGAAACTCGGCATTGGTGGTTTGAGGGGTTTCGGTGGTTGACTCAGCCTGCTTTCGTTCGTGTGTCCGATCCGTCATGCCGGCCTCACTCGGAAGGGGCCGCGGTGCGCGCAGCCTCGAGACGCTCGACCAGTTCCCGGATCTCCCCGTCCGACTTCCCTGCGATGCGCGCCTCGTTCAGCGCTTTGACCTCCCGGCGGGGCCAACCCTTTGCGCGACCACCCAGGGATACGGGCCTCGTAAACAGCCGCTTCGCGATTCGGTCATAGAGTGTCGACCTCGGAAAACCGGTCGTCGCTTCGACTGCCTTACGCCGGCAGAGCGCGGAGTCATCGAGAACTTCGGTTGCCATGTTCGTCTCCGATGGACGTCCCCGGCCTGTCCGGGAACATGGCTGCATATATTTCCCGTTGTTTCCCCGACTTCGTCCACCCGTCGCCGGGTTTCTTCACCCGATTCAGAGTTCCGTTGGAGCCCCAAGGCCTTCGCTGTACATTGCGGTACACCTGCACTACAAGCGCTGAATGGGCATAGCCATGGCCCCAGCAAAGACCAGTACGCTCACGCTGCGCGTCGAGCCCGCGTTCAAGGACGCCCTTCGCGTCGCCGCCGAGGGCGAGCACCGGTCGATCTCGAACATGGTCGAGGGGCTCATCCGCGACTACTGTCGCGTGCACGGCATCCGGATTCCGGACGCATCGGCGGCGTCGCCGCCGATGCCGCGGCGCCCGAGAAGGGCAGAAGACCGGTCCGCGGGCAGACGGCAGCCTGAGGAGATCGTCTCTTGACCGGACCGAAGTTCACCTTCGCCCAACGCCAGGCGATCAACCACGTCGCCGGAAACCTTCAGCTGATCGCCTGCGCCGGCTCGGGCATCGAGTCGGCACGGTGGCTCAGAATTGGATCGGCGCCGACACCCTACGCCGACGAAACCGAGATTGCGATGGACATCCTCCGCCAGGGCGACCAGGTCACTGTTCTGTCGCCCCCGTCGCTGGTTTCAGCGGTCTCTGGCCGTCTGGAATCTGCCGCCGCGCAGTATCGACATTGATCGCCGCTCATCGGCTCAATTACCGCAACCATCCAACCCGGAACCACGCGAACACATGCCCTCAGATGTCTTGGTGCCCCGCATCGGCATGCTTGCCACCGTCAGATCCCGCCGCGGCGTCGTCACCTCCGTGGAGCCCTTTGAAGAGCCGCACACGTCAAAGCTGCTGCACTTGGTGACGGTCGAGTATTCGGACCATGACGGCGGCGCTGAAGAGGTGCTGCTGTGGGAGCGCGAGTGCCAGCCCGAGTTGCTGGAGCCGAACGCGCTGCCTCGGGTTGATGTTGAGGCGCCGATGGCGCCGAGCGACTTCCTGGCGTTGCAGCGTGCCACACGCTGGAGCGCAATCACCCCTTTTCTGGCAGCGGCCTCGCCCACTCGCCTGAGTGAACCAGTGCCAACCGCTCCGGTGTACGGCGCCGTGAGCGCAGACGACTTCCAGATGGTTCCCCTGGCACGCGCGATGAAGATGCCGCGTGTCTCGATCCTGCTCGCGGATGACGTGGGCCTGGGCAAGACCATCGAAGCGGGCTTGATCCTGGCTGAGCTCATCCGCAAACGGCGGATTCGACGCGTCCTGATCCTCACGCCAGCCTCGCTTCGACAGCAGTGGCAGTCCGAGATGGAAGACAAGTTCTCGCTCGGCTTCGACATCGTCGACAAGACCGCTACCCACAAGCTCCAGCGCGAGTTTGGCCTGGACGTCAATCCTTGGCGCGCGCTGCCACGGATCATCACGTCCTACCACTACCTCCGGCAGCCTGACGTGCTGGAGCAGTTCGAGGCGACTTGTCGCGCCTCGCATGACGCTCGAGCGTCAGCGCAGTTGCCCTGGGATCTGCTCATCGTCGACGAGGCCCATAACCTGATGCCCTCGAACTTCGGTGAAGACAGCGACCTGGCGGACATGCTGCGGCGCCTTACACCCTGGTTCGAGCATCGCCTGTTCCTCACCGCCACGCCGCACAACGGCTACACGCGCTGCTTCTCTGGCTTGCTCGAGCAGCTCGACCCTGTCCGCTTCACGCGCACACCGCAGTTCACGGCCAAAGAGCGCCAGATGATCGGCGACGTGCTCATCCGCCGGCTGAAGAGCGAGATCAACGCGCAAGACAAGTCCGCGGGCCGTCCGCCCAGGTTTGCAAATCGGCACCTCGAGCCTCTGCCTCTTTACATGCTCAAGGCCGAGAAGGAGCTCAACCGGGCCGTTCGCGATTTCTGCATCAGTCTGAAGCAGCTGATCCGTACGACACCCGAGGTAAGAGCCGTCCTGAACTTCGCGATCGAGATCTTCCGCAAGCGATTGCTCTCCAGTCCCGTTACGTTCGCCGACACCTGGCTTCGCTTCAAGGCGGGGCTGGCTGATGCTCAGCAGCCTGAAGCCACGGAGGTCGCATCGGCGCGCCGCGCTACCGAGGAGGACATCGACGACGACCAGGAGCGTGAGAGCCGCGGACACCACGCGGCGAAGGTCGTGGGTGCGTGGATCCACCGTTATGCGAATGCTCTTGCAGGCGAGATCGCTGATGTCGACGCCTGCCTCGCCGCGCTGAAGCTCAATGCTCTGCCGGTCACACGACTGGTTCCCGCATCGGACGCGCGCTTTCAGCGCTTGTCCGAACTGATCGGTCAGCGCCTGCGCAACGCCGACGAGTGGGTCGACGACGAACGGTTGATCATCTTCACCGAGTACAAGACCACGCTGGACTACATCGTGCAGCGCTGCGCTTCCGAGTTCAGCGCCTCAGAAGGCCGAATCGCCGTCCTCTATGGCGGCATGCAAGAGGCTGAGCGCGAGGCCGTCAAGGCCGCGTTCAACGACCCACAGTCACCGGTTCGCGTGCTGGTGGCCACCGATGCCGCTTCGGAGGGCCTGAACCTGCAGCACACCGCGCGGCTGCTGCTGCACTTCGATATCCCGTGGAACCCGTCGAGGCTGGAGCAGCGCAACGGCCGTATCGACCGCCACGGTCAGGCCCGTGACGTCACGGTCTTCCACTTCGCCAGTGACGACGATGCCGATCTGCGTTTCGTATCGCGCGTCATCGGCAAGGTCAACGACATCCGCGAGGATCTGGGGTCTGTCGCAGAGTTGTTCAATGCCGCCTTCCAGCGCAGGATGCTCGAGCTGCAGGAAGACCAGGACGTCCTCGTCCAGCTCGACCAGCAAGTCGCCGTACGCCGCAACGCGGCGAAGGATGCCCAAGTCCAGACCGAGGAGCGCGGCGTCGCCGAGCAGGCACGCTTCCGGCAGCTGCTCGTCGATCTCGACCTCACTCCCGATACGCTCAAGCAGACGCTGCAGGTGGCCATGGGTGTCGGTGCGGGTCGACAAGTGCTGGAGGGTCCCGATGCGCGTGGCCGCATGCGGCTGGTCGCTCCGGTGCCGCCGCGCTGGAAGCCGGTCATCGAGGACGGCTTGCGCCTCCCGGGTGCGCGCGGCGCGGTCGGCGCGCTCCCTTGGCTGGTGTTCGACAACCAGTTCTTCATCGAACACATCCATGGGCGACCGGTGTTCCGGCCTTCGCCGGACACGGTCTTGCTCCACCTGGGGCATCCCGTGCTGCGCCACGCTCTCGCGTCGTTCGCACGGCTGCGTTTTCCGGGTGGCCAGTCCGATGGAATCGCTCCGAGCCGCTGGACGGTTAGCGAGGGCGTCGTGCCTTCCGGAGCGCGGGCCCTGGTGCTGCTAACGGTCGAGGAGATGGCAGTCAATGAGCTGCGTGAGACCCTGCATCACTGGGTGCGAACGCTGGTGTTCCCCGTGAACGGCGGCGACCTGGGCGAGGCCTTGCCGTACGCCGGACCACACCACGGTGCAGCTTCGGCGGCGCTGGCGTCGCACCGCGTCGAGGCTGCGCGCCAGCTGTGGGACGACATCGACGTCGAAGTCCGAAACCTGATCAAGGGCTACCGGGCCCGGCTGACGGAGTCCATCCGGGGTCACCTGGTCGAGGTCGGCACGGCGGCGCGCCTCCACGAGAAGGAGGCGTTCGAACGGCGCATCAATGAAGTAGCCGCGCTCCAGCGCGACCAAAGCCTCGACAAGCTGCGGCGCGAGATCGAGGAACGCCGCTCGGCGTCGCTGCAGCTCGATCTGCTGGAGGACGCCGACGAGCGCGCCGCACGCGAGCTGCGTGACCTGCAAGACGAGCTGAAACGCCGCACCGGCCAGTTCGGCGATCTGCTGGAGCGCCTGAAGAGCGAGAAGGCGCGCATCCTCGACCGTGTCGTGCCGCTGCGCTACAGCCTCAGAAGCGATGCGCAGGTCTTCCCGCTCACCGTCGAAATCCGTTTCCCGGGAGCAGGCGCATGAACCCGGTGCTGGACTGGTGGTCGTCCCTCAACCATGGCGGTCTGCTGATCGCCCCACGCAAGATCCAGGAGGTCTTTGCCGCGCCGCTGGCACCGCTCTCAGGTTTTGCCGCGGACCAGCTGCGCCGAGAGCTGACCCGCTTCGACGGCACCGACGAAGCCCTCTCCCCGCTGCTGGACCATGTGCTGGAGTCGCTGTCCAGCCTGCCTGAACAGGAGTGGCAGAAAGGCCCTCAAGTCGAGAGCCGCTGGGCTTTCCGCAGCTTCACGGGCGAGCTGGTCAAGCCGCGCCGGCTCTGGCTGGGGCCGAACGGCGAGACGCTGCCAGTCTTCGTGCCGGAGGGGGGTGTGTCCCGTCACGCCGGGGCCAGGCTCGGCGTCGGGCGCTCACGCAAGCTGCTCAGCCGGGTGGTGGAGTGGCTGCGCAGGCTCAACCAGCCGCTCGCGCTGGTGACCAACGGCCGTCAGTGGCGGCTGATGCATGCCGGCGGCGACTACGACGCGTGGTGCGAGTGGGACATCGACCTCTGGTTCGAGGAGGGCCAGCCGTCCGCGCAGGTGCTGGCTTGGCGTCAATTGCTAACCCGCGACGCGCTGCTGGCGCCGAAACCGGGTGCACCCGGCTTGTTGCTCGGCGCGGTGCTGGACTCGCGCAAGGGCCAGGCCGAGCTGTCCGCTGTCCTCGGCGAGCGCGTCCGCCAGGCCGTTGAGGAGCTCATCACCGCATCGCACGCCGCCATCGAGGCCGTGACCCAGCAGGGCACCCAGGTCGACTACGCCGACCTGTACCGCGCTGGCACCCGCATCGTGATGCGCTGCATCATCACTTTCTTCGCCGAAGCGCGCGGGCTGCTGCCGGTCGACAACCGCATCTATCAACAGTCCTACAGTCTCGACGGCCTGCGCCAGCAGCTTGACCGCCGCTCGGGCGGCCGTGGCAGCGAGCGCCTGTCGCAGGGGTGCAGTGCCTGGCCACGCCTGATGGCGCTGTTCAACCTGATCCATCAGGGTTCGGCACACGAGGCGCTGCCGGTGCCGCAGTACGGCGGCGCCCTGTTCGAACCCGGCAGCGCCACCGAGCGCACGGGCGTCGACCGCGCGCTGGCGCTGCTGGAAAGCCCGTCAAACGCCATCTCCGACAAGCAGGTGCATCACATCCTGCGCCTGTTGACGCGAACCAAGGTCAAGGTGCGGCAGGGCCGCCGCGGCATGTGGGTGGATGGCCCCGTGGACTTCTCGGCGCTGTCCTCCGAGTACATCGGCATCCTGTACGAAGGCCTGCTGGACTTCGAGCTCAAGCAAGCCGACGGCGACGACCCCATCGTCTTTCTCGGCGTGGGCCGTGAGCCGGCTCTGCCGCTGTCTCGGCTGGAGGCGATGGACGACAAGGCGATCAAGCAGCTCTTCGATGAACTGAAGAAGAAGGACAAGGGGCCAGCCGCTACCGAAGGCGATGACGACGCTGGCGAGGATGGCGCCGATGAAGCCGAGGCCGAGGGGCCCGACGCCGACGAGACCGACGTCGACGAAGAGGTCGTCGACGAAACCGCCGCGGCCGATGACGCCGCCGACATCGACACCGAACCTACCGACCACCTGCTGCGCGCACAGACCTGGCTGGAACGTGCCGCCGAGGTGGCCGGCCTCGTTAAGCGCCCCCGCGGCCGGGCGGCCACGATGGGGGCCGAGTACGAAGAAGCCCGCCGCCGTGCGGGCCGGCAGCTCTGCGCCCGCTTGGTGGCGCCGGGGCAGTTCTATCTGGTGCGCTGGGGCGGCACCCGCAAGGGCGCGGGCACCTTCTACACGCGGCCCCAACTGGCGGCACCCACGGTGCGCCGCACCTTGCAAGCTCTGGCCTTCGAGCCGGCGAGCACCGAGACGAACCCGGCCACGGGGCTGGTGGAAGTGACCGCCTGGCGCCCCAGGCGGCCGGAGGACATCCTCGCGCTGAAGATCTGCGACCCGGCCATGGGTTCGGGCTCTTTTCTCGCGGGCAGCCTGCGTTTTCTGGTCGATGCGCTGGTGCAGTCGCTGTACTTCCACGGCCGCATTGAGCGGCAGCAGGACGGCGCCGTGGCCCGGCTGGCCGACGGGCAGGCTGCCGAGGGCCTGGGCAGCGAACTGCTGCCGTTCCCCCCCGATCACGAGGCTTTCGAGGACGCGTTGCGCGCGCGTCTGAAGCGCCACATCGTCGAGCGCTGCATCTACGGCGTCGACATCGACCCGCTGGCCGTCGAACTCGGGCGCATGGCGCTGTGGGTCGAGACCATGGACCGCAGCCTGCCCTTCGGTTTCCTCGACCACAAGCTCAAGGTCGGCAACGGGCTGGTCGGTGCCTGGTTCGACACCTTCCAGGAGTACCCGGCCATGGCCTGGGAACGCGAAGGTGGCGATGGCAACCACGAGCGCTTCGTCCACCACTTCCACACGGTTACCGCCACGCGTGGACGGAACGCCGGCCGCACCGAGAAGCAGGGCGACGTGTGGACGGCCGCCATCAAGGCCTGCCGCTCCCAGGTGCAGCAGGAGCTCATCGCCGAGCTGAACGGCCAGCTCCGGCTGGGCGACGCCACGCTGGCCACGGGTGTGCATGCCGAGCTGGTGGCGGTGTTCGACCGGCTGCACCAGCTGCCGGTGCACGACACCGAGGCGCGTGCGCGGCTCTACCAGGAGCAGGTGCTGTCCAACCCGCACTACCACGCGCTCAAGGCCCGGCTCGACCTCTGGTGCGCGCTGTGGTTCTGGCCCGGCGACGAGGTGGACGTGGCGCCGCTGCCCAGCCAGTTCGGCACGCCGTCGGCGCAGGCGCTGGACACGGCGGCCCGGGTGGCGCAGGCACGTCGCTTCTTCCACTGGGAGCTGGAGTTCCCCGATGTCTTCACGCCCCAGCGCAGCGGTTTCGACGCCGTGCTGGGCAACCCGCCGTGGGAGATCCAGAAGCCGAACTCCAAGGAGTTCTTCTCCAACATCGACCCGCTGTACCGCGCCTACGGCAAGCAGGAGGCGCTGGGCAAGCAGGTCGATTACTTCACCGGCTCAGCCCAGATCGAGGAGGCCTGGCTGCGCTACAACGCCGCGCTGAAGGCGATGTCGAACTGGGTGAAATGCGTGGGCCACCCGTTCGGCGACAAGGTCTACCGCGACAACAACGGCAACGAGAAGCACGAGATCAACCTCGGCGGGCGCGGGCGCGACAGCTTCGCGGTCTCCAAGCGCCTGCACGACAAGTGGCGTGCCCGCCGGCAGCAGCGCGCCAGCTATGCCGACCGCGCCCACCCCTTCCTGCACCAGGGCTCGGCCGACCTGAACACCTACAAGATGTTCATGGAGCTGAGCCACGCGCTGCTGAAGCCGGCCGGGCGCCTGGGCATGATCACGCCCAGCGGCCTGTACACCGACAAGGGCTCGACGGCGCTGCGCACGTTGCTGCTCGACCGCTGCGACTGGCAGTGGCTGTTCGGCTTCGAGAACCGTGAGAAGGTCTTCGACATCGACTCGCGGTTCAAGTTCTGCCCGGTGATCGTGCAGAAGGGCGGCCAGACCCAGGCCATCCGCGCGGCCTTCATGCACCGCGACGTGGACGACTGGAACCACGCGGAGGGCCACGTGATGGCCTACCCGCGCGAGCGGGTGATCGAGTTCTCGCCGTACTCCAAGGCCATCCTCGAGATCCGCACCGAGCAGGACCTGAAGGTGCTGCAGAAGATCTACGCCAACGGCGTGCTGCTGGGCGATCAGAGCGAACGCGGCTGGGGCGTCAAGTACGCCACCGAGTTCCACATGACCAACGACTCCAAGCTGTTCCCCGAGCGGCCGAAGTGGGAGGCCAAGGGCTACCAGCCGGACGAGTACGGGCACTGGCTGAAGGGGTCGTGGCGCGACTACAGCGGGCCGGCACACATCCTGGAGCGGCCGGAGGGGCTGGTGCTGTCGCGCGATGGCCGGCAGGCCATCCACGTCGAGCAGATCGAGGACGTGGCGCTGCCGCTCTATGAGGGGCGGATGATCGGCCAGTTCGACTTCAGCGAGAAGGGGTGGGTGAGCGGGAAGGGGCGCAAGGCCGACTGGCGAGACCAGCCGCTCGGCCAGAAGCAGCTGGATCCGCAGTACCTCATGGGACGGGGTAGCTACCTCTCAGCGCTTGCCGAGGCGACGAAGTCCCTCGTAGGGTTGAAGGCTGGCTACTTGGCGGTCGGATCGGCGACCAACAGTCGTTCGATGTTCTCCGGCCCCGTCGCTGGCTTCCCGGCGGGAAACTCAGTGGCGGTCCTCCAGTCGACGACACCAGAGCGGACGTTGGCACTGATCGCAGCGCTCAACTCGTTCGCCTACGACTTCGCCTTGCGGACCAGGCTTGGTGGCCTGAACCTGAACTACTTCATCCTGGCGGAGACGCCCCTGCCGTCTCTGGATCAGGTGACGATGCAGGCAGCGGCACTCAACAGCATTCGTCTGAGCCTGCCTCACCAAGTATTCGCCGCGCAATGGCTGCCCTTCCGTTCGGAAGATCGTGGATGGCGGCGGTCGTTCGCGTTGACCGTCCATGAGCGGCGAAGGCTACAGGCCATCAATGACGCCCTGATCGCCACAACGCTGGGGCTCTCTGACCATGACTTCCGGCAAGTCATTGCCGACTGCGACCTTCCTGTCGAACGCCTCACGGGTGAGGCTGCCAAAGCCTTGAACCCAAAGGGCTTCTGGCGAACAGACAAGGATCTCCAACCAGAGCTTCGCCACCCAGTGCTTGCCTTTGTCGCCTTTTGCGATCTGCAGGACAAGGGCCTGGAGGGCTTCTTGAGCCAGAACCAGGGTGACGGATGGTTGATACCGGAGCAGCTCTGTCTTGGCGACTTTGCGCTGGGCCGGGACGCCAGATCACGAGAGCATCATCCCGTTGCATCACAGTTTGGTCCGCGACTCTTCGACTGGCAGGTGAACGAGGACGTATCGCGGTCCTGGCAAGAGTGTGCGGCGCATGCGGCGATCGTGAAGCAGCTGGTCCCGGTCGAAGCGGTCAAGTACGCGAGTCGGGATGACGACCCGCCGGCTGACGGTGTACGACGGCCGGAAGTGGGTTATCAGTCTGGGCTGTTCTAGCAAGTCGAGCACAGGGAGCCAACAACAACATGCTGAACCCGATCACGTACACCGAGCAGGTCGTCAGCGACTTCCTTCGGTACCAACTCAGCACCTACGCGTTTGCGGACGAAGGGCTCTATGCCCAGATGCGCAAGCTCCTGAACCTGGAGCACACACGCGCGACGCCGCTGCTGAAGGGGCCGTTCGTCTCGCTGTCACGCACGTTCCGCCAGGGTGCCAGCCTCGACCAGCTGATCGCTGAAGGGGTGCTGCATCCCCACATCAAGCAGCTGTCGCCGTATCCCACGGCCTACGGACACCAGGAGCAGGCCTTTCGAGCCATCCACGCCGGCAAGACGACGCTGGTGGCCACCGGCACCGGCTCGGGCAAGACCGAGTGCTTCCTGCTGCCGATCGTGAGCCGCTGCTTGGCGCTACGCGACGCCCACGAGCCAGCCGGCGTCACCGCCGTGATCGTGTACCCGATGAATGCGCTGGCCGAGGACCAACTGCAGCGCATGCGCGAGCTGTTGGCCGGCACTGGTGTGAGCTTCGGCATGTATGTCGGCAAGACGCCGCAGACCGAGGCCGATATCGTCGGCGTGCGCCTGCCGGCTGGCAGCAGTGCGGCCGACTACCGGGCCAAGCTGGCGGACGTGCAGAAGAAGAAGCTCGACGTCGCGGTGCATCCGCCCGAGGAGCGCGTGTCTCGCGAAGAGATGCGCACGCCGGGCAAGCAGCCGCGCATCCTGCTGACAAACGTCAAGCAACTGGAACTGCTGCTGACCCGCCAGCGGGACCTGGAGTTGTTCGACGGCGCCCGCCTGGAGTACCTCGTCTTCGACGAGGCGCACACCTTCTCCGGTGCCCAGGGTGCCGAGACGGCCTGCCTGATCCGCCGGCTGCGGGCGTACTGCGGCAAGACCGAAGCCTCGACGACGTGCATTGCCACGTCGGCCACCATCGCCGACCCCGTCAAGGGGCTGGAGGCGGGGCGCCTGTTCGCCAGCCGGTTCTTCGGCGTGGACGGCGCGGCAGTGGAACTGGTCGGCGAGTCCTACGAGGCCGACGTGTGGGGCGAGCCGCGCACGGCGAGCGGCCCCCTGGCCGGCGACCAGGCGCTGCACCTGCAGAACCTGCTGGCCATCCTCACCCAGGTGGATCGTGACGACGCCACCGAGGCCGATATTCAGGCGCTGCGCATCTGGTTCCAGACGGTGACCGGAACCCGCTGGACCGACGGCCACTGGCGCCACGCGCTGCACCGCTATCTCAGCCACAACGAGGTGGTCTACCAGATCGCCGAGAAGCTGCGTCGGCCGCGCCCGCTGTCCGAACTGGTGGAGGACTTGGGGCAGGCGCTCGGCCGGGCGATCTCCGAAGAGGAGATCCTGATTTGGCTGGCGCTTGGGGCCGCGGCCCGGACCGACACGAGGCCATTGCTGCGGCCCGTGGTGCATGGATTCGTGCGCGGGGTCAGCGGTGCGGTGGTGACGTTTCCCGAGCCGACGCGCGAGGCACGACTGTGGTTGTCGGCCGAGGATGCCCTGGCGCAAGGTGATGACCTGCAGCGGTTCCCGGTGCTGAGCTGCACCACCTGTGGCCAGCATTACTTCGAGCACGGGCTGGAGGACTTCCACTTCACCGGGCTGGAACCCGGTGGTGGACAGGCCGAGGGCGAGGTCCGCGCGTGGCGCCCGATGGACAAGGCACACGGCGGCATGCGTGCGGTGTCACTCGACCACCTGGTGGGCAGTGACGGCGACGACGACGCGCCGCCGCGGACGCAGACGCTGTATGTGTGCCGCTACTGCGGTGCCGCGCACAGCGAGCCTGTTGATGAGTGCGTGGGGTGCGGCCGCAACAAGCCGATGGCCGCGCTGCACTTCGTGCAGCAGAAGGAGGACCAGCCGGGCTACTTGGCCCGCTGCGTGTCCTGTGGCGCCAGCGGCCGGCGCTTCATCGGCCAGTACCGGGAGCCCGCACGCCCGGTGCGCGCGACCACGGTGGCCGACGTGCATGTGCTGGCGCAGAGCATGATCCATCGCGCCGAACGGCGGCGGCTGCTCGTCTTTGCCGACAACCGGCAGGACGCTGCCTTCCAGGCCGGCTGGATGCAGGACCGGTCGCGCCGCTTCCGCCTGCGGGAACTGCTTTACAAGAAGATCAAGCAGGGGCCCGTGGGCGTGGGGGATCTGACACTGTGGCTGGACCAGTTCCTGGATGCCGACGACGAGCTGTCACGGGCGCTGATCCCCGAGGTCTGGCGGGTGGTGCCGAAGTCGCAGACCAGCCAGGCCCACGCAGGGGAGCGCAAGTGGTTCATTCGCGCACAGCTGCTGCGCGAGCTGGCGCTCGGCGCGCGACAGCGCATCGGCCTGGAACCGTGGGGACGGATGAAGGTGCAGTACCAGGGGCTGGACCCCGAACTGCCCTTGCTGTTGAAGTGGTCCCACCGCATCGGCTGCAAGCCACAGGACCTGGCCGAGGGAGTGGCTTCGCTGCTGGATGCAGCCCGGTCGCGAAAGATCCTCTTCGATCGCGAGACCCTTGCGTTCTCCAAGGTGTGGATGGATGGCGTCAAGGAGGTCATGCAGGGCTACCTGCCATCGATGAAGGACGTTCCGAAGGGCCTCAAGTTCCAGCGCGACGGCCAGGACGACCAGGCGCGCCTGATGCAGTGGTACAGCAACTACGACACCGCGGCCAAGCAGGCGGCGGTGGCGTGGGGCGTGGCCCCCGATGACGTGAAGCCGTTCCTCGAGGACGTGTGGGCTCTCTTGAGCCAGGAGCTCAAGCTGCTGGTGCCGGTGCAGCTCAAAGGGGGGCGCGGCAACCCGCTGCCGCACTGTGCAGGGGCGTACCAGGTGGACGCCGACCGGCTGATGCTGACACCGCACAAGGGCACGTACATGTGCGGCAACTGTAGGCGCCTGCACAGTCGCCCGACGCCGAACATGCGGTGCATGGCCTATCGGTGCACTGGCACCTTGGCCTGGAAGGACGAGGACCCCGACAGCTACGAGCTGCTGCTGCTCGACCAGGAGTTCGCGATGCTGCGCGCGCGGGAGCACTCGGCGCAGATTCCCGGGCCCGATCGCGAGCGGATCGAGAACGCGTTCAAGAGCGACAACGAGCGCATCAACACGCTGGTCTGCACCCCGACCCTGGAGATGGGCGTCAACATCGGCACGCTGGACGCGGTGCTGATGCGCAACGTGCCGCCGCTGCCGGCGAACTACTGGCAACGGGCGGGCCGGGCCGGGCGACAGTTCCGCATGGCGCTGGACTTGACCTATGCCCGCGCCGCCAGCCACGACCGGGCCTACTTCAACGAGCCGCTGAAGATGCTCGAGGGCCTTGTGGAGCCGCCGAGCTTCAACCTGCGCAACGCCGTCATGGTGCGCAAGCACGTCCATGCCACGGTGCTGACGGCCCTGTTCAAGATGCTGCGCGACGAGCAGCTCCCCGGCATGGAGCTGGAGCAGCTGAAGGAAGTGCTGGGCGTCTGCTTCCCGCGGCTGATCAAGCCCTACCTCTTCACCGCCGAGGGCTTTGTGCGGCCTGAGCCCCTGGACGTCTCGTCGCTGGGCGTGGTGGTCAAGCGCTACGAGGCGCAGCTGATCGACGCTGTTCACGCCGCGTTCCGACAGGGATGGCCCGCCGAAGATCAGGTGGTCGTCGCGCCCGAGCAGATCAGTCGTTTGGTTGCGGGACTTAGCGACGAGTTGCAGGAGGTCGTGAAGCGGCTGTACGCGCGCCTTCAGTGGGCCTTGGGGCAATTGAATCGGCTGCAGAAGGTGGCCCAGAACAAGGGCGCGCTGGATGCCGACGAGGAAGCGCTGCGGTATCGCTGCGAGCGCTTGGTGAAGAAGCTCAAGGGCGAGACGCGGCGCCGGGCCAGCCAAGCCGAGGGTGTCGATGACATCAACACCTATGGCGTGCTGGCCGCGGAGGGATTCCTACCCGGATATGGACTCGACACCGGTGCCATCACGGTGACGCACGAGGCCCCGCGCTACGGCTCCGACATCCAGGACTGGGAGTTGCGGCGGAGTACCTCGGTCGCGATCCGGGAGTACGTCCCCGGCAACCTTATCTATGCCAACGGCCACAAGTTTGTGGCAAGGCGGTTCCACCTGGAGCCGGAGGATCCGCTGGCGTTCTCGGTGGACGTCTCACGGGAGTCAGTGCAGGAGGCCGGCGGGGTACCCGCGCCTACGGATGCCACGTCGACGCTCGGTGCCGTGGGCTTGCTCGGCATCGCCATGTGTGATGTCGATGCGCCTCACCAGTCCTACATCTCTGACGAGGAGGACTATCGCTACCAAATGCCCGTGGCCGTCTTCGGGCATGAGCAAGGCCGCCACGGAGGGGGCTACGCCTTTGAATGGGGGCCGCGGCCGGTGCACCTGAAGCGCGGCGTGCACATGCGCTTGGTGAATGTCGGCGCCGCGGCCAAGGTGCGTTCGCAGGGCTTGCTGGGCTACCCGATCTGTCTGGTGTGCGGACACACCCGGTCGCCCCTGAGCCATGCGAAGGAGATCGACGAGTTCAACAAGCACCACACCGAGCGGTGCGGACGTCCGATCGAGTTCGTGAGCTTCTATGCCGAGGTTGTCTCCGATGCGCTGACCTTGCCGGAGTGCGCCTCGAAGGAAGTGGCTTACAGCGTGCTGGAGGCGCTGCGACAAGGCGCTGCCGAGGTTCTGGACATGGAGATGTCCGACCTGCAGATCCTGGTGTTCGGCAAACCCGGCGTCGAAGAGGTCGATGGCTTGCTCTATGACCCGATGCCCGGCGGCTCAGGGCTGCTGGAGCAGATCGTCCGGCGTTGGTCTGACGTCGTTGCGGCAGCGATCGCTCTGGTGACCGGGTGCGCCTCGGCGTGCGAGTCGTCGTGTGTGGACTGCTTGCAGCACTTCCGCAACGCCTTCTATCACGACAGCCTCAACAGGCACGTGGCGCTGGACTGCCTGCGAGACTGGGGTACGGGTCTGGTGGAATCGCACCCGATCCCGCCGGTCCTGCCGGACGATACGCTCAGCAAGACGCCAGCCAACGGCGCGGAGGCTCAGCTGGGGGCGATGCTCACAGCGGCGGGCCTGGAGGGGTTCGAGACCGACCGGCCCATCAAGCTGTCCGGCGGAGTGACCACGCGTCCCGACGTCTACTTTCATCAGCCCAACGAGCAGTTCGAAGGCGTCTGCGTATACCTCGACGGAATGAGCGGCCACATTCATGGCAATGCGGAGACCATGTTCCGGGACCGGCAGATCCGCGACGAGCTGCGCAGCAAGGACTACGAGGTGGTCGAGATCACCTACCAGCAGCTTTTCGACAAGTCGATGATGCGCGTGCACATGCGCAAGATCGCCAAGGCGGTGGTCGGTCGAGGCAAGGCCAAAGAGGTTGAGGAGGATGACTCGTGGTTTAGCCCCAAGTGACGGACTTCAGGAGTCCGTCGATTCGCCCGACGATGCACTCACATCCCTGCTGGCTCGGCTCGGCCCGAGGAGAGCGACCAAGTTCGCGTGGTCGGTCCGGGGCTTCATGCGAGGTCTCTCGGCCCGATCAGATCGACCATCTGGCACGGCTGTTCACCCTGATCGAAAACCCTGCGCCTCGAGAGTAGGGCTTCTGCGGTGGAAGCACGACCGCTGTTCCCTACCTCGTGGCCGAACTCGAGAGGCGAGATCCGGCTCGCGGTGTCAGTGTCATCGACTCGACTCTCTGCGTCGCGAAGAACCCCTACAACCCGTTCGGCACCTACGACCAGTCACGCCTGCGCGGGTCACGTCCCGGGACGTGACCTCGAGTTACTGTCAACATCGTTACGTCAGCCCTGCCGAGCACAGCGAGCCTGACCCATGCCCAACAAATCTTGGCGGATTTCAACTGGAAGCCAGTTTGCACCTGAGTGCCCGCTGGCCGCTTAAGCTGCCGGTTTGAACCGCCCCATGATCACGCGCCCATCCTGCACCAGCAGCTCGATGTAGTCCGCCCAGAACTGCAGCATCTGTCGGCGCTGCGGCTCGTACTCGGCCCGGTTATAGACCCCGCGAACCCCGCCGATCGTGTGGTTCAGCGCCTTCTCGACCACGTCGGACGGCCAGCCGTTCTCGTGAAGCAGGGTGGACGCAGTGCGACGCAGATCGTGGATCGTGAACGCCGGGATGTCCTGGCCTTTCAGCGCCACCTTCAGGGCGTTGTTGATCGCGTTATGCGCGAACGGCTTGGTCAGGCTACCTCGACCGGGCATCACGAGCTTGCTGCCCCCAGCCAGGGCCTTCAACTCGCGGAGCATGGCCACGGCCTGTCGCGACAGGTACACGCTGTGCGGCTTGCCAGTCTTTGAATGCTCCGCCGGGATGTGCCACTCCGCCTTCTCGAGGTCGACGTGCTCCCACCGGGCCAGTAGCAGTTCGGACTTGCGCACCATGGTCAGCAGGATGAGGTGCAGACCGATCTTGAACTGGCGACGGATGTTGGATTCGAAGGCTGCCTTAAGGAACGATCGGATCTCGTCTGGGGAGAGTGCGCGCTCCCGTGACTTCACCCGATGGACATGGCGCATCGGCAGCGCCAGGACGGGGTTCACCGAAACCAGCCCGGCGGTCATCGCGTAGTCGAACAGCCGCTTCAACAAACCGCGGATCTGGCCGGCGGCGGCGTCGAACCCCTCCTCTTTCTTCTTCCATATGATCGAGCGCACGTCCTCGGTGCTGACGTCGCGTACGGGCTTCACGCCGATCGCCGGCACGATGGCCTTGTCGAAGTACCTCCGGGGGATCGTGATGTCCTTCCGGTCCTTCGCCACCACCTCCCGGAAGAAGCGCTCGCCGAACTCGGCCACCGTGGCGGTTCCGGCGGCGGCCACCTTCGCGAGTTGCTTCTGGCGTGCCGGCGACTGGCCCATCGCCGCGGCCTCCGCCGCCTCGTCGCGCTTCCTTCGGGCGTTCTTCAGCGTGAGCGCAGGGTACTTGCCCAACGTGAGCTTCTCGGTCTCGCCGTTCAGGCGATAACGGCAGCGCCAGACGATCCCGCCGGTTGGAAAGACCTCGACGTACAGGCCGCGATCGTCAGTCACGGTGTACGGCTTCGCCCTGGGTTTGAGCGCCTTGAGTGCGTTGTCGTTGAGCGGCATGTGCACCTCCGTTTGTCCAAGCAGACCGATAGAGCTGTCCAAAAACCGCCATGGTCAATTACTTGGACACAACTTACGTTGGCTGCAGTCGGTACACATTAGACATCAGCGGAAATTTATGTTCAATATATTCAGCCCCTTAGATTACCCTGCTGGACGTCCTCGGACAGTCTCGGAATCAAGTCTACTTTCCGATGCAAAACCTGCTGAAAATCACCCCCAGCAGGTCGTCCGCGGTGAACTCCCCGGTGATCTCGTTCAGCCGCTCCTGCGCCAACCGCAGCTCCTCGGCGAACAGATCCAGCTGCTGCGCCCGCTCGCGCGCGTGCATCTCCGCCGCCTCGACGTGCGTCTGCGCCGCGCGCAGCGCGATCAGGTGCCGCTCGCGGGCGATGAAGGTCGATTCGCCGCTCGCCTGCCACCCCGCCAGCTCGAGCAGAAGCGTCCGCAGCAGGTCGATCCCCGCCCCCGTCTTCGCCGAGAGCCAGACCGACGATACTGATTGGCCGCGTTCCGGCCGGTTTTCGTCGCCGATCGTCTCGCCCCCGGCGGCTCTCCGATCAGCGACTGTACCGGCACTGTCCGCCCGCTCGATCCGCGGCGCCACCCCCGCCAGGTCGATCTTGTTGTAGACCCGCACCATCGGCACCGCCTCGGCGAGCCGATGATCGAGCTCGCGCTCGATTGCCTCTGCCGCCGCGGTGTCGGTCTCGCGGGCGTCCAGCAGGTGCAGCACCACGTCGGCCTGCGCCGCCTCGGCCCAGGTCCGGGCGATCCCGAGTCGCTCGACCTGATCGGTCGTCTCGCGCAGCCCCGCCGTGTCGATGATGTTCAGCGGCACCCCCTCGATCTGGATCGCCTGCGCGATCCGGTCGCGGGTCGTACCCGGAATCTCGGTGACGATCGCCACCTCGGCGCCGGCCAGCGCATTGAGCAGCGAGCTCTTGCCGACGTTCGGCTCGCCGAGCAGCACCACGTTCAGCCCGTCGCGAAGCAACGCGCCGCGCCGCGCATTGGCCAGCAATGCATGCAGATCGTCTCGAATGCGCGCCAACCGGCCGCGCGCGTCGGACGCCTCCAGGAAGTCGATCTCCTCTTCGGGGAAGTCCAGCGTCGCCTCGACCAGCGTGCGCAACTCGATCAGCCGGTCGACCAGGCCATGCACCGCCGCCGAGAACTCGCCCGACAGCGAGCGGGTGGCCGAGCGCGCCGCCTGCTCGGTGCTGGCGTCGATCAGGTCGGCAACGGCCTCGGCCTGCGCCAGGTCGAGCTTGTCGTTCAGGAACGCCCGCTGCGTGAACTCGCCGGGCTCGGCCAGCCGCAGGCCGATGTCGCGGCCGGCCTCCAGCACCCGGCGAAGCAGCAGTTGCAGCACGACCGGCCCGCCGTGCCCCTGCAGCTCCAGCACGTCCTCGCCGGTATACGAGTGCGGCGCGGGAAAGTGGATCGCGATCCCCTGGTCGATCGCCCCGCCGTCGCCCGCCAGGAACGGCCCGTAGGTCGCATGCCGAGGAGCGAGCGCCCGGCCCAGCACCGCCGCGACGATCGGCGACAGGTCGCGTCCGGAGACCCGAACGACCCCGATGCCACCCCTGCCCGGCGCCGTCGCGATCGCGGCGATCGGAAGATCGGAGATCATCGTCGCATCATCCTTGGCCGTGCCGCCCAAAGGCAAGCGGCGCCCGCAGGCGCCGCTTCGCAGTGACCCCCGGGCAGGCCCGGTCAGCCGCGCGCCTTCGCCGCCGCCGCCTCCTGCGTGATCTTGCGCGTGATCACCCATTGCTGCGCGATCGAGTAGACGTTGTTCACCAGCCAGTACAGCACCAGGCCCGCCGGGAAGAAGAAGAACATGACCGAGAACACCAGCGGCATGATCATCATCATCTTCGCCTGCATCGGGTCGGGCGGCGTCGGGTTCAGCCTGGTCTGGATGAACATGGTTCCCGCCATCACCAGCGGCAGGATGTAGTAGGGGTCCGGGGCCGCCAGGTCGGTGATCCAGCCGACCCACGGCGCGTCGCGCATCTCGACCGACGCGAGCAGCACCCAGTACAGCGCGATGAAGACCGGGATCTGCACCACGATCGGCAGGCAGCCGCCGAGCGGATTGATCTTCTCGGTCTTGTACAGCTCCATCATCGCCTGGTTCATCTTCACGCGATCGTTGCCGTAGCGCTCGCGGATCGCGGTGAGCCGCGGCGTGACCGCCTTCATCCGCGCCATCGACTTGTAGCTCGCCGCCTGCAGCGGGAAGAAGATCGTCTTCACGACGATCGTCAGCAGCACGATCGCCCAGCCCCAGTTGCCCACCAGCCCGTGCAATTTCTGCAGCAGCCAGTGGATCGGCTGCGCGACGGCGGTGAGCCAGCCGTAGTCGACGGTCAGGTCGAGGCCCGGCGCGATGCCCTCGAGCATCCGCTGGTCCTGCGGGCCCACCAGCAGCCGCGACTGAACGGTCGTGCTCGCCTGCGGCGCCAACTCGGCCAGCGGCTCCTTGATGCCCACCGAGTACAGGTTCGTGTCGACCTTGCGCGTGTAGAACTCGCGATTGACCTTGGCCGCCGGAATCCACGCCGAGACGAAGTAGTGCTGGATGATGCCGACCCAGCCGTTGTCGGCGCTCATCGCGTGCTTGGCCTTGTCCTTCTCGATGTCGCCGAACGGCACCTTCTGGAACTTGTCGGCGTCGGAGTAGACGACCGGACCGGTGTAGGTGCTGTAGAACTTCGACTCGCCGGGCGGCGGGTTGCCGTCGCGGGTCAGCTGCATGTACAGAACGGGCCGCGCCGGCGTGGCGCCGACGTTGGTGATCTCGTCCTTCACGTCGACGACGTAGGCGCCGCGTGCCAGCGTGTAGGTGCGCACCAGCTGCACTCCGCCGCTCTCCGCGGCGAGCGACAGCCGCACCGCGTCGCCCCCGGCCGCGAGCACGTGCGGCCCCGCGTTGCCGTCGACCGGCGTCATCGGGGTCCGGTGGTTCGGATAGCCGGGGCCGTCGGCGGCGCCGATCAGCCCGCTCTGCGCGACGTACAGCTTGCCCGGCTGGTTGTGCAGCAGCACCAGGTGGTGGGCGCGGTCGTTCAGGTCGCGATGCTGGAGCAGCTCGGCCCGCTCGATCTGCCCGCCGACCGGGTTCACGTCGAGCGCCAGCACGTCGTTGGCCAGCCGGATGGCCTGGCCCGAGGGACCCGAAGCCGCCGGGGCCACCGCGGCGCCCGCGCCGGGCGCTCCGGATGGCACTCCCTGGCCGCCAGCCTGCGCGGCCGGCGCCGCGCCCGGCACTTCGGCGCCGGCGCCGGAGCTCGGCGGGATGCTGGCATCGGTGCGCGGCTTGCCGTCGCCCGAGGCCGCCGGGGCGCTCGCCTGCGGCGTCGCGCCGCCGAACAGCGACGGATGGCCCTGGTGGCGCTGCCACGAATCCCACAGGAACAACAGCGACATCGAGAAGACGATCCAGAGGATCATTCGTTGGGTCTGCATGGTCTATCGTTCGGTGGATTCGTCGCGACGCAGCGCCGCGGGCCAGCGGCATTGGCAGAACGCGGGCGGGCGGTCCGGGACTTCGTCCAGGCCGCCGGGATTGAAGGGATGGCATCGCGCGAGGCGCCGCACCGCGAGCCAGCCGCCGGCGACGGCGCCGTGGCGCTCGATCGCCTCCAGCGCGTAATCGGAACAGGTCGGCAGGAAACGGCAACGCGGCGGCGTCATCGGGCTGATCGCCACCCGATAGAAACGAATCAACGCTGCCAGCACCCGCTTCACCAACGCTCCTCCTGTTCAGCCACCGCCCAGGCGCCGGTCCATCGCCTGGAACGCCTGGTCGAGTTCGGCGCGCACCAGCGCCTTGCGGTGCCGCGCGCCACGCGCCGCCGGCGCCGCGGTCATCCGAAGCATCGCGGCGACCGGCGCACGCGCGACGGCGGCGGCGCGCCAGGCTTCGCGCGCCACGCGGCGAACCGCGTTGCGGTCGACCGCTCTCGCCAGCAGGCGTTTGGGGATCGCCATGAACAATACGCCCGGCGGACCTTCGAGCACCCTCCAGTGCAGGCTGAAGTGCTCGCTGCGGACCCCGGGCCGCGTACGCAGCAGCGCTGCGACCACGCTTCGCGGCAGGCGCGCGTCCTCGCCGCGGGGCTGGCGCGAGCGCTCAGACGGCGAGACGCTTGCGGCCTTTGGCGCGGCGCGCGCGGATGACGTCACGACCGCCACGGGTTTTCATGCGTGCAAGGAAGCCGTGCGTGCGCTTTCGCCGCACGACGGAGGGCTGATAGGTGCGTTTCATCGGGAAAGTCCTCGGCCGGGGAGGGAAAAGCCTTTCATTACAACGCATTAGCGGGTCGGCTGTCAATTTTGCGTTGGCGCCGGACTGCAATGACGGGGTAAAATGGGCGGTTTCGTGTCCCCTCCCGACCCCGCTCCCCCGTCACGCTTGTCCGAATCGATCGACAACATGTTGGACCGTTGGCTCGCCTGCGTGGCTCGGCTCGAGAACGAGATCCCTGCACAGCAATTCAAGCCCTGGATCAAGCCGCTCGTCTTCCTGGGCTACGACGCGGGCGAGCACCTGCTGCGGCTGGGCGTCCCGAACCACTTCAAGCTGAACTGGGTGAAGTCGCAGTTCGAGTCGCGGATCGAGACGATCGCGCGCGAGACCATCGAGCCCGAGCTGCGCGTGAGCTTCGAGATCCATCGCGCGGCCGCCGCCGCGAACGACGCCATACCGCCCGATGCGATGCGCGGCGCGTCCCCGGAGGCCCGCGCGGCCCTGGACCTCACGGCGCTCGACGAGATCGACGTCGACGCGTTCGACGCCGTCGAGCCGGCCGCGGCCGCGCTGCCGCCCGCGCACGCCGCACCCGACGCGCAGACGCGCTTGCGCCCCGAGCTCACCTTCGACACCTTCGTCCACGGCAAGGCCAACCAGATCGCCTGGTCGGCCGCGCTGCAGGTCGTCGAGCGCCCCGGCACCGCCTACAACCCGCTGTTCCTGTACGGCGGGGTGGGGCTGGGCAAGACCCACCTGCTGCACGCGGTGGGCAACGCGATCCTCGAGCGCAACCCCAACGCGCGCGTGCGCTACATCCACGCGCAGGACTATTTCGACGAGATGGTCCGCGGCATCCAGCGCAAGTCGCTGCACGAGTTCAAGAAGAAATACCAGTCGCTCGACCTGCTGCTGGTGGACGACATCCAGTTCCTGGGCGGCAAGGACCGCACCCAGGAAGAGTTCTTCTATACCTTCGAGGCGCTGCTCACGGCCCGCAAGCAGCTGATCATCACCAGCGACACCTACCCGAGGGAGCTCTCGGCCTTCGAGGACCGGCTGGTGTCGCGCTTCGGCTCGGGACTGATCGTCGAGATCGAGCCGCCCGAGCTCGAGATGCGGGTCGCGATCCTGCTGAAGAAGGCCGAACAGTCGGGCGAGAAGCTCCCCGAGGAGGTCGCCTTCTTCGTCGCGAAGAACCTGCGCTCGAACGTGCGCGAGTTGGAAGGCGCGCTGCTGCGCGTGATCGCCTTCGCGCGCTTCCGCAATCGGGCGATCACCGCCGACCTCGCCAAGGAGGCGCTGAAGGACCTGCTCGAGCTGAGCCGGCCGCCGATCTCGATCGAGTCGATCCAGAAGACGGTGGCCGACTTCTTCAAGATCAAGGTCGCCGACATGTACAGCAAGCGCCGGCCCGCACACATCGCGCGCGCGCGCCAGGTGGCCATGTATTTCGCGAAGGAGCTCACGCAGAAGAGCTTCCCCGAGATCGGCGAGGCCTTCGGCGGCCGCGACCACACTACCGTCATGCACGCGGTCAAGCGCATCGCGGAACTGCGCCAGCACGACCAGGAGTGGAACCGCCAGTTGCACGTGCTCGACCAGACGCTGCGCGGATGAGGACCGGCATGCGCGGCGTGGGCAAGGGCTGGACAAGTACGGGACCGAATGTGAACAACCTGCCTTTTTTGCGGGCAGGCGCTGGTTGTTCGACCGGGTCCACAGGCCCCGGTGCGCGTCTTCCACACCCCCGGAATCGCCGCAAACCCAATGCCCGCGCAGGGCAGGGCGGGTTGTCCCCAGAGTTGCGCCTCGTACATCCAACAACAGCAACAGGAATCTAAAGCAATGCAGTTCATCAAAGCCAACCGCGATGCGATCCTGAAGCCCCTGCAAACCGTGGCCGGCATCGTCGAGCGCCGCCACACGCTGCCGATCCTGGCCAACGTGCTGTTGCGCAAGACCGGCGACGACGTCTCGTTCCTCGCCACTGACGTCGAGATCCAGATCCAGACCACTGCGCAACTCGGCGCCGGCAAGGAAGACGGCGGCACGACCGTGTCGGCGCGCAAGCTGCTCGACATCCTGCGCTCGCTGCCCGACGGCGCCGACGTCTCGATCAAGGTCGAGAACAAGCGCGCGACGATCCAGGCCGGCAAGAGCCGCTTCGCGCTGCAGACGCTGGCGGCCGAGGAATACCCGACGGTCGCGGTCAACGAGCAGTTCAATGCGTCGTTCTCGCTGCCGCAGAAGCAGCTGAAGCACCTGTTCCAGATGGTGCATTTCGCGATGGCGCAGCAGGACATCCGCTACTACCTGAACGGCCTGCTGCTGGTCACCGACGGCGCGCAGGTCAAGGTCGTGGCGACCGACGGCCACCGGCTCGCGTTCTGCGAGGCCTCGGTCGAGGGCGCCGCGCTCGCGAAGCACGAGGTGATCGTGCCGCGCAAGACGGTGCTCGAGCTGCAGCGGCTGCTCTCGGACGACGACGAGCCGGTGCTGATCGACGTCTCGGGCAACCAGGTGCGGTTCCGCTTCGGCGCGGTCGAGATGATCTCGAAGCTGGTCGAGGGCAAGTTCCCCGACTACCAGCGCGTGATCCCGCAGGGCTACACGCGCCGGGCGACCGTCGCCCGCGACGTGCTGGCCGCCTCGCTCGCTCGCGCGTCGATCCTGACCAGCGACAAGTTCAAGGGCGTGCGGCTCAGCCTGTCGCCCGGCCTGATGAAGATCCAGACCAGCAACGCCGAGCAGGAAGAGGCGGTGGAGGAGATCGAGGTCGACTATGCGGGCGATGCGCTCGAGATCGGCTTCAACGTCAGCTACCTGCAGGACGTGCTGGGCAACCTGAAGAACGAGTCGGTACGCATCGACTTCGGCGACGCCAACACCAGCGCGTTGCTGACGGTGCCCGACGACGAGCAGTTCAAGTACGTCGTGATGCCGATGCGCATCTGAGGAACGCAATGACCGAAGCGGAAAAGCAGTACGACTCCTCCTCGATCCAGATCCTCGAGGGGCTGGAGGCGGTTCGCAAGCGGCCGGGCATGTACATCGGGGACACCTCCGACGGCACCGGCCTGCACCACATGGTGTTCGAGGTCGTCGACAACTCGATCGACGAGGCGCTGGCCGGGCATTGCGACGAGATCGTCGTCACGATCCACACCGACAACTCGATTTCGGTGGTCGACAACGGCCGCGGCATTCCCACCGGCATCAAGTGGGACGACAAGCACGAGCCCAAGCGCAGCGCGGCCGAAATCGCGATGACCGAGCTGCACGCCGGGGGCAAGTTCAACCAGAACAGCTACAAGGTGTCGGGCGGCCTGCACGGCGTGGGCGTCTCGTGCGTCAACGCGCTGTCGAAGTGGCTGCGGCTCACCATCCGGCGCGAAGGCAAGGTGCACTTCACCGAGTTCCATCACGGCGTCGTGCACGAGCGCGTCGTCGAGACGCGCGACGGCGTCGAGGTGTCGCCGATGCGCGTGACCGGCGACACTCAGCTGCGCGGCACCGAGGTGCACTTCCTGGCCGACGAGGCGATCTTCGGCAACGTCGAGTTCCACTACGAGATCCTCAGCAAGCGGCTGCGCGAACTCAGCTTCCTGAACAACGGCGTTCGCATCAAGCTGGTCGACCAGCGCCAGGGCAAGGAAGAAGACTTCGCGTTCTCGGGCGGCGTGCGCGGCTTCGTCGAGTACATCAACAAGACCAAGGCGACGATCCACCCGAACGTCTTCCACACCTCGGGCGAGCTCGAGGTCGAGGTCGGCGGCGAGCACAAGCGCGTGTACGTCGAGGTCGCGATGCAGTGGAACGACGGCTACGCCGAGCAGGTGCTCTGCTTCACCAACAACATTCCGCAGAAGGACGGCGGCACGCACCTCACCGGCCTGCGGGCGGCGATGACGCGCGTCATCAACAAGTACATCGAGCAGAACGAGCTCGCGAAGAAGGCCAAGGTCGAGACCGGCGGCGACGACATGCGCGAGGGCCTGGCCTGCGTGCTGTCGATCAAGATGGCCGACCCGAAGTTCTCGAGCCAGACCAAGGAGAAGCTCGTCTCGTCCGAGGCGCGCCCGGCGGTCGAGGAGGTGGTCGCGAAGGCGCTCGACGAGTTCCTGCTCGAGAAGCCGGTCGACGCGAAGGTCATCTGCAGCAAGATCGTCGACGCGGCGCGCGCGCGCGAGGCCGCGCGCAAGGCGCGCGAGATGACGCGCCGCAAGGGGCTGCTCGACGGCGTCGGGCTGCCCGGCAAGCTCGCCGACTGCCAGGAAAAGGACCCGGCGCTCTCCGAGATCTTCATCGTCGAGGGCGACTCGGCCGGCGGCTCGGCCAAGCAGGGCCGCGACCGCAAGTTCCAGGCGATCCTGCCGCTGCGCGGCAAGGTGCTCAACGTCGAGAAGGCGCGCTTCGACAAGCTGATCTCGTCCGAGCAGATCGCCACGCTGATCACCGCGCTGGGCACCAACATCGGCCCCGACTACGACGTCGACAAGCTGCGCTATCACCGCATCATCGTGATGACCGACGCCGACGTCGACGGCAGCCACATCCGCACGCTGCTGCTCACGTTCTTCTACCGCCAGATGCCCGACCTCGTCGAGCGCGGCCACGTCTACATCGCGCAGCCGCCGCTCTACAAGGTCAAGCACGGCCGCGACGAACGCTACCTGAAGGACGACCACGAGCTGAACCAGTACATGCTGCGCCACGCGCTCGACGGGGCGGCGCTGCTGCCCTCGGCCGGCGACGAGCCGATCCGCGGCGAGGCGCTCGGCGAGCTCGCGCGCAAGTACCTGCTGGCCGAGGCCGTGATCGACCGCCTCGCGCGGATCATCGACGCCGACGCGCTGCGCGCGATCCTCGACGGCTGCGCGATCGACCTCTCGAACGAGCAGAGCACGATGGCCTCTGCGGGCCGACTCGCGCAGGCGATGGCGAAGTACGCACCGGCGACCAACGGCGACGCGCCGTCGGTGCGCCCGCGCTTCGACGACAAGCACGAGAAGTGGCTGCTGGTCATCGAGCGCAAGCACCACGGCAACGTGAAGGCCAGCGCGATCGACGCCGACTTCCTGGTCTCGGCCGACTACCGCGCGCTCGCCGACTGCGCGCAGACCGTGTCCGGACTGATCGGCGCCGGCGCCGAGATCCGCCGCGGCGAGGGCGACAAGCTCAAGAGCCAGCCGGTGGCCGACTTCCGCGCCGCGATGCGCTGGTTGCTCGCCGAGGCCGAGCGCGGCGTCGGGCGCCAGCGCTACAAGGGCCTGGGCGAGATGAACGCCGAGCAGCTGTGGGAGACCACGATGGACCCGGCGGCGCGCCGGCTGCTGAAGGTGCAGATCGAGGACGCGCTCGCGGCCGACCAGATCTTCGCGACGCTGATGGGCGACGAGGTCGAGCCTCGGCGCGCGTTCATCGAGCAGAACGCGCTGGTGGCACGCAACATCGACGTCTAGCGGCGTCGCCGCAGCGCGCGCACGCCGGCTGGGCAGGGGACGGATCGATGGCGAAGGTCGCAATCGTCGGCTGCGGGGCGATGGGCTCGGTCTACGCCGGCCTGATGGCGTCGGCCGGGCACGAGGTGCACGCGGTCACTTTCTGGCAGGCGCACGTCGACGCGATAAACGCGCACGGCCTGCGCGTCAGCGGCTTCAGCGGCGACCGCACCGTCAGGCTGGCCAGCGCGTCGGTGACGACCGACGGCATCGGCCGCTGCGACCTGGTCGTCATCGCGACCAAGGCTTTCGACGTCGAATCCGCGGCCAGATCGAGCAAGGGGCTGGTCGGTCCCACGACGGTGGTGCAGACGATCCAGAACGGCCTCGGCTCGCCTGAGCGCGCGGGCCGGCACATCGATCCCGACCGGCTGGCGGTCGGCGTGGTCGGCGGCTTCGGCGCGTCGATTCCCGAGTGGGGCCACGCGCACCACAACGGGATGGAGGTCACCTGGTTCGGACGCTACGCCGGGCTTCCGCTCGATGACCTTGCCGCGTCCGCGCAGATCTGGCGCTCGTCCGGCTTCAAGGTCGCGCTGCACGACGACGTGGCGTCCATGGTCTGGAAGAAGCTGGTCATGAACGTCGCCTACTCGGGGACCGCGTGCCTCACCGGCCTGACGATCGGCCAGATCATCGCGAACGAGGAAGCCTGGCGCGTCGCCTCCGCGTGCTCGCGAGAGGCGGTCGCGGTCGCCGGGGCGCTGGGGGTCGACCTCGGCCTCGCCGACCCGATCGGGCACGTGAAGAACCTCGGCTCGAAGATCCCGAACGCCCGCCCTTCGATGCTGATCGACGCCATGGCCGGCCGGCGAGGCGAGGTCGATGCGATCAACGGCGCGATCTCGCGCCTCGGCGCCGAGACCGGCGTGCCGAGTCCAGCGAACGACGTCGTCGTCGCGCTGATCCGGGCGCGCGAGAGCCAACTGGCAGGCTGATCAGTCCCGCGCCTTCTCCGCAGATCCCTCCAGCCCCGCCAGCAGCTTCCGGCTGTTGCCCGGGATCACCATCGAGAACTTGTTGTCGACGAACGTGTAGTCGTAGTAGCCCATCCGCGCCAGCGGCTGGATCTTCAGCACGTCGACCAGCCCGTTGGCGTCGATCACCGCGTCATCGATGTGCACCGCCACCACGCGGCCGAACACGACGTCGGCCGTGCCCATCGGCGGCACGCCGGGAAAGCGCAGCGTGTTCAGGTAGACGCACTCGAAGTGGATCGGCGAGCCGGCCACGCGCGCGGGCTTCACCTTGCGCGACGGCAATTTCGCAAGCCCCGCGCGCTCGAACTCGTCGACGCCGTGCGGAAGCTCCTCGGCGGTGATGTTGACCGCCTCGCGCAGCGCGTAGGTGGCCATGTTCCAGACGAACTCGCCGGTCTCCTCGGCGTTGCGCACCGAGTCCTTGCGCACGCCGCCGGTGTCCTGGTTCGCCGAGAACATCACGATCGGCGGATTGAAGGTCACGTTCTGGAACTGGCTGAACGGCGCGAGGTTGTGTCGCCCCTGCCCGTCGACCGTGGAGATCCAGCCGATCGGGCGTGGAATCACGCACGACTTGAACGGGTCGTGCGGCAGGCCGTGCGGGATCACACCGGGTTCGTAGTACATCTTCAGATCTTCCGATACCAGTCGACGCGGTTCGCATCGGGTTCGACCACCACCTCGCCGCGCGCCCGCAGGTAGTTCAGGTGCGCGATGCACTCGCCGGTGGCCATGCTGAGCAGATGCGGGTCGGTGCGCACGTCGCGCGCGAACAGCGCGCCGAACAGGTCGACCACGCGCTTCGGTTGCGCGAGCGACTTGCGCAGCCGGTCGAGCCCGCGCAGGTGGCCGCTGGCCAGCGACTGCAGCCGCGCGTGCAGGCCGTTGAACGGCTCGTTGTGCGACGGCAGCACCAGGACGTCGTCGGGCAGCGCGCGCTCGAGCTTCGCCAGCGACTCGATCCAGTCGCCCAGCGGATCGGCGTCGGGCTCGGTGGGAAACACCGACACGTTCGACGAGATCCGCGGCAGCACCTGGTCGCCTGAGACCAGCAGCCTGAGCGCCGGACTGTGCAGGCACGCGTGCTCGGGCGAATGGCCGTGGCCGACGACGACGGTCCAGTCGTGCTCGCCGATGCGGATCGTCTCGCCGTCGACGATTCGGCGATAACTGTCGGGCAGCCGGTAGACGCCCTTGCCGAAACCGCCGAAGCGCGCGCGATACTGCTCGAGCGCGGCGTCGTCCCAGCCCGCGCGCCGATAGAACTCGACGCCGTCCTCGGGCGCCTCGCTGCCGGTGTCGGCCACCAGCACGCGGCAGGTCAGGTACTCGAGCCGCGTCATCCAGAGCCGGCAATCGAACTTGCGCGTGAGCCATCCGGCCATCCCGACGTGGTCGGGGTGCATGTGCGTGACGAGCACGCGGCGGATCGGTCGTCCGCCGAGCGCGCCGCCCAGCAGCTGCTGCCAGGCCGCGGCGGTCGTCTCGGTGCGCACGCCGGTGTCGACGATCGTCCAGCCGTCGCCGTCCGCGAGCGCGTAGAGGTTGATGTGGTTCAGCGCGAACGGCAGCGGCATGCGGATCCACAGCACGCCGGGCCGGATCTCGCGCGCGGTGCCCGTGTCGGGCACGCCCTCGAACGGATACGCGGAGGCGGGCGGTCGCGTGGCGGCGGGCGACGCCGCGCCGTCGTGCGAGCCCGGCTCGCGGTCTTGCGGAGAGCGCGTCGCTTTCATGCGGAGATGTTCTCACAGCCCGCAGCGGTCGGCGATCGCGGGCCGGAGGCACCGCAGAACGCGAAGTCGACCTCGGGCGGACGTCCGGCGACGAGGTCCGCCAGCGCGCGGCCGCTGCCGCAGGCCTGCGTCCAGCCGAGTGTGCCGTGGCCGGTGTTCAGGAACAGGTTCGCGACGCGACTCGCGCCGATGTACGGCAGGTTCGACGGGGTCGCGGGCCGCAGGCCGCTCCAGTACTCGACGCGCGACGCGTCGCCAGCGCCGGGGAAAAGTTGCTCGACGCGGCGCAGGATCGCCGCGCAGCGCGCGCGGTCGAGCGCGCGCCCGTAGCCGCCGAGCTCGGCGGTGCCGGCGACCCGCAGCCGCTCGCCGAGCCGCGAGAACACCAGCTTGTATTCGTCGTCGGTCAGCGAGACTTCGTTTGCAAGCGCCGCGTCGCGCACCGGCATCGTCAGCGAGTAACCCTTGGCCGGATAGATATTCAATCGCAGCCCGAGCGGAGCCGCGAGGCGCGCGCTGTGGCTGCCGAGCGAGAGCACGTAGCGGTCGGCTTCGATCCGCACGTAGCGGCCCTCGGCGTCGATCGCCTCGACGTGCTCGACGCGCCCGCCCGCGGCGCGCAGCGCGGTCACGCGGTGTTGCATCAGGAAACGCACGCCGCGCGCGCGGCACAGTGCCGCGAGCTCGCGCGTGAAGCGGCACGCGTCGCCCGACTCGTCGGCCGCGGTGTACGTGGCGCCGACCAGCATCGGCCGCGCCTGGCGCAGCGCCGGCTCGATCGCCACCGCCTCGTCGGCCGAGACGACCCGGCGCTCGCATCCGAGCTCGGTCATCAGCCGCGCCGGCTCGCGGGCCGCTTCGAACTCGGCGGCGCTGGTATAGAAGTGCAGGATGCCGCGGCTGCACTCGTCGTACCCGATGCCGGTCTCGCGGCGCAACGCCTGCAGCGTCGCGCGGCTGTACAGGCCCAGCCTCACCAGTTGCGCGATGTTGTGGCGCGCGCGTTCGTGCGTGCACTCGCGCAGGAACGCCAGGCCCCAGCGCCACTGCGCGGGGTCGGCTTGCAGCCGAAACAGCAGCGGCGCGTCGCGCCGCCCGAGCCAGCGCAGGATCTTCATCGGCGCGGCCGGGTTGGCCCAGGGCTCGGCGTGGCTCACCGAGATCTGCCCGCCGTTGGCGAAGCTGGTCTCGGCGGCGGGCTCGCCCTGCCGGTCGACGACGGTGACCTCGAAGCCCTGCCGGTTCAGGAACCAGGCGCTGGCGACGCCGACCACGCCCGCGCCGAGCACGACGACTTTCATGTCAGCGCCTGGATCGCCGCCTCGTAGCGCTCGGCCGCTTCCTTGCGGTTCTGGGCGGTGACGCCGAGATCGCGCAGCAGGCCGTTGTTCAGGCCGTAGATCCAGCCGTGCACCGACAGCGGCTGCCCGCGATCCCAGGCGTCGCGCACGATCGTCGATCGGCAGACGTTGTGCACCTGCTCGATCACGTTGAGCTCGCAGAGCCGGTCGACCTGGTGCGACTCGTGGTACAGCGGCCGGATGCGCGCCTCGTGCTGCTCGAAGACGTCCCTCACGTGGCCGATCCAGTGGTCGGACAGCCCGACGCGCTCGCCGCGCAGCGCCACGCGCACGCCGCCGCAGCCGTAGTGGCCCACGACCATCACGTGCTCGACCTTCAGGATGTCGATCGCGAACTGCATCACCGACAGGCAGTTCAGGTCGGTGTGGACGACCACGTTGGCGACGTTGCGGTGGACGAACACCTCGCCCGGCGGCAGGCCGATGATCTCGTTGGCCGGCACGCGGCTGTCGGAGCAGCCGATCCAGAGGTGGCGCGGCGACTGCTGCTGCGACAGCCGCTCGAAGAACTGCGGGTCGTCGCGGCGGACCCTTTCGGACCAGGCCTTGTTCTTGTCGAAGAGGTGCTGGAGGACGCGCATGCCGGCGATTTTCTCACGGTGCCGATCCGCGAGGGAAATCGCGCCGCGCGCGGGCGTTTCGCATACACTCGACGACCATGACCGTACTCATCCTCGGCCTGATCCTCTTCCTGGGCACCCACTCGATCCGCATCGTCGCCGACGACTGGCGCAGCGCGCGCGTCGCGGCGATGGGCGAGGGCGCCTGGAAGGGGCTGTATTCGCTGGTCTCGCTGGCCGGACTGGCGCTCGTCGTCTGGGGCTTCGGCCTTGCGCGCGCGGCGCCCGTCGACCTGTGGCAGCCGCCGGTGTGGATGCGTCACGCGGCGTCGCTGTTCACGCTGCTGTCGTTCATCCTGATCGCCGCGGCCTACGTACCGCGCAGCCGCATCCGTGCGCTGGTCGGCCACCCGATGGTCGCCGGCGTCAAGCTGTGGGCGTTCGCGCACCTGCTCTCGAACGGCCGGCTCGCCGACGTCGTGCTGTTCGGCGCGTTCCTCGCGTGGGCGGTGATCGCCTACGCGTCGCTGCGCCGGCGCGATCGCGCGGCCGGCACGAAGCGCGGCGCCGGCGCGCTGGCCAACGACCTCACGTCGGTGGTGGTCGGCGCGGTCGCGTGGTTCGTGTTCGCGCTGTACCTGCACGGCCCGCTGATCGGCGTGCGCCCGTTCGCCTGAGCGCGGCGTCGGCCGGGCGCCCCGGCCTGCCTCCTGCCGTTGCGTAATTCACCGCCGTCGCCGGCGGATTGCAATTTTCACTTGTCGCCCGCTCGGGCATTCTTCGACAAGCGATTGTTTCTCAAAGGGGTTTCCATGCTGGCACGTTGCCTGCTTGTTGCTCGCCGTCGAATTGCGGAAAGCGAAGGGATGGGCCATGGGCTGGTTTGACCGCCTCCTGCCCAAGCGGCGCAGCCCTCCGGTTTCCGTGTTGCGGACGGTCGAACTGCCGGGCTTGGGCGCCGTGCCCCTGGCGCGGTCGATCGACTGCCTGGGCGAGATGTGCCCGCGCCCGCAACTGCTGACCGTCAAGGTCGTCGGCGAGATTGGCGTGGGGGAGGTCATCGAGGTGCTCACTGACAACGCGGCGGCCGCCGAAGGGTTTCCGGCGCTCGCGCTGAAGCTGGACTGCGAGCACCTGGCGACCGTTCGCGGGACCGGGCACTGGCGCATCTACCTGCGCCGCAGCGCCTGAGCGCGGACGGGTGCGGCATGCGCATGCACTGGGAGAAGGCTTGGTGAACATGCAGACGGAAGCCGCCGGCGAGGTTCGCCGGCGCGCGAATCGGCGCGCGCTCGGGGTGGTGGCGCTGGTGGCGCTCGGTTCGGCGTGGGCGCTGTCGATCGACACGCGCTTCGTCTACCTGCTCGTCTACGCGTGGTTCGGCCTCGCCTACGGGGCGCTGCTCCAGTACGGGCGCTTCTGCATGGCGTCGGCCGTGCGCGACCTGTTCGCGGTGGGCGTCCCGCGGATGGCCGTCGGGATGATGATTGCGGTCGCGCTCTACGCGACGGTCGCGGCGATCGTGACGCTGAGCGGGTTCAGCACCTTCCATCCGAACGTGCTCGGCTGGCACGTGGTCGTCGGCGGCGCGATCTTCGGATTCGGCATCGTCTTCACCGGAGGCTGCGCGTCCGGGTCGCTGTACAAGGCCGGCGAAGGCAACATGAACGCGATGCTCGTGATCGTGGCGATCTCGTTCTCGCAGGCGATCGTGGTGAGCGCGAGCGGGTGGTGGGACGCACTGGTTCCGTCCTCGTGGGTGGCATCGGCCGCCGCCAAGGACATGCCGGCCGAACTGAGCGTGACGCGCGGCTGGTTCGACATCTTTACCGCGGGCCACATCTGGGACCTCAAGGGCACGACCACCGCCGAGGCGCTGGGGGCCGGGGACACGGCGGCCGGCATCCTGCTGGCCAACACGCTGCTGACAGCGTTCGTTCCGGTGATCGTGATCCTGCTGGTGCTGTACCTGCGCTACTACCGCAAGGGCTACATGCGGCGCGCGAAGAAGACCGCGCCGTCGTTCGCCGACGAGCTGGCCGGCATCTGGTCGATGTTCACTTCGTCGAAGAACACCGCGATCGCCGGCGTCGGGCTCGGCGTGCTCGCCGGCCTTCACATGTGGGTGACCGGCGCGCTGCGCAACCACTACGGCATCCTGAACTTCGGCGAGCTGCTGGCGGCGATGGGCTACACCAGCGGGCTGTCGATCCAGGACACGGTGTTCGACCCCGGCTACTGGTACATCACCACGCAGGAGGCGCAGTGGGGCGGCTGGCTGCTGCACAAGCTCGGCCTGATGGGCACCGACAACATCTTCTTCGGCCTGGACAACGGCCTGCCCAATCCGCTGCTCAACGCGCCCGGGTTCATGTCGATCGGCATCATCCTGGGCGCCGCGGCGATGGCGCTGTCCCGCCGCGAATTCAAGTGGAAGTTCCCGAACCTGGAATCGGCGGTGTTCGCGCTGGCCGGCGGCACGCTGATGGGGATCGGCGCGCGCATCGGCATGGGCTGCAACATCGGCGCCTTCTTCGCCACGGTCACCAACGGCGACCCGAGCGGCTGGGTGTTCCTGTTCGGCATGGCCGCGGGCTCCTGGGTCGGCGTCAAGGTGTTTGCCTGGTGGATGGAATGGAGCGCGGCGCGCAACGAGGCGTCGGCGCTCTGACGCCGCGCGCCTGCTGAACGAGAAGGAGATTGGCGATGGCGATGACTTTCGACCGGGTCGGCGAGCACGAGTGGAAGCTCGATGTCTGCGGCTACACCTGTCCGCACCCGCAGATGTACACGAAGAAGGCCCTGCAGAAGATGGCGAGCGGCGACGTCCTCACGGTGCTGTTCGACAACCCGTCGTCGGGCGAATCGATCATGGCCATGTGCGAGACCGACGGCGACGAACTGTTCGAGCGCCGCGAAGAAGGCGGCTCGTTCGCGTGGAAGATCCGCAAGGCCTGATCGATGCGGCTCGGAATCGTGATCACCGACGAAGCCTTCGCCGCGCACGCGAGCGGGCTGCTCGACGCGGCGTTCGCGCGCGGCTGGCAGGCGCAGTGCTTCCTCACCGACACCGGCGTGAGCCTGCTCGCCGACGCCGGGTTCCTGGAGCGTGCGCGCGCGCGCCCGGGCACGGTCACGGTCTGCGAGCACAGCGTCGAGCTCCACGCGGCCGGGCGCTTCGGGCGCGAGGCGCTCGCGGGGCCGATCGTGTTCGGCGGCCAGTACCAGAACGCCCAGCTCGCGCACCTGTGCGACCGGGTGCTGGTGTTCTGAGGGGCGGCGCATGACGGATCCGAAACGCATCCTGATGCTCGCGGTGCGCAACAAGGCGGAGGCCCTGAGGATGGCCGCCGGCCTCACGCTGCTCGACGACTGCATCGAAGTGGCCGTGTGGGGCGCGACCCCGTCCGGGCCTGCGATCGACGAGCAGCTCCAGGCGCTGGACTTCGCCGACGTGCCCGTCTCCGGCCTGGCCGAGGGTGACGGCGCGGCGCAACTCGCCGCCCGGATTCTCGAAAGCGACGTGGTGTATTGCGTATGAGCGCGGCGAAACGGGTGGTCCTGGTCAGGCCGGCGGGGGTCCCCGCCATCGACGGCCTGGGCGAGGCGTTGCGCGGCGCGGGGGCGCAGGTGCGCGAGCTCGAGCTGGCGCCGGCGCCCTCGGGCGACTACGCGGCGCTGCTCGATGCTCTGGAAGAGGGATTCATGCCGGTCGTGCTGAAGGTGCCGGCAAGTGGCTGATCGATCGGCCCCGGGGGCGGACGGCCGACGGACGAACAACGAGGAGGGACTCAGGATGAGGACGCGAACGAAGACGACGCTGGGCGGGGCGGCCGTGTTGGGCCTCGTGCTGGGCCTGCAGGGGTGTGGTGGCGGCGGCGCGGACACGAGTGCCGTGGCGACCAAGATGGTGGTCAATTCGCCGGCGGCGATCGCCCAGGAGTCCGCCGACAGCTACGACGACAACGTCAACGGCGTGATCTCGGGCGCGACGCTGAAGCGCTGGATCGACGACTGGCCCGCCAACCGGCCGGCCGGTGTCACCGGCAAGCTGGTGATCCTGCAGGTTACGGCGGGTCCGGCCGGCTTCGAGTACCTGAAGTCCGACGGCAAGAACGTGTTCACCTACCTCGAGGGCGGCTGGGTCCAGACGCGCAGCAACGGCGTCGTCGAGACGCGCAGCATGGTGCTCGACGGACCGGGCGTGGACGCGCTGCTGAAGAAGTACAACATCGACCCGCGCAACGACATGATCGTCTGCGCCCAGGGCGCGGCGAGCACGAGCAACGTGATGACGCAGGGCCGCTGCTGGTACACGCTGCGCTACTGGGGCGTCGACAAGGCGAACCTGGCGCTGCTCAACGGCAGCAACCAGTGGAACGGCAGCGGCGGCGCGCTGCTGCCGGCCGCCAGCTACTTCCAGGCGGCCGCGAGCACCGCGCCGAACAGCGGCACGATGTCGGTCAAGCAGCTGCAGGTGGACAACACCCAGCTGCAGGCAACCTTTGCGGACATGCTGAAGGTCCTGCCGGCGAGCGACGTGAACCAGCGCACCGACGGCGTGTTCATCTGGGACGCGCGCGAGGTCGGCCAGTTCAGCGCCGGCGAGTTCCTCGAGGGCGGCGACGTCAAGGACGCGAACTGCACGTCGATCACGGCCGGCGTGCCGTACTGCACGTCGAACGTGTCGTTCGACTACATGAAGAAGTTCCAGAACAACGGCTCGCGCCAGGGGCACCCGTGGGGCGCGCTGCAGCTGAACTTCAACAACCTGCTGGACAGTACGAAGGGGTTCAGCTGGAAACCCAAGGCTGACCTGAAGGCCTACCTCGAGGGCGAGACCGACGCGAACGGCTACGGATTCATGGACGGGAGCTACCGGCTCGTCGGCAAGGGCAACGCGTACCAGCCCGGTGATACGATCTATGGCTATTGCGAAACGACCTTCCGCGCGATGATCACCGGCGTCGCCTCCGCCGTGGTCCTCGGCCTGCCGACGCGCTTCTACGACGGCGCCATGGTCGAATGGAATTCGCTCTCGCACATCAAGGACCGCAACGGCACCTACCTGTTGCCTGCCGACTCGCCATGGCGCACCGACGTCCGCTCGTTCTTCCGCGCAGCGAGCGACAGTTCGCTGGTGGAGCCGCGCACCGTCGTCGACGCGTATGCCCGCTCGGCCAACGTGATCGTTCGGGAAGACACGGCCTACAAGACGGGCGAGTCGCCGGTCGCCGGTCGCTCCGGCGGGTCGGGCGCCCCGTCGAACCCCTGCGGCGGCTGACGCGCGCCGGCCGGTCGCGGTGAGGCGCCGGCCTGGCGCGCGGCGCGCGGCGCTGTCGCTGTTGCTCGCCGCGGCCGCGCTGTCGGCCGGCTGCAGCGAGCGAGCGGCGGCGCCGTCGGTCGAAGCCTTCCTCGAGCGGCACTGGGCGGAGCCCCTTCCTCCACAGGGGCCGCCGCCCGCCGGCTTCTCGGCCCTCGAGGCGTCGCTGTCGCCGAAGTCGTGCGGGCAGTGCCACGCGCAGCAGTACGAGGCGTGGCGCACCAGCCTGCACAGCCGCACCGTCGGCCCGGGCCTGCTCTGGCAACTCGCGCTGATGGACCAGGCGCAGGCGAATCGATGCTTCCGCTGTCACGCTCCGTTGGCCGAGCAGAAGGCGCTGCTTGCGATCGAGCACGGCTGGCAGGTCGCGCCGCCGCTGCCGCCGCCCGGCTACGTCGATCCGGGACTCGGCCACGAGGGCCTGGTTTGCGCAGCGTGTCACGTGCGCGGCCACCGGCGCTTCGGCCCGCCGGCACGGCCGGGCGCCGAGCCCGGCACCGCGCACGGCGGCTTCACCGCGTCGAAGGCGTTCGAGGACAGTCGCTTCTGCGCGCACTGCCACCAGTTCCCGCCGGATGGCCCGAGCGTCGCGGGCAAGCTCTTCGAAGACACCTGGAACCAGTGGTCCGCAAGCCCGATGGCGCCGGAGCGGACCTGCCAGTCCTGCCACATGCCGGGCCGGCAGCATTCGTGGCGCGGCATCCACGATCCCGAGACCACGCGCAGCGCGCTCGACCTCGGACTCGAGGTGGTCGCGCTGGGCGGCGACCGCTACGAGGCGCGCGCCCGGGTGCGCAACGTCGGGGCGGGCCACCACTTCCCGACGTACATGGTGCCGAAGGTCGAACTCGATTTCGTGCGCCGCGACGCCGACGGTTCGACACGGACGCTCGGGCGCCAGGTGATCGGCTGGACGGTCGACACGCAACTCACCCGCGAGCTGGCGGACACGCGCATTCCCGCCGGAGAGTCGCGCGACTTCGCGGTGCGCTTCCCGGCTCCCCGTGCCGCGGGCTGGAAAGTCGAACTCCTCGTGCGCGTGAAGCCCGGCGAGCACTACGAGCGGATGTTTCGCGAGCATCTCGCGCGCGACGCGCAGCTGCCGTCGCAGGCCGTCTCGCACCTGCGCCAGGCGCTCGCCGACGTGCTGTCGGCCGAGTACGACCTGGCCCGCGTCGTTGCCGCGCCGCCCGCCGCCGCACCTATTGCAAATTGAAACATTGCTTCGGCCAACTCGCGCGCTGCAATTCGGCGCGCGGCCGGAGCATCCGATAACCCATTGATTTGGCGAGGGCCCGATGCTGGCACGGTGTGTGCGTTCAACGCGATCGGCACGAAGCTTCGTGCATCGCGGAACCATGAATTCGATTCGAGTCTCGATCGCGCTCGCGTTGCTGCTTGCGGCGGCTCTCGCCCAGGCGGCGACGTCGGATCCGCCGCGGCTGAAGTACCGCTCGCGCGGGCCCGTCTGTTCCTGCGAATCGGGCCTGGGCGAGGAAGAGATCCGCAAGGCATGGGAGGCGCGGTTCGGGTCGGGATCGCAGCAGAAGGCGGCGGACGCGCCCGCACCGGGCGGCGGGTCCGGCCCGGCGAGGCCGGCCCCCGGGCGGCACGAACAACAGAGGGAGGAGGGCAAATGAGACACGGGCACGACAAGGCAGGCTGGAGGAGATGGGCCTGGCGCAGCGGACTGCTGTCCGCGCTGGCGATCGGCATGGCGCTTCTGGCCGGCCTGGGCACCGCAGCGCGCGACGAGCCGGATGCGCAAGCGGCAGCCGGCTGGGGCGCCGAGGCCGTGTCGGCGCTGGCAGACAGCGCCTCGCGCGTGTCGCCGATTCCGCTGGCCAACGCTTGCGGGCTGGGCGCGTCGAGCTGTTTCAAGTGCCACAACGGCACGCGGGCGAAAGCGCCCGACACGAAATCGCCCTGGCACGCGCAGCACGCGAAGGTGAACAACTCGTGCGCCGGCTGTCACAAGGGCAACCCCAGGATCATGAAAGAGGACCTCGCGCACGCGAAGATGGTCGCGAAGCCGCGCGACGACTCCGCCGGCTCGTGCGCCGGCTGCCATGCCAGCGACCTGTCGAAGGTCCAGGGCGCCTACGCCGCAACTGCCGGAGCGAAGTGAAATGAAAAAATCCACCAGGATGTTCGTTCGTGCCGCGTGCTGCGCCGCGCTCGTCGCCGGCGCGCTGCCGCTGCCGGCGCTCGCCGGTCCGACGATCCAGTTCGGCGACCAGGGCTCGGTGACGTTCACCTATGCGCTGCAGGGCTGGATGCAGCGCCGCAGCTTCACGTCGGACACGCAGACGGGTTCGTCGACCGACGCGTTCCTGCGCCGCAACCGGCTCACGTTCTCCGGCCAGTACAACGACTACGTCGGCTTCTACGCGCAACTCGAGGCCGGCAACGACAGCCGTTTCGGGCAGGACAACCGCAGCGTCTACTATCGCGACGCCTACGTCACGATCGATTACCGGGACGACCTGCGCTTCATCGTCGGCCGGTTCAAGAACACGTTCTCGCGCGAGAACCTCGAGGCCTGCCTCGAGCCGCTGACGATGGACCGGGCCGAGGTATTGTCGTACACGCCGTTCGGCGGCAGCCGCGACACCGGGCTGGCAATCTGGGGCAACCTGCTCGACGCCCGCCTGCAGTACCGCCTCATGGTGGCCGACGGACGCGAGGGCACGTACGTGCCGAAGAAGGACCCGCGGCTCACCGCGCGGGTCCACTACAGCTTCTGGGATCCCGAGTCGAACTACGGGTACCTCGGCACCTATCTGGGCACCGCCAAGGTCCTGACGATCGGTGCGGCGTACGACACGCAGTCGAACGTCGCCTACGGCGACTGGCTGCTGCGCCGTGACATCAAGGACTACAAGGCCTGGACGGTCGACGCGTTCATGGAGTATCCGGCGCGCAGCGGCGTCTACACCGTGTCGGGCGCCATGTTCAAGTACGACACCGGCGGCGCGTACAACCAGTCGCCCGACCCCGAGTTGCCGGTCAACAGCGACCTGAAGGGCTTCTACCTGAAGGCCGGCTACATGCTGCCCGGCAAGGTCGGCCCGGGTCGCCTGCAGTTCTTCGCGCGTCACGAGAACTCCGACTACGGCGTGAAGGTCGGCAACGCCGAGTACTACGACCAGACGTGGAACAGCCTCGGCGCGAACTGGTATCTCGACGGGCAGAAGCTGAAGGTGAGCCTCGAGTATGCGAAGGTGAAGTTCGGCACCCCCGACCCCGCCGTGCGCTCGCTGCGCGACTATAATCAGTTGACCTTGGGGTTGCAGTTCATCTTCTGATTTCTGATCCTGCCCGGGGGCGCGCGCCGCCCCTTCCGCCGGCCGGGATCGGGTCGCGAGGTGTCGACATGGCATCGCTGCCGATCACGGGCGCATCCGGTGGGACGGCGCCTGCCTTTCTTGCGCTTCGCCGGCGCTGGATGCCGTTCGGCTGGGCCGCGCTGGCCTCGATCGCGTACGCGGTCGCCGGAGCGTTCTGGCACGAGGACTACACCGCGTGGGCGATCGGCACGGCGCTCGTGGCCGCGCCGGGCTGGCTGCTGGCGCGGGTCGCGGCCGAGCTTGCCGCAGTCCGGGATCTGGGGCGGGGCATCCGCCTCGCCGCCGAAGGCCGCTTCGAGCCCGTGCCGGCCGAACCCCACGCGGGCACGCTCGCCGGCCGGCTGATCCCCGAGTACAACACGACCGTGTCGCGGGTCGGGCTCACGTTCCAGAGCGTCGTCGAGTGCCAGGGCCGCTTCCTCGACGAGCGCAACCGCATCAACACCATTCTCCAGAGCCTGCCGGTCGGGCTGCTGAGCATCGGCGACGACCTGCGCGTCAGCGTCGCCAATCGCCAGGCCGACGCGCTGTTCGGCGTCGACACCGGGCAGCTGGTCGGGCAGAACCTGTTCGACCTGCTCGACCTGCCCGAACCCGACCGGGCAGTGCTGCGCGACGCGTTCCTCTACAAGTACGTGGTTCGCAACCACGAGGTCGGGCTGAAGCTCGAAGGCAGGACGCGGTACATCGCCCTGAACCTCGCGTTCTACAGCGACGAGGAAAACGACATGGGCAGCGTGCTGACGCTGCAGGACATCACCGAGCACCGCGCGCTGATGGAGACGGTGGCGATGCGCGAGAAGCTGGTCGCGATGGGGCAGCTGGCTGCCGGGGTTGCGCACGAGCTCAACACGCCGCTGGGCAACGTGCTCGGCTACGCGCAGCTGCTCGAGCGCGGCATCGAAGGCCAGCCGAAGCTGGCCGACTACGCGCGCATCATCGCCGAGGAGACCCGGCGCTGCTCGCGGGTGGTGCACGAATTGCTCGGCTACGCGCGCAAGGACGAGTGCAGCGACGAGACCTGCGACGTCAACCAGATGGTCCGGGAGCTGGTCGAGACCTTCGTCGATTGCCGCCTCAGGCGCTACCAGATCGAGGCCCGCATGGACCTCGCTCCGGGCGCGCTGGTCGTCGAGGGAGGGTGCGGCCAGCTCGACATCGTCCTCACCAACCTGATCGTCAATTCGATCCACGCGCTCGACAAGGTGCCGGATCCGCTGATCGTGGTGCGCACCTGGAGCGAAGGGTCGAACGTCTGCATCAGCGTGTCCGACAACGGGCCCGGGGTGCCGACCGAGTTGCGCAGCCGCCTGTTCGATCCCTTCTTCACCACGAAGACCGTCGGGCAGGGCACCGGGCTGGGCCTGCCGATCTCCAATGCGATCGTCACGCGGCGCGGCGGCTTCATCGCGTACGACGGCGACTACACGGGCGGCGCGCGCTTCGTCGTCACGCTGCCCGCGGTCGATCTCGGTCGCGCGCGCGCATGAACGGGCAAGCGATGGCGCCGGCGACGCCGGCGTCGCCGCCGAGGATCCTGGTCGCCGAGGACGACCGGCGCATGCGCGAGCTGATCGCAGCAGTGCTGGGCGAGATCGGGACGAAGGCCGAGATCGTCACGGCTGCCGACGCGCACGAGGCAATGGAGCTGTTCGAGGTCGATCACGCGGCGGTGGTCGTCACCGACCTGCGCATGCCGGGCGCCGGCGGCCTCGACCTGCTGAAGTTCGTCCGGCAACGCGATCCGCAGACGCAGGTGGTGATGGTCACCGGCCACGGCACCGTCGAATCCGCGGTCGCCGCGCTGAAGGAGGGCGCCTACGACTACGTCGAGAAGCCGTTCGACACGGTGAAGCTGCGCTGCGTCGTCGAGAACGCGCTGCGCCACTACCTGCTGGCCACCGAGAACGAGCGCCTGCGCCAGCAGCAGCGCAATCTCGAGCAGGGCGGAGAGATCATCGGCGCTTCGCAGGCCCGGGAGCGGATCGAGCGGCTGATCGTGGCCGCGGCCGCCTACGACTCGAGCGTGCTGGTCAGCGGCCCGAGCGGCAGCGGCAAGGAGCTCGTGGCGCGCCAGATCCACCTGCGCAGCGCCCGCAGGGACCGGCCCTTCGTGGTCATCAATTGCGCGGCGATTCCCGAGACGCTGGTCGAGAGCGAGCTGTTCGGCTACCGCAAGGGTGCGTTCACCGGCGCCGAGCGCAACAAGATCGGCCTGTTCGAGGCCGCCGACGGCGGCACGCTGTTCCTCGACGAGGTCAACAACGCGTCGATGGCGCTGCAGGCGAAGCTGCTGCGCGTCGCGCAGGACGGCGTCTTCTATCCGGTCGGTGCCACCGAGCCGGTGGCCGTCGACGTGCGGCTGATCGCCGCGACCAACCAGCCGATCGGCGAGCTGGTCGCGGAGGGCCGGTTTCGCGAGGACCTGTTCTACCGGCTCTCGGTCATCGAGATCCCGATTCCGCCGCTGCGCGAGCGCCGCGAGGACATCCCGCTGCTGGCGTACTACTTCCTGAACAAGCACTCGGTGCGCCTGGGCAAGCCCGTCACCGGCTTCAGGACCGCGGTGCTGGGCGCGCTGATGCGCTACGACTGGCCGGGCAACGTTCGCGAGCTGGAAAACGTCGTGCAGCGGATGATCATCCTGAGCGAGTCCGACCCGATCGGGCCGGAGGTCGTCCCGCCGCGGCTCTCCGAGGGCAGCGGCGCGCAGGCGCGCGCGCTCGACCTGCTGTCGCCGCGCAGCCTCGACGAGATGGAGGCCTACTTCATCGCGAAGACGCTGCGCGAGACCAAGGGCGATCGCGGCCTGGCGGCCGAGATCCTCGGCATCGACAAGTCGACGCTGTGGCGCAAGGTCAAGCGCTACGGCATCGAGGAGTAGGGTCCGCTCGAAGGCCCGGGGTTTTCAGCCGAGCACCGCCGGCAGCCGCTTCGTCAGCGCCTGGCGCGTCGCCGGGGCGCCGCCCAGCAGCGCGAAGCCGTGCAGGTTGCCCTGCGCGTCGACGAAGGTGGCTTCCAGGCTGCCGTCGGCGCCTTCCTCGAAGTGCCAGCTGCCTTCGGCCCCCGCGGCCGGCGGCGACACCGTGAGCGGCGCGGCCGGCGTCTTCACCACCACCGGCATCGCCGGATAGCGCACGTCGGTCGGCTCGCCGGCCAGCGTCTTCGCCAGGGCGCGCGCCGCGTTCATCAGCGGCATCACGAACGGCAGCACCTGTCCGTCGACTTCGGCGCAATCGCCCAGTGCGTAGACCTCGGGCGCGCTCGTGCGCAATTGCCGGTCGACCACGATGCCGCGGTTCACTTTCAGCCCGGCCGCTTGCGCGAGCTGCGTGCGCGGCCGCAGGCCGATCGCCGACAGCACGACGTCGGTGTCGATGACGCTGCCGTCGGCGAGCTTCACGCGCAGGCCGCCGTCGCGCCGTTCGACCGACGTGGCAGACGTTCCCAGCCGCAGCCGCACGCCGGCCGCGCCGAGCTTGTCGGCGAACGCGCGCCCGACGCGCTCGGGCACCAGCCGGCCGAGCGGCCAAGGCGCCAGGTCGATCGCGTCGACCTGTCGGCCGCTGGCCCGCAGGTCGTTGGCGAACTCGCAACCGATCAGGCCGGCGCCGAGGATCGTCACGTGCGCTGCGCCCTCGATCGCGTCGCGAAAGCGCGCGTAGTCGTTCAGGTCGTTGACCTGCATGACCGCATCGGCCGCATCGCCCGCGAGCGGCACGCGGATCGGGTCGGCGCCCAGCGCGAGCACGAGCTTCGAGTACTCGAGCCTTTCGCCGTCGGTGAAGACCAGCGCGCGCGCGCCGGCGTCGATCGACGCGACTTCGCGCTGCGCGAGCACCGTCGCGTTCAGCTGGCCCGCCGCAGTGGCCGCGTCGGCCGTGGGCAGCGCTGCGGCGCTGCGGCCGCCGGCCAGCGCGTTCGACAGCATCGGCTTCGAATACACCGCGCCGTCGTCACGCGTGACGATGACGAGCGGCGTCGCGGCGTCGAGCTTGCGGAACTCGCGGGCCACCGTGTAGCCCGCGAGTCCGCTGCCCAGGATCACGATCGGTGCCATGGGTCGTCGCGTCGTTCAGGCCGTGATCTCGACCATCTCGAAGTCGGCCTTGGCCACGCCGCAGTCCGGGCAGGCCCAGTCGGCGGGGATGTCTTCCCAGCGGGTGCCGGGCGCGATGCCGTCCTCGGGCAGGCCCTTGGCTTCGTCGTAGACGAACCCGCAGACGATGCACTGATAGCTCTTCATGTCGATTTCTCCGTGTTGCAGATCAGGTTGATGCGATTGTCGTCGATGAATGTCGGCGCTGATTGTCGCCGCTCAGGCGGCCTTCTTCATCATTGCGTTGACGCGATCGAGGACTTCCTTGTACGCGTTGGCGTGCTTCTCCTCGACCTTGGCCAGCGCGGCGAAGCGCTTGGCGGCCTTCTCGAGCACCGCGCGGAATGCCTCGGCGTGCTCCTTCGATTCGGCGATCTGCTCGTCGAACTCGGCCACGGCCGCCTGGTTGCCTTCCTCGACCGCGAGGTGGCGGAACTTCGGGTACATCTCGGTGTACTCGTAGGTTTCGCCCTCGATCGCCAGCTCGAGCGCGCGGGCGGTGGTCAGCTTGTCCTTCGGGTACAGCAGGTCGAGGTGGCCGAACGCGTGCTGCACTTCCTGGTCGGCGGTCGCCTCGAAGTGGCGCGCGGTCTCCTCGTCGCCGGCGGCGCGGGCCGCCTTCGCGAAGTACCGGTACTTGATGTGGGCCATCGACTCGCCGGCAAAGGCGGCTTCGAGGTTCTGGATGGTGATCGACTTCTTGTCCATGTCGCAGCTCCCTGGGTTGCGGTTGACGATGGACGCAGTCTGCCCGCCGGGCTAAAATCGGTCCAACGAATTAAAATCATCAGCGTGAACGAAGAAATCGATAACGAGGCCGGGCGGCGCCCGACCGGCGCCGCGGCCCAAGCCCCGGCCGAGTCCTCGGCCCGGGCCCGGGCGGCGCCGCGGCCCGGCGGGCACCCACCCTCGCCCGGCGCGCGCCCGCCGCTGCCGTCGGCCAGCGCGCTGCCGTCGCTGCGCCAGCTCTCGTACCTGGTCGCCGTCGCCGAGCGGCTGAACTTCACGCAGGCCGCGCAGGACTGTTTCGTCACGCAGTCGACGCTGTCGTCGGGCCTGAAGGAGCTCGAGCGCACGCTGGGCGCCGCACTGGTCGAGCGCGACCGCCAGCACGTGCTCGTCACGCCGCTGGGCCGCGCGGTCGTCCAGCGCAGCCGCGAGCTGCTCGGCTCGGCGCGCGACCTGGTCGGCATGGTCCGCGCCGCGGCCGCGCCGATGACCGGGCTGGTGAGGCTGGGCGCCATCCCCACCATCGCGCCGTTCATGCTGCCGCAACTGGTGCGCGAGGCGCGCGCGCGGCACCCCGACCTGAAGCTCGCGTTGCGCGAAGACCAGACCGCGACGCTGCTCGAGCGGCTGCGCGCGGCCGAGCTCGACTTCGCGCTGATCGCGCTGCCGTACGACACCACGGGCCTGCTGGTGCGCGAGCTGTTCGCCGAGGAACTGTGGCTGATCACCCGCATGCCCGAGCGGGCCAGCCCGCCGCGCCGCCTGACGATCAGCGGGCTCGACACCGATCGATTGCTGCTGCTCGAGGAGGGCCACTGCCTGCGCGAGCACACGCTCGAGGCCTGCGGGCTCGCCGAGCGCGCCAATCCGTCGGGCATCGAGGCGACCAGCCTGGTGACGCTGGTGCAGATGGTCGAGTCCGGGCTCGGCGACGCGCTGCTGCCGCAGATGGCGATCGACTCGGGCTTCCTCGGCCGCGCGTCGGTGCTGCCGCAGCGCTTCGCGCCGCCCGCGCCGAAGCGAACCATCGCGCTGGTCGCACGCCAGACCACGACGCGGATGGCCGAGTTCGAGTTCCTGGCCGGGCTCGCGTCCTGAGCGGGCCCGCACGCGGACCGGCGCACCCGGCGCCCGACGGCGCGCAGCCACGCACTCGCGCCGCGCGCATCGCGTAAGATCGCTGCGTCATGTCGCTCGAGTCGCCGATCCGCCCGCCGACCCGGTTGCGCACCGTGCTGCGCGACATGGGCACCGTCTATTCGGTCAACGGCTTGATCGGCTTCATCTTCGCGTCGACCGGCCCGGTGGCCGTGATCCTCGCCGTCGGCACGCGCGGCGGCCTGTCCGAATCCGACCTCGCGTCGTGGATCTTCGGCTCGTTCTTCCTCAACGGCCTGATCACGCTGCTGTTCTGCTGGCTCTACCGGCAGCCGCTGGCGTTCTTCTGGACGATTCCCGGCACCGTGCTGGTCGGCCCCGCGCTCGGCCACCTGAGCTTTCCGCAGGTGATCGGCGCGTTCGTCGCGTCGGGCGTGGTGATGCTGCTGCTGGGCCTGAGCGGCTGGGTGCGGCGCGCGATGGCCGTGGTGCCGATGCCGATCGTGATGGGCATGGTCGCCGGCGTGTTCCTGCGCTTCGGCGTCGACCTGGTGCGCTCGCTGCACGACGACGCGGCGATCGCCGCACCGATGGTCATCGCGTTCCTGCTGCTCAACGCCTGGCACGCAGCCGGCCGCCGGATGCCGCCGATGCTGGGCGCATTGCTGGTCGGCGCGATCGCGGTCGCGCTGTCGGGACGCTTCGCGCCCGAGCTGTCGGCGGCCACGGTGCTCGCGCGCCCGAACCTCTACGTGCCGGAGTGGTCGCTGCAGGCGATGGTGGAGCTCGTCGTGCCGCTGGTCATCACCGTGCTGGTCGTGCAGAACGGGCAGGGCGTCGCGGTGCTCAAGGCGGTCGGCCACGAGGCGCCGATCAACGCGGCGACGGTGGCCTGCGGCATCGGCTCGATCGTCACCGCCTTCGTCGGCACCGTGTCGACCTGCCTCACCGGGCCCACCAACGCGATCATCGCCGCCTCGGGCGAGCGCGAGCGGCACTACACCGGCGGCCTCGTCGTCGGCGTGCTGGCGCTGGCCTTCGGGCTGCTGTCGCCGTTCTTCACGCGGCTGATGCTGGCCACGCCGCCCGCGTTCATCGCGACGCTCGCGGGCCTGGCGATGCTGCGCGTGCTGCAGACCGCGTTCGTCACCGCGTTCGGCGGTGGCCGCTTCACGCTGGGCGCGCTGGTGACCTTCGTGGTCACCGTCGCCGACATCGCGATCCTGAACGTCGGCGCGGCGTTCTGGGGGCTGGTTGCCGGCTGCCTGGTCTCCTGGCTGCTGGAAAGGCCGGATTTCGGGACGCTGGGCAAGGCCTAGCGAGAACGCCGGCGGGTCGGCCGGCGGCTGTCCGGCCTAAACTCGGGGTCGAGACCCCGACGACACGCGCCCCCTTCCGGAGAACCGATGCCCCAGCCCGAACGCGCCGGCCCCGTCGATCGCGACGGCCGCGGCGAACGCAGCGACGGCGACGAGCGCGACGACCGCGACGCTCTCGATTTCGCCCCCGCCGACGACGCCCCGATCGAATACATCCGGCGCACGCGCGACTGGTATCTCGCGCTCGGCTACGACAACCCCTACGTCTACGCGCACTACCTCGACGTGCCGTTCCAGCCATTGCGCAAACCGCTGGCGCGCATCCGCGTCACGATCGTGACTACCGCCGCGCCGTACCAGCCCGACAAGGGGCCGCAGGGCAACGGCGCCCCGTACAACGCCGCGGCGAAGTTCTACCGCGTCTACTCCGGCGACACCGCCCGCGACCACGACCTGCGCATCGCGCACGTCGGCATCGACCGCCGGCACGCCGACCTGGACGACTCCGGCGCGTGGTTCCCGCTGCCGGCGCTGCGCGCGGCGGTGCGCGCGGGGCGCGTGGGCGAACTGGCGCCGCGCTTTCATGGCGCACCCACCAACCGCAGCCAGCGCCACACGATCGACGTCGACGCGCCCGAGATCCTCGCGCGCTGCCAGGCGGACGGTGTCGACGCCGCGATCCTCGTGCCGAACTGCCCGGTGTGCCACCAGACGCTGTCGCTGGTCGCGCGGCACCTCGAGCGCAACGGCATCGCCACCGTCGTGATGGGCGCCGCGAAGGACATCGTCGAGCACTGCGGCGTGCCGCGCTTCCTGTTCAGCGACTTCCCGCTCGGCAACGCGGCCGGCCGGCCGCGCGACCCCGAGTCGCAGGCGGTCACGCTCGAGCTCGCGCTGAAGTTGCTCGAATCGGCGCCGGGGCCGCGCACGACGATGCAGTCGCCGCTGCGCTGGAGCGCCGACGCGAGCTGGAAGCGCGACTACCGCAACCTCGAAGGGCTGACCCCGGAAGACCTCGCGCGGCTGCGCGCCGAGAACGACCGCGACAAGGTGGTCGCGCAGGCGCTGCGCGACGCGGCGCTGGGGACGGAGCCGGCCGCGGAGACCGCACGATGAACGCCCGCGAATCGCTGCCGCTGGCCGGCGTGCGCGTCGTCGAGTTCTGCCAGGTCGCAGCCGGGCCGTTCTGCGGAATGCTGCTGGCCGACTTCGGCGCCGAGGTGATCAAGGTCGAGCCGCGCGAAGGCGACGCGCTGCGCCAGTGGCCGCCGATCCGCAACGGCTTCTCCGAGAACTTCGCGTCGCTCAATCGCGGCAAGCGCTCGCTGGTGCTCGACCTGAAGGACCCCGCCGATCGCGACGTGGCGCGCGCGCTGGTGCTCGACGCCGACGTGCTGGTCGAGAACAACCGGCCGGGCGTAATGCAGCGGCTGGGCCTGGGCTGGGACTGGTTCGGCCCGCGCAAGCCGGGCCTCGTCTACTGCTCGATCTCGGCCTACGGCCAGAGCGGCCCGCGCGCCGCCGAGGGCGGCTTCGACCTGACCATCCAGGCCGCCGCCGGCGTGATGAGCGTGACCGGCGAGCCCGACGGCGCGCCGGTGAAGTGCGGGGTGCCGCTCGCCGACTTCACCGCGGGCCTCTACGGTGCGTTCTCGATCGCGTCGATGATCGCGCGCGTGCGCGCCGGCGGCCCCGGCGGCCAGCTCGACGTGCCGATGTTCGCGACCACGCTGGCGATCGCCGCGCTGCAGACCAGCGAGTACTTCGGCACCGGGCGCAATCCGCGCAAGCTGGGCTCCGCGCACCCGCGCAACGCGCCCTACCAGGCCTATCGCGCGCGCGACGCGTGGTTCGCGATCGCCGCCGGCAACGACCGGCTGTGGCGCGCGGTGTGCGAGGTGGTCGCGATGCCCGAGCTGCTCGCCGACGAGCGCTTCGCGTCGACGACGCTGCGCGCCGCGCACCAGGCCGAATTGAAGGACCTGCTCGAAGCGCGCTTCGCCGACGCCGACGCCGGCGACTGGCTCGCGCGCTTCGCCAACGCCGGCGTGCCGGGCGCGCCGATCAACGGCTATGCCGAGGCGCTGGCCGACCCGCAGGCGCTGCACCTCGGCCTGGTGCAGCCGATGACGATGCCCGGCGGCACCGACACGCGCACCGTGGTCTGCCCGGTGCGCATCGACGGCGCCGCGGTGCCGGTGGACGCGCGCGCGCCGGCGCTCGGCGAGCACGACCACGAATTGCGCGAGCGCGCGCGGCAGGTCGCGGGAGCCGCCGGCAAACGAGCCCGCATCGAGGAGGACGACCGATGAATGCACCCCAGGACCCGATCGCGCCGCTGCGCGACTTCGTCGTCGCGATGACACGGCTCGTCGAAGCCAGCGCCGACGAGGCGACGCTGATCGTCGAAGGCCGGCGCCTGCTCGCGCAACTGGTCGCGCGCGAAGACTGGCTGCCCGAACCGTTCACCCGGCCCGATCCGCAGTTCTACCGGCAGTTCCTGCTGCACGCCGACCCGCTCGAACGCTTCTCGGTGGTGAGTTTCGTCTGGGGACCGGGGCAGCACACACCGATCCACGACCACACGGTCTGGGGACTGATCGGCATGCTGCGCGGCGCCGAGCGCTGCCAGCGCTACCGGCGCACCGACGACGGCCGCCTCGTGCCGCACGGCGGCGAGGAGATCCTGCACCCCGGCGAGGTCGACGCGGTGTCGCCGACGATCGGCGACATCCACGTCGTGGCCAACGCGCTGGGCGACCAGCCGTCGATCAGCATCCATGTTTACGGCGGGAACATCGGGGCGGTGCGGCGGCATGTGTTCGATGCGCAGACCGGGGAGATGAAGGACTTCGTGTCCGGCTATTCGTCGGAGGTGGTCCCGAACCTGTGGGATCGGTCGGGGGTGGTGCGGGCGGGGGATTGGGGGCGGTTAACGGGGCGCATGGCGCCCATGTATCTACACAGCATCCGGTCTTCGCGCATCGTCCGGCGGCACTACTGGCCACACGCCGCTATGCAAGATAGATTGAGTCTGGGCTGGCGCGCGCTGCACGGCGGTGGGTGTCCGGGTTATCCGGCGGCGACAAGCACATCCATGTGCGGGTGTGGACAGGTTACGCCGGTAGATCCGGATCTATCCGGCTGCGCGCCAAGAACCAAAACACGTTAGGCCGCACAACCACCATTGAAGTCGCGATGCCAGCCTACTTGGTCGTCGAGCACATCATCACCGATGCGGCGAAGTTCGAGGAATACAGGACCAAGGTTGCACCAATGATCGCCAAACACGGTGGTCGCTACCTGACCAAAGGCGGCACGCACAAGTTTCCGGAGGGTGGCCACTGGAAGCCGGAGCGCGTGGTCATCATCGAGTTCCCCGACATGCAGGCGCTCAACGCTTGGTACACCTCATCGGAGTATCAACCGCTCATTGCACTCAGAAAGCAATGCACCAGCGAGCTCGACATGCTGATCACCCTCGAAGGTGCCTAACGGTGCGGCCTAACCCTTCGTTGCACCGGAAAACCCACAGCCGCCTTCGGCGGCTGCGGTTTTCCGGTGAACTCAAACGTTAGGCGGCAGCACAATGGAGGTGACCGTGAGCAAGATCAGAACAACTGTGAGCCACCCAGATGGCTACCATGGACTTCCGTGGTTTGAGATTAAGGGCGACAAGATCTATACAACGGTTAGTCACCCCGATGGGTATCACGGGCTGCCGTGGTTTCAAATCAAGGGCGACAAAATCTATACCACCGTGAGTCACCCCGACGGATATCACGGACTCCCGTGGTTCCAGATCAAAGGGAACAAAATTTACACCACGGTGAGTCACCCGAAGGGGTATCACGGGCTGCCATGGTTCGAGATCACCTAGTGCCGCCTAACCATTCGCTGCAGCGGACGGCCCTGACGGGCCGCCGCTGAGCTCAAACGTTAGACCGCATGAACCACAGTCCCGAGCTCTGGCAGGTGGAAGTGCAAGGCTGGTCGTCCGACCTTGAACATCTCGTGCGCCATTTCGCATCAACACCATACCGCGTGTCGAAAGATGAACGAGATGGTGGCTTCCTTTATGAGTCAGATTCGTTTGCGGCTTGCCAGACCGCCGAGGAGGTGCTGAAACTCGCCAACGATGAGCTATGTGTTCTTTCTGGTGTCCTGAAGATGATGCGCGATTCTCCTGAGCCACTCCGCACAGGTGCCGTGTATCGACGCAATGCAGCTGGTGGAAGGGACGTCTTCCTTCACATTCAAGAAACACTCCAAGTTCGTGCGGAATTTGGCGAGGTTACAGTTGCGGTCACTGGCGCAGACGGCAAAGTCATCACTAGGCCCGCACCTCCGCCCAGGACGGTAACGATTGCACAGCTTGCCGCAACCGATACTTCCGTTGCCAAGGCAATGCGCCTGCTTGCAGCACCGGATCACAAGTCGTGGGTAGGTATGTATCGAATTCACGAGGTCATTGAGGCGGATGTAGGAACCGAAAGCGCATTGAAGAAGCGTGGCTGGGGTTCCGCACAGGACCTCAAGCGGTTCAAACACTCTGCCAACTCTGTCACTGTCGCGGGCGATTCTGCGCGGCACGGAAAGGAAGTTGAGCAACCGCCCAAGCATCCGATGTCGGTTGACGAAGCTGCGGCCTACCTGAACTACGTCTTACAGTCGTGGCTGTCGTCGAAGGGTGCGTAATGCGGTCTAACACTGCGCTCCAGGGGACGCGCCGCAAGCGGCGCGCCCCTGAGCTACGACGTTAGGCCTTACACAACCCCCTCTCTGACTATGGAGCTCATTGAACTAGGAACATGGTCCGACTTCAGGTCGTGGATTGACAAAGATCTGAACCACGGGCAGTCCTATTGGCGAGGTCAAAGCGAACCGGCTTGGCCCCTGGCGTCGAGTTTCGAGCGCGAAATCCTCGGGTCATTTGGCGGCGGCCGACCGGGGGCCGCAATGCTCTACCCGTATGACGGTCGCTACCATCGGCAAGGACGTCCTATCTGGGAGCCAGGGACATATTCGCGCTGGCGCGACGCTTACCTGCAGCGGTTTCAGCAATCCGCGGCCGGGCTCCGCGGCTCGAATCCGGCAGCACTCACCACCGACCAGTGGTGGGCTCTCGGACGCCACTACGGCTTGGTCACGCCACTTCTGGATTGGACAACCTCACCGTTCGTTGCGGCCTTCTTCGCTCTAACCGACCTTGAGAGATCGATGCGATTGGAGTCGAAGGGTAGCGGCTTGGTGTTCACCGGGCGCCAAGTGGTGCTTCCGCTTGTTCCATAACGGGCAGCTCGAAGGTGATGGCCTTCGCGTTGTTCGTCCGACTGTCGAAGAGCTTGGCCGGATGCATGGACAGCGCGGCATGTTCACGTGGCTTGACTCCGAGCAGTTCTTTGAGTTGCAGAGTTTTTTGGAGAGCACAGGCCGGGGCAACCTTCTGACGAAAGTCGTCTTGTCTGATCAGGCCCTGCTGGGAGGGCTGAAGGACCTGCATCTGCACGGCATTGACTATCGCCTTCTCTTTCCGGACTTGGCGGGTGCTGCGATGGCAGCCAACTCGTGGCCTCCCCCGCTGTGACGCTAACCCGTCATTGCACCCGACGGGCTACGGCCGGCTTCGCCAGCCTCCGCCCGCGGGTGAAATCCAACGTTAGCTGACTTGTGAAGATCCAGCGCCACCGTCAACCTGTAGATCGGCTCTTTGTGCTGGGGGCGGGTGCAAGCTATGCGCTGTCGGAGGTCGACGTTCGCAAGCGAGACTTCGCTCGCACTGTTACGCCGCTGGACAAGGACTTCCTGCAACGGCTCAAGCATTTTAGGCCCCGAAGGGGTTGGCGGCGCAGATCGTTCGACTTGCTTGAAGCGCAATGGCTTGATCGGGACGAGTTTGTGTCCAATGGCCTTGAGCGCTCTATCATCAAACGCGTGAGTCAGTTTGAATTTCTGTCTTCGCTACATCCTAAGAAGACGCGCGGCAAGACGTCCAACTCGGACTACGTCAATACTCTGTCACACCTCATCACCGACTTCCTTCTCGGCTGCAAGTCCAATGTTAGTGGCAATACGAAGCGCTTCACGAACTGGGTCTTCCCGCCAGGCACCGAACCCAAAGACTACAAGAACCGCATCATTACCTTCAATTACGACACGCTGATCGAGCGCCCACTGCTTGAACGCGGGGTCTCAAAGAAGAAGATCTACTTCGATCGCCATGCCAATAGGCGCGAGGACGGCCTTCGGCGCAATGCCGATGAGAAGTTCCTGCATCCTCTGCTGCTCAAGCTACACGGCTCCGTCAACTGGCACTGCGACCGGGCCGACTTCGAGAAGATGATCACTGGAGCTGCTGATCCTGAAGAACGGGTGAAGATCTGGGGCGAGGATCACAACTGCCCTGATCCGGATGATTCCATATCAGCGCTCATCATCCCACCAATGCCAAACAAGCCGATCACCGCCACCAGTATCTTTCTTCACCTTTGGACGACAGCGTACGAGTACCTTCACGAAGCCAAAGAGCTCGTAGTCGTTGGCTACTCGTGCCCCCCGACCGATACCCTTGCCAGAACAATGTTCACGCACTTCGAGGCGGCGAAACTATCGCGGGTGATCATCGTCGATCCAGACGCTCTCGCCCTCGCACGGTATCGCGACCTCGTGCCGCAAAAGGTTGCGTCGTCGGCGAAGTGGAGCTACTTCTCAGACTTCAATGAGTACATTCGACACGAGGTCAGCTAACTCTTCCATTGAGGGGACGCCCAACAGCCGGCTTTGCCGTCTGTCGGTCGCCACTCATGTCAAACGTTATGCGTCATGAGCCACGCAGGAGGCCCCATGACTGATCGGAGTCCGTTCATTTGGCACGAGCTGGTCACCCCGGATCAGACGAGCAGCGGCGCATTCTTCAGCCGGCTCTTCGGCTGGGCACGCAAGGAAGTGGACGCTGGGCCGTTCGGCATCTACACACTGTTTCAGAAGGATGGCCGGGACGTTGCCGGAATGATGAACCCGACCCCGGATACGCCGGGCACGGCGTCGTACTGGCATTCCTATATCGCCGTGGACAACGTCGATGACTGCGCAAGGCAGGCGCCTTTGCTTGGCGGAAGCGTTATCGTTCCACCTCACGATGTGCCGGACGTTGGCCGCATCTGTATCGTGGCAGACCCCACCGGGGCTGTCGCACACTTGATGGAACCACGAAACCGTTGACGCATGACGCTGCGGTGCGGCGGACGCTGCGCCAAAAGGCGGCGCATCGCCGCTGACTCCGCGTTGGCCGGCACAACGGAGGCACTACCACCTTCGCTAGCAGAATCCTGCCAGTCCACGCGCAGGTGCTTCAATCGCACCGGCTGCCATTTGGCCCGCCGGCCAGTGTGGTTCATCATCGGTCCCGCGGGCCAGGCGCCGCGCCGGTGCTGGAATCCGGAGGGCACGCTTCGCCGCGTCCGCGACCAATGGAGGCGACTCATGGACGATGAAACGCGACGCAAGATCCTGGCGCTGCTCGAGCAGCATCGAATCATGACGGTGGCGACGCTGCGGCCGGACGGGTGGCCCCAGGCGACGACCGTTGGCTATGTCAACGAAGGGCTGACCCTCTACTTTCTATGCGGGCTCGACAGCCAGAAGGCAAGGAACCTGGCGCGAGATGATCGGATCTCGCTCACGATCGATCACGATACCGCGGATCTGATGGCCATCACCGGTCTGTCGATGGCAGCGCACGCGCGCCCGGTGGATGATCGGGCCGAAGCCGAAAAGGTGCTGCGCATGCTTCCGCTGAAGTACCCCGATGCGCCTCCGTTGCCGATGAAGATGCCGAGCCCGGACGAAGTCCGGTTGTTCCGCGTAACGCCGACAGTCATTTCGGTGCTCGACTACTCGAAGGGCTTTGGCCATACGGATCTCGTCACGTGCTGACGGAACGAGTCGCGGCGGGTCACCCGCCAACCGCGGAACATGGGGGACGCCAGAGCGAGGTCTATCATCCGTCGCGCGCGCCTGGCACCATGCCGCGTCGGGCCCCTCGACTCGAGTGTCAGGCGGCAGGCACAACCTCGGAGACGCGCATGGCAGAGCATCCAATCGAGGTCTGGCATCGTCTCGTCAAGAAAAGAAGCCCACGCGGGCTGGACGCGCTGCTCGCTGAAGATGCCGTGTTCCTCTCCCCCGTCGTTCACACGCCGCAACGCGGCAAGAAGATCACCGCCGCCTACCTGACAGCGGCCTTCCGCGTCTTTTTCAACCCAAGCTTTCGCTACGTGCGCGAGATCATTGGCGCTACGGATGCCATGCTCGAGTTCGAAACGGAAATCGACGGCGTCTTCGTCAACGGCGTCGACATCATCAGGTGGAATGAGGCGGGTCGCATCGTTGAGTTCAAAGTCATGCTTCGCCCGCTCAAGGCGATCAATCTCGTTCATCAGCGCATGGCGGCCCTTCTGCAGGCGACCCGGTGAGTCCAGTCCAAAGGGTGTCGCCCAGGCCTTCGCCGGAGCCGACTCGCACCGGGACGGCACTCACGGCTCAGCTCGAACGTTGGGCGTCACTGATCGAATCCGCGAACGCTCGTCCGAGGAACATCAATGACCAGGAAACTGATTAGCTCTGGATCTACGTTCGAGCAGGAGATTGGCTACTCGCGCGCCGTAGTCGTTGGCGACTGGGTCTTCGTTTCTGGAACCACAGGCTTCGACTACTCGAGCATGACCATTGCCGATGGGCTACTGGAGCAGACAGAGCAGTGTCTGAAGAACATCTCGGCAGCGCTTGAGCAGGCAGGGTCGAGCGTCGAGGACGTTGTTCGAGTGACTTACGTGCTGCCCAACTCAGCAGAGTTTCCCGAGTGTTGGCCTGTGCTTCGCAAATACTTTGGGGAAGTCCGACCGGCTGCCATGATGATCTCCGCTGGGTTGTCTGACCCACGAATGCGAATCGAGATCGAGGTCACGGCGTTGAAGAAGCCAGTGGTCTGATGGTGAGCACGGTGACGCCCAACCATTCCATCGAGCGGACATGCCCCGGCAAGCCGGGTCATGCCGCTCATGTCGAACGTTAGACTGCACATTCACCGCCCATGAAGTCCAACGATCTCGCCATTCCAATCCTTCCAAGCAGGTCACTGCCAGGCACCCTGGCGTTCTACGGACGCCTTGGGTTCGAGGGCGAAATCCTTGGGGAGGGTGATGCCTATGCCATCCTCACTCGGGGCGATCTTGAGCTTCACTTCTTTCTTCACACCGAGCTGGATCCGGCCGAGTCTTGGGCGGGCTGCTACCTGAGGGTGGCCGATGTCGAGCCCTTGTACAAGGCATTCCTGGTAGCAGGTTTGCCCAAACGCGGCATTCCTCGCATGGATGTCATTGAAAACAAGCCATGGGGCATGAGGGAGTTCGCCGTCGTCGACGAAGATGGCAATCTTCTGCGTGTCGGCCAGGTGCTCTGAATCCCCAATACATGAGCGCGCTTGCCACCCAGCCGTCTAACCCCTCCGTCAAGGGGACGTCTTTCGGCAAGCCGCAAGCCGCAAGCCGCCCCTTGCGTCGAACGTCAGGCGTCACAGGCCGTCCTTCGTAGCCACTCGCGCCCGGAGAAGCACCATGTCCAGGCTTCGTGTAGAGAGTTTCACCGTCTCGCTCGACGGATTCGGCGCTGGCCCGAACCAGGACATCGACAACCCGCTCGGCGTCGGCGGCACCACGCTTCATGGTTGGGCCCTGCCCACACGAACGTTTCAGAAGCACCTGTTCGGCAGGGACGGCGGAGCAGTGGGCATCGACGAGGACTACGCCGCCCGAGGCTTTCGGAACATCGGGGCCTGGATTCTCGGCAGGAACATGTTCGGGCCGGTTCGCGGACCCTGGCCGGACGAGAGCTGGCGGGGTTGGTGGGGCGAGAACCCCGTCTATCACGTCCCTGTGTTCGTGCTGACCCACCACGCACGCGCACCGCTGGTCATGGAAGGGGGAACGACCTTCCACTTCGTTACGGAAGGCATTGAAGCCGCCCTGGCGCAAGCCCGCGAAGCGGCCCACGGCAAGGACGTTCGACTTGGTGGTGGCGTCAACGTCATTCAACAGTATCTTCGCCAGCGCCTGATCGACGAGATGCACATCGCCATTTCGCCGGTGCTGCTCGGCGCTGGAGAGAGACTCTTCGAAGGCATCAACCTTCCTGCCTTGGGCTACGCGTGCACCAGGCATGAAAGCTCGCCGCTTGCCACTCATGTGGTTCTTGCTCGACGATGAAGCTGATCGACACGCTCCAGGACGAGCACGTGCTGATCGATCAGGCGCTCGGATCGTTTCGCACGTACGTCGGCAGGCTCCTCGACGGGGCTGCGGACCCGGATGACGGCAGGCGGTTCGCCGCGTTCTTCACCGAGTTCGCCGGCCACTTCCATCACGATCGCGAGGAGCGGGTGCTCTTCGATGCGCTCGTGACGGAGGCGGAGCTACCGCGCGACCGCGGACCGGTGCACGCCCTCGCGCACCAGCACGCCCAGATGGAGGAGTGGCTGCGCGAGATGACGCCGCTTCTCCAACGGAGGCCCCAGTCCGAGCACGAACGTGCCCAGCTTCGCGCGCTGGCAATTCGCTACTCGCACGCGCTCTGGCGTCACATCGACGCGGAGAACTCCGTCCTGTTCCCGGAGGGTGCGGAGCGGCTTCGCCGCTGCGGCATTCGCGAGTTGCCGGATCGGCCGATGAGCGAGGCAGAGGCGGCCGCGCGTGAGGTCGCCCCGGCCCTGCTGGTCCGTTACCCGCCGGTGGAGGACGCGGCGCTCGCTCGCGGTGACGGTTGTTTCGCGTGCCGGGCCTACGGCGAGACCTGCGACGGACTCGAGGCCGAGTGGTGGACCGAGCTCGAGTGGGCAGAGTTTCACAATCGTGACTTCTGAGGCAATCCGTTTCATCATTCAGAGCGCGGTGACCCTGAGCCGCCTCACGCTGGAGGACCTGGCGCCCATCGACGAGTTTCACATCCGCGGTCGGGCAGCGACGCTCGAGCTTGCCCGGGCCGCCGGACTCGATGCCAACAAGCGCGTTCTCGATATCGGCAGCGGCGTGGGCGGGACTTCGCGCTGTCTCGCAAAGGAATTCGGTTGCCACGTCACGGGCATCGACCTCACGGACGAGTACTGCCGCGCCGCAGCAATGCTTTCCGCCAAGGTCGGGCTCACGGATCTGGTCGACTATCGCCAAGGCGACGCAACTGCCCTGCCGTTTGCAGACGGAGAATTCGATGTCGTCTGGACGGAGCACGTGGCCATGAACATTCCGGACAAGCCCCGGCTGTACAAGGAGATGTACCGCGTTCTGAAGCCCGGTGGCACGCTGGCCGTGTACGACGTACTGGCCGGTCCGTCTGGCCCGGTCATCTTTCCCGTGCCGTGGGCGCGCACACCGGATACGAGTTTCCTCGTGCAGCCCGGTGAGTTGCGCAAGCTCCTCGAGGACGCTGGATTCACGATTTCAGACTGGTCGGACACGACGGAGGTGGCGCGCACGTGGTTCGTGGCGCTGGCCGAGAAGATCCGGAAAGAGGGCTTTCCACCCCTTGGATTCCACGTGCTGATGGGCGCCGATTTTCAGGCGATGGCGCAAAACCAGGGGCGAAACCTTCAGGAGGGGCGGATCGCGCTCGGGCAAGTCGTCGCGAGGAAATAGTCCCTGCTTCCATCGACGTCACGCTGGACGGGTGCTGCGATCTTCTTGGGCCGGGTGACATACGAAATGATGGAGGCAGCGTGGCGGGCGGTGGTGCTGCGGTATGCGCCGAAGCAGGCAGTGACCGAATGCCTTCACGCCCTTCAGGAGATCTTCTGAATTGGACATTCCACGCATCTTCAACGTCACCGAAAGCGCTCACCGCATCCACAATCCGTTTACCCCTGAAAAGCTCGCCACGCTCGGGGCGGCGCTGCGTCTGGAAACGGGAACCCGGGTGCTCGATCTCGGCAGCGGTTCGGGGGAGATGCTGTGCACCTGGGCACGCGATCACGGAGTCGTCGGCACCGGAATCGACCTGAGCCGGTTGTTCACCGAGCAAGCGAAACTTCGCGCTGCAGAACTCGGTGTCGCCGATCGAGTCGAGTTCATCCATGGCGATGCTGCCGGCTATGTCTCCGACGAGAAGGTCGGTGTGGCCGCCTGTCTCGGTGCCACGTGGATCGGTGGGGGCGTCGCCGGCACCATCGCTCTTCTGGCGCAGAGCCTCCGCCCCGGAGGGATCATCCTCATCGGCGAGCCGTACTGGCGGCAGTTGCCGCCGACGGAAGAGGTTGCGAAGGGGTGTCTCGCCGGCTCGATCTCCGACTTTCTGATGCTTCCGGAGCTTCTCGCGTCGTTCGGACGTCTCGGCTACGACGTCGTGGAGATGGTATTGGCCGACCAGGACAGCTGGGACCGATACGAGGCGGCCAAGTGGCTCACGATGCGCCGATGGCTGGAAGCCAATCCTGACGACGAGTTCGCAATAGAGGTTCGAGCCCAACTGACCTCGGAACCCGAGCGCTACGCCGCCTACACGCGCGAATACCTGGGCTGGGGCGTGTTCGCGCTGATGAGACGGTGAAGAGGGGATTGCCGGGCGGCTTGATTCGAGCGTTAGCCGTGTTGGGAAGCTCGGCGCACAGCTGCGAGCTTGACAATATGCATAGTATATGCATACTCGTCTCGTGGACATCGAGTTCGATCCGGCCAAAGCCAAGGCAAACCTGGCCAAGCACAATGTCAGCTTCGCGCACGCCGAACAAGCGCTTCGTGACCCATTCGCGGTAACCATCGAGGATCCCGACTCGGAAGGGGAGGCGCGATACGTGACGCTCGGCATGGACGCGCTCGGGAGGATCCTTGTCGTTGTCCATACGACGCGCGGCAACCGCATCCGGTTGATCTCCGCGCGCAAGTGCAGCAGAAGTGAAGCGGAGCAATACCATGCGTAAGGAGTACGACTTTTCGAAAGGGAAGCGAGGTCCAGTGCTTGCCTCGACGGGCAAGACGAGGATCACCATCATGCTCGACGACGATGTCATCGAGTACTTCCGTGCCAGGGCAGAGGCGCAGGGAACGGGGTACCAGACAATGATCAACGCGGCGCTTCGCGCCGCAATCGAAACGTCCAGACTAAAGCCGGCTGACGAGCGGCCGCTGACGGTGGGAGCCCTCAGGGATGTACTGCGCGAGGAACTGGCTCCCTACAGGGCGAAGGCAGCCAACCCCTCGCCCAAGCGGACAGCCAGCGGCAAGCGGGCGTCTGCAGCTTAGCTCGAACTTTGGACGCCACGGTCCTGCCACGAGGAGCAATGCCCATGAATGCCGACGACCTGCGTTCCATCCAGGCTCCGCTGAAGGACCTCTACCGCCAGGCCCCCGAAGCGGCGCTGGTCACGTTGCGGGCGCAAGGCCGGCTTGCCGACGGCGTGAGCTGCAAGATCGAAACGGGCAAGGCCCTCGTGACGGCCGGCCTGCATCCGGCTACGGGGGGCAGCGGGCTCGGCGCCTGCTCGGGCGACATGCTGCTCGAGGCGCTGGTTGCCTGCGCGGGCGTCACGCTCAACGCGGTGGCGACGGCTCTGGGCATCGAGCTTCGCGACGCGCTGCTTCAAGCCGAGGGTGACCTCGACTTCCGCGGCACCCTCGGCGTGTCGAAGGACGCACCGGTCGGCTTCCAGGGTATCCGCCTGAAGTTCACGCTGGACACCGACGCGTCCGATGAGCAGTTGGAGACATTGCTGCGCCTGACCGAGCGCTACTGCGTGGTCTACCAGACGCTCGTGCGCCCGCCGACGATGACCGTCACGCGACAGGTCGTCGAGGCCTGAGCGCTGCGATGACGTCGGGACCCGTCACGCGAGCCCATCCCATGAAGACCCAGTACTACACGGCCACGAGCCTCGACGGATTCATCGCCACCGAAGACGACTCGCTCGACTGGTTGTTCCCGCTGGGCGATGTGAACGACACGAGCTACCCGGACTTCATCGCCGAGGTCGGCGCGTTGGCGATGGGCTCCGCCACGTACGAATGGCGCTGTCATCGTCCGCACCCGGGCAAGGAGGCCAAGCGCTACCAGGTTGAAGAAGCACGCGAGCTGCTCGAGCGCGCAGGAGTCAAACCATGAACACCATGACCTTCCAGGGCTACACTGCTCGGGTCGAATACGACGAGCGCGACGACATCTTCGTCGGTCGAGTGCTTGGGCTTCGCAGCATCATCAGCTTTCACGGAAAGACCGTGGCTGAACTGCGGCGTGAGTTCAAAGCAGCGATCAAGGATTATCTTGCGGACTGCGACGAGCAGGGTATCTCGCCCGAGAAGCCGGCCTCGGGCAAGTTGCTGCTCCGCGTTCCGCCCGAGGTGCACAGCAGGGCGCTGGTCAAGGCCCAGGCAATGGGCAAGAGCCTGAATCAGTGGGCCACCGAAGCACTCGAGCAGGCGGTGCGCGCCGACGGCTGACGCTTCACGCAAGCCCGGCCTTGTCCAGGCCGAACGCCTTGTCGAGCGCGCCGGGCGGCGTGCGAAAGGCCACGTTGAGACGGTTCCACGCATTGATGCCCATCACGCGGAAGGTCAGCGTCGAGAGCTCCTTCTCGCTGAACTGCCCGCGCAGCTCGGCATAGAGCTCGTCGGAGAGGCCGGTCGGCCCGATCCGGGTCAGCGCCTCGGTCAGGGCCAGCGCGGCGCGTTCCCTGGCGGTGAAGAGCGGCGACTCGCGCCAGGTGGCGACGTGGTGCAGGCGCAGCTCGCGCTCGCCGTGCAGCTTCGCCTCCTTGACGTGCATGTCCAGGCAGAAGGCGCAGCCGTTCAACTGCGAGGCGCGGATATCCACCAGGTGCAAGAGTCCCGGTTCGATGTGACCGCTCCGGGCGATGGCGGTGCTGAGGTCCTGCAGCTTCCGGACCAGTTCGGGAGACTGCGCGGCGGCGTTCAGCCGCGATGGGGTGTCGGCGAGGTTCATGGTCGTTCTCCTTGCTGTGATGACACCCTCAAGACGATCCGGCCTCGCGCGTCGTGACATCGCCGCCCAGCGCGGCCCGCACGCCCTGCAGCTTGTCGGGATTGCGCTGGATGTAGAGCGCGCCGATCCGGCCCGGCTCGGTGGCCGACGGCGCCAGCGCGATGGTCTGCACCAGTTGGCCCGAGGCGTCGTCGAACACCAGGCAACCCGGCAGTCCGTTGATGCGCGCCGACTCGAACCGCCAGGCGCGGCTCGTCGGCAGCGTGGCGAAGCCGATGAAGGTTTTGGCGATCAGTGCGGCGCCCTGCAGTGGGCGCGGCACCGCGCTCACCTTGCCGCCCCCGTCGGCGAGCATCACGGCGTCTTCGGCCAATACCCTGGCGAGGGCATCGACGTCGGCGCTGCGCACCGCCTCGACGAACGCGGCGAACAGGCGCTCGCGTTCTTCCTGCTCCACTTCGCGGCGTGCGTAGTCGGCCTTGACGTGGTTGCGCGCGCGGCTGGCCAGCTGGCGGCAGGCGGCCGGGCTGCGCTGCAGGCGCCGCCCGATCTCGTCGAAGTCCAGGTCGAACACCTCGTGCAGCAGGAAGGCTGCGCGCTCCAGCGGCGAGAGCCGCTCCAGCGCGAGCATGAAGGCCACGGACACGTCCTGCGCGAACTCGGCCTGCGCTTCCGGGCCCGGCGCCCAGCCGGCTTCCTCGTCCAGCAGCGGCTCCGGCAGCCAGACGCCGACATACGGTTCGCGTTTCGCGGCGGCCGAGCGCAGCCTGTCCAGGCACAGGTTGGTGACCAGGCGCGAGAGGTAGGCGCCGGCGTGCTGGACAGTGCTCTCGTCCACCTGGGCCCAGCGCAGCCAGGCGTCCTGCACGATGTCCTCGGCCTCGGTGCGCGAGCCGAGCATGCGGTAGGCCAGGGCGCGCAGACTGCGCGCATGCTCACGGTCGTAGCGCAGGGCGCGTTCGGCAGGCGTCGTCATGATGGCAGGGTCCTTTCGGGTGCAGATCTGGATCACCGGCCTGAAGGAGACGGAACAGGCCAGCGGTCTGTGACATGCTTGTTCGACATCGGTTTCTGATCAAGTTGCCGCGCACGCCCTAGACTTCACCTTCCGCCCGTCTGCCGCGACCGACGAAGTGGCGACGGTCAACGCCCAGGGCATTGGCGTTACGGAGCGCTCCCATGAACCGGCCGTGGCTGGACCAATATCCGCGAGGCGTCCCCGCCGAGATCGATCCCGGGGCGTTCGAGTCGCTCGCCGATCTCCTCGATTCGTGCTGCCGGCGCTTCGCCGATCTTCCGGCATACGAATCGATGGGCACGGTGTTGTCCTACCGGCAGCTCGACGAGGCGAGCCGGGCCTTCGCGGCCTGGTTGCGCCACGACGCCGGGCTGGGCCGTGGCGATCGCCTGGCGCTGATGATGCCCAACCTGCTGCAGTACCCGGTTGCGTTGTTCGGTGCGCTCCGCGCCGGCATGGTCGTGGTCAATGTCAATCCGCTCTACACGCCTCGCGAGCTCGCGCATCAGCTCGAGGACTCTGGAGCGAAGGCCATCGTCGTACTGGAGAACTTCGCGCACACGCTCGCGCAGGCGATCGGATCCACGCCGGTGCGCACCGTCGTCACGACCCAGGTGGGCGACCTGCTGCCGCCGGTCAAGCGGCTGTTGACGAACTTCGTCGTCAAGCACGTGAAGAAGCTCGTGCCGCCGTGGCGCCTGAGCGGTGCGATCGGCTTCGAGCGCGTGCTGGCCGCGGGGCGCGGGAAAGCCCTCGACGACGCGGCGCTCGCGCGCGAAGACCTCGCCTTTCTCCAGTACACGGGCGGTACCACCGGCGTGGCCAAGGGCGCGATGCTCACGCACGGCAACATGCTCGCGAACGTGCTCCAGGTGGCTGCCTGGGTCTCGCCGAACCTGAAGCCCGGCGAGGAAACGATCGTCATTCCGCTGCCCCTCTACCATGTCTTCGCGCTCACCGGCTGCCTGTCCTTCTTCAGCATCGGCGCGCGGGCGGTGCTCGTCGCCAACCCGCGCGACATGCCTGCGTTCCTCGACGTGCTGCGGCACACGCGCTTCACCGCGATCATCGGCGTGAACACGCTGTTTCGCGCGCTTCTCGACGCGCCCGGTTTCGCGCAGGTCGACCTGCGCCCGTTGAAGCTTGCGGTGGCGGGCGGCATGGCGGTACAGCAAACCGTCGCGCAGCGCTGGATGCAGAGGGCGGGCGTACCGCTCGTGGAGGGTTACGGCCTCACCGAGACCGCGCCGGTGGCGATCGCGAATCCGGTCGACATCCGCGAATGGACGGGCAGCATCGGCGTGCCGCTCCCGAGCACCGAAGCTGCGATCCTCGACGACGAAGGCAGGCCCGTCGCGTCGGGCGCGGTGGGCGAGATCTGCCTGCGCGGACCGCAGGTGATGAAGGGCTACTGGAACCGTCCTGATGAAACCGCGAAGGTCTTCACGGGCGACGGCTGGCTGCGCACCGGCGACATGGGCGTGATGGACGAGCGCGGCAATGTCCGCATCACCGATCGCAAGAAGGACATGATCGTCGTCTCCGGGTTCAAGGTGTTCCCGAACGAGATCGAGGACGTCCTGACCCGGCACCCCGGCGTGCTCGAGGCCGGAGTGATCGGCGTGCCCGACGCGCGCTCGGGCGAGGCGGTCAAGGCGATCGTCGTTCGCAGGGATCCTGCGCTCACCGAAGACGAAGTGCTCGCGCACTGCCGGCAGCACCTGACCAGTTACAAGGTCCCGCGTCTCGTCGAGTTCCGCGGCGAGCCGCTGCCGAAGACGAACATCGGCAAGGTCCTGCGCCGGGAGCTTCGCGAGAACGCCTTGGGCGGAGCCGGCACGGCGGCCGCGCCGCCGCACCCCGCTGCCGACGCCTGACGTGGCCTCCGTCCGCGCCCGCTCGCGTTACCGACCGCGCCGCGTCCGCCTGCGCGACGGTCGTGAAGTGACGCTGCGCGAGATCGAGGAGGGCGATGCGAGCGAGATCGTCGCGGCCTTCGAGCGGCTGTCGGCTGAATCGCGCTACTCGCGATTCATGCAGCACAAGAAGCAACTCGATGCCGGCGCGCTCGAACGCGGCGTGCACCCGCGCCCCGGACTCGATTACGTGCTCGTCGCGACGATACCCGCGCTCGACGGAATCGACATCGTCGGCGCCGTGCAATACGTGCGTGCGCAGGCGGGCGACGACAGGGTCTGCGAGTTCGCCGTGACGATCGCCGAAGACTGGCGCGGCAACGGACTGGCCACCGCATTGATGTCGCGGCTGCTGCGTCGCGCGCGGCGCGACGGCTACGAGACGATCGAAGGCTGGGTGCTCGCTTCGAACACCCCGATGCTCGCGCTGGCACGTGAGCTGCGCTTCAGCGCCGATCCTGTGCCGGACGAAGCGGACGTGGTTCGTGTGCGGCGGGAGCTGCAGGACGGCCCGAGGCGCAGTCGCACACGTTGACTCGCGAGCGACGTCGAACGTCACCCACGCGAGACAGGAAGGGGGGTCCGATGATTCTGGAAATTGCGATGCTCCATGTCCGGTCCGGGCAAGGGCCTTCATTCGAGGCAGCCTTTGCCGAGGCGCAGTCTCTCATCGCGGCGATGCCGGGGTACCTGGGCCACGAGCTGCAGCGCTGCCTGGAGGTCGCGGACAAGTACGTGCTGCTGGTGCGCTGGCGCAGTGTGGAGGATCATGAGCAGGGTTTTCGCCGATCACCGCAGTACCGGGAGTGGAAGCGCCTGCTGCATCACTTCTACGAGCCGTTTCCGGTCGTCGAGCACTACGCGCTCGTCGAGCCGGGTAGAGGCTGACACTCGTTCCATCGAACGACATGGTGAACAACGACTCTCTCGAATCGAAACGACCCTCGACGCTGCTGTACGCGGCGGTCGCCATCGTCGCCAGCGTGGTGATCTGGGGATTGGTGTCGCCCGCGGGGCTCGGTGCGGCGGCCGCCGCTACGCTGGCCTTCACCACCCGGTCCTTCGGCTGGTTCTACCTGTGGGTCGTGCTCGGCGTGGTCGTCTTCTGCCTGTTCCTGGCGATGAGCCGCTACGGGAACATGAAGCTCGGGGGCGAGGACGAAGAGCCCGATTTCTCGGTCGTTGCGTGGTTCGCGATGCTGTTCGCAGCGGGTATGGGGATCGGACTGGTCTTCTGGGGCGCCGCGGAGCCGCTCTCGCACTTCCGGACGCCGCCGCCGGGCATTGCGCCGATGTCTGCCGAAGCGGCCAACACGGCGATGCGTTATGCGTTCTTCCACTGGGGCCTGCATCCCTGGGCCATCTATACCGTGGTGGCACTGGCGATCGCCTTCTTCCAGTCCGGCACCGGCGGCGGACTGACCTTCAGCGCCACCATGCAGGGGCTGGGCGCGAAGCCGAACGCGCGCTGGCTTGCGCTGATCGATCTCTTCGCGGTGGTCGCCACGGCCTTCGGCGTCGCCACGTCGCTGGGACTCGGAGCGCTGCAGATCAACAGCGGGCTCAACGCGGTCTTCGGCCTGCCGATCGGCGTCGCTTCGCAGGTCGGCATCATCGCAGTGACGACCGTGCTGTTCCTGGCATCGGCGTTGTCGGGAATCGAACGCGGCATCAAGTGGCTGTCGACATTCAACCTGGCACTCGCGGGGTTGCTCGCGGCGACGATCTTCGTCCTCGGGCCCACCCGCGCGATTCTCGACACGCTGACCACGACGCTGGGCGCCTACCTGAGCGAGTTCGTGCGCATGAGCCTTCGTCTCACGCCATTCCGCGAGAGCAGCTGGGTCGGTGACTGGACGATCTTCTACTGGGCGTGGTGGCTGTCCTGGTCGCCGTTCGTCGGGCTCTTCATCGCCCGTGTCTCCAAGGGACGAACGATCCGGGAGTTCGTGGCGGGCACGCTGCTCGTACCCTCTGCGGCCTGCTTCCTGTGGTTCTCGGTCTTCGGCGGCACCGCCTTGAACCTCGAGATCTTCGAGGGCATTCCGCTCGCGGCCGCGGCGCAGGCCGACCCTTCGACCGCGATCTTCCGGGTCTTCGAGGCCCTGCCGATGGGTGCGGTGCTGTCCGTCGCTGCGACCTTGCTCGTGCTGATCTTCTTCGTCACCTCGGCGGATTCGGCGACGGTCGTGCTGTCGATCCTCAGTTCGCGCGGGAATCCGAGCCCGGGGATGAGCATGCAGCTCGTCTGGGGGCTGCTCGTGTCGCTGGTCGCGGTGAGCCTGCTGCTCGCCGGGGGGCTCAAGGGGATCCAGACGGCGGCGATCGTCGCGGCGTTGCCGTTCGCGGTCGTCGTGGTCCTGCTCTGCGTGTCGCTTCATCGTGCGCTGGCGCGCGAGTGGCGCGCACGCGACCGCGAGGAACGCGCGATGCGCCGTCTGGCGCGGGACAGCGCGAACCGGCGCGGCCAACCGTGACTGTGAAAGCGGTCGATCCAGCTGCAGTCTGACCCAACGGAGGATCTGCGTGGACGAACAGCAACCGTCATTCGATGCCGCGAAGTACAAGAACGCGCAGCGCGAGCAATGGAACAAGGACGGCGCAGCGTGGCGGCGCTGGAATCCCGTTCTTGATCGCTGGTACGGCGAAGCCACCCGCCAGATGCTCGACCTGGCCCGCGTTCAGCCCGGCCAGCGCATCCTGGACGTGGCCGCCGGCGCAGGCGAGCCGGCGGTCAGCGCCGCCGAACGCGTGGGCCCGAGGGGTCGCGTGCTGGCGACCGACATCTCGGAAGGCATCGTCGAACTGGCGCGCCAGGTTGCCCGTGAACGCGGGCTCGAGCAGGTCGAGACCCGCGCCATGGACGGCGAGAAGCTGGATCTTCCCGACGCCTCGTTCGATGCGGTGCTGTGTCGGCTCGGCCTGATGTACATGCCGCACCCCGTGACGGCGCTACGCGAGTGGCGCCGCGCGCTCAGAGCAGGCGGTCGGGTCGCTGTCGTCGTCTTCTCCACGCCCGAGCGAAACAGTTGGGGGGCCATACCGGCGTCCATCATCCGCCGGCGCGCGCAACTTCCGCCTCCCGCTCCGGGGCAACCGGGGCCGTTCGGCCTGGGCGCTCCGGGCGTACTCGAAGGCATCTTCCGTGAGGCCGGCTTTGCCGACGCCGAGATTCGCGCCGTGCCGGTGCCCCACAGGACGGCCAGTGCGGCCGAGTACGTGCGGGTCGCCCGGGAAGCCTTTGGCGGATTCAACGCGATGATGGCTCATTTGCCCCCCGAAGAACGCGAGTCGGTGTGGAACGAAGTGGAAGGCTCGATGCGCGGCTTCGAAACACCGGGTGGGTTCGAGGTGCCGGGCGAGTGCCTGGTCGCCGCGGCCACGAAGTGATCGTGCGCAGCGTGCCGACAGCGACGTGGCGGCAGTCTGCCAAACTGCCGCCACGGGAAGGTCGGTGCTGATCAGGCGGCCATCGCCTGTTCCTTGACCGGGTCGTCGCGAACCACGACGGTGTCCCCGATCGGCACGATCTCGTCGGCGCTCATGCCCGCCCGGCGGGCGTGCTCGCGGATGGCCGCTTCGTCCGTGCCCTGGTAGATGCAGACGGTGCCCAGGCGCCCGTCGTCCTCTTGGACCACGTAGGAACGAATCCAGCGGACCCGGTCGGGCATCTCCTCGTTGCCGACCCGGGCCGAGACCCCGGCGGTGACGCTCAGCTCGTTCGCGTCCTTCCAGTTGCTCCTGCGACGGATGAAGAAAGTTTGCATGATGAGGCTCCTGTAGCCAGTGAAGTGAGTGGATCGGCACCCTCGGTGCCCCGTGTCCTGCCGCCGAGACATTCCTCGGCGGGTCGACGGTGCAAGCTTGCGAGAAGCGCCCGTCGAAGTCCTTCCCGGGCCCTGATCAATTTCTTATCATTCCCGACACTCTCCTCCCCACAGGGTGGCCCCCGAACCCGATGCCATCCGACGTCCACTGCTTCGCAGCCTTCGAACTGAACCCGAGCCGGCGCGCCCTGTATCTGGAAGGACGCGAGGTGCCGCTGCAGCCGCGCGTGTTCGACCTGCTGCTCTATCTCGTCGAGCACCGCGATCGGGTCGTGAGCAAGGAGGAACTGCTCGACGCGTTGTGGCCCGGAATGGTGGTCACCGAAAGTTCACTGCAGAGGGCGGTGAGTCTCGCGCGCAGCGCCCTGCAGCAGGGCGGACTGGAGGACGCCATCCGCAACTACTCGCGGCGGGGATACCGCTTTCAGGCGGAGGAATCCGGGGTAGCCGGCGGTTCCGCAACGACAGGGGACTCCGCGCACGCCGAGGCCGAGCGGGCCTATGCCGATGCGCGATGGCAGGACGCCGTGAAGGCCTTCGCCCGGGCGGACGGCCTGCGCCCATTGGATGCCGACGCGCTGGAACGCTGGAGCATTGCCGCGCAATGTGCGGGCGACCTGGCAGCCGCCGTCGGTCCGCTGGAGCGGGCCGCCCTGGTCTATTCCAGTCGCGGTGAACGCGAAGCCGCCGCCCGGGTGCTGATCGGCCTCGCGCGCATCCAGATCGAATCGCTGGAGCTTGCCGTTGCGCAAGGTTGCCTGCGCCGCGCAGAGCGTCTGCTCGGCGGCCTGCCCAAGGGCGAACAGCACGGCAACCTCGCCTGGATGACGGCGCGGTACCACCTCAACAAGGGCGAGTTCTCCAAGGCCATCCAACTTGCGCAGGAAGCGCGCGACATCGGCCATGCGTTGGGCAATGCGGACATCGAATCCATGGGCATCATGATCCATGGCGTTGGCCTGCAGGCAAGTGGTGACGCCGAAGCGGGGCTGGCACTGCAGGACGAGGCGGCCGCCGCGGTGGTGTCGGGCAACGTGTCGCCGCTGGTGGGCGGCATCGTCTATTGCGGGATGATCTCCAGCTGCTGCAACGTCGGCGACTGGCAGCGAGCAGGCCAGTGGACCGATCGATTCACCCGATGGTGCGAGCGCAGCAACATCGACACGTTCGCCGGCGCCTGCCTCGTGCACCAGGCGGAGATCTACGCCATGTCCGGCAAGCTCGAGCACGCACGCGACACGATCCGCCGTGCCGATCCGCTCGTTCGACTCGGCGCGCCGTGGGCGCTGGGCGATGCGTATCGCCTGACGGGAGACCTGCACCTGGCGCTCGGGGACCTGGACGAGGCGGAGCGCTGCTTCGAGCATGCCTACCGGCACGGATGGGATCCGTATCCGGGTTATGCGGAACTGCTCCATCTGCGCGGGCGCGGTGAAGAGGCCGTCCGTGGCCTCGAACGCGCCGCCACGATGAGCAACTGGGTGGCCGGAGAACGCAAGGCCCGCTACCTGGCCCACGCGGCGCAGATCGCCGCCATGCTGGGGCAGCGCGAGAAGGCTCGGGCACTGCTGCAGGATCTCGACTCGGAATCCCGGGTGCCGGAATCGGGCGTGACGGCCGGGCAGGTCCTGCAGGCGCGCGCCGAACTGGACTGGCTGGACGGCAAGACGGACGAAGCGCAGCGTCGGATGCATGCGGCGCGGGAGGTGCTGCAGCAGCAGGGCGCCGTGATCGAGGCCGCGCGGATTCGGCTGCGCCTGGCCGAACTGCTCGCACGGCATGGCGACCACGGCGCCGCCCGCATGGAGCTGGGCGCGGCCGAAAACGTGTTCCAGGCGGCCGGCGCCGGGGGATACCTGGACCGATGCCTTGCGCTGCGGGATACCCTCGAGCCCTGACCAGCGAATGGCTGATCGATACGAGTTTCGACATGCACGCCGCGAGACCACACTTCCGTGAAGCCGGATCGGGCCCGGGAGTGGTCTGCATTCACTCGAACGCCAGCAGCTCGGCGCAGTGGCGTGGCCTGATGGACCTCCTGTCCTCGCGCTATCGAGTCCTCGCTCCTGACTCGTACGGGTCAGGGAAGAGCCCGGACTGGCATTCCGACCGCGAGATCGCGCTTCGGCACGAAGTCGATTTCATCGAGCCCATCCTGGCGATGGCCGACGCGCCGTTCGCAATGGTGGGCCACTCGTACGGCGCGGCCGTGGCCTTGATTGCCGCCCTGGCCAATCCGGGCCGCGTCCGCGCACTGGCGCTGTACGAGCCCACGCTGTTCTCGGTGGTCGACGCCCGGTCGCCGCCGCCGAACGGCGTCGACGGAATCCGCAATGCCGTCGCTGCCGCTGCCGCCGCACTGGACGCCGGAGACCGGGATGGGGCTGCCGGACACTTCATCGACTTCTGGATGGGGCGCGGCAGCTGGAGTGCGACGCCGCCGCAGCGCAAGGCGGCCATTGCAGACTCGGTCGCCAACGTTCGACGGTGGGCGCACGCGCTCTTCACGGAGGCGACGCCGGCGGACGCCTTCGCCCGTCTGGACATCCCGGTGCTGTACATGCTCGGCAGCGAATCGCCAGAGTCGGCGCACGCGGTGGCCCGGATCCTGGTGCCTGCCTTGCCTCGCGTCAGGGTCGTCGAGTTCCCGGGTCTCGGGCACATGGCCCCGGTCACGCATCCTGAGCCCATCAACGCAGAGATCGCCGGGTTCCTGAGCGAGGCCTGAGCCGCTGCTGCGGCCGACGCGAAACGGCGCGAGACGGCGCGGCACTTGGCCGGCGACGCGCCGTGCCTCATCATGTGCCGGGGAAGCCTGGCGCGATGCCCTCGCGCGCGGCTCGACCCTAACGTCAGGCCGCAAAGGAGGGACACCCGAAATGGTTGAACCCGCACTGAGCACGAGCCAGATCGTCGTTCAGGTCTGCCTGTTCGTCGTCGCCGCCATCGCCCTGTTCGGCGGGGCGCTCCAGATGTTCCTCGGCCAGCCCGACACGTCCCCGAGACTGGACAACGTTCACCGGTTCATGGCCGGGGTGTACTTCTCGACTGGCCTCATCTCGCTCTGGGCGGCAATCACGATTCGCCAGCAAGGCTTCCTGGTCTATCTGCTGGCCCTGGGTGTGCTGCTCGCGGGCCTGGGCCGGCTCGTGTCGATCGGCAAGGTCGGTCTTCCCGAGCCGGCTGCGGTCTGGCTCGGATACCTCGTTCCCGAGCTCGTACTTCCCGTTGTCATCGCGGTAGCGCACTACGCTTCCGCCTAGGCTGGCCGGGCGTCGCAAGCCGCTCGCGTCGAACGTTGGGCGTCGGGGCCCATGCGCATCGGCGAACAGACCGAAGGAGGGACCGGACCATGGCGGACGTGATTCGCGAAGTCACCACCGAGGTTCTGCAAGCTTTCGCCGATGCGTGGAATCGCCACGACATCGATGCCCTCATGTCGTTCATGGCCGAGGACTGTGTCTTCGAGGCCTCTGCAGGCCCCGAGGTCTGCGGCACCCGGTATGCCGGCCGCGACGCCGTGCGCGCCGGCTTCGAGGACGTGTGGGCGACCTTCCCCGATGCCCACTGGAGCGGCGCCCGGCATCTCGTCCAGGGCGACCGCGGCGTATCGGAATGGACGTTCACCGGAACACGCGCCGACGGCACTCGCGTCGAAGTGCACGGTTGCGATCTGCTCACGTTTCGGGACGGAAAGATCGCCCTTAAGAACTCCTATCGCAAGAACCGTCAGCCTGCGGGCCGGTAAACAGTCATGAACGAAGAACTCGAAACGGACTATCTCGTGGTCGGCGCCGGCGCCGCAGCGATGGCGTTTACCGACGCGCTGCTCGACCATTCCGACGCGACGGTCACGATCGTCGATCGCCGGCACGCGCCCGGCGGACACTGGATCGACGCCTATCCCTACGTCCGCCTGCATCAGCCTTCCGCGTTCTACGGTGTCAGTTCGGTGCCGCTGGGGCAGGACGCGATCGACGTCGCGGGGACGAATGCCGGCTACTACGAGCTCGCCGGCCCGGACGAGATCCGGGCCTACTTCGCGCACGTGATGGATCGCCGCTTCCTGCCCAGCGGCCGCGTTCGGTATTTCCCTTCCAGCGAGTCCCTGGGCGAAGGTCGCTTCGTGTCCCGGCTTTCGCAGCAGTCGCGGACCGTGCGCGTGCGGCGCAAGATCGTCGACACCACGTATCTCGAAGGCAGCGTTCCCGCGACCAGTCCGCCTCCGTTCGAGGTGGCCGAAGGTGTTCGCTGCGTGCCCGCGGGCGAGATCGCGCGCATCGGGGAGCGCGCCGAGCGCTTCGTGATCATCGGCGCCGGCAAGACGGCGCTCGACGCCTGCGTGTGGCTGCTCGAGCAGGGCGTCCCCGCCTCGGCGATCGGCTGGATCAAGCCGCGCGAGTCGTGGTGGCTGAACCGCCGGTTCAACCAGCCGCACACGCTGCTCCCGGACTTCTATCGCGGCATGGCGATCCAGCTCGAGGCAATGGCGCAGGCGACCTCGATCGACGATCTCTTTGCGCGCCTCGAAGGCGAGGGGTTCTATCTCAGGGTCGATCCGGGCGTCGTGCCGACGATGCTGCACGGCGCGGTGATCAGCGAGGCCGAGCTGGCGCTTCTGCGCCAGATCGAAGACGTCGTCCGCCTGGGGCACGTGCGCAGGATCGAGCGCGACGAGATCGTCCTGGACGCTGGCCGTGTGCCGACGAGCGAGGCGACGGTGCACGTCCACTGCGCGTCGAGGGGGCTGGCGCGGCCGCCCCTGCGCCCGATCTTCGAGCCCGGACGCGTGACGGTCCAGCCGTTCATGTGGGGCTTCGCGTGCTACCAGTTCGCGATGCTGGGCGTGGTCGAGGCCACCGTGGAGAGCGACGAGGAGAAGAACCGCCTCTGTTCGCCGATCGCCTACTGGGACGTGGACACCGACTACCTGTCGGCGTTCCTGGCGACGCTCGCGAACGAGCGGGCCCGGGCGGCCCATCCGGCGCTCGCGAGCTGGGCGAAGGAGACAAGGCTCAATCCGCTCGGCGCGATCGGGCTGCATCGCGATGCGCCGACCGTCGTCGAGGCGCGCGAGCGCATCAAACGTTTCGGGGCCGCGGCGGTGGGCAACGTGGTGAAGTTCCTCGGGGCCAGGGTCTCGTAGTCGATCAGAGGAACGGGAGACCTTCGTGCCCATCGAACTCTGGCTGGCTTTCGTGGCGGCGTCGGCTGTCCTGCTCGTCTTGCCCGGGCCGACGATCCTCACGGTGATCAGCTACTCGCTGGCTCACGGACGTCGCGCGAACGTGCCGCTCGTTGCAGCGGTGGCCCTGGGCGACTCGACCGCGCTGATCTTCTCGCTGCTCGGGCTCGGCGCGTTGCTGGCGGCGTCCTCGTTCTGGTTCACCCTCGTCAAGGGGGTCGGAGGCCTGTACCTGCTGTACCTGGGAATCAGGCTGCTGCGCGCCGGCATGACGCCCGGGCAGCTTCCCGCCCCCGAGGTGCCCGGATCGCGGTGGAGGCTCTTCGCGAACACCTATCTCGTCACGGCCTCGAACCCGAAAGGCATCGTCTTCTTCGTCGCCTTCCTGCCGCAATTCATCGACCCCGCCCGTGCGGTGCCGCCGCAACTGCTGCTGCTGGCCGTCACGTTCGTGGCGATGGCCACGCTCAACGCCACGCTGTATGCGGTTTTCGCGGGCGCGGCTCGCAGTGTGCTGGCTTCGTCGAAGGCGCAGCGCGGCTTCAACCTCGCCGGCGGGTCGCTGCTGTCGCTGGCGGGGGTGTGGGCGTTGCTCGCGAGGCGTGCCGCTTGAAGGCGCCCGAAGATGCTCCGCAGCGCAGTTCGTCAGGGACGTGCGCGGCTGAGCCGCTGCCTCGTCCGGCGCTATCATCCCGACCTGCCGCGGCTCGTCCACGGCGCGAGAGATCATGTCGACGAAGAAGAAAGGAATGCTCACCGTTTCGGGTGAATGGGCACGGCACCTTCGGCCACAGGGCCGCAGGCAGTTCTGGAGCGTCGAGCGGATGACGGCGCAGCAAGCCGTCCTGGCCGAGGCGAGAGACGAACTGGTCGCATCGACCGGAGACGTGTCCCGTCGTGCCGCGGACGGGAAGTCGGCCGACGATTCGCCGCAGGCGCGGAATCCGGCGTGAAGTCGATGCTGAAAGTCTCGAACGCCGTCGCCACGATCGTGCTCGACCGGCCGGAGCGCGGCAACGCGCTGTCGGCCGAGTTCGTCGAGGCGATGCTCGAGGCGGTGCAACGGGCCTGTGCCGACGGCTCGGCGCACACACTCGTGCTGCGCGCGCAGGGCCGGCACTTCTGCACCGGCTTCGATCTCTCCGACCTCGATACGCAAACCGATGCGACGCTGCTGCAGCGTTTCGTTCGCATCGAAATGTTGCTCGATGCGCTGTGGCGCGCGCCGCTGCGCACCGTCGCGATCGCTCAGGGGCGCGTGATGGGCGCGGGCGCAGACCTCTTCGCCGCCTGTGACCGGCGGTTGCTCGCGCCCGGCGCCAGCCTGCGCTTTCCCGGCGCGGGCTTCGGCATCGTGCTCGGAACGCGCAGGCTGGCGGCGCGCGTCGGCCCGGCGACCGCGCTGCGCTGGGTGTCGGAGGCGACGACGATCGATGCGCGCGAGGCGCTCGCTGCGGGCCTGGCGACCGCCGTGCTCGATGTCGAACCGTCGCAGGACGAATCGGCGGCAGCGGGCGAGGCCGCTGCCGCGATCGCTGCGCTGCCGACTCCCGCGGTCGATGCGTCGACGCTCGCCGCACTGCGCGCGGCGGCGTGCAACGACGCCGCCGACGCCGACCTCGCCGCCTTGGTGCGTTCGGCCGCGCGGCCCGGCCTCAAGGCGCGGCTGCTCGCGTACCGCGACCGGCAACTCGCGGCGCGGCCGCGCTGATTCCCTCAGGAGATTCGCGATGTTCCCGACCACCGTCGCCGGCAGCCTCCCGAAGCCGGGCTGGCTCGCCGAAACCAACCAGCTGTGGCCCGCGTGGAAGCAGCAGGGCGAGGCGCTCGCCGAGGCCAAGCGCGACGCCACCGTGCTGTGGCTGAAGGAGCAGGAGCAGGCCGGCCTGGACATCGTCACCGACGGCGAGCAGAGCCGGCAGCACTTCGTGCACGGCTTCCTCGAGGCGGTCGCGGGGATCGACTTCGAGCACAAGGTAAAGATGGGGATCCGCGACAACCGCTACGAGGCGATGGTGCCGCAGGTCACCGGACCGCTGCGGCTGAAGGGCCGCGTGCACGCGACCGAGGCGACGATCGCCCGCGCCTATACGACGAAGAAGCTCAAGTTCACGCTGCCGGGCCCGATGACGATCGTCGACACGGTCGCCGACGCGCACTACGGCAGCCGCGCGAAGCTGGCGATGGCGTTCGCCGAACTGCTGAACCAGGAAGCGCGCGCGCTGCAGGCCGACGGCGTCGACGTGATCCAGTTCGACGAGCCCGCGTTCAACGTCTTCATGGACGACGTGAAGACCTGGGGCATCGACGCGCTGCACCGCGCGATCGAGGGGCTGTCGTGCACCACCGCCGTGCACATCTGCTACGGCTACGGCATCCAGGCGAACATCGACTGGAAGACCTCGCTCGGCGGCGAGTGGCGCCAGTACGAAGCGATCTTCCCGGCGCTCGCGAAGAGCCGCATCGACCAGGTCTCGCTCGAGTGCGCGAACTCGCACGTGCCCGACCGCCTGATGGGGCTGCTCGAAGGCAAGGACGTTCTGGTCGGCGTGATCGACGTGGCGACCGACGCGGTCGAGACGCCCGAGCAGGTCGCCGACACGATCGGGCGCGCGGTGCGCTACGTGCCGGTCGACCGGCTTTTTCCGTGCACCAACTGCGGAATGGCGCCGATGAAGCGCGACGTGGCGCTGGCGAAGCTGCGGGCGCTCGCGGCGGGCGCTGCGCTCGCGCGCGAACGAGCAGGCGCGGCGCCCGGGCAGTCGCTGCGGCGGCCGTAGTCGCCGCGGCGGCCGGGTCGACGTCTACTGCCGCGTCATCTGCACCTTCCAGCCGTTGCCCATCGCGCCCTGGAGGTTGTTGTCGTCGACGCGGTTCATCGTGACGGTGAAGTCGGGGCAGCCCGCGAGCACCTTCGAGCGCATTACGCGGAACACCAGCTGCTCGGCCGTGGCCCTGCGGACCGCGATCGGCGCCTCGCGGCCTGTGCAGGGGTCGCGCGAATCGCGGGCGACCGTTTTCCACGCGCCGCTGTCGTCCTTCACGTCGACGGTGCCCTGCACCCGGACTCTCTCGGTCGCGTCGAACTGCATCTTCCAGGTTCCGTTGTGCGGATTACCGGCTTGGGCGAAGGCGTCGGCGCCCTGCAGGCCGAGGGCGATCAGCGCGAGCGGAAGCAGCGATGGACTAACGTGACGCATGGTGGCTAATCCGGATGAATGGATGCAGCGCGCTCGCCGAGCGGGCCGGCTCAGCCGCGGCCCTCGAGCCCGCCATGGCCGAATCCAGCGCTCGCCAGCACCCGATGCTTCGTCGGCGCGTCGCGGAAGACACACGTTGCACCCGAACCCTGCGCGGCGCAATAGCCCCCGCGGAGCCGGTGAGCGCGTTTGGCGATGCAGCAGACCGCGCGGCGCCTTCGGTGCCCGATCGCTCGGGAGGCGTGCCGCGCCGGCTCACGCCGCCGTCGCGGACGCGCCCGGGCCGCCGAGGTGCCGCCGCAGCTGCTCGTGCAGCGCTGCGGGATCGACCGGCTTGTCGAGCACTGCGCGGATCCCGCCGGCGCCCAGCTCGGCCTGCGGCACGCCGTCGCGGTAGCCGGTGTAGAGGAGGATCGGCACGCCGGGCCGCAGCGTCGCGACGGCGCGCGCCAGCTCGGTGCCGGTCAGGCGCGGCATCGTCTGGTCGGCCAGCACCACGTCGAACGCGATCTCGCCGTTCGCGACGCGACGGTGCGCTTCCACGGGATCGCCGATCGCGACCACCTCCAATCCCCAGTTCTCGAGCAGCTCGCGCATGAAGCCGAGGACCGACGCTTCGTCGTCGACCAGCAGCACGCGGCCGCGCAGCGGCCCGAGAGCGCTGCGCGCGGCGGCGGGCGGGCGAGCGCCGACCCGGCCGCCCTCGATCGCCGGATCGAGCGGCGGGAGCAGCACCCGGAAGGTCGTTCCCGCGCCGGCCGCGCTCTCGACCACCACGTGGCCGCGGTGGTCGTGCACGATGCCGTGCACGGTCGCGAGACCCATGCCGCTGCCCTTGCCGACCTCCTTGGTGCTGAAGAACGGCTCGAAGATCCGGTCGAGCACCGGCGCCGGAATGCCGGGGCCGGTGTCGGTCACCGCAAGCTCGACGAAGTCGCCCTCCAGGCTCTGCCGGCACGAAGTGCACACGCCGCGGTAGCCGCGCCGCCAGCCGGTCGCCACGCGCACCGCGCCGCTGGCCTGCATCGCGTCGCGGGCGTTGATGCACAGGTTCAGCAGCACCTGCTCGAGTTGCACCGGGTCGATCAGCACCGCTGGCAACTCGGTGCCGAGGTCGGCGTGCATCTCGACGGTCGACGGAAACGACGCGCGCAGCAGCTTCGTGGCGTCGCGTACGGCCGCACCGAGGGCGAGCGGCCGGGGCTCGCCGCGCTGCCCGCGGCTGAAGGTCAGCATCTGGCGGATCAGGTCGCGCGCCCGCTCGCACGACGTCTGCGCCTGCTCGAGGTAGCGGCCGAGCCTGCCGTCGCCGAGCGTCGCCTGCCGCTCGGCAGCGAGCACCACGTACCCCATGATCGACGCGAGCAGGTTGTTGAAGTCGTGCGCGATGCCGCCGGTCAGGTGGCCGATCGCCTCCATCTTCTGCGCCTGGCGCAGCTGCGCTTCGAGCTGTGCGCGGCGCGCCTCCTCGCGCTTGCGCTCGGTGAGGTCGCGCACGATCGCCAGCACGTGCGGCTCGTTGCGGTACTGCATCGGCACCGCGTGCACTTCGACGTCGAACGTCGATCCGCCGAAGCGGCACGCGACCGTCTCGCCGCGCACCGGGCTGCCGCCGAGCGCGGCGCGCACCATCCGCTTGCAGTCGGCGCGCCGCTCCTCGGGCACGAAGCGCTCGCAGTCGCCGCCGATCAGGGCCTCGATCTCGAATCCGTGCATCCGGGCGAAGGCCTCGTTGACGTCGACCACCTGGCCGGCCGAATTGAACAGCACCATGCCGTCGACCGACGCATTGAAGATCGATCGATACTGTTCCTCGCTCTCGCGCAGCGCCTGCTCGGCCAGCTTGCGTGCGGTGATCTCGCGCGTGAAGGCGAGAACGCGGCGCTTGCCCGCGATTTCGGCCGGCTTGATGTGCACTTCGTCCCAGTGAAGCGATCCGTCCTTGTTCCTGCGGTGCCACTCGAGCGAGGTCGGCACGCCGCTCTTCGCACGCTCGATCAGGCGGTCCGCGGTTTCCTTCGTGAACGGGTACTCGCCCGAGCTGAGCTGCGCCGGCAGCAGGCCCTGCATCTCGTCGGCCGTGTAGCCGTATGCGCGGCAGGCCTTGGGGTTGACGTCGACGATCGCGCCGGTGTCCCAGTCGTGAACGAGGATCGCATCCTCGCTGGCGTCGAACATGGCGCGATAGCTCGCCTCGGACGTGCGCAGCGCGTCCTCGGCGCGGCGCCGCTCGATCTCGCCCGCGGCGCGTCCCGCGAAGATCTTGAGCACCGATTCGATGAGCGCCTCGTCCTCCAGCGGCGTGCGGGACAGCACTGCGATCACGCCCAGCAGCTGGCCGTCCGAACCGCGTAGCGGATAGCCGGCGTAGCCATCGATCCCCTGCGGCCCCAGGCCGCGCGAATCGGGAAAGGCTTCGCGGACCCCGCTGCGATAGCAGCGGAACCCTTCGAGCACCGTCTGGCAAGGCGTGGTGCTGAGCGGATACGAGAAGTTGTCGAGATAGACGCCGTCCCCGAAGCGGCCGATCGTGCGGACCACCTGGCCGTCGCCTTCGCCCTCGATGACGCCGATCAGGGCGATGTCCACGTTCAGGATCGTGGCCAGGTAGCGGGTGAGCGCCTGCACCAGCCCTTCGCCGTCGGCCTGCGAAACGGCCAGCGCCGCGTGGTGCAGGGCTTCCTCGGTGCGCTTGCGCGCGGTGATGTCGGTGGCGATGCCCCAGACGCCGTAGGCGCTGCCGTCGGCGCGCAGCAACGGGAACTTCAGCGCCAGGTAGGTGCGCGGCTCGCCGGCCAGGTCACCGTGCTCTTCGAAGTCCAGCGGCCGGCGCTCGGCCAGCACCTGCGAGTCGTGCCGGCCGCACTCGTCGGCCATGTCCGGCGGGAGCACTTCGATGTCGCGGCGGCCGAGGATTTCGTCGAGCGTTCGACCGGTGATCTCGGCAAACGGGCGGTTCGCGAACAGGTAGCGGCCCTCGGAGTCCTTCGCGAAGACGATCGCCGCGGTACCGGCGAGCGCCTGCTGCATCCGCGACCACTCGATCCCGCGGAACTGGGTCAGGTCGCGCAGGCGCGCGCGCACCGGCGCGCGGAACACGGTGCCGGCGGGGTGGTCTCCGGGCGGCTCGGCTTCGAGGTGCACCAGCGCGTCGATCAGGCCGCCGTCGTCGCGCACGAACTGCCACAGGAACCACTGCGCCAGGTCGCCGCGCGCAGCCTCGACGCGCTCGCGCCAGGCGCGCATCGATTCGCTGCCGTCCGGCTGGACGGCCGGCAGGAACGAGGCGAGCGGCAGGCTGCACAGCCGGTCGGCGCCCGCGCCGAACAGGGCGCGCGCCGCGGCGTTGCAGCCTTCGATCGCGTCGTTCCCGATCACCAAGGCAGGCAGCGCGTCGCTGACGAGCAGGTCGTCGAAGACGGGCAGGGATCGAGTCATGGCCGGCACCCGGGATGGCATCGCAGACGACCCCAGTCTAGGGGCGAACCGGGCGGCGCGGGCGGATCGTTACCCGGCCGAAACCATCGAAACACGCCGGTTACACAGCCGGCGGCACGTACATGTAGCCGACGCCGCGCACGGTGCGGATCGCCTGCGGGTTCTCGGGGTCGGGCTCGATCTTGCGCCGTAGCCGCGCGATGCGGATGTCGATCGAGCGGTCGAACGGCTCCCATTCGCGATTGCGCGTCAGCGTGAGCAGCCGGTCGCGCGACAGTACCTGGTTCGGGTGCGCGGCGAACACGCGGAGCAGGTCGAACTCCATCGTCGTGATCGGGACCTCGCGGCCCTCGCGGTCGAACAATTGGTGCGAGGCGACGTCGAGCGAGCAGCCGGCCATCGGGATGCGTCGCGAAGGTTCGCCCGAAGGCGGCGCCGCGCCGGCGGGAGCCCGCGCGTCGCCCGTGGGCCGCGCCTGCATGCGGCGCAGCACGCTCTTGACGCGCGCGCGCAGCTCGCGCGGATCGAAGGGCTTGCCGATGTAGTCGTCGGCGCCGACCTCCAGGCCGATGACGCGATCGACCGGGTCGGTGGCGCCGGTGACCATGATGATGCCGACGTCGTAGCGCTCGCGCAGGTAGCGCGCCAGCGTCAGGCCGTCTTCGCCGGGGAGCTGCACGTCGAGGAGGATCACGTCGGGGAGCGCGCGCTCGATCTCGGCGCGCATCGCCTGGCCGCTGTCGGCCGCGCCGACCTCGTAGCCGTGCGACGCGAGGTACTCGGTGAGCATCTCGCGCACGGCGGCGTCGTCGTCGACGACCAGGACGCGTCCTGCATCTGCCACGTGTCCGGCTCCTGATGGGCGCTTTCGAGTATAGCGGCCCCCGCCGCCGGCGCGCCAGCGTCGCGGCGTTCGCGCGCAGGCGGCGCGTAACCGGCCGCGCATGGCCGCCCATACAAAGCGGCAACAACGCGTTTCGTCTCCGAAATCGCGCGAATACCTCGGCTTCGCAGACTGCGCCTCATGCCGCGACGGCCTCGCCGATGCGGCGCGATGACCGATCGACTCGAACCGCGAACCAACGGAGTCAGCACGATGAACACGACCCTGGACCATCCGCGCCAGCCGGCAGCCGAGGCCGGGCGCGAGGCGGGAAGCACCGACGTCCCGACACGGATCGGCCGGAACGTCGACCGCGACGGCACTCGTGGCCGGCGCCTCATCGGCGCCAGCGTGCTCGAGGTGACGCGCGAGCACTGGCTGGGGCGGCCTGCCATCGCGAACGCCATCGTTTGTCTGCATGCCTCGGCCGGGTCCGGCCGGCAATGGGGCGCGTTGGTCGGCGAACTCGGTGGCCGCTACACCGTGCATGCCCCGGACCTGGGCGGGGCCGCGACGCGCGCCAGCCTCGACGAGGACGTCGCGATCGCCGAGGCGGCACTCGCCACGGCCGGCGCACCCGCGCACCTGGTGGGCCACTCCTACGGGGGCGCGGTGGCGCTGCTGGCCGCGTTGCGCAACCCGCGCGCCGTGGCGAGCCTCGTGATGTACGAACCCGTGCCGTTCTGGCTGTTGCGGCACGACGCCCGCGGGGCCGGAGTCGGCAGCGAGCGCAGCGCGCAGGCCTGGCGCGAGGTGCGGTCGGTGGCCGACGGCCTCGCGAGCGAGTTCGCCGCGGGGCGTGCCGAGCGGGCGGCCCGCGACTTCGTCGACTACTGGTCGGGCGCCGGCGCCTGGGCGTCGATGGGTGAGCGCCAGCGACAGGTCGTCGTGCAGCGCATGCCCGGCGTGCTCGCCAACTTCGATTGCCTGTCGGCCGAGAGCGTCCCGCTCGCGGCGATCGCGCAGCTGCCGATGCCGGTGATGTGGATCGGCGGCGCCGCGTCGCGCGAGCCGCCGCAGCGCCTGGGCGAGCTGCTCGGTGCGGCGCTGCCGCAGATGGTCCGCTACACGCTGCCCGCGGTCGGGCACATGGGGCCGATCACGCACGCCGGGCTCGTCAATTCGCTGGTCAGGGGCTTCGTCGACGCGCAACGGCCGCGGCAATCCGCTGCTGCCTGGCGCAAGGCCGCCTGACTCCGTTCGCAGGGAGAACCGCCATGCTCGAACTTTCGTCGACCTTCCGGATCCACCGCTACCCGACCGCGCTGATCGACCGGGTGATGCTGGCCGACGGCCGCAGCGTGCTGGTGCGGCCGGTGCTGCCGCAGGACGGCGAGCTGCACCGGCGCTTCGTGCGCGAGCTGTCGCCGGCCAGCCGTTATCGTCGCTTCCACTTCGCGTTGAGCGAGCTGCCGGATTCGACGCTCGACTACCTGACGAAGGTCGACTACGCGTCGCACCTCGCGCTGCTGGGCGAGGCCTTCGACGAGCGCGGCGACGAGGTCCAGGTGGCCGAGGCGCGCTACGTGCGGCGCACCGACGCGGACGAGGCCGACGTCGCCGACTTCGCGCTGGCGGTCGCCGACCGCTGGCAGGGGCTGGGGCTGGGCAGGCAGATGCTCGCGGCGCTGGTCCACGGCGCGCGCCGTGGCGGCGTTCGCCGGCTCGAGGGCAGCGTGCTCGCCGACAACGAGCCGATGTGTTCGTTGCTTCGGCGGCACGGGTGGCGGCTGCGCATCGACCCGGACGACGGGCGGCTGCTGGTCGCCCGGCTCGAGCTCGCTGCGGTGCCCGCGCCCGCCATTGCGTCTGCGATTGCGCCCGCGATTGCGCCCGCCCTCGAGGTGGCGCCGTGCTGAGCGTGCGACCGACGCAACGGGAGCGCGCCACGCAGCGCATCGCCTCGATCGCCCGGCGGTTCCTCGGCGAGGGCATCGGCGCCTACGCGCTGCCGGCGGCGGTGCTGCTGGCCATCGTCATGGGACAGCGCTCGTCGTTCGGGCTGTTCCTGTCGCCGATCAACTCGAGCACGGCGATCGGGCTGGCGACGCTGAGCCTGGCCGCCGCCGCCGGGCAGCTGACCTGGGGCCTCGCGCAACCGGTGGCCGGCATGCTGGCCGATCGCTACGGGCCGGCGCGCGTCATCGCCATCGGCGCCGCCCTGCTCGCGCTGGGCAACGTGGCGATCGTGGTCGCGCCGAACGCGCCGAGCTTCCTCGTCGCGCTGGCGTTCGGCGGCGCGGTCGGCGCCGCGGCGGGCGGCGCGCCGCTGCTGCTGGGCGCCGTCAGCCAGCGCGTCTCGCCGACGCGCCGCGGGCTGGCGACCGGCATCGTGAGTGCGGGCGGCTCGGCCGGCCAGCTCACCCTTGCGCCCGCGTCGCAGGCGGCGATCGCCGCGACGGGCTGGATGAACGCGATGCTGATCGGCGCGCTGCTGACGCTCGCGGTGATCCCGCTGGCGCGCGCATTCCGCGCGCGCAGCGGCGACGAAGGGGCGCCGGGCGCGACGGCCCGCGCGCCGCTGTCGCCCGCCTCGCGCGCAGCCGTCCGCCGCGCCGCGCTGCGCGACCCCCACTACTGGCTGGTGACGGCCGGCTTCTCGATCTGCGGCTTCCACGTGAGCTTCCTGGCGACGCACATGCCCGGCGTCATCGAGGCCTGCGGCATGCCCGCGTCGCTGGCCGGCACGTGGCTCGCGATCGTCGGCGGCTGCAACATCGTGGGCAGCCTCGTGTCGGGCATGCTGATCCAGAGGCGCTCGATGCCGCACATGCTGATGGCCCTCTATGCGGCGCGCGCGGCCGGCGTGTTGTGCTTCCTGCTCGCTCCGAAGACGCCCGCCGTCATGCTGCTGTTCGCGGTGTGGATGGGCGTGAGCTACATGGCGGCGCTGCCGCCGACTGCCGGGTTGATCGCGCGCAGGTACGGCGCCGCCAACCTGTCGACCTTGCTGGGCCTCACGATGCTGTTCCACCAGGTCGGCAGCTTCCTCGGCGTCTGGCTCGGCGGCGTCGCGTTCGAGGCCAGCGGCCACTACGACTGGATGTGGAGGCTCGACATCGCACTGGCGCTGGCGGCGGTGGCGGTGCACCTGCCGTTGCGCGAGGGCGGTTCCGCCAGGCCGCTGCCGGACGCGGCGCGCGCCTCGGCATGACCGTGTCGTTCAGGGCAACGCGCAGGCCTCGTCCACGGACAGCACGCGCGCGAACAGGCCGTTGAGCGCAGCGACGAACGCGGTGTGCACCTGCTCGGCGGGGATCGTCTTGCCGGAGAAGGCCAGCGCGCGGGTGGCGCAGGCGTCGTGCGCCAGCAGGCACTGGAAACCGAGGTCCGCCGCCGCGCGCGTCGTCGAATCGACGCACATGTGGGTCATCATCCCCGCGATCAGCAGCTGCCCGACCTGCAGCCGCCGCAGGTGCTCGAGCAGCGGCGTCTCGCGGAAGCTGTTCGGGTAGTGCTTGCGGACGACGGTCTCGCCCTCGACGGGCGCGACGCACTCGTGGATCTGGACGCCGGGCGTGTCGGGCAGGAAGAAGGTGGCCCCTGGACGCGTCGAGACGTGCTGGACGTGGACGACGGGCAGGCCCCTCTCCCTGAACCTCGCGAGCAGCGCGGCGGCGCGGCGCCCCGCCTGCTCGCTGCCGACGAGTTCCATCGCACCGCCGGGGAAGTAGTCGTTCTGGATGTCGATCAGCAGCAGGGCCTGGGTCATCGCGAGTCTCCGACGGGTGGGCGCTCATTTTCGCATCCGGCGCTGCTTCCGTCGGGGCTACGGCGGCGCGCCGCGGCGCGGGCGCCCGTAGAGCGCCCTGAGCTCGTCCTTGGCGCGCTCGAGGCAGGCGCGACGCTCCGCCGGCAGCTTGCGGCCGGCCCGGTTGATGTAGAAGGTGAGCATCGACATCGCCGAGCGGAACGGATCGGCCTTGCGCCGCGTGCTTGCCTCGGCGGAACGCTTCAGCGACCGGGCGATCCGGCGCGGATCGCGCAGCGCGAAGACGCCCGGCTCGAGGTCCAGCGCGCTGCTGGTTTCGGTGACCCGCTGCGACCACCGCGGCGCGGCCGGATCTCCGGCGACTCGCTGCGCTCGCGCCGTGCCCGTGCGTGACCTCACTGCGGTCGCGACAGCACCCCCTCGATGATGTCGGTGTTCTGCGAGTCGATGATCTGCCACCTGCCCGAGACGTTCGACAGCACGTTGAGCAGGACGCCGGTGCGCGGGGGAAGCGCGGCGCCGTCCGGGGCGACGTGGCCCTCGAGCGACCAGCGCGCGCGCGCGATCGCGACCTGCGCGACCGGAAAGCGGACGGAACGGTCCAGCAGGGTCAGCCGGCTGTTGCTGAACATCGTCGCATGCGAGAACTCGTGCGCCTTGCGGATCTCGTCGCGCCCCTTCCACCACAGGCCGACGACGTTGACGAATTCGGCGTCGGGCGCGAACAGCTCGGCGAACGACGCCATGTCGTGCCGGTTCCAGCACTCGGCAAACGCCTCGACGACGCGGATCACTTCGGCATCAGGATGCGGCATGGGTGGCTCCTCGAGGAGGGTTGCGAAAATCCGTGCGCAGGGTTACTTGCGTGCCTTCAGTTCGACGTCGATCTGGTCGAGCAGGATCTTCTGCCAGTCGGGCGGGGAGCCATGTTCACTCCTTCGACGGCTGGATGACGAGGACCATGCCGAATGCGCCGATCGAGACCGTCCGGTCGTTCACCGTCGTGTACGAGGCGACGCCGAGCGGGTGGTAGGTCGACGCGAATGCCGCCAGCGCCCCGACGCCGAGCGCGGCGGCGAGCGGGCTGCGCTCGGCAATGGCCTCCCGGATCCTGGCCCGGTGCTGCTCGGGAGACGGATTGAGCGCGAAGGCCGAGGCGACGACGAGGGCGGTAACGACGGCGGTGACGACGTGCGATCTGGACATGGCGGGGTCGAGAGGGATCGAGCGGCATTGTGCGCCCCGGGACCGGATCAGCCCGGTACCGCGGTCGGCGGAGCCTCCCGGTCGAGCATCCACTCCGCCACCGCGAGGTTCGGCACCCAGCAGAGCCACGCAACGATCGCATAGGCGACTCCGAACGGCACGCCGGACACCACGGAAGCGGGCAGCCAGAGCCGCAAGGTCACCGCGGCGAACGTCAGCGCGAAGTTGCGGATCATCCAGCGGCGGTGCGCGGCGGTGTCGCGGGCGCGTATCGCGCGGTACGCGCGCAGCCCCGTATACAGCCACGCAAGCGCCAGGCAGGCGAAGCCGAGCCGGGCGGCGGGCCCGCCATAGGCGTGCAGGGCGACGAACAGTCCGGCCACGCCGCCGATCAGGACGCCGATGCCCAGGTAGCAGCGGCCCAGCCAGCGATGCAGGGCAGGGCGTGCGGCGCGCAGGCGCGCCGAGAACTGCAACGGCCCGATGATCAGCGCGGCCGAGGCGGCGAAGACGTGCACGTAGAGGCCGACGCGCTGCGCGCCGGCCGTCGCGAACGTCGTGCGCATGTCCGGGTGCACCGCCGCCCCGAGCGGGAGGAATCCGTAGGCGATCACCGCGTACGAGGCGACGCCGAGCGAGAGGGCTACGAGGGCTGCGAAGCGGGTGAGGCGCATGACGTCCGGGGTCGGCTGTCGCTGCTCGTCCGCGGACTTTACCGCACCCGGCGCGATGCATTCGGCCTTTCGCAGTGCCCCTTCGCACCACCAGCGCGCGACGCCAGCGGCCGCGCCTTCGCGGGGCGCGAGTGCTGCTCAGGGCCCGCTCCCCAAGTGGGTTCCTAGCGGGACTGCTCGCCTTCGGCCCACGGGAGCGTGCGCTTCGCGAACCCGGCCTGGCCGGTGAAGAGCAGGAAGAGGTACGACCCGAGGCAGAAGCGCCCGAAGATCAACGCCGCCAGCGCGGCGAGCAGCAACCCCTCCAGCGTCCACGCGAGCTTCGCCCAGCCCAGGAGCAGCGACAACCCGATCGCCAGCATGAACGTGCCCGCCATCGCCTGCGCGAACCGGCGCGGGCCGGGCGCGGGGCCGAGCCGGGGCCGGCCCTTCGGCGTCGCGACGAGCGCGTTGTAGGCGGCGTCGAACGGGTTGAGCCGCGGCAGGACCACGTTCCACCACAGCAGCGCCGACAGGGCGAGGAACCACGCCGGGGACTGCGTCGCCAGTCCGACCAGGACCAGGAGACCGATGACCCGCGGCTGCCACATCAGGGCCGGGTACTGGTAGGCACAGGACTCGGGCGTCGCCTCCCGCAATCCCTGCTGTCGCACGAAGTTCAGGTCGGCCGACATGCGATCCCTCCCCAGGTTGCCGCCGCGTCGCGACGGGCGCGAGCCGGTCGGCAAGGGCGCAGCACTGCAGCGTGATCCCGTTTGCGGCTGCGATCAAGCCCCGGGGTCGAGCCGTTTCGAGTCGCGCGGGGCGACGACGAGGCATTCGGATGGCTTCGACATGGACGGCCTCCCTGTGAAGGACTGCCCCACTAGAAGCGGGCGCCCTTCTCGCGCAGCAGCTCCCGAAGCACCGAGCGGTGGCAGTGCGCCTCGTTCTCGCAGTAACAGCCCACCGAGAAGTTCGTGTGATGCGACAGCGTGGCAAGCAGCTCGATCGCGTGCGCGTGGTCCGGCTGCGCCATCTCGGCGCGGTACTTCCTGGCGAACGCCGCCCACTGGGCAGGCGTCGTGGCCTGCTGCGCCTGCTTCATCGTCTCGACGCTCGGCGCCAGGTTCGGAAACCAGACGTCGTACCAGTTGCGCGACGCGAATTCCGACTTCGGCACGCCGCGCGGCGGGCGCCGCACCGTGCCGATGCGCAGGCCCTCGTCGACGGCCCTGTCGGTCCCGAGACGGACGACGCGGACGACCATGGCTTCCTCCGTGGTGGTGCGGCGTATTGTCGCGCGCCCGGTGGCGACGCGCAGCCCGGCCCCGCTTCCGGAACGGACTATCATGCAGGCTGCCAGCCGACCCTCACGCTCGACCTCGCCGCCACGATGCACGAACGACCGGACGCCGCCGACCCGCTGCGCGAGCTTGCGCAGGCGTTGCGCCGCTTCGCCGACGAGCGCGACTGGGACCAGTTTCACGCACCGAAGAACCTCGCGACGGCGCTGTCGGTCGAAGCGGCCGAGCTGCTCGAGCACTTCCAGTGGATGGGCGAGGACGCGTCGCGCAGGCTGCCGCCCGAGACGCTCGCGAAGGTCGGCGAAGAGATGGCCGACGTGCTGCTCTATCTCGTGCGGCTCGCCGACAAGCTCGACGTCGACCTCGTGCAGGCGGCGAAGCGCAAGATGCAGCTCAATGCGCAGAAGTATCCGGTCGATCGCGCGCGCGGTTCGAGCCGCAAGTACACCGATCTGTAGCCGCCGGGCCGCGAGATGCGGCGGGCCGGCTACCGGAACTCGCCCTGGATGACGAAGCCGAAGTGGGGCGTCGGTTTCGTCACGACGATCTGTTCCCCGTTCGGTCGCCTGATCACGTAGCCGTCGAAGATCCGCTCCTGCCCGCCTTGCAGGTTGCCGTACACCTTCACCCGCTCGCCGGCAGACGGGCCGGCCGCGGCGCCGCCCGGCAGCCTGGCCCTGACGAAGATCGAGCCGGTGTCGTCGGTGAGGGTGAAGCCGCCCTCGCCCGGCTGCGTGACGACTCCCTCGATCGTCGTGACCGGCGGCAACGCAACGCGACTGATCGGCGTCGTGGAGGCGCAGCCGCCGGCCAGCGCAGCGAGCAATGCCCACGCCGCCAGACGCAGCGTCGCGCGACTTCGCATCAGAGCACCTCGACGTCGAGAGCGGTGCTCTGGGCGCCCCGGGCCGTGCAGCCGATCGGTGAGTGCGAATCCGCCCAGGACACGATCTCCCGGAGTTGCTCGGGAATGGCGCCCGCAGCACCGATCTGGACGTGCAAGCGCAGGCCGTCCAGCCCCGCAGAGACCTTGTCGTCGGTGCCGAGCAGGCCGCGGACGTCGGATTCGCTCGACACCGAGACCTTCAGCGTATCGAGCGTGAGGCCGAGCTGCGCGGCGCGCATGGCGATGACCGTGGCGGTGCACGATGCGAGCGAAGCGCGGAACAGCCAGCTCGGGGCCGGCGCCGACGCCGTGCCGCCCAGCGCGACCGGCATGTCGGTCGACGCCGTCTCGCCGTTCGGGCCCGAGATCCGGAACCGCAATCCCCCCTCCAGCTCGGCGGTGGCGGCGGGATTCTTCGCGCGCGCCCTGTGCGGTTGCTCGGTGAGCACCTTGGCGAGCGTCTGGATGGCTTCGCGAACCTGCGGTGTCGACATGGAGGTCTCCGTCTGGAAGGGGTGCGCCGCACATCAGGCTACGCCGCCGACGACGAGCGGTCCAGACTCCGGTCACCCGCCGCCCGGAGCCTTCGCCTCCCCGCGAAACAGCGCATTGAGCTCGCCGCCCGACGCGGCGCTCGCGAAGCCGTCGAAGCGCCCGTCCTCGACGATCGACCGCGCCGCGTTCATCAGGCCCGCCCAGGCCGCGCGGGCCAGCGCGCCGCCGACGCTGATGCGTCGCACGCCGAGTTCGGCGACGTCGCGCACCGTGAGCTCGGTCGCCGCGCCGACGAGCAGGTTGACCGGCCTCGGCGCCACAGCGGCGACGACCGCGGCGATCTGCTCGCGCGTGCGAATCCCCGGGGCGTAGAGGCAGTCGGCCCCGGCGTTCGCGTAGGCCTTCAGCCGGGCGATCGTCTCGTCGAGATCCGGACGCCCGACGATGAAGCACTCCGCGCGCCCGACCAGCAGGGTGTCGCCGCCCGCGCGGTCGATCGCGCCGCGCGCCGCGCGGATCCGGGCGACCGATTCGTCGAGGCCGCGCAGCGGATGGGCCGCATCGCCGGTCGAGTCCTCGATCGACACGCCGGCGACGCCGGTTTCGATGGCGAGGCGCACGCTCTCGGCTACGCCGGCCGGATCGGTCGCGAAGCCGCTCTCGAAGTCGGCGTTGACCGGCAGGTCGGTCGCGGCGACGAGCGCCGACAGGTGCTCGAGCACCCTGTCGCGCGACATCGATCCGTCCGCGCGCCCCTGGCTCCACGCGAAGCCGGAGCTGGTGGTCGCGAGCGCCTGGAAGCCGAGCCCCTGCAGGTAGCGCGCGCTGCCGATGTCCCAGGGGTTGGGAATGACGAAGCAGCCGGAATCGTGCAGCTGGCGAAACGTGCGCCGCTTGTCGGCGACGCTGGGGCGCGTTGGAGCCATGGGGGATGCCTCTTCGTGGACGCGCGCTACGCGCGTTTCGCCGGGAAGCGCGACTCCCGCGCGACGGTGCAGACCTGGATGCTGTACTCGCTGTAGAACGACTCGCGTCCCTTCTTCTTCGCCGCGACGTGCTCGGCATTCATCGACCAGGCGCGCTGGGCTTCTTCGGATTCGAATTCGACGATGGTCACGCGCTCGCCATCGTCGGCGACGAAGCTCTTGTGCGACAGGTAGCCCGGCGTCGTGCGCGCAAGCTCGGCCATCCTCGGGGCCAGGGCCATGTACTCGTCGCGCGCCTCGGGTCTGAGTCGCGAGCGAAAGACGGTGACGATCATCTCGACCTCCTGTGGGTTGCCCCGTGTTGACCACGATGGTTGCCGGGAGTGCCTGCCGGCCGCATCGGTCGCTTCGCGTCGAGGCTAGCGGATCAGCAGCGGCAGCGTGGAATACCCGCTCGCCGGGTACGTGGCCCTGGTCGCCGGATTGCCCGGCACCGGTTCGATCCCGACCGCATGCCCGAGCAGCTCCTCCATCGCCACGCGCAGCTCCATCCGGGCCAGCGGCGCACCGGGACACACGTGGATGCCCGCCCCGTAGAGCAGGTTCGCCGCCGGGTCGCGATCGAGCCTGAACGCATCCGGATCGTCGAAGACGCGTCCGTCGCGGTTCGCCGAGATCCAGATCAGCGAGAGCCGCTCGCCGGCCGCGATGCTGCGGCCGCCGATCTCGACCGCGCGGGTCGCGGTGCGCCGGTTCGCGACCAGCGGTCCGTGGATCCGCAGGATCTCGTCGATGGCCGCGGGCAGCAGCTCCGGCCGGCCGCGCAGCCGATCCCGGAGATCTTCGTGCCGCGACAGGTACTCGACCAGGATGCCGATGGCCGCCGCGATCGTGCCGATCTCGCCGACGGTCCAGTTGCGCAGGATGCTGGCGATCGCCTCGTCGCCCAGCGGCCGCCCGCCGACCGTCTCGTCCATCAGCGCGGCCGTGACGTCGTCGCCGGGCTTCGCGCCGGCTTGCCGCCGCGCTTCGAGCATCTGGTCGATGAAGCCTTCGAACTCGCGCGCGATGTCCGCCATCGCAGCCTGGTCGCGGGCCAGCGTGGCCTCGTGGTTCTTGCGCGTCCAGCGCGCGAGCGGCTCGTGCAGCGCCGGCGGCCAGCCGAGGAACGCGCACTGGACCGCGACCGCGAATGGCCGCGCGAACTCGGCCATGAACTCGACCTCGCCGCGCGCCAGCACCCGGCCGACGAGATCGGCGGCGAGCTGCCGGCACGAGGGTTCGAACGCATCGACGCGCGCCGCGGCAAAGTACGGCTCGACGAGACGGCGATACACGGTGTGCTCGGGCGGATCCATTCCGTTGGGCACCGAGAGGTGCCGCGACGCCGCGCTGCTGAACGTTTCGTGGTCGTGCAGCACGCGCACGACGTCCTCGTGCCGGAACAGCGACCATTGCAGGTAGTCGCTCCAGGCGACCGGGCAGCGCTCGCGCATCGCGTCGTAGGCGGCGCGCTGGTCGCGAAGGACTTCGGCGGATCGCGGATCCCAGTCCGGCTTGCGTTCGTCGCTCATCGTTGCGGCTCGGCGGGTCGGGGACGTCCGCCAATGATAGGTCGGTGGGCGCTGCCGGTCTTCACCTACAAGACATTGCGGACCTCGGCCGCGAGGCGGTCGAGGTTCTGCTCGTTCGCTTCCAGCACGAACCTCGCGACCTTCTCCTTGTGCTCCGCGGTGTCGAAGACCTGGCGCCAGCCGACCAGCGTCTGGTCGCCCTGGGCGGCGAAGGTGATCGTCAGGAAGAAGTGGTGCGTGTCCGAGAGGTGCTCGAGGACCACGCGCTCGGGCGTCACGATCTCCCGGAACGCGTTCTCGTTCGGATAGTCCGTCCCGTCGGGCCCGTGCATCACGAAGCGCCAGGTTCCGCCGGCGCGGAATTCGAAGACCTCGAACGTGCTCGAGAAGCCGTCCGGGCCCCACCAGCGCGCGAGGTGGGTCGGCTCCGCGAACGCGCGAAAGACGCGCGCCTGCGGCGCGTCGATGAGGCGCGAATGGACGAACTCTCGATCGTCCGCGGATCCGGCAGGCGGCATCATTCGCGGATCTCGGCCTCGACCAGCTTCGCCAGCAGCACCAGCGACTCCTGCCAGCCGAGGTAGCACGATTCGACGGGAATGACGTCGGGGATTCCCTCCTGGACGACGTCCAGCTCGGTGCCGCAGGACACCGCCTTCAGCGTCACCGTGGTCGTCATGACGCCGGGAAGGTTCGGGTCGTCGAACCGGTCGGTGTAGCGAAGCCGCGCGTTCTCGACGAGCTCGAGGTACTCGCCGCCGAACGCGTGGCTCTGCCCGGTCGTGAAGTTCGTGAACGACATCCTGAACGTGCCCCCGACCTTGGCGTCCAGGTGGTGGACGCTGCCGGTGAAGCCGTTCGGCGGCAGCCACTTGGCCATCGCTTCGGCGGTGAGAAAGGCCCGATAGACGCGCTCCGGGGGCGCCCGCAGGACGCGGTGAAGGTGCACGGTGCCGGTGGCCATCTGCGTGCTCCTTTCGCTCATGCCGGGGCCGTGCGGCGATGGACCCACGCGAAGCCGAGGAACAGCAGCAGCCACACCACGGTCCGGAGGATCATCGCGCGCACGCTCTCGATGGCGACCGCGCCGCCGCTCGAGTACAGCCAGGCGATCGCCGCCAGCACGACGAGATTGAGCACGAAGATCGCCGCCGCCGCGCGCTTGCCGCGCCCGAGGTCGCGCCACGCGAGGACGCCGGCAGCGACGTAGGCCACGCCCATCGCGACGTTGTAGAACAGTAGCGGCTTGAACACGACGTATCCCGGATCGGATCCCGCCAGGACGCGCGTGCCCGCGACGATCGTCGCGAGACCGAAGAGCAGCGCAACGATCACGAGGAGAGGGCGAAGGAGTCGCATCGATCGAGTCCGTAGCCGTGTCGTCGTTCGCCGGAGCGGGGCCGCACGACACCGCGCCGGCCGGGATTCCGGGACATGCCCGCAGCTTCGGCGTCGCGGGCGCGCGCGTCAACCGAGACCCTGATCGCCGCGATGCCGCCGCGGCAGTCTCGACGCCAGGACGGCGACCGCAGTCACCAGCCGCCGCCGGTCGCCTTGATCAGGGCCACGGTGGCGGTCAGCCGCCGGCCGCGCAGGTCGAGCACCGCGCGCTCGCTTTGCAGCACCGCGGTCTGCGCGACGATCACGTTCAGGTACGACACCGTTCCCGCCTTGTACTGCAGCGTCGCGATCTCGAGCGCGGTGCGCGCCGCGGCCAGCGCTTCGCGCTGCACGCGCTCCTGGTCGGCCAGCACGGACAGCGCCACCAGGTTGTCCTCGACCTCGCCGAACGCCGTCAGCACGGCCTGCCGGTAGGCGGCGACGGTCGCGTCGTAGGCCGCTGCCGCCTGCGCGCTCGCGGCGGCGCGCGCGCCGCCGTCGAACAGCGCCGCGGCCAGCGACGGGCCCAGCGACCAGAAGCGGTTCGGCAGCGAGAGCAGTTCGCCGAGCCGGTTCGAGCGGAAGCCCCCGTCGGCCGACAGCGTCAGCGTCGGGAAGTACGCGGCGCGCGCCACGCCGATCTGCGCGTTGGCGGCCGCGACGCGGCGCTCGGCCGCGGCGATGTCCGGACGCCGCTCGAGCAGTTGCGACGGGACGCCTGCCGGCACCGCTGGCACTTCGGCGGGCATCGGGGCCTCGGCGAGCGCGAGCGCGGACGGCGCGCGGCCGGTCAGCAGCGCGATCGCGTGCTCGAGCTGCGCGCGCGCGATGCCGACCTCGAGCCGCTGCGCTTCGGCGCCCTTCAGCTGCGACTCGGCCTGCGCGACGTCGGCGCGCGTGGCGACGCCGGCGGCCAGTCGGTTGCGGGTGAGCTCGAGCGAGCGCTGGTACGACTCGACCGTCTCGCCGAGCAGCTTGCGCTGCGCGTCGGCGATCCGCAGCTGGTGGTAGCTCTGCGCAAGTTGCGCCTGCAGCGACAGCCGCGCCGCCGCGAGGTCGGCTTCGCTGGCGCTCGCGGCGGCCTCGGCCGCGGCGACGCTGCTGCGCACGCGTCCCCAGAGGTCGAGTTCCCAACCTGCGGCGACGTCGAGGCTGAACGCGCTGAAGGTCGAGCCGGCCTGGTGGGCGCGGCTCGCGGCCGCGCCGCCCGAGATCGACGGATACAGGCTCGCGCGCGCGGCGTCGGTGGCGGCGCGCGCCTGCCGCAGCAACGCCTCGGCGCGGCGCAGATCCTGGTTGCCGGCGTCGACGTCGGCGATCAGCGCGTCGAGCCCCGAGTCGCCGAACACGGTCCACCAGGCGCTGCGGTGCAGGTCGGCCGGGCGCGCGGCCTGCCAGCCTTGCGGCGGCTGCTCCTTGTAGGCGGCCGGCACCGCGACATCCGGTCGGACGTAGGCGGGCGGGCTCGTGCAGCCGGCCAGCAGCGCGAAAGGCAGCGCGAGGAGCCGCGGGAACAGCCGCGGGAAGCGCTGCGGGGTGACCAGCCGGGACGGCCGATGAGTCGCTCGATCGGGTCGGGGATTCCGGTTCATGCGGCGTCCGGGGTCGAGGGTCGAATCGTGCTCGGCGGCGGCCGTCGCCGCATGCCGTGCACCCACGCGGCGAGCCGGTTCAGGTACAGGTAGACGACCGGCGTCGTGTACAGCGTCAGCAACTGGCTGAGCGCCAGCCCGCCGACGATCGCGATGCCGAGCGGCTGGCGCAATTCGGCGCCGTTGCCGGTGCCGATCGCGAGCGGCACGGCGCCCAGCATCGCCGCCATCGTCGTCATCAGGATCGGCCGCACGCGCAGCCGGCAGGCGCGGTGGATCGCCTCGCGCGGCGCGAGGCCCTGCTCGCGCTCGGCGGCGAGCGCGAAGTCGATCATGATGATCGCGTTCTTCTTCACGATGCCGATCAGGAGCAGCACGCCGATCAGCGCGATGATGCTGAACTCGGTGCCGGTGGCCATCAGCGCGAGCAGCGCGCCGACGCCGGCCGACGGCAGCGTCGACAGGATCGTGATCGGGTGCACCAGGCTCTCGTAGAGGATGCCCAGCACCAGGTAGACCGTGATCAGCGCGGCGAGGATCAGCAGCGGCTGGCTCTGGAGCGAGCGCTGGAACGCGCCGGCCGTGCCCTCGAAGCTGCCGTAGAGGCTGGTCGGCACGCCGAGGCGCGCGACCGCGTCCTCGATCGCGGCGGTCGCCTCCGACAGCGACACGCCCTCGGGCAGGCTGAACGAGATCGTCGACGCGGCGAACTGGCCCTGGTGGCTCACGCCCAGCGGCGCTGGCGTCGTCGTCCAGCTCGAGAACTGCGACAGCGGCACTGCGACGCCGCTCGCGTTCGGCACGCTGAAGAGGCGCAGGTCTTCGGGGCTGTCGCGGAACTGCGGGCCGACTTCGAGCACCACGTGGTACTGGTTCAGCGGCTGGTAGATCGTCGAGACCTGCCGCTGGCCGTAGGCGTCGTTGAGCAGGCTGGTGACCAGCCGGGTCGGGATGCCGAGCCGCGCGGCGGCGTCGCGGTCGATCGTCAGCGACACCTGCCGGCCCTTGTCCTCCTGGTCGGTGTCGATGTCGGTGAGCTGCGGCAGCCGGCTCAGCGCGTTGCGGATCCGCGGCTCCCAGGTGCGCAGAACCTCGAGGTCGTCGGCGAGCAGCGTGTACTGGAATTCCGAGCTGCTCTGCCGTCCGCCGATGCGGATCTCGCGCACCGGCACCATGAACACGCGCGCGCCCGGCACCCGCGCGGTTGCGGCTCGCAGCCGCGCGACGACCTGCTCGGCGCTCTCCTTGCGCTCGTTCAGCGGCTTGAGCGTGACGAACCCCCAGCCGCTGTTGACCCGCGAGCCGCCGGTGAAGGCGGTGACGATCGTGACTGCAGGGTCGGCGCGGACGATCTCGATGAACTCGGCGAGCTTCTGCTGCATCGACTGGAACGAGATGCTCTGGTCGCCGCGGATCGACATGAACAGGCGCCCGGTGTCCTGCGCCGGGAAGAAGCCCTTGGGCACGATCGCGTAGAGCCAGACGTTGAGCGCGATCGTGCCGGCCAGCACCGTGAGCATCAGCCAGCCGTGGTCGAGCGCCCAGCCGACGCTGCGCGAATAGCCGTCGACGACCCGCTCGAGCGCGCGCCGTGCGGCCCGCGCGAGCCGTCCCTCGGCGGGCGCGCCGTCGCCGGCACCCGCGCCGCTCCCGTCGGCGCCCGCGCCGCCGCGCGCACCGCCCCCTCGCCCGCCGAGGAAGCGCGCGCACAGCATCGGCGTCGTCGTCAGCGACACCAGCAGCGAGATCAGGATCGCCACCGACAGCACCACCGCGAATTCGCGGAACAGCCGGCCGACGACGCCGCCCATCGCCAGGATCGGGATGAACACCGCGATCAGCGACAGGCTGATCGCGACGACGGTGAAGCCGACTTCGCGCGCGCCGGCGATCGCCGCCGCGAGCGGCGGCTCGCCGGCCTCGCGGCGCCGCGCGATGTTCTCGAGCACGACGATCGCGTCGTCGACGACGAAGCCGGTGGCGATCGTGAGCGCCATCAGCGACAGGTTGTCGACGCTGTAGCCGGCCAGATACATGACGCCGAAGGTGCCGATCAGCGAGGCCGGCACCGCCACCGCCGGGACCAGCGTCGCGGCGGCGCTGCGCAGGAACAGGAACACCACCATGACGACCAGCGCGACCGAGATGACCAGCGTGCGCTCGATCTCGTGCAGCGACGCGCGGATCGTCGGCGTGCGGTCGAGCACGACCTGCATGTCGATCGCCGCCGGCGCCGACGCGCGAAGCATCGGCATCAGCTCGTGGATCCGGTCGACGGTCTCGATGATGTTCGCGCCCGGCTGGCGGTAGACGACCAGCTGCACCGAAGGCTTGCCATTGGACGAGCCCGCATTGCGTTCGTCCTCGACCGACTCGCGCACGTCGGCGACGTCGGAGAGCCGCACCGCCGCGCCGTTGCGGTAGCTGACCACCAGCGGCACGTAGTCGGCGACGTCGCGCGACTGGTCGTTGGCGCCGATCTGCCAGTGGCGCTGCCCGTCGGACACCGAGCCCTTTGGCCGGTTGGCATTGGCGCCGGCGATCGCCAGCCGCACCTGCTCCAGGCCGATGCCGTAGCGGTCGAGCTGCAGCGGGTTGACCTGCACGCGCACGGCGGGCAGCGAGCTGCCGCCGATCGTGACCTGCCCGACGCCGCGCACCTGCGACAGCTTCTGCGCGAGCACGGTCGCGGCCACGTCGTAGATCTGGCCGCGCGTCATCGATCCGGAGGTGAGCGCGATGATCAGCACCGGCGTGTCGGCCGGGTTCACCTTGCGGTAGGTCGGGTTGCGCACCAGGCCGCTGGGCAGCGAGCTGCGCGCCGCGTTGATCGCCGCCTGCACGTCGTTGGCGGCGCTCTCGATCGAGCGGTCGAGGTCGAACTGCAGCACCACCCGCGTCTGCCCGAGCGAGCTGTTCGAGGTCATCTCGGTGACGCCGGCGATGCGCCCGAGCGCGCGCTCGAGCGGGGTCGCGACGGTCGCCGCCATGATCTCGGGGCTTGCGCCGGGCAGCGACGCCGAAACCGAGATCGTCGGGTACTCGATCTGCGGCAGCGGCGCGACCGACAGCAGCCGGAACGCCGCCAGCCCCGAGAGCACGATGCCCAGCGTGAGCAGCGTGGTCGCCACCGGCCGGCGGATGAAGACCTCGGAGAAGTTCATCGCCGCGCCCTCATCGCCGCGCCAGCCGGTCGAACGCCAGGTAGATCACCGGCGTCGTGAACAGCGTCAGCACCTGGCTGAGCAGCAGCCCGCCCACCATCGTCACGCCGAGCGGATGCCGCAGTTCCGAGCCCACGCCGGTGCCGAGCATCAGCGGCAGCGCGCTGAGCAGGGCCGCCATCGTCGTCATCAGGATCGGCCGGAATCGCAGCAGGCAGGCCTGGTGGATCGCCTCGCGCGGCGACTTGCCCTCGTTGCGCTCGGCGTCGAGCGCGAAGTCGATCATCATGATCGCGTTCTTCTTCACGATCCCGATCAGCAGGATGATGCCGATCACCGCGACGATGCCGAGGTCGCTGCCGGCCAGCATCAGCGCGAGCAGCGCGCCGACGCCGGCCGAGGGCAGCGTCGACAGGATCGTGATCGGGTGGATGTAGCTCTCGTAGAGCACGCCGAGCACGATGTACATGGTCACCAGCGCGGCCAGGATCAGCAGCAGCGTGCTGTCCAGCGAGGCCTGGAACGCCAGCGCGGCGCCCTGGAAGCGCGTCTGGATGCTGGCCGGCAGGCCGAGCTCGCGTTCGGCCGCGTGGATCGCGTCGACCGCGTTCCCGAGCGAGGCGCCGGGCGCGAGGTTGAACGAGATCGTCGCCGCCGGGAACTGGCCGAGGTGGTTGACCACCAGCGCGGTGGGCCGCTCGACGACGCGCGCGATGCTGGACAGCGGCACCAGCTGCCCGGCGCTGCCGCTCACGTGGATCGCCTCCAGCGCCTGCGGGCTGGCCTGGAACTGCGGCGCGACCTCGAGCACGACCCGGTACTGGTTGGCCTGCGTGAAGATCGTCGAGACTTGGCGCTGGCCGAACGCGCTGTACAGCGCGTTGTCGATCGCGTTCATCGACAGGCCGAGCCGGCCCGCGGCGTCGCGGTCGATCTCGAGGTAGGCCTGCAGGCCGCGGTCCTGCAGGTCGCTGGCGACGTCGGCGAGCCCCGGAATCGCGCGCATCCGCTCGACCATCCGCGGCACCCACAGCGCGAGCCGCTCGGGATCGGCGTCGTCGAGGCTGAACTGGTACTGGGTGCGGCTGACGCGGTCCTCGATCGTCAGGTCCTGCACCGGCTGCATGTACAGCGTGATGCCGGGCAGCTGCGCGAGCCGCGGCTGCAGCCGGCGGATCACGCCGGAGGCGTCGGCGTCGCGCTGGCTGCGCGGCTTCAGGTTGACCAGCAGCCGCCCGGTGTTCAGCGTCGCGTTCACGCCGTCGACGCCGATGAACGAGCTCAGGCTCTCGACCGCCGGGTCCTTCAGGATCTCGCGCGCCAGCGCCTGCTGGCGCTCGGACATCGCGGCGAACGAGATCGACTGCTCGGCCTCCGAGATCCCCTGGATCACGCCGGTGTCCTGGACCGGGAAGAAGCCCTTCGGCACCGCGACGTACAGCGCGACGGTGAGCGCCAGCGTCAGCACCGCGACGGCGAGCGTCGCCGCCTGGTGGTCGAGCACCGTGTTCAGCCAGCGCCCGTAGGCGGCGACGACGCGATCGAAGGCCGCGCCGCTGGCGCGCTGGAATCGGCCCTGGCGCTCATCGGGAACGTGGCGCAGCAGCCGCGCGCACATCATCGGCGTGAGCGTGAGCGAAACGACCGCGGAAATCAGGATCGCCACCGCCAGTGTGATCGCGAACTCGCGGAACAGCCGGCCGACCACGTCGGCCATGAACAGCAGCGGGATCAGCACCGCGATCAGCGAGACAGTGAGCGAGATGATCGTGAAGCCGATCTGCTTCGAACCCTTGAGCGCCGCTTCGAGCGGCGAGTCGCCCTCCTCGAGGTAGCGCGCGATGTTCTCGATCATCACGATCGCGTCGTCGACGACGAAGCCGGTGGCGATCGTGAGCGCCATCAGCGTGAGGTTGTTCAGGGAGAAGCCGGCCAGGTACATCACGCCGAAGGTGCCCACCAGCGACAGCGGCACGGCGACGCTCGGGATCACCGTGGCCGACAGGTTGCGCAGGAACAGGAAGATCACCATCACGACCAGCGCGATCGCCAGCACCAGCTCGCGCTGCACGTCGCGCACCGACGCGCGGATCGTCGTCGTGCGGTCGGTGAGCACCGTCACCTCGACCGCGCCCGGCAGCGAGGCGCGCAGCGTCGGCAGCAGCGCCTTGATCCGGTCGACCACCTCGATCACGTTCGACCCCGGCTGGCGCTGGATGTTCAGCACGATCGCCGGCTCCTCGTTGGCCCAGGCGGCCAGCCGCTCGTTCTCGGCGCCCTCCGAGATCTGCGCGACGTCGGACAGCCGCAGCGGCGCGCCGCCGCGATACGCGAGGATCAGGTCGCGGTAGCCCGAGACCGCGCGGATCTGGTCGTTGGCGTCGATCGTCGCCGCGCGGCTCGGGCCGTCGAAGCTGCCCTTCGCCTGGTTCGAGTTGGCGTTGCCGATCGCGGTGCGCACGTCCTCGACGCCGAGGCCGGCCGCCGCCAGCGCCTTCGGGTCGACGCGCACCCGCATCGCCGGCCGCTGCCCGCCGGTGATCGAGACCAGTCCCACGCCGGGCAGCTGCGAGATCTTCTGCGCGACCCGGGTCTCGACCAGGTCGCGCACCCGCGGCAGCGGGATCGTGCGCGAGGCCACGCCGATCGTGAGCACCGGCGCGTCGGCCGGGTTCACCTTGCTGTAGATCGGCGGCGCCGGCAGGTCGTTCGGCAGCGTCGTTCCCGCGGCGTTGATCGCTGCCTGCACCTGCTGCTCGGCCACGTCGAGCGGCAGCGTGAGCTCGAACTGCAGCGTGATCACCGACGCGCCGCCCGAGCTCGACGACGACATCTGCTTCAGCCCCGGCATCTGCCCGAACTGGCGCTCGAGCGGCGCGGTGACCGACGAGGTCATCACGTCGGGGCTCGCCCCGGGGTAGAGCGTGCTGACCTGGATCGTCGGGTAGTCGACCTCGGGCAGCGCGGAGAGCGGCAGCAGCCGGTAGCCGACCAGGCCCGCCAGCAGGATCGCGACCATCAGCAGCGAGGTCGCGACCGGCCGCAGGATGAACAGGCGCGACGGGTTCATCGGGAGCGATTCATCGGGCGCGCCGGCTCCGGCCCCGCGAGGCGGCTAGCGCTGGCGCTGCTGCGGGCGCCGGCGCTGCGCGGCCGGCTGCGACGCGGCGCGCTCGGCGGCGGCCTTGTCGATCGGGTCGACCCTGGCGCCGTCGCGCAGGTTGTCGACGCCGTCGATGACCACCCGGTCGCCGACCTCGACGCCGCGCGTCACGACGGTGCGCTCGCCGTCGACCGGACCCGTCTCGATGCGGCGCAGCGCGACGGCGTTGCCGGGCTGGACCAGGTAGACGTAGGTGCCCGGCGCGCCGCGCTGGATCGCGGCATTGGGGACGACGGTGGCGCCGGCGAGCACGTCGATTCGCAGCCGCGCGTTGACGAACTGGTTCGGGAACAGCGCGCCGTCGGCGTTCGCGAACTCGGCCTTCATCTTCAGCGTGCCGGTCGCGACGTCGATCTGGTTGTCCAGCGTCGTGAGGTGGCCGGTGGCGAGCACCGCGCGCTGGTCGCGATCGAGCGCCTGCACCGTCATCGGCTTGCCCGCGCGATAGCGCGCCAGCACCGGGGCGAGGTCCTTCTCGGGCAGCGAGAAGGTGACGCCGATCGGCTGCACCTGCGTGATCGTGACCAGGCCGTTCGCGTCGCCGGCGCGCACCAGGTTGCCGGGGTCGACCAGCCGCAGCCCGAGGCGCCCGGCGAACGGCGCCGTGATCCGCGCATAGCCGAGCTGCAGCCGCGCGTTGTCGACCTGCGCCTGGTCGGTCTTGACCGCCCCCTCGTACTGGCGCACGAGCGCCTGCTGGGTGTCGAGCTGCTGCGCGCTGGCGGCCTCCTGCGCGACCAGCGTGCGATACCGTTCGAGGTCGAGCCGCGCGTTCTCGAGCAGCGCGCGGTCGCGCGCCAGCTGCCCCTGCGCCTGCTCCAGCTGCACCTGGAACGGCCGGGGATCGATCTCGGCGAGCAGCTCGCCCGCCTTGACCGTCTGCCCTTCGCGGAAGTTCACGCGCAGCAGCTGGCCGTCGACGCGCGAGCGCACGGTGACGGTGCGCAGCGAAGTGACGGTGCCGAGCGCGTTGAGTACCACCGGCACGTCGGCGCGCCCTGCGGCGGCGACCGTGACCGGAATCGCTCGCTCGCCGCCCGCCGGCCCGCGCCCGCCCGGGCCGGGACCTCCCGGTCGCCCCGGACCCTGCGCGCCGCCTGCGCCGGGCGCCGACGCGCCACCGGGGCCGTTGGCCGGCGAGCCGCCCGTCCCCGCGCCCTGTGCGGCGGGGGCCGATTCGGCCGCGCTGCCCGCGCGTCGCTTCGCGAAGTCGATTGCCCAGTACGCGCCGGCCGCCAGCGCGATCACCAGCACCCAGAACCAGGGGCGCCGAAGCAGGGGCCGGCCATGGGTCGCGGCCGGCGCGCCCGCCGCGCGCGTGACGTCATCGGGCGATTCGGGCATGGCGATCCGGTCGCAAGGGTCGTTGTCAGAGAGCGGCAAGCTTGCGTTCGACGGCGCGCACGAAAAACGCGGCGCCCAGCGGAAGCGCCGCGTCGTTGAAATCGTAGGACGGATTGTGCACCTCGCAGGCGCCTTCGACGTCGCCGTTGCCGATGTTCACGTAGCAGCCGGGCACCTCGTTCAGCATGAACGAAAAGTCTTCCGAAGCCATGATCAGCGGCGGATCGCGCAGCACCTGCCCGGCCCCGACCAGCTCCGTGCAGACCGCTGCGGCGAACTCCGCCTGCTGCGGATCGTTGACCGTGGGCGGGAAGTTCACGCGGAAATCGACCGCGACGCGCGCGCCCATCGCCTGCGCGACGCCCTCGGCGACGCGCGCCAGGTTTCGGCCGATCAGGTCCATCACGTCGGTGGAGAACGCCCGCACGGTGCCCGACAGCCGCGCGGTCTGCGGAATGACGTTGTAGGCGTCGCCGGCGTGGATCTGCGTGATCGAGAGCACCGCGGTCTCCACCGGCGGCACGTTGCGCGAGACGATCGTCTGCAGCGTCGCGGCGATGTGCACCGCGACCATCACCGGATCGACGCCGGATTCGGGGCGCGCACCGTGGCTGCCGACGCCGGTCACGTCGATGTCGAAGAACGCGCCGCCGGCCATCATCGGCCCGGCGCGCACCGCGAACCGGCCGACCGCGAGCTTCGGCCGGTTGTGCATGCCGAAGATCGTCTCGCACGGAAAGCGCCGGAACAGCCCGTCGTCGATCATCGCCTTCGCGCCGCCGAGCCCCTCCTCGGCGGGCTGGAAGACGAAGTGAACGGTGCCGTCGAAGTTGCGGGTGGCGGCGAGGTGCTGCGCCGCGCCGAGCAGCATCGTCGTGTGGCCGTCGTGGCCGCAGGCGTGCATGCGGCCCGCGTGCGTCGAGCGGTGCGCGAAGCTGTTGGCCTCGAGGATCGGGAGCGCGTCCATGTCGGCGCGCAGCCCGATCGTGCGCGGCGAGTTGCCGTGGCGCAGCACGCCGACGACGCCGGTGCGGCCCACTCCGCGGTGCACCTCGATGCCCCACGACGCGAGCCGCTCGGCGACCAGCGCCGCGGTGCGCGTCTCCTCGAAGCCGAGCTCCGGATGCGCGTGGATGTCGCGCCGCCAGGCGCTCAGTTCGGTCTGGTGCCGGGCGATGCGTTCGACGGTTTCATGCATGGCAGAATCAATGGTACCGGCAGCAGCAGGAGAAGACGATGAACCTCGCGCATTGGCTCGAGCGCAGCGCCGCGGTCTTCGGCGAGCGGGCCGCCATCGCGCGCGGTCGCGTCGCCGCGTGCAGTTATCGGGAGTTCGCCGCCAGCGCCGCGCGCACCGCCGCGTGGCTGCACGGCGAGGGCCTGGTGCCGGGCGATCGCGTCGGCCTCTACATGGGCAACCAGCCCGACTACCTGCGGCTGCTCTGGGGCGTCTGGTGGGCCGGGATGGTCGCGGTTCCGATCAACGCGCGACTGCACGGCCGCGAGGCGGCGTTCATCCTGTCCGACTGCGCGGCGACGATGTGCTTCGCCGACGCGAGCCACGCCGACAAGCTGGCCGGCCACGTGCCCGGCGCGTGCCGGATCATCGACCATCACCCGTTCCTCGACGCCGCGCCCGGCCAGCCGGCCGCCGGGCCGGCCCCGATCGCCGCGCGCGACGAGGACGACGACGTCTGGCTCTTCTACACCAGCGGTACGACCGGCAAGCCCAAGGGGGTGAGGCTCACCGCGCGCAACCTGCGCTGGATGACGCTCGGATACCTGGCCGAGGTGCAGCCGGTGGCGCCCGGCGACGCGATGCTGCATCCGGCGCCGCTGTCTCACGGCAGCGGCATGTACCACTTCCCGTACGTGCTGAACGGCGGCGTCAACGTGCTGCCCGAGTCGGGCGGCTTCGACGGCGCCGAGATCGCGGCGCTCGCCGCGCACTGGCGCAACGCGTCGCTGTTCGCGGCGCCCACGATGGTGCGGCGGCTGGTCGACTGGGCGCGCAACCGCCCGGGCCCGCTGCCGGGGCTGGCCACCGTGGTCTACGGCGGCGGGCCGATGTACCTGGCCGACGTCGAGGACGCCCGCGAGGTGCTCGGGCCGCACCTGGCGCAGATCTACGGCCAGGGCGAGAGCCCGATGACGATCACGGTGCTGCCGAAGCACGTGATCGAGGATCGCGCGCACCCGCGGTACCACGAGCGGCTGGCCTCGGTCGGGTATCCGCAGCCGATGGTCGAGGTCTCGATCCGCGCGCCCGACGGCCGGCCGCTGCCGGCGGGCGAGGCGGGCGAGGTCTGCGTGCGCGGCGAGGTCGTCATGAAGGGTTACTGGAACCAGGCGCACGCGACCGAGGAGACGCTGCGCGACGGCTGGCTGCACACCGGCGACATCGGCCGGCTCGACGAGGACGGGTTCCTGACGCTGCTCGACCGCGAGAAGGACCTGATCATCAGCGGCGGCAGCAACATCTATCCGCGCGAGGTCGAGGAGGCGCTGCTGCGGCACCCGGCGGTCTCCGAGGTCAGCGTGATCGGCGCGCCCGACGCCGAGTGGGGCGAGATCGTCGTCGCCTACGTCGTGACGCACGCGCCGGTCGGCGAGAACGAGCTCGACGGGCACTGCCTCGAGCACATCGCGCGCTTCAAGCGGCCGCGCCGCTACCGCTTCGTCGAGGCGCTGCCGAAGAACAACTACGGCAAGGTGCTGAAGACCGAACTGCGCGAGCAGGAACGCGCGGCCGCCGCGAACTGAGCCGCGCGCGGCCGCCTCAGCCGACGTGCTGCGCGAGGAACGCCAGCGTGCGGCTGCGCGCCAGCTTCGACGCCTCGGCGTTGTACGAGCCGCGCTGGTCGCAGTTGAAGCCGTGCCCCGCGTCGTAGAAGTGCGCGGCGACTTCAGGGTGCCTGGCCAGCAGCGCCCGCGCCTGCGCCGGCGACGGCGACTTGTCCTGCTCGCCGAAGTGGCACAGCACCGGGCACTTCGGCGACTCGTCCATGAAGTTGGGCATGCCGCCGCCGTAGTACGGCACCGCGGCGGCCAGGCCCGGCAGGCGGCTCGCCGCCAGCCAGGCCACCGTGCCGCCCCAGCAGTAGCCGACGATCGCCACGCGGCCGGCGGACTTCGCGTGCTCGATCGCCGCGGCGACGTCGCGCAGCGCGACGTCGAAGTCGAGCTTCTGCATGATCGCGATGCCGGCCTGGATCTCGTCGGGCGCGTAGCCGGTCTCGTAGTGGCGCTGCGCGCGGTCGAACAGCGCCGGCGCGATGGCGAGGTAGCCGTCGGCGGCGTAGCCGTCGGCCACCGAGCGGATGTGGCTGTTCACGCCGAAGATCTCGGGTGCGATGACCAGCGCGCCGCGCGCGTTGCCGGCAGGCCTGGCCTGGTACGCCGCGAAGCGATGGCCGTCGGCGGCCGTGAGTTCGATGAAGCTGCCCATCGTGTCCTCCGTCGTCAGAAGAGCACCGAACTGAGGCGCCGCCGCCACTCCGAGACCAGCTCGGGCTGCGCCGACGCGAGCCCGAACACCTCGATCATCGTCCTGCGGCCGACGTCGTCGCCGAACGTGCGGTCGCGGCGCACGATCTCGAGCAGCTGCTCGAGCGCGGGCGCCCAGGTTTTCTGCGCGATGTAGTGCTTCGCGAGGTCGAGCCGCGCCTGCAGGTCCTCGGGCTTGTCGGCGACGCGGGCGAGCAGCTCGACCGGCGGCGGCTCGGTGCCTTCGGCGAGTTGCCGGCGCGCGCGCTCGACCAGTGCCTGCACCTGCGGGTCCTGCAGCGTTTCGGCCGACAGGTGCGCGAGCTGCGCCTGCGCAGCGCCCGCGTCGTTGTCCTGCAGCAGCAGCTGCGCGTACATCAGGCGTGCGCCGTCGTTGGCCGGGTCGAGGGCGAGCGCCTTCTGCAGGTGCTCGACGGCGGCGGCGGTGTCGCCGCGCTCGGCGGCCTGCATCGCCTGCTCGAGCTCGATCTCGCCGGGATTCGGCAGCAGTCGATCGATGAACTCGCGCAGCTGCCCCTCGGGCACTGCACCCTGGAACTGGTCGACCGGCTGGCCGTTGACGATGCCGAAGACCGTGGGGATCGAGCGGATCCGGAAGTGCTGCGCCAGCTCGGGCTGCGCGTCGGTGTCGACCTTCACCAGCCGGAAGCGGCCGCCGTACTGCTGTTCGAGCTTCTCGAGCATCGGGCCGAGCGTCTTGCACGGCCCGCACCACGGCGCCCAGAAGTCGAGCACCACTGGGGTCTGCGTCGACGCGTCGATGACGTCGGCCTTGAAGCTTTCGAGGGTGGTTTCGATCATGGGGACCGGCGAAGCTGAAGCGGGAAGGCGATGTTAGCGCAAGGGTGGCGCGGCATCCGGTTCAGGCCGGCGGCGCGCTCGCGTATCCGTCGCGCGCCGCGGTCTCGAGCAGCCAGGCCCGCAGCGCGTGGGCCGCCGGCCTGCGTCCGGCCGCGTCGCTGAGCACGACCGAATAGCCGCGCGGCGACGCGAGCGCGCCCGACCAGGGCGCGACGAGCCGGCCGTCCGCGAGCAGCGCGTCGATCAGCGGCCGGCGCCCGATCGCCACGCCCTGTCCCAGCACGGCGGCGCTCACCACGTCGTCGTAGCGCGAGAAGCTCAGGCGCCCGGCCGGTTGCAGGTCCGACAGGCCCATCGCGGCGAGCCAGGGCTCCCATTCTGGCAGCACCCCCATCATCGGGTCGACGACCCGCAGCAGCGTGTGCAGCCGCAGGTCGGCCGGGCCCGCGAGCGGCGGCCCGTCTTCGAGCAGCGACGGACTGCAGACCGGCATCACCGACTCCTGGAACAGCCGCGAGCCGTGCATGCTGTCGAGCCGCCCGTAGCGGATCGCCACGTCGATGCCCTCGGCATCGAGGTCGCGCAGGTCGAGGCTGGTGTCGATGCGCACGTCGATCCCCGGGTGCTCGCGCGTGAAGCGCGACAGCCGGGGGATCAGCCACAGCGAGGCGACTCCGGGCGTCGTGGTCAGCGTGAGCACCTGCCGCTCGCCCGGCGCGCGCAGCTGCGCGACGGTGCTGTGCAGCCGCTCGAATGCCTCGCGGCAGGCCTCGTGCAGCGCGCTGCCCTCCTCGGTGAGCGCCAGGCCCCGGTGCCGGCGGCGAAACAGCGCCACGCCGAGGTCGTCCTCGAGCGCGCGGATCTGCCGGCTGACCGCCGACTGGGTGACGCAGCGCTCCTGCGCGGCGCGCGTGAAGCTCAGCAGGCGGGCCGCCGCCTCGAAGGTGATCAGCAGCTCCGGCGCCGGCAGTCGTTTGGGGTCGTTACGCATGCGCTGGAGGAATGTGTGGTGTTCCGAAAGATCGTTTGAGGCCACGGCCAGTCAGAGGGATGATCAGTCGCATCCGGGCCGGCGTCAACAGGCATTCCATTCCCGGGATGCATGGATCGCCGGCGCGACCAGGAGATCGCCATGAAGCTCGAGCTCGATTCGCCGCGGATTCCGCTGGCTGCCCAGGCACTGGCGCGGCTGCCCGACGCCACCTCGACGCGCATCGTCTGCGAAGCCGGCAGCGTCTGGATCACGATCGACAACGACCCGCGCGACATCGTGCTCGCGCCCGGCCAGTCGTTCCTGGTCGACCGGCGCGCCGGGGCGCTGATCTACGCGCTCGAGGACGCCTGCGTGCGGGTCGTCGAGCGGGCGGCGCCATCGGCCCGGGGCGCGTGGTCGGCGGGGGCCGCGGCGGTCGCGCGCTTCGCCGCCGGGGTGGCGTGATGGACGCCGCGACCGGGGCCGGCGGCGCCGCGGCGGTCGGCGCGCCGCGGCGCTACACGATCCCCCGCTATCCGACCGCGCTGATCGATCGCCTGCCGCTGGCCGACGGCCGCGTGGTGACGATCCGGCCGGTGCTGCCGCAGGACGCCGAAGCGACGCAGCGCTTCGTCGCCGGCCTGTCGCTCGAGACGCGCTACCGGCGCTTCCAGATGGGGGTCAGCGCGTTGCCGCCGCGCCTGCTCAGGCACCTGACCGAGATCGACTACGCGGACCACCTGGCGCTGCTGGCGGCCGTCGTCGACGACGACGGAGACGAGATCCAGGTCGCCGATGCGCGCTACGTGGCCGATCGCGAGCCCGGGGATGCGGAGGCGCTCCCCGGCGACGCGGACTTCGCGCTGGTGGTCGCCGACGACTGGCAGGGCCTCGGGCTGGGCTCGGAACTGGTGCGGCGCATGGCGCGCGCGGCCCGCACGCGCGGACTCGCGCGGCTCCACGGCGAGGTGCTGGCGACCAACGCGCCGATGCTCGGGCTGCTGCGGCGCTTCGGCGCACGCGTCCGCACCCGCGCGGGCGACGCGCGGCTGGTCGACGCGTGGATCGACCTCGGGCACGCAGCGGGCTGATGCGCCCGCCGCGGGCTCACTGCGAGACGCGCGTCGTGCCCCGCACCGGGTCGGTGAGGATGCGCACCCGCTGACCCGGCGCGAACGACTCGCCGCCCGACTCCTGGACCACCGCGAACGTGCGCCCGGCGTCGGTGCGCACCGTGATCTCGAGCGCCGGGCGGTCGCTGACCGACTGCTCGGCGTGGCTGCCGATCACGCCGCCGGCGACCGCGCCGAGCACCGAGCCGACGATCGCGCCCTTGCCGCGACCGACGTTCGAGCCGGCGACTCCGCCGACGATCGCGCCGGCGCCGGTGCCGACCCCGGTCGGGCGGTCCTGCTCCATGCGGACCTCGCGGATCGCCTGGACCACGCCGGTCTGCACCTGCATCGGACGGCGCGCCTCGCTGGACGTGTAGGTGTAGCCCGACTTCGACGGCGCCGCGCATCCGGCGAGCAGCGCGCCGGCGACCAGCGCGATCATCGTGAGAGCCCTGCTGCGAACCATGGTCGACACTCCTGCGGCTGACGCCGTGACGCCGCGATTATCGCAGGCGCGGCCCTCGGGGCACCTTCAGGGCACGGCCGCCGACGCGAGTGCGGTGCCGGGCCCGGGCGCGGCGGCGAGCACCAGCGCGACGACCAGCCCGATCGGGGCGGCAACCTTCAGCAGGGCGAACAGGAATTGATCCCGCTGGTCGCGGGTGCGGAGGAACGCAAGGAGGATCGAATCGACCAGGTGCCTTGCGTTGCCTCCGCGCAGGGTGGCGCGGATTGACATGGGGACACCTTTGTTGAGGAGGGATCACCGCTTGTGCGATGATGTTGCAATCATACCACAAGCAATGCGCTTTCGGGAGCCTGGTGTGTGGTCAGCGCCATCGTCGGTGAGCATCCTCGTGCTCGATGCGGGCGGAACGCCGCGCCGCTGGATCGGTGTCGAGGAGGCCGTCGGCTACTACTACAAGCGGCAGGTCGCCTGGGACCTCGGCGACCACGCGTTCACGCTGCACGGCGGCATCTGCCGCGCGACCGGCGAGCGCTCGTCGCTGACGCTGCGCTCGATCGTCGCGGTGCGCGGCGACTCGTCGCGGCGCGCGCGCTTCGAGCACACGCCGGCGCTCACCCGCGAGATGCTGTTCGCGCGCGATCGCTTCGTCTGCGCCTACTGCGGCACGCGGCACCGCGCCGCAGACCTCACCGCCGAGCACGTTCAGCCGCAGAGCCGCGGCGGGCGCGACACCTGGACCAACCTGGTCAGCGCCTGCAAGCCGTGCAACCTGCGCAAGGGCGACCGCACGCCCGAGCAGGCGCGCATGCCGCTGCTGTACGTGCCCTACGTGCCGAGCCTTCACGAGGCGTTCATCCTGCGCAACCGGCGCATCCTCGCCGACCAGATGGAGTTCCTGATGGCCGGCGTGCCGCCGAACTCGCGGCTGCACGCGGGCGACGGCGCGCTGCACGCGTAGGCGCGGGCTCGGCCGCGACGGTCCCTTCGTTGCGCCCGCCTCAGGCCGCTACGGCTTCCATGCTGACGCAGTCGGCCCCGAGCAGGCGCCTGGCGATCCGCTCCAGGCGCGCGTCGTGCACGCCGCGCGCTTCGAGCGCGCGCCAGGTGTTGATCGCGTAGTCGCGGTTGGCGCCGCGCTGGCCGGCGCAGCAGCCGAGCCGCTCGAGGATCTCGTCGTCGTCGAGGCGCTGGTAGGCCGGGCGCTCGCGATCGGCGGCGAAGGTCAGCGCGTCGATGCGCGTGCCGCAGGGCAGGCGCGCCTCGATGACCACCGGCAGGTAGACGCGCTCGTTCCAGTCGGGGATCTCGCGCTCGTAGAGGCGGCGGATCGCGTCGGCGCGCGTTGCCTCGGTGAGCCGGTAGGCGACGCCGACGCAGCTGCCGCCGCGGTCGAGCCCGAGCACCAGCCCGGGCTGCGCCGGGGTGCCCCGGTAGCGCGTCGAGCGGATGCAGAACGCGCGGTGGTAGCCGTGGACCCGCGCGACCTCGGCGCGATCGAAGTCGATCTCGGGATTCCAGATGAGCGAGCCGTAGCCGAACACCCAGTCGGCGGCGACGGACCCGGGATGCATGCACACCATGCGCGCAAGGATACCGTCGGCGCCCCCGAGGGGTCGACGTTCCCGCCGCGCGGAGTTGCGCGGCAGCCGCGCGGTGGTGCTCAGGCCGCGCCGTCGTCGCCGAGGAACACGCCGTCGCCCGCAAGCTTCGCGCGCAGCGCCGCGGGGTCCAGTTCGCGCAGCGCGACGCCGCGCGCCAGCGACATCGCGGCCGCGTTGCCTGCGGCCTCGCCCATCACGAAGCAGGCGCCGCTCACGCGCGCTGCCGACTGGCCCTCGTGGGTCATCGACGCGCACCGGCCGGCGACCAGCAGGTTGCCGGGCACGCCGGCACTGCCCCGCCTGGGAAGCAGCATCCGCCACGGCAGCTGGTTGAACCCGCGCGAGCCCTCGGGCGGCCACGCCCAGCGCACGTCGCCGGCGACGTGCATCTCGAGCGGCCAGCCGTTGACGCCGATCGCGTCGTCGAAGTCGGCGCAGCCGACGACGTCCTCGCGGCCCAGCACGTATTCGCCGACCAGGCGCCGCGTCTCGCGGATGCCGAGCTGGGTCGCGATGTCGAGCAGGTAGCTGCGCTCGAAGCCGGGCACCCTGGCGCGCAGGAAGCCGAGGTACTCGACCGCCTGCCGGCGCCCCTCGACCTCCGCGGCCGACAGCGCGTCGGCGTCGGTGCCGTCGACCGCCGTGCCGTCCGCGTTCCTCAGCTGCGTGACGTTGACGCGCCACTCGGTCGGGTTCTTCTGCGGGCGCACGATCGCGCCGCGCCGCGGGAACGCGAACTCGCCGCTGCGCGCGCACTCGTCCATCAGCGCCGGAATCGTCCGCCAGGCCTCGCCGGCGCGCGTCGGATCGACGCCGCCGACGCGGAACATCAGCGTCGGATAGAGCGCGCCGCCGTGGCCGTCGCCGTATTCCATCGCGACGCCGGCGCGGTGCGCGAGGTCGCCGTCGCCCGAGCAGTCGACGAAGGCGCGCGCGCGGATCGCCCGCCGGCCCGACTTCGTCTCCACGAACAATGCGTCGATGTCGCCGGACTCGCGCTGCGCGACGCCGGTGCCCAGCGCGTGGTGAAGCACCTGCGCGCCGGCGGCGGCGAGCAGGCCGTCGGCCGCGCACTTGTAGGCCGACATGTCGTAGGCCTGTGCCTGGATGCGCCCGAGCACGAGGTGCGGCGCGTTCAGGCCGTCGAGCCGCGCGATCCGCCCGAGCAGCTCGTCGACGATGCCGCGCACCACGCGCCGGTGCTCGCCGTGCACGTTGGCGTGCAGCCCGCAGAAGTTGGTGACGCCGGCGGCCGTGCCCATGCCGCCGAGGAAACCGTAGCGCTCGACCAGCAGCGTTCGCGCCCCGCCCCGGGCGGCCGAGGCGGCCGCAGCGATGCCGGCCGGCCCGCCGCCGAGCACGACGACGTCGAACTCGCCGTGCACGGGGACGCGGCGCGCGGGCTCGGTCAGCGTCGGGCTTTGCCGCGTGTTCATCGTCGACGAGCGCGTGGATCGCAGGGCGGCGCGCGACAGGCGGGGGCCGGGGTGCCGATGGCGAGGCGCGAAGGGGCCGGCGACCGTCTCGGGCCGCGGATCGCGCTCAGCGCACGACCACGTCGAGCGCGCCGAGCCCGGCGATCTCGCCGTGCATCCGGTCGCCGCGCACGACCGCCGCCACGCCCTCGGGGGTGCCGGTCATGATCAGGTCGCCGGGCGCGAGCGTCCAGGCGGCCGACAGGTGCGCGATCACCTCGTTGACGTTCCAGATCAGCATCGACACGTCGCTCGCCTGGCGCGGTGCATCGTTGACCGTGAGCGTGATCGCGCCGCGGGTGATCTCGCCCGACGCCGCGATCGGCGTGACCGGGCCGATCGGCGCCGACTGGTCGAAGCCCTTGCCGATGCACCACGGCCGGCCCTGCTTCTTCATCTCGCCCTGCAGGTCGCGCCGCGTCATGTCGAGGCCGACCGCGTAGCCGTAGATGTGCTTCGCCGCGTCGGCGACCGCGATGTCGCGGCCGCCCTGGCCGATCGCGACCACCAGCTCGATCTCGTGGTGCAGGTCCTTCGTCAGCGACGGGTACGCGATCTCGCCGACGGTGCCGGCCGGCACCGGCACGACCGCGTCGGCCGGCTTCAGGAAGAAGAACGGCGGCTCGCGCCCGGTGAAGCCCATCTCCTTCGCGTGCGCCTCGTAGTTGCGGCCCACGCAGTAGACGCGGCGGACCGGGAAGCGGTCGGCGCTGCCGACGACCGGCAGCGAAACGGTTTCGGGGGCGGGAACGACGTAAGCCACGGGCGATTCTCCGGAAGGGGTTGGCACGGCGGGCCGGCGCGCGACGATGGCCCCGGTGCGGGCGCGGCGCGCGCCCGGCTCAGCCGAGCCGCTCCTCGCGCAGCAGGCCCAGCGCGGCGTGGATCGGCCGGTCCGAAAAGCTGAACAGTACCGCATCCTCGTCGGCCGAGAGGCGGCAGCGGTGCCACGACGGAACGACGAAGTGGTCGCGCGGCCCGAACTCGAACACCGTGCGCTCGACCTCGCCGTCGACCTCGCGCTCGACGGTGGCGCGGCCGCGGCCCTCGACGACGCTGAACACGGCGCCGTCGGTCTGCCGCCAGGCCTTGCCCTCGAAGCCCGCGGGCAGCATCTGCAGGAACGCCGCGATCGTCGGCATCGGCCAGCCGCCGGTGGCGGGGTTCAGGTAGCGCAGCTTGAAGCCGTCCCAGGGATCGATCGCCGCGTCGCGGCGCAGCCGCGCGAGCGCCTCGCGCGAGCGCTCGTACGGATACGCGAACAGCGGCGACGTGGGTCCGTGCGGATCGGCCTCGGCGTCGTGCGCCATCGGCGCCATGTTCGCGCCGAAGCGCGCGAAGTTGCTGCCCTCGCTGCGCACGACCGGCTGCTGCGGGGCGGGGTAGTTCTCGGCGAAGCCGGCGTCGAGCATCCGCACCGTCGGGATGTCGAGCCCGTCGAGCCAGATCACCGGGTTGCGCGACTCGTTGCCGTGGTCGTGCCAGGTCCAGCTCGGCGTGATGATGAAGTCGCCGGGGTGCATCGTCGTGCGCTCGCCGTTGACCGCGGTGAACGCGCCCGCGCCTTCGACGACGAAGCGCAGCGCGGTCTGCGCGTGGCGATGGCTCGGCGCGATTTCTCCGGGCAGGATCAGCTGCAGGCCCGCGTAGAGCGTCTGCGTGATCGCCGACTGGCCGCGCAGCCCCGGGTTCTCGAGGATCAGCACGCGCCGCACCGCTTCCTCGGCGGTGATCACTTCGCCCGAGCGCATCAGGAACGGGCGCACCGCGTCGTAGCGCCACAGCGCCGGCAGGCACGGCGAGCGCGGCTGCCTGGGCACCAGCGCGTGCAGCGACTCCCACAGAGGCGTGAGGTTCGCCGGGTCCATCTCGGCGTACAGGCGCGCGCGCTCGTCGGCGGCGCGGGTCGCGGTCGTGTCCATCGAGTGCCTCGGGGGGATGCGGGTCGATCTCGTGTGTCGGCCGGCCGCCTCAGGCGAACACGGTCGTCGGGTCGACGCCCTGGTAGAGCCACTTCAGCCCGGCGAAGCCGGCGCTCTCGGTGCCCGACTGGAACAGCTGGTTGCGCAGCTCGCGGGTGACGCCCGACGCGTGGTAGATGTCGCCGTAGAAGCGCGCGGTGAGCTGCACGCGGCCGGTGCGCAGGTAGCGCACGCGCTGGTACTCCTGGAACGCGGCAGCGAAGTCGCCGTTGGCGCGCTCGAGCGCCGCGCCCAGCACGGCGGCGTCCTCGATCGCCATGCACGCGCCCTGCGCGAGGTACTGCAGCATCGGGTGCGCGGCGTCGCCGAGCAGCGTGACGCGGCCCTGCGACCAGTTCTTCACCGGCTCGCGGTCGCACAGCACCCACATCTTCCAGGTCTCGATCTTGCCGAGGAGCTCGCGCACCGGCCCGACCGCGTCGGCGAAGCGCTCGTGCAGCTCGTGCGGGTCGCCGAAGATGTTCCAGCCCTCCTCGTAGCGGTCGCTGTGGAACACGGCGACCAGGTTGTACAGCTCGCCGCGGCGCAGCGGGTAGTGGACCAGGTGGGTCTTCTCGCCGCCCCACAGCACGACGTCGGGGCTGTACAGGTGCTTCGGCACCTCGCCGACCGGCAGCACCGCGCGATAGGCGACGTGGCCCGAGACGCGCGGCGCGCCGTCGGCGACGATCGCCTGGCGCACCGCGCTCCACAGTCCGTCGGCGCCGATCAGCGCCGCGCCCTTGAACCTGCGGCCGTCGGCGAGCGTGACCGTGACGCCCGCGTCGTCCTGCGCGAAGCGCTCGACCTTGGCGTGCGTGTACAGGCCCACCGACGGCTGCGCCGCGCAGGCCTCGAGCAGCACCGCGTGCAGGTCCACCCGGTAGATGACGCCGTACGGGTAGCCGTAGGTGGCCTCCGAGGCCGCCGAGACCGGCAGCTGTGCGACGATTTCGCCGCTGCGCACGTCGCGCATGCACAGCTTGCCGGGGTAGTAGGCGACGTTGTCGATCGCGCCGGTCAGGCCCAGGTGTTCGAACATGCGGAACGCATTGGGGCCGATCTGGATGCCCGCGCCGATCTCCTTGAACGCGTCGGACTGCTCGAATACCTCGACCCGGTAGCCCTGGCGCGCGAGCACGAGCGCTGCCGCAAGCCCGCCGATGCCGCCGCCGCAGATCAGGACCGTTTGCTGTGTCATGGGAATCGCCGCCTCCGGGTGGTTATGTCGTTGGGCTTGCGGGGTCGATAGGGTGCGGTCCGCTCGGGTATGGCGGGTTCCCCCACGGGTTCTCAGGCCGCCGTGCCGATTCGGTCGCCCTGGGCCGCGGGCGCGCGCGAGAGCGCGTTGTTCGATTCGACCAGCTGCGTGAGCAGCCGGATGAAGGTCTTGCGTTCCTCGGGGCGCAACGGGGCGACGATCCGCTGCTGCGCGCGCTCGACCGCCGCATCGACCTTGCGCAGCAGCGCGCGCCCCGCGTCGCTGAGCCGCAGCAGCTTGATGCGCCGGTCTTCGGGGCTCGGGTTGCGCAGCACCAGCGCCTTCGCTTCGAGGCGCTCGAGCACGCTGCCGACGGTCGACCGATCGAGCGCGATCAGCTGCGACAGCCGGGTGGCGTCGACGTCGGGCTGCAGTCCGATCGCGGTGAGCGCCGCGTACTGCACCGGCGTGAGGTCGAAGGCGCTGCACTCTTCCATGAAGACGGCGACCGCGATTTGCTGCGCGCGGCGGATCAGGTGGCCCGGCTTCCGGTTGAGCTGTTCGAGCGACACGACGGCGACCCCGCGGGAAGACGGCCGCGGCTCCGTGGCGCGGTCGCGACCGCGGCGGGTGGCCCGGCGAGCGGCCCCGAAAAACTCAGTGTACTGTCGAATCGGATGGGTGTAAACGGGCGCCGTGCCGCGATCCGGCGCCGTGCGAGCCGTCCGTCGATGCAGCTGCTGCCCGGCGCCGCGCGGGCCGCCGGCGAAATCAGCCCTTCGGGGCCCTGGCGCCCCGCGATGCGGGGGCTTTCTTCGCTGCGGACTTCTTCCTGACCGCCGACTTCTTCGCCGCCGCGGCCCTCGTCGTCACCACGGTCTTCTTCGCCGCGGTCTTCTTCGCTGCCGCGGTCTTCTTCGCCGCCGCGGGCTTCTTCGCCGCCGCGGGCTTCTTCGTCGGCGGAGCGGCCTTGCGCGTCGCGGTCTTCTTCGCCGCGGTGCCCGGCCGCTCCGCGCCCGCGGCTTGCGGCGCAGGCGCTGCGGCTGCGGAAGGCCGCGGCGCGCGCGCCGGACGGGGCTCGAACTCGAAGCCGATCTTGCCGTCGGCGCCGCGCACCAGGAACGCCTTGAAGCGGCGCCGCGTGCGTGACGAGACGAAGCCCTGCAGCAGGTCGGTGCGCCCCTCGGCCAGCAGCTTGCCCATCTGCTCGCGCGAGACCTCCTGCTGGAGGATGATTTTTCCGCTGCGGAAATCGCAGCTGCGCGCCGGGCCGACGGACTTCTCGCAGACGTAGCTCATCCCGTGCTCGAAGACGTTCGCGCCGCACTTCGGGCACGGACCCAGCGGCGCCTGGTCGCCGAAGTCGACCGGCTCGCCGGCCTCTTCGTCGCCGCTCGCCTGCCCGAAGTCGAACTCGAGCTTGTGCTCGGGCGTGAGCTTGAGGATCGCGGCGAACGGCCGCCCGAGCCGGCTGCGGAACCCCTGCAGCGGGCCGATCCTGCCCTCGCGCAGTAGCTGCTCGGCCTCGGCCACCTCGAGCTGGCGCGCCCCGGGGATCTTGGTGATCGAGAAGTCGCACTTCGTGCAGGCGAAGCGCTTGTAGTTCTCCTGGACCACGCCGCCGCACTTCGGGCACGGCGTCGACAGCGTCGCGTAGTCGCCGGGGACGCTGTCGAGCTGGTAGTTCTTCGCGCGCTCGACGATCTGGCGCGTCATCGCCGCGATCTCGCGCATGAACGCGTCGCGCCCGAGACGGCCGCGCTCGATCTGCGAGAGCTTGTATTCCCACTCGCCGGTCAGCTCGGGCGCGGTCAGTTCGGCCACCCCCAGCCCGCGCAGCAGCGTCAGCAGCTGGAACGCCTTCGTGGTCGGCACCAGGTCGCGGCCTTCGCGGACCAGGTAGTTCTCGGCGATCAGGCCCTCGATGATCGCGGCGCGGGTGGCCGGCGTTCCGAGTCCCTTCTCGGCCATCGCCTCGCGCAGGTCGTCGTCCTCGATCAGCTTGCCGGCGCCTTCCATGGCCGCCAGCAACGTCGCCTCGTTGTACCGGGCGGGCGGCCTGGTCGCAAGCGCCTGCAACTCGATCTCGCTAGTGAGCACTCGCTCGTTCGCCTTGACCGGCACCAGCGTCGCGTCGGCCACGCCCTCGCGGCCGTAGATCGCCAGCCAGCCGGGATTGACCAGCACCTTGCCCTCGGTCTTGAACGACTCGCCCTCGACCAGCGTGACGCGCGTCGTGACCAGGTACTCGGCCGCGGGGAAGAACACGGCGAGGAAGCGCCGCACGACGAGGTCGTAGACCTTGTGCTCGGCCTCCGACAGGCTCCCCGCCTTCGGCGCCTGCTGGGTCGGGATGATCGCGAAGTGGTCCGACACCTTCGAGTTGTCGAAGACCCGCTTGTTGGGCCGCACCCAGTCCTTGCCCAGGATCTGGCGCGCGAACGGTCCGTAGCCACGGTCGTCCTCGAGGACGCCCAGCGTCTGCCTGACGGTCGGAAGGTAGTCTTCCGGAAGGGCCCGCGAGTCGGTCCGCGGGTAGGTCAGGACCTTGTGTCGCTCGTAGAGCGCCTGCGCGATCGACAGCGTGGTGCGCGCCGAGAACCCGAAGCGCGAGTTCGCCTCGCGCTGCAGGCTGGTGAGGTCGAACAGCGCCGGCGACAGCTGGGTGCTGGGCCTGGACTCCTCGGTGACCTGCCCCGGCTTGTCGCGGCAGCGTTCGACGATCGCGGCCGCGCGCTCGCGCTCCCACAGCCGCTCGGCGCGCCCGTCCGGCTCGCCCTCCGAACGCTTGAACGCGGGATCGAACCAGCGTCCTTCGTAAGTGCCCGCTTCGGCCGAGAACGTTGCCCGGACTTCGAAGTACTCGCGCGGCACGAAGCGCTTGATGCGCTCCTCGCGCTCGACGACGATCGTCAGCGTCGGCGTCTGGACGCGGCCGACGGTGGTCTTGTAGAAGCCGCCGTCGCGCGAGTTGAACGCGGTCATCGCGCGCGTGCCGTTGATGCCGACCAGCCAGTCGGCCTCCGAGCGGCTGCGCGCCGCGTCGGCGAGCGGCAGCATCTGCGCGTCGTCGCGCAGCGTCGCGAACGCCTCGCGGATCGACGCCGGCGTCATCGACTGCAGCCACAGCCGCTGGATCGGCTGCCGGGCCTTGGCGTACTGGACGATCAGCCGGAAGATCAGCTCGCCTTCGCGGCCCGCGTCGCAGGCGTTGATCAGCCGCCCGACGTCCTTGCGCTTGATCAGCCGGGTGAGCAGCTTCAGCCTGTCCTCGCTGCGCGCGATCGGCTGCAGGTCGAAGTGCGGCGGGATCACCGGCAGGTGCGCGAACGACCACTTGCCGCGCTTGACCTCGTATTGCTCGGGCGCGGCGATCTCGACCAGGTGCCCGACCGCCGACGAGAGCACGTAGTCGTCGCTCTCGAAATACTCCCCCTGACGCGCGAAGCCGCCGAGCGCGCGCGCGATGTCGGCGGCGACGGACGGTTTCTCGGCGATGATCAGGGCTTTGCTCATGGGTTCCCGGGCCGGGCGGTGGCGGCGCGGGTCGGCGCCGCGCGAAAGGGCGCCAATCATAGATGCCGGCCGGGACCGGGCGCAAGCCGGGGGTCGGACGGACGGCCGCGGCCGGATGGCCGACCGCGCCGACGTCACCTGCGGCCGCCGGGGCGGCTGGCGCTGCCGCGGGGCCGGGGCTGGGGGGCTCGCGCCCGCCCCGGGCGCTCAGCCGCCGGTGCGGACGTAGCGGCCGTCGGCCCAGCGCTCGGCGAGCCCGGCCAGCTCGAGTTCGAGCAGGCCCGCCGCGACCATGCCGGCCGGCTGGCCGGTGCGCTCGGCCAGCGCGTCGGGGTCGGCGGGATCCCAGCCCAGCGCGGCCAGCAGCGTCGCGGCGGCGCGGCTCGGCGCGTCGCCCGCCTCGGGTGCCTCGGGTGCCTCGCGTGTATCGGGTGTATCGGGTGTATCGGGTGTATCGGGTGTATCGGGTGTATCGGGTGTATCGGGTGTATCGGGTGTATCGGGTGTATCGGGTCTTTCGCGCGCCTCGCGCGCCCGAACGGCCACGCGCTCGCGGGCGCCGCGCCCGGCGGTCGGCCGCTCGCCGGCCGAAGCCGCGTCGACCGCCGCCCCGGCACTCGCCATCTGCGCGCGCAGCTCGACCAGCACGTCCTCGGCGGACTCGACGAGCTTCGCGCCCTCGCGGATCAGCTGGTGGCACCCCTTCGACACCGGCGAGTGGATCGACCCCGGGATCGCCATCACCTCGCGGCCGAACTCGGCCGCCTGGCGCGCGGTGATCAGCGAGCCCGAGTGGCGCGCCGCCTCGACGACCAGCACGCCGAGCGACAGCCCGGCGATCAGCCGGTTGCGCCGCGGGAAGTTCGCCGGCTGCGGCAGCGTCCCCAGCGGCAGCTCGGAGACGAGCGCGCCGCGCGCGGCGATCGCATCGGCCAGCGCCGCGTGGCCGGACGGATAGACGCGGTCGACGCCGGTTCCGACGACCGCCAGCGTGCCCGCGCGGCCGGCCAGCGCGCCGCGATGCGCGGCCGCGTCGATGCCCTGCGCGAGGCCGCTGCAGATCTGCAGCCCGCTGTCGGCGAGCGCCTGCGCGAACGCGTGCGCGTGGCCCAGCCCGGCGCGCGTGGCGTGGCGACTGCCGACGATGGCGAGCGACGGGCGCGACAGCGCCGCGACGTCGCCGCGGACGAACAGCACCGGAGGCGGATCCCCGATCGCAAGCAGCCGCGGCGGATAGCCGGTGTCGGTCAGTACGACCAGGTGGTGGTGCTCGTCCTCGGCCCAGCGCAGCGACGCCTGCACCTGCGCGTCGCGCGCCTCGTCGGCGCCGAGCAGCGCCTGCGCGCGCGCGCTATCGAGCGCGGCCGCCAGCTTCGCGCGGCCTGCCGCGAAGACGTCTTCGGGCAGGCCGAATGCCTCGAGCAGACGGCGCACCGCCACCGGGCCGATGCCCGGCGTGAGGACGAGACGAAGCCAGACGGCGCGCTCTTCGCGCGCCTCGGCGGAAAGGGGCATGCGGGATCGCTGCTACGGGTTCGAGACGGCGTCGCCCACCGCGATCGGCTGCGACGCCTCCATCACCAGACCGTATGCGATCTTATCGAAGACACGGAAAACGAGAAGATGGCCGACCGCCTCATCCGGCAGTCTGACCTGCTCGGCCTTGGCCGCCTCGCGGTCGGTGACGACGCCGCCGCGATGGCGGATCGCCAGCACGTTGCCGATTTCGAGCCCGGCGGCCTTGCCGACGTTGAGCGCGACCACGTTGTTGCGGCCCACCTGGGTGACGCCGCGATAGACCGAGACGATGCGCCCGGCGACCGCGCTCTCGGGAGGCCGCGGCACGTAGTTGATCGGCAGCGACCGCTCGGCCGGCATCAGCCGGTCGCCGACGCCGATTTCCTCGTTGTTGGCGACGATCCGCACCGTGGCCGGATCGCCGGCGCGCTCGAGCTTCGCCGAGCCGACGAACATCGCCTCCCAGGCGATCGGTTTGCGCGTGTCGGGATCCAGCAGCGGCTTGGCCGAGCGGTAGACGTGCCAGTCGGTGACCGACGAGTCCGCGATGCCGCGCACGTAGGCGACCTCGCCGCGGGCGATGTTGACCCGGCCTTCCTGCGTGCCGACGATCCGCGGATTGCTCTTCAGCCCCTCCTCGTCGACGACGAGCGGGCGGTTCAGGAAAGCTTCGATCGCGGTCGAGCTGATCGTCGGGATCGCGTCGCGTTCGAGCCGCTCGGCGCGTACCCGCGGCTCGAGCCGCTCGGTCGGCAGGCCGCCGGCGCCGCCCGCGGCGTCGGCGCTGCTGCCCCCACCCACCCTGCGGCCGAGCCGCAGCCGCGGCGACGCGCCGCTCCTGTCGAGGTAGACGACGTCGCCCGGATAGATCCAGTGCGGGTCTTTGATCTCCTCGCGGTTCAGTTGCCAGATTTCGGGCCAGCGCCACGGCTTCTGCAGGAAGCGCCCGGAGATGTCCCAGAGCGTGTCGCCCTTGACGACGACGTAGCGGTCGGGAGCGTCCTTGGTGATCTCGAGCGGCGGCGTCGATTGCGCCATCGCGACGGCCCCCAGGGTCGCACCGAGCGACACGGCAAGCGCCAGGATCTGCGTGCTAAACTTTTTCATGAAGTGACGCGCCGTTCAGCCGTGTGTTTGTCTGCTCGACCGGTGGCTTGATTCGGGCGAACCAGCCCCCATCTGTTGCTAGCAAGTCGCTTTGGATTCTGCCGCTAATGCATTGATGCCGCAAGCAAACTTGCCTGCACGATCTTACGGACGGTAGATATCTCCCGATGGCCGTACTCGACATCCTCCGTTATCCGGACCCGCGTCTTCACCGCGTCGCAGAGCCCGTGCGCGCGGTCGACGACGGCATCCGCCAGCTGGTCCGCGACATGGCCGAAACCATGTACGCGGCGCCCGGCATCGGCCTCGCGGCGACGCAGGTCGACGTGCACCTGCGCGTGATCGTCATCGACGTCTCCGAGGCGCGCGACCAGCTGCGCGTCTTCGTCAACCCCGAGATCGTCGCCCGCAGCGCCGACTCGAAGGTCTACGAGGAAGGCTGCCTGTCGGTGCCCGGCATCTACGACGAGGTCGAGCGTCCCGATCGCGTCACCGTGAAGGCGCTCGACGAGAACGGCCAGCCTTTCACGCTCGAGGCCGACGGGCTGCTTGCGGTCTGCATCCAGCACGAGATCGATCACCTGAACGGCCGCGTCTTCGTGCAGTACCTGTCGCGGCTGAAGCAGTCGCGCATCAAGTCCCGCCTGCTGAAGGCCGAGCGCGCCGCCGCCTGACGGCGCGGCGCCGCGTCGCGTCCCCGCCACGAGGCCGCCCCGCATGGACCGGGCACGCGCGATGCGGATCGTTTTCGCCGGCACGCCCGGGTTCGCCGCCGCCGCGCTCGGGGCGATCGCGGCCGCCGGCCACGAGATCGCGCTGGTGCTCACCCGCGCCGACAAGCCCGCCGGGCGCGGGCGCGCGCTGCACGAAAGCCCGGTGAAGCAGCTCGCGCGCGAGCGCGGCTTTCCGATCGAGCAGCCGCGCACGCTGCGCGACGCGGCCCTTCAGGCGAAGCTGCGCGCGCTCGACGCCGACGCGATGGTCGTCGCCGCCTACGGACTGATCCTGCCCGCCGAGGTGCTGGCGATCCCGCGCCACGGATGCCTGAACATCCACGCGTCGCTGCTGCCGCGCTGGCGCGGCGCCGCGCCGATCCAGCGCGCGATCGAGGCCGGCGACGCCGAGACCGGGATCACGATCATGCAGATGGACGAGGGCCTGGACACCGGCCCGATGCTGCTGGCAATGCGCGAGCCGATCTGCGCCGACGACACCGGCGGCAGCCTGCACGACCGGCTGGCCGCGCTCGGGGCGCGTGCGATCGTCGCCGCGCTCGAGCGCCTGCGCGAGGGTGCGCTGCGCGCGCAGCCGCAACCGGCCGAGGGCGTCACCTACGCGCACAAGCTGACCCGCGCCGACGCGCTGGTCGACTGGACGCAGCCGGCGCGCCGGATCGTCGACCGCGTGCGCGCCTTCGATCCCGTGCCCGGCGCGACCGCGCTGCTCGAGCGGATGCCCGACGCGCCGGTCAAGGTCTGGTCGGCTCGCGCCGTGCCGGCCGGCGCGGCGCAGGGCGGCGAGCCCGACGCGGCCGCCGCGAGCGGGCTTCGCCCTGGCACCGTGCTGCTGGCGCCGCCGGGGCGCCTCGTGGTCGCCTGCGGCGACGGCGCGGTCGAGCTGCGCGAGCTGCAGCGCCCCGGCAGCCGGCGACTGCCGGCCGCCGACTTCCTTCGGGGCTGCCCGGTCGAGCCCGGCGAAAGGTTCGTGATCCCGGCGGCGACGTAGGGCGGGCCTGCGACGCGGCGCGTCGCCGCGCCTGCGGTCGCGGCGTCCATGCACCCCGGCCGCGGCGCCCTTGCGTCGCGGGCCGGTCGCCCCGATATCCGGCACACTGGTGTCCTGCGGACACGCACGAGGAGCACGAACGAGATGTTCAACTGGATGAAGACTGCGATCCTGATGGCGGGGATCATGGCGCTGTTCGGCGTCGTGGGCTCGGTGATCGGCGGACGCCAGGGCATGCTGATGGCGCTGGCGTTCGGGGCGGTCGGAAACTTCTTCGCGTACTGGTTCTCCGACAAGATGGTCCTGCGGATGTACAACGCGCAGGAAGTCGACGAGACCAGCGCGCCGCAGTTCTACAACATGATCAAGGATCTGGCCGCGCGCGCCGGGCTGCCGATGCCGCGCGTCTACCTGATCGACGAGGAGGCGCCCAACGCGTTCGCGACCGGTCGCAACCCCGAGCACGCGGCCGTGGCGGCCACGACCGGCATCCTGCGCGTGCTGAACGAGCGCGAGCTGCGCGGCGTGATGGCGCACGAGCTCACGCACGTGAAGCACCGCGACATCCTGATCTCGACGATCTCGGCGACGATGGCGGGCGCGATCTCCGCGCTGGCCAACTTCGCGATGTTCTTCGGCGGCCGCGACGAGAACGGCCGCCCGGCCAACCCGGTCGCGACGATCGCGGTCGCGCTGCTCGCGCCGCTGGCCGCGATGCTGATCCAGATGGCGATCTCGCGCGCCCGCGAGTTCGAGGCCGACCGCGGCGGCGCCGAGATCTCGGGCGACCCGCGCGCGCTCGCGTCGGCGCTCGACAAGATCCATCGCTACGCGCAGGGCATCCCGATCGAGACCGCCGAGCGGCATCCGGAAACCGCGCAGATGATGATCATGAACCCGCTGTCCGGGGGCGGCCTGCGCGGACTGTTCTCGACGCACCCGTCCACCGAGGAGCGCGTCCAGCGGCTGCTCGCGATGGCCGGCGCCCGCGTCTGAGCTTGGGCGCGCGCGCGCCGCTGTCGCGCGAGATGGCCTGCGCCGCGCAGGCCGTCGCCGCGCTGGCAGCCGGCCGCTCGCTGCAGGCGGCGCTCGATGCGGCGCTCGGCGCCGCGGCCGGCGAAGGCCTCGACCCCGCCTCGCGCGCCGCGATCCGCGACATCGCCTACACCACCTGCCGCCAGCTGGGCCTGGTGCGCGAGCTAGCCCGCCAGGTCAACGGCCGCCCGCCGCCGCCGAAGCTGGCCGCGCTGCAGTGGGTGGCGCTGTCGCAGTTGCTCGAGCCGCTGCGCGCCGAAGGGGTCATCGTCGACCAGGCGGTCGCGGCGGGCAGGCTCGAGCCGGGCGGCGCGGCGGTCGCGGGCTTCCTGAACGCGACGCTGCGCCGCTTCGTGCGCGAGCGCGAGGCGCTGCTGGCCAGCGCGCGGCGCAACGAGGAGGCGCGCTGGAACTTCCCGAAGTGGTGGATCGAGCTGCTGCGCGCCGAGCAGCCGGGTGCCTGGCAGTCGATCCTCGAGGCCGGCAACGCGCCGCCGCCGATGACGCTGCGGGTCAACCGGCGCCGGATCGGCGTCGACGACTACCTGGCGCGGCTGGCCGCCGACGGCCGCGGCGCCCGTCGCGTCGGCCCCCAGGCGCTGGTGCTCGACGAGCCCTGCGCGGTCGACGCGCTGCCCGGCTGGCGCGAGGGCCTCGCCACGGTGCAGGACGCAGGCGCCCAGCTGGCCGCGCCGCTGCTCGATCCGCAGCCGGGCGAGCGCATCCTCGACGCCTGCGCGGGCCCGGGCGGCAAGACCACCCACCTGCTCGAGCTGGCCGACTGCCGCGTGACCGCGCTCGACGTCGGCGAGGCGCGGCTGCGCCCGGTCCGCGAGAACCTGGCGCGGCTCGGCCTGGGCCAGCCCGGCGGCCCCGGCCATCCGGCGCGCATCCTGGCCGGCGACGCGCGCCGCCCGGCCGACTGGTGGGACGGCGAGCCCTTCGACCGGATCCTGGTCGACGCCCCGTGCACCGCCTCGGGCATCGTGAGGCGCCACCCGGACGTCCGCTGGCTGCGCCGTCGTAGCGATCTCGCGACACTTTCCCGGCAGCAGTCGGAAATCCTGACCGCGCTTTGGCCGCTCGTCCGACCGGGTGGTAAATTGCTTTTTGCCAGCTGCTCGATATTCCGGGCCGAGGGCGAGTCAGTGGTCGATCACTTTCTCGCATCACGGCGCGATGCGGGGCGGCTGGACTTGTCCTGGCACTTCGATTCGGGTGCCGCCGAAGCGGTCTCGCAATTGCTGCCGGTTGCGACGGCTACGCGCAACCACGACGGATTCTTCTACGCGCTGCTGGAAAGACGCCCTTGATCGCCCGCTTTGCCCTGGCGCTGGCGCTGGCGGCCACGCTGTGGGGGCAGATGCCGGCAGCGGGGGCCGCGGAGCCGGCTGATCCGTCCGAACCCCGGCTCGAGCTCGACGCCGGCGGCGACAGCTGGATGCTGTCGGCCGAATTCGAGGTGCCGCTCACCCGCGCGTTCGAGGACGCGGTGCGCCGCGGCGTGCCGCTGTACTTCGTGCTCGAGTTCGAGCTGATCCGCCCGCGCTGGTGGTGGACCGACGAACGCGTGGCCGAGCGCTCGATGGTCTACCGGCTCGCCTATCATGCGCTGACGCGCCAGTTCCGGCTCGGCTTCGACGGGCTGACGCAGGTCTTCGATTCGCTGGACGAGGCCACCCGCACGATGGCCGGCATCCGCAACTGGCGCGTGGTCGACGCCGCGCGCCTCTCGCCCGGAACCGAGTACGAGGCTCGGGTACGCTTGCGGCTCGACACCTCGCAGCTGCCCAAGCCTTTCCAGGTCAACGCGATCACCAGTCGGGACTGGAACCCGCAGTCTGAATGGAAGCGTTTTACGTTCACGCCGCCGACCCCGAGAAGCGCGCAGTAGGGCGCCTGCTGCGCTTCGCGCTGATCGGCTCGGTCGTGCTGGCGGTGATCCTGCTGCTGCTGCTGGCGGTCGCGAGCGCGAACACGCAGCTGTTCGAGAGCCAGTACCCGATGCTGCTGTGGCTCACCGTGGGCCTGGCGGTGGCGCTGTTCCTGCTGGTGCTCGAGCTGCTGCGGCGGCTGGTGGTGCGCTACCGGCGCGGGCTGTTCGGGACGCGGCTGATGGTGCGGATGGCGCTGTCGTTCACGCTGATGACGGTGATCCCGGTCGCGCTGATCTACCTGGTCTCGGTGCAGTTCGTCGGCCGCTCGATCGAGTCGTGGTTCGCGGTGCCGGTCGAGCGGGCGCTCGAGTCGGGCCTGAACCTCGGACGCACCGCGCTCGACTCGCTGCTCGCCGACCTGACGCAGAAGGCGCGCGGCGTGGCCGGCGAGCTCGCCGACGCGCCCGAGTACGACTGGCCCTCGGCGCTGAACCGGCTGCGCGACCAGGTCGGCGTGCAGGACGCGCTGATCGCCTCGGGCACCGGCCGCATCATCACCACCAGCGGCAGCCGCTACGGCCGGCTGGTGCCCGACCTGCCTTCGTCGAGCGCGTTTCGCCAGGCCCGGATCACGCGCCAGTACGCGGCGGTCGAGCCGGCCGAAGGCGAGCCCAACGCGCTGAAGCTGCGCGTGATCGTCGCGATCAGCGCCGCCTCGCAGCGCGCCGACGACAATCGCTACCTGCAGCTCACGCAACCGGTGCCCTCGGCGATGACCGACAACGCCGAGGCGGTCGAGCGCGGCCGGCGCGACTTCCAGCAGCTGTCGCTGTCGCGCACCGGCCTGAAGCGCATCTTCAGCATCACGCTGACGCTGATCTTCCTGCTCACCGTGTTCTCGGCGGTCGCCGCGTCGTTCCTGCTGTCGGGCTGGCTGACCGGCCCGCTGTCGATGCTGGCCGCCGGCACCCGCGCGGTCGCCGAGGGCGACTACCGGCCCGTCAAGGACTACTCGGGGCGCGACGAGCTGGGCCTGCTCACGCAGTCGTTCAACGTGATGACGCGCCAGCTCGAGGACGCGCGGATGCAGGTCGAGCGCAACCAGCGCGAGCTCGAGCGCGTCAACGCGCGGCTCGAGAGCGTGCTGGCCAACCTGACCGCCGGCGTGCTGGTGCTCGACTCGGACTTCCGGCTCGCGCTGGCCAACGCCGGCGCCGAGCGCATCCTCGGGCTGTCGCTGATCGAGCACCTCGACAAGGCGATCGCCGACGTGCCGCGGCTGGCCGCGGTCGCGGGCCAGATCCGCGCCGCCTTCAACGAGCAGGCCGCGGCCGGCGCGGCCAGCTGGCAGCGCCAGTTCGTGCTGCCCCGGATCGAGCCGGCCGGTGCGCCGGCCGCCGAAGCGGCGGGCGAGCCCGGCGGCGAGCCCGGCTCGGGCGGCGAGCAGACGATCCTCGCGCGCGGCTCGATCCTGCCCGAGCGGCGCGTGGGCTACGTGATCGTGTTCGACGACATCACCGAGGTGATCTCGGCGCAGCGCGCGGTCGCCTGGGCCGAGGTCGCGCGGCGGCTCGCGCACGAGATCAAGAACCCGCTCACGCCGATCCAGCTCGCGGCCGAGCGGATGCAGCGCAAGCTCGCCGACAAGCTGCCGGCCCCCGACGCCGAACTGCTCGCGAAGAACTCGCAGACGATCGTCAACCAGGTCTCGGCGCTGAAATTGATGGTCGACGAGTTCCGCGACTACGCGCGGCTGCCGGCCGCGCAGCTCGCGCCGCTGGACCTGAACGCGCTGGCCGACGACGTGCTGCGCCTGTACTCGGCCGCCGGCGGCCGGTTCGCGATCCACGCGCACCTCGAGCCCGGGTTGCCGCAGGTGCTCGGCGACCGCACCCAGCTGCGCCAGCTGATCCACAACCTGGTGAAGAACGCGGTCGAGGCGACCGAGCGCGTCGAGCATCCGAGCGTCGAGGTGCTGACCGAGGCGCCGGCGCTGACCGACGGCGCGGTCGCGGTGCGCGTGCTGGTGCGCGACAACGGCGGCGGCTTCCCGCCGGCGGTGCTGGCGCGCGCGTTCGAGCCCTACGTGACGAGCAAGCCGCGCGGCACCGGGCTCGGGCTGGCGATCGTCAAGAAGATCGTCGACGAGCACGGCGCGCGCATCGACGTCAGCAACTGGGGCGACGCCGGCGGCAAGCCGGCGGGCGCCCAGATTTCGGTCCTATTTACGAAATTGGCAAAAAGCGAGGACAATCGTCGTTTGATTGCAACAGACACCTAGACATCAAGCAGGAACGCATGGCGGAAATCCTCGTAGTCGACGACGAAATCGGCATCCGCGAATTGCTCTCCGAGATCCTCGGGGACGAAGGCCACACGGTGCTGCTGGCCGAGAGCGCGCAGCAGGCGCGGCAGGTTCGCGAGGCCAACCGGCCCGACCTGGTGCTGCTCGACATCTGGATGCCCGACACCGACGGCGTGACGCTGCTCAAGGAGTGGGCCAGCGGCGGCAAGCTGACGATGCCGGTGATCATGATGTCGGGCCACGCGACGATCGACACCGCGGTCGAGGCCACCCGCATCGGCGCGCTCGACTTCCTCGAGAAGCCGATCACGATGCAGAAGCTCCTGAAGGCGGTCGAGGGCGGCCTGCAGCGCGGCCGCCCGGGCGCCGGCGAGGCGGCATCGGGTGCGCCGCAGGCGGCGGCGAGCATCCGCGGCGGCGCGAGCGCCTTCCACGCCAGCGCGCCGGTCGGCTCGATTCCGGTGATCGGCGCGGTGCGCACCGTGCGCGGCCAGCCCCACGCCGCCGAGCCGGGCTCCGGCGGCGCGCCCGAGCCTGCCGCGTTCGGGCACGCGATCGCACACGGCGGCGCCGCCGCGCTGCAGCTGCCCGTCCCGTCGGCCAACGCCGCCAGCGTCGCGCTGCGCGACCTGCCGCTCGACCTGCCGCTGCGCGAGGCGCGCGACGCGTTCGAGCGCGCCTACTTCGAGCACCACCTGTCGCGCGAGCACGGCAGCATGACGCGGGTCGCCGAGAAGACCGGCCTCGAGCGCACGCACCTGTATCGCAAGCTCAAGCAGCTCGGCATCGACCTGTCGCGCGGCGCGTATCGCAAGCAGGTCAGTTGAAGATCATCATTCTCGGCGCCGGGCGGGTCGGGGCCTCGGTCGCCGAGAGCCTCGTCTCCGAGCGCAACGACATCACCGTAGTCGACACCGACGTCGCGCAGCTCGCGCAGCTTCAGGACAAGCTCGACCTGCGCACGGTGGCCGGCAACGGCACGCATCCGCCGGTGCTCGAGCAGGCCGGCGCGGCCGATGCCGACATGCTGATCGCCACGGCCGCGCGCGACGAGACCAACCTCGTCGCCTGCCACCTCGCGGCGCGCCAGTTCAACGTGCCGACGCGCATCGCGCGGATCCGCGCCCCGGAATTCCAGGACCATCCCGAGATCACCGGCGACGGCGGCTTCTACGTCGATCACCTGATCTGCCCCGAGCAGACCGTCACCGACTACGTCTGGAAGCTGATCCAGTTCCCCGAGGCGCTGCAGGTGCTCGAGTTCGCCGACGGCCGCGCGGGCCTGATCGCGGTGCGCGCCTACGCCGGCGGGCCGCTGGTGAAGCGCCCGATCCGCGACCTGCGCGCCGCGCACCCGAACATCGACATGCGCGTCGTCGCGGTGTTCCGCAACGACCGCTCGATCCGCCCCGACGGCGACACGATGATCGAGCCCGGCGACGAGGTGTTCCTGCTGGCGGCCACCGAGCACATCCGCACCGCGCTGTCCGACCTGCGCCGGATGGACAAGCCGGTGCGCCGCGTGATGATCGCCGGCGGCGGCAACATCGGGCTGCGGCTGGCGCGCGCGCTGGGCACCCAGTACCAGGTCAAGGTCATCGAGACCAGCCGCACCCGCTGCAACTACCTGTCGACCCAGCTGCCGTCGTCGACGCTGGTGCTGAACGGCGACTCGACCGACGAGGACCTGCTCGCCGACGAGGCGGTGGCCGACATGGACCTGTTCGTCGCGCTGACCTCCGACGACGAGAACAACATCATGTCGTGCATGCTCGCCAAGAGGATGGGCGCGCGCCGCACGATCGCGCTGATCAACCGCCAGGCCTACGCCGACCTCGTCGAGGGCAACCGCATCGACATCGCGATCGTGCCGTCCCAGACCACGATCGGAAAGCTGCTCGCGCACGTGCGCCGCGGCGACGTCGTCGCGGTGCACTCGCTGCGGCGGGGCGCGGCCGAGGCGCTCGAGGCGATCGCGCACGGCGACCCGAAGTCGTCGAAGGTGGTCGGCAAGCGCATCGAGCAGATCGACCTGCCGCGCGGCGCGACGATCGGCGCGATCGTGCGCTCGGCCGAGGGCGGGCCGCTCGGGCCGCTGCGCGGGCGGCGCGACGCGCCCCGGTTCGAGGTGATCATGGCGCACCACGACACGGTCATCCAGTCCGAGGACCACGTGATCGTGTTCGTCGAGAACAAGCGGATCATCCCGAAGGTCGAGAAGCTGTTCCAGGTCGGCGTCGGCTTCTTCTGAGGACTCAGTCCTCGTCCTTCTCCTTCACGACCTCGATGAAGTTGTAGACCATCGCGGCCACGCCGATGAGGATCACGACGATCATCGCCGGGTCCTTCAGCTTGATGGCCGGCGGCGCGAAGAATGCCAGCGCCATGGCCAGGGCAATGATGCCCATCACGAACTTGGCGATCCTGCCTTGCATGGTCGTCTCCGTCTTCAGCGCGCGTCGCGCTCCAGTTCTTCCACGCGGCGCACCAGCCACCGGGCGGTGCGAAGCAGCCTCGCGTCGTCGCCGCGGCGACCGACCAGCTGCAAGCCCATCGGCATCCCGTTCTCGGCGCGCAGCAGCGGAAGCGTCACCGCCGGCATGCCCGCGAATGTCCACAGTGTGCAGAAGTCGGGGCTTCCGGTCGACTCCAGCCCGTGCGGCGCCGGGCCCGGCGCGGCGACCGTCAGCAGCGCGTCGGCCCGGTCGAACACTTCGTCGAACGCCGCCGAGACCGCGCCGATCCGGTCGACCGCGTTGTTGTAGTCGATCGCGGTGACGCGCCGGCCGCGCTCGATCTGCCCGCGCAGCGACGGGCTCAGCCTGTCGCGGCCTTCCTCGTATTCGTGATGGAAGCTGCGCGCGATGTCGGCCTCCATGATCGCGCGGTGCCAGTTCCAGGTGTCGCGAAACAGCGCCGGCACCTCGAACGACCAGCAATGCCCGCCGAGCATGTCCGCGACTTCGTCGAAAGCGAGCCGGGTCTGCTCTTCGGCATCGTCCCAGTTCGGCGTGCGGGTGAGCGCGAAGGCGGGCGGCAGGGGCGGCTCCTGCATCGCCACTGCGTGCAGGTCGGGCCGCGCGATCGGCCGGGTGTCCGGGTCGCGTGCGTCGAAGCCCATCAGCGGCTCCGCGATGATGGCGAGATCCTCGACCGATCGCGCCATCACGCCGACCTGGTCGAGCGGCCGCGACTGCCTGAGAATGCCGTGGCGCGAAATCAGGCCGAAACTCGGCTTGAAGCCGTACACGCCGCAGAACGCCGCGGGCCGGATCACGCTCCCGTTGGTCTGCGTGCCGATCGCCACCGGCACCATCTGCGCAGCCACTGCCGCCGCCGAGCCGCTCGAGGAGCCGCCGGGCGTGTACTCGGGATTCACCGGGTTGCGCGTCTTGCCGGGTGAATAGGTGGCGAGCTCGGTCGTCACCGTCTTGCCCAGGATGATCGCGCCGGCGCTGCGCAGCCGCTCGACGACTGCAGCGTCGTCCATCGGGCGGCGCCCGGCGTGCAGCACGGTGCCGTTCTCGGTCGGCATGTCGGCGGTGTCGATGATGTCCTTCACCCCCACCGGAAGCCCATGGAGCGGCCCCATCGCGTGGCCTTCGCGGCGTACGCGATCGACGTTGCGGGCCTGCTCCAGGGCGCGCCCCTCGTCCAGGAATGCCCACGCGCGCACGCGGTCCTCGTCGGCCCCGATCCGGGCCAGCAGCGCGCGGACGAGCTCCTCAGCGCCGATGCGGCCTTCGCGGACCGCCTCGAGGATGCCTGCGGCGCCCAGCGCGGTCACGTCGATGAATTCGTCGTTCCGCATCGCTCAGTTGCCGTACATCAGGTTCGGCAGCCACTCGACGAGCGGCGGGAAGACGTAGACGAGGAGCATCGCGAGGAAGACCATCCCCAGGAACGGGAAGCATCCCTTGAAGATCGTCCAGAGCTGGACGTGGGGCGGCGCGATGCCCTTCAGGTAGTAGGCCGACATCGCCATCGGTGGCGTGAGGAACGAGGTCTGGAGGTTCAGCGCCACGATCACGCCGAAGAACACCGGGTCGACGTTGAAGTGCGGCAGCAACGGGAGGAAGATCGGCACGAAGATGATGATGATCTCGCTCCACTCGAGCGGCCATCCGAGCAGGAAGATGATCAGCTGCGACAGCAGCAGGAACGTGACGGTGTTGAGGTTCATCGACAGGACGAATTCCTTGATGATGCCCTCGCCCCCCAGGTACGAGAAGATCGACGAGAAGGTCCACGAGCCGACGAAGAGCCAGCAGACCATCGCCGAGGTGCGTGCGGTCAGGAACACGGCCTCCTTGAGCCGGCCCCAGGTGAACGCCCGGTAGGCGATCGCGAGCAGCATCGCGCCCAGCGCCCCGATCGCCGCGGCCTCGCTCGGCGTGGCCAGCCCGAACAGGATCGCGCCCAGGACCGAAAGGATCAGCACCGCCAGCGGGATGAACGCCTGCGCCAGCAGGATGACCACCTTGGTCCACGGGATGTCGGTTTCTTCCCGCGGCAGCTTCGGCGCGAGGCTGGGGTTCTGGATCGCCCGGACGACGACGTAGAGCACGTACAGGCCGGCGAGCAGGAAGCCGGGGATGATCGCCGCGGCGTAGAGCTTGACGACCGACACGGCCGAAGTCGCGCCGTAGACGATCAGCATGATCGAGGGTGGAATCAGGATGCCCAGCGTTCCCCCGGCGCAGATGACCCCGGACGACAGCTTCTGGTCGTATCCGGCCTTCAGCATCGCCGGGAACGCGAGAAGCCCCATCAGCGTGACCACCGCGCCCACGATGCCCGTGGCGGTCGCGAACAGCGCACAGGTGACCAGTGCGGCGACCGCCATCGCCCCCGGGATCATTCGCAGCGAGACCTGCAGGCTGTAGAACAGGCGATCGAGGATGTTCGATCTTTCTATCATGTAGCCCATGAACAGGAATAACGGGACGGCCGTCAGCACGTCGTTGTTCATGATGCTGAACGTGTTCTGCGACAGCAGGTAGAACACGCGGTTGTCGAAGAACTCCTGCCCGGGCACGTAGTAGGCGTAGAAGCCGAACATCACCCCCATCGCCATCAGCGTGAACGCGATGGGGAACCCGAGCAGGATGATGAAGATGAACGCGCCGAGCATCACCAGCGCAAGCTGCGGATTGCTCATGCGGTTCTCCCAGCGGCGGCTTGCGTTTCCCGCTCATGCTGGTGCTGGATCGCGGTCTCGAGCTCCTCGACGTCGTGCAGCTGCCTCGGCCACCGTCCCGTGCGGATGGTGATGATGCAGCGGATGACCTGTGCGATGCCCTGGATGAAGAGCATCAGCCCGGCGAGCGGGATCAGTGCCTTGAGCTGCCAGATGGGCACGCCGACCGGGCTGTTGACGCTGACCTCCTTGTAGCCGAACGAGTCGTGCGCGTAGCCGTAGCCCGCCACGATGAGCGACGTGACGCCCGGATAGAAGAAGACGATGTACAGGACCAGCTCGATCGTCGCCTGCACGCGCGGCTTGAGCAGCCGGAAGACCACGTCTCCGCGCACGTGCGCGTTGCGCGACAGCGCGTACGCACCCGACATGATGAAGAGACCCCCGTACAGGATGTAGCTCATGTCGAACGCCCAACTCGTCGGGTCGTTCAGCACGTAGCGCATGAAGACCTCGTACGAGGTCCCCAGCGTGAGGATCAGGATGCTCCACGCGAACGCATGGCCGACCGCCATGCTGAAGCGGTCGATGGTGAACAGGAATTTCTGGAGCATGGCGGGTCCTTCGGGTGATGCCGGATCGGCAGCGATCCATCAAAAAAGGCGGCGCATCGCTGCGCCGCCGTTTCGCCCCGGGTCGTCCGGACGCGGACGCTGCCGGTCAGAATCCGAGCTTGCCGTACAGGTGCTCGTAGGCCTGCTGGTAGTCGGCGTTGTTGAAGAAGTGGTAGTAGCCGACCCGCTTCGCCCACTCCTTCTGCGACTCCCAGACCTTCTTGAAGAACGGGTCCTCGTCGGAGAGCTTCTTGACCAGCTTGTCCCACGAGACGAGCTGTGCCGCGAAGACGTCCTTCGGGGTACGCAGCACGTTGACCTTGTCCTTGCTCTTGAGCTCCTGCAGGTCGATCGAGTACTGGTCCATCGCCAGCGCGTAGTTGGCCGTGGACGCCGCCTCGGCCGCGTACTTCAGGATCGCCTGGAGCTCCTTCGGCAGCGACTCGTAGCGCTTCTTGTTGAAGTCGATCTCGAAGAACTCCATGGCCTGGTGATAGCTGCCCATGTAGTAGTTCTTCGCGACGTCCTGCGCGCCGAAGCGCCGGTCGGAAGTCGGGTTGTTGAACTCGAAGGCGTCGATCACGCCGCGTTCCATCGCCGGCACGATCTCGCCGCCCGGCAGCTGGGTGACCTTCAGGCCCATGTCCTGCATCAGGTCGGCGGCCAGGCCCACGGTGCGGTACTTGAAGCCCTTGAGGTCGGCCGCGCCCTTGATCGGCTTCTTGAACCATCCCAGCGGCTGCGTCGGCATCGGCATCGCGAAGAACGCGACGACGTTCAGCCCGAGCTTGGCGACGAGCTCGTCGTACAGCGGCGTGCCCTTGCGATGGATCCACGCCAGCATCTGGTTGGCGTCGCAGCCGTTGACGGGGCCGGAGCCGAACAGCGACGCGACCTTGCTCTTGCCGTACCAGTAGACCGCGACCTGGTGGCAGCAGTCGATGACGCCCTTGCTGGTGGCGTCCATCACCTCGAAGGGCTTCACGACCGAACCGGCGACCAGGTAGTCGATGCGCAGCTTGCCGCCCGACATCTCGTTGACGCGCTGCACGTACTGCTCGGCCATCTCGTTGAAGATGTCCTTCGCGCCCCACGCGCCCTGCATCTTGAGCACGATCGGCGACTGCGCGACGGAAATCATCGGGAAGCCCACTGCCGCGGCGCCGGCGGCGCCCGCGGCTCCGGTCAGGAACCTGCGTCGCTTCGGTTGCGTCGTCTCGGGTGCCACGCTCTGGGGTTCGGCCATGGGGTCATCCTCCTTGTTGTGATCGGTGTCGGCAAAGAGCATGCATCGTAATTCCCCGAGCGCGGGCGAGGCAATACGACGGCGACGGCAGCGAGGTCGGGTTCGGGTTATCCCTGCCGGGGTCGCGGGCCGGGCGCGCGACGGCAACGACGTGCGGTCGGGACCACCGGAAGGGAATTCGTCACGTTCCCGGGCTCGCCGGCGGGGCTGGCCGCGCGCGGCGCGCCAGGATCGGCGTACCATTGCCACCCATGTCGTCGATGCATTCCATCGTGCGCCGGCTCGCCATGGGCGGAGAACCCGCCGTCCTGCGCGAGGAGCTGGTCTTCATCAAGACCCGGATCGGCCGCGACGAGGCACGGCGCACCGACTCGTCGATCCCGCGGCGCCTGCGCACGCTGCTCGCGCTGGTCGACGGCCGGCGCAGCGTCGGCGAATTGCGCGCCGCGATCCACAGCTATCGCGGCCTCGACGACGGGCTCGACATGCTGCGCAAGATGGGCTTCATCGAGCCGCTGCCCGAGCGCTGGGACCTCGGCTGATTCCCTTCCCACGGGCGAGCGCTTGAATCGTCTGCTGGTCATCGCCCACGTGCTGGGCGGGATGCTGATGGTGTTCGCGGCCACCTTCGCGCTGCCGCTCGCGTGGTCGCTGGCGGTCGGCGACGGCACCCACGTCAGCTTCTTCCTCTCCGGCGTCGGCTGCCTCGCGGCCGGCGCGCTGATCTGGGCGGCCACGCGCCGCTACCGGCGCGAGCTCGAGCCGCGCGACGGCGCGCTGCTGGTCGTGCTCGGGTGGCTGACGATGTCGCTGGCGGGCACCGCGCCGCTGCTGCTCGAGATTCCGGGCCTGAGCTTCACCGACGCCTGCTTCGAGGCGATCGCCGGGCTGACGACGACTGGCGCCACCGTGCTGAGCGGGCTGGAGCACCTGCCGCAGTCGGTCAACGTCTGGCGCCACGCGCTGCAGTGGTACGGCGGCATGGGGATCATCGTGATGGCGGTCGCGATCCTGCCGATGCTGGGCGTCGGCGGCATGCAGCTGTTCAAGGCCGAGATGCCGGGGCCGCTGAAGGAGCGCAAGCTCACGCCGCGCATCACGCAGACCGCGAAGGCGCTGTGGCTGATCTACATCGGGCTCACGCTCGTCTGCATCCTGGCGCTGCGTTGGGCGGGGCTGGACTGGTTCGAGGCCGTCTGCCACGCGTTCTCGGCGCTGGCGCTGGGCGGCTTCTCGACCCGCGACGCGAGCATCATGAGCTTCGAGTCCCCCCCTGTGGAGGCGATCCTGTCGGTGTTCATGCTGCTCGCGGCGCTGAACTTCTCGACGCACTTCCTGGCGCTGCGCGAGCGTTCGCTGCGCGTGTACCTGCACGACATCGAGGCTCGCTCGGTGCTCGCGCTGGTCCTTGGCAGCGCGGTCGCGATCGGCGCCTACCTGTACTACGCCGGCCAGTACCCGACCTTCGCCGAGTCGCTGCGCCACGCGGTCTTCAACACGATCTCGCTGAGCACCTCGACCGGCTACGCGACCCAGGACTACGCGTCGTGGCCGGTGTTCGCGCCGCTGTGGATGTTGTTCCTCGCCTGCGTCGGCTCGTCGGCCGGCTCGACCGGCGGCGGGATCAAGATGATCCGCGCGCTGGTGCTGCTCAAGCAGACGCGCCGCGAATTGAACCGGCTGGTGCACCCGCGCGCGGTCGCGCCGCTGGTGATCAACGGCCACCTGGTCGAGAACCGGATCATCTTCGCGGTGCTCGGCTACATGCTGCTCTGGGGCGCGACGCACATCGTGCTCACCTTCGTGATGCTGGCCACCGGCCTCGACTTCATGTCGGCGTTCTCGGTCGTCGTGGCGGCGGTCAACAACCTCGGCCCCGCGCTCGGCCAGTTCGGGCCGGCCGGCAACTACGCGCCGCTGTCCGACTTCCAGACCTGGCTGCTCGCGATCGCGATGGTGGCCGGGCGGCTGGAACTGCTGACCTTCTACGTGGTGCTGATGCCGGCGTTCTGGCGCCGCTGAGATGGATGCGCCGGCGCCGCGCCTGCCCGTCACCGTCGTCGCCGGCTTCGCGGGGGCCGGCAAGAGCACGCTGATCGACCACTGGCTTCGCGTGCGCCCGGCCGGCGAGCGCTGGGCGCTGCTGGCCAATGCGTCGGCGGCAGAGCCTTCGCCGGCCGGCGCGCCGGCGAACGGTCGCCCCCCGGCCGGCGCGCCGTCGTCGCCCGCAACCGGCGTCTACCGCGTGGTCGGAGGCTGCGCCTGCTGTACCGCGCAAGCAAGCGCTCGCTCTGCGCTGGTCCAACTGCTGCGCGCCGGCCCCTGGCAGCGGCTGATCGTCGAGCTCGACGGGGCCGCCCACCCCGCGGCGCTGGTGGACCTGCTGCGGCGTCCGCCGTTCGACGCGCTGCTCGAAGTCGACGGCATCGTGACGGTCGTCGACGCCACCCGCCCGGGCCCGTTCGAGGCCGAGCCGATGCACCCGCTGGCGAGGGCTGGGGTGGAAGTGGCTACTCGCATCGTGCTGAACCGGGCCGACCGGCTGGCCGACCCGCGGCGCGCCGCGCTACTGCGTCGGCTGGCCGAAGCGCCGCCGTTCGGCCGCGCCGTCGATACGACCGACGACGGCCGGGCCCCTTGGCGCCCGACGCCCGACGTCGAGCTGCCGCGGTCCGATCGCGCAGGGCGCGAGCGCCCGGAGCCCGGCCTTTGGCAGCCAGAGATCGTCTCCGGCGAGCGGACGGTGACCGTCCAGTGGCGCTGGCCCGCCGACCGCGTGTTCGACCGCGCGCGCCTGCAGGCGCTGGCAGCCGCCTGGCCCGCCCGCTTCGGCCTGGCCGGCGCGACCGGCGTGTTCCGCACCGAGCGCGACTGGTACCTGTGGCGGCTCGACCCGCCGGCCTCGCACTGGGAGGCCTGCGCCTGGCGGCTCGACAACCGCCTGCGCCTGGCCTTCGACCCCGCCCGCCTCGCCGCGCTCGGCCCGGCCGGCCTGGCCCGGATCGACGCCGCGCTGGCCGACGCGGTCAACCGCGATACCCCCTGATGCGTATTTGAGACACGGGCGTCCGCCTATCGGCTGCGGCCCCCCGGGGCGGCACTACTGCCTTGAAAGCCGACCCGGCCGGCACAAACTTGGCAGCATCGAAGAGGTGCCCCGATGGACATGATCTACAACAGCCCGAGCTACTGCGTGGTCGAGTTCAAGGATCCCGAAGGCCTGGTCGGCGGCTTCGAGATCATGGACAAGCTGAGCCGCCGCGAGATCTACATCGGCGGCGACCTCGCGCAGCACTTCCGCAGCGGCGTGCAGGAGCTGATCCGCTCCGAGCCCACCGAGGAGGAAGTCGACGATTTCCTGCGTCGCTTCGAAGGGCTGATGCACCAGCCGATGGTGATGCACTGAGCGGCTGCGCCGGCGGCCCTTGCGCCGGCGCTTCGCAACCGTCTAGAACTGCTCCCAGGGAAGCCCTTCGTAGCGCCAGCCGTTGAGCTTGCCGCGCTGCCGTTCGGCGTTCAGGTCGCCCTCGAACCCGTGCAGCACGTTGAACACCTTGCGGAAGCCGGCCTGCTCGAGCGCGTGGCCGGCCTCGACCGAGCGCTTGCCGCTGCGGCAGATCAGCACCACCGGCCGCTGCATCGAGTGCCCGGCCAGCTTCTTCACGTCGGCGACGAACTCGGGATTGACGTCCCAGTCGGGCGCGTCGCACCACGACACGTGCATCGAGCCCAGCGCGTGGCCGACGAAGAAGTATTCCGCGTCGCTGCGGCAGTCGATGAACAGCACGTCGGGCTCGTTCTGGACGAATTCGTACGCCTGTTTCGGCAGTAGGTGTTCCATCCGTGCATCCTAACGCCGTTACGCGCCGGGCGCGCGCCCGCCCTCCAGGAACCCGGCCACCAGCTCGACGTACCGCTGCGGCGCCTCGACGAACGGAATGTGCGCCAGCTCCCACTGCACGTGCTGCGCGCCGGGAATCGCCGCCGCGATCGCCTCGCCCATCGCCGCCGGCGTCGACTGGTCGTCGCGGCAGGTGAGCACCAGGGTCGGCGCTGCGATGCGCGCGAGCATCGGGCGCAGGTCCATGTCGCGCAGCGCCGCGCAGCAGCCCGTGTAGCCCACCGGGTCGACCTGCAGCAGCGTCGTGCGCACGCCGTGGTAGCGCTCGTCGGCCTGTGCGACGAAGCCCGGCGTGAAGAAGCGCCCGAGGATCGTGTCGGCGATCGCCGCGATGCCGCCTTCGCGGACCGTGCGGATGCGCTCGACGAACCCTTCCGGCGCGAGCTTCGCCGAGGTGTTCGACAGCACCAGCCGGTCGATCCGCCCGGGCGCGTTCGCCGCGAGCCACATCGCGATCATCCCGCCGATCGACACCCCGCACAGGTGCGCACGCCGCACGCCGGCCGCGTCCATCGCGGCCAGCACGTCGCGGCCGAGCTGCTCGATCGTGTACTCGCCGGGGCGCGCCGACGACGCGCCGTGCCCCGGCTTGTCGGTGCGCAGCACGCGAAAGTGCCGCAGCAGCCCCGGCATCACCGGATCCCACAGCGAGTGGTCGGTGCCCAGCGAATTGAGCAGCACCAGCGCCGGCCGGCCCGGATGGCCTTCGATGCGCCAGTACAGGCGCGCGCCTTCACGATCGACGAATGGCATGGCTGGCTCTCCCGCGTTCCGCTTGCAGCGAAACGACGAGTCTAAGCGACGTGCCCATCGGCTACGCTAGCGCGATGCCGCTCTCCGCCCTGCTGCTCGTCGTCGCCGCCGCGTTCATCCACGCCTGGTGGAACCTGCTGATGAAGCGCGCCGGGGCCGGCGGGCTGGTGTTCGTCTGGGGCATCACCGCCGCGACGGCGGTCGTCTTCGCGCTGCCGGTGTTCGCGCTGATGCGCGAAGACCTGGCCGCGTTCGACGCGCCGATCCTCGTCGCGGTGCTGGTCAGCGCCGCCGTGCACACGCTGTACCTGTGGGTGCTGCAGCGCGGCTACGCGGCCGGCGACCTGTCGGTGGTCTACCCGGTGGCGCGCGGCGTGGGCCCGGCGCTGGCCTCGATCGGCGCGATCGCCTGGCTCGGCGAGCCGGCGACCCTCGCGTCGCTGGGCGGACTCGCGCTGATCGTCGCCGGCACGTTCACGATCGCCGGCGGCTGGGCGATGTTCCGCCGCGGCGCGGCGACGCGGCTCGGCCCGGGCATCGCCTGGGGCGTGGCGATCGGCGTCACGATCGCCACCTACACGGTCAACGACGGGCGCGCAGTGCGGCTGCTGGGCGCGGCGCCGGTGGTCTTCTACTGGCTGGTCAACGTGGTGCAGGCGGCGGCGCTCGCGCCGTGGCTGGGCCGCGACGCGGGCGCGCGCGCGCTGGTCGCGAAGCACTGGCGCACGCTGCTCGCGGTGGGCGTGCTCTCGCCGCTGGGCTACATGCTCGCGCTGCAGGCGATGAAGTACGCGCCGGTCAGCCACGTGGCGCCGGCGCGCGAGTTGTCGATGCTGATCGCCGCGTTCTTCGGCGTGCGCCTGCTGGGCGAGGGCGAGTTGTGGCGGCGCGTGGCCGGCGCCGCGCTGATCGCCTCGGGCGTCGCGAGCCTCGCGCTGGCCGGAAGCGGCGCGTGAGCGATCCGCGCGCCGGCCGGGAGCCACGCGCGAGCGATCCGCGCGCCGCGGTCCGCGCGTTGCTGTTCGGCAACTTCGCGATCGGCACCGGGGTGATGGTCGTGCCGGGCATGCTCGGCGACCTCGCGCGCGGGCTCGAGGTGTCGGTGCCCACCGCCGGGCAGCTGATCACGCTGGCCGCGTTCGTCACCTGCGTCGGCGCGCCGCTTTCGGCGGCGCTCACCTCGCGCATCGACCGGCGCGCGCTGCTGCTGGGCGCGCTGGCGTTCTACGCCGCGGGCCATGCGGCGTGCGCGCTGGCGCCCGGCTACGCGCCGCTCGCGGCGTTTCGCGCGCTCACCGTCGTGTCGGCGGCGATCTTCACGCCGCAGGCGGCCGCGACGATCGCGCTGCTGGTGCCGCCGGCCGAGCGCTCGAAGGCCGTCTCGGCGATCTTCGTCGGCTGGTCGATCGCGTCGGTGCTCGGCATGCCGATCGGCAACCTGCTGGGCGCCTACGCCGGGTGGCGCTGGGGCTTCGGCGCTGCCGCGCTGCTCGCGGCGGTCGCAGCCTGGTGGGTGGCGCGCACGATCCCGCGCGGCCTGACCGGCCCCGCGCTGTCGGCTGCCGCGTGGCGTGAGGTGGCCGGCAACCGTCTGCTGCTGGGCGTGCTCGCGGTCACGCTGCTGTCGGCGGCCGGCCAGTTCACGCTGTTCGCCTACGTGGCGCCGGCGCTGAAGGTCGCGACGCAGGCTTCGGCGTCGGCGACCGCCGCGCTGATGGGGCTGTTCGGCGTGTTCGGCGTGATCGGCAACATGTGGACCGCGCGGCACATCGGCCGCCGCGGCCCGGACCGCTCGGTGTCGACCAGCCTGGCGGCGATCCTCGCGGGCGTAGGCTTCGCGGCTGCGGTCACGCTGGCGCTCGCGCCGGGCCTGCTTCTGGCGCAGGCCGCGGTCCCGGCAGTGTGGGCGCTGCTGCTCGCTGCCTGCCTGGCCTGGGGGCTGGGCTGCTTCGCGATGAACTCGGCGCAGCAGGCGCGCCTGGCCGCGATCGCACCCACCCTCGCGTCGGCGTCGATCGCGCTGAACACCTCGGGCATGTACGGCGGCCAGGCAGTCGGTGCGGCGCTGGGCGGCGCGCTGATCGCCGCGATCGGGATCGGCGCGCTGCCGTGGGTTTCCGCGGCGCTGCTCGGTGTAACCTTCTGGCTCTCGTCGCGGCTACGCACCGACCAGTGAACCCCCACAAGAGCAAGGCCGGACTGGCCAGGATCTGGCGCGCGCTGCTCTACTCGCGCAAGGGCCTGCGCGACGCGTGGCGCCACGAGCACGCGTTCCGCCAGGAGCTGATCCTGGTCCTGGTGCTAGCGCCGGTGATCGTGATCGCCCCGGTGAGCCTGCTCGAGCGCGCCGCGCTGGCCGCGAGCCTGCTGCTGGTGCTGATCGTCGAGCTGCTGAACTCGGCGATCGAGGCCGTGGTCGACCGGGTCTCGCTCGATCCGCACGAGCTGTCGGGGCGGGCCAAGGACATGGGCAGCGCGGCCGTGATGCTGAGCCTCGTGCTGGCCGGCGTCACCTGGTTCGCCGTGCTGTTCCCGGTCGTCCGTTCGTTGCTTTCCTGAGCGCTTCGTCGGCCCGCGGGTTCCCGCAGGGCCGGCTGGTGGGTACACTGGCCCGTGTTCGCAGCTTCGCGGCATCGCGATCGCGCCATGAAGAACTCCGAACCGACCCCGTTCGACGCGCGGGCCGACGCCAACTCGACCATCGACCGGGCCACGCGCCGCGCGCTGCTGGGGCTGCTCGGCGCCGCCTCGGTGCTGTCGGCCTGCTCGACGTTGCCGCCGCCCGCGCCCGACGGGCTGCCCGGCGGCCCGTGGAGCGGCGCCGACACCGGCCCCGAGGGCCGCGTGCCCGAAGGCCTGGCGCGCGAGGCGGCGTTCCTCGCGCTGAGCCTCGTCGACACGCCGTACCGCTACGGCGGCAACACCCCCGACAGCGGCTTCGACTGCAGCGGCCTGATCGTCTACGTCTACCGCGAGGCGGCGGGTCTCGCGCTGCCGCGCACGGTCAGGCAGCTGGCCGGCGTGGGCCAGCCGGTGCCGTCCCCCGCCGCGCGCAGCGGCGACCTGCTGCTGTTCGACACCGCCGGCCGCTTCTCGCACGCCGGCATCTACGTCGGCGGTGGCCGCTTCGTGCACGCGCCGTCCACCGGCGGCACCGTGCGCCTGGACGGCGTGCGCGCGCAGTACTGGCGCCGGCGGTTCTCGGGGGTCCGGCGCGTCTGACCGCGCGTTCGCACCGCGGCTGGACCCGTCCGCGCCCGGTCGCCACGGCACCAGATTCCGTATCCTTGCAGCCTGAACGTGACGACCAGCCCGACGCGGTGACCCGCCTGCCGATCGCCCTCTCCCCATGATCTCTCCGCGCACGTTGCGCCCATTCTTCGCACTCGCGCTCCTCGTGGTCCTGGTCGCTTCGCTGTGGCCGACTGCCGAGCCGCTGCCGCTGGGCACCGGGTGGGACAAGACCGACCATCTCGTCGCCTTCCTCGGGCTGGGGCTGCTCGGCTTGCCGGCGTGGCCGAGCCGTCGCGCCCGGGTGCTGGTCGGCTTGCTCCTCTACGGCGCGCTGATCGAGGTGCTGCAGGGGTTCACCGTGTACAGGCAGTCGGACTGGCGCGATTGGGTCGCGGACGCCGTCGGCGCGGGCCTTGCCGTGCTGGTCGTCGTCGCGTGGCGAAGGCGAAAACGCAACTAGCGCCGCTCGTTGCGGTGCCCGCGCTTCCCACGGCGGCACCCGTACCGCGCCCTGTCGGCAGTCCCCGCCGCTCGAGCCGACCTCGACCGCAGGTCGAGAGCGGACTCCTGGCGTCGAATCCGGTCGATCGTCGCCAGCCGCTCGGCTTCCTCGAGAGCCAACCGCGACGGGCGCAATGGCGCAGGCCGCCCCGCCGTCTCGCAAGCCCCTCGCGCGCGCCGCCGATCCCCCGCCGCCGCATGCGCCTTCAGGGATTTGTTCACGCAGCGCCGCCTGCGCGCCGCTATACTGGCCGTCCCACCGCTGTCCCACGGATCCCACTCCGTCCCACTTTCGATGAGCCCAACCGAAGCCCGCCTGCGCGACCTTCTCGAGCGCCGCATCCTGATCCTGGACGGCGCGATGGGAACGATGATCCAGCGCTACCGGCTCGACGAGGCGGGCTACCGCGGCGAGCGCTTCGCCGACCTCGCCCACGACGTCAAGGGCAACAACGAACTGCTGTCGCTGTCGCAGCCGCGGATCGTCCGCGAGATCCACGAGCAGTTCCTCGCGGCGGGCGCCGACCTGGTCGAGACCAACACCTTCGGCGCCAGCGCGATCGCGCAGGCCGACTACCGGCTCGCGCACCTCGCGCGCGAGATGAACCTCGCGTCGGCGCGGCTGGCGCGCGAGGCCTGCGACCGCTTCAGCACCCCCGACCGGCCCCGCTTCGTCGCGGGCGCCGTCGGCCCGCAGCCGAAGACCGCGTCGATCTCGCCCGACGTCAACGACCCCGGCGCGCGCAACGTCACGTTCGACGAGTTGCGCGTCGCCTACGACGAGCAGGTGCGCGCGCTGATCGAAGGCGGCGCCGACCTGATCCTGGTCGAGACGATCTTCGACACGCTGAACGCCAAGGCCGCGGTGTTCGCGATCGACGCGATCATGGCCGAGCGCGAGGCCGCCGGCCTGCCGCGGCTGCCGATCATGATCTCGGGCACGGTCACCGACGCGTCGGGCCGCATCCTGTCGGGCCAGACGGTCGAGGCATTCTGGAACTCGATGCGCCACGCGCGCCCGCTCACCGTGGGCCTGAACTGTGCGCTGGGCGCCGCGCTGATGCGCCCGTACGTCGAGGAGCTGTCGAACAAGGCCGACACCTTCATCTGCGTCTACCCCAACGCGGGGCTGCCCAACCCGATGTCGGACACTGGTTTCGACGAGACGCCCGAGGTCACCGCGCGGCTGCTGGGCGAGTTCGCGCAGGCGGGCCTCGTCAACATCGCCGGCGGCTGCTGCGGCACGACCCCCGAGCACATTGCGGCGATCGCCGAAGCGGTCGAGGGGCTGCCGCCGCGGCGCGTGCCCGAGCGGCCGCGCGCGCTGCGGCTGTCCGGCCTCGAGCCGTGCACGATCGACGACGACTCGCTGTTCGTCAACGTCGGCGAGCGCACCAACGTGACCGGCTCGAAGGCGTTCGCGCGGATGATCCTGGGCGGGCAGTTCGACGAGGCGCTCGCGGTCGCGCGCCAGCAGGTCGAGAACGGCGCGCAGGTCATCGACGTCAACATGGACGAGGCGATGCTCGATTCGGCGGCGGCGATGACGCGCTTCCTGAACCTGGTCGCCTCCGAGCCCGACATCGCGCGCGTGCCGGTGATGATCGACAGCTCGAAGTGGGCGGTGATCGAGGCGGGCCTGAAGTGCGTGCAGGGCAAGCCGATCGTCAACTCGATCTCGCTGAAGGAGGGCGAGGAGGAGTTCCTGCGCCAGGCGACGCTGTGCCGCCGCTACGGCGCGGCGGTCGTCGTGATGGCCTTCGACGAGCAGGGCCAGGCCGACACCTTCGAGCGCAAGACCCGGATCTGCGAGCGCGCCTACCGGCTGCTGGTCGATCGCGTGGGTTTCCCGCCCGAGGACATCGTCTTCGACCCGAACATCTTCGCGATCGCCACCGGCATCGAGGAGCACGACCACTACGCGGTCGACTTCATCGAGGCCACCCGCTGGATCCGCGCGAACCTGCCGTACGCGAAGGTCTCGGGCGGCGTGTCGAACGTGTCGTTCAGCTTCCGCGGCAACGACCCGGCGCGCGAGGCGATCCACACGGTGTTCCTGTACCACGCGATCCGCGCGGGCCTGACGATGGGCATCGTCAACGCGGGGATGGTCGGCGTCTACGACGAGCTCGACCCCGAGCTGCGCGAGCGCGTCGAAGACGTCGTCCTCGATCGCGAGCCGAAGCTGCCTCCCGGCCACCCCGACGCGGGCAAGAGCGCGACCGAGCGGATGATCGAGTTCGCCGCGACGCTGAAGGCCGGCGGCGCGAAGAAGGAAGAGAACCTCGAGTGGCGCAACCAGCCGGTCGAGCAGCGGCTCGCGCACGCGCTGGTCAACGGCATCACGACCTTCGTCGTCGAGGACACCGAGGAGGCGCGCGCGAAGATCGCGGCGCGCGGCGGCCGGCCGATCGAGGTGATCGAGGGGCCGCTGATGGACGGGATGAACATCGTCGGCGACCTGTTCGGCGCCGGCAGGATGTTCCTGCCGCAGGTGGTGAAGTCGGCGCGCGTGATGAAGCAGGCGGTCGCGCACCTGGTGCCGTTCATCGAGGAGGAGAAGCGCCAGCTCGAGGCCGCCGGCGCCGACGTATCGTCGCGCGGGCGCGTCGTCGTCGCGACGGTCAAGGGCGACGTCCACGACATCGGCAAGAACATCGTCACCGTCGTGCTCCAGTGCAACAACTTCGAGGTCGTGAACATGGGCGTGATGGTCCCGTGTTCCGAGATCCTCGCGAAGACGAAGGCCGAGAACGCCGACATCGTCGGGCTCTCGGGCCTGATCACGCCGTCGCTCGAGGAGATGGCCTACGTCGCGAAGGAAATGGAGCGCGACCCGTACTTCCGCGAGAGGAAGATCCCGCTGCTGATCGGCGGCGCGACGACCTCGCGCGTGCACACCGCGGTGAAGGTCGCGCCGAACTACTCGGGGCCGGTCGTCTACGTGCCCGACGCGTCGCGCTCGGTGCCGGTGGTGCAGAGCCTGATGTCGGCCGACCAGCGCGACGGGTTCCTGGCTACGCTGGCCGCCGACTACGAGCGCGTGCGCGCGCAGCACGCGTCGAAGAAGGGCCCCGAGTTGATCCCGCTCGCGCAGGCGCGCGCGAACCGCACCCGCTTCGACTGGCTGCACGCCGGCCCCGACGGCGGCCCGTACCGGCCGCCGAAGCCGAAGTTCCTCGGCCGGCGCGAGTTCCGCAACTTCGACCTGGCCGAGATCGCGTCGTTCATCGACTGGGGGCCGTTCTTCCAGACCTGGGACCTGCACGGGGCGTATCCGGCGCTGCTCAACGACGACGTGGTCGGCGAGTCGGCGCGCCGCGTGTTCTCCGACGGCAAGTCGATGCTGAAGCGCGTGATCGACGGGCGCTGGCTCAAGGCCAACGGCGTGATCGCGTTCCTGCCGGCCAACGCGGTGAACGACGACGACATCGAGGTCTACACCGACGAGACGCGCGCCGAGGTGGCCTTCACCTGGCGCAACCTGCGCCAGCAGACCGCCAAGCGCGACGGCGTCGAGAACAAGTGCCTGGCCGACTTCGTCGCGCCGAAATCGATCGACGGCAAGCCTTCGGGGATCGCCGACTACATCGGCATGTTCGCCGTCACCGCGGGGCTGGGCATCGAGAAGAAGCTCGACGAGTTCGCCCGGCTGCTCGACGACTACTCGTCGATCATGCTGAAGGCGATCGCCGACCGGCTCGCCGAGGCCTTCGCCGAGTGCCTGCACGCGCGGGTGCGCCGCGACCTCTGGGGCTACGCGCCCGACGAGGCGCTGGGCAACGACGAGCTGATCGCCGAGAAGTACCGCGGCATCCGCCCGGCGCCCGGCTATCCCGCCTGTCCCGAGCACACGGTCAAGCGCGCGCTGTTCGACGCGCTGCGCGCGGAGGACGTCGGCATGGCGCTCACCGAGCACTTCGCGATGATGCCGGCCTCGAGCGTGAGCGGGTTCTACTTCTCGCACCCGCTGTCCGACTACTTCGCGGTCGGCCGGATCGGCGAGGATCAGCTGAAGGACTACGCGGCGCGCGCCGGCCGCGACGAGGAAGAGCTCAGGCGGGCGCTTTCGCCGGTGCTGTAGCGGCGCGCTGCGATCGTTCGGCCGCCGCGCCGCGGGCCGCCGGCCCGCGGGCGTCGCACGCAGCTCACGCGTGCGTGCCGTGCGCGACCCGCGCCAGCCGCACCGGGTCGCGCACCGAGATCCAGCGCCGCCCGGTGTCGATCAGCCCGTCGCGGCGAAACTCGGCCAGCACCCGGCCGACGGTGTCGACGCTCGCGCCGGTCATCGCGGCGAGGTCCTTGCGCGACAGCTCGGTGTCGATCACGGTGGTGCCCACCTCGGCGCGACCGGCCAGGTCGGCCAGCGCGAGCAGCGTCGCGGCGATCCGCCGGTCGGCCGGCACCGCGCTGATCTGCTCCAGCGTTTCCTGCGCGACGCGCAGACGCGCCGCGGTGCGCTCGAGCGCCGCCATCGCCAGCGCCGGATAGCGCTGCAGCAGGTCGTGGAAGCTCTCGGCGCTGATCGACAGCACACAGCATCCGGTGTGCGCGTAGGCCGCGTCGCGATAGGTCGCGTCGCCCAACTCGGGCAGGCTGCCGAACGGCTCGCCCGGGCCCAGCAGCGCGAGCCTTGCGTCCTGGCCGCCCGCGGTCGGATGCGCGATCCGCACCTTGCCGGCCGCGACGATCGACAGCTTCCTGGCCGGCTCGCCGGCGCTGTGGATCGCCTGGCCCGCCGCATACGAGGCCTGCTCGAACAGCGCGTTGACCTGCTCGAGCTCGGGCGGCGACAGCCGCGAGAAGAACGGCGCCGAGCCGAGCACGCCGAGCCGCTCGCCGGTGGTGCAGACCGGAACGTCCGCGGGCGAGGGCTCGGTCGGGCGGACGCGTCGGCCGGCCGTGCGCCCCGCGGTGCGTCCCGCGGCCGCACCTGCGGTCGCGCCCTCGGCAGGCCCGGCCGACGCGGATTTGCGGGCCGCGGGCTTGCGCGCCGCCGCCTTCCTGGTCCGGGTCTCGCCGTCCATGCCGCTCAGCCTCGAATCGGTTTCGTGGCCGATCACGATGCCCCGCCGCCCGCGGCGGCGCAAGTCAAAACGGCGCGCGGGTTGACTTGATGCCGAAAGCTGACGGAACGCTGACGAACGGCGTTCCGATCGGGGCCGGATCGGCGCCGGATCGGGACCGGAGGGGCCCGACCGGGACCCGCCGCGCCCGACGCCGGGGCCTCAGCCCCCGGGCTTCGCGTACTGCACGGCCGCGCGCCCCACGCGCTCGCGCGCGATGATCAATTTCATGATCTGCGCGGTGCCGTCGCCGATCTCCAGCCCCATCACGTCGCGCAGCCGCTGCTGGTGCGGCGTGTCCATCGTGTAGCCGTAGTGGCCGAACGTGAGCAGGCACTGGTGGATCACGTCGAACGCGGTCTTCGGCGCCAGCCACTTGCACATCGCGGCTTCCGCGGTGTGCGGCTTGCCGGCGTCGCGCAGCCCGAGCGTCAGGTAGCACAGCGACCGCGTCGCCGCGAGCATCGTCTCGGCCTCGGCGAGCGGGAAGCTCACGCCCTGGTAGCTGGCCAGCGGCGCGCCGAAGGCCTCGCGCTCGGTCGTGTAGGCCCAGGCCTCGTCGACCGAGGCCTGCGCGGCGGCCACGCACTGCAGCCCGATCAGCGCGCGGCTGAAGTCGAAGCCCTGCATCACCTGCGAGAAGCCGCGGTTCTCGTCGCCGAGCCGCAGCGCGGCCGCGACCTCGACGCCGTCGAAGAACAGCGACCCGCGGCCGACCGCCTTGTGGCCGACGTCGTCGAAGTTCGTGCGGGTCAGCCCCTTCGCGTCGGCCTCGACGAAGAACGCCGACACGCCGCGCGCGCCCGCGTCGGCGGCGCCGGTGCGGGCGAAGACGACGAACGCGTCGCACTGGGTCGCGCAGCTCGCCGAGGTCTTCTCGCCGGTGAGCAGGTAGCGATCGCCGCGGCGCTCGGCGCGCAGCATCAGGTTCGCGGCGTCGGAGCCGCCGCGCGGCTCGGTGAGGCCCAGCCCGATCATCGCGTCGCCGGCGACGACGCGCGGGATCCAGTGGGCGGCCAGCTCCGGCGTGCCGTGGCGCTCGACGATGCTGCCCATCAGCGAGGCCAGCAGCTGCACGTAGGCGACGTTGAAGTCGCCATGGGCGATCTGCTCGATGATGAGGCCGGCGGTCGTGCTGCCCAGCCCCAGGCCGCCGTAGCGCTCGGACAGGTCGACGCCGATCAGGCCGAGCTCGCCCATCTCGCGCATCAGCGCGCGGTCGATCACCTGCGTGGCCTCGCGCTTCTGGTAGCCGGGCGCGAGGCGCTCGCGCGCGAAGCGCGCCGCCGCCTCCTGCATCGCCTGCTGGTCGGGGGTGATCAGGTACGAGGGCATCGTGGCCGCTCCCGTGGAAAATCGAAGGGGCTTCGGGCGGGCTTCAGCCGGCCATCGTCAGGCCGCCCGAGACGCTGATCACCTGCCCGGTGATGTAGTCCGAGTCGCTGCTGGCCAGGAACGCGACCAGCCCCGGATAGTCTTCCGGCTTGCCGAGCCGGCGCATCGGGATCGCCGCCTCGAGCGCCGCGACGAGCTTGCGTCCCGACTCGCCCTCGCCGGCGAAGTCGGCCAGCAGCGGCGTGTCGGTCGGGCCCGGGCACAGCGCGTTGAGCTGGATGTTCGAGCGCGCCATCTCGCGCGCCATCGTCTTCGTGAACGCGATGATGCCGCCCTTGCAGGCGGCGTAGACCGCCTCGCCCGACGACCCGACCCGGCCGGCGTCGGACGCGACGTTGATCACCTTGCCGCGCTTGCGCTCGGCCATCCCCGGCAGCACCGCGTGGTGCATGTGCAGCGGGCCGTACAGGTTGATCGCGACGATCCGCTGCCACAGCGCGAAGTCGGTCTTCAGGAACGGCATCGCGCGGTCCCAGCCGGCGTTGTTGACCAGCACGTCGACCGGGCCGGCGGCCGCCACGAGCTGGCCGAGCGCGTCGGCAATCTCGTTCGGCTGGCTGATGTCGACGCGGTACGACCAGGCCCGCCCGCCCGCGGCGGCGATCGCGTCGCGGGTGTCTGCGCCGCCCGCCGCGTTCAGGTCGAAGATGCCGACCAGGCAGCCCTCTTCGGCGAGCCGCATCGCGATCGCGCGGCCGATGCCGCTGCCGGCGCCGGTGACGATCGCGACCTTGTTCTGGAGTCCGCGCATCGAGAGTCTCCTCTGGAAGGGTTGCCGCGCCGCAGGGCCGGGTTCGCACGGATTCTAGCCGCTGGATCCGGCCGGCCGGGCGCAGCCCCCGGCCGAAGCCCATGGCCCTGATTGCGTGAACGCTATCGAGACCGGCACCGGGGCGCACGGTATGCTTCGTCCGCCGCGAGTTCGCGGGCGCGCCCGCCCGGGACGTCGCCGCGGCATCGCGACGGACTCGGCCACCCGCCGGACTCCGTTCGAGCGGATCCGACTTGCACCCGACACGATCGGGCGTGGAGCGACCCCGATGGACAGCAACACTACGAAGCCGTTGCGGCTGCACGTGCCGGAGCCCAGCGGGCGACCCGGCCACGCCACCGACTTCGGCTACCTGAGGCTGGCGCCGGCCGGCGCCGCGCCCCGCCCCCCGATCCAGGCGCGCCCTTCGGACACCGCCGAGCTGGCCGGATCGCTGGTGCGCGTGCTCGACGACGACGGACGCGCGCTCGGGCCGTGGGCGCCGCAGATCGACGCCGGGCGGCTGCGCGCCGGCCTGCGCGCGATGCTCGTCACGCGGATCTTCGACGCGCGGATGCTGATCGCCCAGCGCCAGAAGAAGCTCTCGTTCTACATGCAGTGCCTGGGCGAGGAGGCGATCGCGGTCGCCCACTCGATGGCGCTGCGCGACGGCGACATGTGCTTCCCCACCTATCGCCAGCAGGGCCTGCTGATCGCGCGCGGCGTGCCGCTGGTCGAGATGATCTGCCAGCTGCTGTCGAACGAGGCCGACCCGCTGAAGGGCCGCCAGCTGCCGGTGATGTACTCGCGGCGCGAGAGCGGCTTCTTCTCGATCTCGGGCAACCTGGCCACGCAGTTCGTCCAGGCCGTCGGCTGGGCGATGGCCTCGGCGATCAAGGGCGACACGAAGATCGCGTCGGGCTGGATCGGCGACGGGTCGACCGCCGAGCCCGACTTCCACAACGCGATCACGTTCGCGCACGTCTATCGCGCGCCGGTGATCCTGAACGTGGTCAACAACCAGTGGGCGATCTCGACGTTCCAGGCGATCGCCGGCGGCGAGCGCGCGACGTTCGCTTCCCGCGGCGTCGGCGCCGGCATCGCGTCGCTGCGCGTCGACGGCAACGACTTCCTCGCGGTCTACTCGGCCTCGCAGTGGGCCGCCGAGCGCGCGCGCCACAACCTGGGGCCGACGCTGATCGAGTGGGTCACCTACCGCGCGGGCGCGCACTCCACCTCCGACGATCCGTCGAAGTACCGGCCCGCCGACGACTGGCAGCACTTTCCGCTGGGCGATCCGGTCGCGCGGCTCGAACGCCACCTGGAAGCGCTCGGCGAATGGTCGGCGCAGCAGGGCGAGCAGCTGCGCAAGGAGATCGAGGCCGAGGTGATCGCCGCGCAGAAGCAGGCCGAGCGCCACGGCACGCTGCTCGACGGGCGCGTGCCGCCGCCCGACTCGATGTTCGAGGACGTCTATGCGGAGATGCCCGAGCACCTGCGCCGGCAGCGCGAACAACTGAGGAGAGAGTCATGAGCACGCCGGCGGCAGCCGCGCCCGCCGCCGGCGCGCGCACCCGGATGACGATGATCCAGGCGTTGCGCTCGGCGATGGACCTGATGCTCGGGCGCGACCCGAACGTGGTCGTCTACGGCGAGGACGTCGGCTACTTCGGCGGCGTGTTCCGCGTCACCGAGGGGCTGCAGGCGAAGCACGGGCGCACGCGCGTGTTCGACGCGCCGATCTCCGAGGGCGGGATCGTCGGCACCGCGATCGGCATGGCCGCCTACGGGCTGCGCCCGGTGGTCGAGATCCAGTTCGCCGACTACTCGTATCCGGCCTACGACCAGATCGTCTCCGAGGCGGCGCGGCTGCGCTACCGCTCGGCCGGCGACTTCACCGCGCCGATCACGATCCGCATGCCCTGCGGCGGCGGCATCTACGGCGGCCAGACCCACAGCCAGAGTCCCGAGGTGCTGTACACGCACGTCTGCGGGCTGCGCACCGTGATGCCGTCGAACCCGTACGACGCCAAGGGCCTGCTGATCTCGGCGATCGAGTGCGACGATCCGGTGATCTTCCTCGAGCCCAAGCGGCTGTACAACGGGCCGTTCGACGGCCACCACGAGCGGCCGGTGGTGCCGTGGTCGAAGCACCCCCGCGGCGAAGTGCCGGAGGGCTACTACACCGTGCCGCTCGGGTCGGCGGCGGTGCAGCGCGCGGGCCGCGACCTCACCGTGCTCGCCTACGGGACGATGGTCTACGTCGCCGAGGCGGCCGCGGCCGAGACCGGCATCGATGCCGAGATCGTCGACCTGCGCAGCCTTTGGCCGCTCGACCTCGACACGATCGTCGAGTCGGTGAAGAAGACCGGCCGCTGCGTCGTCGTGCACGAGGCGACGCGCACCAGCGGCTTCGGCGCCGAGTTGGTGGCGCTGGTGCAGGAGCACTGCTTCTTTCACCTCGAGTCGCCGATCGAGCGCGTCGCCGGCTGGGACACGCCGTATCCGCACGCGCAGGAGTGGGCGTACTTCCCGGGCCCGAAGCGGGTGGGCGCGGCGATGCGCCGCGCGATGGAGTCCTGAATGGCTGCGCGCGTGATCAAGGTGCCCGACATCGGCGAGGGCATTGCCGAGGTCGAGCTGGTCGAGTGGCTGGTGAAGGTCGGCGACACGGTCGCCGAGGACCAGTCGCTCGCGATCGTGATGACCGACAAGGCGAGCGTCGAGATCCCGTCGCCGGTGGCGGGGACGGTGGTCGCGCTGGCGGGTGAAGCGGGGCAGATGCTCGCGGTCGGGGCGGAGCTGGTCGGCATCGAGGCGCAGGCGGCGGGGGAAGTCGCGGCGACGGCGGGCGGCGGCGCTGCGGCGGCGGCAGCGAGCACGCGGCCGGCGGTCGGAGCGACCGCGACGTCGCAACGCGCCGCTTCGACGTCCGATGCGCCAGCCGGCGCGGCAGCTGCCGCCGCAGCGCCCGGGCACGCCGGTTTCGACAAGCCACTCGCCTCGCCGTCGGTGCGGCGGCACGCGCGCGAGCGCGGCGTCGACCTGCGGCAGGTGCCCGGCAGCGGGCCGGGCGGGCGCGTGCGCCACGAGGACGTCGAGCGCTTCGCGGCGAGCGCGGCGGGCGCGCAGGCGGCCCCCCGCGCGGCCGCCACCCCGGCCGCGCAGCGCGTCGCACGCGCCCCGTCGCCGCCGGCCGAGGGCTTCGGCGCGCGCTACGCCGAGCGCAACGACGAGCAGGCGGTGCCGGTCGTGGGCCTGCGCCGGCGCATCGCCGAGAAGATGCAGGAGGCCAAGCGCCGCATCCCGCACTTCAGCTACGTGGAAGAGGTCGACGTGACCGAGCTCGAGACGCTGCGCGCGCAACTGAACGCGAAGCGCGGCGCCGAGCGCGGCCGGCTCACGCTGCTGCCGTTCCTGCTGCGCGCGATCGTGCTGGCGGTGCGCGAGTTCCCGCAGGTCAACGCGCGCTACGACGACGAGGCGGGCGTCGTCACGCGCTACGGCGCGGTCCACGTCGGCGTCGCTACGCAGACCGACGCCGGGCTGATGGTGCCGGTGCTGCGCCACGCCGAGGCGCTCGACCTGTGGGCGAGCGCGTCGGAAATCGCGCGCCTCGCCGAAGCCGCGCGAAGCGCGAAGGCGACGCGCGAGGAGCTGAGCGGATCGACGATCACCGTCACCAGCCTGGGCGCGCTCGGCGGCATCGCGTCGACGCCGGTGATCAACCGCCCGGAAGTCGCGATCGTCGGCGTCAACCGGATCGTCGAGCGGCCGGTGATCCGCGGGGGCGCCGTCGTCGCGCGCAAGATGATGAACCTGTCGTCGTCGTTCGATCACCGCGTGATCGACGGCATGCACGCGGCCGAGTTCGTGCAGGCGCTGCGCGGCTACCTGGAGTGCCCGGCGACGATGTTCGTCGACTAGGACACTGCGATCGTGCCGGCGCCGCGCATCGGCCTGCGCAGCGAAGCTGCCGCGGCTATCGGGAATTCCCGTTGTCGGGGATCACGACCTCGCGCGGCGCCTGGATCTCGCGCGTGACGCTCTCGCGGTAGATGCCGCCTTCCTCGACGCTGCCGCGCGTCGTGCCGCCGCCGCGCACGCGATACTCGCAGTCGGCCCGATCGTCGGGCGGCAGCGGCTCGCAGCGCTGCAGCGCGTTCTCGAGGAGGCGGATCGGGTCGTCGGCGCCGTTCGCGAGCCGGCCGCGCCGGGCCTCGGCGCGCGCGGCCGCGGCCTCGCGAAGGCAGCTCGCGCGGTCCGCGGCCGGTTCGATGCGCTCGCAGCGCTCGCGCTCCTGCCGGTAGCGCGCCTCCACGTCGGGGGCGCCGGTCGGCCCCGCGGCGAACGCGGCCGACGCGGCGGGCAGCGCGCAGGTCACGCACAGGACGATCGCGGCGAAGTCGCCCCGCGCCCGCAGCCTTGCAGTCGCGGCCCGCCTGGCCGCCCCGCGTTCGTCAGTCGAGCGTGAACCCGACATTGATCGTCACCTGCCAGTGCGCGACCTTGCCGTCGACCACGTGGCCGCGCGTTTCGACGACGCGGAACCACTGGATGTTGTGGATCGTCTGGCTCGCCTTGGCGAGCGCGTTGCGGATCGCGTCGTCGGTGCCGGTCTTCGACGAGCCGGTGATCTCGATGTGCTTGTAGACGTGGTTGGTCATGATCGGCCTCCTCGGTCCCGGGTGCGCCCGGCCCTGCCATTCTGCACCAGACGGTGCGCGTTGCTCGCGCCGAGCGCAGAGGCCATCGCGCCGAGCGACGCCATCGCACCGAAGCTATCGCGCCGTGCGCTTCGTGGCCTTGCCGCGCCGTGCGGGCCGGGCCACCTCGTAGGGCTCGGCGCTCGCTTCCTGGATGGAGTACTTGAACGGATTGCGGATCCGCACGCCGTCGATCAGCGCACCGTCGTGCAGGTCTTCGGTGAGCAGCACCGCGCAGCCCTGCTCGCGCGCTGCGGCGACGACGAGCGCATCCCACCAGGCGAGCCGGAATCGCGCCTGGATGGTACGTGCGCGTTGCATCGTGTCCCGATCGACCGGTTGCGGGTGCCAATGCATCAACGCTTCGACGTCGTCCCAGGCCTGCTCTTCGGGCAGGCCCGGTTTCAGCTTGCGGGTCACGGTCACGTAGTACTCGGAGAGTACCTGGGTGCTCGTGCGCCCGAGTTCCTGCTGCCACAGCCACTCGAGCCATGACCGGGCCAACGGCTGGCGCAGGACATCGTCGACGTCGCGCGCGTACACGAAGACGTTGGCGTCAACGAAGATCGGTGCGCTCATGCACTTCGTCGCGCGTCGGCAAGGGCAATCGGGCGGTGTTGATGCGGGACGGTTCGCGATCGAGGAAGCGGCGCATCGCGTTCGCGTAGTCGCGCGACTCGCGCATTCGCTTCTCCAGCATCTCGGCGACGTATCGCGAGACGCTCTTGTCCTCGCGAGCCGCCGATACCCGTACCCACGCGGCGGTCTTCTCGTCCAGGGTGATCGTGACGTTCTTCATGCGCTGTCGCCCAGGGCCGTCTACACGAATTCAGTGTAACACGAATTTCGTGTCGATCGCCCTTCCTCACCCCGTTCAGCCCGCGCCGCCCTGCCAGGGCGCGGCGCCCTCGGCCAGCTTCGCCAGCACCTCGCCCGGCGCCTGCATCGCGCTGCGCTGGTGATAGAACCCGAGCGCGCGCAGCCCGCCCAGTTCCTCGCCGCCGCCGGCGCGGCCCGGCCCGCCGTGCAGCGACATCGGCATCACGTTGCCGTGGCCGGTGTGGCTCTTGGCGACCGCCGGCGTCACCACGTGCAGGCGGCCGTGCGCGTGCGCCATCTCCACTGCAGCGTGCGCGACGAAGTCGGTGTCGTCGCTGAACACCGAAGCGACCAGCGAGCCGAAGCCGCGCCGCGCGAGTGCGAACGCGTGGTCGGCGTCGCGGTACGGGACCACCGTGGCCACCGGGCCGAACACCTCGACGTCGTGCACCAGCTTCGCGGCGTCGCCGTCGTCGACCGCGAACAGGTGCGGCATCACGCAGGCCGCGACCTTCGGGTCGGCGTCGACCAGGTCCGCGTCCTTGCCCGCCCACGCGAGCCGCGCTTCGCGCCCGAGCACGCCGAGGCCCTCGCGCACTGCGGCGAGTTGCGCGCGGCTGGCCAGCGCGCCCATCCGCACCGCTTCGTTGCGCGGGTTGCCGACCTTGATCGCCGCGAGCGCCGCGGCGATCGCGTCGGTGGCGGCTGCGGCGTGCGCCTGCGGCACCAGCACGCGGCGGATCGCGGTGCACTTCTGCCCCGACTTGACGGTCATCTCGCGGACGACTTCCTTCACCATCAGCGCGAACGCGTCGCTGCCCGGCGCGGCGTCGGGGCCCAGCAGTGCGCTGTTCAGGCTGTCGGTCTCGGCGTTGACGCGGATCGAGTGGCGCAGCACGTTCTCGTGCGCGCTGATCGCGCGCGCGGTGTCGGCCGAGCCGGTGAACGAGACCAGGTCGAACGGCTCGAGTGCGTCGATCAGCCCGTCGGAGCGCCCGCAGACGATCGACAGCGCGCCCTCGGGCAGCGCGCCGGCCTCGATCACGTCGGCGACCATCTGCTGGGTGAGCCACGCGGTGGCGGTCGCGGGCTTGACGACGACCGGCACGCCGGACAGCAGCGCCGGCGCCGCCTTCTCCCAAAGACCCCACGCCGGGAAGTTGAATGCGTTGATGAACAGCGCGATGCCGCGCTGCGGCACGAGGAAGTGGCCGCTCTGGAACGCGCCGTCCTTGCCGAGCTTCACCGGCTCGCCGTCGGCGAGCCAGCGCGCGGCACCCAGCTTCGCGCCCCAGCGCGCGTATTGCGACAGCGTGTAGATCGCGCCGTCGATGTCGACGGCCGAGTCGTTGCGCGTCGTGCCGGAGTTCTGCAGCGCAATGTCGTAGTAGGCGTCGCGCCGGCCTTGCAGCACCTCGGCGATGCGCGCAAGCTGTGCCGAGCGCTCCGCGTAGGTGAGCGCGCGCAGCGCGGCGCCGCCGCGGCTGCGAGCGAACGCGTACCCCTCGGCCAGGTCGAGCCCGGCGCCCGAGACGCGCACGAGCTCCGTGCCGAGCACCGGGTCGAACAGCGGGGTGCCGGCGCCGCTGCCGGTCTGCCAGCGGCCCGCGAAATGGTTGTCCAGCAGTCGGGTCATGGTTTCGGTTCCTCGAAAAGAAAGCCCCCGCGCCCGTGCGAAGGGGCTTGACGCCGCCGGAAGTATGCATCATTATGCATTGACGCGCATCAATTCGGCAATATATTTCCTGTTTCAGCCCCGTTTTCCCGGGCAGCCTTCCGCGGGTCTCCGCCCGCAGCCCGGCTGCCTGGTCCCCCTCACCGCGAGGAGCATCGCATGAGCGAATCCCCCAGGGTCGACTACCAGACCGACCCGTCGAAATACCATCACCTGAAGCTCGCGTTCGACGGTCCCGTCGCCACGCTGTCGATCGACATCGACGAGGACGCCGGCATCCGTCCGGGCTACAAGCTCAAGCTCAACTCGTATGATCTGGGCGTCGACATCGAGTTGCACGACGCGCTGCAGCGCATCCGCTTCGAGCACCCCGAGGTGCGCTCGGTGGTCGTGACCAGCGGCAAGGATCGCATCTTCTGTTCGGGCGCGAACATCTTCATGCTGGGGCTGTCGAGCCACGCGTGGAAGGTGAACTTCTGCAAGTTCACCAACGAGACGCGCAACGGCATCGAGGACTCGAGCCGCCATTCGGGGCTGAAGTTCGTCGCCGCGCTCAACGGCGCCTGCGCCGGCGGCGGCTACGAGCTGGCGCTGGCCTGTGACGACATCGTGCTGGTCGACGACCGCTCGTCGTCGGTGTCGCTGCCCGAGGTGCCGCTGCTCGGCGTGCTGCCCGGCACCGGCGGCCTCACCCGCGTCACCGACAAGCGCAAGGTGCGCCACGATCGCGCCGACATCTTCTGTACCACCACCGAGGGCGTGCGCGGCCAGCGCGCGAAGGAGTGGCGGCTGGTCGACGAAGTGGCCAAGCCGCAGGACTTCGCCCGCGTCGTGAAGGAACACGCGCTCGCGCTGGCCGCGAAGAGCGACCGGCCCGCCGATGCGAAGGGCGTCGCGCTGGTGCCGCTCGAGCGCACCATCGACGCCGACGGCCATCACTACCGCTACGTCGACGTGAAGGTCGACCGCGCGCGCCGCACCGCCACCTTCGTCGTGAAGGGTCCGAGCGGCGCGCAACCGACGGGCATCGACGAGATCGTCGCTGCCGGCGCCGGCTGGTGGCCGCTGCAGATGGCGCGCGAGCTCGACGACGCGATCCTCTCGATGCGCACCAACGAGCTCGACCTGGGCGTCTGGCTGATGAAGACCGAGGGCGACCTGGCTGCGGTGCAGGCCGTCGACGCCACGCTGCTCGAGCACCGCAAGCACTGGTTCGTGCGCGAGGTGATCGGCATGCTGCGCCGCACGCTCGCCCGCCTGGACGTGAGCGCGCGCACGATGTTCGCGCTGATCGAGCCGGGCTCGTGCTTCGCCGGCACGCTGGCCGAAATCGCGTTCGCCGCCGACCGCAGCTACATGCTGGTGCTGCCCGACGAGCCGGCGAAGGCGCCGCGCATCGCGCTCACCGAGATGAACTTCGGCACCTACCCGATGGTCAATGGCCAGTCGCGGCTGGCGCGCCGCTTCTACGAGGAAGAGGCGCCGCTGGCGGCCGCGCGCGAGCAGGTCGGCAAGCCGCTCGGCGGCGAGGAGGCCGAGCGACTCGGCCTGGTCACCGCCGCGCCCGACGACATCGACTGGGCCGACGAGATCCGCATCGCGATCGAGGAGCGCTCGGCGATGTCGCCCGACGCGCTGACCGGCCTCGAGGCGAACCTGCGCTTCGCCGGCAAGGAAACCATGGAAACGCGCATCTTCGGCCGGCTCACCGCCTGGCAGAACTGGATCTTCATCCGCCCGAACGCGGTCGGCGAAAAGGGCGCGCTGAAGGTCTACGGCAAGGGCGAAAAGGCCGCCTTCGACTGGAACCGCGTCTGAGAACGTATTCGCACGTTCTGACGTTCTAATGGACATCAGGAGCCAACTCATGAGCAGCATCAACTACAGCGAAAAGATCCCCAACAACGTCAACCTGTCCGAAGACCGCACGCTGCAGCGCGCGCTCGAGCAGTGGCAGCCGAACTACCTGCACTGGTGGCAGGACATGGGCCCGGACAATTCGACCGGCTACGACGTCTACCTGCGCACCGCGGTCAGCGTCGACCCGGCCGGTTGGGCGCAGTTCGGCTACGTGAAGATGCCCGAGTACCGCTGGGGAATCTTCCTGAACCAAGCGGAGAAGGACCGCAAGATCCACTTCGGCGACCACCTCGGCGAGCCGGCCTGGCAGGACGTGCCCGGCGAGCACCGCGCCAACCTGCGCCGCATCATCGTCACGCAGGGCGACACCGAGCCGGCGTCGGTCGAGCAGCAGCGCCACCTGGGCCTGACAGCGCCCAGCCTGTACGACATGCGCAACCTGTTCCAGGTCAACGTCGAGGAAGGCCGCCACCTGTGGGCGATGGTCTACCTGCTGCATCGCTACTTCGGCCGCGACGGCCGCGAGGAAGCCGAGGCGCTGCTCGAGCGCCGCTCGGGCGACCAGGACCACCCGCGCATCCTGGCGGCCTTCAACGAGAAGACGCCCGACTGGCTGTCGTTCTTCATGTTCACCTACTTCACCGACCGCGACGGCAAGTTCCAGCTGTGCGCGCTGGCCGAGTCGGGTTTCGACCCGCTGGCCCGCACGACGAAGTTCATGCTGACCGAGGAAGCGCACCACATGTTCGTCGGCGAGTCGGGCATCTCGCGGATCATCCAGCGCACCTGCGACGCGATGAACCAGCTGAAGACCGACGACCCGGGCAAATTGCGCGCGGCCGGCGTGATCGACCTGCCGACGATCCAGCGCTACCTGAACTTCCACTTCAGCGTCACGATCGACCTGTTCGGCGCCGACCAGTCGTCGAACGCGGCCATCTTCTACAGCTCGGGCCTGAAGGGCCGCTTCGAGGAGGGCAAGCGCACCGACGACCACCTGCTGAAGGGCGCGACCTACAAGCTGCTCGACGTCGCGGGCGGCGCGCTGGTCGAGAAGGAAGTGCCGATGCTCAACGCGCTGAACGAAGTGCTGCGCGACGACTACATCAAGGATTCGATCGCCGGCGTGCAGCGCTGGAACAAGGTGATCGAGAAGGCCGGCATCCCGTTCCGGCTCAAGACGCCGCACAAGGCCTTCCACCGGCAGATCGGCACGCTGGCGGGCGTCAAGGTCTCGCCCGAAGGCAACGTGGTGTCCGAGGCCGAGTGGAACGCGCGCAGGAACGAGTGGCTGCCCAGCGACGAAGACCGCGCCTACGTGGGCTCGCTGATGGGCCGCGTGGTCGAGCCGGGCAAGTTCGCGAACTGGATCGCGCCGCCGGCGATGGGCATCAATCGCCAGCCGGTCGATTTCGAGTACGTCCGCTTCAACTGAACGGAGAGGCCACCGTGGGCGCCGCGCCGGAAGTGCTCAAGCAGCACCTGATCGACCCGGAAATCTGCATCCGCTGCAACACCTGCGAGGAGGCGTGCCCGGTCAAGGCGATCACGCACGACTCGCGCAACTACGTCGTCGATCCGGCGATCTGCAAGCAGTGCATGGCTTGCGTGCCGCCGTGCCCGACCGGCGCGATCGACAACTGGCGGATGGTGCTCAAGAGCGCGGCGTACCCGCTGGCGGCGCAGTTCGAGTGGGACGAGCTGCCGGCCGAGGCGCCGCTGCCCGAGGGCGTCGCGGCCGAGGCCACGGCCGTCGTCGAGGCGGCGGCCGCCCCCGCCGCGGCCGCGGCGGCCGACGTGCAGGGCTTCGAGACGGCGGTCACCGCCACGTCGTTCGGCGCGACCGTTCCGCCGTGGTCGGCCGCGCACGCGTACACGAACCTGTACGGCCCGAAGAACCCGACGACCGCGACGGTGGTCGGCAACTACCGGGTCACCGACGCCGGCACCGAGAGCGACACGCACCACATCGTGCTCGACTTCGGCTCGATGCCGTTCCCGGTGCTCGAGGGCCAGTCGATCGGCATCCTGCCGCCGGGCGTCGACGATCGCGGCAAGCCGCACGTGGCGCGCCAGTACTCGATCGCCAGCCCGCGCAACGGCGAGCGCCCCGGCTACAACAACCTGTCGTTGACCGTGAAGCGGGTCACCGTCGACCACGACGGCCGTCCGGTGCGCGGCGTCTGCTCGAACTACCTGTGCGACCTGAAGAAGGGCGACACGGTCAAGGTCATCGGTCCGTTCGGCGCGTCGTTCCTGATGCCGAACCACCCGCGCTCGAACATCGTGATGATCTGCACCGGCACCGGCAGCGCGCCGATGCGCGCGATGACCGAGTACCGGCGGCGGCTGCGCGGCAAGTTCGAGGGCGGCAGGCTGATGCTGTTCTTCGGCGCGCGCACGCAGAAGGAGCTGCCGTACTTCGGGCCGCTGATGAACCTGCCGCGCGACTTCATCGACCTGAACTTCGCGTTCTCGCGCGCGCCCGATTCGCCCAAGCGCTACGTGCAGGACCTGATGCGCGAACGCGCGGCCGACCTGGCCGCGCTGCTGAAGGACGGCGACACGTTCGTCTACGTCTGCGGGCTGAAGAGCATGGAGGCGGGGGTGCTCGAGGCGCTGCGCGACGTCGCCGCGCAGGCCGGCATCCAGTGGGAGGAACTCGCCGGGCGCCTGAAGCGCGAGGGGCGGCTGCACCTCGAGACCTACTGAGGGATCGGGCCCCGGTCGGTTACGCTGTGGGCGAACAGGAGCTTCGTCCATGTGCGAACTGTTTGCGATGTCCGGCAGCGAGCCCGCGAACGTCACGTTCTCGCTGGGCGTGTTCGGCGAGCGCGGCGGCAGGCTCGGCCCGCACCGCGACGGCTGGGGGCTCGCGTTCGCGGCGGGCCACGACTTCCGCATCGTCAAGGAGGCCGAGCCGGCCGCGTCGAGCGCGTGCATGCGCTTCGTCGAGTCCAACGAGATCCGCAGCACGATCGTGCTCTCGCACCTGCGGCTCGCGACCGGGCGCCGGATCGTCTCGTACCAGAACACCCATCCGTTCGCGCGCGAGCTCTACGGCCGTACCCACGTGTTCGCGCACAACGGCGACGTGGCGGGCGTGTTCGACGACCCGCGCTTCGCGCCGCACTGGCATTTCCCGCTCGGCGAGACCGACTCCGAGCGGGCGTTCTGCGCGCTGGTCGACCGGCTGCGCGCTGCGCTCGCGCCCGGGACGGTCCAGGACCTCGCGGCGAAGCTGCCGGTGGTTCGCGAATGGGCCGGCGAGTTCGCGCGGCACGGCACGGCCAATTTCCTGCTCTCGGACGGCGAGCACCTGTTCGTCCACCGCTCGAACGCGCCTGTTCTTCGTCGAGCGCAGCTGCCCCGCGACGAACGCGGCGCTCGGCAGCGATTCGCTGCGGGCGTCGCTGACGACCTCGGGGGCCGCGACGCAGCGGGTGGCGCTGGTGGCGACCCAGCCGCTCACGCTCGACGAGACGTGGGCCGAGCTTCCGGCGGGCGAGGTCGTCGTCTTCCGCGACGGTCGACGCCTTGCGGGCTGAGCGGCCGCCGTCGACTTCCAGCCTACGCGCGCTGGCGGCGCGCCTGCCGCAGCATCATCACGCCGGCCGCCGTCGGCAGCGCCGCGAGCGTCAGGTAGGCGCCGGCATAGGTGCCGCCGCGCCGGACGACCTCGGCGAACAGCACCGGGCCGACCATGCCGCCGCAGAACGTGAAGAACTGCGAGGCGCCGGCGAGCGCCGCGACCTCGCGCGGCTCGGCGTGGCGCGCGAGCTCGGCGAAGTAGACGCCGTTCCATCCCATCGCCGTCGCGGCGCAGACGGTCGCGGCCAGCAGGATCAGCGCGTCGGCGGCCGACGCCGGCAGCGCGGCCAGGCCGACGCACGAGGCGCCCATCGCGAGGCCGAGGCCGCCGAGCAGCCTCGACGGGGCGACCCAGCGGTCGGCGACGTATCCCCAGCCGATCCGCGCGGCGGTGCTGATGACCTGCGCGCCGGCCAGGATGCCGGCCGCCAGCGCGAGCGAGCGCCCGAGCGCCAGGTTCAGGTACGAGACGAGGAAGGTGACGAAACACAGTTGCGTGAACGCGAACGCGAACGACATCAGGCTCAGCCGCAGTACCGGCCGGTTGCGCCACACCGCCCTGAGGCCGGGGCCGCGCCCGGTGGCGGCCGGGTCGCGGCGCGCATCGGGACGCGCCGCGACCTGCGGCTCGAGCCGCGCGATCGACGGCCACAGCAGCAGCGCGAGCAGCGCGCAGGCGGCGCCCGCGCAGGCGACCGACGGCTGCCAGCCCGCGACGTGCAGGCCCCAGGGCATCGCCACGCCGGCGAGCGCCACGCCCAGCGGCACGCCCGTCTGCTTGATCGAGAAGAACAGCCCGCGGTTGGACAACGGCGCGTGGTGACCGAGCAGGCTGGTCGAGGCCGGGTTGATCATCCCGTAGCCGGTGCCGATCAGCAACGCGGCGAGCGTCAGCGCAAGCGGATGGCCGGCGATCGCGGCGAACGCGCCGAGCGCTGACGCGGCCATCGACATCTGGCTGACCGCGACCGCACCGAGGCGCGCGACCCATCCGCCGCTGACGAGTCCCGAGAGCATCGCCGCCAGGTAGGCGAGGCCGACGAACAGGCCGACCCGTTCGGCGCCGAGGCCGAGCGACGGCGCGACGGCCGGCGCGATCACCGACGGCATGGTGAGCACCATGCTGCCCAGCATCTGCACGGCCAGCGTGGCGCCCAGCGCGAGGAGGGGACGAGTGACGGGATCCACCGTTGCCGAGTCTACGCGACGCGCGACGCGGCCGAATGTGCGCTACGCTCGCCACCTGGGGTCTCCACGAGGAACGGCATGGACGATGACCGACGCCTGTTCGCGTTGGCCGCCGCGAGCGGGCTCGCGCGGCCGCTGCGCTGGCTGGCGACGCTGGCCGTCGCCGCGCTCGGCGCCTGCGCGCAACTGGGGCTGATGACCGACCCCTACCCGCCGGTGATCTTCGTCCACGGCAACGGCGACTCGTCCGCGCTCTGGCAGACGACGATCTGGCGCTTCGAGTCGAACGGCTGGCCGCGCGACCGGCTGGTGGCGATCGACATGCCGTATCCGTATGCGCGCGACGACGACGCGAAGCCGCAGCCGGGCCGCTCGTCGACGGCCGACCAGCTCCAGCAGCTCTCCGGCGAAGTCGATCGCGTGCTGGCCCGCACCGGCGCGCCCGAGGTCGTGCTGGTGGGCAGCTCGCGTGGCGGCTATGCGATCCGCAACTACGTGAAGAACGGCGCCGGCGCGAAGACCGTCTGGCGCGCGGTGCTCGCCGGCACCCCGAACCACGGCATCTGGGCCGGCGACTACAGGCCGGGCAGCGAGTTCAACGGCGCCGGCCCGTTCCTGACCGCGCTCAACGCGCCGCAGGGACCGCGCGAGCTCGAGGTTGCACCGGGCCCGCGCTGGCTCACGCTGCGCTCGGACGACAACGACAAGTACGCGCAGCCGGACGGGCGCTGGATCGGCAAGCCGGGGATGGCCACCCACGTCGGCCCCGACGGCCCCGCGCTCAGGGGCGCGATGAACGTCGTGCTGCCGGGGCTCGACCACCGCGAGGTCGCCTTCCACCCGCGCGCGTTCGAGCAGATCTGGCAGTTCGTCACCGGGCACTCGCCGGTGCGCCTGGCGATCGTCCCCGAGTCGGCGCCGACGCTCGACGGGCGCATCAGCCAGCCCGGCACCAACCTGCCGATGGCCGGCGTCACGGTCGAGGTCTACGAGGTCGCGCCGCGCACCGGCGAGCGGCTCGGCGGGCCGGTCCACGTGCACACGACCGGCGCCGACGGCCGCTGGGGCCCGATGGTGGCGCGCTCCGACGCGCCGTACGAGTTCGTGCTGTCGGCGCCCGGCTTCGCCACGACGCACGTCTACCGGTCGGCGTTTCCGCGCTCGACCGACCTCGTCCACATGCGCCCGCTGCGGCTGTCCGAGGCCGATCGCAACGCCGGCAGCGTCGTCCTGATGACGCGTCCGCGCGGCTACTTCGACGTGCGGCGCGACCGGATGAGCCTGGACGGAATGGTGCCGCCGGGCGTGCCGCTGGGCACGGCTGCGGTCTCGGAGTCGAAGCTGCTGCTGCCGCGTGGGCCGGTGCGCACCGTCATCGCCGAGTTCAACGGCGAGCGGATCGCGGTGCGCAGCTGGCCGGCGAGCGAGAATCGCGTCGTCGTCGCCGAACTGCATTACTAGGACTTCCCGCAATGTCCCGATTCTGGAGCGCGCTCGTCGCGAACCTGAGCCCGTACGTGCCCGGCGAGCAGCCGAAGCTCGCGAACCTGGTCAAGCTGAACACCAACGAGAACCCGTATCCCCCTTCGCCCGCGGTCGCCGAGGCGATCCGCACCGAACTCGCGGCGGCCGGCGAGTCGCTGCGCCTGTACCCCGATCCGCTGTCGGGCGCGCTGTGCGCCGCGATCGCGGCGCGCGAGGGGCTCGCGCCCGAACAGGTGTTCGTCGGCAACGGTTCCGACGAGGTGCTCGCCTTCGCGTTCCAGGGGCTGCTCGCGCACGCGCGGCCGCTGCGCTTCCCCGACGTGACCTACAGCTTCTATCCGACCTGGTGCCGGCTCTACGGGATCGACTGCGAAACCGTGCCGCTGGCCGACGGCTTCGCGCTGCGCGTCGACGACTACGCCGGTGGCGGTCCGGTGATCCTGCCGAACCCGAACGCGCCGACCGGCCGCGCGATCCCGCGCGCCGAGGTCGCGCGGCTCGCCGCGGCCAATGCCGACTGGCCGGTGGTGATCGACGAGGCCTACGTCGAGTTCGGCGCCGAGAGCGCGGCGCCGCTGATCGCTTCGCACCCGAACCTGCTCGTCGTGCGCACGCTGTCGAAATCGCACGCGCTGGCCGGCCTGCGCGTCGGCTACGCGCTGGGCCAGGCCCCGCTCGTCGAGGCGCTGGTGCGGCTGAAGGACAGCTTCAACTCGTATCCGCTGGACCGGCTGGCGCAGGCAGGCGCGGTCGCGGCGCTGCGCGACGAGGCGTGGTTCGCGCGCTCGCGCGACGCGATCGTCGCGGCCCGCGAGGCGCTGGGTGCCGGGCTCGCGGCGCTCGGCTTCGAGGTGCTGCCGTCGCTGGCGAACTTCGTGTTCGCGCGCCACCCGGCGCACCAGGGCGCGGCGCTGGCGCGCGCGCTGCGCGAGCGCGGCATCGTCGTGCGGCACTTCGCGAAGCCGCGGATCGACGCGTGGCTGCGCATCACGGTGGGCACGCCGCAGCAGTGCGCGGCGCTCGTCGAGGCCGCGCGCGAGATCGTCGGCGCGGCACGGCCGGCGTAGCGTCGCCCGCGTCGCGCGCTCTATGCGGCGGCGCCGCCGCGCGCGTCGATCAGCAGCTGGGCCACCTCGGCGAAGCCCGCGCCGCAGCGCGACCGGGTGATCCACGCGGGCAGCGCGTCGAGCCGGTCGCGGAAGTCGAGCACGTTGGCCACGCCGACCGCGTTCGGGAAGTGCGCGAACATCGGCGCGTCGTTCGGCGAGTCGCCGACGAACACGCAGCGCGCGCGTTCGGCGTCGAGGTCGATCCCGAAGCGCTCGCGCATCATCAGCCGCGTCGTGGCCAGCTTGTCCCAGCTGCCGAACCAGCCGTTGACGTGGATCGAGCTGACCTTCGCGCTCATTCCGGCCTCGCGCATCAGCGCGACGATCCGGTCGATGGCCCCGGGCGGCAGCGGCGCGACGTCCTCGCGGAAGTCGATCGCCAGGTCGTAGAGCCGGCAGAACTGGTCCGAGGCCGGCGCGCACCCCGGCACCTCGCGCAGGATGCGCTCGCGCACCGCGTCGAGCCGTCCGGCAAGCTCGGCGCGCGCCGCGTCGTCGAGCAGGTGGCGCGCGCGCAGCCTGCCCGCGCGCGCGTCGTGCCACATCCAGAACGCGCCGTTCTCGCCCACCACCGCGTCGACCGGCCACATCCGCGCGATGTGGTCGCACCAGCCGGCCGGGCGCCCGGTGACCGGCACGACGCGCAGCCCGGCGTCGCGCAATGCCTCGAGCGCGCCGTAGGCCCGGGCGGTCAGGCGGCCGTCGGTCGTCAGCGTGTCGTCGATGTCGGCGAGCACCGTGTGCACGGCGGCGGCCGCGTCGCGCGGGAACCCGGCGAGCGGTTGCGGCTTGGTCGGGTGGCCGTTCATCCGAGCTCGACCAGCATCGGCTGGTGGTCGGAGGCTTGCGTGTCGGCGTCGACGCGGATCGCGCGCAGCCGCGGCGCGAGGTCGTCGCTGACGAAGACGAAGTCGCAGGTGTACGGCGCCGGCCATTGCTCGCGGTCGTGCACGCCGTTGGTGTGAGGGTGGGCCTCGTGCGGGTGCAGCGCCTGCCAGGCGTCGACCAGCGGGCTCGATCCCTCGCCGAGCGGCGCCTGCAGGCGCCCGTGCAGCGGATCGTCGGGCCTGAAGTTGAAGTCGCCGGTGAGGATCGCCGAACGCGTCTGCGGGGTGCTGCGGAACGGGCTGTCCGAGTCGTCGAGCTCGCGGTCGACCCTCGCGTGCCCGCAGGCCTCGGCGTGGCGCGCGCGGATCGCCTCGACCTGCGCGATCCGCTGCAGCCCCGAGTAGTACTCGAGGTGCGTCGTCATCACGCGGATCGGGCCGAGCGGCGTCTCGACCGTCGCCTCGAGCAGCACGCGCGGCATGCTCTTCGCGCGCGGGTCGCTCGGCCACGGCAGCTGGATGCGCAGCGCCTGCTCGACCGGCAGGCGGCTCAGGATCATGTTGCCGAATGCGCGCCGCGCGCCTCCGGGCGCCAGCGTGTCGACGGCGGCGGCCGGCACCGCCGCGTAGCCGGGCAGCAGCCGCGCGAGCAGCTCGAACTGGTTCTCGCCGCGGCTTCCGTCGAGGCCGGGGAAGTTCGCGGCCACCTCCTGCAGGCACAGCACGTCGAAGTCGGCCAGCGCGCGCGCGTGGGCGACGATTCGCGCCGGATCGACGCGCCCGTCGCAGCCGCGGCACCACTGGACGTTCCAGGTGATCAGCTTCATCGGCGGATTCCGTTCATCGTATGCCGGCGCGCATGAACGACTGCACGAACTGGCGCTGGAACAGCAGGAAGCCGAGCAGCAGCGGCGCCGAGGTCATCAGCGTCGCCGCGGTGATGATCGACCAGTCGACGCCCTGGTCGGTCGACGAGAACACCTGCAGGCCGACCGTGAGCGGGCGCGTCTCGACCGAGTTCGTGATGATCAGCGGCCAGAGGAAGTTGTTCCAGTGGTGGCTGACCGACACCAGCGCGTAGGCGAGGTAGACCGGCTTCGCGAGCGGCACGTAGACCTTCAGCAGCACCTGCAGCGCACCCGCGCCCTCGACGCGCGCCGCCTCGTCGAGCTCGCGCGGCACCGTCTTGAAGGTCTGCCTCAGCAGGAAGATGCCGAACGCCGAGGCGAAGTAGGGCAGCCCGATCGCGAGGATCGTGTCGCGCAGCCCGAGCGCGTTCATCGTCGCGTAGTTCTCGACGATCAGCACGTCGGGCATCACCATCAATTGCAGCAGCACCAGGAAGAACACCAGGTCGCGGCCGCGGAACTCGAAGCGCGCGAACGCGTAGGCCGCCAGCGTGCCCAGCACCATCTGCGCGGCGAGGATCATCGTCACCAGCGCGAAGGTGTTCAGGAAGTAGCGCGCGAACGGCGCCGCGTGCCAGGCGTCGGCGAAGTTCGACAGCGTCAGCGGCGCGCCCAGCTCGAAGCGCGTCGAGTATTCGGACGGGTGGAACGCGGTCCACACCGCGTAGGCGAGCGGCAGGATCCACAGCAGCCCCAGCATCCACGCGGCGGCGGACTCGAGGGCGTGGGCCCCGCGGCCGATGCGGAACGGCGCGTTCATTGGTAGTGGGTGCGCTGGTCGAGGAAGCGGAACTTCACGAACGCGGTCGCGCCGAGGATCGCCAGCACCACCACCGTCAGCGCCGCCGCGTAGGCCGAGTCCCAGAAGCTGAAGCCGACCTGGTAGATGTAGTAGAGCAGCAGCGCGCTGGCGTTGTCCGGGCCGCCGCGCGTCATCACGAAGATGTGGTCGACCATGCGCACCGAGTTGATCAGCGCGTTGATCAGCACGAACAGCGTGGTCGGCATCAGCAGCGGGAACAGCACGCGCCGGAAGTACTGCGCGCGCGAGGCGCCCTCGATCGCGGCCGCCTCGGCCAGCGTCGGCGGGATCTGCTGCAGCGCGGCCAGGTAGAAGATCATGAAGAACCCGGCCTCCTTCCAGATCGCCACCACCATCGTCGCGCCGAGCACCGTGCTGCGGTCGCCCAGCCAGTTGTGGCTGGGCAGGCCGAGCGCGCCGGTGACCTGTTCGAGCAGCCCGTACTGCGGCGTGTAGAAGAACAGCCAGATGTTGGCCACCGCGATCATCGGCAGCACGGTCGGCGTGAAGTAGGCAAGCCGCAGGAAGCCGCGGCCGGCGATGCGCCCGTTCACCCACAGCGCCATCGCGATCGCCAGCGCGATCGACGCGGGAATCGTGCCGAGCGCGAACCACAGGTTGTTCCACAGCGCCTGCCAGAAGACGTCGTCCTCGAGCATCAGCTGGTAGTTCTCGAGGCCGACGAACACCGCCGGCCGCGCGCCCTTCGGCGTCGAAAAGAGGCTGTGCCACGCGGTGGCGACCGCCGGATAGTGCGTGAACGCGACCAGCAGCACCATCGCCGGCAGCAGCAGCAGCCAGCCGGTGACCTGCGGCTGGCTGCCCGGACGCGTCGCGCTCACGCTCCCATCCCCGCTACGGTCGCTTCGCGGACGTGCCGGCTTCGGGCTGTCAGCGCCGGTAGGGCCGCAGGATCCGGGCCGCCTCGCGCTGCGCGTCCTTCATCGCGTCGGCCGGCGACTTCGAGCCGGTGAGCGCGGCCTGCAGCCCGTCGTTGAGCGCCTTGGTCACGCGCTGGTTGTCGTGCGTGGACAGCTCGGCGACCGAGAACTGCAGCTGGTCGCGCGCGACGGTGGCCTGCGGCACCTCCTGGACGTACTTCTTCATCTCGGGCGTCTCCCAGGCAGCCGGCGTCACCGCGACGTAACCGGTCGCGATGCTCCACTGCGCCGCGCGCTGCGGCGCGGTCGCCCACTTCGCGAACTTCAGCGCCGCCGCCTGCTCGGCGGGCGAGGTCTTCTTGAAGATGTAGAAGTTGCCGCCGCCGGTCGGGCTGCCGCGGCGCTTCTTCTCGGGCAGCATCGCCACCCCGAACGGAAAGCCGGCGTTGGTGCGGATGTTGGTCAGGTTGCCGGTGGTGGTCCAGATCATCGCGGCCTTCTTCTCGAAGAAGTCCTTCGGCGTCGTGCCCCACTCGATCACGCCGCCGGGCATCACCTTGTGCTTCGCCGACAGGTCGACCCAGTACTGCAGCGCCTCGATGACCCCGGGCTTGTCGAAGTAGGTCTCGGTGCCGGCCTCGTTCATCAGCAGCGCGCCGTTGGGCGTCGTCAGGCCCTGGAACAGCCAGTACGGGAAGCCCGACGACGGGATCTTCACGCCCCACTGCGTGACGTTGCCGCTGGCGTCGGTCTTCGTGAGCTTCTTCGCGTACTCGACCATCTGGTCCCAGTTGGCCGGGCCCTTGTCCGGATCGAGCCCGGCCTCCTTGAACAGCTCCTTGTTCCAGTACAGCACGATCGTCGAGCGCTGGAACGGCACGCCCCAGGTCTTGCCGCCGGTGCGGCTGTTCATCATGAAGCTGTCGAAGAAGCCGCCGAGCCACTTCCTGTCTTCGGCGCTCTTCGCCAGCCCGTCGATCGGCACGATCGCGTCCTCGTCGATCAGCGTGAACATGTCGGTGGACAGCAGCACCGCGAGGTGCGGCGGCTGGCCGCTCTTGAACGCGGTCAGCGCCTTGACGATGCTCTCCTGGTAGGTGCCCGCATACACCGGCTTCACCTTGATGCCGGGGTTCTCCTTCTCGAAGTCGGCGGCCATCTGGTCGATCGTCTTCGTCACCGGGCCGCCGACGGCGACCGGATAGTAGAAGGTCAGCTCGACCGGCTTTTGCGCGTACGCGGGCAGCGCGGCGGCGATCGTCGTCGCGGCGAGCGCCTTCAGCAGGGTGCGTCTCATGGCGTGTTCGTCCTCTCTCGTGGGCCAGCGTGGAAGGGCGCACCTTCGCGCCCCGGTCGGATGTCGTCGCGACGGCGGCCGGTCGCGGCGTCGAAGAAATGCTCGGCGTCGGCGTCCCAGTCGAGCCGCACCGCGGTGCCGGGCGCGAGCTCGTGGCGGCCCGGCACGCGCGCGGCGATCGTGTCGGATCCCACCGAGCAGGTGACGATCGTGTCGGCGCCGAAGTACTCGGCGCTCTGCACGACCGCGGCGAGCCGCCCGTCGGCGGCGATGCGCACCCGCTCGGGCCGCACGCCGAGCCTGAGGTCGTCGCGGCCCGGCGCCGAGACGACGTTCATCGGCGGCGTGCCGATGAAGCGCGCCGCGAACAGCGTCGCCGGCCGCGCGTAGAGCTCGGCGGGCGCGGCGTCCTGCTCGATGCGGCCGGCGTTGAGCAGCACCACCTGGTCGGCCATGCTCATCGCCTCGGTCTGGTCGTGCGTGACGTACACCATCGTGATGCCGAGCTTGCGCTGCAGCGCGCGGATCTCGCGGCGCATCTCGTGGCGCAATTGCGCGTCCAGGTTCGACAGCGGCTCGTCCATCAGGCAGACCGAGGTCTCGGCGATGATCGCGCGCCCCAGCGCGACGCGCTGCTGCTGGCCGCCCGAGAGCTGCGCGGGCTTGCGTTCGAGCAGGCTCGCAAGTCCGAGCAGGTCGGCGACGCGCGCGAGCCGCCGCTGGTGGTCGCGCGCCGGCTCGCGGCGCACCCTCAGGCCGAACAGGATGTTCTCGCGCACGTTCAGGTGCGGGAACAGCGCGTACGACTGGAACACCATCGCGATGCGGCGCCGCGCCGGCGGCAGCTGCGTCACGTCGCGTCCGTCGATCAGGATGCGTCCGGCGCTCGGCGTGTCGAGTCCGGCGATCATCCGCAGCGTCGTCGACTTGCCGCACCCCGACGGGCCGAGCAGCACCACGAAGCTGCCCTCGGGCGCGGCGAAGCTCGCGTCGTCGACCGCGATGGCCGTGCCCCAGTGCTTGCTAACGTGCTCCAGTGCGGTCGCGCTCATCGGGTAGTCCGGTATTCGATCATCCGGTCGTTACAGGACGATGTCGCCGGCTCTCGAACCAGCGCGCGAATTCGGTGCGCTGCGCGACGTTCATGTGCAGCCCGGCCTTGGTGCGGCGCCACAGCACGTCGTCGGCGCCGGCCGCCCACTCGTGCTCGACGCACCAGGCGACCTCGCGCTCGCACAGGCCGCCGCCGAAGTCGCGGCCGAGGTCGGCGAGCGTGCGCGCGTCGCCGAGCACCTCGCCGGCGAGCGCGCCGTGGCGCCGGAACAGCGCGTCGAGCAGCGGCTGCGGCAGCGCCGGGTAGCGCGCGCGCAGCACGTCGCGGGCCACGGCGACGTCGTGCACCGCGCCGGGCAGCGGCTCCTCGTGCGTCCAGCGACCGCGCGCCGGCCGCAGCCAGGGCCGCAGCTTCTCGAGTGCCGCCTCGGCGAGCCGCCGGTAGGTCGTGATCTTGCCGCCGAACACCGCCAGCTGCGCGACTCCGTCGCGCTCGTCGACGACCAGCGTGTAGTCGCGGGTGATCGCCGACGGGTCGCTCGAGCCGTCGTCGTACAGCGGGCGCACGCCGGTGTAGCTCCAGGCGACGTCGTATTCGGCGAGCGGGCGCGCCAGGTAGCGGTTGACCGCGGCGAGCAGGTAGCGGGTCTCGTCGACCCCGATCGCGCGCGCTTCGGCGAGGCTGGCCACCGCGACGTCGGTGGTGCCGATCAGCGTGAACCGGCGCTCGTACGGGATCATGAACACGATCCGCTTGTCGTGGTTCTGCAGGATGAACGCGTGCTCGCCGGGATACGCGCGCGGAACGACGACGTGGCTGCCCTTGACCAGTTGCACGGTCGCCGGGACGTGTCCGCCGCCGGTCGCGTCGAGCACCGGCTTGACCCACGGGCCGGCGGCGTTGACCAGCACGCGCGCGCGCAGCGTGCCGCGGCGGCCGTCCGTCGCGTCCTCGAGCGTCGCCAGCCAGCCGCCGTCGCGGCGATCGGCCGAGACGAAGCGGGTGCGCGGCATCAGCGCGGCGCCGTGCGCCTGCGCCGAGCGCAGCGTCAGGATCACCAGCCGGGCGTCGTCGACCCAGGCGTCGGAGTACGCGAAGCCGCGGGTGATGCGCGGATCGAGTCCGGCGCCGTAGCCGTCGGGCGCGAGCCGCACCGCGCGCGACTTCGGCAGGCTGATGCGCCCGCCGAGGTGGTCGTAGAGCCACAGGCCGGACCGGATCATCCACGCGGGCCGCAGGCCGGGGACCTGCGGCATCACGAAGCGCAACGGCCAGGCGATGTGCGAGGCGAGCCTCAGGAGCACCTCGCGCTCGGCCAGCGCCTCGGCGACGAGGCGGAACTCGTAGTGCTCGAGGTAGCGCAGCCCGCCGTGGATCAGCTTGGTGCTGGACGACGACGTCGCGCCGCCGAAGTCGCCCTGCTCGACCAGCGCCACGCGCAGGCCGCGGCCGGCCGCGTCGCGCGCGATGCCGGCGCCGTTGATGCCGCCGCCGACGACGAGCAGGTCGTAGTCGCGCTGCGCAGCGTTCACGCGCGCCTCCCCGGCCGTGGCGCCGCGCGGCCGCCGCGCGGCGCCGGCGTCTCGGCGCGCGCCGGCTTCGCGTCGACGCGCGCCGCCGCCGCCGCCGCCGTCCCGGCCAGCAGCAGGCGCGCGGTCGGCTCGTCGACGATCAGCGTGTTGACGAAGCCGCCGGCGAGCGCGGCGCGCAGCCCGTCGACCTTGCCGGTGCCGCTGGCCACGCAGATCGAGTGCGGGACGCGCCGGAACAGCGCGAGGTCGGGGCCGCTCGCGCGGGCGTTCAGCGCGATGTCGGCGTAGCTGCCGTCGGCGCGGAAGAACACGGTGGCGATGTCGCCGGCCACGCGGTCGCGGCGCAGGCTGCGCAGGTCCGCCGGCTCGAGGAAGCCGCCGCTGTGCACGTGGCTGGGCACCTGGCCGGAGAACGCGCCGACGCTGAAGACCAGGATGCGCGCGCGCTTCTGCAGGTCGAGCAGGCGGCGCACGCTGCGCTCGCGCCACAGCGCCGCGCGGGTCTCGGCGTAGTCGAAGAACGCCGGAACCGGGAACGCGTGCGGGCGCGCGCCGTAGTTGCCGGCGAAGCGCGTGACGATGTCGCTGCTGAAGGTGCTGTCGATCTCCTGCGCGGTGCCCGAGCCGTTCAGCGCGACGACGTCGACGTTCGCAACCGGCTTCGGCGACAGCTTCGACGCGACCTTGCGCAGCGTCGTGCCCCAGGCGATGCCGACGACGGCGTCGGCGTCGATCACCGTGTTCAGGTATCCGGCGGCGAAGGCCGCGACGCGCTCGAGCCAGTCGTGCTCGTCGGCGGTCTCGGGCACCGACACGACGCGGGCCACGCGCAGGCCGAAGCGCTCGCGCAACCGCGACTCGATGCCCTGCGGATGCTGCGCCGGGTCGTGGATGCGGATCTCGACCAGCCCGCGCTCGTGGGCGCGCGTCAGCAGCCGCGAGACCGTCGAGCGCGAGGTGCCGAGCTCGTCGGCGATGCGCGCGGTCGTCAGGTGCTCGTAGTAGTAGAGGCGCGCGACGCGGATCGACAGCGCGTCCTGCCGGCTCGATTCCATGCACGGATTCTCAGCGATGGTGCACGAATGTGCAAGCCGGCCGCGGCGGTGGCGGTCGGCGGCGGGACGCCCTAGCTGCCGGCGGGCATCGCGTCGAAGCGGCGCATCGGCGCAGCGCGGTAGATCCGCGGGTCCATCGTCGCCAGCGTCGGCGAGACGGCCACCGGCGCGCCGCAGTGCGCGAGCACGTCGTGCTGCAGGTCGACGCCGGGTGCGATCTCGACCAGCACCAGCTGGCCTTCGACCAGCCGGAACACCGCGCGCTCGGTCACGTAGAGCACCTCGGTGCCGAGCCGCGACGCGTACTCGCCGTTGAACGACAGCTGGCCGACGCGCGCGACGAGCTTGCGCGAGCGCCCTTCGCGGACGATGCGCAGCCGGCCGTCGCCGGCCTCGACCTGCAGGCCCCCCGCGGTCAGCGTGCCCATGAAGACCAGCCGGCGCGTCGACTGCGTGATGTTGACGAAGCCGCCGACGCCTGCGAGCAGCCGGTGCTCGCCGTCGCCGAACAGGCTGACGTTGACGTTGCCGTGGCCGTCGAACTCGGCCAGCCCGAGGAACGCCATGTCGATGCCGCCGCCGTCGTAGAAGTCGAACTGCGCCGGCTCGTCGACGATCGCCTCGGGGAACTCGGAGGCGCCGAACGACAGGCCGTCGGCCGGCGTCCCGCCGATCGGCCCGGACTCGACGGTGAGGACGAAGCCGCCGACGCCCTCCTCGCGGGCCACGGCGCCGACGCCGGCGGGCATCCCGACGCCGAGGTTCACTACCTTCGGGCGGTGCGCGGCCAGCTCGAACAGCGCGCGCCGCTGGATGATCCGGCGCGCGTCGAGCGCGGCGGGCACGCGCGGTGCGGCCGCAGCCCCGCAGTCCGTCCCCTCGCGCGGGGCGGCGCGCGTGTAGTCGAGGTTCAGGTACTCGCCGAACGTCATCGCGTGGTGCTCGACGTCGTCGCCGACCTCGACCACGTAGTCGACCAGGATGCCCGGCACGCGCACCCGCTGCGGATCGTCGTGCGCGTCGACGACGCGCTTGACCTGCGCGATCACGATGCCGCCGCTGTTGCGCGCCGCCTGCGCGATCGCGAGCATCTCGTGGTGGAACGGCTCGTGCTCGGTGGTGAGGTTGCCGCGCGCGTCGCTGGTCGTCGCGCGGATCAGCGCGACGTCAATCCGCATCGGCCGGTAGCGCAGCCACTCCTCGCCGTCGATCTCCAGCAGGTCGACCAGGTCGTCGGTCGTGCGCGCGTTCAGCTTGCCGCCGCCGTGGCGTGGATCGACGAACGTGTGCAGCCCGGTCTTCGTGATCACGCCCGGCTTGCCGCCCGCGACCGCCCGGTACAGGTGGGTGATGACGCCCTGCGGCAGGTTCCACGCCTCGCAGCGGTTCTCCAGTGCGAGCCGCGACAGTTTCGGCGCCGAGCGCCAGTGCCCGCCTACGATGCGCCGCGTCAGCCCCTCGTGGCCGAAGTGGTTGACCCCGCGGTCGCCGCGGTCACCCTGGCCGGCCGAATAGACGAGCGTGAGCTGCGAAGGCTTGCCGTGCGCGAGGAAGTGCCGCTCGATCGCGGCGGTGATCGCTTCGGCGTGGCCGGCGCCGACGAAGCCCGCGCAGGCCAGCGTCGCAGCGTCGGGGATCAGCCCGACCGCGTCGTCGATGCCGACGCGCTTCAATAGGTGACCATGCTGGTGTCGGTTTCGACCCGCACGACGTCGCGCCCGAGCGCCGCGACGACGCTGGCCGCGTAGCGCTCGGCCCACGCGGCGTCGCGCCGGAACTGCTCCGCGCCGGCCGCGGCCGCCACCGCGAGCACCTTGTCGGCGACCAGCACCTTGCCCGACGCGCGCATCGGTTCGGCACCCAATGCGACGAACTGGTCGTCCAGCCACCGGCGGGCCTCGTCGCTGCCGAGCGAGAGCCTGGGACTCAGGGTGAACTCCAGGCCGGGCGCGAACCTGACGCTGACCTCGATCGTCATCACGGTCTCCGGGGGTGCGGGCGCAAGTCTGCCAGAACCGGCGCCGCGCCGCGCGGACGTTTTACACCCCCCAGGTGACGTCCTTGCCGGCTGCGTGCGCCGCCTCGAGCATCTCGATGAACGGGAACGCGCGCTGGGCCAGCGAGACCGGGTAGGCCTCGTCGCCGGTCGCTTCCGCGGGCGCGGCGGGCGGCGCCGCGCCGCCCTCGCTCTCCGCGCGCAGCGCCGCCCGCTCCTCGTCGATGGCCTTGCGCAGCGCCGCGATCGCCGCCGGCATCTGATCGACCGTGACGATCCCCGTGGCGCCGGGCGTCTTGCCGACGATCTTCAGGATCCACTCCGCGACCGGCTTCGTCATGATGACTGAGCCGGTGGCGCGCGACTTGAACTCGTAGATCATTGCCTGTCCTCCGGTCCGGGTCCTTCCCGGTTGATACCATTATCGGATGAATCCCCGATCCGCCCTGCGCCGGCGGCGCGCGTCGCTGGCCGGGGCCGCCTGCGCGCTCGCGCTGGCGGCCTGCGCGCCCGACTACGACTGGCGCGAGATCCGGCCCTCCGGCGCCGGATGCCTGGTCATGCTGCCCGGCAAGCCCGCGTCGATGTCGCGCCCGATCAACCTCGACGGCCTCGCGGTCACGATGGCGATGAGCGGCGCGCGCGTCGACGACCAGTCCTTCACCGTCGGCGCGGTCGTGCTGCCCGACGCCGAGCCGGCCACGCGCGACAAGGCCCGCGCGGCGATGCGCGCGGCGATGGTGCGCAACGTCGCCGGCCGCGAGACCGCGGTCTCCGACGCGACGGTGCCCGTGCTCGACCTTGCCGGCCGCACGACCGCGACGCAGGCGGGCGTGCGCGTCGAGGCGTCGGGGCGCATCGGCGAGCGCCCGGCGCACCTGTCCGCGCTGTTCGTCGCGCGCGGCAACCGGGCCTGGCAGGCGGTCGTGATCGGGCCCGCGGCCGACGCCGAGCACGCATCGGCGTTCCTCGACTCGTTCCGGATCCTCGAGTGACGCGATGGGCACCGCGGTGAGCGCAGTGCTGCCGGCCCCGCTCGCGATGCGCGTGTTCGCGGCGTTCGCGAGCGGCTACTTCATGTCGTACGCGCTGCGCTCGGTCAACGCGGTGATCGCGCCGGACCTGATCGCCGAGTTCGGCCTGTCCAACTCGCAACTCGGCTCGCTGTCCGCGGCCTACTTCATCGCGTTCGCGGCGATGCAGATGCCGCTCGGCGTCTGGCTCGACCGCTTCGGGTCGCGGCGCGTCGACGCGACGCTGCTGCTGGTGGCCGCGGCCGGCTGCGGCGCGTTCGCGCTGGCGCACAGCGTGGCGATGCTGTGGGTCGGCCGCGCGCTGATCGGCATCGGCGTCTCGGGCGCGCTGATGGCCTCGCTGCGCGCGTACCGCTTCTGGTACGCCGACCGGCGCCAGCAGCAGCTGGCGGCGTGGATGCTGGTGGTGGGCACGCTCGGCGCGCTGGCCACGACCGTGCCGGTGCAGTGGGCGCTGCCGATGATCGGCTGGCGCGGCGTGTTCTGGGTCGCCGCGGCGCTGCTGTGCGCGGCGAGCGCGGCGATCGCGCTGCAGTTGCCGGTCGAGCCGGCGCGCGTCGCGCACGTCGACGGCTCGCCGTGGTCGGGCTACCGCCAGGTGTTCGGCGAGCCGTATTTCTGGCGCTTCGGCGTCGTGTCGCTCACGGTGCAGGCGAGCTTCATCGCGTTCCAGGGGCTGTGGGTCGGGCCGTGGCTGCGCACCGTGCTCGGCATGGACGCCGAAAGCGCCGCGCAGGCGCTGTTCGCGTTCAACCTGGTGCTGATGGTGGGGTACCTCGCGCTCGGCTGGGTCGCGCCGACGCTGGCGCGCCGGGGCCTGACCACGCCGCGGGTCGTCGCCGGCGGAGTCGCCGCGATGCTGGCGATCGAGCTGGCGATCGCGTTCGCGCAGGGCACCTGGGCATGGCTGCTGTGGCTGCCGCTGGCGATCGCGGCGACGGTCAACACGCTGTCGCAGACGCACGTGAGCCTGTCGTTCCCCGAGACGCTCACCGGGCGCGCGTTCACCGCGTACAACCTGCTGACGATGACCGGGATGTTCCTCGCGCAGTGGCTGTTCGGCGTGACGGTCGACCTGCTCGGCACCGGCGGGCACAGCGAGCTGGGCTTCCGGCGTGCGCTGCTGGCGTGGATCGTGCTGCAGCTGGCGGCGCTGGCGGTGCTGGTCTTCTGGCGGGTGCGCCCGCCGAGGCCCGCGGCATGAGCGCGGCGGACGCCCGGGCGGGCGGCGCGTCGGGCGAGCTCCCGCGCGATGCGGCGGACCAGCCCGCGCGCGGCGCGACCCCGCGCGACGCGATGCCGCAGTGGCTCACCGAGCGCTGCACGAGCCGCGGCGGGGTGCCGCTCTGCATCCGGCCGCTCGGCCCCGGCGACGAGGCGGCCGAGCGCGCGTTCATCGCGCGCCTGTCGCCGATGTCGCTGCACCAGCGGCTGCTCGGCGTCGTGACCGAGGTCAGCGACGAGCAGATCGCCGAACTGGTCCGCCAGCAGTGGCCGCAGCGCCTCGGGCTGGCGGCCTTCGCCTGCGATGCGGAGCCCGGCGACGCACAGCAGGGAGGCGCGCAGGCGGGTGCGCAGGCAGGTGCGCAGGCAGGCACGCAGGCAGGCACGCAGGCAGGCACGCAGGCAGGTGCGCAGGCAGGTGCGCAGGCAGGTGCGCAGGGGCAGGCCGCGGCGGGCGAGCTGCCGTCGGCCGCCGAAGGCATCCTCGGCGTCACCCGCTTCGACGTCGGCGAGCGGCCCGAAGCGGCCGAGTTCGCGATCGTCGTCGCCGACCGCTGGCAGCGGCACGGCATCGGCTACGCGCTGTTCCAGAAGCTGGTGCGCGCCGCCCGGGCCGCCGGCTATCGCGAGCTGGTCGGCATCACCTACGCGGTGAACCGCGAGATGGTCGAGCTCGCGCGTTCGTACGGCTTCGCGGTCGGCCCCGAAGAGGGCGAGCCGAGCCTGCGCCGGCTGACGCTGCGGCTGTAGCGCGGCGAGGCCGGGCCTGCGGGTGTCGCCTAGGCCCGCAGGTGCCGGTCGAACTCGATGACCTCCGAGGGCTGAGCGAACGGCTGGTCGCGGTACAGGCGGTTGGCGAGGTTGTGCGGATGGCGTGCCGCTTCGGCGAAGTCGAGCACCGGCGACAGGCACGCGTCGTGCGCGAGCGCCGCCTGCGCCCAGTCGTCGCGGCTGCGCGTGGCGAAGCGCGCGGCGAAGCGCTCGATCGTCGCGGGCCAGGTCGCCGGGCGGTACTGGTCGCGCGGGTCGAGCTCGCCGTCCAGGCCGGTGACGGCCAGCAGCTGCGCGTAGAACTTCGGCTCGAGCGCGCCGACCGCGACGAAGCGCCCGTCGGCGCAGCGATAGACGCGATAGAACGGCATCGCGCCGTCGAGCAGGTTGTTCGCGCGCTCGAGGTTCCAGATCCTGCCGGCGAGCAGCCCGTAGACCATCGGCGTGAGGCCGACGGTGCCGGCGAGGATGCTGGTCTCCACGACGCCGCCGCGCTGCGCGATCGAGCGCTGGACCAGCTTCGCAAGCACGCCGACCAGCAGGTGCATCGCGCCGCCGCCGAAGTCGGCGACCAGGTTCAGCGGCGGCACCGGCGCTTCGCGGGTGCCGATCGAGTTCAGCACCCCCGAGAGCGCGAGGTAGTTGATGTCGTGGCCGGCACGTTCGGCCAGTTCGCCCGCGTGGCCCCAGCCCGACAGGCGCCCGACGACGAGCCGCGGGTACGCGTCGAGCAGCGCGGCCGGCGCGAGCCCGAGCCGCTCGAGCACGCCGGGCCGGAAGCCCTCGAGCAGCACGTCGGCGTCGGCGAGCTCGCGGCGCAGTGCAGCGAGGCCGTCGGCCTGCTTCAGGTCGACCGACAGCTTGCGCTTGCCGCGATTGAGCAGGTCGTACTCGGGGGCGACGCCGACGCCGAGCCCCGGGTCGTTCGGCGGCGACACGCGCAGCACGTCGGCGCCGAGCGAGCGCAGCAGCTGTCCCGCGAACGGCACCGGGCCGATCGCGTGGAGTTCGACGACCTTGAGGCCGCTCAGGGGAGGCGAGGGTGTCATCGGCAGGTATCCATCGGAATTGGGCGTGACGAGGGCGCGGCCGGGCGGCCGGCCGTGCCCGGGATCATCGCATTTCGCGCGGCGCGCCGCGGCGATCAGCGCGGGGCGTCGTCGACGGCGAGCGCGCGCCGATAGGCGACCGCCTCGGCCGCGTGGCGCGTGCGGATCGGGTCGTCGCCGACGAGGTCGGCGATCGTGCGCGCGAGCTTGTGCACGCGATGCAGCGCGCGCGACGACCAGTGCTGCCGCTGCGCCACCCGGCGCAGCAGCGCCGCGGCGTCCTCGTCGAGCGCGCAGTGCCGGTCGATCTCGGGCGGCCCGAGCGACGCGTTGGGCTTGCCCTGTCGCGCCAGCTGGCGCTCGCGCGCGCGGCTCACTCGCTCGGCGATCGCGCGGCTCGGCTCGCCGTCGGCGCGCCGCATCAGCGTCGACTCGTCGACCGGCTGTACGGTGAGCAGCATGTCGATGCGGTCGAGCAGCGGCCCCGACAGGCGCGCCTGGTAGCGCCGCACCTGCTCGGGCGTGCAGCGGCAGCGCTCGCTGCCCAGGAAGCCGCAGGGGCAGGGGTTCATCGCCGCGACGAGCTGGAAGCGCGCCGGGAACTCGACCTGACGCGCGGCGCGCGCTACGCCGATGCGGCCGGTCTCGAGCGGCTCGCGCAGCGCCTCGAGCACCGCGCGCGAGAACTCGGGGAGCTCGTCGAGAAACAGCACGCCGTGGTGCGCGAGGCTCGCCTCGCCCGGCCGCGGGTTCGCGCCGCCACCGACGATCGCCGCCGCCGAGGCGCCGTGATGCGGCGCGCGAAACGGCCGGCGGCCCCAGTCGGCCGGCGTGAAGCGGCCCGCGAGCCCCGCCAGCGCCGCGGTCTCGAGCGCCTCGTCGCGGGTCAGCGGCGGCTGGATCGTCGGCAGGCGCTGCGCGAGCAGCGACTTGCCGGCGCCGGGCGGGCCGATCATCAGCAGGTTGTGGAAACCCGCCGCCGCGATCTCGAGCGCGCGCTTCGCGGCGGCCTGCCCCTTGACGTCGGCGAAGTCGCCGTCGCCGTGCGGGGCGGGCGGGCACGATGCGGGCGCGATGCGCTCGAGGGGGCTCGCGCCCATCAGGTGCGCGGCGACGCCGGCCAGGTCGAGCGCGCCCAGCAGCCGCGCGTCGTCGACCAGCGCGGCCTCCGCGCCGTTGGCCGCCGGCAGCAGCAGCGTGCGCGGCCGCTCGGCCCGCGCGACCGCCAGCGCCATCGCCAGCGCGCCGCGGATCGGGCGGATCGTTCCGGTCAGAGACAGCTCGCCGACCAGCTCGAGCGCGTCGAGCGGCTCGGCCGGCACCTGGCCGCTGGCCGCGAGGATGCCGACCGCGATCGGCAGGTCGAAGCGGCCGGACTCCTTCGGCAGGTCGGCCGGCGCGAGGTTCACGGTGAGCCTGCGGTTCGGGAAGTCGAAGCCGGCGTGCAGCAGCGCCGCGCGCACCCGGTCGCGGCTCTCGCGGACCTCGGCCTCGGGCAGCCCGACGATGTGAAACGCGGGCAGGCCGTTGCCCACGTGGACCTCGACGCGCACTTCCGGCGCATCGAGCCCGAGGAGGGCGCGCGAGCGGACGACGGAGACGGACATCGGGGGAGGAGGCGCGTGGGCGGCGACGGGCGGAGCTGCGGCCGTACGAGTCTAGGCGGCGCGCGCCGCCGCCGGACGCACGCCGGCTAAGCGAATGGCTCGGCCGCTTTGCCGAGCGCTGCCGTCGCGCCGCGGCACCGGGCCGGCGGGCGGGGGCTTGACATTCATTTAAATTAAGATAAACTCAAATCAAATAGACGCCATCCCGAGGATCCGAGCCATGCCACCCCGGCCGTACAACAGCGAAGCCCGCCGCCGCAAGCAGGCCGAACTGCGCGAGCGAATCGCCGCCGCCGCGGCCGAGCTGCACGCGCAGCGGGGCGCCGTCGCCACCAGCAACGCCGACATCGCGCGGCAGGCCGGCGTCTCGCTGCCCACCGTCTACAGCCACTTCCCGAGCCAGGACGACCTGCTGGGCGCCTGCACCGCGCACGTGGCGAGCCGGGCGCCGCAAGTGCCGGTCGAACGGATCCTGGGCGCGCCCGACCTGCGCGCCGCGACCGAGCGCCTCGTCGATGCGGCCGACGCGCTCAATGCGCACTTCGCGCCCTGGAAGGCCTGGCGCGAGGACCGCGTGATTCCGTTCCTCGCGCGGATGGGCGAGACCGCCCGCGCGCAGCAGACGGCACTGATCGCGCAACTGCTCGAGCGCCACCTCGGCGCCGGCGACCACCGCGAGGCCGCCGCCGCCTGGGAAACGCTGCTGTCGTTCGATCCCTGGCACCGGATGGTGCTCGAACACGGCCTGCCGCGCCCCGCGGTGCGCAGGCAACTGGTCCGGATGCTGCTGGCTGTCGTCGGACCGCAGCCCGCAGCACGATCCCACTCGAGTCCGAGGAGCACGAAACCATGACCCCGAACCTGAAGTCCACCATCGACGAGATCGCCCCCGGCACGTGGCGGATCAGCGTCGCGATGCCGCCCGAGTTCATCCCCGGCGGCTTCTCCTTCAACCAGTACCTGATCGTCGACGAGCGCCCGCTGCTGTTCCACACCGGCCCGAAGAAGCTGTTCGGCCTGGTGAGCGCGCAGATCGGGAAGGTGATGCCGGTTTCCGACCTGCGCTACGTCGCGTTCTCGCACGTCGAGGCCGACGAGTGCGGCGCGCTGCCCGACTTCCTCGCGGCGGCTCCGCTCGCGCGCCCGGTGTGCAGCGAGGTGGCGGCGATGGTCTCGGTCCGCGACCTGGTCGACGTGGAGCCGATCGGCATGGCCGACGGACAGGTGCTCGACCTCGGGCGCCACCGCGTGCAGTGGCAGTACACGCCGCACTTGCCGCACGGCTGGGACGCCGGCTACCTGTTCGACCAGACGACGAAGACGCTGTTCAACGGCGACCTGTTCACCCAACCGGGCACCGGCGACAGGCCGCTGGTCAGCGACGACCTGGTCGGCCCGAGCGACGCGTTCCGGCGCCAGATGGACTACTTCGCGCTCGGCCCGGACACGCAGGCGATGATCGAGAAGCTCGCGAGCCTGCGCCCCGAGACGCTGGCGTGCATGCACGGCAGCGCGTGGACCGGCGATGGCGCGGCGATGCTGCGCCGGCTGGGCAAGTCGCTGCTGCACTGAGAGCCGAGGTCCGGCCGCGGAGCGTCCCGGGCGCGCAGTGTCCCGGGCGCGCGAAAGGCCGGCGTCGGGCCCGGCGCCGTGCCCGACGCGAGGGTCAGCCCGAGCGTTCCGCCAGCAGCTTCTCGAGCTGCTCGACGCGCTCCTGCAGCCGCGCCAGCCGCTCGAGCTGCGCGTCGAACTCTTCGCGCGTCACCAGGTCGGCCCGCTGGAAGGCCTGCGCCAGCAGCGCCTTCACGTTGCGCTCGATGTCGGCCGCGGGGCCGTTGCGCAGCAGTTCGGACAGCCGCGCCTGAAGGTCGGCCAGCGGTGAAGGGGGCGGCGTCGCGCTCATCGTGAATCGAGTCTAGCACGCGGCTCGTGCCCCGCTTCGGGCCGGTGCGCCGCCGTGCCGCCGCGACGCACGGGCCGGCCGCGACGCACCGGCCCGGTGCGTCGCTCGCTGCTGCACCGCGTTGGCGCAGCGCGCGCCCGCGGCTTGCACCAATCCATCGCCGGCGTGCGCGCCCGGACCCTCGAACGGGTGGCTGGCACGTTCCATGCATTGCAGGTTCCAGTGACCCCGGTGAACCCCGGGGCCCGAAAACCCGAACCTCTTGCGGAGCATGCCGATCATGAAAAGGACCCTTCTCGCCGCCTCCCTCGCCTGCGCATTCGGCAGCCTGTCGAGCCACGCACTGGCACAGACGACTGCCGCGACGCCCGAGCACGCGTTCACCGGCAACCTGAGCCTGGTCAGCGAGTACCGCTATCGCGGCATCGCGCAGACGAGCGCCAAGCCCGCGGTGCAGGGCGGCTTCGACTACGCGCACGCGAGCGGCCTGTACGCCGGCACCTGGGCGACCAACGTCAGCTGGCTGTCCGACGCCGGCGGCGGCGTCAGCAACAGCCTCGAGTGGGACTTCTACGGCGGCTACAAGGGCACGGTCGGGGACTTCGGCTACGACGCCGGCCTGCTGTACTACTACTACCCGGGCACCTACCCGTCGGGCTTCAACTCGCCGAACACGCTCGAGCTCTACGTCGCCGGCACCTGGAAGATGCTCACGCTGAAGTACTCGCACGGCCTGACCGACCTGTTCGGCTTCGTCGACAGCAAGGGCGCCGGCTACCTCGACCTGACCGGCAACTTCGACGTCGGCAGCGGGGTCACGCTCACGGCCCACGTCGGCCACCAGTCGATTCCGGCGGGATCGGTCGGCGGCGCGCAGGTGCGCTCGAGCAGCGATTGCTCGTACAACGACTGGAAGCTCGGCGTCTCGAAGGAGTACGTCGGCCTGAACTGGGGACTGGCCTACGTCGGCACCGACGCCAAGGGCGGCACCGGCGAGTGCTATCGCAACGCGTTCAACCGCGACCTCGGCAAGGGCACGGTCGTGTTGTCCGTCGGCAAGACCTTCTGAGGAGGCTCGCATGAAAATGATCACTGCGGTCATCAAGCCGTTCAAGCTCGACGAGGTGCGCGAGGCGCTGTCGGGGATCGGCGTGCAGGGCATCACGGTCACCGAGGTCAAGGGCTTCGGGCGACAGAAGGGCCACACCGAGCTGTACCGCGGCGCCGAGTACGTGATCGACTTCCTGCCGAAGGTGAAGATCGACCTGGCGATCGCCGACGACCTGGTCGAGCGCGCGATCGAGGCGATCGAGGCCTCGGCGCGCACCGGCAAGATCGGCGACGGCAAGATCTTCGTCTTCGACCTCGAACAAGTCGTGCGCATCCGCACCGGCGAAACCGGCAACGAGGCGCTCTGAGCGCCCGGATCCGCACCACGGAGAACGTTCCATGAAATCGCTGACACGAATCATCGCGCTGTGCCTGGCGCTGTCGCTGGCGCCGCTCGCGGCGCTGGCCGCCTCGCCGGAGCCTGCCGCGCCCACGACTGCGCTGACCACCGGAGCGGTGCTGCTCGCACAGGCGTCCGCCGGCGCGGACGCGCAGCCCGCGGCGGCGCCTGCTGCCGCGCCGGCAGCCGAGGCGAAGCCCGAGGCCCCGGCCACGGCCGCGGCCGAGGAGAAGAAGGACGCCCCCGCCGCGGCGCCGCCCGTCCCGAACAAGGGCGACGTCGCGTGGATGAGCGTCTCGACGCTGCTCGTCATCATGATGACGATCCCCGGCCTCGCGCTGTTCTACGGCGGGCTGGTGCGCACGAAGAACATGCTCTCGATCCTGATGCAGGTGCTGGTCGTGTTCTCGGTGATCGTCGTGCTGTGGTCGATCTACGGCTACTCGCTGGCGTTCGGCGGCGACGGGCGGTTCTTCGGCGACCTGTCGAAGATCTTCCTGAAGGGCATCACGCCCGACTCGGCAGCCGCGACGTTCAGCAAGGGCGTGGTCATCCCGGAGCTTTCGTTCGTCGCGTTCCAGGCCACGTTCGCCGCGATCACCTGCGCGCTGATCGTCGGCGCCTTCGCCGAGCGGGTGCGCTTCTCGGCGGTGCTGCTGTTCTCGGTGCTGTGGTTCACGTTCTGCTACGTGCCGATCGCCCACGCGGTCTGGTACTGGGCGGGCCCGGACGCGATCACCGACGCGAAAGCGCTCGAGGCGGTCACCGCCGCGGCGGGCTTCATGTGGGCCAAAGGTGCGCTGGACTTCGCCGGCGGCACCGTGGTGCACATCAACGCCGGGGTGGCGGGCCTGGTCGGCGCCTGGGTGATCGGCAAGCGGATCGGCTACGGCCGTGAGTCGATGGCGCCGCACTCGCTGGTGATGACGATGATCGGCGCGTCGCTGCTGTGGGTCGGCTGGTTCGGCTTCAACGCGGGCTCGAACCTCGAAGCCAACGGCGTGGCCGCGCTGGCCTTCGTCAACACGCTGGTCGCCACCGCCGCCGCGACGGTCTCGTGGACGCTCGGCGAGTGGATGGGCAAGGGCAAACCCTCGATGCTGGGCGCGGCTTCGGGCGCGGTCGCCGGGCTGGTGGCGATCACCCCGGCCTGCGGCTTCGTCGGACCGATGGGCGCGCTGATCATCGGCCTGGTCGCCGGCGTCGTCTGCCTGTGGGGCGTCAACGGCCTGAAGCGGATGCTGGGCGCCGACGACTCGCTCGACGTGTTCGGCGTGCACGGCGTGGGCGGCATCACCGGCGCGCTGCTCACCGGCGTCTTCGCAGCGCCCTCGCTGGGCGGCACCGGGGTCTACGACTACGTCGCCAATGCGGTCGCCGCCGACTACTCGATCGGCAGCCAGGTCTGGGTGCAGCTGCAGGGCGTGCTGCTCACGATCGTCTGGTCCGGCGTGGTCGCCTTCCTCGCCTTCAAGCTGGTCGACCTGATGATCGGGCTGCGCGTTCCCGAGGACGAGGAGCGCCAGGGGCTGGACATCAGCTCGCACGGCGAGACCGCGTACCACCACTGACCTCCACACGCCCGCCCTTCCGCGGACAGGGGCGGGACCACGGCGGGGCGGGCCTTCGGGTCCGCCCCGTTTTCCTTCGGGCGCTACAATTCCCGGGTCCACTCGCCCGCGCCCCCATGACTCCGCATCTCGTCACCGCGACGTCCGCCCCGCTCCAGGACTTCGAGCGCCGCATCCTCGACGCGACGCCGCGGATCGAGCGCTGGTTCCGGATGGAGTGGCAGGACCACACGCCGCCGTTCTACGCGTCGGTCGACCTGCGCAACGCGGGCTTCAAGCTCGCTCCGGTCGACACCAACCTGTTCCCGGGCGGCTTCAACAACCTGTCCGAGGAGATGCTGCCGCTGGCGGTGCAGGCCGCGATGGCGGCGATCGAGAAGTACTGCCCCGAGGCGCGCAACCTGCTGCTCGTTCCCGAGAGCCACACGCGCAACGCCTACTACCTTCAGAACGTCCAGCGGCTCTCGACGATCCTGCGCCAGACCGGCCTGAACGTGCGCTACGGCACGCTGAACCCCGAGGTCAAGGCGCCGACGAGGATCGAGCTCCCCGACGGCCAGTCGATGACGGTCGAGCCGCTGGTGCGGCGCGGGCTGCGCGTGGGCCTCGCCGACTTCGATCCGTGCTCGATCCTGCTGAACAACGACCTCTCCTCGGGCATCCCCGAGGTGCTGAAGGACCTGCACGAGCAGGTGCTGCTGCCGCCGCTGCACGCGGGCTGGGCGGTGCGCCGCAAGTCGCAGCACTTCGCCGCGTATGCCGACGTCGCCAGGCGCTTCGCGAAGCAGTTCGACATGGACCCGTGGCTGATCAACCCGTATTTCGCGCGCTGCGGGAAGATCGACTTCCACGAGCGCGAGGGCGAGGACTGCCTGGCCGCCAACGTCGAGACGCTGCTCAGGCAGATCCGCGCGAAGTACCGGGAGTACCGGATCGACGAGAAGCCGTTCGTCGTCGTCAAGGCCGACGCCGGCACCTACGGGATGGGCGTGATGTCGGTGCGCGACCCGTCGGAGGTGCGCGAGCTCAACCGCAAGCAGCGCAACAAGATGGCTGTCGTCAAGGAGGGCCTCGAGGTGCGCGAGGTGATCCTGCAGGAAGGCGTGCACACCTTCGAGACCGTGAACGACGGCGTCGCCGAGCCGGTGGTCTACATGATCGACCGCTACGTGGTCGGCGGCTTCTACCGCGTGCACACCGGGCGCGCGAAGGACGAGAACCTGAACGCGCCCGGCATGCAGTTCGTGCCGCTGCCGTTCGCCGCCAGCTGCAACCTGCCCGACTGCAGCGCCTCGATCGAGCACGCGCCGAACCGCTTCTACGTCTACGGCGTGGTCGCGCGGCTCGCGCTGCTGGCCGCCTCGGTCGAGCTCGAGCAGACCGATCCCGACCAGTCGCGCTACGGCTGAGCGCTGCGCCCCCAACCCGTCCCGGGAGTTCCCGCCGATGCGCCTGCTGGTGATCCTCGATCCGCTGTCGTCGATCAAGACCTACAAGGATTCCACCTACGCGATGATGGTCGAGGCCGCCGCGCGCGGCCACGAGCTGTTCGTCTGCGAGCAGCACGCGCTGTCGCTGGCGCGCGGCCGCACGATGGCGCGGGTGACGCCGCTGCGGATCACCGACGCGACCGGCAGCGGCGCCCCCTGGTACGAAGAGGGCGAGCCGCGCAGCGAGCCGGTGGCCGCGTTCGGCGCGGTGCTGATGCGCAAGGACCCGCCGTTCGACATGGAGTACGTGTTCTCCACTTACCTGCTCGAGCACGCGGTGCGCGAGGGCGCGCGCGTGTTCAACGACCCGCTGGCGATCCGCAGCCACAACGAGAAGCTCGCGATCGCCGAGTTTCCGCAGTTCACGCCGCCGACGCTGGTCACGCGCTCGGCCGACGAGCTGCGCGCGTTCGTCGACGAGCACGACGAGGCCGTCTTCAAGCTGCTCGACGGGATGGGCGGCACCTCGATCTTCCGCGCCAAGCGCGGCGACCCGAACATCTCGGTGATCATCGAGACGCTGAACCAGTTCGGCGCACGCTCGGTGATGGCGCAGCGCTTCATTCCCGAGATCAGCGAAGGCGACAAGCGCGTGCTGCTGATCGGCGGGCAGGTGGTGCCTTACTGCCTGGCGCGCATTCCGAAGGACGGCGAGTTCCGCGGCAACCTCGCCGCGGGCGGCCGCGGTGTCGCGCGGCCGCTGTCGGCGCGCGACCGCGAGATCGCCGAGGCGCTCGCGCCCACGCTCGCCGCGCGCGGGCTGCTGCTGGTGGGCCTTGACCTGATCGGCGACTACGTGACCGAGATCAACGTCACCAGCCCGACCTGCTTCCAGGAGATCCGCCAGCAGGCCGGCTTCGACGTGGCCGTGCTGTTCATCGACGCGCTCGAGGCGGCCTGCGCACGATGATCGGGATCCTGGTCGTCTCGCACGAGCCGCTCGGCACGGCGCTGATCCACTGCACGCGCCACGTCTACGGGAGCCTGCCGATGCAACTGGCCGCGCTCGACGTGATCCCCGACGAGGATCCCGAGATCGCGTTCGCCGCCGGGCAGGAGCTGCTCGCGCGGATCAACGACGGCAGCGGCGCGCTGGTGCTTACCGACGTCTACGGCGCCACGCCGTCGCGCGTCGCGATGCGGCTGGCGGTGCCGGGCCGCGTTCGCGTGCTGGCGGGCGTGAACCTGCCGATGCTGCTCAAGGCGATCTCGAACCGGCGCATGCCGGTCGACGAGCTGTGCGAGCTGATCGTCGCGAGCGGCCGCGAGGCGATCCGCCCGGCGGACCCGGAGCCCGATGCTCAAGACTGAAGCCGTCGTCGTCAACCGGCTCGGGCTGCACGCGCGGCCGTCGGCCAGATTGACCGCCACCGCGTCGAAGTTCAGGTCCGAGGTGTGGCTGTCGAAGGGCTCGCGGCGGATCAACGCCAAGAGCATCATGGGCGTGATGATGCTCGCGGCGGCGAAGGGCAGCACGCTGGTCGTCGAGACCGACGGGCCCGACGAGGCCGAAGCGCTCGAAGCGATGAGGGACCTGATTGCCAGTGGATTCGGGGAGGACTGAGCCATGACGTCGACCGACAAGTTCCTCGCCGCGCGCGACCTGCTGTTCGCCGCGCGCAGCGACTACGACCGCGCCTGCCGCGAATTCGCCTGGCCCGACATGCCCGAGTTCAACTGGGCGCTCGACTTCTTCGACGTGCAGGCCGCGGCCGCCCCCGAGCGGCTGGCGCTGTGGATCGTCGGCGAGGACGGCAGCGAGCAGCGCGTCAGCTACGCGCAGATGCGCGAGCGCTCGGACCGGGTCGCGAACTTCCTGCGCGGGCTGGGCGTGGCGCGCGGCGACCGGGTGCTGGTGATGCTGCCCAACGTCGTCCCGCTGTGGGAGGTCACGCTCGCGGCGATCAAGCTCGGCGCGGTGCTGTGCCCGACGACGACGCTGCTCGCGACCGCCGACCTCGCCGACCGGCTCGAGCGCGGCCGCATCCGCTGCGTGATCACCGACGCCGACGGCACCGCGAAGTTCGACGGCCTCGCGGGCGATCGCATCCGCATCGCCACCAGCGGGCAGCGCGAGGGCTGGACGCCGTACCCGCAGGCCGACGCCGCGCCCGCCGCGTTCGCCGCCGACGGCCCGACGCGTCGCGAAGACCCGCTGCTGCTCTACTTCACGTCGGGGACGACGGCCAAACCGAAGATGGTGCTGCACACCCAGCAGAGCTATCCGGTCGGCCACCTGTCGACGATGTACTGGATCGGCCTGAAGCCGGGCGGCGTGCACTGGAACATCAGTTCGGCCGGCTGGGCCAAGCACGCGTGGAGCTGCGTGTTCGCGCCGTGGAATGCCGGCGCGACGGTGTTCGTCTACAACCAGGCGCGCTTCGACGCACGGCGCACGCTCGACGCGCTGGTGCGCCACCGGGTCACCACGCTGTGCGCGCCGCCCACGGTCTGGCGCGCGCTGATCCTCGAAGACCTGAAGGCCTGGCCGGTGGCGCTCGAGGAGGCGTTGAGCGCGGGCGAGCCGCTCAATCCCGAAGTGATCGAGCGCGTCCGCAACGCCTGGGGATTGACGATCCGCGACGGCTACGGCCAGACCGAGACTACCTGCATCGTCGCGAACTCGCCCGGCCAGCCGGTCAAGGCCGGGTCGATGGGGCGCCCGATGCCCGGCTACCGGGTGACGCTGCTCGACGCCGAGGGCCGCGAAGCGGCGACCGGCGAAGTGGCGATCGCGCTGAACCCGCGGCCGCTGGGCCTGATGGCCGGCTACGCCGGCGACGAGGCGCGCAACCGCGAGGTGCTCGGCGGCAGCCACTACCGCACCTCCGACGTCGCGAGCCGCGACGACGACGGCTACCTCTGGTACGTGGGCCGCGCCGACGACGTGTTCAAGAGCTCCGACTACCGGATCAGCCCGTTCGAGCTCGAGAGCGTGCTGATCGAGCACGAGGCGGTCGCCGAGGCGGCGGTCGTGCCGAGCCCCGACGCGCGGCGGCTGGCAGTGCCCAAGGCGTTCGTGATCCTGCGTCCCGGTTTCCAGCCGGGGCTCGAGCTCGCGCGCTCGATCGTCGCGTTCGTGGCCGGCCGGGTGGCGCCGTACCAGAAGATCCGCCGCATCGAGTTCGCCGACCTGCCGAAGACGATCTCCGGCAAGATCCGGCGCGTCGAGTTGCGCGCGCTCGAGGGGGTGCCGTCCGAGCGCCCGCGCCGCGCCGACGAATACCGGGAGGAAGACCTCTCGTAGCGCCGGTCGGCCGGGGCGCGAAACGCACCCGCCGGATCGGTACACTGGAGGGATGTTCAGCATCCACGGCACCGGCATCGGCGGCGGCATCGTCATCGGCCGTGCCCGGGTGCTCGAGTCCCGCCAGCGCGACGTGCCGCGCTACCGGCTGCGCCCCGGCCAGCTCGAAGCCGAGCTGTCGCGGCTCGAGACCGCGATCGAGGTGGTCAGGTCCGAACTGTTCGCGCTCGCCGAGCACCTGCCGGCCGAAGGGCCCGCCGAAGCGCGCGCGCTGCTCGACGTCCACGTGATGATCCTCGACGACCCGCTGCTCGCGCAGGCCGCGCGCGACGCGATCCGCGAGCACCTGTGGAACGCCGAGTGGTCGTTCTCGGCGCAGGCCGGGCACCTGGCGGCGCAGTTCGACGAGTTCGAGGACCCGTACCTGCGCGAGCGCGGCCGCGACGTCCAGCAGGTCGCGGAGCGGGTGATCCGCGTGCTCTCGGGTTCCAGCGCCGAATCGACCGCGGGCGCCGAGCCGGCGATCTTCGTCGCCGAGGACATCTCGCCGGCCGACATGCTGTCGCTGCGCTCGGCGATCGGCTTCGGCATCGACCTGGGCGGCACCACGTCGCACACCGCGATCCTCGCGCGCAGCATGAACGTGCCGGCCGTCGTGGGCCTCGCGCACGCGAGCAACCTGGTCGTCGACGACGACTGGCTGATCCTCGACGGCGAGGCGGGCCTCGTGATCGTCGCGCCCGACGAGGGCGTGCTCGCCGAATACCGCCACCGGCAGGCAGCCGGCGCGCTCGAGCGCGAGCGGCTGAAGCGGCTGATCCACGTGCCCGCCGTCACGGTCGACGGCGTGCAGGTCGAGCTGATGGCGAACATCGAGCGCCCCGACGAGGCCGGGCGCGCGATCGCCGCCGGCGCCGCGGGCGTCGGGCTGTTCCGGACCGAGTTCCTGTTCATGAACCGGCGCGACCTGCCCGACGAGGACGAGCAGTTCGAGGCCTACCGTGCCGCGGTGGCCGCGACGCAGGGACGGCCGGTGACGATCCGCACGCTCGACGTCGGCGCCGACAAGGCGGTGCCGGCGCTCGGCGGCACCGCGCCGCAGAACCCGGCGCTCGGCCAGCGCGCGATCCGCTACTGCCTGGCCGAGCCCGAGGTGTTCCTCGTGCAGCTGCGCGCGATCCTGCGCGCCTCGGCGTTCGGCAACGCGCGGCTGCTGCTGCCGATGCTCGCGCACAGCCACGAGATCGACCGGGCGCTGCGCCTCGTCGACCTCGCCAAGGGCCAGCTGCGCGGTCGCGGGCTGGCGTTCGACGAGCGGCTGCCGGTCGGCGGCATGATCGAGGTGCCGGCGGCCGCGCTCACCGCCGGCCTGTTCGTGCGCAAGCTCGACTTCCTGTCGATCGGCACCAACGACCTGATCCAGTACACGCTGGCGATCGACCGCTCGGACCACGACGTCGCGTCGCTGTACGAGCCTTTCCACCCGGCGGTGCTGCGGCTGATCGGCATGACGATCCGCACCGCGCGCAAGGCGGGCACGCCGGTGGCCGTCTGCGGCGAGATGGCCGGCGACTGGGCCGCGACGCGGCTGCTGCTCGGCATGGGCCTGACCGAGTTCTCGATGCATCCGGCCAGCCTGCTGCGCGTGAAGCAGGAGATCCTGCGCGCCGATGCGTCGCGGCTCGCGCCGCGCGTCGCGCGGCTGCTCGCGAGCGACGATCCGCTGCGCGTGCGCGCGCTGCTGGCGCGGCTGGTCGAGGACGCCTGAGTCCGGCCGGGCCCGGCGAAGCCGTGCTCGTCGCGGCGTGCCGGCCGCCGATCACCACCCGCCGCCGCCGCCTCCGCCCCCGCCGCCACCCGATCCCCCGCCTCCGCCGAAGCCCGACGAGGACGACGAAGGCGCCGGCGCCGCGCTGGCGAACGAGGCCTCGGCGGCCGCCACCGCGCCCGAGACCGAGCTGCCGAAGCTGCGCCCCGACCACTGCGTGCCGCCGTGCCACGCCGGCCGGTACGCGTCGCGCAGGTCCTCGCCGGGATGCGCGCGCGCGAACGCGGCCTCGAACGCCTCGGACCACGGCTTCTCGGCCTCGAGCGCGATCGCATACGGCAGCAGGCGTTCGAAGTGCGCAGCGGTGAGCTCGGGCGCACCCGCCATGTTCAGCCGCGCGCTCTCGGCGGTGCGCAGGTACAGCTCGAGCCCCTCGATGTGGTCCATCACCGGACGGCCCGCCGCAGTGGGCGCGCGCAGCAGGTAGTAGAACAGCCCGTTCAGCAGCGCGAACCCGCCGACCAGCGCCAGCGGAAAGCCGTTCTCGGCCAGCGCGTCGAGCACCGTGCGGCGGAACGCGTCGAGCGAGGCGCCGAACTGGATCAGCATCGTCGCGAGCATCGTGCCGATGAAGACGACGACCGCGAGGTGGATCGCGGCCGGGACGATGGTGCGCACGCTGCGCGCCGTGAGCAGCGTTCGCACCGTCCCGACGAGGAAGCCGCCGACGAAGACGCCGCCCACCACGGCGCCGACCAGCAGGCCGATCTCGTTGTCGTCGACGTAGCCGAACGCGAAGGTGGCCGCGACCGCCAGCGCGGTCAGCGCGATGCCGGCGACGAAATAGCCGAGGTTGCGCCGGAAGAACCGGTTGCGGTTGTCCTTCTCGATCGCGGTCCTGAAGCGGGCGAGGGCGGACACCAGGCTCTGGCCGCTGGCGCGGTCGATCCGCGCCGTGCCCGCGCGCTCGTCGATCCAGCCGAGCAGCGCGCGCTCGCCGGCGGGCAGCGCCGGCGCGGCGCCGCCCGAGTTCGCGTCCCGGGCGACGCGCTTCAGCGTCAGCGTGCCGTCGCGATCGTCGAACACCACCAGCCCCTTCACCGCGAGCGACACCGCAGCGGCGGTGAATTCGCGCCAGCCGCTCTTCCAGCCCCAGTTGCGGACGTAGGCGGCGAGCGCCGGCGAGACGCCGTCGGGCGGATGGAATTGCGCAATGACCGTGCCCTTCGGCGGATCGCGGCCGACCGCCCGCCACGCGATCAGGTAGAAGGCGAGCACCCCCAGCACGCCCAGCCCCGCGAGCAGGTAGCGGCGATGGTCGAGCAGCGCATAGCCGAACTGCTGCGCCTGCGTCGGCGCAGCCACCGTGCCGGGCGGGAGCTCGGCCACCACGGTCAGGCCCTCGCCGGGCCGCAGCGCCCGCGTGGTCGCGAAGCCCAGCGCGCCGTCGGCCTGCAGCGCGGCGCGGAAATCGCTGCCGCGCTCGCCGAAGCGGCCGGTGTAGCCGGTCCAGCGCACCGGCGCCGCATTGCCGGGCAGCCGGATCGCCGCGCTCGCCTCGCGGATCGGGAATGTCCACTCGTTGCCGGTCACGTTCCAGTAGAGCTCGACGTGGTCGGGGAAGTGGCGCAGCTGCCGGCTGGTGACGTAGCGGAAGCGATAGGCGTGGCGGCCGGGCTGCAGCATCACGTCCTCGGCGCCGGCGTAGATGCGCACGCCGCGATCGTTGCGACGCGTGAAGTGCGGCTCGGGGCGGCCGTCGCGCGTGACGTCGACCAGCTCGAAGCCGACCTCGCGCAGGCGCCCCTGCGCGTCGCGAAAGCGCAGCGGGAAGTCGCGATAGATGCCGCGGCGGATCTGCGCGCCCTCGGCGTTGACGACGATGGTCTCGGTGACCGCCAGGTCGCCGTCGGCGCGCACCTCGATCGCCGAGTCGAAGCGCTCGATCGCCTCCTCGGCGCGCGCGGGCGCCGCAAGTGCGGCCAGCCCGGCGACCAGCGCGGCCGGCGCGGCGCGCAGCAGCGACCGCAGCGCGGATCCCATCGCGCGGCCCGCGGCCTGCCCGCTACCGGGGGAACGACACCTTCGGCACCGCGCGCGACTCCTCGTCGGTCTCGAAGAAGGCGCGCTTGACGAAGCCCGCGAACCCGGCGACCAGGTTGCTCGGGAACGACTCGACCAGCACGTTCAGGTCGCGCGTCGCGCCGTTGTAGTAGCGGCGCGCCATCTGGACCTCGTTCTCGATCGTCGCGAGCTGCTCCTGCAGCTGCAGGAAGTTCTGGTTCGCCTTCAGGTCGGGGTAGTTCTCGACCACCGCCAGCAGCCGCCCGATCGCTCCCGAGAGCAGCCCCTCGACCTGTGCGCGCTGGGCCACGTCGTCGGGCGGCACCGCCCGCGCCTGGTTGCGCAGTTCGGTGACCCGCTGCAGGACCTCGCGTTCGTGCGTTGCGTAACCCTGCACCGTCTCGACCAGGTTGGGCAGCAGGTCGGCGCGCCGCTTCAGCTGTACGTCGATGCCGCTCCAGCCTTCCTCGGCCATCTGGCGGGCGCGCACCAGCCGGTTGTAGAGGGCGATGCCATAGCCGACGACGGCGAGGACGACGAGAACGACGATCCAGGCCATGTTGCGCTCCGTTTGCGTCGCGCGCGACGCGGATGGTGGGCGTGCCGCGACATCATAATCGGCGCGGCCGCGGTTTTCATCCCCCGGCAGCCTCCGGGATCGTTCAGAGCAGCCCCATCTGACCCGCCTCGTAGACCGCCTCCCCGCGCGAGTGCACCGCGAGCTTCCGGTAGATCTTCTTAACGTGCGTGACCACCGTGTGCGCCGAGATGCCGAGCACCGCGGCGACGGTCTCGAAGCTCAGTCCCTTCGCGATCATGCGCAGGATCTCGGCCTCGCGCTCGGTCAGCGGCGAATCGACGCCGCCCGGCGCCGCGGCGGGCGCCACGGCGGCCGCCGGCGCGCCCGCACCGGGCGTGTCGCCGACCGCGCCGTTCGGCGCCGGGTTGCCGACGCGCAGCCGCGCCAGCACCCGGCGCGCGAGACTCGGGCTGATCGGCGCGCCGCCGGCGCGCAGTTCGTGGATCGCCGCGGCGATGCGCTCGTCGCTCGCGTCCTTCAGCAGGTAGCCGGTTGCGCCGGCCTCGATGCTCGACATCAGGTGCCGCTCGTCGCCGAACATCGTGACGACCATCACGTCGCAACCGGGACGATGGCGCGCCGCGTGGCGGATCACTTCGATCCCGTCGATGTCGGGCAGGCCGAGGTCGACGAGCATCACGTCCGGCGCCTGCGCGTCGAGCACCGACTTCGCGGCGTTCCCGCTCGACACCATCGCGAGCAGGCTCAGCTGCGGATCGGCCAGCACCGCATCCGCGAGGCGGCGCTGGAACGCCGGCTCGTCCTCGACGATCAACACCTGGGTGGCCATGGCGTGACTCCTGTGCCCGTCGGCGCAGATTCTTCCACTCATCGCCGCGGCGGTGAAGCCGCATTCGCGGGATGGCGAGATCCGGCGTGCGGATGCAGCGTCACCACGCTGCCGCGAGCGTCGTCGTCTGCCGCGCGGCCCGCCGCGGCCTGGGAAACCGGGAAGTGAACCGCGACGATCGTGCCCCGTGGGCCGCTGTCGATGCGGGCCTCGCCACCGAGCGCGTGCGCACGCCGCCGGATGTTCTCCAGGCCCCGCCCCGTCCGCGAGAGATCGGCCGGCAGGCCGACGCCGTCGTCCTCGACCACCACGTGACAGGTGTCGTGGTCGACGAAGAAGCGCACCTCGAGCCGCTTCGCACGGCTGTGGCGCATCGCGTTGGACAGCGATTCCTGGACGATCCGCAGCAGGTGCAGCGACGACTCGTCGCCGAGCCGAACCGCCTCGAACGACTGGTCGGACTGCCAGTCGAGCGTGATGCCCGCGGCCTTGAGCCGAGGCTCCATGCGAAAGCGCAGGTTCGCGAGCGCCGCCTGAAGGTCGGAGTCGGCCTGGCCGAACGCGTCGATTGCCAGCCGCATCTCGTCCATCGCCTCGCGCAGCAGGCGCGCCACCTCGTCCGGCGGCGCCGCGCCGCGCTCGACCATCACCAGCGTCGACACGAGCTGCGCGCCGAGCCCGTCGTGCATGTCGTGCATGATCCGCTGCCGTTCGGCTGCGCTCGCCTCGCGCCGCTCGATTTCGGCGACCCGCTCGTAGTGCGCCGCGAGCTCGCGCTCCTTCTCCGCCAGCCGTGCGGCGAGCGACAGGTTGGCGTCTTCCGCCGAGCGCAACGCCTGCACGAAGCGCATCGACAGGATCGTGCCGATCGTGATCAGCAGCACCGGCAACGCCAGGTGCAGCGTGTAGACGCGCGTGACGGGAAGCAGGCCGCTGACCGTCGCGTAGTCGTTGGCCGCGAGCACGATCGCGAGCAGCGCGCCGATCGTGATGACCAGCGCCTCGACCGAACGGGTGCGCCGTCCCCACATCGCCAGCCGCGCCAGCGCGATCCCGATGAAGACGAACAGGAACGCCTGCCAGTAGCGATAGACGAACTCGTGCAGCCTGCCGTCGCTGGCGACGACCAGCACGGGCCCGAGCGCTGCGTGCAGCCCCATCGGCCACACCCAGCGCCGGAACGAAAGTCCGGCGAACAGGTGGAAGAACGCGGCCAGCGTCATCGTCGCCAGCGCGACGGTCAGGAAGTGGAAACCGCGCCACCACCACCAGAGATCGGTCGGCATCGTCTCGACGCTGTAGTTCAGCGTGCGCACCGCCCACAACAGGCTCGAGAGGCCGAACAGCAGGTAGTGCGGCTCGCGGCGCCGCGCCCACCAGATCGCGAGCATGAAGCCGCCGACGATGGCGGCCGTGAGTCCGGTGAACTGCGAGCCGTACTGGTCGATCCACTGGCGATCCTCGGCGGCGCGCTCGAGCTCGTCGCGCTCGCCGAGCAGCAGGTACGGCACGTCGACCAGGAAGTCGCGATTGACGATCTTCACGGTCAGGCGGTTTGCCTGCGGATCGATCAGCGCGTCGGGCAGCACGAACCAGCGGGCGCGCCGCCAGCGCACGCGGGTCAGCGCGTCCGACCACGGCAGCGAGAACACCGGCGTGCCGTTCAGGTAGAAGGTGCCGCCGTCGTTCATCCGCGGCAGGTAGATGGCGGGCGTCGGGGGCATCGCGCCGCGCGCCGGCAGCTCGATCTCGAGCCAGAGGACGGCGCTCGTGTTGCCGTGTTCGCGGTGGATTCGCGTCGGCAGCTTCATCAGGGGCGCGGCCGTGCTCGAGGTGGCCGGCGGCCGGTCGGCGACGAGGTCGGCGGGACTGGCCGGATCGCGCCGGTCGACCAGGCGGGCGGTGTCGAGCCGCAGCGCTCGCTGCGGCTGCGCCTCGCTGGCGCACGCACTGTCCCACACGAGGCCCCACGCAACCATGATGGGGAGCATCGCGGCCATCACGAACGACGATCGGCGGGCACGGGCACGCATCATTCGCCCCCCCGAATCGACATGACCCGAGACGGCCAATATGCAGCGCCGGGCCCGGCTGCGCAAGCGGGCGGGTTCGCGATCACCCGCGGCGCGTGCGGCGTGCGGAGGCGCCGTGCCCGGCATCCGGAGGTGCCTTTCCGGCTGCCGCCTTCACGGGACGGGGCCCCGCGGGCGCTGTTCTACCTTCCCCAACTGGCCGCCGTGGCGCGCAGCGACAGCGGCGCGCGCGACATCGCGCTGTGCACGTGGTGCATGTTCACCTGCAACAACGCGCTGGGCGCGCTGTATTGCGGATGGGTGCTGGGCGAGCGCGCGATGGCTCTTTCGTTCGCGGCGTCGCTGGTGGGCTGCATCGCGATGATCGCGCTGACGCTGGCCAGGCGCGCGGCGTACGCGGCCGATCGGGGCCGGCGGCTCGGCGGACGGCCGCCGCGGCGGGCGGCCTGAGCGGCCTCGGGCGCGCGCACGCATTGCCGCCCGCGAACGAAGTTCTTATCCTGTACGGATCATGCAGATTCAGGCAGGACAGCGGCCGCCCAGCCTGGCCAAGCTGACCGCGCCGCAGCCGAACCGCGCATGGCCGAGGCGGCGCCTGTTCGAGCGCCTCGACGCCGCGCGCCGCGACGGCGAGATCGTCTGGATCTCGGCGCCGGCCGGTTCGGGCAAGACGACGCTGGTCGCCAGCTACCTGCGGGCGCGGCGGCTGCGCGCCGCCTGGTACCGGATCGACCCCGCGGACAGCGACGTGGCGTCGTTCTTCCACGACCTGGCCCAGGCCGTGCCATCGCGCGGCACCCCGAAGGCCGCCGCGCTCCCGGACTTCACCGCCGAGTACCTCGCCGGCCTGCCGGCCTTCGCGCGCAACTGGTTCCGCCGCTTCTTCGCGCGGCTGCACGGCGCGTCGCTGCTGGTGTTCGACGACTACCACCAGCTCGCCGCCGACTCGCCGGTGCACGTCGCGCTGCGCGAAGGGCTGGCCGAGGTGCCGCCCGGCCTGTCGGTGGTCGTGACCAGCCGTGGCGAGCCGCCGCCGGTGCTGACGCGGCTGCGCACGCTCGAGAACTTCACGCTGATCGATCGCGAGGCGCTGCGGCTGAGCGCGGAAGAATTCGTCGAGGTGGCGCGCCAGCGCCTGGCCAGTGGCGCGCCCGACGAGGCGACGCTTCACGCACTGCACGCGCGCACGCAGGGCTGGGCCGCCGGTCTCGTGCTGATCCTCGAGCGCGGGCCGGCCGCGTCTTCGGCCAGCGATGGCGCGGCGGCCGAGCCGCTGGTGTTCGACTACTTCGCCGGCGAGCTGTTCGACCAGGCCGAGCCGCGGCTGCAGCGGTTCCTGGTGCGCACCGCGCTGCTGCCGCGCTTCACCGCGGCATCGGCGGCGGCGCTCGCCGGCGTCGACGACGCGGCCGCGCTGCTCGCCGAGCTCGATCGCCGCAACTTCTTCGTCGCGCGCCACGCCGGTGCCGGTGCCGGCGGCGGCGACGCGTACGAGTACCACCCGCTGTTCCGCGAATTCCTGCTCGAGCGAGGCCGCCGCCAGCTGGCGCCGCAGGAGCTCGCCGATGCGCGCCGCGAAGCGGCCGGATTGCTGGCCGCCGAAGGCGACGCGCCGGCCAGCATCGCGCTGCTGCGCGAGGCCGGCGACTGGCCGCGGCTGGTGGCGCTCGTGCTCGCGCAGGCGCCGGCGCTGCTGTCGAGCGGCCGGTTCCAGACGCTGGCCGACTGGATCCTCGACGTGCCGCCGGCGCAACGCGACGGCGTTCCGTGGCTCGGCTACTTCCTCGGTCTGTGCCGGCTGCCGTACGACCCGGCGCAGGCGCGCGAGCTGCTGTCGGCGGCGTACGCAGGCTTTCGCGACACCGGCAGCGCGAAGGGCGAGTACCTCGCGTGGGCCGGCATCGTCGACACCTTCATCTACGCGTGGAGCGAGTTCGGGCCGGCCGACGCATGGATCGACGAGTTCGACGCGCTGCGCTCGCGCCACCCGCAGTTCCCGTCGCACCAGGTCGAGGTACGCGCGGTCGCGGCGATCTTCGCGATCCTGATGTACCGACGACCGCAGCATCCGGAGCTGCCGCGCTGGACGCGTCACCTCGACGCGCTGGTCGCGCAGGACATCGACCCGGCGTTGCGGATGACGGCTGCCACGCACCTGGTGCTGTACTACAACTGGTGGACCGGCAACATGGCGCGCGCCAACGAGCTCGTGCGGCGCGTCGAGCCGTTCGCGAGTGCGCGCGCGATCGGGCCGTTCGTGCGGCTGGGGTGGGAGGGCATCCTCGCGATCTCGCACTGGATGAACGCCGACAACGCCGCCGCGCTCGCCGCGGTGCGCCGCGGGCTGGCGCTGTCCGACGAGACCGGCGCGCACGTCTGGGACTTCATGCTGATCGCGCAAGGCGCGGTCGCGGCGGGCACCTCGGGCGACGCGGCGCAGGCGCGCGACTTCCTCGGGCGCCTGCGTCCCGGCGCGCCGGGGCAGCGACGCCTCGACGACGTGCAGTTCCACTTCTTCTCGTTCCAGGAGGCGGCGCGCCGCGACGACCTCGGCGCGATGCTCGAGCACGGCCACGCGGGGCTGGCCAGCGCGGTCGACGCCGGCGTCGTCTGGGGCGAGGTCTACACGCGCCCTGCGCTGGCGCAGGCGCTGTTCCTGGACGGCGACGAGGCGGGCGCGCGGCGCGAGCTCGGGCAAGCTCGGCGCATCGCCGACGCAATCGGCTGCAGCAACGCGTTCTACTACATCCACGAGCTCGAAGCGCAGTTCGCCGCGATGCGCGGCGACCGCGCGGCGCAGCTCGCGTCGATCGCGCGGATGTTCGAGGTGATGCGTGCACAGGGCTTCAGCAACTCGGCGTGGTGGCGCGACGACACGATGGCGCACGCGTGCCGGCTCGCGCTCGAGAACGTCATCGAGCCCGCCTTCGTGCGCGGGCTGATCCGGCTGCGCGGGCTTCAACCCGACGGGCCCGCCGTGCGGCTCGAGCACTGGCCGTGGGCGGTGCTCGTGCGCACGCTCGGCGACTTCGCGATCGAGCTCGACGGAGAGCCGCTGCGCTTCACCGGCAAGGTGCAGAAGCGCCCGCTCGCACTGCTGAAGGCGCTGGTCGCCTTCGGCGGGCGCGGCGTGCACGAGACCCAGCTCACCGAGGCGCTGTGGCCGGATGCCGAGGGCGACGACGCGCACAACGCGTTCGTCACCACGCTGCAGCGGCTGCGCAAGTTGCTGGGCCAGCGCGACGCATTGCTGCTGCAGGAGGGCCGGCTGAGCCTGAACCCGCAGTCGTGCTGGGTCGACACCTGGGCCTTCGAGTCGGTCGACGCCGACGCCGACGCGCGCGACGCGCAGGCCGTCGAGGATCGCGAGCGCGCGCTCGCGCTCTACCGCGGCGCGTTCCTCGTGCAGGAAGACGCGCCGTGGGCGATCGCGCCGCGCGAGCGGCTGCGCGCGCGCTTCGTTCGGATGGGCGGCGCCGACGTCGAGCACCACGTCGAGACGGGCGGCCTGGAGCACGCGGTCGCCTGCCTCGAGCGGCTGCTGCGGGCCGACGACACGGTCGAGGCCTTCTACCAGCAGCTGATGCGCGCGCAGCACCGATTGGGCCGCGACGCCGACGTGCTCACGACCTACCGGCGCTGCCGCGACGTGCTCGGCGCGACGCTTCAGGTGCCGCCTTCGGCGTCGACCGAAGCGCTGCTGAACGAACTGGCCGGCCGCCGCGCGCCTCCGCCGTAGGCGGTCGCGGCCAGCGCGGCGCCCGCGGCGACGGCGACGCCCGTCGCGAACAGCGACCACTGCATCGGCCGCAGCACGCCGAGTGCGACGATCAGCGCGAACAGCGGCAATTCGAGGTGGTGCCCGAACGTCGCGACCGGCTCGGCCAGCGCCCGCCGCAGCTCCGGCGAGAGCGGATCGGCCTCGCGCGTGCCCGCGAGGAGCCGGCCCAGGCGCATCGCATACGCGCGGCCGACGGTGTTCGCCCAGGCCGACTGGAACAGGAACAGCGAAACCATCCCGGCGAGCCACGGAACCCGCACGAAGTTCCAGCCGCCGTAGTAACTCGCGACCAGCCACGCGCCCGAGGCGCCGAGCAGCAGCACGCCGGGCAGCAGCAGCCTGCCCACCAGCGCGTCCTTGCGCGCCGTGGCGCGCGCCACCGCGCCAGCGGTCTTCGCGCGCCGGACCCGCTCGCCGGCGCGCCAAGTGCCCACCAGCGAGACGCCGAGCAGGAGCGCGCCGAGCCCGTGCGCCGCGGTCAGCAGTGCGTAGCTCATTGCAGCGCTCCCACGGGGTGGATCCTCGCGGCGCTCGCGTGGCGACGCTCGGCCGGCTTGCTCCACAGCGCGAGGTGGAACGCCGGCAGCAGCGGGTCGGCTTGCGCCGGGGCCCGGGCGGCGCTGGCCGTCGGCACGCGCGGGGCGAGCATGCGCTCGAACGCGGCCATCGGCGATTCGGGCTGGGAGGCGGCCGGCCGGTCGGCGGAGTCGGCTTGGGCGCCGGGCAAGTCGGGGGCGGCGGCGGCGGGACGCAGCGCCAGCAGCGCGGCGAGCGCCAGGGCGGCGGAGAGAGCGGTCGTCTTCATGGTCTTCATCCTCGGATTCGGGTGGGTGGGATTCCCGACGCCCCGGCGGTGCACGCCCGGGCGCCGTGACGCGAATCGTCGGACCCGCCGGCTAACGGATCGCTAACGGATCCGATCCGGCGCCGCATTTACAAAGCCTTGCATCCGGCCAAGGCAACTTGACGCTGGCGCAGGGCACAATCCGGGGGCCATGACGACCGAACCGTCCCCCGCCTCGCTCGACGCGCAGCCACCGCCCGCGGCCGCCGCACCGGCGCGCCCCGGCCTCGCAGCGGCACGCCTGACCTGTGCGCGGGAACGCCCGAGGCTCGCACCGGCGGCCGCGTTGCTCGCGGCCGCGATCGCCGGCTGCGCCGCGTTGCCCGCGCGCGACGCCGGGCTGTCCGATGCACCGATTCCGGCGGCCTGGTCGACGACGGCGGTGCCCGCGGCCTCGGCCGGCGCTGCGGCCGCCCCGACCGCCCCCACCGCGCTCGCCGACTGGTGGCGGCTCTTCGACGATCCGCAACTCAGCGGGCTCGTCGCGCAGGCCCTCACGGCCAACCCCGGCCTGCGCGGCGCGCGCGCCGCGCTCGCCCAGGCGCGAGCGCTTCGCGATGTGCAGGCGGCCGGTCTGCTGCCGAACGTCTCGGCATCGGGCTCGGCGCAGCGCGCGAGGCCGGCTGGCGGCAACACGGCCAACCGCTTCCAGGCCGGCCTCGACGCCGGCTGGGAGCTCGACGTGTTCGGCGGCCAGCGCAGTGCCGTGCAGGCCGCCGAGGCCGACGTCCGCGCCGCGCAGGAAAGCCTGGCCGACACGCAGGTCTCGCTGGCGGCCGAGGTCGCGCTCGCCTACCTCGACCTACGCAGCCAGCAGGCGAGGCTGGAGATCGCGCGGCGTAACCTGGCCACGCAGACCGAGACGTTGCAGCTCGCGCGCTGGCGCGTGCAGGCCGGGCTCGCGACCTCGGTCGAGCTCGAGCAGGCGCGCGCCGCCAGCGAGCAGACCGCCGCGCAGATCCCGGTGCTCGAGTCGGGCATCGCCCAGGCGCAGCACGCGCTGGCGGTACTGACCGGCCGCGCGCCGGCCTCGCTGAAGGCCGTGCTCGACCCGGCGCAGCCGGTGCCGCAGCCCGCCGGCGACCTCGCGCTCGCGATCCCCGCCGAGACGCTGCGCCAGCGCCCCGACGTACGGCGCGCCGAGCAGCAGGTCTCGGCCGCGCTGGCCCGCGTGTCGCAGGCCGACGCGGCCCGCTATCCGAGCTTCCGCCTCGGCGGCTCGCTCGGCCTGAGCGCGCTCACGCTCGGCGGCCTGGGCAGCGGCGCGGCGGTGTTCAACTCGCTTCTGGGCAGCGTCTCGGTGCCGCTGTTCGACGGCGGGGCTGCACGCGCGCAGGTGCGCGTGCAGGAGGCGGGGCTCGAGCAGGCCCGCGTGAACTACGAGTCGGTCGTGCTCGCCGCGCTGAAGGAAGTCGAGGACGCGCTGGTCGCGCTGCGCAGCGACCGCGCGCAACTCGAACGGCTGCAGAACGCGGCCGAGGCGGCCGCGAACGCGGCGCTGCTCGCGCAGCAGCGCTACGCCAGCGGCCTGATCGACTTCCAGGTCGTGCTCGAGACGCAGCGCACGCTGCTGAACACGCAGGACAGCGTCGCCAACACGGTCGCGAAGGTCAGCGCCGACCACGTGCGCCTGTACAAGGCGCTCGGCGGAGGATGGGAATGAACACGAAGGTGGACACGCTGCTCGCCGGGGCGAGGCGGCACTGGTGGCAGCGGCCGTCGCTGTGGATCGGGCTCGGGGTGCTCGCGCTCGTCGCGGCCGGCACCTGGTACTGGCTCGGCCAGAAGCAGAATGCGGCCGCGCCGCGCTTCGTGACCGAGGAGGCGCGACGCGGCGATCTCACGCTGACCGTCACCGCCAATGGCAAGCTGCAGGCCACGCGCACCGTCAACATCGGCAGCGAGCTGTCGGGCACGGTGCGCCGCGTGCTGGTCGACGTCAACGACCGCGTGAAAAAGGGCGAGGTGCTCGTCGAGCTCGACACCGCGAAGCTCACGGCGCAGGTCGCGCGCTCGCGCGCGTCGCTGGCCGCGGCGCAGGCGAGGCTCGCGCAGACCACCGCCACCGTGAAGGAATCGGAGGCCAGCCTGGCGAGGCTCAAGGAGGTCTCGCGGCTCTCCGGCGGCAAGGTGCCGTCGGCGGCCGAACTCGACGCGGCGACCGCGGCGCTGGCGCGCGCGCGCGCCGACGAGAACAGCGCGCGCGCCAACGTCGAGGACGCGAAGGCCGCGCTGTCCACCGACGAGACCAACCTGTCCAAGGCGTCGATCCGCTCGCCGATCGACGGCGTCGTGCTGTCGCGCTCGGTCGAGCCCGGCAACGCGGTGGCGGCCACGCTGCAGGCGGTGACGCTGATGAGCCTCGCCGAAGACCTGACGCACCTGCTGGTCGAGGTCAGCGTCGACGAGGCCGACGTCGGCGCGGTGCAGGTCGGCCAGAAGGCCAGCTTCACGGTCAGCGCGTATCCGCAGCGCCGCTACCCGGCCACCGTGAGCCGCGTCGCCTACGGCTCGACGCTCACCGAGAACGTCGTCACCTACGCGACCCGGCTCGAGGTCGACAACAGCGACCTGAGCCTGCGGCCCGGCATGACCGTGTCGGCGACGATCACCGCCGCCGAGCGCAAGGGCGTGCTGCTGGTGCCGAACCCCGCGCTGCGCTTCTCGCCTTCGCTGGGGGGCGGCAACGCGGCGAGGGCCTCGTCCGGCGGCGGGATCGTCTCGAGGCTGCTGCCGCGCCCGCCGCGCGACACCACGAAGGCTGCGCGGCCGGACGCCGGCAGCGCGGGCGCGCGGCAGGTCTGGGTGCTGCGAGACGGCGCGGCGCAGCCGGTGTCGGTCACGACCGGCATCAGCGACGGCAAGATGACCGAGATCACCGGCGGCGAACTGCAGCCGGGTATGGCCGTGATCGTCGACCAGCTCGCCGGAGGCGCGGCGAAGTGAGCGGCGAAACGCGCGGTGCAGCGAGCGGCGAAGTGAGCGGCGAAGTGAGCGGCGAAGCAAGCGGTGCAGCGAGCCAGCCGCTGATCCGGCTGCGCGGCATCACCAAGGTCTACGGCGAGGGCCCGACCGCGCTGCAGGCGCTGCGCGGCGTCGACCTCGACGTCGCGCGCGGCGAGTTCGTCGCGATCATGGGCCCGAGCGGCTCGGGCAAGTCGACCGCGATGAACATGATCGGCTGCCTCGATCGCCCGACCTCGGGCGAGTACCTGTTCATGGGCGCGCACGTCGAGACGCTCACGCGCGACGAGCGCGCGCAACTGCGCCGCCGCTACATCGGCTTCGTGTTCCAGGGCTTCAACCTGCTCGCGCGCACGTCGGCGCAGGAGAACGTCGAGCTGCCGCTGCTCTATCGCGGCGAATCGGCGGCCGCGCGCCACGCCGCGGCGGCGCGTGCGCTCGACTCGGTCGGCCTGAAGGGCTGGGAGCATCACACCCCGGCCGAGCTGTCGGGCGGCCAGCAGCAGCGCGTCGCGATCGCGCGCGCGATCGTCACCGAGCCTGCGCTGCTGCTCGCCGACGAGCCCACCGGCAACCTCGACACGCAGCGCAGCCGAGAAATCATGGAGCTGCTGTGGCGGCTCAACGCCGATCGCGGCATCACGATCCTGATGGTCACGCACGAGCACGACATGGCGGCCTGGGCGCGTCGCATCGTGCGCTTCGTCGACGGCGTGGTCGCCGACGACACGCTCAACGAGCACCCGGCGGGAGTGGTCGCCGACGCCGGACGGACAGGCGCCGGCGCGAAGCTGGCCGGCAGGGCCGCCTGATGCTGCTCAACACGCTGCTGCTCGCGTTGCGCTCGATCCGGCGCAACCTGATGCGCTCCTTCCTCACCATCCTCGGCATCGTCATCGGCGTCGCGGCGGTGATCACGATGGTCACGGTCGGCAACGGCGCGACGATGGCGGTGCAGAACCAGATCTCGAGCCTGGGCACGAACCTGCTGATGATCCGCCCGGGCCAGCGCCTCGGACCCGGCATGGGCGGCGCCTCGGCGCCGGCGTTCCAGCAGGCCGACGCCGAGGCGATCGCCGCGCAGATCGGCGGCGTGCAGGCGGTCGCGCCGGAGGCGCGCGCGGGCGCCACGGTCGTCGCCGGCGGCAACAACTGGACCACCAACGTCACCGGCAGCACCAACCTCTGGCTGCAGACCGGCAACTGGCGCATCGCCGAGGGCCGCGAGTTCACCCCGGAGGAGCTTCGTTTTGGCGCCGCGGTATGCATCATCGGCGAGACCATCCACCGCGAGCTCTTCGCCGGCCGCTCGCCGCTGGGCGAGCAGCTGCGCGTCAAGAACTTTTCGTGCCAGGTCGTGGGCCTGCTCGCGTCGAAGGGCCAGGGCGCGATGGGCAACGACCAGGACGACATCGTGCTGGTGCCGCTGTCCACGCTGCAGCGGCGCGTGACCGGCAATACGCGGGTGTCGACGCTGCTGGTGTCGATGAAGGACGACAGCGACTCGTCGCGGGTCAAGTCGAGCCTGCGCCAGCTGCTGCGCGAACGGCGCAAGCTCTCGTCCACCGACGAGGACAACTTCAACATCCTCGATACGCAGCAACTGGCCGAGACGCTGTCGGGCACCACGCAGGTGATGACGATGCTGCTCGGCGCCGTCGCCGCGGTGAGCCTGCTGGTCGGCGGCATCGGCATCATGAACATCATGCTGGTGAGCGTCACCGAGCGCACCCGCGAGATCGGCCTGCGGCTGGCGATCGGCGCGCTCGAGCGCGAGGTGCTGCTTCAGTTCCTGATCGAGGCGGTCGTGCTGGCCGCGTTCGGCGGGCTGGTCGGGGTCGTGCTGGCCGCGGGGGCGTCGTTCGGCCTGGCCCAGCTGATGGGCGTGCCGTTCCTGTTCAACCCCACCGTGAACCTGGTTTCGTTCGTGTTCTCGGCCGCGATCGGCGTGATTTTCGGCTACTTTCCGGCGCGCCGCGCCGCCCGGATGGACCCGATCGAGGCCCTGCGGCACGAGTGAGACGGGGCCGGGAAGATGGGGTCGGGAGAGGGGCCGGGACGCCCCCGGCGCGTCGCAGCCCCCCCGAAGGGGTACTATCGGGGGTAGCCGGGATCCCGACCCGGACAATACAGGCGAGGCGAAGTTGATCGATATCCTGGAGTGCCTCGAGAAATACGGCGAGCGTCTGGACTCGCAGATCGCTGAGGAAACCGGCGTGCCGCTGGCGGCGGTGCGCGAGCGCGCGGCCGGATTGGCGGCCACCGGCGCGCTGATCACCTGCAGCGTGACTCGCTTCGCCAACGGCGACCGGGTCGACGCGTGGCTGTACCGGCGTTCCGGCTACATCCCGCCCGCGGCGCCCGGACGCAAGGCGAAGCCGAAGACCCCTCAGGCATAGCCTCAGACCCGTCAGGCATCGCCTCGGACCCGCCAGGCGGGCCGACCGCCCCGCGTTCGATCGGGGCGCCGCAGCGGCCGCGCCGGCTGCGGGCGTGCCGTCGTGCCTGCCGGCCGAACGGGACGGATCGACCCCGACCGACCTCGCGATGACTTCCGTCGCTGCCGGCAATCGCCGCGGCATCCTCAGCATGGCCGGCGCGATGGCCTGCTTCGTCGCCAACGACGCGTTGGTCAAGATCGTGAGCGCCGGCATGCCGACCGCGCAGCTGATCTTCCTGCGCGGCCTGATCGCCGCCGCGATCGTGGTGGCGGTCGCGCTGGCCACCGGCGCCGCCGTGCGAATCCGCGAGACGGTGCACCCGCGCGTGCTCGCGCGCGGCGTCGCCGAGGCGCTGGCCACGGTGCTCTACCTGACCGCGCTGTTCCAGCTGCCGCTCGCCAATGCGGCAGCGATCAACCTGTCGGCGCCGCTGTTCATCGTCGTGCTGGCGGTCGTGTTCCTGCGCGAGCGGGTCGGCGCGGCGCACTGGCTCGCCCTGGGCGCCGGCTTCGCGGGCGTCGTGCTGGTGGTGCAGCCGGGGCTCGCGGGGTTCAACGCCTACGCGCTGGTGTGCCTGCTGGGCGCATTCCTGCAGGCCGTGCGCGACCTGCTCACGCGTCGCATTGCCCCCGACGTGCCCGCGGTGCTGATCACGCTGTCGACGACCATCGCGGTGACCGCGCTGGCGGGCGTGCTCTCGCTCGTCGAAGGCTGGCGCGCGTTCGCGCTCCGCGACCTGGCGCTGCTCGCGCTGGCCGCGGGCTTCCTGATGGGTGCCTACTGGCTGATCGTCGACGCGATGCGGCACGGCGAGATGTCGCTGGTGGCGCCGTTCCGCTATACCGGCGTGCTGTATGCGATCGTCGTCGGCTACGTCGTCTGGGGCGACGTGCCGAACGCGCTCGCGTGGGGCGGCATCGCGCTGCTGGTGGCGTCCGGGCTGTTCGTGCTGTATCGGCAGAGGAAGCGCGCCCGCTTCGCCCCGGCACGAGGTCGCGCATCGATGAACGGGAGATCCGGATGAACCAGAGCAGCATTCGCACCGTCGCCGTCGTCGGCTGCGGCACCGTCGGCGCGAGCTGGGCCGCGCTGTTCCTCGCGCACGGGCTCGACGTGCAGGCGACCGACCCGTCGCCCGCCGCCGAGGAGCGCCTGCGCCGCTTCGTCGAGCGCGCGCGACCCCAGCTCGCCGAGCTCGGCGCCACCGGCCAGGGCAGGCTGCACTTCACGCCGGTGCTGGCCGACGCGCTGGCCGGCGCCGACCTGGTGCAGGAGAACTCGCCCGAGAACGAAGACCTGAAGCGCCGGCTGCTGGCCGAGATCGACGGCCTCGTGCCGACCGACACGATCGTCGCCGGCAGCACGTCGTCGTTGCTGCGCAGCCGGCTCGTCGTCGACTGCCGGCATCCGCATCGTCACATCAGTGCGCATCCGTTCAACCCGCCGCACCTCGTGCCGCTGGTCGAGATCGTCGGCGAGGACGACGCCGTGGTCGCGCGCGCGGCCGACTTCTATCGCAGCGTCGGCCGCCGTCCGGTCGTGCTGAAGAAGGAGATGGCCGGCCACATCGCCAACCGCCTCGCCTCGGCACTGTGGCGCGAGGCCGTCTACGTGGTCGAGCAGGGCGTGGCCAGCGTCGCCGACATCGACGCCGCGATGACGCACGGACCCGGCCTGCGCTGGGCGATCATGGGCCCGCACATGACCTACCACCTCGGCGGCGGAGAGGGCGGCATCGAGCACTACCTCGCGCACCTCGGGCCCAGCCAGGCGCGGCGCTGGGCGTCGCTCGGCACCCCGGTCTTCGACGAGCGCACGCACCGAGCGCTGATCGACGGTGTGCACGACGAGGCGGGCGCTCGCTCGGTGGCCGAGCTCGAAGCCGAGCGCGACCGCGCGCTGATCGGGATGCTGCGCCTGCTCGGGCGCGACGGTTAGGCTGGCCGACGCGCGCTACTTCGCCCGCCGGCTCGCCGCGTTCCCGGGCGCGACCCGCGGCTCGACGAGAAAAAGCTGCGGATCGGCCGGATCGACCGTGATCCGCACCCAGTGCGTGTCCGGCCATCCGAAGGTCTCGACCCGCGTGAAGTTCTCGAACGCCCGCTGCGTCTTCGCGCTGTACAGCGGCTTGTCGATGCGGAACAGGTGCGTGTCGCCGTGCACGTACAGCATCGGCTTGTCGAAGGTCTCGAGCGCGTCGGACAGCGTCTGCGCGTAGTCGCCGAACGGCGTCTCGGGCTTCGGCAGCGGCTGGCCTCGCGCGATGAAGGGCAGGAAGTAGCGGGTCTTCGCCGCGGGCGGCCAGAAGTTCTCGAACCCCGGATTGGCCTGCGTGATGACCACCAGCCCGCGCTTGTCCGGCTTCGACGCCTCGGCGAACGCCGCCTTCAGCCACGCGATGTTCGCCGCCTTGCGCTCGGCCTGCTCGGCGTCGGTCTGCGCGCCGTGCCCGGTATTGTCGTTGCTGCCGACGATGTGCACGGTCGCGAACACGACGCCGCCGACGGTCCAGCGCAGGTTCTCGCGGAACTTCGCGAACTGCGGATCCGACGACTGGTTCACCACCGGCATCGTGCGCTGGCCCAGCGAGCGCCCCGGCGGATAGAAGGTCGCGCGCACCTTCTCGAGCAGCGCCAGTGGGTCGACCTTGCGCGCCTTCAGCGGCGCGCAGTCGGCCCAGTCGTTGTCGCCCGGCGTGAGCACCATCGGGTGGCGCACGCCCTGGAACGATTCGTAGATCGCCTGGTAGCTCTCGTCGACGCAGGGCATCGAGGCGAGCGACGGATTGGCGTTGTAGGGCCGCGCGTCGAACTGGAAATCGCCGACGTGCGCGACGAACGCGAGGTCGGCCGCGTTCAGCGCCGCCAGCACGCGCTGGTACTCCTGCTCCTGCACGCGCGTGTACGGCATGTCGCCGATGATCGCGAAGTCGTAGCGGCCCGAGCCGCTGCCGCTTCCCGCGAGCGAGGCGCAGCCGGCAATCGATGCGAGCGCGACGGCGAGCGCGAGGGCGAGGCTGCGTGCGGCCATGTCGGTCTCCGGCTGTCGGTTCTCGTGGTCGGCCACTATATCGGCGGCGCCGCGCGCCGGAAAGGGCGCGGTCGGACGATGCGCGAGGACTCTGGCGCGCGCGGCGCTGCTTCGGCCGCGCGGCGGCTACGTCGGCGACGTCGGCTGCTTCGGCGGCTGAGGCAGCCACGCGAACGCCGCAGCCCCCGCGACGAGCATCGCCGCGATCGTCCCCATCACCGCCGCGTACGTCGGCACGTGCCAGCCCGACGCGGCCGTGGCGACCGCCCCCGTCACCCACTGCATCAGCGCGACGCCGAGGAACATCGCCATCGTGAACAGCGCGAGCGCTCGCCCGGTCATCGCAGCCGGATAGGCCGCGCGCACGTCGGCGTACTGGTAGACGATGAACCCGGTGAGCAGCGAGTAGGCGAGCGACAACCCGACGTCGAACGCCGCGCCGAGGTTCGCCGCCACCAGCGCGAACACCGCCGCGCAGACCAGCGTCATCGCGACGATCGTGCGCCGCCGCGTGCCCGCGCCCGGGTCGAAGCGGCCGAACAGCGGCAGCGCGACCATCGACGCGAGCGAGATCGCGATCGCCACGTTGCCCGCCTGCACCAGTGAGAAGCCGTGGCGCTCGAGCAGCATCGGCCCGAGCCACAGCCCGCGCAGCGTGACAAACGCCGCATAGGTCACCGCGCCGAGCGCGACGATGCCCCAGGTGTGCGGCATCGCGAACAGCGCGACGAAGCCACGCAGCGCGCCCGCCAGCGTCTCGTGCGGGCCGTCGTGCGGCGGGCCCGCCGGCTCGCGCACCAGCCACCAGATCGCGAGCCACGCCAGCGCCGACAACGCGCCCAGCGCGACGAAGCCGCCGCGCCACGAGCTCGCCTCGATCAGCCACGCCAGCGGCGTGCCGGTCAGCAGCATCCCCACGCCACCCAGCCCGAGCACGATGCCGTTGATGGCCGCGAACCGCGCCGCCGGAAACTGCCGCGCGATGAACACCGTGCACACCAGGAAGGCCGGCGCGCAGCCGATGCCGATCAGCACCTGCCCGGCGAGCAGCAGCGTGAAGTTCGGCGCCAGCGCCGACAACGCCGCGCCGGCGATCGTGAGCGGAAACGCCGCCAGCACCGTGCGTCGCACGCCGTGCAGGTCGATGCCCACGCCCATCGCCAGCTGCAGCGCGCCGAACGCGAAGTGGAAGATCCCGGCGAAGAGGCCGAGCTGCTGCGTCGACAGCGCGAAGTCGTGCTGCAGTGCCGGCGCCATGATCGCCGCGATCGTGCGCCAGGCCTGGCTCAGCGTGAAGCCGCCGGTGAGGGCGAGCAGCATCAGCCAGTTGGCGCGGGCGGCGGCAGGCGAGGAGGCGGGTCCGGGGTCGGAGGGGGAGGGCATGGGATGGTGCGGAAAAGCCGCGTGCACGCCGGCTGACGGTCGGACTATACCTTTCGGCAAATGGCGGCGAGTCGCTGTCGGGGGTAACTTCGCAGGTCTCTCGCCTTCGCCTGTGCGAGGGTGTACACATACGCGCACACCGGAGCGGAGCCCGCGAACGACCACGACGATGACGATGCGGCTGGAGCCGGAAATTGCCAACGAAGACCCCGCCGCTGCACGCATGGTCGTGCAACGCATCGTGCTGGCCGTGGACGAACCAGGCGAGCATCCCGCTATCGGCCGTCCGGGTCGCGTGCCCGGCACTCGTGAATTGGTGGTCCCGCGCACGCGCTACGTCGTCCCCTATCGCGTCCGCGGTGGTGCGATCGAGATCCTGCGGGTGTTCCACGGTAGGCCGGAGCTGGGGCCACAGTTGGCGTAGCACGAATGTGCTACATTCTCCCGAAGATACGCGCCGAGCCGGAGCCTGCCATGTCGACCACCACCATCCGCTTGTCCGACGAACTGAAGTCGCGCGTCGCGCGGGCCGCCAGGCGCGCGGGCACCACCTCGCACAACTTCATCCTCGAAGCCATTGCCGAAAAGGCCGACCAGGCCGAGCGACGCGCCGACTTCCACGACGAGGCCGAGCGGCGGTATGCGGCAATCGCCGCCTCGGGCAAGACGATCGCCTGGAGCGAGATGCGCCGCTATCTCGAAGACCGGATCGCGGGCAGGGCGGCAGCGCGCCCGGCATCGAGGAAGCTGGCGCGCTGAACATGTCGGCGATCGAGCTGGCGCCCGAGCTCGCCGAGGACTTCGAGCGCATCCTGGAGCACCTCGTCTCGAATGCGGCCGACGACGTGTCCTCGCGCGTCGTCGACATCATCCGGGCCATCGACGTGCTGGAGCGCAACCCGCTGATCGGGCGGCCTGCCGGCAGCGACTTGCGCGAACTGGTGATCGGACGCGGATCGCGCGGCTACGTCGCGTTGTACCGTTACGTCGACGAGATCGACACCGTTTTCGTGCTCGCGCTGCGCAGCCAGCGCGAGGCGGGGTACGCCAGATGACAGACGAACACGCCCTCCTGCAAGCCATCGAAGACGCGCGCGCCTGCGCGCTGTCGATGTCGGACAACGCCGCGCTGATCGAGACCGACCTGCCCGAACTCGGCATGCCGGCAGCGCTCGAAGCGCGCACGCGCGAGGTGTGCGACGAGCTGGTCGGCGCCAGGCACGACGTGTTCGCCGAGCTTGCGAGGCTCGACGACCTGCTGGCCGACGGCCGCGTGTCGGACGAAGCGGTGCACGGCAGCTTCCAGCGCATCATCGGCTGGATGCAGGCGCCGCTCGAGCCAATGCACGAACTGGCCAGGGCGCTCGAGGCGCAGCCCCAGGGTGGCGTCGCGTGGGCGCTGGTCGCCGACTCGGCCACCCACGTCTACGAGGCGTTCGGCCGCGCGCGCGATTCGGCGCAGCGGTTGTGGGGTGAACAGGGCTAGTATGGCGATGCCCTGCGGAGCCTGACGACATGCCCCAGTTCAAGTTCCACGTCACACCCGAGTTCGATCAGGCGCTCGAGGCTCTGATGCGCGGCCGCGGGCTGGCCAGCAAGTCCGAAGCGATCCGCTACGCGGTACTGAAAGCGGCCGCGCACCACCTGTCTGCGCCGCGTCGTGACTTCTCGCAGCTGCGGGGATTGATCGGTCGGTACGCCGGCGCCAGCGCGAAGCGCCCCCGGCCGATGACCGAGCTCGAAAGGGAGCTCGACGACGGGATGGACCGCGCGCTGCGCCGGACGCGCCGCGCGTAGCGCCATCGACGAAGCCCTCCCGATGAAAATGCGCGATATCCCGTTCGGCACCACCGACTGGTCCACCGTCGAAGCCACCGAGCACCCGGGCGACGCCGGTGTCGCGCGCTGGCGCACGCGTCACTTCGGCCCCGCCGACGATCCGATTCGCGTGCGCATGGTCGAGTACTCGCCCGGTTACAGCGCCAACCACTGGTGCAGCAAGGGGCACGTGCTTCTGTGCCTGGCCGGCGAGCTCGAGACGCTGCTGGAAGACGGCCGCCGCTTCGTGCTCAAGCCGGGGATGAGCTACCAGGTGGCCGATGGCGCGGAGGCGCACCGGTCTTCGACGGCAAGCGGAGCGACGCTGTTCATCGTCGATTGAGGCGGGTTCGCGGGCGGCCTGCCTGCCACGAGCGCTTGCCATCGGCCATCGCGCCGAATCCATCCGAGCCTTTCGGCGTACCCGAAGACGCCGCAGCTTGCGGCAGACTGGTCCTGTCGAGCCTCCGTCCAGTTGTCAATTGTCAATTGACGATTTACAATTCACGGGCCGAAGCGAGACCAACGATGCAGATGAAGAATCCGGCACACCCTGGCCGCATCGTGCGCCAGGAGTGCCTCGACGCCTTTGGCCTCTCGGTGGCCGAGGCTGCCAAGGCGCTCGGCGTCACGCGTCAAGCGCTGAACAACGTGGTGAGCGGCAGGTCGGCGATCACGCCCGAGATGGCCGTGCGCCTGTCGAAGGCCGTGGGCAACGACCCGGACTTCTGGCTGCGCCTGCAGCGTCAGTACGACCTCGCGCAGGTGTTGAAGGACGCTTCCCGGATCAAGGTTGCCCGGCTCAAGAAGCCGATTCGTGACTCCGAAGTCGCGCGCTGACCGCGCGCTTCGGCCGGGCGCCTGGCCGGTTTGGCCAATGCCTAGCCCTTCACCAGCGAGACGTTCAGCCGCTTCCCGACCGCCCCGGCCGCCTTTACCAGCGTCTGCAGGGTGGTCGATGGATTGTCCGGGTCGAGCAGGCGGTCGAGTTGCGCGCGGGTTGTCCGCATACGTCGCGCCATCTCTGACTTGGTCAGGCGCGCCTTCCTCATGCTCTCTTCGAGCTGGAAGGCGAGGACGCGCTTGACGGCGATCGCCTGCACGGTGTCGTAGCTGCCGCTCTCCCGCAGGAAGTCGTCGAGGGTCGACCCGACGTGGGGATTTCGTTTCATGCGTTCTCCTGTGGGGGCGTGCGGCATTGTATCTATTCTGATACGTCCCAGGAATCCCGTCCCACAGAAACTCGTGGGGACCCACCACGCATCAGCCACCGCTCCGAGGCCAATCGGCCTACTTGCGACGTGCCCGGATCCCGCGGGCTGTGCCACGCTCTGGATGCCCTGACCAAACACCTGCACGCCGTCGGCCCCGGAGCAGGCTTGCGCCCCTTTGGCTGGTTGCCGAAGGGCGCCGTGTCGGCATAGCAGATGTGCTATATACTGAATGGCCTGGAAACTCGAGTTTCACAGCGAGCGCCTGGAGCGCGAGCTTGCAGCCATGCCGCCCGGACTCCTGGCCCGCCTGCTCAGGTACGCGGAGCGGCTCGAGGTCTTCGGGCCGGACCTGGGCATGCCGCATACGAGGGCGATGGGCGACGGCCTGTTCGAACTGCGGATCAAGGCCTCCGAGGGAATCGCAAGGGTGTTCTACTGCACTGCCGCGGAGCGTCGCGTGATTCTGCTCCACTGGTTCGTGAAGAAGACCGACAAGACGCCCGCGAGGGAACTCGCAGTCGCGATCCGCCGGATGAAAGAGGTGAGGCATGAGTAGCCCTCTGCAGAGGTTCAAGGCGCGGGCCTTCAAGCGCCCGGAGGTGAAGAGCGCGTACGAGGCGCTCGCGGACGAGTTCGCCTTCATCGACGAACTCCTGAAGGCGCGCGCGAGCGCCGGCCTCACGCAGGCGCAGCTCGCCGAGCGGATCGGTACCACCCAATCGGCCGTGGCCCGACTCGAATCGGGCAGCGCCGCGCACTCACCATCGATCGCGACGCTGCAGCGTTACGCCCGGGCACTTGGCTGCAGGGTGGAAGTGAGGTTCGTGAAGATCGCGGGGCGACCCCGGCGGTCGACACGCAGCACCCGCACAGGGCGCCATGCCGGGGGTGGCGCCAGCTGACGCGCCTCAGGCAACCGCCACCGACAACCGCCCCCTCTGCCGCCTCGACGGCCGGACCGCGATCTCGACGTCGTAACCCAGGCGGGTCAGGCAGTCCATCAGCTTGCGCTCGGGGCTCACCCCCTGAGCCCCACCCCCGCGATCATCCGGCCTACCCCACCCGCCGGAGCCGCCCCATGCCCCCTGCCTCCCCCGTCCCCGCCGACCCCACCCCCCTCACCGCCCACGCCCTGGTCCGCGCCCGCCAGCGCGGCATCGACCTCGAAGCGCTCGCCTGCCTGCTCGGCTACGGCCGCCGCCACCACGACCACCGCGGTGCCGAGATCGTCACCTTCGACCGCGCCGCGCTCGACCAGGTCGCCCGCCGCGAGCCGCGCGCCACCTGGCGCAAGGCGGTCGAGGCGTCGACGCTGTACGCAGTGCTCGGCCCCGACGGCTGCGTGATCACCACCGGCCACCGCTGGCGCCGCGTGATCCGCGACCGCAGCCTCGCGTCGCTGCGCCCGGGGCGCAGCCGCCGCCCGCGCGACGTGCGCTTCGTCACGCAAGCGGGTTTCCCCGCCTGATTCCGGCGGCGCCGCAAGTATTAAGATGCAAACATAATCGCGAATAAGAGTCCGACGAGGAGGGAGCCCTGGAGACTGGCCCCACGGTGAGCACACACTCGCCGGCCAACCCGCAGCGCACAACACCGCAAGGCCGGCCACGCCGTCCACCCTGCCTGTCGAAGTCGCGCCTGCTCGACTACCTCCAGTGCCCCAAGCGCCTGTGGCTTCAGGCGTACCGCCCCGAGGCCCGCGAGCAATCGACCGCGATGCAGCTCGCCTTCGCCAACGGGCACGAGGTGGGCGAGGCGGCGCGCGCGCTGGTGCCTGGCGGCGTGCTGATCGACCCGCCCGGCAACGACCTCACCGAGGCGCTGCGGCTCACCCGCGAGCAGCTCGCCGCCCGGCCGCTGCGGCCGCTCTTCGAAGCCACCTTCGAGCGCGACGGCCTGCTGGTGCGCGCCGACCTCCTGCTGCCCGACCCCGATGGCTGGACGCTGGCCGAGGTGAAGTCGTCGGGCTCGGTGAAGGACTACCACCCGACCGACGTCGCGATCCAGCGCTGGGCGATCGAGACAGCGAGCGGGCCATCGGGCCGCGGCCCCGGCGAAGACGCGGGCCTCACCGTCGCGCGCACCGAACTCTGGCGCATCGACACCGGCTTCACCTACGCGGGCGACGGCCGCTACGAAGGCCTGCTGGTGCGCGAAGACCTGGGCGAAGCCGTCGACGCGCGCATCGCGCAGGTGCCCGACTGGCTGCGCGGCGCGAAACAAGTGCTGGCCGGCCCCGAGCCCGCGATCGCGATGGGCGAGCAATGCACGTCGCCGTTCGACTGCCCGTTCCAGGCCTGGTGCGCCGCGCAGGCCGGCCCGCAGCCCGAGTACCCGGTGACGCTGCTGCCGAACAACAAGGGCAAGAAGCTCGCCGCCGCGCTGCTCGCCGAGGGCTACGCCGACCTGCGCGAGGTGCCGCCCGACCGCATCGACGACGACGAGCTCGCGATGATCGCGCGCGTGACCCGCGAAGGTCGCCCGCGCCTCGACCCCGAGGCTGCGCGCATCGTGCGCGCGCTGCTATACCCGCGCAGCTACCTCGACTTCGAGACGATCGGCTTCGCGGTGCCGCGCTGGGCGGGCACGCGGCCGTACCAGCAGGTGCCGTTCCAGTGGACCTGCATCGTCGAGCACGAAAGCGGCGACGCCGCGCGCGGCCGGCTCGAGCAGCGCGAGTTCCTCGACCTGTCGGGCGCCGACCCGAGCCGCCCCTGCGCCGAGGCGCTCGTGCGCGAGCTGCCGGCCGAGGGTCCGGTGATCGCCTACAACGCGCAGTTCGAACGCGGCGTGATCGAGCGGCTCGCGAACCAGTATCCCGAC
>JAMLIR010000019.1 GCA_023954045.1 Burkholderiaceae bacterium | reverse complement strand
GGCGCGCACGAGCACCGTCTGCGTCGCGGTGTCGACGCTCTGGCCGAGCGCGATCACGCGACCGACGAGCGCGGCCGCCTCTCGCCGGCCCGCGTGCGGGCCGGCCTCGATTCGCACGGCGCTGCCGCGCGCGAGCGACGCGGCATCGGTCGCAGGCGCCTGCATTTCGACCCACAGCGGATCGAGGGCCGCGATCCGGTACAACGGCGCCGCCTGCTCGAGCCGTTGCCCGACGATAGCCTGCTGCTCGAGCACCACGCCCGCAATCGGCGCGCGCAGCGTGATCTGCCCGGCGCCGCCGTCGGCACCGACCCCGGCCTGCGCGAGCGCGCGACGCCGCTCGAGTTGCTGTGCCTGGGCCTGGCGAGCCTGCGCGCGCGCCGCCTCGAGTCGCGACTGCGCGATCAGGCCTTCGGCGAACAGCTGCTCGTCTCGCTCGAGGTTGCGCCGTGCGAGGTCGGCCTGGCTGTTCGCCTGCGCCACGTCGCGCTGCAGTTCGCTCGCCTGCGTGCTGCGCAGCACGGCGAGCACCTGCCCCGCGCGGACCTCGTCGCCGACCGCGACCTGCAACGATTCGACCAGCGCGGGCAGCGGCGCTGCCACCAGGCGCTGTCGCGCGATGGGCACCACCACCTGCGCCGGGTAGCGCGCCTGCGAACCGGCGTTCGAGGCGTCGGCGGGCTGGACCCGGATGCCGAGCGCATCGACCTGCTGCGCGGCGATCGTCCGACGCTCGACCGACGGCGGCTGCGCCGACGCCGCAACCGCAGCGGCCATCAGCACGGCGACGATGGCGGCCCTGCGGCCGTGGCGATTCGGTGGCGTCAAGTCGATCCTCGTGCGGGGTTTCGCGCCCGCCTCGCTCGCGCCCGAACGGGAGGGTCGGACGGAGTTTCGCAGACGGAGGCTGAAACGAAGATTAACGCCTCGCGCGGCGCCCGCGCTTGGCGCGGCACGACGCCGCAGGCACCCGCCGCGCGCAGGATGATCGCGCCCGCAGTCGGGTGTGGAAGGATCGGAGCGTGGTGTGTGGCCAAACGCCGCCGCGAGCGGCGGCGAGTGGCGTCCCGTAGGGGATTCCGTTGATCGTCCGGAGAACAAGCACTGGCGCGGGTTTCCGGCCGGTGGTGTACGCCTTGTGTACGCGGAGTGTACCGGGTTTTGGGATGCAGAAAGCTTTCGCTCAAAGGCTCTCACCACTAGAATCGCTTGAATGAAGGGCCTTCTCCTCGCGCTCGACGGAATCCACTCGGTCTTTCAGTGGGTAGTCTTTATCGTTGCCGTCGGGCTACTCGGGTACCTCTGGTGGATCGGCGAACTGGTCTGGTGGATAGCCCTCCTCGACCTCCTCCTCGTCTGGATTGCCACCGCAGTGGTGGGCATCCTGTACCGACTCGGCACCTATCCCATGCGTACCGAATTGATACGCGGCAATGTCGTTCAAGCGTGGAAGGACGGAATACTCACGGAAGAGCAGCGAGCCGATGCCATGAAGCGTTGGCGGTCTGGCATGTATTGGCACCTGCTATTCGGAATTGATCCGTTCAACGCGTGAGCGCCAGGCACGCCTGCCGCAAGCCAATCGCGGCTTCAGTCGGTCCGAACTGCGGCGCGCAGGCCGCGATTGGGACCTGAACTCATTAAGCCGAATTCCCTTTGGACAGGAGGAGCGATGCCGCGCATCTGGGTCGATCAACTGACATTCAGCGACGGCTCTACATTCAGCTTGGGAAACAATGATGTCATCCTGATTGTCGGCCCCAATAACGCGGGAAAGAGCGCAACGCTAAGGACAATTCGCGACAAGCTCGCCAAGGGCGCGAAAAGCCCCGTCGTCTCCGACCTTCATTACACCAAGGAGGGCGACGTCGCAGCCGTGGAGCAGTGGCTCAGGTCGGTCGCGTCGATATCCGACCAGGAGTCGAAAGACCCGACGTTTCGCGGCTTCGATACACAGCTCTCCAAGAGTGCCATTCCGGTCTTCTGGGGCAGAAATAACCAGCTGAACGCACTGACGCGTTTCTTTTGTCATTTCCTTTCTGCAGAGTCACGGCTCACGGCAGCGGCCCCGGCGCCGATGATCGACTTCTTGAGTGATCCCCTGTCACATCCGATTCACTACCTCTATCACGATGCCAAGCTTGAGAAGCGCCTGAGCGATCAGTTCAGAAAGGCATTTGGTGTTGGCCTCGTTCTCAATCGGCTCGCAGGCAAGCAACTGCCTTTACACGTCGGTGACGCCCCCGAACTCCCCAAGGAGGGCAATCGACTCGGTGAGCATGCACGCCAACTGCTGGAACTCCCACCGTTGCACCTCCAGGGGGACGGAATGCGGAGCTTCGCGGGAGTCCTTCTACAGACATCTGTCGGGCAGGAAAGCGTCCTGCTAGTCGACGAACCCGAAGCGTTCCTGCATCCGCCCCAGGCGAGGCAGTTGGGCAAGATGCTTGTCGCTGACAAACCGGATACCCGGCAGTTGTTCGTCGCTACACACAGCGGGGACGTGGTGCGTGGCGTCCTCGACGCAGGGGCTTCCAATGTCCGCGTGGTTCGACTGCAGCGGGATGGCGACATCAACCGTGCCCGCCAGCTGGAGAACGACAAGATTGCGGAACTCTGGAACGATCCCCTGCTTCGCTACTCCAACATCCTCGATGGACTGTTTCACGAGAGGGTTGTCGTTTGCGAAGGGGACGCCGATGCACGATTCTATTCGGCCGTCGCCGACTCGATTGCAGAAGCAGAGGATCCGAACGGTCGGAGGCCAGATGCGATGTTCGTTCACTGCGGCGGCAAGGACCGATGCGCGTTGGTCGTTCGTGCATTGCGAGAGGTGGACGTTCCAATTGCCGTTGCGGTCGACTTCGACGTCCTGAACGCGGAGCGTCCGCTTCGGGACATCGTGGAAGCGGCTGGGGGTGACTGGAGTCTTATCGCATCGGATTTGGCGCTCGTCCGTTCGGCGATTGAATCGAAGAAGGCCGAATTGAACGCCAAGGAGGTCCGCGAGGAGATCGAGAAGGTGCTGGCCGGGATGTCGGACGGGGCGTTCCCAAAGGAAGCGAAGACTGCAATTCAGGCGCTGTTCAGGCGTTCATCGCCTTGGGCCATCGCAAAGGACACTGGCAAGTACTTTGTACCATCTGGTGATCCGACCCAGGCTTTCGCGAGACTGGCGCAGGCTCTGAGGAACATTGGAATCCACGTTGTCGAGGTCGGTGAGCTTGAGAAGTTCGTTCCCTCCGTAGGAATGCACGGGCCGAAATGGGTGAACCACGCGCTCAAGAAGGACCTCAAGAACGACCCGGAGCTTGGCCCCGCAAGGGACTTTGTCAGACGCCTGATCAGTTAGTGGCAACAGCACCTGCGGGGAGCATTCACGACGAAGACCCATTCACGAGTCTCTACTATGCCCTCGGCGCAAAATTCCGAGCGCCCCTCTGCCATATCGGCTCCGCTCGCGCCCCCCGTAGGCCCCACCTGCCAGACACCGGCAGGCACCCGGCGTCCATCCTGAAGGCCACGGTCCGGGACCTCGTAGGCATTGAGAGCCGCCACCACCAGGCCGCGACAGCCCCTACGGGGCGCCAAGCGTAGCGCCCTCCCTTCCCCTTGCGGAACCCTTCCCGTTGTCCTCTGGTTCTTTGCTTCGAGCCTGTGCAACATCGCGTCTCGCGGCGCTCCTGCCGTGCCATCAATGGGGTCGAGACCGTGGACACGATCAAGGTGCAAGTCGGGAACGGATGGGCGTATGTGCGGATCGGCTCTTGGGATCGCTTCTGGCAGTGGCGTAGATGCCGGGGGCATCGCTCCGGCCCACAGGGGTAGGCCTGGAAGGCGCTTACAGGGGACGCCAAGGGGATAAGGCAGTCCCCAACCCTGCAAGAGCCTCCTGAGACGTCCTGCGACCTCCTGAGGGGTGTCACCAAACGAACGATTGCTGACACCCTTCGGACTGTGGCCCCCAAACTGTCAACAATCTAGCCATTGACAATCTGACAGTTCCCGTTGATGATGACACCCTTTGTTGACATCCGCAGAAGGGGCGACCATGAACGCAGCATCAGCGATTGCAGCGGGCCGGACATTCGGCTACGGGCGTGTTTCGACCGCCGACCAGACAGCCGAGAACCAGCGCAGGGAACTGGAGCAGGCAGGCTTTCGATTACAGCCTCGCCGATGGTTCACGGACACGATCTCGGGGAAGGTCCCGGCGAGCCAGCGACCGGAGTTCTCGAAGCTGCTGGACCGGATCGAGGAGGGAGACTCGCTGGTGGTCTCGAAACTCGACCGGCTGGGCAGGGACTCCATCGATGTTGAGCAGACGCTCCGCCATCTTGAGGAGCGCGGGGTGTCGGTGATCGTCCTCCAGCTTGGGAAGACTGACCTGACCTCCTCCACTGGGCGACTGATCAGGAAGGTCCTGGGGGCTGTCGCCGACATGGAGCGGGATCTCCTGATCGAGCGCACGCAGGCAGGGCTTGCGAGGGCGAAGGCGGAGGGCAAGCAGCTTGGAAGACGCTGGAAGACGACCAAAGAGCAGCGCGAGGAGATCCGGCGCCGGTACGGCATGGGGGAGACGGTCAGTGCCCTCGCAAGGGCCTTCCAGATCAGCCGGGGGAGCGTCCTGAACGTCGTACGGCAGGCGGCGTGAGATGGCGACCAGCAGACGGACCAGCAGGCAGCGCGAAGCGTTCAAGGCGCTTCAGAAGGCGAACGCGAAGCGTGCTGATGCTCACGCGCTCATGGTCGCGGACTTCTTGGCGCACTTCGCGGGACTGTCACAGGTGCAGATGGTGGACATCCTCAATGCCCACCGTGTCTGGACCCCGCGCGACGAAAGCTGGTGGCCAGGTCTGACGCCAGATCACACGAAGCCGGCCAAGCGGCGGCGGTCCCTGCTGTGGTCCAGCCCGACGCAAGTGCAGCGGGTCCTGAAGCGTGCGAGCGAGGTCCGGGCGCGCCGTGCCGAGATTCGTGCGCGGATGCCGGTCCGGGTCTCGAAACCCCTCGAACCCGGCGAGCCGAAGCGCAATACGTCGGGTTGGGGGTCATGGCACGCCTTCAAGAACTGGGCCGTGGCATGGGGGTGCAGCGTGGAGGAGGCACGGGCGTATGCCAGCTTCATGGTCGGACGGCCGATGGAACCCCGCGAGCCGAAACGGGCGACTGCGCGGCACCGAAAATGGCTGCGGGACCAGCGAGCTTTGGGGCGGGATCTCGCGGAACCGTTCTGGCGGACGCTCGCACCGGTGCGACAGGAAGCGTGGGCGGCGTTATTCGCAGCCCGGACGAAGAACCTGCTCGATCCCGAGACTTGGGATGCCACATCCGGAGGCGGCCGGAAACGTCGATTTGGCGCGGGTTAGCGGGATAAGTGGCAGATCCACGGTGTTGTAGGGACGAGCTGCGACGCTTACTTGAATGCACACAGTCGTTTTCCGGGAGTCGTTCCAGCCACCTCCACTCGACCTCCCAAGCCCCCTTCAGGAACCCACGGATCGGGCACAGACAACCCCGATCAAGACCTTCGGCGGGACGTCTCAGATCTCCGTCGGGAAGCAGTCCTGGAGCGGCTTTCCGTGAAAGTGGCGGAATTCCATCCCTGACGGGGAAGAGAAGCTGCGAGACACCCGTACGAGACCTCTTCCAGTTCCACTGCCTTGAGAGTGGTCCCCGACGGGACCCCTTCCTACCAGGTCACTCACCAGCACTTCCGGTAAGCCCGCCGACTGCCGCCTCCTCGGGACGCCACCCTCGTCGTTGTCTCTGCTCCGGCGAGTGTCCGGAAAGTCCCTTGCCGGCCGCGTCCAGGCAGCGCTAAGTGGCCTCTTGGACGTTTCGGACAGTCGAAACCTTCCAAGTGCGCTCGTAACACATTGATTTATTAGAGATTTTCCCCTCATCGCTTAAGAGAAGAGGGTAGTAGAAATAGAAGAGATCGAGGGTCCTCCAAGCCCTCGTAGGACAACCATCGGTGGCGTTCGGTCCGGGACGGACGTCCCTCAGACACGCCAGTGGCGCGCAGCCACACCCATCCATCCCCTGCCCTTCGGTCTACGCGGCAACACGCCTTCATGCCCACCGGCAGGTCCATTCACGCCCGTTCAGCACCTACAGGAACCACCGCCATGCACTCGCAGTCCCTCCCGAAAGTCACCGTCGTCGATGCCCTGATGGGCAGCGGCAAGACGACCCTCGTCATCCGCAAGATGACGGAGATCGCCGTCTCGTTCGAGAACCTCTTCGAGGACGGTGCCCATCGCTTCATCTACATCACCCCCTTCCTCGAAGAGGTCGAACGGGTCAAGAAGGCACTGAACGAAGACCCCGAGATCGCTGGAAGCGGTGCTGGCCGGAATGTCGTCTTCGATCCCGTCCCGGAAGGTGGCCGGAAGCTCTCCGGTCTGAATCGGCTACTCGCCGAAGGCCAGAACATCGTCGCAACCCACGCCCTCTTCAAACACGTCGATGAGGCGACCGGCGAGGCTCTGGAGAACTACCGTTACACCCTGTTCGTGGACGAGGTCGCCGAGTGGGTCGAGCGGTACGAGATCAGTACGCAAGACCTCCGGATGCTGTTCGACTCGGGGCGCCTGAAGGTCAACCGAGAGACGAAGCGAGTCGATTGGGTCGACCCGCCCGAGGGGTATCGCGGGAAGTTCGACTCCCTTCGGTCCTTGTGTCTCCAAGGCAAGATCGTCGCCTCCAGGTTCGCCCCGAACGAAGACATACCGGTACTGCTCCTGTGGCAGATGCCGACCGAGTTCCTCGCCCACTTCGAGCGTGTCTACATCTTCACGCACCTCTTCGAGGGGTCGGATATGTCGGCGTACCTGCGCCTGCACGGCGTCGAGGTGGAGAAGGCCAGCATCGGTCAGGACGGAACGATGGTTCCGTATGACCCGGCAATCGAAGCGGAGAGGGTCGAGCGCATCAAGCACCTTGTCGAGATCGAGGAAGACCCGGCCCTCAACGCCGTAGGACGCAAGACAGGCCGGTCAAATCCTCTCTCGAAGGGATGGTTCGACGCCGACCGCAGGAACGGCGAGATCGGCGCCACGAAGCTGGCGCGGGCGACTCGGAACTTCTTCGTGCATCGCTGCGGAACACCATCGGGCAGCAACCTGTGGTCCACCTTCAACAAGTTCCGCAAAGCACTTCAGGGATCGGGCTACGCACGTTCGTTCCTCGCCTGCAATGCGCGGGCCACAAACGACTACCGGGACCGGGTGTCGCTCGCCTACCTCGTCAACCTGTATCGCCATCCGTTCATTCGGGGCCACTTCGAGGATCACGGCGTCGCGACTTCCGATGACTTCTACGCCCTCGGAACGCTGACGCAGTGGATCTGGCGCTCCGCGATCCGGGACGGGAAGCCGATCAAGGTCTTCATCCCGTCCGAGCGTATGCGGGGCCTTCTTCGCGACTGGCTCGAAGGGAGGCTCCCGGATCTGGACGGAACCGGCGAAGGCGCGCCCGACACGACCGTCTTCGCTGCGGAGCCTGATGACATCGAGGAGGCCCGCGATGACGAACCCGAGTACGCATGAGTGGCTACGGCCGGCGTATCCGCAATCGCAGCGCAGGACCTACACCAACACCCACACACATGAGCAATCCCCATGGACCCCTACACCCACGAGTCCCCGCCATCCGGCGGTCTCCCGCAGCGGCAGTACATCGCCGGGAACGAAGCCCTCAAGTGCTCCGTGACCGGCTGCGCGTCCACCCGGTACCGCACCTCGCCCTTCTGCCGGTCCCACTACTCGGCTTGGTCTCGGTACGGAGGCATCGGCCGGCGCCACCTTCCAGCCGAGCCGATCAGGAGGATCCAGAAGGAGGTCATGGATCTACTGCAGGACCCCATGCAGGTCCACCATCCGGGCCTTCAGGTCGCCGTGCAGGGCCTGCAGCGTCTCTTCAGGTCGAAAGCTGTCCATGAAGACCCGAAGCTCGACCTCCTACGCAGGCTCGCCAATGCCGGGGCAGACCCTCTGGACGTCATCGCAATCACTGCGGCCGTCTACTGCCACCTGTGGCGGACTGACCCCGAGGCGTACGAGGACGGCGACTACACCGCTGCCCAGGTCGGGCGACTCCTCGGCAAGCTGGCGCCGCTGAAGCACCGAGGAGGTGGGGAGCTACGGAGCCTTCGCCGCTCGCGAGCGATGGTCGGAGCCATCCTCGAACGAATCGGCCCCCTTGTGTCTCTGATCATCACGACCCTTGAGCGTGATCGCAGGGCACGGAACGGAAAGCGCCGGTATCGCAGAAAGCCCGTCGATGAGCAGTGCGAACAGCACGGCCAGTGCGATCACTTCGACGAAGACGACCACAACATGGAGCAGTACGAAGCATGAGCAGCACCAACAGCAATCCACCTCCGACCAACAAAGGCGGCAGGCCCCGGAAGATCGACGTTCAGATTCTCCGAAGAAAGCTCCTCGACAAGTGCGAGCGGTACCTGGAGGAGACCGCCCTGCCCGATCTCTCAGCATCGATGATCAAGAGCATCGCCGACGTCGTATCCACCATCGGCCCTGAGTTCGCCAAAGAAGATCGAGCATCGAATCCCGCGAAGGTCCCGCAGGGCCTCGCATTGCCCTTCCCGGCCCCTTCCGACGTCCCCCAAGGGGTCATTCCGCCACGCAGTGCGGCCACCCCACCAGCGGGCTATCCGGAGATCCCGGTCCCGTCGGTCCACTCGAAGGGCGGGATCAAGGCATCGCCCCCGCCAGCGGCGTAAACGCGCCCGAGTGAAACCCCATCCACACACACCAGAGAAAGACCACCATGTCCAACGAACACAGCAGCAACGACCACACCGTCCAATTCGACCCGCTCATGGGCGGCGGAGTCCGAGTGAACTTCTTCCCGAAACAGGAAGGCGACAGCCAGGAGCACGCCGAGCGGATGGTCAAGGCCGCCGAGCGAGTCCAGATCCTTGAAGGCGGCGCGGCGAGCTACATGAGCGCGACCTCGGCGCCGGCCATCGAGGGCATCGCCGAAGACGGACGCATTGCTTCGGCCCGTAGCCAATTCGGATCGGCCCGCACTGGAGCGGACATTACCGAAGCCGACCTGATCGATCTCGGAGGCCTGCAGGTGCGGATCCGCGATGCGATCTCGGCTGGCGCGGTCGTACGCAACCATGACGGTTCCTTCTCGATTGCCGGGAGTGCCCCGTCGGGAAAGCGGTAAGCGGCACGGCAGGCGAAGCCCCCGAAGAGGGGGTCAATCCTGCTGATGCCGCAGAACCTGCGCTGCCCAAGGCAGCTACGCCCTTCGACCTTGACAAGGACGACACCTCAGTCGAGGCAACCGAACGTCTACAGGCAGAGTTCCCTGCCGAGGACTTCGCGGACCCGGAGGACCAGGCCGAGATCCTGCGAGTGACCGAGGGGGTCGCCCCCGAGCAGACTGCCGTGGCACTCGACCATGTCTTGAAGGGCCTGGCGGGCAATGGCGAAGTTGACTGCGAGGCGCTCGCGAAGGAGATCGGTACGACGCCCGAGCGAGCCTACGAAATGGCCCTTCGACTCGTTGACGCACACACGAGACTGATCGCAGCCCGACTCTTCGACGGTAACCAGGCCCTCCACGCCGAGTTCGTGCAGTGGGCACTGAAGAACGACCGCGCGGCCTACGTCAAGGCCTCGGAGGCAGTCGCACGGACACAGTCGAGCAAGCCCATGGCTGCGCTCGTTCAGCGGCGCATAGCGGCTCTGAAGGCCTCCCAGGCCCCTGCCAAGCAGCAGGCGCGTCCACAGCAGCAGCAGAAGCGAGATCGGAGCTGCGAAGGCAACGGCATCGAGGGCATCTTCCGTCAGGCGGACCACAACCTTCGGCGCATGGACCGTGAGTTCCGCAATCTGCCCTACGAGTGGGAGTAAGAATCGTGGCCCTTCAACCGCCAACGATCTCCCAGACCTTCAGGGTCGCGAACGAGGTCCGCGAGGCACTGGAATGGTTCCTCGAAGACCCCACCAGTGCAGCGAAGGAGGCAGACATCGTGGCCCGCATCGCGGCCTTCCGGAACGATGTCGGTGCCGGTCGCTTGCCTCTTCCACGGGCGATCCACCGCAATGAAAGGAGACGCAAATGAGCATCCCGACGAAGACGCGGCGACTGTGCGGGACCGTCCACGCCACGAAGCCCCAAGCCGCCCCGCGCAAGGCGATCAAGTCCCTTGAGGACGTGCGGCGCGTCCTCGACTACGCCGAGGCCACAGGCACGACACCCACCGGGCACCAGGTGCGAGCCATCTACAGGCTCCTGAAGGCGTATGCCTGGTACCGGCGGGAACCTGCGGGGGGCGTTCAGTGACCACCTACCGGATGACTCGCGCCAGACGGCGCCGCATCATCGCCCACATCGAACGGGACTTGGCACTCTCGCGTGGGATCGCAAGCTGGGCCGAGGAGGCTCGCGGGAAACTTGCAGTGGGCCTTGAGGTCCCTTCAGGCTGGCCGATGGTCGAATCCAAGGCCACTCGCCGGCGGGCCTCGCGGTTCCTCGAAGCTGCCCTGCAGTCCTCGGCACGCGGGGAGGTCGCGAAGGCCTTCTCTCTGTGGACGAACTGCAAGGCCCTCCTTCCCGCCGACTGGTTCACACGCGCCAGCAGGCGGGCTGGGGAAGGACTGCACTGACGTAGCTGCTACGCAGCGCGCCTTCATGAAACCACCCAAGGCCCTCCGAGAAATCGGGGGGCCTCTCTGTTCAGCAGTTCGCGCTCAGTCCTTGAGCGGCTTCGCCCGCCCTGCCGGGCTGGCTTGAAACGTATCGGCCCACGGTGAGATCATCCACTGCAACTGGGTCGCTGGGCGGGGGATTGCCTGCAATGACGCTTGTGGCGGTTGTGGACGTTGAGACCACCGGACTGAATCCGTTCCGTCACGACCGAGTCATTGAGCTTGCCGTGGTGGTCGTTGATGAGCGGGGTGAGGATGTCCGCGAACTGAGTACGCTCATAAATCCCGAGCGCGATGTCGGGCCGGTCAGCATCCATGGCGTCTCCGCGAGCGATCTGGCAAGGGCACCCAAGTTCGTTGACGTGATGGCGCCGCTGATCGAGTGCCTTGAGGGTTCGGCGGCACTCGCCGGTCATAACGTCTCATTCGACCGGGCCTTCCTTGCGGCGGAGTTCAGCAGGGCGGGCGTGACCCTTCCCGAGGTGCCCGAGCTTTGCACCATGCGCTTGGCCGGCGGGGGCCGTCTGATCGATTGCTGCCAGAGATACGGTGTGCCATATCAGGGGAGCCAACACGTCGCGCTCGACGATGCGCGGGCAGCCGCTCGGCTACTGAGTGCCTTGATGCACCGCCCAGACACCCATCCGGTCGAACTGGAGAGATGGCGCCCAGTACCTTGGCCGAGCATCGGCCACGCTTACGCCGGCAGGCTGATGAGTCGGCAGCAGGCTGAGAGTGTCCGCCTCGCTCCCCCAGGCTACCTGCAGCGACTGATGGACCGGGCAGCAGCGTTTCCCGACGACCTCGGCTCTGCTGCGGGCGTGCTTGAATACGACGATCTGCTCAGTCGAGCGATCATGGATCGTCACATAGACGAGGGCGAGGGAGAGGCCCTGATCGGCATGGCGCACCGATGGAACCTCGGCCGATCCCAGATCGCGGAGATTCATCGCCATCGGCTTCGACGGCTTGTCCGCGCTGCACTTCAGGACGGTCCTGTGACAGCAAGCGGACGCAGGGATCTATCCCGCGTGGCGCACCTGGTGGGACTCGATGACGCGAGCGTGGCAGCGATAGAAGCGGAGGAATCCCTTCACAATGCCGCAACCATCCCGTCTCGGAGCGAACCGGCGGCGGGGGCCGGCGTTCAGCATGAGTATGTTGGACGGACGGTCTGCTTCACTGGTGAGAGCGCCTGCTCGATTGGCGGGGAACTGATCTCGCGGGAGTTGGCGAAGCGCAGAGCGAGCGAAGCGGGCGTTACGGTCATTGACAACGTGACCAAGAAGCTCAACTACCTGGTCGTATCTGACCCGCTCTCGCAGTCGGGCAAGGCGAAGAAGGCGCGCGCATACGGGATCCCGCTCGTGCATGAATCGGTGTTCTGGACTGCACTCGGCGTACGCGTTGACTGATGGCAAGGGAAGGTCGAGATGTTGAATGAGGAAGACAGCAAGAAGAACATCAGGGCGAGGCTCGACAATCCCGACCTCAAGCTTGTCTACGAATCGCCCGATGAGGCTTACCGGCTTGAGTATTTCAGCGTGGCGTCCATCGACCCGGTGACGAAGAAGCGCGAGGCCTCTCGCCGGTACCGGCTACTGCATCGCCCGACCCGGTCGGTCATCATCGACCCGTGGGACCAGTACGACGCGGAGAAGCAGAGCGTCCTTGTGTCGCGCCTCATGGCTTACAGCGGCTATCGACTGGCCGAAGTAGTCATCGGGTGGCGGGCGGTCTGCCCGAAGTGCGGCGAGGAGTACAGCGGGCGGCACTGGGATCCCGCGCCGACGGCGTGCAGGAAGTCGAAGTGCGGCGCGCCGCTTGCGGCGGAGGAAGTGCGGGAAACCTGACCGCCAGCCCGGTGACGGCGTGCCGCTGGTGCACCGCTCAGCGCGAGAGGTTGAGTAGGCGCGCTGGCCTCTGCTGGATTTCCATCCGAATCTCCAACCGCGCCAATCAAATGTCCAACCGCACACTACTCATCTCCTTGGCAATTTGCGTCGCGGCCTCCTATGGCGCCTACTCGGAACACATCAAGCTTGATCCTACTACGGCCGCGCTTGAGCGGCGCGCATATAGCGAGCGAATGGCGCATTCGATCGCTGAACAGGCGATGGAGGAGCAACGCCGCTGTATTGCACTGAATCCGGCGGACTGGTGCAACAGAGATCTGACGTATCAGCACCACCTTCGTGCTGCCCGTGCACTCGAACAGAAACTTGGCCGGGGTTTCGATACGACTGATCGCACGACAGATCGAAACTTCTACGCCCTCGTCGCGGCGATTTCCGGGTGGGTTGCCTTCTCGCAAATTCGGCGGGCCGGGAGGGGGAACAGTGGCGAGAATTCCGGGTAACGATCGGCGCGCGCGAAGGTACTGGTCGGACACGGGGGGTCGATTGCTGGATTGCACAGGAGGTTGAAATGGCCAACATTCACTTCGTCAAGGATGGCAAGAGAGAGAACGGCGAACGCCTCACGGAGGGCGTTGAAGTGGGGATTGAATGGGCTGTGGAGAATCTCAAACAGTTCGTCGTCAAGTACGGCAAGACGCCGCCGACCTTCAATCCGCGCACGGTGCCGTCCGACTTTTCTGCCTACCAGCGCGTCGTTCTTGAAATTGCCAGGGACGAGGAGTGCCCCGCCTTTCCGTCGGCTGGCTTCTACGTCATCGATCTCACCCCTAGCAAGTGCCGGACGTTGGTGGCTAACGGTACTTGATCCCAAGGCCTGGTTTTCGCGACAGGAGCCTTGAATGAAACGTGACTGGGATGTGATCCGGCAGGTGCTTCTGGAGGTCGAGCAACTGACCGAAGCTCAGCGGCACGCGCACGGATATGGCATCGGCGGCCGAGGTGGCGACGCGGACCCGACGAAGATCGAACACGCGCTACTCCTGTGGCGGTCGGGCTTCATCGATGCCATCAACGCCACCACGAACTCAGGACCGGCGATCATCTCTCCCGCCCTCACATGGCAGGGCCACGAGTTGCTCGACACGATCCGCAGCAAGCCGGTTTGGGACCGCATCAAGGCAACAGCCAAGGACAAGGGTGTTGAACTGACCTTCGATGTCGTGAAGACACTCGGAAGAGCAGCGCTCGACTATGTTCTCGGGGGCGGCAGTTGATCACGGACCAGATGCGGGCGGCGGCACCGTCAGTGGCCTCGCAAGACCCGCCAGCGGACGCAGCTTCTCCACAGCCTCCTTCAGTGGCCCGAGCGGATAACCTTCCAGCGCACCGTAACGCGCACTCACCGACTTGTCGGCGTGCCCCGTCAGTGCATTCCTCTGATCCTCCGGGACCCCTGCCTGCCGCAGGAGGTACACGAAGGTGTGCCTGAAGGCGTGCGCCCCAAGGCCTTCCTGATCGAGGCCCAGCCCGTCGAGATAGCGACGCCACCAGTCTCCCCACTTGTGGGCAGGGTCCTTCACCTTGCCCCGCCAGAGTTCCGGGAAGAGGCGCGTCTCGCCAGCCTTGCGGAGCGCCTTCACTCGATCCAGCAGGCCCAGCCGAACGAGTTCCGAGTGGATCGGTACCCGCTTGTTCCCCGATGCATTCGCCTTCAGCACCCTGCCCGTCGCTGGGTCGTGCCGGAAGTGGATGAAGTGAATCCCGTCCGCCGAGCCGATCTCGTCCAGCCGGATCGATGCGGCCTCCGTGAGACGCGCCCCCGTGAAGAGTGCGACCAGTGGCAACCAGAAGGCTGTATCTCCCTTTCCGCCCTCGGGGCGCGCGCCCTTCGTGAAGACCGGGGACTCGAAGATCGTCTTCAGTTGCCCGGCGGAGAACTGTCCGCGCTTCTTCGATTCACCGAGAGGGATCCGCAGGTGATCCGCCGGGTTCACCTTCAGCCCGAACTTGTCGTCCGCCAAGGCAACATTGAAGGCTGCGGCAAGGAGTGACACGTCCTTCTTGACGGTCTTGCCCGACACGGTCTTCAGACGGTCATCCCGAAAGGCGATGAAGTGGGCCTTCTCGATGGACTGAAGGGGAAGATCGCCCACCACTGCCACGAAGCGGCGCGCGGCGGCCCTGCCCTCCTCGATGGACTTCTCTCGCTTCTGGTCTCCGTACCTGGCCCAGTAGTCGATGAGATCGCCGAGGCGCTCGCCTTCAGTCTGCGCTCTTGCCTTCTTTGGCGGCTGCGGCTGCGGAGGAGTCGGCGGGTTGGCTGTCCCTGCGCGCCGCCGTGCGATGTCCTTCAGGGCACCCTTGACGGCGAGCAGGTAGGCCCTCGCCACATCCCTGAACTCGTCGCCGCGCGGATCCAGTTGAACGCCAAGGCCTTCCAGTGAGGCTTGAAGGCGTCGCTGCAGATCGCGCGACATGGGCGCCGACGCGACCAGTGCGGCATCTACGTCGTCAAAGAGGTCGGAGAGTTGGTAGCCGTAGGCCTCGTCGGACAGCTCATCCGGCCGGAAGCGCCAATGCTCGTCGTCGGCGTCGAGGAGTTCGTGTCGGACTGACTCGGCGATGAAGACCTTCTCCGCATCGGTCAACGCGGGACGGAAGCGCGAGCCGGTGGCGCGCAACTGCTCGAACTCCGCGTCAGTCTCGGCCCACTTGGCAGCGGCACGGACGTATGCATCGGCTTGGCTGGCTGGCAGCTTCTCGGTGATCCACCCTTCCGGGTAGAAGTCAGCGAGGTCGCCGGGGATGCGGCGACGGAAGTAGTAGGTCGTGGAGTGCTTGCGCTTGACGACGTGAACGCCGGGCGGCTTCTTCATCGCTTCCATCCGTCGAAGTGTACGCGTTGTGTACGCTCCGACCGGCTGGAGAGCCGCGCTGGGCTTGATTCTTCGTGCAATCAACCACTTGGGAAGTGGCTGGCGTCCCGTAGGGGATTCGAACCCCTGTTACAACCGTGAAAGGGTCGTGTCCTAGGCCTCTAGACGAACGGGACTCGTCGTTGTTCTTCTGGTTGTTCTCGTGAACCGCGTGGTGGAGGTAAGCGGGATCGAACCGCTGACCTCTTGCATGCCATGCAAGCGCTCTCCCAGCTGAGCTATACCCCCACGAGAAGCCAGCGAGTATATGACACGATCGCTGCGACGCGCAAGTCGAGCGGGCGTGCGTGCTAGACTCGACCGGGTTCGGGGCGCGCACGCAGGCCCCTTTCCCCCACCGCACGGACCGATCCGATGACCGCCAGGATCCTCGACGGCGCAGCCCTCGCCAAATCCATCCGCGCCGGGATGGCGCATCGCGCAGCCGCCCTCGCCGCGCGCGGCCATCCGCCGGGTCTCGCGGTGATCCTCGTCGGGGAGGACCCGGCGTCGATGGTCTACGTGCGCAACAAGGTCAAGGACTGCGAGGAGTCGGGCATCCGATCGACGCTCGACCGGATGCCTGCCGTCACGACGCAGGCGACCCTGCTCGCGCGGATCCACGCGCTCAACGCCGACCCCTCGGTCCACGGCATCCTGGTGCAGTTGCCGCTGCCGCCGCAGATCGACGCGCACGAGGTGATCGAGGCGATCTCGCCGGCCAAGGACGTCGACGGTTTCCACGTCGCGAGCGCGGGCGCGCTGATGACCGGGCAGCCCGGCTTCCGGCCGTGCACCCCGTACGGTGTCATGAAGATGCTCGAGCACGCCGGGGCCGCGTTGAGGGGCGCCGAGGCGGTCGTCGTCGGCCGCAGCAACATCGTCGGCAAGCCGCAGGCGATGCTGCTCTTGCAGGCCGACGCCACCGTCACCATCTGCCACAGCAGGACGCGCGACCTGGCGGCCCACACGCGCCGCGCGGACGTCCTCGTCGCGGCGGTGGGCCGGGCGAGGATGATCACCGGCGACATGGTCAAGCCGGGCGCGATCGTGATCGACGTCGGCATGAACCGCGACGCCGCCGGCAAGTTGTGCGGCGACGTGGACTTCGACAGCGCGCGCGAAGTCGCCGGGTGGATCACGCCGGTGCCCGGCGGCGTCGGGCCGATGACGCGAGCGATGCTGCTGGTGAACACGATCGAGGCGGCCGAGCGCGCGGCGCGGTGACCCACGCTGCAAGCCGGACCGCGCACGAGCGACGAACCGGCCGAACGATTCGACGAACGAAACCATGACGATGCAAGCTGCCGCACCCGGGACGACGACCGCCCTCACCGTGAATCCGCTGCTCGACTTCTCGGGCCTGCCGCGATTCGCCGACTTCGATCCGGCGCAGATCGGCCCCGCGATCGACTCGCTGATCGCCGAGGCCCGCGCGACGCTCGCCGCAGTCACCGATCCGGCCACGCCGGCGACCTGGGACGCGTTCGTCGAGCCGCTCGAGGACGCCACCGAGCGCCTCGGGCGCGCATGGGGGATGGTCGGTCACCTGAACGGTGTCGCCGACACGCCGCCGCTGCGCGAGGCCTACAACGCGACCCTTCCGAGGGTCACCCAGTTCTGGACCGAGCTTTCGCAGCACGAGGCGCTGTTCGCCCGCTACAAGGCGTACGCCGCGTCGCCGGATTACGCGCAGCTTCCGGCGGTGCGCCGTCGCATCGTCGACCATGCACTGCGCGACTTCCGGCTCGGCGGCGCCGAACTGAAGTCGCCGGCGCGCGAACGCTTCGCCGAATTGCAGGACCGCCAGGCCGCGCTGGCGCAGAAGTTCTCCGAGAACGTGCTCGACGCCACCAACGCGTTCAGGCTGCGCGTCACCGACCCGTCCGAACTCGACGGCCTGCACGCCGACGCGCTCGACGCCGCTCGTGAAGCCGCGCAGAAGGATGGCCACGAGGGCTGGACGTTCACGCTGCACTTCCCCTCGTACCTGCCGGTCATGCAGTATGCGGCGCACCGGCCGCTGCGCGAGCGGATGTACCGCGCCTATTCGACGCGTGCGTCGCTGAACGCGCTCGCCCCCGAGGGCGAGGCCGGCGCCGCGCTCGACAACGCGCCGATCATCGACGAGCTGCTCGCGCTGCGCCACGAGGAGGCCGAGCTGCTCGGCTACGCCAACTACGCGCAGGTCTCGCTGGTGCCGAAGATGGCCGAGTCGCCCGGGCAGGTGATGAAGTTCCTGCGCGACCTCGCCGCGCGCGCCCGCCCGTTCGCCGAGCGCGACATGGCCGAGTTGCGGCACTTCGCCGCCGAGAAGCTTGCGCTGCCCGACCCGCAGGCCTGGGACCTCGCCTTCGCCAGCGAGAAGCTCAAGGAGGCGCGCTACGCGTTCTCGGACCAGACCGTCAAGCAGTATTTCCAGCTGCCGCGCGTGCTCGACGGGCTGTTCCGGCTGATCGAGCGGCTCTACTCGGTGCGCATCGCGCCCGACGAGGCGCCGGCGTGGCACCCCGACGTGCGCTTCTTCCGCATCGAGCGCGACGGCCAGCTGGTCGGGCAGTTCTACGTCGACCTCTACGCGCGCGAGTCGAAGCGGCCGGGCGCCTGGATGGACGACGCACGCTCGCGCCGGCGCCGCGCGGCGAGGCTGCAGACGCCGGTGGCCTACCTGGTCTGCAACTTCCAGCCGCCGGTCGGCGGCCGCCCGGCACTGCTCACGCACGACGACGTGACCACGCTGTTCCACGAGTTCGGCCACGGCCTGCACCACCTGCTCACGCGGGTCGACGACCTCGCGGTGTCGGGCATCTCGGGCGTCGAGTGGGACGCGGTCGAGTTGCCGAGCCAGTTCATGGAGAACTTCTGCTGGGAATGGGAGATCGTCGCCTCGATGAGCGCGCACGTCGAGACCGGCGAGCCGTTGCCGCGCGAGCTCTTCGACCGGATGCTCGCCGCGAAGAACTTCCAGAGCGGAATGGCGACATTGCGCCAGATCGAGTTCGCGCTCTTCGACATGCGACTTCACGCCGAATTCCGGCCCGGCGGCGGGCAAGGCGTGCAGGACGTGCTCGACGAGGTGCGGCGCGAGGTCGCGGTGGTCGTTCCGCCGCCGTGGAACCGCTTCCAGAACAGCTTCTCGCACATCTTCGCCGGCGGCTACTCGGCCGGGTACTACAGCTACAAGTGGGCCGAGGTGCTGTCGGCCGACGCCTATGCGGCGTTCGAGGAAGCGATGGCGCAACCGGACGCCCCGGCCCGCGTGGCCGAGACGGGGCGGCGCTTCCTCGACGAGATCCTGTCGGTCGGCGGCAGCCGACCGGCCATCGACTCGTTTCGCGCGTTCAGAGGACGGGACCCGGAACTGGATGCCCTGCTTCGCCATAATGGAATGGTCGAGGCATCCGCTCCGGAACCGTCCCATGCTTAGCCGCCAGACCGCAGTCGCCTTCCCCGTCGCGCTCGCCGGCCTCGCGCTGGCCGCCGCGCTCGCCGCGCCCGCGGCGCATGCCCAGTACAAGTGGATCGGGGCCGATGGCCGCGTGAACTACGCCGACCGTCCGCCGCCGGTCGACAGCCGCCGGGTCGTGCGCGCACCGACCGGCGTGCATTCGTCCGAGGCGCCGGCCTCGGGCGATCACCGCCTGCCCTACGCGCTGCGCTCGGCCACCAGCCGCTACCCGGTCGTGCTCTACACGGCCCCGAATTGCGAGCCCTGCGAGATGGGTCGCGACCACCTGAGCCGGCGCGGCGTGCCGTTCACCGAGAAGGCCGTGCAGAACGCCGCCGACATGCGCGCTTTCAACGCGCTGCAGTTCGGCACCTCGCAGTTCCCGGTGTTGACCGTCGGCACCGACCGGATGGTCGGTTTCGAGGACGGGGCGTGGAACCGGATGCTCGATGCGGCCGCGTATCCGCGCTCGTCGATGCTGCCGCCGACCTATCTCGCGCGCACGCTCGAGCCGATGAGCCCGCCGGAAGAGAAGGCGAAGGCCGGCGACGAGGCGGGCGAGCCGAAGTCGGCGCAGGCCGACGTGGGCCCCGGCGGGTCGCTGATCCCGGCGCAGCGCGAGCGCTTCGAGAACCCGATCCGGTTCTAGCGGCCCGGGCGGCCGGGTAGTGCAAGGCCGACCGCCGCTCGCCGCCCTCAATCGCGGCGCAGCTTCGAGAACCAGCGCTCCATCAGCTTGCCGGCCGCCTCGCGGCCGCCGAGCCCGAACGACAGCGCGACGGCGATCGCCACCGCGCCGAGCGTCAGGCCGAACGCCAGGTTGACGATCGACTCGGCCACGCCCATCGAGCGCAGCCCCATCGCCAGCACCAGGCCGATGATCAGGACCCGCACGAGGCCGCCGAGCCAGGGCGCGTCGCGGTGTTCGCTGCGTCCCACCGCCGAGCCGAGCAGGTTGGCCAGCCACAACCCGACCAGCAGGATCGTCGTCCCCATCAGCACGTCGGCGCCGAACACGATGAAGCTGCCGACCAGTTCGCTCAGCTGGACGATCCGCAGCCGGTTGGCCGCCTGCGCCAGCGCGAACAGCATTGCGAAGAACACCAGCAGCCGGCCGATCAGTCGCGAGAGCCGCAGGCCGCCCAGCACCGGACCGAGGCCGAGCCGCTCGCCGAGCCGGTCGACGCCTGCGCCCTCGAGCAGGCTCGACACCAGCCCGGCGACGAACCGCGCGACGTACCAGGTGACGCCGACGATCAGCACCGCGGCCAGCAGGTCGGGAAGCGCCGAGACGAACTGGCTGAGCAGCAGCCGCGCCGGCCCCGTGATCGACTCGACCTGCAGCGCATCGAGCGCCGAGATCAGCGCCGGCACGAAGATCGAGAAGAAGACCACCATCCCGGCCAGCGCAGGCAGGTCGGCTGCCTCGCCGAGGCCGAGGGCGCGCGCGGCCGCCTGCAGCCGCACGGCGGCCAGCAGGTGCACGACGATGCCCTTCGCGATCTTCGCCACGTAGTAGCCGACCACGACGACGATCGCCGCGTGCACCAGGTCGGGCAGGAACCCGAGCAGCGCGTCGAACAGCCCGCGCACCGGCCCGAGCAGCCCCTGCAGCCCGAGCGCGCCGAGGATCATCGGCAGGAACAGCAGCAGCACGACCCAGTAGCCGACGTTGCCGATGCTGTCGCTGATCGGCGCCATCCCGGCCTCGGCGCTCAGGCGCTCGTCGATCGTCGTGCGGTCCAGCAGCTTCGTCAGCCCGTTGCGCACCAGCAGCGCCAGCAGCCATCCGAGCAGCGCCAGCACGAGCGCCGCCAGCAGCTGCGGCAGGTAGCCGACCGCGACGCCGATCATCTCGGCGAACGGCTCCGACATGGCCTGGAGATCGAGGACGTTCGCGGAGGCGGCGAGCGCCACCGCGAGCACGAACCAGAACGCGAGCCGCGACGTGCCGGTCTCCGCGTCGAGCGCGTGCCCGAGTACCGGCGCGATCCTGCGGTTGAGCTGCGCGAGCGAGAGCACGCGACGCACGGCGGCGGCGGCGACCAGCGCAGCGACCCATCCGAGCAGCAGCAGCGCGACCGCGACGACGATGTCCGGCAACTGCGCGCCGAGCGCGCTGCGCATCGCTTCGACGAAGCCCGTGTTCGGCATCTGCATTCTCCTGTCCCGGTGCGGACAACCGAAGTCTAACCGGGCCGGAACGGGTATCCTCGGGCCGACGAGCGCCCCGCCCCGAGCCATGCAGATCGCCACCTGGAACGTCAATTCGCTGAAGGTCCGCCTGCCGCACGTCGTCGACTGGCTGCGCGAGAACCCCGTCGACGTGCTGTGCCTGCAGGAAACCAAGCTGCGCGACGAGCAGTTCCCGCACTCGCAGCTCGCCGAGCTCGGCTACGAGTGCGCGTTCGCCGGCCAGCCGACCTACAACGGCGTCGCGATCCTCGCCCGCCGCGACACGGTCGGCGACCCTTCGTCGGTCGTCGTCGGCAACCCCCTGTTTCCCGACGAGCAGAAGCGGCTGATCAGCGCCGACCTGTCCGGCGTGCGCGTCGTCTGCGCGTACTTCCCGAACGGCCAGGCGGTCGGCAGCGACAAGTACGACTACAAGCTGCGCTGGATCGACGCGCTCGCCGACTGGCTCGCCCGGCCCGCCGCGCTGCCGGTGGTGCTGCTGGGCGACTTCAACATCGCTCCCGAAGACCGCGACGTGCACGACCCGAAGGCCTGGGAGGGGCAGGTGCTGTGCTCGGCGGCCGAGCGCGAGCGCTTCGCGAGACTCGTCGCGCTCGGCTTCGTCGACGCGTTCCGGCTGTTCGATCAGCCGCCGAAGACCTACAGCTGGTGGGACTACCGGCAGATGGCATTCCGCCGCAACGCGGGGCTGCGCATCGACCACATCCTGGTGCCGCAAGGCCTCGCGGACCGCGTGCGAGGATGCCGGATCGATCGCGAGCCGCGCAAGCGCGAGCAGCCTTCGGACCACGCCCCCGTCGTCGCCGACATCGACGTCGACGACGGCCAGTCCGCAATCACGCCGCCTCGTCGTCGTCCAGCCTGAGCTCCTGGATCTTGCGCGTGATCGTGTTGCGCCCGATGCCCAGGCGCAGCGCGGCGTCGATGCGCCGTCCGCGGGTGTGCCTGAGCGCGGTGCGGATCACCGTGCCCTCGAACTCGCGCGCGAGGCGGTCCATCAGGTCGCTGTGAAGGTCCTCGCGCCCCGACGCGGACAGCGCCGCGAGTTGCGCCGAGACTTCGCGCTCGAGCAGCTGCGACCACGACGGCGCGCCGCCGGCCGCGTCCGACGGCGTGCGGCCGGGCCGGGGCAGCGTCGGCGGCGTCGCTTCACCGGGCGCAACTTCCCTCGGCGCCGCGGCTGGCCTGGTCGGAGCGGCGGCGACCGCCTCGCGGATCTCCGGCGGCAGGTCCTTGGTCTCGATGACCTGCGCCGGCGCCATCACCGTCAGCCAGTGGCACGCGTTCTCGAGCTGGCGCACGTTGCCGGGCCACGAGAACGCCTGCAGCACGCGCATCGCTTCGGCACTCAGCCGCTTCGGTTCGCCGCCGAGCTCGCGCGCGCTCTTCTGCAGGAAGTGCCGCGCCAGCAGCGGAATGTCCTCGCTGCGCTCGCGCAACGGAGGCAGGCGCAGCCGGATCACGTTCAGGCGGTGGAACAGGTCTTCGCGGAACAGCCCCTGGCGCACGCGCTCCTCGAGGTTCTGGTGCGTGGCCGCGATCACCCGCACGTTCGCCTTCAGCGGCTGGTGGCCGCCGACGCGGTAGAACTGCCCGTCCGAGAGCACTCGCAGCAGCCGCGTCTGCAGTTCCGCCGGCATGTCGCCGATCTCGTCGAGGAACAGGGTGCCGCCCTCGGCCTGCTCGAAGCGGCCGCGGCGCATCTGCTGCGCGCCGGTGAACGCGCCGCGCTCGTGGCCGAACAGTTCCGACTCGAGCAGGTCGCGCGGGATCGCGGCCGTGTTCAGCGCGACGAAGGCCGCCTTCGCGCGCGGGCTGTGCTCGTGCAGCGCGCGAGCCACCAGTTCCTTGCCGGTCCCCGACTCGCCGGTGATCAGCACGGTCACGTTGGACTGCGACAGCCGCCCGATCGCGCGGAACACTTCCTGCATCGCCGGCGCGTGGCCGAGCATGTCGAGCCCGCCCTCGAGGTGCTCCTCGACCGCGGCCTCGCGCGCGCTCTCCTCGACCGCGCGCCGGATCAGCTCGACCGCGGCGGGCAGGTCGAAGGGCTTGGGCAGGTACTCGAAGGCGCCGCCCTGGAACGCCGACACCGCGCTCTCCAGGTCCGAATAGGCGGTCATGATGATGACCGGCGTGCCCGGCCTGCGCTCGCGGAACTTCTGCAGCAGGTCGATGCCGCTCGCGCCCGGCATCCGGATGTCGGACACCAGCACCTGCGGCGCGTCGTCTTCGAGCGCCGCGAGGCACTCGGACGCCGAGCCGAACGCCCGGACCGCGAAGCCCTCGCGCAGCAGGGCCTTCTCGAGCACCCAGCGAATCGATTGGTCGTCGTCGACAATCCAGACCGCGTTCATCGTCTTCCCAGGTCAAGGCAGGGGCAGCAGGATCCGGAAGTCGGTGCGCCCCGGCTTGCTCTCGCATTCGATCAGGCCGCCGTGCTGCTGCACGAAGGTCTGCGCGAGGGTGAGCCCGAGCCCGCTTCCGCCTTCGCGGCCCGAGACGAGCGGAAAGAAGATCCGTTCCCCGATCTCCTCCGGCACGCCCGGGCCGTTGTCGATCACATGCAAATCCAGTGCCAGCTTCCACCGGTGCCTGGCGATCGTCACCTGGCGGGCGATCCGGGTGCGCAGCAGGATGCGCCCATGCCCGTGCATCGCCTGCGCGGCGTTGCGCACCAGGTTGAGCAGCACCTGGATCAACTGCTCCTTGTCGCCGCGGAACTCGGGCAGGCTGGCGTCGTAGTCGCGCGCGATCTCGAGCCCTTGCGGGAATTCGGCGAGCACGACCGAGCGCACCCGCTCGCAGACCTCGTGGATGTTGACGTCGCCGACGACCCGCGGGCCGCGGTGCGGCGCGAGCAGCCGGTCGACCAGCACCTGCAGCCGGTCGGCCTCCTTGACGATCACCTGCGTGTATTCGCGAAGCGCGGGCGAATCGAGTTCGGACTGGAGCAGTTGCGCCGCGCCCCGGATGCCTCCGAGCGGATTCTTGATCTCGTGCGCCAGGTTGCGCACCAGCTCGCGATTGGCCTTCGCCGATTCGATCAGGCGCTGCTCGCGATCGGCGCGCCAGCGCTGGTCGAACTCGCGGAACTCGATCAGCAGCACGCCGGGGTCGCCGCCCAGCGCGACCGCGCTGGTCGACAGCTGCTGCGGCTCGCGCCCGGGACGCTCGAGCGTGAGGTCGCTGCGCCGCTCGTCGAAAGCGCCGGCGCCCGCGTCGGCGCACAGCTGCTGGATCGCGTCGCCGTCGACGAAGAGCCGGGCGAACGGTTGGCCCGCGACCAGCCGCTGCGAGACTTCGAACAGCTGCTCGGCCGCCTGGTTCAGGAAGACGGTGTTGCCGGCCGCGTCGAGCACGACGACCGCGCTCGCCAGCAGCTCGAGCCCGTCGAGCCGCGTCGACGAGTCGCGCCGGCGCCGCTGCCGTGCCGGTTTTGCGGGCGACGCTGGGGTGCCGATCGCCGCTATTCCCGGATCGCGGCGAGCTCGCGGCGGATCGAGGCGATGTTGCCCTCGGAGCGGCCGATGTCGTCCTTGAGCCGCTGCACCCGGTCGAGGTACTTCTGGTAATTGCGCTCTTCGCCGAGGCGATCGGGCTCGCCGTTCTTGTAGACCGCCTTCAGCTCGGCCAGGCGCGACTCTTCCTTGCGGAGCTCCTCCTCGAGGATGCGTCGCCGCTCGCTGTCGCGCTCGCGCTGCGTCGACGCGTCCACCTTCGGGAAGCCGTTCGGGCTCGGGCGCGCGGCCGCGCCGCCCTGCCCGGCCGCAGCGCCGGCCGCGGGTTTCGCCGCCGGCAGCTTCGGCGCCGGGATCGTCGTCAGCGGCGCGAGGTCGATCTGGCGGCAATTGCGGCCGTTCGGCGTGCCCTGGTAGACCGGCACGCCGCTGTCGGAGTCGCAGCGGTAGACCTCCGCCGCCGCTGGCGCGGCAAGGCACAGCGCCGGGATGCAGACACAGGCGGCGCGAACGGATCTTGCGAGGCGATGCATTGTCATGGTGCGGGCGGAAGTCCGGGGCCAGTGTAAGACAGCATGCACGGCGATTCAAACCGGACGAACGGCCGACCGATCTGCGGGGCGCAACGCCCGACCTGCGCCCCCGCCGGGGCGCGGCCGCCGGCGCGCGGGCCCGCCGGAGCTTGCGGTGCCGCCCCAACGAAAACGGGGCGGTCGCCCGCCCCGTCGGCCCCCAGCGTGCGTCAGAGGCTGTAGTACATGTCGAACTCGACCGGATGCGTGGTCATCCGGAAGCGCGTGACCTCTTCCATCTTCAGCTCGATGTACGCGTCGATCATGTCGTTGCCGAAAACGCCTCCGCGGGTGAGGAACTCGCGATCCTTGTCGAGGTAATCGAGCGCCTGGTCGAGCGACGCGCAGACGGTCGGGATCTTCGCTTCCTCTTCCGGCGGCAGGTCGTACAGGTTCTTGTCCGCGGCCTCGCCCGGGTGGATCTTGTTCTGCACGCCGTCCAGGCCCGCCATCATCAGCGCGGAGAACAGCAGGTAGGGGTTCGCGGTCGGATCCGGGAACCGCACCTCGATGCGCCGGCCCTTCGGGTTGCTCACGTAGGGAATGCGGATCGACGCCGACCGGTTGCGTGCCGAGTAGGCGAGCTTGACCGGCGCCTCGAAGCCCGGCACCAGCCGCTTGTAGGAGTTGGTGCCCGGGTTCGCGATCGCGTTGAGCGCGCGCGCGTGCTTGATGATCCCGCCGATGTAGTAGAGCGAGAAGTCCGACAGTCCGGCGTACTTGTCGCCGGCGAACAGGTTCTGGCCGTCCTTCCAGATCGACTGGTGCACGTGCATCCCCGACCCGTTGTCGCCGACGATGGGCTTGGGCATGAACGTGGCGGTCTTGCCGTAGCTGTGCGCGACGTTGTGGACCACGTACTTCATCGCCTGCAGCCAGTCGGCGCGCTGCACCAGCGTCGAGAACTTCGTGCCGATCTCGTTCTGGCCCGCGCCGGCCACCTCGTGATGGTGCACCTCGACCGGGATTCCCATCTGCTCGAGGATCAGGCACATCTCCGAGCGCATGTCCTGGAACGAGTCGACCGGCGGCACCGGGAAGTAGCCGCCCTTGACCGCCGGGCGATGCGCGAGGTTGCCGCCCTCGATGTCCTTGCCGCTGGACCACGACGCTTCCTCGGAGTTGATCTTCACGAAGCAGCCCGACATGTCGACGTTCCAGGTCACCGAGTCGAAGATGAAGAATTCGGGCTCGGGGCCGAAGTAGGCGGTGTCGCCGATGCCGGTCGACTTCAGGTAGGCCTCGGCGCGCTTGGCCAGCGAGCGCGGGTCACGCGAGTAGCCCTTCCCGTCCGAAGGTTCGACCACGTCGCAGGTCATGATCAGCGTCGCTTCCTCGCGGAACGGGTCCATGTTCGCGGTGGCCGGGTCCGGCACCAGCAGCATGTCCGACGCCTCGATGCCCTTCCAGCCGGCGATCGACGAACCGTCGAAGGCGTGGCCCGACGTGAACTTGTCCTCGTCGAACATCTTGGTCGGCACCGAAACGTGCTGCTCCTTGCCGCGGGTATCGGTGAAGCGCAGATCGACGAACTTGACTTCGTTGTCCGCGATCATCTTCATCACGTCTTTGACGCTGGCCATCGTGGAATTCTCCTGCTCTCGAGGGTCGGGGTTTCGGAAAGCGACTTCGCCCTGCCCGGGTCCGGGGCGTGCGGGGCGGTGAACGCGCGATTCTCGGCCGATTCGGCCTGCGACTCAAACTAGCAGGTTCCGTGCCATGCGCCGGCGACGCCCCGCCCGCGTCTCGAACCGACTGCACCGCGATCAGGCATCCTGCCGTCGATCTTCGCACCAAAACGGGGCGCTCCATTACGGTGCACTCATGGCGGCGCACCCCTTTATGGTGCACTCGTTTCCGGTAATTCCTGACGCCGGATTCAGATTCGCCGGTCCAGGCCGAGGCTACCCCGCCGACTCCGGCCAGCGCCAGCCCGCGAAGCGCTCGCGCAGCCGCGACTTCCAGAACTTGCCGGTCGAGGTGCGCGGCACCGCGTCGATGAATTCGAACGCATCGGGGAGTTGCCAGCGCGCGAATTTCGGCGCCAGGAACGCGCGCAGCTCGTCGGCCGTCACCGTGGCGCCGGGCTTCGTCACGACGCAGGCGAGCGGCCGCTCGGTCCACTTCGGATGCGCGATCGCGATGACCGCCGCCTCGGCGACCGCCGGGTGCGCCATGATCGCGTTCTCCAGGTCCACCGAGCTGATCCACTCGCCGCCCGACTTGATCAGGTCCTTGGTGCGGTCGGCGATCCGGATGTAGCCGTTGGCATCGATCGCCGCGACGTCGCCGGTGCGCAGCCATCCGTCCGCGGTGAACTTGTCGGCGCCCGGGGCTTCGCCGTGGTACGAGCCGGTGATGAACGGCCCGCGGACCTGCAACTCGCCGACGTCGCGGCCGTTCCAGGCGCAGGGGCCCTCGTCGCCCATGATCCGCACCTCGACCAGCGGCCCGGGAATTCCGGCCAGCGCCTTGCGCGCGAACCACTCGTCCTCGCCGAGTCGCCCGCGCAGTTCGGGCTTCTCGAAGAACAACGACCCCATCGGCGAAGTCTCGGTCATGCCCCAGCCCTGCGCGAGGTGGATGCCGTGGCGCGCGAACTGGCGGATCAGCGCCTCGGGTACCGCGGCACCACCGACCATGCTGCGCATGCCCGCCGGCAGGCGCCAGCGGCCAGGCTTCGCCTCGAACGCCTGGATCAGCGCCAGCCAGATCGTCGGCACGCCGAGCGTCAGCGTCGGGGGCTCGTCCTGCATCAGGTCGAGCAGGTCGTCGGGGTGCAGGTGCGGCCCCGGAAACACGAGCTTCGCGCCGAGCATCACTGCCGCGTACGGAATCCCCCAGGAGTTCGCGTGGAACATCGGCGTGACCGGGATCACCACGTCGCGCGAGGACAGTCCGACGTAGTCGGGCAGCGCGCAGCTCAGCGAGTGCAGCACCGTCGAGCGATGCGAGTAGACGACGCCCTTGGGCTTTCCGGTCGTCCCCGACGTGTAGCACATCGCGACCGGGTCGTCCTCGTGGTGCTCGGCGTACTCGAAGTCGGTCGGCGCCTGCGCGAGCAGCGCCTCGTAGTCGTCGACCGCCGGCTCGCCGTCGTGCGGATCGCCCGCCCGGGTCGCGACCGGCGCGCCGGAGAACGGAAAGACGATCACCCGCTCGAAGCGATGGTGGGCGGCGAACTGCCGGTACAGCGGCAACAGGATGTCGTCGACGACCAGGAAGCGGTCGCGCGCGTGGTGCGCGATCCAGCCGATGTCGTCGGGGGCGAGCCTCAGGTTCAGCGTGTGCATGACGCCGCCGGCCGCCGGCACGCCGAAGTAGCACTCGAGGTGCGCATGATGGTTCCAGCACAGCGTGGCGACGCGGTCGCCATTGCGCAGGCCGAGCTTCTTCAGCGCGGCGGCCAGCGCCCGGGTGCGGCGGTACCAGTCGGCGTAGCGGTGCCTGCGCAGCGACTTGTCGGGCAGGCGCGAGACGATCTCCGACTCGGGGAACAGCCGCCCCGCGTGCTCCATCAGCCGGTTCAGCGACAGCGGCACCGGCATCATCGTGGTCTTGACCGAATGCATCGATCCCCCTCCCTCTTGCATGCCGGCTCTACCGGGCCGGACTCTTCAGGAACATCGCGAGCAGGTCGTTCAGGAAACGCAGCCCGAGCGGCGTGGCGCGGATCCGCGTCGGGTCGGCGTCGAGCAGCCCGCGCTCGACCGCCCGCGCGCATTCGCGCTCGATCGCCGCCGGCGGCAACCCGGTGCGTTCGGGAAAGAATGCCGCCGGTACGCCGTCGGTGAGGCGCAGCGCGTTGAGCATGAACTCGAACGGCAGCTCGTCGCAACCGGGAATCCGCTCCTCCTCGATCGCACCCCCGCCCAGCGCCGCCTGCATGTATCGCTCGGGGTGTCGAAAGCGCGACTCGCGCACGATCCGGTCGTGGAACGAGAGCTTGCCGTGCGCGCCCGCGCCGATCCCGAGGTAGTCGCCGAACTCCCAGTAGTTCAGGTTGTGCCGGCAACGCGCGCCGGGGCGCGCCCACGCCGACACCTCGTAGCGCTCGAACCCGGCCGCGCCCATCGCCTGCTCGAGGAGTTCCAGCATGTCGGCCGACAGGTCGTCGTCGGGGAGCGGTGGCGGCCGCTTCGCGAACAGCGTGTTCGGCTCGATCGTCAGGTGGTACAGCGACAGGTGCGGCGGGTCGAACGAGAGCGCGCTCTCGAGGTCCGCGCGCAGGCCGGCCAGCGTCTGGCCCGGCAGCGCGTACATCAGGTCGATGTTGAAGCTGGCGAAACTGCGCGCTGCCTCTTCGATCGCCGCGCGCGCCTGGCGCGAATCGTGGACCCGGCCCAGCGCGCGCAGCGCGTCGTCGCGGAAGCTCTGGGCGCCGATCGACAGCCGGGTGACGCCGGCCTGCGCATAGGCCGCGAAGCGCTGAGCCTCGAACGTGCCGGGGTTCGCCTCCATCGTCACCTCCGCGTCGGGCGCGAGCCGCAGCCGCGTGCGGATCGTCGTCAGCAGCCGGTCGATCGCGTCGGGCGAGAACAGGCTCGGCGTGCCGCCCCCGATGAACACGGTGGACACGCCGCGGCCCCACACCTTCGGCAGCGCCGCCTCCAGGTCGGCCTGCAGCGCGTCGAGATAGCGCGTCTCGGGCAGCGCATCGCTGCCGCCGCCGCGCCACTCGTGCGAATTGAAATCGCAATACGGGCACTTGTGCAGGCACCACGGCAGGTGCACGTAGAGCGAGAGCGGCGGCGGCGCAGGCACGCCGGTCGGGGCCGGCGCGTCGCGCGACGCGCGGCCCGCAGCGCGCCCGATGCGCACCGGAACCGTCTGCGGAAGGGCCATGCCGTGCGGCTCAGCGCGGATCGACGAGCCGGTCGCGCCGCAGCCGCTCGACGAGCAGGCGCAGCGCCTGCCCGCGATGGCCGAGGAGATTCTTGCGCTGCGGGTCGAGTTCGGCCACGGTGCACCCCTGTTCGGGAAGCAGGAAGTGCGGATCGTAGCCGAAGCCTGCCGTGCCGCGCGGGGTGTCGACGACTTCGCCGTGCCAGCTCGCGTCGGCGACGACCGGCTGCGGGTCGTCGGCCGCCCGCAGCAGCACGAGCACGCAGTAGTAGTGCGCGGCGCGATCGGTGCAGCCCGCGAGGTCGGCGATCAGCTGCGCGTTGTTCGCGGCATCGGCACTGGCGGACCCGGGTGCCGCGCCGATGGCGGTCGCTGCGGGCGCGGCCCTGACGTCGCTGCGCGGCGGCGAACCGGCGGCGCGCGGCGCCCAGCGGGCCGAAAGCACCCCGGGCCGCCCGCCCAGCGCGTCGACGCACAGGCCCGAATCGTCGGCGAGCGCAGGCAGGCCGGTCAGCCGGCTCGCGTGCCGCGCCTTCGCCAGCGCGTTCTCGAGGAAGGTTCCGAACGGCTCCTCGGCCTCGGGAACGCCGAGCGCCGACTGCGGTTCGAGCTCCAGGCCGAGCGGCGCCAGCAGCGACGACAGCTCGCGCAGCTTGCCGGGATTGTTCGACGCCAGCACGACGCGCCGCAGCCTCACCGGACGCGGTCTCCGTCCCGCTCGTCCCTGCCGGGCCGCACGCTCATGCGCCGAGAGCGGCCTTCTGCGCCTGCACCAGCTTGCGGATTCCGGCCGCCGCGAGGTCCACCAGCCGGTCCATTTGCTCGCGGGTGAACGGGTCGCCCTCGGCCGTGCCCTGCACCTCGACGAACCCGCCGGCGCCGGTCATCACGACGTTCAGGTCGGTGTCGCAGGCCGAGTCCTCGGCGTAATCCAGGTCGAGCACCGCGGTGCCCTCGTACAGCCCCACCGACACGGCGGCGACGAAGTCGCGCACCGGCGTGCGCTCGAGCGCGCCCGTGGCGAGCAGCCCGGTCACCGCATCGTGCGCGGCGACGAAGGCGCCGGTGATCGCGGCGGTGCGGGTGCCGCCGTCGGCCTGGAGGACGTCGCAGTCGAGCGTGATCGTGCGCTCGCCGAGACGCTCGAGGTCGAAGACGGCGCGCAGGCTGCGCCCGATCAGGCGCTGGATTTCCTGCGTCCGCCCGCTCTGCTTGCCGCGCGCCGCCTCGCGCTCGGTGCGGGTGTGCGTCGAGCGCGGCAGCATGCCGTACTCGGCGGTGAGCCAGCCACGGCCCGCCCCGCGCAGGAACGGCGGCACCTTGTCCTCGACGCTCGCGGTGCACAGCACCCGGGTATCGCCGAACTCGACCAGCACCGAGCCTTCGGCGTGGCGCGTGTAGCCGCGGGTGATGCGCACCGGGCGCAGCGCATCGGGCGCGCGCCCGCTCGGACGGATCGACATCGACGTGGCTCCTCTCAGGCTCCGCCCGCCCGCGAGATCGCCTCGCGAATCTCGCGGATCGTTCGCTCGATCTCGTCCTCGGTCATCGCGTCGCCCGGCGCGGTCTCGTCGATCAGGCCGACAGCGATCGTCGTCGTGATCGCTCCGTCGGGTACGTCGTCCGACGACAGGCCGACGCCCTCGGCCTCCCAGGTCATCGCGAGCGCCGTCGCGTTGTCCGCCATCGGGCCCGCGTGGCCGACGGCCTGCTGCACCAGCCGCGGCACGCCGGTCATCACCGACCCGGCGGTCAATGGCTCGATCAGGTCGTCTTCGGGCAGCGCGGACCACACGCCGTCGCTGCACAGCATCAGCGTGTCGCCGGGCTGCAGCGCGACGTCGCCGCCGAGCTCGATCGTCGGCTCGAACGGCGAACCGAGGCAGTTCAGCACCTTGTTGCGCTCCGGGTGCGTGGCACTGTCGCGCTCGTCGATCATCCCCAGGTCGATCAGGTTCTGCACCTTGGAGTGATCGCGGGTCCGCAGCATCACCCGCCCGCCGCGCAGCAGGTAGAGCCGCGAGTCGCCGGCGTGCGCCCACCACGCGCGTCCCTGCTGCACCACGCAGGCGACGATCGTCGTGCGCGGCGACTCCGGCAGGCCGTGCATGTCCTGGTAGCGCAGGATCTCGCGGTGCGCGCGCCGCAGCGCCCGGTCGAGGAACGCCGGCGGATCGGCCAGCGTCGGCCGCGCGTCCTCCTGGAACGTGGACGCCGCGACCTGCAGCGCGAGGTGCGCGGCGACCTCGCCGCGCATGTGTCCGCCCATCCCGTCGGCGACGAGCATGAGCAGGCAGTCGCGCGTGTAGCAATACCCCATGCGGTCCTGGTTGGACGCGCGCGCGCCGATCAGGCTGTCCTGGTAGATCGAGAATCGCATGCGGGCTGCGCGACGCCGCCGGCTCAGCCGGGCAGCGTCAGGTCCTCGGGGGCGCGCCGGCGCACCCGGGCGCGCGCGGCGAGCGTGTCGAGCCAGCGGCCCGCGGTGCCGGGCTTGGCCGTGGGCTCGGCCGGCATGCGGATGCGCCGCAATGCGCGCTGCAACGCGAACACGCTCTGCGGCCGCTCGAGCGGGTCGAGCTTCAGGCACCAGGAGACGAGGTCGAGCAGCGGGCGCGAATAGTGCTCGGCCAGCGCGTCGATCGCCTGCGGCAGCTTGTCTTCGAGCTCGCGCTGGTCGGCCGGCTGCGGCGGCTGCCCCGACATGCAGCCGAGCATGCTCGCCCCGATTCCGTAGACGTCGGTCCAGGGCCCGAGCTGCTGGGTGCGCCGGTAAAGCTCCGGCGCGGCGAAGCCGGGCGTGTACATCGGAAACAGCTTCTGCGGCTCGGCATCGAGCGTGCGCCGCGCCGCGCCGAAGTCGAGCAGAAGCGGCGTGCCGTCGAGCCGCAGATAGATGTTGGCCGGTTTCAGGTCGAGGTGCAGCAGCCGGTTCGCGTGCACCTCGCGCAGGCCGTTCATCACCAGGTTGAACACCCGCAGCACGTGGCGCTCGGGCAGCACCGCCTTGCCGGGCTGGCGCCCGCGGTGACGCAGCACCAGCTCCTGCAGGCTGCGCCCGCGCTCCCAGGCCATCACCATGTAGACGGTCTCGTTGGCGCGGAAGAAGTTGACCACCCTCACGACGTTCGGGTGGAAGATGCGCGCCAGCGCGCGCCCCTCCTCGAAGAAGCAGCGCAGCCCGTTGCGGAACGTGACCTCGCTGGCCGCCGGGATCTCGGGCACCAGCTGCCCGGCGCTGCGCTTGACGAGCGCGCTCGGCAGGTATTCCTTCACCGCGAACTTCTCGCCGCCCGCGTCCTCGGCAAGGTAGACGATCGAGAATCCGCCGCTCGAGATCTTCCTTACAATACGGTATCCGCCGAGTTCGTGCCCTTCGGGCAGCGGCGCGTTCGTCTGGGTGCCCATCGCGTCGGGGAATCCGTCCTGGCTGTCGATGTTCGCTACCCGCGCATTCTAAAGACTTCCCGCCCCCGAAGAACCACTTTGAGCCAACGATCCGCCGAGCGGCGCCCCCTGCAGAGCATGACCGGCTACGCGCAGGCGACGCGCGACACCCCGGCCGGGCAGGTCAGCGTCGAGATTCGCAGCGTCAACTCGCGCTTCCTCGACCTCGTCTTCCGCATCCCCGACGAGCTGCGGGGGGTCGAACCGGCGCTGCGCGAGCTGCTCGCCGGCGCGCTCCAGCGCGGCAAGGTCGAGTGCCGCGTCGGATTGCGCACCCTCGCGCGCGCCGACGCCGAGCCGCCCCTCGACGCGCGCGTGCTCGCCCAGGTCGCCGGGCTGGCGCGACGGGTTGCCGCAGCCGTCCCCGAGGCCACCCCGCCTTCGGTGGGCGAGATCCTGCGCTGGCCCGGACTGCTGGGCGAGCCGGCCGGCGCCGAGACGCTTGCGCCCGACGTGCTCGCCGCGGCGCGCGAGGCGCTGGCGGAATTCGTCGCGAGCCGGGCTCGCGAAGGCGCGAAGCTCGCGGCGTTCCTGCGCGAACGGGCCGCGGCGGTCTGCGCGATCATCGAGCCGCTGCAGCAGCGCGGTCCGCAGCTGCTCGCGGCCTGGCAGTCCAGGCTCGTCGAGCGCCTGCGCGCCGCCCTCGAGCAGACCGAAGCGCCGGTGCCGATGGAGGAGACCATGGCGCGGGTGCGCCAGGAGGTCGCCGCCTACGGGCTGCGCATCGACGTCGCCGAAGAGCTCTCGCGGCTGCAGGCGCACGTCGACGAGTTGCGGCGCATTCTCGACGCCGGCAGTCCTGCCGGCAAGCGGCTCGACTTCCTGATGCAGGAGTTCAACCGGGAAGCCAACACGCTCGGCTCGAAGGCCGCCGCCATCGACCTCACCGGCGCGTCGATCGAGTTGAAGGTCCTGATCGAGCAGATGCGCGAGCAGGTGCAGAACGTCGAATGAAGAGCCAGCCAGCCCCATGACCGATCCCCACCCGCGTCCTGGCAGCCTGTTCGTCGTCGCGGCGCCCTCGGGCGCAGGCAAGACCTCGCTGGTGCGCGCACTGCTCGCAGACGCGCCGCTGATGCAGCTGTCGGTCTCGTTCACGACCCGGCCGCCGCGCCCCGGCGAAGTCGACGGCCGCGACTACTTCTTCGTCGACGCCGCCGGATTCGAGCGCCGCCGCGAAGCCGGCGAATTCCTCGAGTGGGCCGAGGTCCACGGCAACCTGTACGCCACCTCGCGCGCCTGGATCGAGGACCGGATCGAGGCCGGCGTCGACATCGTGCTGGAGATCGACTGGCAGGGCGCCGTGCAGGTGCAGAGGCTGTTCCCGGACGCGATCGGGATCTTCGTCGTGCCGCCGTCGATCGGAGTGCTGCGCGAGCGCCTCACGCAGCGCGGCCAGGACAGCGCCGAAGTGATCGAGCGCCGCGTCGCCGCGGCGGAGGCCGAACTGAAGCAGGCTCACCGCTTTCAATATGTTATTATTAATCAAGACTTTGCGAGCGCGCTCGGCGATCTGAGAACGATCGTCGAAGCGGCTCGGCTGAGGTTCACGAAACAGCAAGCCCGGCACCCGGCCACGTTCGCCGCTCTGGGCATCGCCAAGCGAAAGCAGGTGTGACATGGCCCGTATCACCGTCGAAGACTGCCTGAAGCAAATCCCCAACCGGTTCGAGCTGACGCTCGCGGCAACCTACCGCGCGCGCATGCTCGCGCAGGGCCACGCACCCAAGGTCGAGTCGAAGGACAAGCCCACGGTCACGGCGCTGCGCGAAATCGCCGCGGCCAAGGTCGGGGTGGAAATGTTGCGACGCGTCCCGACCTAGAGGCGAGACGGCCGGTTCCGCCTCGGTCGTCGCGGACATGGCCAACCAGCACACCACCCCCGTCGCAACGCCCGCCAGGCGCGGGCGCAAGCGACCCGCGCCCCCGGAGGCCCCGCCGGCCGCGCTTGCCGACAGCGGCTTCGTCGCGGTAGCCGACGAACGGCAGGTCGTGTCGCTCGCGGGCCTCACCCGCAAGGCCGGCGCCTACCTGTCGGAAGACGACCTCAGGCGCATTCGCGAGGCCTACCGCTTCAGCGACGAAGCGCATCTCGGCCAGTTCCGCTCCAGCGGCGAGCCGTACATCTCGCACCCGATCGCGGTCGCTGAAATCCTCTGCGGCTGGAAGCTCGACGCCGATTCGCTGATGGCGGCGTTGCTGCACGACGTGATCGAGGACACGACCGTCGCGAAGCAGATCCTGATCGAGCGCTTCGGCCCGCACGTGGCCGAGCTGGTCGACGGGCTGTCCAAGCTCGAGCGCGTCGAGTTCGCCTCGAAGGAGCAGCAGCAGGCCGAGAGTTTCCGCAAGATGCTGCTGGCGATGGCGCGCGACGTGCGCGTCATCCTGATCAAGCTCGCCGACCGGCTGCACAACATGCAGACGCTCGACGCGGTGCCGCTCGAGAAGCAGCACCGCATCGCGCGCGAGACCCTCGACATCTACGCGCCGATCGCGAGCCGGCTCGGCCTGCACGAGCTGTTCCGCGAGCTGGTCGACCTGTCGTTCAAGTACCTGCACCCCTGGCGGCACCGCACGCTGCAGAGGGCGGTCCAGGCCGCCCGCGGCAACCGCCGCGAGGTGATCGGCAAGATCCTGGAGACCGTGCAGAAGACGCTTCCCGAAGCCGGGGTCAACGCCGAGGTGTTCGGGCGCGAGAAGACCCTCTACGCGATCTACTGCAAGATGCGCGACAAGCGGTTGTCGTTCTCGCAGGTGCTCGACATCTACGGCTTTCGAGTGCTGGTCGACACGGTGCCGCAGTGCTATCTGGCGCTGGGCGCGCTGCACGCCACCTACAAGCCGGTGCCGGGGCGCTTCAAGGACTACATCGCGATCCCGAAGATCAACGGTTACCAGTCGCTGCACACGACGCTCGTGGGCCCGTTCGGCACCCCGGTCGAGTTCCAGATCCGCACGCGCGAGATGCAGCGCGTCGCCCAATCGGGCGTGGCCGCGCACTGGCTCTACAAGGCCGAGAAGGAGAGCTTCTCGGACCTGCAGAAGCGCACCCACGAGTGGCTGCAGTCGCTGCTCGACATCCAGAGCCAGACCGGCGATTCGCTCGAGTTCATCGAGCACGTCAAGGTCGACCTCTTCCCCGACGCGGTCTACGTCTTCACGCCGCGCGGGCAGATCCGCGCGATGCCGCGCGGCGCCACGGTCATCGACTTCGCCTACAGCGTGCACACCGACATCGGCGACCAGGCGGTGTCGGCGCGCGTGAACCAGCGGCAGGTTCCGCTGCGCACCGAGCTGCAGAACGGCGACGTCGTCGAGGTCGTCACCGACCCGAACTCGAAGGCGAACCCGAACTGGCTCAGCTTCGTGCGCACCGGCAAGGCCCGCGCCGGCATCCGCCAGTGCCTGAAGACGCTGAAGTACCGGGAGTCGGTCGACCTCGGGCGCCGCCTGCTCGAGCAGGCCCTCGCCACGCTGCGCATCGACGCCTCGGGGCTCGACGCGGCGGCGATCGACCGCGGCGCGCGCGACGCCGGCGCGAAGAGCAGCGAAGAGCTGTACGCCGACATCGGCCTGGGCAAGCGCCTCGCGCCGGTGATCGCGCGCACGATCGCGCTGCAGTTCTCGGGAAAACCCACCGGAGCGACGCTGATCCTGCCGCGGCCGGCGCCGATGCAGATCAACGGCACCGAAGGCGCGGCGGTCACCTACTCGCCGTGCTGCCACCCGCTGCCGGGCGACGAGATCATCGGCCACCTGCGCGGCGGCCACGGCCTGTTCGTGCACCGCGCCGACTGCAAGGTCGCGCACCGCCAGCGCGAAAAGGACGCCGAGCGCTGGATCGATGTCGACTGGGCCGACGACGTCGCCGGACAGTTCCGCACCGGGATCGAGGTGCAGGTGCGCAACGACCGCGGCGTGCTCGGCAAGGTCGCCGCCGAGATCGCTGCCAGCGAAGCGAACATCGTCCACGTGGCGATGGACGAGGATCCGTCGGAATCCGCGACGCTGCGCTTCGCGATCCTGGTGCGCGATCGCGTCCACCTGGCGCAGGTGATGCGAAACCTGCGCCGGCTATCCGAGGTCGCGCGAATCAGCCGTAGCTGAGGTCCGCGGTCGGGCGGCCCAGCCCCGTGACCGGCTGCGGGTGACCTGGCAGGTACACCGCCTGCACATCCTCGGGAACGTGCGACAGGTCGCTGCCCCTCAGGTAGTCGCCGATTGCGGAGCCCGTGCACTTCGAGTCGAGGTTGGGTGCCCCCGCCAGCGAGCGAAGATCGCCGACGTGGACCGTCCGGAAGTCGATGCTGAACCTTGTCCGGCCGGTCTGGTTCGGGATCGACGAATGCAGCTGCGCCCCCGAGAACAGCAGCAACCCGCCCGGCGGCGCGACGACCACGGTGCTCGGATCGGTCTTCATGGCCCCGGTCGCCCGCGGCTGGCGCCGCGTATCCTTTCCGACGTGCTGGGCGGCCGTAAAGCGCGAGGACGCGTTCCAGGCCTGGTAGTCGTAGCACTCCGAGTCGTTGTCGACCGGGTTGTCGAAGTGGTACGGATGGAACGCCATCGCGTTGCCGGCCTCGATCTCGAAGATCGGCATCCACCAGTTGATCTGGCACATCGGGGCCGAGTACCAGGTGTCCCGGTGCGGATGGAACGCATAGGCGATGCCGGTGGTCAGGTATCCGTGGCTCGTCGAGCTGCGCATCCGGGGAACGTCGAAGTAGACCTTGTCCAGATCGCATCCCAGGCGTGCAAGGATCGCCGGCACCAGGCGCTTGCACTCGGGGTGATGAATGAATTCGGGCTTCGCCCTGGCCAGGATCGCCGCATACTGGTGGACGTCCATTTCGTGCTGCGCGAGCTCGGGATCGAGCCCGTCGAACGCCTTGGCGAGCAGTTGCCGCGCGAGCGCGACCAGCTCCAGGGATTCCGGGCTGGGCGAATAGACGAACAGGTCGCCTTCGTAGAGCCGTGCGCGTCTCTGGTCGTCAGGGATGCTGCGGTCGAAATAGATGGCGCCCACGATCGAAATCTCCCTCCGGGCTGTCGCGCCCGCCTTCAATCCTGCATCGAAACGATGGCTTTGCGCGGCAATTCCGCACACTGCCGGCGCGAACCGGCCCGTGCGCCGTCACCCATAGCCGACCGAGAGCACTTCCAGTTCGTCCATCCCGCTGGGCGTGCGAAGCGTCACCACGTCGCCCTCGCGCGCCTTGAGCAACGCGCGGGCGACCGGCGAGACCCAGCTCACGCAGCCGGCGGCGGGATCCACCTCGTCGACGCCGACGATGCGCACCGTCTCCTCGCGCTCGCCGTTGCGCAAATAGGTCACCGTGGCGCCGAAGAAGACCTGGTCGAGGTCGCGCTGCCGCTCGGTATCGACGACCTCGGCGGCGTCGAGTCGCCGCGTCAGGAAGCGGATGCGTCGGTCGATCTCGCGCAGCCGCTTCTTGCCGTAGATGTAGTCGCCGTTCTCGGAGCGGTCGCCGTTCGAGGCGGCCCACGACACGACGCGCACGACCTCGGGACGCTCGACGTCGATCAGCGCGAGCAGTTCGGCCTTCAGCCGCTCGTAGCCCTGGCGCGTGATGTAGTTGCGCCCTCCCGGCGCCTGCGATGCCGCGTCCTCGGCCGCCTCGAACTCGTCCGCGTCGTCCGCGGCGTCGTCCTTCACGAATGCCTTGCTCATTGCCTCTGTTCCGGAACCGGACATCTGCCACTGCGTGCGCAGCCGGCCCGCGGCCGCACCGCGCCGTCCGTGACGCAGTTCCTCGATACCCGGGACCGCGAGCCGGACGATCGCAGCATACCCCCGACCGGGTTCGCTCCGCGCAAGGTGCCCGCCATGACCGATCGCCGACTGCTCCGCCGCTACCTGGCTCTGGTGCGCCACGCCGACGAACTGCTCGACGAATGCAGCGCCGCCGCGGCGGCGATGACCCCGGCGCCGGCGGAAGCGGTCGCGGTGCTCGACGACCCGGCGGCCTCGCCCGGGCCGATCGTCCGCGCTACGCCCGACGCCGCGCCCGACCCCGGGGAGGTGCGCCGGCAACTGGCCGGCTGGGTGCACTGAGCGCCGGGCTCAGCTTCCGGCGATCGCCATCTCGTCGATCAGCACCGAGCCGCTGCGCTTCGTGCCGCGGGTGATCTCGTCCGCGCCGATCGCCACGATGCCGCGGAACATGTCGCGCAGGTTGCCGGCGATCGTGATTTCCTCCACCGGGTAGCGGATTCGCCCGCCCTCGACCCAGTAGCCGCTTGCGCCGCGCGAGTAGTCGCCGGTCACGTAGTTCACGCCCTGGCCCATCAGGTCGGTGACCAGCAGGCCGGTGCCCAGCTTCGCGAGCATCTTCTCGAAGGAGTCGCCGCGCCGCCTCGCGCGGCTCGCGAACCACAGGTTGTGCGAGCCGCCCGCGTTGCCGGTGCTCTTCATGCCGAGCTTGCGCGCCGAGTAGGTCGACAGGAAGTAGCCCTTGAGCTCGCCCGCCTCCACCACCTTGCGCCGCCGCGTGGCCACGCCCTCGTTGTCGAACGGCGTGCTGCCCGACTCGCCGGGCCGGTGCGGATCCTCGACCACGTCGACGTGCGCCGGAAACAGTTTCTGGCCGAGCGCGTCGACCAGGAAACTCGCCTTCCGGTACAAGGCGCCGCCGCTGGCCGCCTGCACCAGGTGGCCGAGCAGCCCGCAGGCCAGCGGCGCCTCGAACAGCACCGGCGCGCGCCGCGTGCTCAGTCGCCGCGAGCCCAGCCGCGCCAGCGCGCGCTCGGCCGCGTAGCGCCCGAGCGCTTCGGGATCGGCCAGCCGGGCCGGATTGCAGTGCGACGAGTACCAGTCGTCGCGCTGCATCTCGCCGCGGCGGCGCGCGATCGGCGCGCAGGCGATCGAATGGCGGCTGTAGCGATAGCCGCCCGCGAAGCCCAGCGTATTGGCGGCGACGAAGTGTCCGTGGCTCACCGTGACCGACGCGCCCTCGGAATTGGCGATCGCCGGCGAGGTGTCGAAGGCGGCGCGCTCGGCGCGCCGGGCGATCTCGACCGCCTCGTCGACCGTGATCGGCCACTGGTGGAACACCTTCAGGTCGGGCTGCGAGGTGGCCAGCGTGTCGACGTCGGGCAGTCCGGCGCAGGGATCCTCGGCGGTGAAGCGCGCGATCTGCCAGGCGGCGTTCACCGTCTCGCGCAGCGCCTCCGGCGAGAAATCGGTGGAACTGGCGTGCCCCATCCGCTGGCCCGCGTAGACGGTGACGCCGAGCCCCTTGTCGCGGTTCTGTTCGATCGTCTCGATGCGCCCCTTGCGCACGTTGACCGACAGGCCGCTGTTCTCGGACACGTCGACCGCGGCGCCGCTGGCGCCGAACTCGCGCGCGAAGGCGAGCGCCGCCCCGGCGATCTCGCGCAATCGCGCCTGGTCGTACTCGAACATGGTTTGGCGGGCTTCAGTGGGCATGCGGAACGTGAGTCGGCAGGGCCGGCGGCAACGCGCGCCGCCCATGGGTGGCCGGGTATCATAGCAGCGCAGTCCCGCTTCCCATGCCATGAGCGCCCGCACCCGAGATCCGCAGCGCAACGAAGAGCCCAGCAAGTCGCAGCGCAAGCGCGAGATGCTCGCGCTGCAGGCGCTCGGCGAGAGCCTGCTGCCGCTGGCCGACGAGCGCCTCGAGCGGCTGCCGGTCACCCCCGAGCTGATCGACGCGGTGCGCACGGCACGCGCGATCCGCGCCCACGAAGGCCGGCGGCGCCAGCTGCAGTACATCGGCCGGCTGATGCGCGAGATCGACGCCGAGGCGTTGCGCGACGCCCTGTCCGACGAGACCCGCGAGCACCGGGTGGCCACCGCGGTAATGCACGCCGCCGAGCGGTGGCGGGAGCGCATCCTGGCCGACGATCGCGCGCTCGGCGACTGGCTCGCGCAATACCCCGACACCCGGGAGAGCCTCGAGCCGCTGGTGCCGCGCGCGCGCGGCGAACTGGCCGCCGGCGGCCCCGGGCGCGCGTTTCGCGAGCTGTTCCGCAAGATCCGCGACCGGCTCGCCTGACGCCGCCCGCACGAGGAGAACCACCGCGATGACCGACCCCACCCACCCGATCCGCATCGGCCTCCTGTCGATCAGCGACCGGGCCTCGCAAGGCGTCTACCCGGACCAGGGCGTCCCCGCGCTGCAGCAGTGGCTCGCCAGCGCCCTGACCACGGCCTGGGAACCGGTCGTGCGCCTGATCCCCGACGAGCGTGCGCAGATCGAGCGCACCCTCGTCGAGCTGGTCGACCAGGAGGGTTGCAGCCTCGTGCTCACCACCGGCGGCACCGGCCCAGCCCCGCGGGACGTGACGCCGGACGCGACGCTGGCGGTCGGCGAGCGCGAGATGCCCGGCTTCGGCGAGCAGATGCGGCAGATCAGCCTGAACTTCGTGCCCACCGCGATCCTCTCGCGCCAGGTCGCGGTCGTGCGCGGCCGCGCCCTCATCGTCAACCTGCCCGGCCAGCCCAGGTCGATCCGCGAGACCCTCGAAGGCCTGAAGGATGCCGACGGCGGCCAGAAGGTGCACGGCATCTTTGCCGCGATCCCCTACTGCCTCGACCTGATCGGCGCCCCCTACCTCGAAACGAACGAAACGGTCTGCAAGGCTTTCCGCCCGAAGTCGGCCCAGCGCCCACCGAGGCCGGCAGACTGAGCCGGCAGACTGCGCCGGCCGCCGCGTTCAGCGCCGCCGGGCCTGGACGACGCCGTTCACCTCGCGGACGGCCGCGAGCGTGCGGGCCAGCTGCCCCGCGTCCGGCACTTCGACGGTGAATCGCATGCTGGCCACCTGCTGCCGCGACAGCGTCTGCACCGCCGTCACGTTCAGGCGATCGCGCGCGAACACCTCGGTGATGTCGCGCAGCAAGCCCGGCCGGTCGCTGGCGCGCACCTCCACGTCGGCCGGAAACCGCCGCGCGCGCCCTTCGGGGCCGCCGCGCAGCGCCTCCTCGCCCCACGCGGTCTCGATGACCCGCTCGGGCGCGCGATCGGCCATTCGCGCAAAGGTCGCGCAATTCTCGCGGTGCACCGACACGCCGTGACCCTTGGTGACGAAGCCCACGATGCCGTCGGGCGGGACCGGCCTGCAGCAGCGGGCCAGTTGCGTCATCAGCGAGTCGATGCCGACCACCAGCACGCCGTCGCCGCGGCCGCCTGCCTCGCGCGCGCGGCGGCGCGGCGCGACGAGCTGGGGCTGCTCGGGGACGGCCGCCGGCGCACCGCCGGCCGCCGCGGCCGCCGGGCCGCGCACCGCGTCCTCGAGCTGGCGCACGCCGACCTCGTCGCGCGCCACCGCGACGAACATCGGCCCCGCCGCTTCGAACCCGAGCCGGCGCGCCAGCTCCTCGAACGCCAGCGCCGTGCGCCCCTCGCGCTGCAGCACCCGCTCGACCCGCTCGCGGCCCGCGGCGGTGTCGCGCTCGAGCTCGAGCGCATTGAACCACTGGCGCACCTTGTTGCGGGTGCGCGGACTGCGCACGTAGCCGAGCTGGGGATTGAGCCAGTCGCGCGACGGCCCTTCGTGGCCGGTCTCCTTCGCCGCGACGATCTCGACCGTCTGGCCGCTCTGGAGCGGAGTGTTCAACGGCACCATGTGGCCGTCGACCCGCGCGCCGCGGCAGCGATGCCCGAGGCTGGTGTGCACGTGATAGGCGAAGTCGATCGGCGTGGCGCCGGCCGGCAGCTCGATCACCCGCGCCTGCGGCGTGAGCACGTAGATGCGCTCCTCGACTGCGGGCTGCGGCGACGGCTGGCCCGAGGCGCCCTGCTGCGCCGCCGCCGGTGCGCCCGCAGTGCCGGCCGCCTGTGCGCTGCCCAGCGCCTGCCCGACCTCGCGCTGCCAGGCGAGCAGCTGGCGCATCCAGGCGATCTGCTCCTCGTACCCCGCCCCGGGCGCGCGCGCCCCTCGTGCGGGCGCCGCCGCGCCCTCCTTGTAGCGCCAGTGCGAGGCAACGCCGTACTCGGCGAAGCGATGCATCTCGCGGGTGCGGATCTGCACCTCCAGCGGCCGGCCGTCGTCGGCCAGCACCACGGTGTGCAGCGATCGGTAGCCGTTGGGCTTGGGTCGCGCGATGTAGTCGTCGAACTCCTGCGGCACCTGGGTCCAGATCGCGTGGACGATGCCCAGCGCGGTGTAGCACTGCGCGACCGTGTCGACGATCACCCGCAGCCCGCGCAGGTCGCTGATCTCGTCGAGCGCGCGCCGCTTGCTGCGCATCTTGCTGTAGATGCTGTACAGGTGCTTCGGCCGGCCGCTGACCTCGGCACGCAGCCCGGCCGCCGCGAGCTCCGCGCGCAGGCGCTGCATCGCCACCTCGACGAAGGCCTCGCGCGCGGCGCGGCGTTCCTCGAGCTGGCGCGCGAGTTCGCGATAGGTATCCGGGTCGAGGAAGCGGAACGCGAGGTCTTCCAGTTCCCACTTGAGTTGCCACAGGCCCAGGCGATTGGCCAGCGGCGCCAGCACCTCGAGCGTCTCGCGCGCGATCGCCGGGTCGGGCGGGCGGCGCTGCGCCGCGTGATAACGCAGCGTGTGCAGTCGCGAGGCCAGCCGCAGCAGCACGACGCGGATGTCGGCCGCCATCGCCAGAAGCATCCGGCGCAGCGTCTCCGCCTGCCCCTGGCCGGCCGCGCCCGGCATCGAATGCAGCTCGCGCAGGCGCTGGATCTGCCGCATCGCTTCGACCAGCCGCGCGACCTCGTCGCCGAACTGCGCCGCGATGTCGCGCAACGGCAGGCGATCGGCCGGGGAGATCAGCGCCGCGGCCGCCAGCACCGCCTCGTCGACGCCCAGCTCGCGAAGGATCGCGATCGTCGCCCGGGCGTGGTCGACATAGCGCTCGCCGCTGCGCCCGACCGCGTCACCGGCGCGCTCCTGCATCCACGCGAGCGCGCGCTGCGCCGCGTCTTCGTGCGCGGCGCCTGGCTGCACTCCCGTATCGCCGGCGACGGCCGGCTGCGTGCCCATCGGACTTGCCTCGCGCTTGATCGATTCGCCACCCGCATCCGATTATAGGCAGGCGCGCGGCGCCTGCCGAAGCACAACGGATCCTCGATGCTGCGAAAACTGCTGGGCCTTGCCCGAACCGAACCGATCGACCCCGCGACATGGCGGCGCGTCGCCGCCGGCCTGCCGTTCCTGGCGCATCTGGACGAGGCCGAGCGAGAGCTGCTGAGGAGCCAGTGCGCGGCCTTCCTCGCCGCCAAGCAGTTCAGCGGCGCGGCCGGCTTCGTGATCGACGACCGGGTGCGCATCGCGATCGCGCTGCAGGCCTGCCTGCCCGCGCTGCATCTGGGCCTGTCCGGCTACCGCGACTTCGTCGAGATCGTCGTCTATCCCGACCGCTTCGTCGCTCCGCGCAAGCAGGTCGACGAAGCCGGCGTGGTCCACGAGTACGACGACGAGCTGGCCGGCGAGGCCATGGAGGGCGGGCCGGTGGTGCTGTCCTGGCCCGACGCCGATCCGGCCGCCGGCCACGTCGGCTACAACGTAGTGATCCACGAATTCGTCCACAAGCTCGACATGCTGGACGGTTCGCCCGACGGCGCGCCGCCGCTGCCCGGCGCGATGCGCGCCCGCTGGGCGCACACGATGAACGACGCCTACGAGGATTTCTGCACGAGACTCGACCGGATCGAAGCGGCGATTCCGCGCCACGTCGACCCGGAATCCGCTGCCGCCGACGCCTGGTACGACCGCCTGCCGCTCGACCCCTACGCGGCCACCGACCCCGGCGAGTTCTTCGCAGTGAGCGCCGAGACCTTCTTCACGGCGCCAGCGGCGCTCGCGCGCGCCTACCCGGCGCTGTATGCGCTGTTTCGTGACTATTTTCGCCAGGACCCGCTGGCCTCCCGGCGCGCGGCAAGACTGCCCTGAGGTGCCGGATCGCGCGAGACGGCAGGTCGTCGCGCGCCGTGAGGTATGTCATCGCGTGCCGACGTTGCGCGGGCGAACATCTCCCCGATCGCCCGACCGCATGGCGCTGGAGGCCGGCGTCGTCGACGCCGCGGTCGCATTCCGACCCGATTCCCAGCCGCCAGCACGACCGAACGCATCGCCATGCCCGCCTGGAAGAACGCTTCGACGCCATACCCGGACCTGCGGAGCGCGGATGCCTGAGGCACGCCCCCGCCTGCTGATCCTCGACAACGAGATCGAGCTGCGCAAGCAGATGCGCTGGGCCCTGGCTCGCTACGATCTGCTCTTCGCAGACGATCGCGCGGCCGCGCACGCGGCGATGCGCCGCCACGAGCCGCCGGTGGTCGTCCTGAATGCCGGGGCGCGCCCGAACCCGAACGGCGACCCCGAGGGTCTGGCGACGCTGCGCGAGACGCTGAAATGCGCCCCGTCGACCAAAGTGATCGTGCTGGCCGGCGAGAACGACGACGAATACGCGTCCGACCTCGTCGAATCCGGCGCCTTCGACGTACTCGCAGGCCCCCTGGACCTCGAAGTCCTCGACACGATCGTCGATCGCGCGTTCCGGCTGGCCCGACTCGAGCGCAGGAACCAGGGGCTTCGTCCGTCGAGCCTCGCGGGGCCGTTCCCGGACAGTCTGCTCACCCGCGATCCGGCCATGCTGCGGATCTGCCACCGCATCGGGCAACTCGCACTGTCCAGGACCCCGATGCTGTTGACCGGCGAACCCGGCACCGGGAAGACGATGCTGGCACGCGCGCTTCACCGTCGCTCGCCGGACGCCTCCGGGCCTTTCGTCGCGGTCGATCGCATCAACGCCTCGGAGGCGCTGCCGGAATCCGGCACGGATCCCGAGCCAGGCGAGAGACCGGAGGCCCCCGTGCGACGAGCAAGGGGCCGGGCGAAGCCAGCTGGCGGCGGCACGCTTTTCGTCCACGACGTCGCCGAACTGCCGCTGCCGCTGCAGTCGCGCCTGTCGCACCTGCTTCTGCAACGCGAATCCGCACAGGCGAACGAAGCCAGCGGCTCTGCCGTCGGCGCGCGGATCGTCTGCGCCACGCGTCACGATCTTCCCGCGCTCGTCGCCAGGAAGCGATTTCGCGAAGACCTCCTGCATCGACTGGGCGGCGTGATCGTGTCGGTCCCGCCGTTGCGCGAGCGCGCCGGCGACGCGGTGCTGCTCGCGCGAGCATTCGTGCGCCGCTTCGCGAACCTGCATGGCCGGCATCGGCTCGTCCTGGGCGAAGATGCCGTCGAGGCGATCGCCCGTCACCGCTGGCCGGGCAACGTACGCGAACTCGAAGGTCGCGCCGAACGCGCAGTGATCATGGCCGAAGGCGGCACGATCCGTGCGGCGGACTTCGGCCTCGAACCGGCAGGCGCGCAGCCGCCGAGCCTGCGCGAAGTCCGGCAGCAAGCCGAGCGGGGGGCGGTGCTCGAGGCAATGGCCCGTGCCGACGACAACGTCGCGCGGGCCGCCGACCTGCTCGGTATCAGTCGGCCAACGCTCTACGACCTGTTGAGCCGCTTCGGAATTCGCTGATCGGCGCGGCCCGCGCGGAATCAGCGCGTCGCGAGGCGGCCGACATACCAGCCGATCGACGCGGCGAGACCGTCCGCGAGCCGGTGTGTCGGCGCGTAGCCGAGCAGCTCGCGCGCGCGGCCGATGTCGGCCAGCGAGTGGCGCACGTCGCCCGCGCGGAAGTCGCGGAACCGCGGCTCGACCGCCGCCAGCGCTGCGGCCCGTGACGGCTCCACGGCCGCCAGCGCGCGCCGGATCGCCTCGAACAGCTCGAGCAGCGTGGTGCGCTCGCCCACCGCAACGTTGAACACCTCGTGCGGCCGCGGCAGCGACCCGACCAGCCCGGCGCGCAGGTTCGCCTGCACCGCGTTGGCGACGTAGCAGAAGTCGCGGCTGGTCAGTCCGTCGCCGTTGATCCACACCGGCTCGCCCGACAGCAGCGATGCGGCCCAGCGCGGCACCACCGCCGGATAGGTGCCGTCGGGATCCTGGCGCGCGCCGAAGACGTTGAAGTAGCGCAGCCCGACGCAGGTCATCCGGTAGACGCGCGCCCAGGTGTCGGCGAACAGTTCGTCGGCCGCCTTCGTGGCCGCGTACGGCGAGAGCACGCGCCCCACGCGGTCTTCCACCTTCGGCAGCGCCTCGTGGTCGCCGTAGACCGAACTCGAGGACGCGTAGACGAAGCGCTCGACGCCCGCCTGCCGCGCCGCCTCGATCCGTGCCACGGACGGCATCCGCGTCGGCGACGCCCCCGTGCAGGCCCCGGGGAAGGCCTGTTCGCTGGTGGTCGAAGGCGCCGATCTTACACAATGCGGGTGGCAGCCGACCGGCCATCGTCGATCGACCAGGTGCATGCCCCGGGCACCCAGAACGTCCGCTCGCCGCCGATTTCCAGCCAGCCGCTGTCGGCTCGGCTGCTGCTTCCGTCGTTGTCGGCGGTCGCCGCCACCGGGCCATCGACTGCGGCCGACGCTGGTTGCACGACGGTACCCACGCCGCGAATAGCGGACTCGTCGTCCGTGCCGCCGATGCCGTTGTCCACGCCGCCCGCCGGGGCTGTCGTGCCTGCCGTGCTCGCCGGCCCTTCCGCGCCGGCGCCGGCCGTCCCTCGCCCTGCAGCTGCCCCGAAGACCGGCGACTGCGCCCGGTGCGGCGTCATCGCACTGCGCCGCGCCGGGCTCTGCATGCGTACCGTCGCGCTCGCACGCACCGGCCAGCGTGGCACCGGGTTGCCCGCGGCATCGGGCGCGAGATAGATCGCGCAGGCCCAGGCGCGCGGCGCGCCCACCGGTGCGGGCACGCCGAGATCGACCGTACCGAGCCGGCGGCCGGACGGGGCCTCGCAGCCGTCGGCGACGCGCATCACCCACACGGCGATGCGTCCGACCAGCGGCACGCTCATCGGCACGCCGTAGCGCAGCTCCAGCTTCAGCAGGTTGGCGTCGTTCAGCGTCTGCATCGAGCGAGCGCCGATCGGCTCGTCGCCGCGCATGCCCGCGACCCCGCCGGCCGGCTGCCGCAGCGAGGCCCACTGCAGGCTGTCGTTGGGAATCTCGACCAGGCTCGCGACCGGATAGCCGGCCGCGTCGCGCGCCGCCTCGCCCCAGTCGCCGAAGCTCTCCACTGTGGGAGCCAACTGGCGCCACGACACCCAGCCCGCGGCGATCCCTTGTCGCAGCTGCGCGTTCGACGCGGCGACCGAGGAAGCCCACGAGCTGCTCGCGTCGATGCCGAACCAGAACGGCATCAGCCCGCGCGCCAGGCCAGCCTCGATCGCGTCGGGTCGCGCCTGGGCGACGCTGCCGGCACGCGCCGCCTCGAGCAGCGCGTATTCGAGCGCGGTGCGCGCGTGAAAGAGCAGCGACCACTGTAGCGCGCCCAACCCGAGCAGCAGCACGATCGGCACGGCGACCAGTGTCTCGACGAAGGCGGTGCCGCGCGCGGCGAACCGCGCTGCGTGTCCCGCGCTCATGGCCGCGGCGCTCCTCGGATGTAATCGATGCGCGGCAATTCGGGGTCCGGCTCGCTGCGCGAGGGCGTCGCGCGCGATGTCGCGGCGCGCGACGGCGCCCGCGGCGCGGGTGCGGAAGCCGGTGACGCGGGTGTGCCGGCCTGCGGCGCAGTGGCCTCGCCCCGCGGCGCGAAGGCCTCCAGGCGCCGCCGAGCCGCCGACACGGCCGCCGACAGCGGTTCGCGCGGGCCCGCGGCGGCCGCGGGCGGCCCGATGCGCTCGAGCGTGCGAAGGGTCTGCTGCGCCAATTCGAGGTTGATCATCGCGAGGTTGTAGAGCGCCTTGGCGCGCAGCGCCGGATCGAAGCCTTCGCCGCCCGAGCGTGCGGCCACGCGGCGGTAGGCCCCCAGCGCCTTGAACCAGTCGCGGCGCTGCTGGTGCAGGTTGCCGATGCGCAGCCAGGCCAGCGCGTTGTCCGGATCGAGCGCCACGACCCGCTCGAAGGCGGCCAGCGCCGCGTCGCTGCGCCGGCTTCGATACGCCGCCTCGCCCTCGTCGAGCAACCGCGCGAGGTCGGCACGGGCGGCCGTGCCGGCGACGGGCGTCGGCGGCGCACTGCCCGGCGAAGCCGCGCCGGATGTCGAAGCGGCACCGGGCATCGGGACGGAACGCGGTGGATCGAAGGCATCGACCAATCCGTCGGGCGTGCGAGCCGCCGCATCGATGGCCTGCTCGGCCTGCGTTGCCTGCGTCGCGCAGGCGCCGAGCGTCGCCGCGGTGGTCGCCGCAGTCATCAGCACGCCGCGCCTCAGGGACATCGTCGCGAAGCACCAGCGGATGGCGAGTCTCATCGATTCTCTCCCTGGTCAGGATGTTCCGGGGTCGGAGCCCGTGCGCGCCTCGCGCGCGCCCATTCGAGCCGCACACCAACTCGAAGCCCGATCCGCGCCGCCTCACCGGCGCGCAGCTCGAGCACCCTGCGCGAGCCCGAGCCGATGCGTATGCGCCGCGGCGGTACCGCCGCTTCGATGCGCTGCACGACCATGCAGTCGGAGACAAAGACGAGGTCGAGCGAGCCGGGCACGCCGAAGGTGTGCACCGCCGAGCAGGGCTCGATCCACAGGCCGTGCCCGGCCGCCGGCGGCGCCCGGCCGATGAGCCCGCGCAGCCGCGCGACGAAGCTGCACGCTCGCGCGACCCGGATGCGTGCCGGCTGCCCGTCGGCGCCGGCGAAGCGCAGCTCGTGCAGGGTGGGCGGCCCGCTTCTCACAGCACGCCCTCGCGCAGTAACTGGTGCACGACCGGGAACAGCAGGATCGCGAAGGTGCCCGGGAAGATGCACACGACCAGTGGAAACAGCATCTTGACGGGCGCCTCCATCGCGAGCCGTTCGGCACGCAGGAAACGCTCGGTGCGCCGCTGCTCGGCCTGCGCGCGCAGGATCGGCGCGAGGCTGGCACCCTGCCGCTCGGCCGCCAGCAGTGCCGCCACCACGCTCGAGACGGCGGGCAGCGCGAGCCGCGCGGCGAGCGCATGCAGCGCCTCGTGGCGCGGCTGGCCGGCACGCACGTCGCGCAGCACCCGCTGCCACTCGTCGCGAAGCGGCCCGGGCGGCCCGTGCTGCGCGGCCTGCCCGAGCGCCGCGCCCAGGTTCAGGCCCGCCTCCACCGCCAGCGTGATCAGGTCCAGGTCGTGCGGCAGCTGCCGCAGGATCGCGTGTCGGCGGCGCGCGGCGCGGTCGCGCAGCGCGATCCGCGGCAGCATCGCACCGAGCACCGCGGCCGGCGCCGCCAGCCAGCCGACGTGCACGCCGCCGAGCCAGGCGGCAAGCAGAACGAAGCCGCCCGCGGCGGCGCCCGCCACGACCTGCGCGGCGAGCAGCTGTTCCGGGGCAACCGCGCGATCGAGCCCCGCTCGGGACAGCGCGTCGCGCAGCCGCTCGCGCTGCACCGCGCTCATCCGCTTGCCGGCCGTGGGCGCGAGCCGGCGCACGAGCGGCCAGGCGGGGCGCCACAGCGGGGGCAGCGCCGACGCGGGCACGAGTTCCGGCGGCAATGGCCCGGTCCAGGCGCTCGCCAGCGCCGCGAGCAGCGCCACGATCGCGACGAAGATCGCGGCCAGCGACAGCAGCAGCCAGCCGCTCATATGTCGATCGCCACGATCCGGCGAATCATCGCGACGCCGGCCGCCTGCAGCGCGAGCACCGTGGCCGACACCGCCCAGCCCTGCCAGGTGTCCACCAGCGCGCGCATCGCCACCGGTTCGATCATGAACAGCAGCGCGGCCAGCACCGCAGGAAGCGCTCCCATCACCCAGGCCTGCAGCCGGCCCTGCGCGGTGAGCGCACGGATCTTGCCCTCGATCGCCAGCTTGCGACGCATCGCCTCGGCCAGCGACTCGAGCGTGGCCGCCATGCTGCCGCCGGCCTCGGCACCGATCCGCAGCGCCGACGCGAACAGCGTCGTCTCCTCGATCGGCATCCGGTGCACGAGCCCGGCCAGCGATTCGTCGAGCCCGACGCCGAGCCGTTGCTCGCGCAACATCAGGCCGAGCTCCTGACGCGCCGGCAGCCCGATCTCGGCCGCCGCCTGCGCGATCGCCTGCCCCAGGCTGCTGCCGGCGCGCAGGCCGCCCGCCACCAGCATCAGCAGGTCGGGCATCTGCTGGCGAAACGACTCGACGCGGCGCCGACGCAGCCTGCGCAACAGCAGCGAAGGCAGCGCGCCGGCCAGCAGGGCCGCGAGCAACGCGACCTGCCAGCGGCCGCTCGCGAGCCACGCGGCCAGCGTCGCGAGGACTGTGACGACGTGCTGAAGCACGAACAGGCGGGCGGTGTCGACGAACAGGAACGACTCGCGCATCCGGGCGCCGACCGCGTGCTCGAAGCGGTGACGATGCAGCCGGGCAAACCGCTGCCCGAGCAGGGTGCCGACCCCGAGCAGCGCCGCGGCGGCGGCGAACACGGCGAACAGCACCGGCCAGAGGCCGGGGGACGACACGGCGCTCACGTCGCCTCCCGAAAGACCGAGAGGTCGAGCTCGAGTCCTTCGTCGCGCAAGGCCTCGTAGAACTGCGGCACGTTGTTGCAGCCGACGAAGCGACCGCCCGCCACGCCGGTCGAAGCGCGGCGGTCGAAGCGGAACAGCGGTTGCGTCAGCACGCGCGGCCCTTCGAGGCCGGTGAACTCGACGATCTCGACGACTCGCCGGCGCCCGTCCCCCATCCGCGCCTGCTGCACGACGACGTCGATCGCCGCGGCGATCTGCTCGCGGATCGCCAGCACCGGCATCTCGACGTCGGCCATCAGCACCATCGTCTCGAGCCTCGAGACCACGTCGCGCGGACTGTTCGCGTGCACGGTGGTGAGCGAACCGTCGTGGCCGGTGTTCATCGCCTGCAGCATGTCGATCGCCTCGCCGCCGCGGCATTCGCCGACGACGATGCGGTCTGGCCGCATCCGCAACGCGTTGCGCACCAGGTCGCGAATCGTGACCTGGCCGCGACCCTCGGCGTTGGCGGGCCGCGCTTCCAGGCTGACGCGGTGCGCATGCGCAAGGCGCAGCTCGGCCGCGTCCTCGATCGTGACGACGCGCTCGTTCGCAGGGATGAGGTTCGAAAGCAGGTTCAGCAGCGTCGTCTTGCCCGACCCGGTGCCGCCCGAGACGACGATGTTCCGGCGCGTGTGCACGCACACCGCCAGGAAGTCGAGCATCGGCTGCGACAGCGATCCGATCTCGACCAGATCCTGGGGCCCGTACAGCCGATGGTTGAAGCGGCGGATCGTGATCGCCGGCCCGCGGAGCGCCACCGGGGCGATGACCGCGTTCACCCGCGAGCCGTCGGGCAGCCGCGCGTCGACCATCGGCGAGCCCTCGTCGACCCGGCGTCCGACCGGCGTCACGATGCGGTCGATCGTGGCGCGCACCGCGTCCTCGCCGGTGAACGCGGCCGCAGCGCGCTCGAGGCGCCCGTCGCGCTCGACGTAGACCTCGTCGGGCGTGTTGACCATGATCTCGGTGATCGTGTCGTCGCGCAGCAGCGGCTCGAGCGGACCGAGGCCGACCGCCTCGTCGAGAACCTGCTCGACCAGCCGTTCCCGGTCCAGCTCCGGGGGCAGCGCCCCCTCGCGTTCCAGCAGTTCGCGCAGCAGCTGTTCCACCTGTTGGCGCAGCTGCCCGGCGCTCAACTGCCGGATGTCCTGGCGACGCAGGTCGATCGCGGCGAGCAGGCGCCGGTGCAGCAGCCGGCGCCACTCGAGGTCGCCGTGCACCGCGCGGCCTGCCCCGGGTGCGAGCGCCTCCCACGGCGCATGTGCCCGCCCGTCGTTGGCCGGGCGGCGATGCCAGGCTGCGCCGATGTCGTCCGCGGCGTCCGCCGCCGCGGCGTACGGCTGTCCGTCGGCGCGCGGGTGCACGCGCAGCCGGTAGCCGGCGATCGCGATCTCGTCGTCGTCGTCGAGCGGCGCGTACTCGACGATGCGCTCCCCGTTGACCCAGGTGCCGCCCAGGCTGCCGCGGTCGACCAGCTTGAAGCCGTGCTCGATCCGGTGGATTTCGGCGTGCAGGCGCGCCACGCGCCAGCCAGCGAGCCGCACGTCGCTGTCGGCCTGCCGGCCGATGCGGCAAGGGAATCGGCCGAGCCGCAACGCGCGCGGCGCCTCGCCCTCGGCTTCGACGATCAGCGTGATCATGTCATTCGGCCATCCGGACCTGTTCTCGCGCCTGCTCGAGGCGCTGCGCGCTACGCTCGATCGCCTCGCGCTGCGTGACGCTCGCCGGACCGACGAAGCGCGGCGTGATGAACACGACGAGATCGGTCTTGCGGTCGCGGAACTCGCGCGAGCGGAACAGCTTGCCCAGGATCGGGATCTCGCCCAGCCCGGGCAGGCGGTCGATCGCCTTCGACGACTCCTCGGAGAGCAGGCCCGCGATGACCAGCGTCTCGTTCTCGCGCAGGTTCACCTCGGTTTCCGCCCGCCGCTTGAGCAGGCCGGGAACGTCCTGCACCTGGATCTCGAAGTTGATCGCCGAGATCTCGGTCGCGATCTTCGCCGCGATGACGCCGGACTCGCTGGCCACCGGACTCACGTCGAACTTCACCCCGTATTCCTTGAAACCGACCGACACGGTCCCCAGGCCGCTCGCGAACGGCACCGGCAACTCGCCGCCGGCGATGAAGCGCGCCGAGCCGCCGCTGCGGCACGACAGCCGCGGCTCGGCCAGCACGACGGCGTCGCCGTTCTGCACCAGCAGGTTGATGACCGAGGTGATCGAGCTGGCGAGGCCCAGCGCGGTCGCGAACGGGGCGACCCGAGTGCCCGTCTCGAGGCCGGCCTCTGCGGCCGCGCCCCCGGGCCGGAACGCGCGGCTGCGGTGAAGGTCCCCGAGGATTCCGAAGCTCGGCCCCTGCATGCTGCCGTTCCAGCGCACGCCGATGTCCTCGAGCAGGTCGCGGCGGATTTCGAGCATTCGCACGTCCATCTCGATCATGCGCTCGAGCCCGACGCGGCTGATCAGGTTGACCACCTGCGGGTAGCGCCGCGCGATCTCGGTCATCCGTGCCGCCTCCTCCTCGGACAGCTCGCTGCCTTCGAGCACGACCTTGTCGCCCACGATGCGCGCGCGCACGCGACTCGACTCGCCGAGCATCGCGCGGATCTCGTCGAGCAGGCGATTGACGTCGGCGGGGACGACGCTGATCGCGAAGCTGGTTTCGCTGCCGTCCTTGCCCCAGAGGTGAAGCGTGCTCTGTCCCGCCGCCTCGGGGATGACCAGCACCTGGCCGCCGTCGAGCGCCGTGGCCTGGATGACCTTGCCGTTGCCGACCGCCACGCGCTTGAGCTCGCCGGCGCGGATCAGGTGCACCTGGCCCACGTAGAGCTCGATCGGAATCGGCGGCAATGTCGAATCGGTCGACGCCGCCGCGTCGCCCGGCCCGGACGCGAGGCACGACAGGGTCGTCGCGAGCGCGGCAAGACGTTGTCTGGGACTGTACGGTTTCATTCCGGCTTCACCTGTCTGGCGGCCCCGCCCGGGGCGAATCGATGCAGCGACCACGACGGAGCCGTTGCCCCGTCCGGCTCCGCGTCCCGCCTCCCGGGTTCGGGCCCGATCGGCGCTGCGGCGGGCTCGGCCGACGGCGCACGCAGTGCGACGAGCGCGCCACGCCCGCCGACGATGATCTCGGGACCTGGCGTTGCCGGCCTGGCGCGCGGCGGCAAGCCGGGGCGGGCGATGCCCAGCAGCGCGTTCAGGTCGAGCGCGCGTGCGCCCAGCGGTTGCCTGTCCTCGGGATGCCGCAGCATCGCCGTGAGCTTGCCGGTGCGCTGCGCGACGATCAGTTGCTGCGCCTGCTCGGGGGAGACCTCGACGGTGATCGCGGTGAAGTGTCGCGGCGCGCCGCCCTCTTCGGCGCCGGCGCGGACCTGGCGCCCGGTGGCGAGTACCGGGAGATCCTGCATCAGCGTCGCGGTGACCTCCTGCGCCGCCGGCTGGCCCGCGGGTACCGGCGGCCGCACCGAGAACAGCAGGTCGATGCGGTCGCCGGGCTGCAGCATGCCGGAGACGGAGTTCACCTCGTCGACGAGGATCGACATGGCCCGGATTCCCTGCCGGATCCGGCTGGAGAAGCTGCCCGCGTCGGCGCCGACGATCGCGCCCGCGAGCAGCGGCTCGCCGCTGCGCATCGGCTGATCGAGGCGCGAACCGACGTGCTGCTCGAACCGGTCGGGGCGCACGGCGCTGCCCGGCACGTAGTCGGCCGGCACCTCGCGCACCGCCATGTTCTCCGGCACGACGAGTTCGCCGCGCCCGAGGTCGCGCCGCGCGACGACGACCTCGACCATCGCCTGCCTCGGCAGAAGCCGTGCCATCTCGACCTCGAGCCGCTCGGCGATGTAGCCGCGCGCGCCGAAGACCGCGAGCGCGCCGAACGACAGCGCCATGGCGAACAGCAGCAAGCTGCGGTGGCGAAGCGCCCAGGTCCAGGCACGGCGCAGCGGAGCGACAGGCATCTTCATGGCATCGACATTGCGTGGGTGAAGCGTTCGTACCGGTCGCCGAACGCCTCGAAGAGGCGCTCGAGCGGACTGTGCGGGCCGGCGGTGAGCGCCAGCACGAAGAGCATCAGCACGATCAGGTACTCGAGCATCGACTGGCCGCCCTGGGTTCTCGATCTCATGCGTCCTCCGTCATCGCGTCGCGCGCACGTGGTAGAGGACGACGCCGGTGCCCTCCGACTGCGCGTGCAGCGTGACCAGCAACTCGACGCCCGGCGCCTGGAAGAAGCGCGCACGATCGTCGCGCCAGGACAGCTGGCGCCGCGCGCCGGGCGTCGGCGCGGCCACGAAGCCCGCGCGACGCAGGTGGCGCTCGATGCGTCGCTCGGCCTCGTCGATCGAATGAGGAAGGCGACCGATCAGCGTTTCGGCCTCGCGCGCGCCGGCGGCAGACCCGTCGCGCGACCGCAGTTGCCGCACCGCGTGCGCGTCGTCGGGCAGCAGGTGCAGCAGGGACGCGCCGCTCGTGGGCCCGGCGTTTGCCTCGCGCCACTGCGTGAGCAGCCCCTGCGCGCCGCCCCGCGCGGCCGCCCGCAGCTGCAGCGTGTCGTAGCCGTGCGGGGTGCGCCGCGACAGCACCGCCCACCCGCCGCTGTCGGCGCGCAACACCTCGGCGCCGTCGTGCTCGCGCCAGCGGCGCTCGACGCGACCCAGCGCGTCCGAAGGATCGAGGTGGCTCGTGACTTCGCTGACCTCGATCGCGTGTCCGGCGAGTTCGCCGCGCGGTACGACGATGCGGCGCAGGTCGAACCCCGGCAGCGCCGCGTCCGCGTCCCCGGCCGCCCAGCTCCCGCCCGTGGCGAGCGCCGCGGCGGCGCCCGCCGCCAGTGGCAACGCCAGCGCCAGTGCGGTGGCGCAATGGCCCGCGCGGCCGCCGCGAACCGTTGCCTGCCTCATGGTGCGATCCGGTCGGCCGGCACGCGGTCGACGTCGACGTGTTGCGGCGTGTACGCCCCGGCGCTGGGCTCGAGCCCAGCCAGGTGCATCAGGTCGAGCGTCCACTGCGTGAGCTGGTAGCCCAGCGCGATCTGCGCCTGGTGCACCGGGTCGAGGCGACTGCCCTGCTCGACCCGTGGCTCGACGCGGCCCGCTGCCTGGCCATACGGCCCCGAGGCGTTCCACGCATCGGACAACACCACGGTGTGCGCCCGCATCGTGAGCGGCATCGAGTCGAGCCGGGCGAATCCGGCGTCGTCCGACTCGCTCGGCGAGACGCGCACCTGGACCAGTGCGTCGACCAGGCCGCCGGTCATCGACAGGCCGAATCGCGCCGGGCCCGCGAGCCGGTCGAGCAGGCTGGCCGCGCCGCCCGCGGCGCGCCCGACCGCCGTGGATCGCCCGGCGTCGAAGCGCGGCGCGGCGAGCGCGACGCCGACGTCGGCGAAGCGCTCGAGCAGCGGCCGTCCGCGACGGTCGGCCCACAACGGATTGCGCTCGTCCGGCGGCGCCGGATCGGCTACGACGTCGTTGCTGAGGATTTCGCGGTCGATCCGTCCGAAGTGACGCCGCCGCACGTCGTCGGCCAGTTGCGCGTGCGCGGCCGCGTCCGCGCACGCGCCCGGCCGGACCGTGCATTCGAAGGCAAGCGTTCGCGACGCGGCAATCGAGGCCTGCTGCATCGACTGGTACTTGCCCAGCAGGATCGCGAGCAGCGCGAGCGGCACCAGGACCAGCGCCGCGACCAGCGTCTCGACCAGCGCCTGCCCGCGCTGGCTGCGGCGCTCAGTGCACATAGGCCACCGCCGCCGCGCGCTGCGCGCTCGTGGGCTCGGCAAGGCGAACCTGCCAGTACGGGTTGTACAGGCTCGCGTATTCGATGCGCTCGGGCGCGCCCGGCGGACGGCGGAAGTAGACCTCGCCGACCGCCATCGCCCAGAGCCGGTTGCCGGCGAAGCGCTCGCGCAGCCGCAGCCTGCCGGTACCGACGTTCAACGCGTTCGCGGTGCGCACGTCGCCACCCTCGCTGCGCGCCAGCACGACGACCTGCGTGACCGGGAAGCGCTGGTCGGCCAGTGCGGCGAAGTCGAGTTCGCGCACCCGCTCGATGCCGCTGTAGCGCTCGAACCCCGGGTAGCCGCTCCCCGCCATCGACGCGGCCGCCATCCAGGTGGCCGCGCCGTTGTCCCAGGTGCCGCCGGGATCGCCCAGCACCGCGTTCAGCGGCGCGCCGTCGGTCGCCTCGGCACCGCCCCAACCGACAGGCAGCCATTCGCGCTCCCGACAGCCCGAGAAGAACCAGCCGCTGCGACGGTAGTCGTGAATCGAACCGGTGTCGACCGCCTGCCAGCGCTCGAGGTCCGGCGACATCGTGGTGCCGCCACGCTTGCGCCAGTAGCGGAACCAGCGGCTGAAGCTGGTGGTCGTGCCGAAGCACGAGGACGGCAGCAGCACCAGCCGCAGGTCGTCGCGCCGCGGCCCCTTCACGAAGGCGTCGAGCGAATCGTCGACCACGCCCTGCAGCCGACGGCGGTCGTCGTCGCTCGCGTAGCGGCGCGTGAACCTGCCGAAGGCGCCCGAGTCGCCCAGCGCGAACGCGAAGAACGCGGGATCGTTGGCGCGCGCGACCTCGTTCGCCACCGCGCCCAGGCCGAACGTGTCGGCCGCGAGTTGCAGCGCTTCCTGGCTGCGCTGCAGCAGCGACTTGTAGCCGATGCCGGGCGCGGCGCGCGCCTCGATCTCGTCGGCGGCAGTGCGCTCGGTGAGCTCGCGGGCCGTGCCCGCCACCGACGCCGCCGCCGAAAGCACCGGCGCCGCCGGCGGCCACGCGCTGGCGAGCACACGAGCATTGGCGGTGAAGCGCTCGAAGTACTTCGCCCAGGACGTGAGCGTCACCGCCTGCGCGACCGCCACCTCCTGTGCGACGATCGCGCGATTGGCGTAGGCGTGGAAGTTCAGCACCCGCGCGCGCCAGACCGCGGCGCTGTATGCGGCCGCGTCGGCCGCGTTGTTCAGGCGCTGCTTGGTCGCCGACACCTGGCCGGTGCCGAACATGAAGAACAGCCCGAGCAGCCCCGCGAACAGCAGCACCAGCGCGAGCACCAGCGCCTGGCCGCGCTGCCCGCGCCACGGACGATTGCGCTTCATCGCGACGGCTCCCGGCATCAGCGGTGGCGGCGGGCCGGCCCGGCTCAGCGATTGTTGGCGTCGTAGTTGTCGAGCCCCTTGCGCACGTTGGCGTTGGTCGAGGCGGTGGTAGCGTTGGTCTGCGCGTTGCCGATCGCCGTCGACGCGGTCTGCCCGGCGACCTCGAGCGCCAGGCCCGCCGTCTGGTTGCGGATCGTCTGGCCGAACAGCGTGTAGACGCCGATCGCCGCAACGGCGATCAGTGCGACGACGATGATGTACTCGGTCATGCCCTGGCCCGACTGGCGGCTGGGCTTACCCCGCGATGCGAAGCTGGCGGGGGCGTGGAAGCGAAGCGTGCGGTCTGCGTTCATGTCGATCTCCTGTGCGTGTGACGAGAGGCGCACGGAGATTTATAGGCGCGAGCGCGCGCCGTGAACATTCGACGCAGTGCCTAGCCCTTCGGCCGATCCTCCACGACCATCCGCGGGCTTGCGCCGCGTGCAGGACGCAGAAATGAAAAAGGCCGGCTCATCGCCGGCCTTTTTCGCATTCGCGAGGCGGCCGCGTCGCGGCGGCGCGCCCCCGAATGGCTTCGACCCGTGCAGTGCTTCAGGCAGCCTTCTTCGCGCCGGTCTTCGCGTCGAAGAACTGCGCGTCTTCGGTCGAGCCCTTGAGCGCCGCGGTCGAGGCTTCGCGCTCGACGGTGGTGGTCACTGCGTCGAAGTAGCCGGTGCCGACCTCGCGCTGGTGCTTGACCGCGGTGAAGCCGCGCTCGGCCGCCGCGAACTCGGCTTCCTGCAGCTCGACGAACGCGCTCATCTGCTTGCGCGCATAGCCGTGGGCCAGGTTGAACATGCTGTAGTTCAGCGCGTGGAAGCCGGCCAGCGTGATGAACTGGAACTTGTAGCCCATCGCGCCCAGCTCGCGCTGGAATTTCGCGATCGTGTCCTCGTCGAGGTTCTTCTTCCAGTTGAACGACGGCGAGCAGTTGTAGGCCAGCATCTTGCCCGGGAACTGCTTGTGGATCGCGTCGGCGAACGCGCGCGCGAAGTTCAGGTCGGGCGTACCGGTCTCGCACCAGATGAGGTCGGCGTACGGCGCGTAGGCCAGGCCGCGCGAGATCGCCTGCTCGAGGCCGTTCTTCGCGCGGAAGAAGCCCTCGACGGTGCGCTCGCCGGTGAGGAACGGCTTGTCGTTCTCGTCGACGTCGGACGTGACCAGGTCGGCGGCTTCCGCGTCGGTGCGCGCCAGCAGGATCGTCGGCACGCCGCAGACGTCGGCGGCCAGGCGCGCGGCCACGAGTTTCGACACAGCTTCGCGCGTGGGCACCAGCACCTTGCCACCCATGTGGCCGCACTTCTTGACGGAAGCGAGCTGGTCTTCGAAGTGAACGCCCGAGGCGCCCGCGTCGATCATCGACTTCATCAGTTCGAACGCGTTGAGCACGCCGCCGAAGCCGGCTTCCGCGTCGGCGACGATCGGCGCGAAGTAGTCGACGAAGCCGGGGTCGGCCGGGTTCTTGCCTTCCATCCACTGGATCTGGTCGGCGCGCGTCAGCGTGTTGTTGATCCGGCGCACGACGGCCGGCACCGAGTTCGCCGGATACAGCGACTGGTCGGGATACATCTCGCCGGCCAGGTTCGCGTCGCCCGCTACCTGCCAGCCCGACAGGTAGATCGCCTTCAGGCCGGCTTTGACCTGCTGCATCGCCTGGTTGCCCGTGAGCGCGCCCAGCGAGTTCACGAACGGCTCTTCGTTCAGCAGCTTCCACAGCTTCTCGGCGCCACGCTTGGCGAGCGTGTGCTCGACCTGCAGCGAGCCGCGCAGCCGGACGACGTCCTCGGCGGTGTAGCCGCGCTTGATGCCGCGCCAGCGCGGGCTTTCCGACCATTCCTTCTGCAGCTTTTGCGCTTCGAGTTCACGGGAAGACATGGACAGGCTCCTTGAGCGTCGAGTGTTGGAAGTCGTTGCGCATGCGTCCTGACGACGACGACGCGAGGCCGCGCGCATGAACGTCAGATTACCGAAAACGTGCGGCGTCGCAACAGGGATGGATCAAGAATTGCCGGAAGTTTTTTACACTTCTATTTCAATGTCTTATTTCCAATATTTCACGATCCGGCAAAGCGCTTGCCACGATGAAAAATGGGGATGGTGCGTTGCGATGCGTCAATTTCTTATTGTGGAAAGACATTCTCGCCGGCAAAAAAGGCAGGAACCTGCCCGGGCGCCCGCCCGCGAGGATTGACTTTCTCCGCGCCATGAATGAACATTCATTCAGTCAGTCCCCACGCCATTCCGGCGCCCTGGCGGCGCCCCACGAAAGAGGAATTCCGGATGAAGCTCGACGACAGCATCGCGATCGTGACCGGCGCCGCCTCCGGCATCGGCTTGGCCACCGCGCAGGGCCTCGCGCAGGCCGGCGCCACCGTCGTGCTCGGCGACATCGCCGACGACAAGGGCGAACAGGCCGCTGCCGCGATCCGGGCCGCGGGGCAGCGCGCCGATTACCTGCGCTGCGACGTCACCGACCCCGCGTCGGTGGCCGCCTTTCGCGATGCGGTGCTCGCGCGGCACGGCCGCGTCGACATCGTGGCCAACGTCGCCGGCTGGGGGAAGATCCAGCCGTTCCTCGAGAACGACGATGCGTTCATCGCCCGGGTGATCGAACTGAACTTCATGGGCACGGTGCGCGTCGTGCGCGCGTTCCTGCCCGGCATGATCGAGCGCAAGCACGGCAAGATCGTCAACGTCTCGAGCGACGCCGGGCGCGTCGGCAGCACCGGCGAGACCGTCTATTCGGGCGCCAAGGGCGGCGTGATCGCGTTCACCAAGGGTCTCGCCCGGGAAATGGCACGCTACAACATCACCGCGAACTGCGTCTGCCCCGGTCCCACCGACACGCCGCTGCTGCAGGCCGTTCCCGAGAAGCACCGCGAGGCGTTCCTGCGCGCGATCCCGATGCGCCGCTTCGCCAAGCCCTCCGACATCGCCGACGCGGTCGCGTTCTTCGCGAGCTCGCGCTCGGACTACGTCACCGGGCAAGTCCTCAGTGTCAGCGGCGGCCTCAGCATGGTAGGGTGACGCGCCGCTACAATCGTCCCACCCGTCCGAAAAATCCCAGGAGGAGACACGCATGACGCACGTATCACGACGCACCGCACTGCAGGCCGGCGCGGCACTGGGCCTGGGCCTCGCGGGCCTCGGCCGGACCGCCACCGCGCAGGAGCCGATCAAGCTGCGGATGTCGCACTTCCTGTCGCCGATGGCGCCGATCCAGACGAAGCTGTTCGCCCCCTGGGCCGAGCGCGTCGAGAAGGACTCCGGCGGGCGCATCAAGTGCGAGATCTACCCGGCGATGCAGCTCGGCGGCAAGCCGCCGCAGCTGTTCGACCAGGCGCGCACCGGCGTGGCCGACATCGCGTGGGCGCTGCCCGGCTACACGCCCGGCCGCTTCCCGCTCTCGGAGGTGTTCGAGCTGCCCTTCATGACCGCGCCCACCGCGGAAGCCACGACGCAGGCGATCTGGGAGTTCTACAACAAGCACCTGAAGGACGAGTTCAAGGACGTCCACGTGCTGCTGATGCACTGCCACGCGCCCGGCCTCGTCCACATGAAGGACAAGCTGGTCACGAAGATGGAAGACCTGCAGGGCAAGAAGATCCGCCTTCCCACCAAGCCCGTGGGCGACGCGCTGAAGCTTCTCGGCGCCACGCCGGTGGGCATGCCCCTTCCCGAGGCCTACGAGGCGCTGTCGCGCGGCGTCGCCGATGGCGTCACGGTGCCGTGGGAAGTCATGCGGCCGCAGCGGCTGAACGAGCTGGTGAAGTTCCACACCGAGACCGGCCTGTACACGACCGTGTTCATGGTCGCGATGAACAAGCAGAAGTACGAGAGCCTGCCCGCCGACCTGAAGGCCGTCATCGACAAGAACTCGGGCTCGAACATCGTCAAGGAGATGGGCAAGGCCTGGGACGACGCCGAAGTGCCGGGCCTGCAGCAGGCCAAGGAGATGGGGCACACGTTCGGCTCGCTGTCGCCCGAGGAGAAGGCGCGCTGGCGCAAGGTCACGCAGCCGGTGACCGACGCCTGGATCGCCAAGACGCCCAACGGCAAGGCGCTGTACGAAGAAGCGGTCGCGCTGATCAAGAAGTACGAGAAATGAGCGAGGGCGGCAGCCGCACCGGCGACACCGGTGCGGCGGCCCGTCCCGGGCTCGAACGCGCGCTCGAGCGCGCCTGTACCTGGCTGGCGGTGGCCGGCGGCGTGGTCATGCTGGCCTTCACTGCCGCTTCGGTCGCCAGCATTCTCAGCCGCTCGGTGTTCGGGTCCCCTTTGGTCGGCGATTTCGAGCTGACCGAGCGCGGCACCGCGATCGCGGTGTTCGCGATGCTGCCCTACTGCCACCTGCGCGGCGGCAACGTCGTCGTCGACATGTTCGTCGGCATGTTCGCGCCCGCGGTGCGCCGCTTCCTGGCCGTGCTGTGCGACGTGCTGTTCGCGATCGTCGCCGGCCTGATGACCTGGCGCCTGGCCCTGGGCGGCATCAACCAGTACCAGTTCAACGACATGTCGATGATGCTGCAGATCCCCACCTGGTGGATGTTCGTGCCGATCGTCGCGTCGATGGCCCTGCTCACGCTGGTGTGCGTCGCGCGCGCGGCCCGCGGCGGAAGGGAATTCCGATGAGCGGGATGGAGATCTCGCTGCTGATGTTCGGCGTGCTGATCGGCCTGCTGGTGATCGGCGTCAACGTCGGGCTGTCGCTGCTGCTGGTGGGCGGCATCGGCTACATCTGGGTGTCGGGCCTCGAGCCGATGCTCAACTACATGAACACGGCGCCCTACTTCCAGACCGCGAGCTACTCGCTGTCGGTCATTCCGCTGTTCGTGCTGATGGGCGCGTTCGCAACCGCATCGGGCCTGTCGACCGGCATCTTCAACGCGGCGGCTGCCTGGCTCGGCCATCGGCGCGGCGGCGTGGCGATGGCCGCGATCGGCGCCTGCGCGGCGTTCGGCTCCATTTGCGGCTCGTCGCTGGCCACCGCCGCAACGATGGCGCACGTGTCGCTGCCCGAGATGAAGCGGCTGAACTACTCGGGGGCGCTGTCCACCGGCTCGCTGGCTGCGGGCGGCACGCTGGGCATCCTGATCCCGCCGTCGGTGGTGCTGGTCATCTACGCGATCCTCACCGAGCAGTCGATCGGCAAGCTGTTCATCGCGGCAATGGTGCCGGGCATCCTCGCCGCCATCGGCTACATGATCGCGATCGCGGTCGTCGTGCGCGTCGACCCCGAGGCCGGTCCTGCCGGGCCGAAGGCGAGCCTCGCGCAGAAATTGAAGACGCTGCTCGAGCTGTCGCCGGTCATCATCGTCTTCGTCGTGATGATGGGCGGGATGTACGGCGGCTTCTTCACGCCGACCGAGGGCGCCGCCGTCGGCGCCGCGGCCACCGGCGTGATCGCCTTCGTGCGCGGCGGCATGCGGATGAAGGGGCTCGTCGAGTGCCTGCTCGCGACGGCCAAGCTCACCGGCATGATCTTCCTGATCCTGATCGGGGCGGACCTCTTCAACGCGTTCCTGGCGATCACGCAGATGCCGACGCAGGCCGCGACCTCGATCGCCAGCAGCGGCCTGTCGCCGATGATGGTGCTGGCGCTGATCCTGCTGATGTACCTGGTGCTCGGCTGCGTGATGGACTCGATGTCGATGATCCTGATCACGATCCCGGTGCTGTTCCCGATCGTGATGAAGCTCGACTTCGGGATGACGCCCGAGCACACCGCGATCTGGTTCGGCATCCTGGTGCTGATCTGCGTCGAGGTCGGGCTGATCACCCCGCCGTTCGGGTTGAACGTCTTCGTGATCAATTCGCTGGCGCCAGAGGTGCCGATGTCCGAGTCGTTCCGCGGCGTGATGCCGTTCCTGCTGAGCGACTTCATCCGCGTGCTGATCCTGATCGCGTTCCCGATCATCACGCTGGGCGTGCTGCGGATACTGGGTTAGCGCCGCGCGAGGCGCGCCCGACGCCGCGCCTGGGCCCTCCGGCCTGCCCGGACCACCTGGCGCCGGCCCGGCGGCCCGGCCGTCAGGACGCGGCGCCGGTGTCGTCCTCGAGCAGCTGCGCGCTGGTCGTGTCGGGCAGCGACTCGACGTCGCGCAGCTTGCGCTCGATCGCCCGGGTGCGCACCGCCGCCGTGCCGAGCGTCGTGCTCGCGCGGTCGATCTGCTCCTTGGTCTTCGCGAGCACGTCGCCGAACTTGCCGAACTCGGTCTTGACCGCGCCGAGCAGCTGCCAGACCTCGCTCGAGCGCTTCTCCACCGCGAGCGTGCGAAAGCCCATCTGCAGGCTCGACAGGATCGCCGCAAGCGTGCTCGGGCCGGCGACCACGACTCGCCAGGTGCGCTGCAGGTCGTCCATCAGCCCGGGGCGGCGCACGACTTCGGCGTACAGCCCCTCGGTTGGCAGGAACATCAGCGCGAAGTCGGTGGTGTCGGGCGGCGAGACGTACTTGGTGCGGATCGTCTTCGCCTCCAGGCGCAGCCGCTGCTCGAGCTGGCGCGCGGCCGCCTCGGCCGCCACGGGGTCGGCCTTCTCCTGCGCGATGACCAGCCGCTCGTAGTCCTCGCGCGGGAATTTCGCGTCGATCGGCAGCCAGACCGGCGCCTCGTCGCCGCGCCCCGGCAGGCGGATCGCGAACTCGACGCGCTCGTTCGAGCCGGGCACCGGCGCGACGTTGGCGGCGTACTGCTCGGGCACCAGCAGCTGCTCGAGCAGCGACGCGAGCTGCACCTCGCCCCAGGTGCCGCGGGTCTTCACGTTGGTCAGCACGCGCTTGAGGTCGCCCACGTCGGAGGCCAGCGCCTGCATCTCGCCCAGGCCCTTGTGGACCTGCTCGAGCCGGTCGGACACCTGCTTGAACGAGGCGCCCAGCCGCTGCTCGAGCGTCGCGTGCAGCTTCTCGTCGACGGTGCGGCGCATCTCCTCGAGCTTCGCCGCGTTGTCGCCCTGCAGCTCGCGCAGCCGCCGCTCGAGCGTCTCGCGCAGCGCCTCGAGCCGCAGCTCGATGCCCTCGCGCAGCGCGTTCAGCCGCTGCTCGTTGCTCTCGCGCAGCGCGCCCAGCCGCTGCTCGTTGGCCTCGGTGAGCTTGGTGAGCTGCTGCGCGAACGCGTCGATCTGGTTGTTCTGGACGCCGGCGATCGTGCCCATCTGGTGCGTCAGGTTGCGACCGAGTTCGGCCAGCGACGCGGACAATTCGAGCCGGTTCTCGCGCGCCTGCGAGGCGGTCTCCTCGCGAAGCTCGCGCTGCTGCTGCAGCTGGGCCTGGTTCAGCCGCGCGAGCTCGTCGAGCGCCGGCGCCGGATCGGGGGCGCGCCGCAGCGCGAGCACCAGCAGCAGCACGACCGCGATCGCGGCCAGCACGACGGTTGCGATCGGAAGGAATTCGGTCACAGACAAGGTCGGTTCGCTCGCTCAGGCTTGTCGAAAAACACGATATCCGCGAGCATACTTGGGAGTCGGTCGGCTCCCAAACGCGGAATCTCCGTCAGGAGGCCCTCATGAAGTTCCCCGTCACGAAGTTCCCCGCACTCGCCCCGCTCGCCCTGTCCGCGGCCGCGCTGGCTGCGATGCCGGCGATCGCCGCTGCCGCGGCGAGCGCGCCCGACGGCACAACCGTGTTTCGTTGCGCCACGAAGGACGGGCGCACGGTGTTCTCCGACGAGCCCTGCGTCGGCGCAGGCCGCGTGCAGGTCTGGAAACCGAAGGTCGTCGCCTCGGGCATCGAGCGCTCGGGAGGGCCGGCAGGCTCGCCGGCGCCGATCCGCACCACCGAGGCACCGCGCCACGACCCGTTCGTCGACTGCCAGCGGCGCGGCGGGCAGTTCGACCTGGCCGCCCGCATCTGCAAGCTGCCCGACGACGCGGCGCGGCAGATGTTCCAGGCCCAGTGACTCAGGCGTCGCGCAGCGTCGCGAGCGGCGGCACCCGCAGCACGCTGCGCAGGCTGAGCCAGCCGGCCAGCAGCGCCAGGCCGGCGCCGATCGCCGCGCCCGCCGGCAGCACCCACCAGCGCGGCTCGTAGGCGAAGCGGAACACCTGGTCGGCCAGGACCCAGCCGATCGCGATCGATCCGGCGGCGGCCAGCGTGCCGGCCAGCGCGCCGCTGAACGCCAGCTCGATCAGCTGCGCCGAGGCGAGCTGGCGCCCCGACGCCCCGAGCGCGCGCATCAGGCCCGCCTCGCGCACCCGCTCGTCGCGCGAGCTGGCGAGCGCGCCCCAGAGCACGGCTACCCCGGCGGCCAGCGCCAGCACGAACAGCACCTGCACCGCGCCGATCACCTGGTCGAGCATCGTCTGCACCTGCCGCAGCAGATTGCCGGTGTCGAAGACCGTGAGGTTCGGGAAGCGTTGCACCAGCTGGCGATCCAGCCCCGGCGACGACGCCGGCTGGTGGTAGGCGGTGATCATCGTCTGCGGCCTGCCCTCGAGCGCCGCCGGCGAGAGGATCATGAAGAAGTTCACCTTCATCGAGTCCCAGGCGACCTTGCGCACGCTGGTCAGGCGGACGGTCACGATCTCTCCGGCCACGTCGAAGCCCAGCTCGTCGCCGAGCGCGAGGCCGAGCGTCGTCATGATGCCCTGCTCGGCCGACACTTCGTGCGCGCCCGGCGCGAACCACCGGCCCTCGACGATCGTGTTGTGCCCGGGCAGCCGGTCGGCGTACGAGAGGTTGAACTCGCGATCGACGAGCCGCTGCGCGCGGTCGCCCTCGTAGTCCTCCGGGCGCACCGGCCTGCCGTTCACCGTGACCAGGCGGCCGCGGATCATCGGGGACAGGTCGGGCGCGCGCACGCCGGCGGCTTCGAGCGCCGCTCGCACCGCCGCAGTCTGGTCAGGCTGGATGTTGACGACGAAGCGGTTCGGCGCATCGGGGGGGCTCGCGCGCCGCCAGCCGTCGATCAGATCGGTGCGGGTGACGGTGAGCAGCAGCAGCGCCATCAGCCCGACCGACAGCGCGACGGTCTGCGTGACGGTCATCGCCCGTCGCCGCGACCACGAGGCGAACGCCAGGCGCAGCGCGGGGCTGCCGGCGACGAACCCGGCGTGGCGCAGCGGCTCGAGCAGTCGCACTGCCCCGAACGCGACGACGACGAAAAGCAGCGCGCCGAGCGCGAAGCCGCCGATCGAGAACACCGCGAGCCGCGGATCGCGGGCGAACCAGAACAGCAGGGCGCAGAACGCCGCCGCCGCCAGGCCGACGGCGATCCAGGCCGATGCCGGTGCGGCGGCGACTTCGCGCCTGAGCACGCGCAGCGGCGGCACGCCGGCGAGCCGCAGGAACGGCCAGGCGCCGAACCCCGCCATCAGCACGAGCGCGACGACCAGCGCCTGGGCGGCAGGCAGCCAGCCGGCGGCGGGCAACGGCACTTCGACCAGCGGCGCGACCGCCGCGACCAGTCCGAAGTGCACGGCCCAGCCGAGCGCGATGCCGAGCGCCGCGCCCGCCAGCGCGACCCAGAGCAGCTCCATGCCGAGCAGGTTCAGCAGCCGTCGGTGGCCGAGCCCCATCGCCTTGATCACCGCGCAGCCGTCCAGGTGGCGCTCGGCAAAGCGCCGCGCCGCCAGACCGATCGCCACCGCCGCGATCAGCGCCGAAAGCAGCGCGACCAGTGACAGGAACTGCCCTGCGCGATCCAGCGTCGCGCGCAGCTCGGGCCTGCCGCTGTCGAGCGACTCGATGCGCTGGCCACGCCCGAGCCGCGGCTGCGCCCACTGCACGAACGCCGCAACCGCGCCCGCATCTCCCGCGAACATCAGCTGCCAGCGCACGCGGCTGGCGGGCTGCACCAGCTTCGTCGCCGGCAGGTCGTCGATCGCGAACATCGCGCGCGGCGCGAAGTTGACGAAGCCGGTGCCGCGATCGGGCTCGAGCGTGATCAGGCGGGTGACGCGAAAGCTCGCGTCGCCGAACGCGACCGTGCCGCCGGGCGCGACGCCGAGCGCCTGCGCCAGTTGCGGGTCGAGCCAGACCTCGCCGTGCGCCGGCGCGCGCGCGGCCGCCTCGTCGGCGGCGCCCGCAGCGTCGGCGACCCGCACGCGGCCTCGCAACGGGTAGTTGTCGCTGACCGCCTTCACCGAAGCGAGTTGCGGCATCCCGCCGGCCAGCGCCATGCTCGGGAACACGACGGTGCGCGCCACCTGCAGGCCCCGTCGGGCGGCCTCGGCGGCCAGCGTCTCGTCGGGGGCCGCGTCCGAGCCGATGACCAGGTCGGCGCCGAGCAGTTGCGCGGCCTCGCGCTCGAGCGCGCCGCGCATCCGGTCGACGAAGAAGCCGACGCTGGCGATCGCGCCGACGGCGACGACCAGCGCCGCCAGAAGCAGGCGCAGCTCGCCCGCGCGCCAGTCGCGCCGCGTCAGCCGCAGCGACAGCAGCAGGTCTTGCATCGGAGGGACGGGACGCGCATGCGGGCGCTAGAGCCTGAACGGGGTGAAATCGGTGTCGCGATCGTACCAGTCCTCGTGCTCGGCCCGCTTCAGGAACCCGACCACCTTGTAGGTCACCGGCGTGAACGCCACCTCGACCAGCGTCTTGCCGATCCACTGCGAGACCATCAGCTGGGGGATCAGCTCGTTCGGGATGATGCCGCTGTTCCAGAACGCGAGCGGATAGAACAGCGACGAGTCGACCCCCTCGCCGACGATCGTCGAGCCGATCGTGCGCGCCCACAGGTGCCGGCCCTGCGTCATCAGCTTCATCTTCGCGAGCACGAACGAGTTCACGAATTCGCCGCAGAAGTAGGCGGTGAGCGACGCCAGCACGATGCGCCAGGCGTTGCCGAACGCGATCTCGTAGGCGTCCTGGTGCGGCCATCCCGGCGCCGGGGGCAGCTGGACCACCGCCCAGGCCATGAACGCGGCGAAGCTCATCGCCCCGAAGCCGGCCCAGATCACGCGCCGCGCCTTCGCGTAGCCGTAGACCTCGGTGAGGATGTCGCCGAAGATGTACGAGATCGGGAAGAACATCACTCCGGCGCCGAAGGTCGCCGCGCCGATCACCGGCAGTTGCACCTGGACCGCCTTCGCGGGGCCGATCAGGTTCGAGCAGATGTAGACGGTGACGAATCCGGCCATCACCAGCTCGTAGTAGCGATAGCTGCGCTGCGGCGCGGGCTGCCCGGAGCGAGGTTTTTTAGTCATGGTTGGGCCTCGAACATGAAGCGCGCAGCATAGCCGATCGCCGCCCGCGCGCGCGGGCGCGCGCGATTGCTACCATCCCGGGATCGCACGGAGACCGACATGCCCTACTCACGATTCCGCCTCGAGATCGCCGACCGCGTCGCGCGGCTGACGCTGGACCGCCCCGAGCAGATGAACGCGATCGACCCGCAGTTCTGGCGCGAGCTCGACGACGTCCTCGCGAGGCTGCAGCGCGACGCGCCGGCGCGCGCGCTGGTCCTCGACGCCGCCGGCAAGCACTTCTGCGCCGGAATGTCGCTCGACGCGTTCAGTTCGTCGATCGCGCTCGACGATTCGAGCGCGGCCGCGCGCGCGAACATCGCGGCGATGCTCGCCGACATGCAGCGCACGCTCGACCGGCTGGCCGAACTGCGGATGCCGGTGCTCGCCGCGATCCAGGGCGGATGCGTCGGCGGCGGCGTCGACCTGGTCTGCGCCGCAGACATGCGTTATGGCACCCGCGACGCGTTCTTCTGCATCCAGGAGATCAACATCGGCATGGCGGCCGATCTCGGGACGCTGCAGCGGCTGCCGAAGCTGATTCCCGAAGGCGTCGCGCGGGAGCTCGCCTACACCGGTCGCCGGCTGCCGGCCGAGCGCGCGCTCGCGCTGGGACTGGTCAACGAGGTCTTCGACGACGCCGGCGCGATGCTGGCCGGCGTCATGCAGGTCGCGCGCGAGATCGCCGCGAAGCCGCCGGTCGCGGTCTGGGCGAGCAAGCAGGCGATCGACTACGCGCGCGATCACCCTGTCGCCGACGGCCTGCGCCAGATGGGCTGGCTGCAATCCGGGCTCTGGGACACTGCGGCGGTCGCCGAGGCGATTCGCGCGCGCGCCGGGAAGCGCGAGCCCTCGTTCCCCGACCTCGTGCCGCTGCGCTACTTTGCCGACGCCGGCGCCACGGCCGAGGCGCCGCACCGCGCCGCGGCCGACCCGGATCCGGCGCGCCGGCCATGAAGACGCCCACCCTCGACTGGTACTTCGACTACGTCTCGCCGTTCTCGTACCTGCAGAGCGCGAAGCTCGACGCGTTCGCCGCGCACGCGACGCTGAATTGCCGGCCGGTGCTGTTCGCCGGGCTGCTGCAGCACTTCGGCAACGTGGGCCCGGCCGAGATCGAGCCGAAGCGCCGCTGGACCTTCGAGCACGTCGCCTGGCTCGCGCACGCGCACGGCATCCCGCTCGCGCTGCCGCCCGCGCACCCGTTCGTGCCGTTGCGACTGCTGCGGCTGTCGATCCTGCTGGGCAATCCGGTCGACGTGGTGCAGCGGCTGTTCGCGTTCGTCTGGCGCGACGGCCAGTTGCCCACCGACGACGACGCGTTCGGCCGCCTGCTCGACGAGTACGGCGTCGCGCTGGCGGATCTCGACGCGCCACAGGTCAAGCAGGCACTGCGCGCGAACACCGAGGCGGCCGCGGCCGCCGGCGTGTTCGGCGTGCCGTCGACGGTGATCGAAGGCGAGGTGTTCTGGGGGTTCGACGCGACGCCGATGGTGCTCGCGCGGTTGCGCGGCGACCCGTTCTTCGCGTCGCCCGCGCTCGAGGCGGCGCGCAG
>JAMLIR010000018.1 GCA_023954045.1 Burkholderiaceae bacterium | reverse complement strand
TTTCGAAGGTGATCTGACATGACCGCACTCGTCATTGCCGAACACGACAACCAGTCGATCAAGGGCGCAACGCTCAACACCGTGACCGCGGCGGCCGCCTGCGGCGGGGACGTGCACGTGCTCGTCGCCGGCCACAACGCGGCGGCGGCGGCGCAGGCCGCGGCGCAGATCGCGGGCGTCACGAAGGTGCTGCATGCCGACGCGCCGGCCTTCGAGCACGGCCTCGCGGAGCCGGTGGCGGCGCAGGTCGTCGCGCTGGCGGGCGACTACAGCCATCTCGTCTTTCCCGCCACCGCCGCGGGCAAGAACGTCGCGCCGCGCGTTGCCGCACTGCTCGACATGGGGCAGGTCTCCGACGTCACGAAGGTGCTCGCCGCCGACACCTTCGAGCGCCCGATCTACGCCGGCAACGCTATCGCGACGGTGCAGACGGCCGATGCCGTCAAGGTGCTGACGGTGCGCACGACCGGTTTCGATCCGGCCGCGGCGAGCGGCGGCAGCGCCGGCGTCGAGACCGTGACGGCCGCCGCCGATCCGGGGCTGTCGAGCTTCGAGGGCAGCGAGATCGCGAAGAACGACCGCCCCGAACTCACCGCGGCGAAGATCATCGTCTCGGGCGGGCGGGCCATGGCTTCGTCGGAGAAGTTCAACGATGTGCTGACGCCGCTGGCCGACAAGCTCGGCGCCGCGCTCGGCGCGAGCCGTGCGGCGGTCGACGCGGGCTACGCGCCGAACGACTGGCAGGTCGGGCAGACGGGCAAGATCGTCGCGCCGCAGCTCTACATCGCCTGCGGCATCAGCGGCGCGATCCAGCATCTGGCCGGCATGAAGGATTCGAAGGTCATCGTCGCGATCAACAAGGACCCGGAGGCGCCGATCTTCTCGGTTGCCGACTACGGGCTCGAGGCGGACCTGTTCGTCGCCGTGCCCGAACTCGTGAAGGCGCTTGGCTGACCGCCGGTCGCATTTGAATCCGCAAACCCCGAGGGCGCGCAACGCACGTTGACGCGCCCTTTTTCATCAGGAGACTGCCATGACCTACCGCGCCCCCGTCAAGGACATGTTGTTCTGCATGACCGAGCTCGCCCGGCTCGATGAAGTCGCGCGCCTTCCGGGCTTCGAGGATTTCGGCGCCGACACGGCGCAGGCGGTGCTGGAGGAGTGCGCGAAGTTCAACGAAGGCGTCGTCGCGCCGCTCAACGTGGAAGGCGACAAGCACCCGTCGACCTGGAAGGACGGCGTGGTGACGACCACGCCGGGCTTCAAGGACGCGTTCAGGCAGTTCGGCGAGGGCGGCTGGCAGGGCCTGCAGCACCCGGCCGAGTTCGGCGGCCAGGGCCTGCCCAAGACGATCGGCGCGGCGTGCATCGAGATGCTCAACAGCGCCAACCTGAGCTTTGCGCTGTGCCCGTTGCTGACGGACGGCGCGATCGAGGCGCTGCTTACCGCCGGTTCACCCGAGCTGCAGGCGGCCTACCTGCCGAAGATGATCGACGGCAGCTGGACCGGCACGATGAACCTCACCGAGCCGCAGGCGGGCTCGGACCTCGCGCTGGTGCGCTCGAAGGCCGTGCCGCAGGCCGACGGAAGCTACCGGATCTTCGGCCAGAAGATCTTCATCACCTACGGCGAGCACGACATGGCGCGCAACATCGTGCACCTGGTGCTCGCGCGCACGCCGGACGCGCCCGAGGGCGTGAAGGGAATCTCGCTGTTCGTCGTGCCGAAGTACCTGGTCGACGAACGGGGCACGCCGGGTCGTCGCAACGACGTCTGGTGCCAGTCGATCGAGCACAAGCTCGGGATCAAGGCGAGCCCCACTGCGGTGCTGCTCTACGGCGACGACAAGGGCGAGGTCGGTGCGGGCGCGATCGGCCACCTGATCGGCGAGGAGAACCGCGGCCTCGAGTACATGTTCGTGATGATGAACGCCGCGCGCTTCGCGGTCGGCGTCCAGGGCATCGCCGTGGCCGAGCGCGCCTACCAGCAGGCGGTCGCCTACGCGAAAGACCGCCTGCAAAGCCGCGACGTCGCGGGCTCGAGCGGGGCGGTGCCGATCATCCGGCACCCCGACGTGCGTCGCATGCTGATGACCATGCGCGCGCACACCGAGGCGGCGCGCGCGCTGGCCTGCGTCGCGGCTGCCGCCTCCGACGCCGGCCACCACGGTGCCGACGAAGTGGCGCGCCGCGAGAACATGGCCGTCTACGAGTTCCTGGTGCCGATCGTCAAGGGGTGGTCCACCGAGATGTCGCTCGAGGTGACCTCGCTCGGCGTCCAGGTGCACGGCGGGATGGGGTTCATCGAGGAGACCGGCGCCGCGCAGCACTATCGCGACGCGCGCATCCTCACGATCTACGAGGGCACGACCGCGATCCAGGCGAACGACCTGATCGGGCGCAAGACCGCGCGCGACGGCGGCGCGGTCGCGCGCGCGCTGATCGCGAAGGTGCGCGAGACCGAGGCGCAGCTGTCGGCGCGCGGCGGCGCCGACCTCGACGCGATTGCGGCTCGCCTGTCGGCCGGACGCGCGGCGCTCGAACAGGCGGTCGACTTCGTCGTACGGGCGTACAAGGGCGACGTGCGCGCCGCGTTCGCGGGTAGCGTGCCGTACCTGAAGCTCGCAGGCGTAGTGTTGTCGGGCTGGCAGATGGCGCGCGCCGCGCTGGTGGCCGACCAGATGCTGAAGGCCGGCGAAGGCGATGCCGAGTTCCTGTCGGCCAAGATCGCGACGGCACGCTTCCACGCCGACCACCTGATGACGCAAGCCGGCGCGCTGCGCTCGGCCGCGACCGAAGGCGCGGCCGGCGTGCTCGCGATGCCCGAAACAGCGTTCTGACCGTCGTCGCGACGGGCCGCGGCATGCGGCCCGGCGCGGGCCGGATCGTCGACCCGCGCTGCGCCGCCGGCCGCCCGGTTTCCCCCGGTTTCAGTCGACCGTCTTCGGCGCGGGGCCGGTCTCGCAATCCGGATGCGCGTTCCAGCGGTCGCGGCAGAAGCGCAAACGCACGCGTTCGTTGCAGACGAATCGCGCCAGCAGCGCTTCGCTGCCGCACTGCGCCTGCTGGACCGCGGCGAGGCGATCGCCCTGACGCGCGACGACCGACGCGGGCTGCCCCGCCCGGCCCGGGCTCGCCGCGGTCGCCTTCTGCGCCGGCCCGGCCGCCGACGGCGACCGGGCCTCGACGGGGAGCGCGGCCGGCGGGCTGCGCCCGTCCGAGGCCGGCGCGGTCGGCGCGGTTGGCGCGGTTGGCGCGAACGCGGGGTCGGGTCGGCGCAGGTGGCTGAGCCGCGCCTCGTCGCCGGAGTCGGGCGGAGGCACGGGCGCAGGGCCGCGGGCCACGCGCTCGAAGCCCGGGGGCACCGCCGGCATCGTCCGATGCACCTCGTAGATCGCGAACGCACCGACCGCCGATATCAGCGCCGCGAGCATCGCGGCCCCCAGCCCGCGCCGCACGCGCTGCCCGATCGGGCGCGCAGCATTCGCCGGTGTCGGCGCGGCGGCGTCGAGCGGCGCCGGGGCGTCGGGCGGCGCTGCGGTGTCGAGGGGCGCCTGGCGGTCGGCGCCGAGCCCCGCGCCAGGCGGGCTCTGCGTGCCGCAACGAGGGCTGGTTGCAGTCTCCGTCATCGTCGACCCTTCCGTGGCCGGCCAGCATACCGCGGCGGCCGGATTCAGCTACAGGGGGTGGACGCGTACTGCCCCCGCCGTTATACTGTGCAAATATACAGTCAATGGCGGGTGGATCGGCAGATGAACAGCGTGTCCGTCCCGGTGCGGGGTCGAGGCGCCACCTTCAATCCGCAGCACCGCTTCGAAACCCGGCGCAGCGAGCCCGCCGACGACGTTGGGTACCTCGACGACGGCGAGCCGCCGGCGCTCGCCACCGAGGTCCGCGAGGAGCGCGCGCGATCGATGATCGTGCGCAATGCGTCACCCGACCTTCACTTCAACCTGTCGATCAATCCGTACCGGGGTTGCGAGCACGGCTGCATCTACTGCTACGCACGCCCCAATCACGGCTACGTGGGCCTGTCGCCGGGCCTCGATTTCGAGTCGCGGCTGTTCGTCAAGGTCGACGCCGCCGAGCGGCTGGCTGCGGAACTCGACGCCCAGGGCTACCGCTGCGAGCCGATCAACCTGGGTTCGGCCACCGACGCCTACCAGCCGATCGAGCGTCGCTACGGCGTCACGCGCGCGCTGATCGAGGTGATGGCGGCGCGTCGCCAGCCGTTCACGATCGTCACCAAGTCCGCGCTCGTCGAGCGCGACGTCGACCTGCTGGCGCCGCTGGCCCGCGAGGGCCTGGTCGGCGTCTACGTCACGGTCACCACGCTCGATCCCGATCTTGCCCGGCACTGGGAACCGCGCGCGGCCGCGCCGTGGCGCCGGCTCCAGACGATCCGCAGGCTCAGCGAAGCCGGCATACCGGTCGGCGTCTCGCTGGCGCCGATTGCCCCGTTCCTGAACGAACCCGAGATCGAGCGGGTGCTCGCCGCCTCGGCTGAAGCCGGCGCCCGGATGGCGTTCTACCAGGTGCTGCGGCTGCCCTGGGAGCTGCGCGAGCTGTTCGTCCAGTGGCTCGGCGTCCACTATCCGGACCGCGCCCGTCGCGTGCTGCGCAGGCTCGCCGAGATGCGCGGGGGCGAAGGCGAGGCCCGGCTCAACGACCCGCGGTTCTTCAGCCGGATGACCGGGCAGGGCGCCTGGGCGCAACTGATCAGGCTGCGCTTCGATCTGGCGGTGCGCCGACACGGGCTCGATCGGCACCGGCTCGAGTTGCGCACCGACCTGTTTCGTCGACCGGCCGACGAGCGCCAGCTCGGCCTGTTCTGAGCTGCCGTCGGCGTCGATTGTCCCGAAGGTCCTGTCGGGCTATAATTACCGGTTTTCCGATTACGGACCGAAGGACACGGACATGGTCGTCATCCGACTGACTCGCGGCGGCGCCAAGAAGCGCCCCTTCTATCACATCGTCGCCGCGCACAAGCAGAGCCGCCGCGACGGCCAGTTCATCGAGCGCCTCGGCTATTACAACCCGATCGCGGCCGCCAACGAGGTCGCGCTGACGCTGGCTGCCGAGCGCATCGATTTCTGGAAACAGCAGGGTGCGGCGCTGTCGCCCACCGTTGCGCGCCTGGTCAAGGAACACGCCGCCAGGCAGCCGGCCGCGGCCTGAAGGCCGTCCGGGCGGCCTCACGAGGTGCGCCGCTGAATCTGCCACGCAGCGTCGGCCGGCCCGACGCACCGTCCGAAGCGCCGAGCGGCGCGCCGGACGATCTCCCGGCGGACGCCGTCGCGCTCGGCAGGGTGGCAGGAGCATGGGGGGTGCGCGGCTGGCTGCGCATCGTTCCCTTCAACGATCCCCACGATTCGATCCTGACCGGCCGGCCCCGCTGGTGGTTGCGCGGGCCCGCAGGTTGTCGCCAGCTCGAGATCGAGCAGGCGCGCGTGCACGGCGACGAGATCGTCGCGAAGGCCCGCGGCGTCGAGGGCCGGGATCACGCGCTGGCGCTGAAGGGCTGCGAGGTGATGATCAGCCGCGCGGAATTCCCCGGCGCGAACGAAGACGAAGTCTACTGGGTCGACCTGATCGGCTGTACGGTGCGCAATCGGGAGGGCGAGCTGCTCGGAGTCGTTGCCGCGGTCGAGGAATTCGGCGCCGATCCCGTGCTGCGGCTCGAGGCGCCGGGCGACGCCCCCGGGCGCACGATCCAGCGGCTCGTTCCGCTGGTGCCCGCGCACGTCGTCGAGGTCGACCTGGCCGGTCGCCGGATCGTCGCCGACTGGGGGCTGGACTACTAGGCTGCAATGCCGACACTGGCAGCGGACGGTCATGCGATTCGACGCGGTGACGATCTTCCCGGGGATGTTCGATGCGGTCACCCGCTTCGGCATCACCGGGCGCGCGCACGAGCGCGGGCTGTGGGAGCTGGCCTGCTGGAACCCGCGTGACTTCGCGACCGACGCCTATCGCAGTGTCGACGACCGTCCGTATGGCGGCGGTCCGGGGATGGTGATGCTGGCGCAGCCGCTGGCCGACGCGATCGCGGCGGCGCGTCGCGCCGGCGCCGGCGGGCGGCCGGTGATCGCGCTGTCGCCGCAGGGGCGGCCGCTGGACGACCGGCGCGTGCGCGAGCTTGCCGCGGGCGCCGGGGCGATTCTCGTGGCCGGGCGTTACGAGGCCATCGACCAGCGGCTGCTGGACCGGCACGTCGACGAGGAGATCGCGGTCGGTGACTTCGTCGTGTCGGGGGGCGAGCTGCCGGCGATGATGCTGATCGACGCCGTGGTGCGGCAGCTGCCGGGCGCGATGAACGACGCCCGGTCCGCCGCCTGCGATTCGTTCGCCGAAGGGCTGCTCGACTGCCCGCACTACACGCGGCCCGAGGTGTTCGAGGGGGTGCCCGTTCCGGAGGTGCTGCTGTCGGGCCATCACGCCCGGATCGCGCGCTGGCGGCGCGAGCAATCGCTGCGCGCGACGCTGCGGCTGCGGCCCGAGCTGATCGCGCGCGCCCGCGAGCAGGGGCGACTCGACGTCGCCGACGAGCGCTTCCTCGACTCGCTGGGCGATTCGCTGCCGGATGCCCCGCTGCAGGAGCCGGGGCGGCCGCGCTTGCCCGATGAGCCCGAAAAGGCCTAAAATGCAAGGCTTTGCGGAATTCCGCATCAACCCCATCCTCTGCCCGGCGACAGACCGGTCCGGCGCCCGCTGCACAGCCGCGAGCGCCCATTGCGACGCCCCGGCGCTCGCGGCCCTCCGGACAACAACGGCCGGCGCACGATGGATTCAGGAGCATCAGGCATGGATCTGATCCAGCAACTCGAGCAGGAAGAGATTTCCCGCCTCGGCAAGAGCATTCCCGACTTCGCCGCCGGCGACACGGTGATCGTCAGCGTGAACGTCGTCGAGGGCAACCGCAAGCGCGTGCAGGCCTACGAGGGCGTGGTCATCGCGCGCCGCAACCGCGGACTGAACTCATCGTTCATCGTGCGCAAGATCTCCTCGGGCGAGGGCGTCGAACGCACGTTCCAGCTCTACTCGCCGTTGATCGCGAGCATCGAGGTCAAGCGTCGCGGCGACGTGCGCCGCGCGAAGCTCTACTACCTGCGCGATCGCTCCGGCAAGTCGGCGCGCATCAAGGAGAAGCTCCCGGGCAAGTCGGCGCGCTCCGGCGGCGAGGGCGCGGCCTGACCCGGCACGGGCCGCGTGGCCGTGTCGACCCGGCTTGCGGGTCGCAAGCAGCCACGACAGGGCGCTGATCCGCGCCTCGATGCCACGACAGGGCGCTGATCCGCGCCTCGATGCCACGACAGGGCGCTGATCCGCGCCCTGTTGTATTTTCCGGTTCATGGAGATGAAGTCGGACGAGCAGGGCGACGGGCGGGCCCCTTCTTCGGGCGCCTGGGCCGAGGTGCCGCGGTTCGACCCGCGCGAGATGCCGATCGCGGCGGTCGACGACGCGCTGCCGGCGGTGCGCGCCGAGCGGCTGGACCCCGATGCGCTGCGCGGACGATTCGCGCAGCCCCCGAGCTGGCAGCCCGAGCAGACGGACGACCGCTTCCGGCTCGACCAGTCCGCGCCGCGCGCCGCCGCGGTGCTCGTGCCGATCGTCGCGCACGCGACCGGAACGACGGTGCTGCTCACGCAGCGCACGCTGCACCTGCGCCATCACTCGGGCCAGGTCGCGTTCCCCGGCGGCCGCGTCGAACCCGGCGATCTGTCGTCGGTCGAGGCCGCGCTGCGCGAAGCCTGGGAAGAAGTCGGCCTCGAGCGCGAGCGGGTCGAAGTGATCGGGAACTTGCCCGAGTACCTGACCGGCACCGGGTTTCGCGTGACGCCGGTGGTCGGCCTGGTGCTGCCGGGCTTCGACCCGAGGCCCGATCCGTCGGAGGTGGCGCAGGTCTTCGAGGTGCCGCTCGCGTTCCTGATGGACCCTCGCCATCACCAGCGCCGCCGCGTGCGCATGGCCGGCGGCGAGCGCACGTTCTTCGCGATGCCGTATCGTCCGCCGGGCGCCGACGACGAGCATTTCATCTGGGGCGCGACCGCGGCGATGCTGCGGAACCTGTATCGTCTGCTCGTGGCCTGAGCGGCACGACCTGGAACGGGATGGGATTCGTCGCACTGATCTTCGCGCTGCTGATCGAGCAGGGACGCTCGCTGCCGGCCGACAACGTCGTGCACCGCGCCGCAATCGGGCTGGCCGACCTGGTGCGCGGCGTGAGCGACGCCGGCGAGCGGCAGCAGGGCGTGTTCGGCTGGATCGTCGTCGTGGCGGTCGCGGTCGGCGGTGTCGCGCTCCTCGAATGGCTCGCCGCGCTGCTGCATCCGCTGGCCCTGTTCGTGGTGCACGTCGCGATCCTCTACCTGACGGTGGGGTTCCGGCAGTTCAGCCACGCGTTCACCGAGATCCAGATCGCGCTCGCGAGCGACGATGCAGACGGCGCGCGGCGGGTGCTCGAGCGCTGGCTGAACCAGGCGGACCCCGACGACCTGTCGGACAGGCCGCGCCGCGAGACGCCGGTGAACGAGATCTGCCGACAGGCGATCGCGCACGCCCTGGTGGCCGCGCACCGCCACGTCTTCGGGCCACTGTTCTGGTACATCCTGCTGCCGGGCGCAACAGGTCCGGTCCTCTACCGTTTCGCCGAAATGCTCGCGCGGCGCTGGGGCGGGCCGGTCGCCGAAGGCGCCAGCCGCGTCGAGGAGCCCTACGGCCACTTCGCCACGCGCGCCTATCGGGCGATCGACTGGCTGCCCGCGCGCCTGTCGGCGGCAGGCTTCGCGATCGTCGGCAACTTCGAGGACGCGGTCTATTGCTGGCGCGGCGCCGTGTCAGCCGGCACCACCGGGGATCAACGCGCGCTGCTGCTCGCGTCGGGGGGCGGCGCGCTCGGCCTGCGCGTCGCCGAGCCTGCGCTCGAGGCGCGCTGGGCCGCCGGCGAGCAGGGCTTCGAGTGGCAGGGCGCCGAGCCCGACGCGAGCGGGCTGCGCAGTTCGGTCGGGCTGGTCTGGCGCTCGGTCGTGCTGTGGATCAGCCTGTTCGCGATGCTCACCGTCGCGGCGTGGCTGGGGCGCTGAGGCGGGTCAGTCGGGCTCCTCCTCGATGCGCAGGTAGAGCCGGTAGCGCGTCGCGTCGATTTCGCCGCGGGCGGCGGCCTCGCGGATCGCGCACCCCGGCTCGTCGCGGTGACGGCAGTCGTTGAAGCGGCATCGACCGAGCAGCGGCGCGAATTCGCGCATCGCGTGCATCCGCTGCGACGCAGAAAGATGGGCGAGCCCGAAACTCTGGAACCCCGGGGTGTCGACGATCCGGGCGTCGCGCGCGACTTCCGCGGGAAGGTCGAACATGCGGCTGAACGTCGTCGTGTGGCGCCCGCTCGAGAGCGCAGCCGAGATCGCCTGCGTGCGCAGGTCGGCGTCCGGGACCAGCGTGTTGACCAGGGTCGACTTCCCCATTCCCGACTGCCCCACCAGCAGCGTCGTTCGGCCGGCGAGCCAGTCGCGCAGTCGGGCGCGCGCCTCGGCGGGGCGCGTGCCGGCGGCGATCTCGAACACCGGGTAGCCGAGCGCGCGGTAGGCCGCGAGCCGGGGCGCGATCGAGCGCGCCGCGTCTTCGAGGTCGGACTTGTTGGCGATCAGCGCGACTCCGATTCCGGCGCTGTCGATCGCGATCAGCATGCGCACGAGCAGCGCCTCGGAGAACGGCGGGTCGCCGGCGATCACGATCCCGGCCTGGTCGACGTTGGCAGCGAGCAGCTTGCTGCGCCAGCGGTCGCTTCGCAGCAACGCGGTCCGCCGCGGACGCAGCGACTCGATCACGGCCTGGTCCGGGCCGATCAGGCGGACCTCGACCTCGTCGCCGACGCAGAAGTCGGTGCGCTTGCCGCGCGTGACCGCGACGCGCTCGGGCCACGCGCCCGAGCACGAACGGACGTAGAACTGGCGGCCGAAACTGGCCGCGACGCGCGCGAGATCAGTTGCCGCCGCGGCCGAAGACGGCATCGCACTTGGCCGCGCAGATGAAGTCGTTCTCGGAGATGCCGCGCACCGAGTGCGTGCCGAAGCGCACCGTGCACCGGTTGTAGCCCACCAGCAGGTCGGGATGGTGGTCTTCGCCGTGCACCATCCACGCCAGCGCGTTGACGAACGCGATCGTGTCGTAATAGTCGCGGAACGCGTAGCTGCGCTCGAGCGCGCCGTCGCGCAGGCTCCAGCCCGCGAGCTCGGTGAGCTGGGCCTCGATCTCGGTGTCCGTGTACGCGCGCTCGCCGCCCATCGGGCGCGACTTGCGGGCCAGCAGCTGCTGGCGCGGGATCGGCGCCTTCACGACGCCCCCTGCAGGCGCCCGATCCGCAGCGACGCGGGCGGATGCGAGTCGTAGAACGCCGAGTGCAGCGGATCCGGAGTCAGCGTGGATGCGTTGTCCTCGTAGAGCTTGACCAGCGCGCTGACCAGGTCCTTCGCGCGCGCGTGGGCCGCCGCGAAAGCGTCGGCCTGGAACTCGTGCCGGCGCGCCGCCCAGCTGGCGAGCGGTCGGAGCAGGAACGTGAACACCGGCAGCGCGAGGAAGAAGAGCACCAGCGCGGCCGCCTCGAACTCGCCGGCGCCGGGGGTCACGCCGAGCCCCTGGTAGAACCAGCCCTGGCGCGACAGCCAGCCGAGCAGCCAGAGCCCGGCCAGGCTCGCGGCGAACATCAGCACGATGCGCTCGAGTACGTGCCGATGGTGGAAATGGCCGAGTTCGTGCGCGAGCACCGCCTCGATCTCGTCGGCATTGAGCCGCGCGAGCAGCGTGTCGAAGAAGACGATCCGCTTGCTGCGTCCGAGGCCGGTGAAATAGGCGTTGCCGTGCGCCGAGCGGCGGCTGCCGTCCATCACGAACAGCCCCTTCGACGCGAAGCCGCAGCGCGCCAGCAGCGCCTCGACGCGCGCGCGGATCGCCGCGTCGGCGAGCGGCTCGAAGCGGTTGAACATCGGCGCGATGACGGTCGGGTAGAGCACCAGCACGCCGAGGTTGAACGCCACCCAGGCGACCCATGCCCACAGCCACCACAGGTCTCCGGCGCTGCGCATCAGCCACAGCACCAGCGTGACCAGCGGCAGGCCGAGCGCCGCCGCGATCGCCGCCCCCTTGAGCGCGTCGGCGACGAACAGGCGCGGCGTCATCCGGTTGAACCCGAAGCGCTGCTCGAGCCTGAACTGCCGGTACCACTCGATCGGCAGGTCGACGAGCGCGCCGATCAGGACCACCGCGGCGACGAAGAGGATCTGGCGCGCCGAAGGTGCATCGGGAAGCAGCGCCGCGAGCCCGTCCAGCAGCCACTGCAGCCCGCCGAACAGCGTGAACGCGAGCAGCAGCAGCGCGCCCACCAGCGCCTCGAGCATGCCCAGGCGCACGCGCGCCACCGTGTAGTCGGCGGCCCGGCGGTGCGCTTCGAGCGTGACTCGCTCGGCGAAGCGCGGCGGCACCGCATCGCGATTGCGCGTGACGTGCCGGATCTGGCGCGTCGCGAGCCACAGGCGCACGGCCACCGAGGCCAGCAACGCCAGCGCGAAGATCATCGAAAAGGCGAGGGCAGTCAAGGCGATCGCTGTGCGAGAATCGACGACGGAGAGAAAAATTATGTCACAGCAAGCTGCGCCGCCCGGGGGCGCCCCTGGAAGCGAAGAGGGTCCCGCCGCACCGCAACGGCCCGACGAGTCGCTGCTCGTCTGGGTCGACATGGAGATGACCGGCCTGAACCCGGCCGTCGACCGGATCATCGAGGTGGCGATCGTCGTCACCGACGGCTCGCTGAACGTCGTCGCGCAGAGCGAGGCGATCGCGATCCGGCAGTCGGCTGCCGTGCTCGATGCGATGGACCAGTGGAACCGGTCCACCCACGGCCGCTCGGGGCTGGTCGACAGGGTGCTCGCGTCGAACTGGACCGAGGCCACCGCGGAACAGGCGCTGCTCGACTTCCTGGCGCCGCTCGTGCCGCCCGGCAAGTCGCCGATGTGCGGCAACTCGATCTGCCAGGACCGGCGCTTCATGGCGCGCTACATGCCTCGGCTGGAGGCCTGGTTCCACTATCGGAACGTCGACGTCAGCACGTTGAAGGAACTCTGCAAGCGCTGGCGCCCGGAAGTGGCCAGGGCGTTCGTCAAGCGCAGCGCCCACACGGCGATGGCCGACATCGCCGAGTCGATCGACGAACTGCGCCACTACCGCGACAACTTCCTGTCCGCGGCGCCGCGCGGCTGAGCGTCGCCCGCGGCGCGCCAGACGCGGGCCAGGATCGCCGCGAGCGCGACCGCCGCGATCGCCAGGCTGAGCCCCGCCGCGATCCAGAAGCCGCGCGCACCCGCCACCCACGGTGCCCACGGGCGCGCCGAGTTCCCGGCCTCGAACGCGAGCCACCAGCCGCCGCCGAGACCGACGCCCCAGAGGCTGAGCACGTAGACCAGCATCGGCAGCGTCGTGATCCGGTAGGCGCGCAGGATGAACGAGCACATCGCCTGCGCCGCGTCGAACAGGTGGAACGCGGCGACCAGCGCGAGCAGCGGCGCGGCAGCGGCGACCAGCGTCGCGTCGGTGGTGTAGATCGCCGCGAGCCGTTCGCGCCCGGCGAACGTCGCGAGGCCGGTCGCCGCGGCGCAGCCGAGCGCGATGCGGATGCCGGCCCAGGCGCGCGCGCGCGCCTCGTCGGGACGGGCTGCTCCGAGAGATTGCGCGACGAGGACGCTCGTGGCGGTGGCGAGCGCCAGCGGCAGCATGTAGGCCAGCGCGGCGAGATTGGCCGCGATCTGGTGGCTCGCCGCCGTGGTCGCCCCGAGACGCGCGAGGAACAGCGCCATGAAGGTGAACGACGTCACCTCGACCAGGTAGGTCGCGCCGATCGGGACACCGAGCGCGAGCAATCCGCGCAGCCGCGCGAAGTCGGGGCGCACGAGCCAGCCGCCGCCGACCAGCCCGAGCCTGCGGTACAGCGGGTCGGCGCGCAGCGCCGCGAGCCCGAGCAGCACCGACAGCCAGGCGATGATCGCCGAGGCCACGCCGCAGCCGCCGCCGCCGAGCGCAGCAACGATCGTCGCGTCGCCTTGCTGCCACCCGTGCATGAACAGCGCGTTCAGCGGCACCTTCAATGCGGCCCCGGCGAGGTTGATCGCCATCACCGCCTTCGGGCGCGCGATCGCGTTCGACAGCGCGTGGAAGACGCGGAACAGCAGAGCGGCGGGAAGGCCGGCCGCCGCCGCCCACAGGTAGGTGCGCGCGACCGCGGCGACCTCGGGCGGAGGATCGCTGAGCGCGAACCACAGACTGCTCGAGGCGAGCGCCGCGCAGCCCGGGACGGTCAGCATCAGCGCCAGCCAGACGGCCTGGCGCGTTTCCAGCCCGATCTGCTCGAAGCGCTGCGCCCCGTAGTGCTGGGCGACGATCGGGCTGAGCGCGAGCAGCACCCCCATCAGCCCGATGTAGACGCTGATGTAGACGCTGGCGCCGAGTCCGACCGCAGCGACGTCGACCGCCGAGAGCCTCCCCGCCATGATCGTGTCGATCACGCCGTTGAGCATCACCGCGAGCTGCCCGACCAGGACCGGCCAGGCGAGCTTCAGGATGTCGCGCGTCATCGCGCGCCGTGGCCGCCGCGCTCGCCCTCGCGTCGGTAGAGGCGGAACCGCTCGTCGCGATCGCTGCGACGCTGGCCCTGCCAGACCGCGACCCATCCGGGCCGCGGGCTCGGCACCGTGCGCGCCAGCGGGCCGTCGTCCTGGATCAGCAGCCAGTCGCACTGCTCGCCGCGCGCGGCGAAGTTGATCCTCGCGAAGTAGTGGAAGCTCGCGCGCGGCGCGCGCTCGAGGTCCTCGGTGGCGACGCAGGCGTCGCCGCCGTCGAAGGCGGCGGCGAGCCGGCCCGCGACCTCGCGGTAGGTGTTGCGCTCGTTGAAGACGGGCAGCCACAGCGTCATCAGCAGGAACCACGCGAGCACGACGCCGCCACAGGACAGCGCCATCGCGCGCCAGATCATCCGCGGCTGTCGCGAGATGCGCCAGCGCACCAGCGCGAGCCACGCGAGCGTGGCCAGCCCGCCCAGCACGATCTCGACCGCGACCCACTCGGGCGTGAAGCCCGGGGCGATCTGGCTCGCCCGGAATGCCATCCGCGGCGGGTAGCCGGTCATCAACGCGATCCAGTAGGCCCAGATGACGATGCCGAACAGCGAGAAGCTGCTGACCGCGAACCAGTCGATCAGGCTGACGATCCCGCGCTTGAGCGTGGGCATGCCGACCGCAGCCAGCATGGCGAGCGGCACCGTGACCGGCAGCAGCCAGCTCTCGCCGCCCGAGGGCGAGGCGAGCGCGCGCAGCGCGAGCGCCCCTGCCGTGAGCATCGGCAGCGCCACTGCCGGCTCGCCCCAGCGCCCGCGCCAGCGCCACGCTGCCCACAGCGCGACCGGCCACGCCGGCCAGTAGAACCACGGGATCGTGCGCGCGAAGTAGCGCAGCGAATCGGCGCTCGGGCCGGACATCGCGCCGATGTTCCACGCCGCCCAGTCGAGCAGGTGGCCACGCTCGGCGGCGTCGCCGCCGGCGAGCAGCAGCGGCCAGGGCAGCGAGCCGGCAGCGGCGATCGCCACCGCCAGCGGCAGCACGCGCCAGCCGACGAGCCGGTAGGCGCGGCTGGCCAGCGGCAGGACGACCAGCACCAGCAGCAACGCGAGGGCGGTTCCGGCGCCCCGGCTGAGCAGCGTGGCGGCGATCGCAGTGCCGGCGATCGCGGCGCCGCGCGTCGGGCGCTCGAGCGCGAGCGCGCAACCGAACAGGAACGCCGCGATCCAGGCGACCTGCGCCGGGTCGGCGGTGGTCTCGTGCATCCGCACGAGCAGGCCGAACGTGGCCATCAGCACCAGGAGCCCGGAATCGGCGATGGCGCGGCCATAGTCGACGTTCGAGGCCGATGCGCCGAACGGATCGGACGGCTGCACGCCGGGCCGGCGTGCGAGCGCGTAGGTCGTGTACCAGACCAGCACCAGCGCGAGCGCGAGCAGCGCGACGACGGCCAGCCGCACGCCGCCGTGCTCGCCGACGAGCGGGGCGACCGCCTTGCCGATCGACGCGGCGATCCAGAATGGCAGCGGGCCCTCGGAGGCGACCGGCAGGTTGGCGATGTTGGGCATCAGCCAGTCGCCGGCGTCGCCGCGCATCATCGACAGCGCGATGCCGAAGCCGGCGGCGTCCTGCGTACGCCACGGGTCGCGGCCGATGAAGCCCGGCAGCACGTAGAGCGCGCACAGCAGCAGCAGCGCCCATCGCGGCAGCTTGCCTGCTTCGCGCTCCGTGACGATGAATGGTTTCATGCGGCTGCGCGCAACGATAAATCAAAAAAGGCAGCGCGGGCTGCCTTCTTGACCAGGGCAGCGCCGGCTGCCTTCGCGTTCCGCGCGCCGCAGGGCCGTGCGGCGCGGGGGATCGCCGCGGACGGCGATCGTCGGATCGAACCGGCTTACTTGCCGGTGCGCGCGAACTTCTGGCGGAATTTCTCGACGCGGCCGGCTTCGATGATGCGCTGCTGCGCGCCGGTGTAGAACGGGTGCGACTCGGAGGTCACGTCGAGCTTGAACAGCGGGTATTCCTTCCCGTCGTCCATCTTGATCTTCTCGCGGGTGGCGACCGTCGACCGGGTGACGAACTTGAAGCCGTTCGACATGTCCATGAAGACGACGTCGCGGTACTCGGGGTGGATGCCTTGTTTCATGACGGGTTCTCCGGGCCCCGCCTGCGGGTGTGCTCCGAAGGCGGCTCCGAATGCGTGGTTCCGGACGGGATTCTGGTGAAAAGCCTTGAATTATAAGAGCTTTCGCGCGCGCTGCGCAAGTCGCCCCGGCGCCCGGGCGGTCAGCCCCCGCGCCGCATCATCTCGAAGAACTCCTGGTTGCTCTTGGTCTGGCGCACCTTGTCGAGCAGGAACTCCATCGCCTCGAGCTCGTCCATGTCGTGCAGCAGCTTGCGCAGGATCCAGATCTTCTGCAGCACGTCGGCCTTGATCAGCAGTTCCTCGCGGCGCGTGCCGGAGCGATTGATGTCGATTGCGGGGTAGACGCGCTTTTCCATCATCCGGCGGTTCAGGTGCAGCTCCATGTTGCCGGTGCCCTTGAACTCCTCGTAGATGACCTCGTCCATCCGGCTGCCGGTATCGATCAGCGCGGTGGCGATGATGGTGAGCGATCCGCCTTCCTCGATGTTTCGCGCCGCGCCGAAGAAGCGCTTCGGCCGCTGCAGCGCGTTGGCGTCGACGCCGCCGGTCAGCACCTTGCCCGAGGCCGGCACCACCGTGTTGTAGGCCCGCGCGAGGCGCGTGATCGAATCGAGCAGGATCACCACGTCCTTCTTGTGCTCGACCAGGCGCTTGGCCTTCTCGATCACCATCTCTGCGACCTGCACGTGGCGCGTGGCCGGCTCGTCGAAGGTCGAGGCGACGACCTCGCCGCGCACCGAACGGGTCATCTCGGTGACCTCCTCGGGGCGCTCGTCGATCAGCAGCACGATCAGCACCACGTCGGGGTGGTTGGCGGTGATCGCGTGCGCGATGTGCTGCATCAGCACCGTCTTGCCGGCCTTCGGCGGCGCGACGATCAGCCCGCGCTGTCCCTTGCCGATCGGCGCGATCATGTCGATGATCCGCCCGGTGATGTTCTCCTCGGCCTTGATGTCGCGCTCGAGCACCATCGGCTTGTTCGGGTGCAGCGGCGTGAGGTTCTCGAACAGGATCTTGTGCTTGCTCGCCTCGGGCGGCTCGCCGTTGATCTTGTCGACCTTCACCAGCGCGAAATAGCGCTCGCCCTCCTTCGGCGTGCGCACCTCGCCCTCGATCGAGTCGCCGGTGTGCAGGTTGAAGCGGCGGATCTGCGACGGCGAGATGTAGATGTCGTCGGTGCTCGCCAGGTACGAGGTCTCGGGCGAGCGCAGGAAGCCGAAGCCGTCGGGCAGTACTTCCAGGCAGCCGTCGCCGAAGATCGTCTCGCCGGTCTTGGCCTTGCGCTTCAGGATCGCGAACATCAGTTCCTGCTTGCGCATGCGCTGGGGGTTCTCGATCTCCAGGCCGGTGGCCATCTCGATCAGTTGCGAGACGTGCAGCGACTTCAGTTCGGACAGGTGCATCGGGTGGTTCTCCCCGCGGGGGGCTGTGCTGGGAACGGACGGAATTCAGGTGTCGCGGCTGGCAGGCCGCCGGACGTTCGGGTCGGGGTGCGGGCGGGTGCAGCCCGTGGACGGCGGGGGCGGGAGTACGGTCGACGGATCGGTCGTCGCAACCCACCCCGGCGTCAGCCGCCGGAAGCCGGGAGGCGCGAGCGGAACAGCCGCACGAGCCTTCGGGCGGCTGGAAGCTTACAACGAATCAGAGATGGCTGTCCAGAAACAGCGTCAGCTGCGATTTCGAAAGCGCGCCGACCTTGGTGTCGACGACTGCGCCGTTGCGGAACAGCATCAGCGTCGGGATGCCGCGGATGCCGTACTTGGCCGGGACCGACTGGTTCTCGTCGACGTTGACCTTCACCACCTGCAGCTTGCCGGCGTAGTCGCGCGAGATCTCGTCGAGGATCGGCGCGATCATCTTGCACGGACCGCACCATTCGGCCCAGTAGTCGACGAGGACCGGCGCGTCGGACTTCAGAACGTCCTGCTCGAACGTGGCATCGGATACGTGCTTGATCGTCATTTCTGCTCCCGAGATTGCGATAAACATAGCACAGACCCGGTCCGCTTCGCCGCGCCCGGCGGGGCTGCGGCGGGCGGCTGATAGAATCGCCGTGGGCGGGCCTCCCCGCAGTGCGGCGTGGTCAACCTGGTCAGGTCCGGAAGGAAGCAGCCACAGCCATTCCCCGTGCGTGCCGGGGCTCCGGCTCGCCCACCCGTTTCGTTTCCCGCCGGTTGCCGATGCCATGACCCATCAGGTGCTCGCCCGCAAGTGGCGACCGCGCGATTTCCAGTCGCTGGTCGGCCAGGATCACGTCGTGCGCGCGCTGTCGCACGCGCTGGAGACGCAGCGGCTGCACCACGCCTACCTGTTCACCGGCACGCGCGGCGTCGGCAAGACCACGATCGCGCGCATCCTCGCGAAGGCGCTGAACTGCGAGACCGGCGTCGGCCCGCGCCCGTGCGGGCGCTGCGCGGCGTGCACCGGCATCGACGCCGGGCGCTTCGTCGACTGCATCGAACTCGACGCGGCGTCGAACCGCGGCGTCGACGAGATGACCCAGTTGCTCGAGAACGCGGTCTACGCGCCGACCGCCGGCCGCTACAAGGTCTACGTGATCGACGAGGTCCACATGCTGTCGACGCACGCGTTCAACGCGATGCTCAAGACGCTCGAGGAGCCGCCGCCGCACGTCGTCTTCGTGCTCGCGACGACCGACCCCCAGCGGGTGCCGGTCACGGTGCTGTCGCGCTGCCTGCAGTTCAACCTGAGGAACATGCCCCCGGCGGCGGTGGCCGCGCACCTGGCCACCGTGCTGTCGGCCGAAGGGGTCGAGTTCGATCGCGCCGCGCTCGACCGCATCGGGCGCGCGGCCGCCGGCAGCATGCGCGATGCGCTCTCGCTGCTCGACCAGGCGATCGCCTTCGGCGGTGGCGAGGTGCGCGAGCCCGCGGTGCGCGAGATGCTCGGCGTCGTCGACGCGGCCTGGCTGGTGCGCATTCTCGACGCGCTGGTGGCGGGAGACGGGCCGGCGCTGGTCGGCCTCGCCGACGAGATGCTCGCAGGCAATGCGCCGTTCGAGCGCACGCTCGCCGACCTCGCGGCGCTGCTGCAGCGGATCGCGCTCGCGCAGGTCGGCGCACTGGGCGATGCCGAGGACCCGCAGGCGCTGCAGCGCCTGGCCGCGGCGATCGCGCCCGAGGACCTGCAGGTCTGGTACCAGATCGTCATTCACGGCGCGCGCGATCTTCCGCTGGCGCCCGACGCGCATGCCGGGTTCACGATGGTGCTGCTGCGGTTGCTCGCGTTCCGCCCCGACCAGGGCGACGCCGACGCCGCGGCACCGCGGCCGGCGGCCGGCCGCGCCCGCGGCTCGTCGCAACACGGCGCCGGCGCTGCGGCCGCGCCCGGCGCGCAGCCTGCCGCACCCGCGCCGGGGCCGGCTGCGCTGCGCGCGGCAATCGGCGCGCGAGCGAGCGCGCCGGCGCCCGCGGATCGGGCGCGCTCGCATCCCGCGTCCGCGGATCCGGCGCCCGCGTCGTGTTCGTCGTCGCGGCGTCCGTCGACGGCTCCCGCGGACGCGCCGGGCCCGGCCGGCCCGGCGGCGTCGCCGGACGCGCGGTTCGACGGCGACTGGCCGGGGCTCGCGGCGCGGCTGCCGGTCGGCGGCCTGGTGCAGCAATTCATGCACCAGAGCGAGCTGATCGAGGCCGATGGCCTGCGGTTTCGCGTGCGCGTGCCGATCCGCCCGCTGGCCGAACCGGCCACCGTGAAGCGCGTGCGCGAGGCGCTGGGCACCCACTTCGGCGCCCCGGTGCGGCTCGACGTCGAGGTCGGCAACGTCGGCGCGGGAACCGCGGCGGCGGCGTCGGCTCGCGACCGCGCGGAGCGCCTCGCGCAGGCGCAGGCCTCGATCGAGGCCGATCCGTTCGTGCGCACGCTGATCGAGGATTTCGGCGGGGCGATCGTCCCCGGTTCGGTGCGGCCGATCGAGCGCCGCGACCCCACTTCTGGAGACGGGCAATGATGAAGCAGCAACTCGCGGGCCTGATGAAGCAGGCCCAGCAGATGCAGGAGAACATGAAGAAGATGCAGGAGCAGCTCGCCGAGGTCGAGGTCGAGGGCCAGTCCGGCGCCGGCCTCGTCAAGGTGACGATCACCTGCCGCAACGACGTCAAGCGGATCGCGATCGATCCGAGCCTGCTGGCCGACGACAAGGACATGCTCGAGGACCTGATCGTCGCGGCGATGAACGACGCGCTGCGCAAGGCGGAGCAGACGGCCTCGGAGAGGATGGGGTCGGTCACTGCGGGGCTGCCGTTGCCGCCCGGCTTCAAGATGCCGTTCTAGTCGGGCGGCGAACGTGAAGGCGCCTGCACCGCTCGAGGCGCTCACTGCCGCGCTCAGGCGCCTGCCGGGCGTAGGGGCGAAGTCGGCGCAGCGCTTCGCTTACCACCTGCTGCAGCACGACCGCGAAGGGGCTGCGCTGCTCGCGCACGCGCTCGCCGACGCGATCGCGCGCGTGCGCCACTGCGCGCGCTGCAACACCTTCACCGAGCACGAAGTCTGCGAGACCTGCTCGTCGCCGCGGCGCGACTCGTCGCTTCTGTGCGTCGTCGAGACGCCGGCGGACCAGCTGACGATCGAGCAGACGCTGAGCTACCGAGGGCTCTACTTCGTGCTGATGGGACGCCTGTCGCCGCTCGACGGGGTCGGCCCGAAGCAGATCGGGCTCGATCGCCTGCTCGCGCGCGCCGCCGATCCGGCGCTGCGCGAAGTGATCCTGGCGACCAACTTCACGCAGGAGGGCGAGGCGACCGCGCACTACATCGGGGAGATGATGCGGGCGCGCGGACTGAAAGTGACGCGGCTCGCGCGCGGCGTTCCGGTGGGCAGCGAGCTCGAGTACGTCGATCCGAGCACGATCGCGCAGGCGCTGCGCGACCGGCGCACGGTCAGCGAGAGCACGGCCCCGGAAGCGCCGCAGGGGTCCCGCGAGCGCGGGGGGGCGCCGGGATGAGCGGCGACGAGGCGCGCGGCGCCGACGCGCCGGAGGGCGACGACGGGCGTGCCGCCGGTGCGGCAGCCGCGCCGGGGCCGCTGGCCGGGCTGCGCGTGCTCGAGCTCGGCCAGCTGATCGCAGGACCGTTCGCGGCGCGGATGATGGCCGAGTTCGGCGCCGACGTGGTCAAGGTCGAGCCGCCGGCGCGCGCCGGCCACGACGGCGGCGATCCGCTGCGCAAGTGGCGCAAGCTGCACCCGGACGAGGCGTCCGGCACTTCGCTCTGGTGGTACGTGCAGGCGCGCAACAAGCGCTCGATCACGCTTGACCTGCGCGTCGCGTCCGGCCAGCGCATCGCGCGCGAGCTGGCCGCGCGCAGCGACATCGTGATCGAGAACTTCCGCCCGGGCGCGCTCGAGAAGTGGGGGCTGGGCTACGAGGAACTGGCCCGCGACAATCCCGGCCTGATCCTGGTGCGCTTGTCCGGCTACGGACAGACCGGGCCATACCGCGACCGCCCGGGCTTCGGCGCGATCGCCGAGTCGATGGGCGGCATGCGCTACGTGACCGGCTTTCCCGACCGGCCCCCGGTGCGGCTGAACCTCTCGATCGGCGATTCGCTCGCCGCGCTGCACGGCGTGATCGGCGCGCTGATGGCGCTGCACGCGAGGCGCGAGACGGGGCGCGGACAGGTGGTCGACGTCGCGCTCTACGAAGCGGTGTTCAACATGATGGAGAGCACCCTGCCCGAGTTCGACCGCTACGGGCTGGTGCGCGAGCGCACCGGCACCAACCTGACCGGCATCGTGCCGTCGAACACCTACCCGACGGCCGACGGCCGGCACATCGTCATCGGCGGCAACGGCGACTCGATCTTCAAGCGGCTGATGCGTGCGATCGGGCGCGCGGACCTCGCCGACGATCCGGCGCTCGCCGACAATGCCGGCCGCGCCGCGCAGGCGCAGCGAATCGACGACGCGATCGCCGCGTGGACCTCGGCGCACACGCTCGAGCAGGGGCTCGGGACGATGGCCCGGGCCGAGGTGCCGAGCGGGCGGATCTACAGCGTCGCCGACATGGTGAACGACCCGCAGTATCTGGCGCGCTCGATGATCGAGCGGGTGCGCCTGCCCGACGGCACGCCGCTCGCGCTGCCTGCCGTGGTGCCGAAGCTGTCGCGGACCCCGGGGGCGACGCGCTGGGTCGGTCCTGCGCTCGGCGAGCACACCGACGAGGTGCTGGCCGAACTCGGCTACGACGCGGCGGCGATCGCCGCGCTGCGTGCCGAAGGCGTCGTCTGATCGGGTTTTCGGCACTGCCGCGGGCCGCACGCATCGGTTAATCTGGCGGCCGTGCGGGGCAGGCCGCGAACCGACGGACCGATCGACACGAGGAGACACCGAAATGCGCAGACGCATCCTGACCGCCGCCCTGGGCGGCATCGTCGCAGCCATTCTGCCGCTCGCCGCCGGCGCGCAGGCGCCGGAGAAGCCGAAGCTCACGATCGCCGTCGGAGGGAAGGCGGCGTTCTACTACCTGCCGCTCACGATCGCCGAACAGCGCGGCTACTTCAAGGAAGAGGGGCTCGACGTCGAGATCGTCGACTTCGCGGGCGGCTCGGCGGCGCTGCGCGCGGTGGTCGGAGGGTCGGCCGACGTCGTCTCGGGCGCCTACGAGCATACGATCAACCTGCAGGCGAACAAGCAGTACTTCAAGGCCTTCGTGCTGCAGGGGCGCGCCCCGGCGATCTCGCTCGGCGTGTCGACGAAGGCGAAGTACCAGTCGCCCGCCGACCTCAAGGGGATGAAGATCGGCGTGTCGGCGCCCGGCTCGTCGACGAACATGATGGTCACCTACTTCCTGACCAAGCACGGCATGAAGGCGTCGGACGTCTCGTTCATCGGCGTGGGCACCGGCAATGCCGCGCTGGCGTCGATCCGCTCGGGGCAGATCGACGCGCTGTCCAACGTCGATCCGGTGATGACGATGCTCGAGCAGAAGGGCGACGTGAAGATCATCGCCGACACGCGCACGCTGAAGGGCACCGAGCAGGTATTCGGCGGGCCGATGCCGGCCGGCTGCCTGTACGCGCCCGAGGACTTCGTGAAGAAGAACCCCAACACCGTGCAGGCGCTCACCAACGCGATGGTGAAGGCGCTGAGGTGGCTGCAGCAGGCCGGTCCGTCGGACATCATCAAGACCGTGCCCGAGGCCTACCTGCTCGGCGACCGTGCGTTGTACCTCGCGTCGTACAACAACGTGAAGGACGCGGTTAGCCCTGACGGAATCATTCCGGACGCCGGCGCGAGGACGACGCTGAAGGCGATGGCGAGCTTCAACCCCAAGGTGAAGCCCGACCAGATCGACCTCTCGCGCACGTACACGAACGAGTTCACCCGCAAGGCGCTGGCGAAGATCCGGTGAGCGGCGGCCGTCACGGCGAAGCGGGCCCGGCGGGCGCTGGCGGCGCTTCGGCGCCCGCGCTCGCCCTCGAGGGCATCACCTGCACCTTCGTGTCGCGCGACGATCCGTCGCAGCGCTACACCGCGGTTCGCGACGTCACGCTGCGCGTGGCCCCGGCCGAGTTCGTCTCGGTGGTCGGCCCGACCGGATGCGGCAAGTCGACGCTGCTCAACGTCGGGGCGGGCTTGCTCGAGCCGTCGGCGGGCCGCGTCGACGTGTTCGGGCACCGCCTCTCGGGGATCAATTCGCGCGCGGGCTACATGTTCCAGGCCGACGCGCTGATGCCCTGGCGCAGCGCACTGGGCAACGTGATCGCCGGCCTGCAGTTCCGCGGCGTGCCCGATGCCGAGGCGCGCGCGCAGGGCGAGCAGTGGCTCGCGCGGGTCGGGCTGGCGGGTTTCGGCGACCGCTATCCGCACCAGCTCTCGGGCGGGATGCGCAAGCGCGCCGCGCTCGCGCAGACGCTGATCCTCGACCCGGACATCATCCTGATGGACGAGCCGTTCTCGGCGCTCGACGTGCAGACGCGGCAGCTGATGGAGAACGAGGTGCTCGAGTTGTGGGCGGCGCGCCGCAAGGCGGTGCTGTTCATCACCCACGACCTCGACGAGGCGATCGCGATGAGCGACCGGGTCGTCGTGATGTCGGCCGGGCCCGGATCGCGCCCGATCGGCGAGTTCGTGGTCGGGCTGCCGCGACCGCGCGACGTCGCCGAGATTCGCACCCAGCCCGCGTTCATCGAGCTGCACGAGCGGATCTGGGCGGTGCTGCGCGAAGAGGTGCTCAAGGGCTACGCGCAGCAGAAGCGCGCCGCCTGAGAGCCGCCGATCGAGCGCCGCACCCCGAGCCATGCGGATCTCCCGAGCGAGGCTTCGCGTCTATCAGTTGCTGGTGTTCGCGCTGGTCGTCGGGACCTGGCACGTGCTGACCAGCCCGACGCTGCTGCCGCCGTTCTACTTCTCGAACCCCGACCAGGCGGCGTTCTTCTTCGGCGAGCCGTGGAAGGTGTTCGTGCGCGTCGTCGAGTGGTTCGCGACCGGCGAGATCTTCGTGCACCTGGGCGTGACCATGTTCGAGACGGTCGCCGCCTTCGCGATCGGCACCGTCGGCGGGCTGGCGATCGGCATGTGGCTGGCGCTCAGCCCGACCGCGTCGGCGATCCTCGACCCGTACGTGAAGGCGGCCAACTCGATGCCGCGGGTGATCCTCGCGCCGATCTTCTCGATCTGGTTCGGGCTGGGCGTCTGGTCGAAGGTGGCGCTGGGCGTCACGCTGGTGTTCTTCATCGTGTTCTTCAACGTCTACCAGGGGGTGCGCGAGGTGAGCCCCAACGTGCTCGCAAGCGCGCGGATGCTCGGCGCGACGAAGCGTCAGCTGCTGCGGCACGTCTACCTGCCCAGCGCGACCAGCTGGGTGTTCTCGAGCCTGCACACTTCGGTCGGGCTGGCCTTCGTCGGCGCGGTGGTCGGCGAGTACCTCGGCTCGGCGCGCGGCGTCGGATACCTGATCCTGCAGGCCGAGGGCACCTTCGACGTCAACACGGTGTTCGCGGGGATCGTCGTGCTGACCGCGTTCGCGCTGGCGCTCGATGCGCTGGTCGGCGTGATCGAGAAGCGGCTGATGAAATGGCAGCCGCGGCAGGGCGAGACCGAGAAACTGTAGCGCTGCAGGGGCGGGCACGAGGAACCCGGCGCGCCGCATTCCCTGGCGGTCGGGAGGGGCGGCGGCGAAGTGCTATCATTTACAGGTTTAGCCAATGCTCACCGGTTAGCGCCTGCCAGCCCCGTCACACTCAGCCGACCCCGCGTTGCCGCGATCCCGTCGCGGCCGGCGCGGGCCCGAACAGGATCCGCCAGGTCCGGGCTCGTCGGCGCGGGGTGCACCGGTGACTTCCCCAGGAGTTGCCGTTGTCGCCCGAACAGCACGCTGACCCCGCCCGCCGAGCCGGCGCGGGCCTCATTCCCGAATTCGTTCCCGCCGTGCTGGCGCTGGCCGACGGCACCGTCTTCCGCGGCCGCTCGTTCGGCGCCCCGCTGACGACGGTCGGCGAGGTGGTCTTCAACACCGCGATGACCGGCTACCAGGAGATCCTCACCGATCCCAGCTATTGCCGGCAGATCGTCACGCTGACCTACCCGCACATCGGCAATTACGGCGTCAATCCCGAGGACGTCGAATCCGCCAGGATCCAGACGGCGGGGCTGGTCGTGAAGGACGTGCCGCGCCGGCTCTCGAACTGGCGCAGCGCCGAGCCGCTGACCGGGTACCTGCAGCGCGAGGGCGTGCCGGCGATCGCCGGCATCGACACGCGCAGGCTCACCCGGTTGCTGCGCGACCGCGGCGCGCAGAACGGCTGCCTGGTCGCCGCCGGGCGGCCCGGCGAGTCGATCGACGAGCAGGCGGCGATCGAGGCGGCGCGCGCGTTCCCCGGCCTCGCGGGGATGGACCTCGCCAAGGTCGTCTCGACGCGCGAGCCCTATCACTGGACCGAGGGCTCGTGGCGTCTCGGCGCCGGGTTCGTCTCGTCGTCGACGCGGCGCTTCCGCGTCGTCGTCTACGACTATGGGGTCAAGCGCAACATCCTGCGGCTGCTCGCCGATCGCGGCTGCGAGCTGATCGTGCTGCCGGCGCAGGCGAGCGCCGCGGACGCGCTCGCACAGCGCCCCGACGGCATCTTCCTGTCGAACGGTCCCGGCGATCCCGAACCCTGCGACTACGCGATCGCGGCGGTCCGCGAGCTGGTCGACCGCGGGCTGCCGACCTTCGGCATCTGCCTGGGCCACCAGATCCTGGGGCTCGCCTCGGGGGCGCGGACGATCAAGATGAAGTTCGGCCACCACGGCGCGAACCATCCGGTGCGCAACCTCGACACGGGCCAGGTGCACATCACCAGCCAGAACCACGGCTTCGCGGTCGATCCCGCGTCGCTGCCGGCGAACCTGCGGGTCACGCACGTTTCGCTGTTCGACGGCTCGATCCAGGGGCTCGAGCGCACCGACCGCCCGGCGTTCTGCTTCCAGGGGCACCCGGAGGCGAGCCCGGGCCCGCAGGACATCCACTACCTGTTCGACCGGTTCATCGCTTCGATGGACGTCGCGCGGGCGGCCGCCGCGCCGGCCGCGGCCGTCGGCCAGGCGCGCGCATGAGCTTCGCCGGAATCACCGATCTCTGGGCCTACCTGATCGGCTGCATCGCGATCGTGCTGCTGCCGGGGCCGAACTCGCTGTTCGTGATGAGCACGGCGGCGCTCGCCGACCGCCGTGGCGGCTGGGCGGCGATCGCCGGGGTGCTGGTCGCCGACACCGTCTTCATCGTCGGCTCGGCGCTCGGCCTGGTCGCGCTGCTGAGCGCCCTGCCGTGGCTGTTCGCCGCGCTGCGCTGGGCGGGCGCCGCCTACCTGGTCTGGATCGGGCTGGCGCTCCTCGTCGCGGCCTGGCGCGCGCTGCGCGCCTGCGAGCCCGGCGCCGTCGGTGCCGGGCCGAAGATTCACGCCGCCGCCATGGCGATCCCGGCCGGCGGCGCCGCGCGCACCTTCCGCAAGGCGCTGGCGATCGGCCTGCTCAATCCGAAGGCGGTGATGTTCTACGTCGCGTTCTTCCCGCAGTTCGTCGACCCTGCCGGCGGCGACTGGTTCACATTCGCCGTGATGGGCACGATCCTGCAGGCCTGCAGCTTCGCCTACCTCGCGGCGCTCGTCGCCACCGGCGCCTCGCTCGCCGCCGCGGTACGCCGTAGCCGCTGGCTGGGCGCGCTCGGCAAGACGGCGATCGGCGCCCTGTTCATCGGCTTCGGCGCCAGGCTCGCCGCGGCGCAACCCGTTCAATGACCGCAGCACCATGCCCAAGCGCACCGACCTCCGCAGCATCCTGATCATCGGCGCCGGCCCGATCGTCATCGGCCAGGCCTGCGAATTCGACTACTCCGGCGCCCAGGCCTGCAAGGCGCTGCGGCAGGAGGGGTTCCGCGTCATCCTCGTCAACAGCAATCCGGCGACGATCATGACCGACCCCGAGACGGCCGACGTCACCTACATCGAGCCGATCACCTGGCAGGTCGTCGAGCGGATCATCGAGAAGGAGCGGCCCGACGCGATCCTGCCGACGATGGGCGGGCAGACGGCGCTGAACTGCGCGCTCGACCTGCACCGCAACGGCGTGCTGAAGAAGCACGGCGTCGAGCTGATCGGCGCCTCGCCCGAGGCGATCGACAAGGCCGAGGACCGCCTGAAGTTCAAGGACGCGATGACGAAGATCGGGCTGGGCTCGGCGCGCTCGGCGATCGCGCACTCGCTGGAAGAAGCCTGGGCGGCGCAGAAGAACATCGGGTTCCCGGTCATCATCCGGCCGAGTTTCACGCTGGGCGGTACCGGCGGCGGCATCGCCTACAACGGCGAGGAATTCGAGACGATCTGCAAGCGCGGCCTCGAGGCATCGCCCACCAGCGAGCTGCTGATCGAGGAGTCGCTGATCGGCTGGAAGGAGTTCGAGATGGAGGTCGTGCGCGATCGCGCCGACAACTGCATCATCGTCTGCTCGATCGAGAACTTCGACCCGATGGGCGTGCACACCGGCGACTCGATCACGGTGGCTCCGGCGCAGACGCTGACCGACCGCGAGTACCAGCTGATGCGCAACGCGTCGATCGCGATCCTGCGCGAGATCGGCGTCGAGACCGGCGGCTCGAACGTGCAGTTCGCGATCAACCCGCGCGACGGCCGGATGATCGTCATCGAAATGAACCCGAGGGTGTCGCGGTCGTCGGCGCTCGCGTCGAAGGCCACGGGCTTTCCGATCGCGAAGATCGCCGCCAAGCTCGCGGTCGGCTACACGCTCGACGAATTGCGCAACGACATCACCGGCGGCGCGACGCCGGCGGCGTTCGAGCCGACGATCGACTACGTCGTCACCAAGATCCCACGCTTCGCGTTCGAGAAGTTCCCGCAGGCCGACTCGCGGCTCACCACGCAGATGAAGTCGGTCGGCGAGGTGATGGCGATCGGCCGCACGTTCCAGGAGAGCTTCCAGAAGGCGCTGCGCGGGCTCGAGACCGGCATCGACGGGCTCGACGAGCGCAGCGCCGATCGCGACGAGATCGCCACCGAGCTGGGCGAGCCCGGCCCCGAGCGCGTGCTCTACGTCGGCGACGCGTTCCGCGTCGGCATGAGCGTCGACGAGGTCCACGAGGAGTCGGGCATCGACCCCTGGTTCCTCGCGCAGGTCGAGGAGATCGTCGCCACCGAGCGCGAGCTTGCCGGACGACGGCTGGAAGACCTGACGAAGCAGGAACTGCGCTGGCTCAAGGCCGGCGGCTTCTCCGACCGGCGCCTGGCGCGGCTGCTCGACACGAATCCGGACGCGGTACGCGCGCGCCGGTGGGAACTGGGCGTGCGCCCGGTCTACAAGCGCGTGGACACCTGCGCGGCCGAGTTCGCGACGGACACCGCCTACATGTACTCGACCTACGAGGACGAGGACGAGGCGCAGCCGACCGATCGGCGAAAGATCATGGTGCTCGGCGGCGGGCCGAACCGGATCGGGCAGGGTATCGAGTTCGACTACTGCTGCGTGCACGCCGCGTTCGCGCTGCGCGACGACGGCTACGAGACGATCATGGTCAACTGCAACCCGGAGACCGTCTCGACCGACTACGACACGTCCGACCGCCTGTACTTCGAGCCGCTCACGCTCGAGGACGTGCTCGAGATCGTCGCGATCGAGAAGCCGATGGGCGTGATCGTCCAGTACGGCGGCCAGACGCCGCTGAAGCTGGCGCTCGCGCTCGAGGCCAACGGCGTGCCGATCGTCGGCACCTCGCCCGAGTCGATCGACGTCGCCGAGGATCGCGAGCGCTTCCAGAAGCTGCTGCACGAACTCGGCCTGAAGCAGCCGCCGAACCGCACCGCGCGCACCGAGGCGCAGGCGCTCGAGCTCGCCGGCGAGATCGGCTATCCGCTGGTGGTGCGCCCGAGCTACGTGCTGGGCGGCCGCGCGATGGAGATCGTGCACGAGCAGAAGGACCTCGAGCGCTACATGCGCGAGGCGGTCAAGGTGTCGGAGGACAGCCCGGTGCTGCTCGACCGCTTCCTGAACGACGCGATCGAGGTCGACGTCGACTGCCTGTCCGACGGCAACGAGGTGTTCATCGGCGGGGTGATGGAGCACATCGAGCAGGCTGGCGTGCACTCGGGCGACTCGGCGTGCTCGCTGCCGCCGCATTCGCTGTCGCCGGCGGTGGTCGCCGAACTGAAGCGCCAGACCGCGCTGATGGCGCGCGCGCTGAAGGTCTGCGGGTTGATGAACGTGCAGTTCGCGATCCAGCGCGACGCCGGCGGCGCCGACGCCGACCCCGCTGCGCCGCGCCGCGGCGACGGCACGGTCTACGTGCTCGAGGTCAACCCGCGCGCCTCGCGCACCGTGCCCTACGTCTCGAAGGCCACCGGCCTGCAGCTGGCGAAGATCGCCGCGCGCTGCATGGTCGGGCGCAGCCTCGCCGACCAGGGCGTCACGCACGAGGTCGTGCCGAAGTACTTCTCGGTCAAGGAGGCGGTCTTCCCGTTCGTCAAGTTCCCCGGCGTCGACACGATCCTCGGCCCCGAGATGAAGTCCACCGGCGAGGTGATGGGCGTCGGCCACACCTTCGGCGAGGCGTTCGTCAAGTCGCAGCTCGGCGCGGGCGTGCGCCTGCCCGAGTCGGGCACGGTGTTCATCTCGGTGAAGAACGCCGACAAGCCGAAGGCGGTGGCGATCGCCCGCTCGCTGCACGAGATGGGCTTCGCGCTGGTGGCCACGAAGGGCACTGCCGCCGCGATCGCCGCGGCGGGCATCCCGGTGACCGCCGTCAACAAGGTGCAGGAGGGGCGCCCGCACGTGGTCGACCTCCTGAAGAACGGCGAGGTCTCGCTGGTGTTCAACTCGGTCGAGGAGAAGCGCGGCGCGATCGCCGACTCGCGCTCGATCCGCACGACGGCGCTGGCGCAGCGGGTGACCTACTACACGACGATCGCCGGCGCGCTCGCCGCGGTCGAGGGGATGCGCTCGCTCGCCCGCCTGGACGTCTACTCGCTGCAGGAGCTGCACGCCGGCCTGGGCTGAGCGCGCAGGCGGTCCGCCGCGGCCGCGGACCGGCCCGCCCGCAAGACCCGCGGCGCGCGGGCCGGGCGTGCCTCGGCGGCGCGATTTGCGCTAGAGTTGCGCTGACAGACGGACCGCCCGGCCTCGCCGCCCGGCGGTCCGAGTCTTTTATGGAGCGATCCGCGCGCTGCGTGGCACGCCGAGAACCTGGGGTACCCGATGGCAACCATTCCGCTCACCCGACGCGGCGCCGAGCTGATGAAGGAAGAGCTTCAGCGACTGAAGTCGGTGGAACGGCCTGCGGTGATCAACGCGATCGCCGAGGCACGCGCGCAGGGCGACCTGTCCGAGAATGCCGAGTACGACGCGGCGCGCGAGCGCCAGGGATTCGTGGAAGGGCGCATCGCCGAGCTCGAGACCAAGCTCGCCAATGCCCAGGTCATCGACCCGAAGCTGCTCGATGCCGACGGCCGCGTCGTCTTCGGCGCGACCGTCGACCTCGAAGACCTGGAATCGGGCGAGAAGGTCAGCTACCAGATCGTCGGGGACGACGAGGCGGACATCAAGGCCGGCAAGATCTCGGTTTCCAGTCCGATCGCGCGCGCGCTGATCGGCCGCAGTGCCGGCGACACCGCCGAGGTCCGTGCCCCCGGCGGGGTGCGCGAATACGACATCCTGGAAGTGCGCTACGAGTAGGGGTCAGGCCTTCTTGGCCCGCGCGCGCGTGCCGGCCCGGGTCGCCTGGCCGGACCGCCCGGCGAGGTGGCTCGGCCCCTGCGTCGCGGCGCTCGCGTCGCCGTGGTGCGTGGGAACGCGGGCGCGCGCGCCGAGCGCCGTGCGCTTGCCCTTCGTGCCCAGCGGCTCCGGCTTGCCGGCCGCGCCCCGGGCGGGTCGCTTCGCGACGGCCTTCCCGGCGGCAGCTTTCTTCGCGCCCTTGGCCGCAGCCGGCGCCTTCTCGACCTTCATCGCCTTCATCGGTTTCCTCGCTTTCGATGGCTTGCGCCGGGCGGTGGCGCCGGTGGCCGCCAGCTTCTTCGGCACGTGCGGTCCACGCTCGCGCTTGCGCTCGCCGGTATCCTCGATCGGCTTGGGGCGGTACACGACCAGCAGCTTTCCGATCGACTGCACCGCGGCGCAGCCCAGCGCCGAGCAGATCTCGGTGAGCAGCGCCTGCCGCTGGCTGCGGTCGTCGCCGAGCACGCGGATCTTGATCAGCTCGTGCGCGCGCAGTGCCCGGTCGGCCTCGGCCAGCACCGCCCGGCTCAGCCCGGCATCGCCGATCATCACCACCGGCTCGAGGTGGTGGGCGCGCGCCCGCAAGGCCTTGCGGTCGGCCGGCGTGAGCGCGATCGGCAGCGGGAACGGGGTGATGCTCATGGCGTCGGGAGTCGGGGGTGGGATGCCGGCGCGCGGCGGATGTTGCAAGTGTGGGCTGCGGACCCATCTGCGCGCAAGCAGCGGAGGTGCCGCGGCATGAGCAAGCGCAAGAAGGTGAACCGGGCGTGGCTGGCGCAGCACATCGACGACCCCTACGTGAAGCTGGCGCAGAAGCACGGCTACCGGTCGCGGGCGGCGTTCAAGCTGGTCGAGATCGACGCCCAGGACCGGCTGATCCGCCCGGGAATCGCGGTCGTCGACCTCGGGTCGGCGCCCGGCGCCTGGAGCCAGGTGCTGCGCGAGCGCCTCGCTCGCCCGGCCAGCGCCGGGGGCGGCATCGACGGGCGCATCGTCGCCCTCGACCTGCTGCCGATGGAGCCGGTCGCCGACGTGGAGTTCATCCAGGGCGACTTCCGGGACGAGCAGACGCTGCGCCGGCTCGAGGCGGCGCTCGGCGGCGCCAGGCTCGACCTTGTGGTTTCCGACATGGCCCCCAATCTCAGCGGGGTCGCGGCGGCCGACTCGGCACGAATGGCCGACCTGGTCGAGCTCGCCGTCGCGTTCGCGCTGGCGCACCTGAAGCCCGACGGTGCGCTGTTGGTGAAATGCTTCCACGGCAGCGGGTACAGCCAGGTCGTAGAGTTGTTCAAGCGCAGTTTCGCCAGGGTCGCGGTGCGCAAGCCCAGGGCCTCGCGGGACCGATCGGCCGAGACTTACCTGCTGGGGCGCGCGCCGAAGGCGGGGGCGGCGGCCGGGCACCCGGTCGACCGGTGAAAGGCTTTGCTGTGGGGCAGGACCCATGCAAATCAATGACTTGGAGATGCCCCCGGCGCAGGCCGGGACGCGCAATGCGCGTAGAATGCGGCGGGTAGTGGCAGGTAATCGAGCGGGCGCAGCGCCCGAAGGAGCAGGTGAGTGAACAACGTGTTCTCCAAGGCGGCGATCTGGCTGGTGATCGCGTTGGTGCTGTTCACGGTCTTCAAGCAGTTCGACACGCGCCAGGCGCGCGGTGCCGACATGCCCTATTCGCAGTTCATGGCCGAGGCGCGCGACGGGCGCATCGACGCGGTGGTCGTGGACGGACGGACGCTGCGGGTGCGCGCCAAGGACGGGCGCAGCCTGATGGTCTACGCTCCCAGCGACATCTGGATGGTCGGCGACCTGATGAAGTACGGCGTGCAGGTCAACGCCAAGCCCGAGGAAGAGCAGTCGATGCTGCTCAACATCTTCGTGTCCTGGTTCCCGATGCTGCTGCTGATCGGCGTCTGGGTGTTCTTCATGCGGCAGATGCAGGGCGGGGGGCGCGGCGGCGCTTTCTCGTTCGGCAAGTCGCGCGCCAGGATGCTCGACGAGAGCAACAACACGATCACCTTCGCCGACGTCGCGGGCTGCGACGAGGCCAAGGAGGAAGTGCAGGAACTGGTCGACTTCCTGCGCGACCCGTCGAAGTTCCAGAAGCTGGGCGGACGCATCCCGCGCGGCGTGCTGATGGTCGGCTCGCCGGGCACCGGCAAGACGCTGCTCGCCAAGGCGATCGCCGGCGAGGCGAAGGTGCCGTTCTTCTCGATCTCGGGCTCGGACTTCGTCGAGATGTTCGTCGGCGTCGGCGCCGCGCGCGTCCGCGACATGTTCGAGCAGGCCAAGAAGCACGCGCCGTGCATCATCTTCATCGACGAGATCGACGCGGTCGGTCGCCAGCGCGGCGCGGGCCTGGGCGGCGGCAACGACGAGCGCGAGCAGACGCTGAACCAGCTGCTGGTCGAGATGGACGGCTTCGAGACCGGCCAGGGCATCATCGTCATCGCTGCGACCAACCGCCCCGACGTGCTCGACCCTGCGCTGCTGCGCCCCGGGCGCTTCGACCGGCAGGTCGTGGTGCCGCTTCCCGACATCCGCGGCCGCGAGCAGATCCTCAACGTGCACATGCGCAAGGTGCCGATGGGGCCCGACGTGCGCGCCGACATCATCGCGCGCGGCACCCCCGGCTTCTCGGGCGCCGACCTGGCCAACCTGGTCAACGAGGCGGCATTGTTCGCCGCGCGGCGCAGCGCCCGGCTGGTCGAGATGATCGACTTCGAGCGCGCGAAGGACAAGATCATCATGGGCGCCGAGCGGCGCTCGATCGTGATGCCCGAGGAAGAGCGTCGCAACACCGCGTACCACGAGTCCGGCCACGCGGTGGTCGCGCGCATCGTCCCCAAGACCGACCCGGTTCACAAGGTCACGATCATCCCGCGCGGGCGCGCGCTGGGCGTCACCATGCAGCTGCCCGAGGGCGATCGCTACAGCATGGACCGCGAGCGGATGCTGAGCACGATCGCGGTGCTGTTCGGCGGGCGCATCGCCGAAGAGATCTTCATGAACCAGATGACGACCGGTGCCTCGAACGACTTCGAGCGCGCCACGTCGATTGCGCGCGACATGGTCACCCGCTACGGGATGAGCGACGTGCTGGGCCCGATGGTCTACGCCGAGAACGAGGGCGAGATCTTCCTCGGCCGCTCGATCACCAAGACCACCAACATGTCCGAAGAGACGATGCGCAAGGTCGACAGCGAGATCCGGCGCATCATCGACGAGCAGTACGCCGCCGCGCGCAAGATCCTCGAGGAGAACCGCGACAAGGTCGAGGCGATGGCCAAGGCGCTGCTCGAGTGGGAGACGATCGACTCCGACCAGATCGACGACATCATGGCGGGCCGCCCGCCGCGGCCGCCGAAGGAGCGCTCCTCGGGCGGCGGCAGCGGCTCGGGCGCCGGCAGCGCCGCAGCGGCTGCCGCCACGCCGCCGGCGGCTCCGGCCGAGCCCGCCGCGCCCTGATGCCGCCGCCCCGGGGCCTCCCGGCCCCGGCGGCGCGGCCCGCGCCGCGGCGCCGCCGGGCAGCGGTCGCCTGCCGGCCGCCTGCCCGGATCGACGGGTTCCGTCGCGCATCCGTTTTCCGATGAGCCCGCCCCAGCCGGTGCGTCGCCTCGCCTGCGGCAGGTTCTCGCTGGCGCTCGAGCGGCCGCTGCTGATGGGCGTGGTCAACGTCACGCCCGACTCGTTCTCCGACGGCGGTCGCCACGCGACGGTCGAGGCGGCGATCGCGCACGCGCGCCGGCTGGTCGACGAGGGCGCCGACCTGATCGACGTCGGCGGCGAGTCGACGCGCCCGGGCGCTGCACCGGTCGGGCCCGCGGAGGAGATCGCTCGCGTCGTGCCGGTGCTCGACGCGCTGCGCGAGTGCGGGGTGCCGCTGTCGGTCGACACGCGCCATCCGGCGACGATGCGCGCCGCGATCGAGCACGGCGCCGACATGATCAACGACGTCGCCGCGTTGCGCGCGCCGGGCGCGATCGACGCGGTGCGCGACTCGGGCTGTGCGATCTGCCTGATGCACATGCGCGGCGAGCCGGCGACAATGCAGCAGGCGCCGGCCTACGAGGACGTCGTCGCCGAGGTCGGGCGATTCCTGGGCGAACGCGTCGAGGCACTGCACGCCGCGGGCGTGGCGCGCGAGCGCATCGTCGTCGATCCCGGGATCGGTTTCGGCAAGACGCTGCGCCACAACCTGCTGCTGCTCGGCGCGCTCGACCAGCTCGTCGCCGCAGGGCAGCCGGTGCTGGCGGGCGTGTCGCGCAAGTCGATGATTGGTGACCTCACCGGGAGGCCGGCCGACCGGCGGCTCGCCGGCAGCCTCGCCGCGATGCTCGCGGCGGTGGCGCGCGGGGCGGCGATCGTGCGCGTGCACGACGTCGCCGAGAGCCGCGACGCGCTGCGCGTCTGGCTGGCGATCGACGAGGCGCATTAGCGAACGGGCCAACGAGGAGGGCGAGGCGATGGGACGCAGGTACTTCGGCACCGACGGGGTGCGTGGGCGGGTCGGCGACGCGCCGATCACCGCCGAGTTCGTGCTGCGACTCGGTTTCGCGGCCGGCAAGGTGCTCGCGGGCACCGCCGCGGCGCACGGCGCCGGCGGGATCGGCAGCGCGGCGGCGACCGGACGCCCCGCGGTGATCGTCGGCAAGGACACGCGCGTCTCCGGCTACATGCTCGAGGCGGCGCTGCAGGCGGGCTTCTCGGCGGCCGGCGTCGACGTGCTGCTGTCCGGGCCGATCCCGACGCCCGCGGTCGCCTACCTGACGCGCGCGCTGCGCCTGTCGGCCGGGGTCGTGATCAGCGCCTCGCACAACCCGTACGAGGACAACGGCATCAAGTTCTTCTCGGCCGACGGCAACAAGCTGCCCGACGGAATCGAGGCGGCGATCGAGGCCGAGCTGGAGCGGCCGGTCGGCTGCGTCGCCTCGCGCAGCCTGGGCCGCGCGCGCCGGATCGACGACGCGGCGGGACGCTACATCGAGTTCTGCAAGAGCAGTTTCCCGGGCGCGCTGGACCTGCGGGGGCTGCGCCTGGTCGTCGATTGCGCGCATGGCGCCGGCTACCACACGGTGCCGCACGTGTTCCACGAGCTGGGTGCCGACGTCGTGCCGATCGGCGTCTCGCCCAACGGCCTGAACATCAACGAGGGATGCGGGGCGACCGAGCCCGGGGCGCTGCGGCGCGCGGTGCTCGAGCACAAGGCCGACCTCGGGATCGCGGTCGACGGCGATGCCGACCGGCTGATGATGGTCGACGCCTCGGGACGCCTCTACAACGGCGACGAGTTGCTCTACGTGATCGTGCGCGACCGCCGCGAACGCGAGCCGGTGCCCGGCGCGGTCGGGACGCTGATGTCGAACCTCGGGCTCGAGCAGGCGCTCGGCCGCCTGGGCGTGCAGTTCGAGCGCGCGAAGGTCGGCGACCGCTACGTGCTCGAGGTGCTGCAGCAGAAGGGCTGGCGCTACGGGGGCGAGAGCTCGGGCCACCTGCTGTGCCTGGACTGCCACACCACCGGCGACGGCACGATCAGCGCGCTGCAGGTGCTGTCGGCGATCCGCAGGAGCGGCGCGACGCTGGCCGAGCTTTGCGCCGACCTCGGCATGTTCCCGCAGAAGCTGGTCAACGTGCGCATCGACAAGGGTTTCGACTGGAAGGGCAGCGCGAAGCTGGCCCGCGCGCGCGAGGAAGTCGAGCGCGAACTGGGCGAGGACGGCCGCATCCTGATCCGTGCGTCGGGCACCGAGCCGCTGCTGCGGCTGATGGTCGAGGCCCGCGAGGCGAGCATGGCCGAGCGGATGGCGCACCGGCTGGCCGACGCGGTCGCGGCACGCTGAGGCCCGCCGCCGGCGCCGCGCGCTCGCGGAAGTGCGCTACAATCCCGATCCTCCGGGGCGTAGCTCAGCCTGGTAGAGTGCTTGCTTTGGGAGCAAGATGTCGGAGGTTCGAATCCTCTCGCCCCGACCATCGCGCTTTCGATGTCAGATGCATCCGGACCGGCATCGAGCGCGCCTTCGGCCCCGACGGAATTCTGCCCGTAGCTCAGTTGGATAGAGCATCAGCCTTCTAAGCTGAGGGTCACAGGTTCGATTCCTGTCGGGCAGGCCATCCCGATGGTGGGCGTAGCTCAGGGGTAGAGTCCCGGATTGTGATTCCGGTTGTCGTGGGTTCGAATCCCATCGCCCACCCCATTCTTCCTTCCGTCATGAACCAGAACGAACTGAAGCGCGCCGCCGCGCGCGCGGCGCTGGACGAACTCGTCGACGGCGCGATCGCGGGGGTGGGCAGCGGCTCCACGGTCGAGATCTTCATCGACGAGCTCGGCGCGCGGCGCTCGCACATCGCCGGAGCCGTGTCCAGCTCGGAGCGCAGCAGCGAGCGGCTGCGCGCCAACGGCATCGAGGTGCTCGACCTGAACCGCGTGCTCGCCGAGGGGCGCTCGATCCCGGTCTACGTCGACGGTGCCGACGAGATCGACGCGGCGCTGAGGATGGTCAAGGGCGGCGGCGGCGCGCTCACGCGCGAGAAGATCGTCGCGGCGGCCAGCGGCCGGTTCGTCTGCATCGTCGACGCGTCGAAGTGCGTCGCGCGGCTCGGGCGGTTCCCGGTGCCGATCGAGGTGATCCCGATGGCCCGCGAGCTGGTCGCGTCGCGGCTGCGCGCGCTGGGGGGCCGGCCGGCGCTGCGCGAAGGTTTCGTCACCGACAACGGCAACCAGATCCTCGACGTCGCCGGGCTCGAACTCGACGATCCGGCAGGCTTCGAGTCGGAAGTCAACCAGTGGCCGGGCGTGGTCACCGTCGGCCTGTTTGCCAGATCGGGGGCCGACATGGTTATCATTGCGTCGCCACAAGGGATCGAACGCCGCACGGCGCCAGGCACGAGGGGTTGAGGCCCGTCGGTCGGCCCCGGGGCGACTCGACCATACCGAAATCGTCCGAGGGGGACTGCGCGATGTTTCGTTTCGAGGCGCTGCGGCCGCAGCACGATGACCGCCTTGCCTTCCTGAAGGGCTTCCTGCGACAGCCCAGGGACGTCGGATCGGTCATTCCGAGTTCGCGCTTCCTCGAACGCAAGATGGTCCGGATGGCCGGCGTCGCGCAGGCCGAGTCGGTGGTCGAGCTCGGCCCCGGCACCGGGGGGACGACGCGCGCGATCCTCGCCTCGATGCCCGAGACCGCGACGCTGCTGGCGATCGAGCTCGACCCGACGTTCGCCGACCACGTGCGCAACATCGACGACCGCCGGCTGATCGTCCACCAGGGCAGCGCCGAACACCTGCCCGAGCTGATCGCGGCGCACCGCTTGCGGGCGCCGAACGCGATCCTCTCGGGGATTCCGTTCTCGACGATGCCCGAGGACGTGGGCACGCGGATCATCGAGGCGATCCGCGACGTGCTCGCGCCGGGGGGCTGCTTCGTCGCCTACCAGTTCCGCGGCGCGGTTGCCGATCGCGCCAGGCCGATCCTCGGCGAGCCCGAGGTGTCGGCCGAGTTCCTGAACATCCCGCCGATGCGGGTCTATCGCTGGCGCAAGGTTTGAACGCGGCCGCGCGGGCCGCGGGCGCGCGCGGCGCGCCTGCCTAGGACTTCGGCGGCACGTAGCCGGCCGGCTTCTCGGCCCCGGCGCCGAAGAAATACGCCTCCATCTGCGTGGCCAGGTACTTGCGGGCGCGCGCGTCGGCGAGGTTCAGCCGGTTCTCGTTGACCAGCATCGTCTGGTGCCTGATCCAGCCCTGCCAGGCTTCCTTCGACACGCTTTCGTAGAGCCGCTTGCCCAGTTCGCCCGGATACGGCGGGAAGTCGAGGCCCTCGGCCTCGCGCTGCAGCTTGACGCAGAACACCGTGCGCGACATTCGGACTCCTAGAGATTCTTGATCAGCACCAGCGACTTGCGCTGCCAGTTGTACAGCCCGCGGCGCTGCTTCGGCAACTGGTCGACCGAGGCGAGCACGAAGCCGCGCTTGAGGAACCAGTGCATGGTACGCGTGGTGAGCACGAACAGCCGCTTCAACCCTGCGGCGCGCGCACGCTGCTCGATCCGCTGCAGCAGCCGCTCGCCGTCGCCGCGCCCCTGGACCTGCGGATTGACGGCCAGCGCCGCCATCTCGCCCATCGACTCGTCGGGGAACGGGTACAGCGCGGCGCAGCCGAAGATGACGCCGTCGTGCTCGATGACGGTGAAGTTGCCGATCTCGCGCTCGATCAGGCCGCGGTCGCGGCGCACCAGCGTCCCGTCCTCCTCGAGCGGCCGCAACAGCGCGATCAGGCCGCCGACGTCGTCGGAGCCGGCCTCGCGCAGCGCCTCGAGCGTCTCCTCGACCAGCATCGTCCCCACGCCGTCGTGCTGGAACAGCTCGAGCAGCACGCTGCCGTCCAGGCCGTACGGGATGATGTGTGCGCGCGCGACGCCGCCTTCGCAGGCGCGCAGCGCGTGGCGCAGCGTGAACGCGATGTCCTCGGGCAGGGTGCCGGCCTCGAGCAGCGCCTTGGCCTCGGCCTCGGAGACCTCGCGGCGCAGGCTGCCGTCGGGATCGAAGATGCCGCCGGTCTCGGCCAGCACGATCAGCTTGTCGGCGTCGAGCGCGATCGCGGTGCTCGCCGCGACGTCTTCCATGCTCAGGTTGAACGCCTCGCCGGTCGGCGAGTAACCGAGCGGCGACAGCAGCACCATCGCGCCGCTGTTGAGCGCGAAGCGGATCGTCTGCACGTCGATCTTGCGCACCAGCCCGGTCTGCTGGTAGTCGACGCCGTCGACGATGCCGACGGGCCGCGCGGTGACCAGGTTGCCCGAAACCACCCGGACCGCCGAGTGCGCCATCGGCGTGTTGGGCAAGCCCTGCGAGAAGGCGGCCTCCAGGTCGAGGCGGATCTCGCCCGACGCTTCCTTCGCGCACTCGAGCGCGACCGGGTCGGTGATGCGCAGCCCCTCCGCGTAGTGCGCCTCGACACCGCGCAGTCGCAGCTGCTCGTTCACCTGCGGGCGCGAGCCGTGCACGACGACGATCCTCATGCCCATCGCGTGCAGCAGGCTGAGGTCCTGCACCAGCGGGTTGAGCCAGCCGGCCTGGATCAGTTCGCCCGGGACCGCGACGACGAAGGTCTTGCCGCGGAATGCGTGGATGTACGGGGCGACCTGGCGCAGCCAGGCGACGAATCGCGCCTCGTCCTGCGGGGCGCCGGACTGGGCCGGCGGGACGGCGCTGCCGGTGCCGGCTGGCTCGGCGGCGGCTTGGGGGGCGGGCTGGGCGGGGGCGTTCATCGGCTCATTATAATTTCGGCCCATGTCTTCCCGGCAGCGCACCGAGCAGCGGCCCGCGACGCCCCTGCGACCGTTGCCGCCGCTGCGGTTCCCCGAGGCGCTGCCGGTGTCGGCCCGCCGCGACGAGATCGCTGACGCGATCCAGCGCCATCCGGTGGTCATCGTCTGCGGCGAGACCGGCTCGGGCAAGACCACCCAGCTGCCGAAGATCTGCGCGATGGCCGGCGGCGGCCGCGCCGGCCTGATCGGGCACACCCAGCCGCGCCGGCTGGCCGCGACGACGGTCGCGCGCCGCATCGCCGAAGAGCTCGGCTCGCCGCCGGGCACCCACGTCGGCCACAAGATCCGCTTCGACGAGACGCTGTCGCCCGGCGCGACGATCAAGTTGATGACGGACGGCATCCTGCTCGCCGAGACGACGTCGGATCCGCTGCTGTCGCAGTACGACACGCTGATCGTCGACGAGGCGCACGAGCGCAGCCTGAACATCGACTTCCTGCTCGGGTACCTGAAGCAGCTGATCGAAGGCCCGCGCCGCGACGACCTGAAGCTGGTCATCACGTCGGCGACGATCGACGCCGAGCGCTTCGCGTGGCATTTCGGACGGCGGATCGACCCTGAGGCGGGCGCCGCGCCGGCGGCCGATGTGCTCGCGGCGGCGGGCGTCGAGGGGCGCGAGCGCTTCGAGCCGGCGCCGGTGATCGAGGTCTCGGGGCGCCTGTACCCGGTCGAGATCCGCTACCAGGGGTTCGACGACACGCACCGCGACGACGACGACGAGTCGGACCTGCCGTCGCGGATCGACGAGGCGATCGAGACGCTGTGGCGCGAGGCGCCCGGCGACGTGCTGGTGTTCCTGCCGGGCGAGCGCGAGATCCGCGACGTCGCAGAGCACCTGCGGCGCCTGCACGTACGCGAGAGCGCGTCGCGCACCGGCTCGCCCTGGGCGCGCGGCCCGATCGAGATCCTGCCGCTCTACTCGCGGCTGTCGGGGGCCGAGCAGCAGCGCGTCTTCGCCGGCTCGACCGGGCGGCGCATCGTGCTGGCTACCAACGTCGCCGAGACCTCGCTGACGGTGCCCGGCATCCGCTACGTGGTCGACCCGGGACTCGCGCGCGTCAAGCGCTACCGCTACCGCGGCAAGGTCGAGCAGCTGCAGGTCGAGCCGATCTCGCAGGCGGCCGCGAACCAGCGCGCCGGGCGCTGCGGGCGCGTCGCCGACGGCGTCTGCATACGGCTCTACGACGAGGCCGATTTCGCGAAGCGGCCGCGCTTCACCGACCCCGAGATCCTGCGCTCGTCGCTCGCCGCGGTGATCCTGCGGATGAAGGCGCTTCGGCTGGTCGACGTCGAGCAGTTCCCGTTCCTCGATCCGCCGCCGCGCAAGGCGATCGTCGACGGCTACGCGCTGCTGCACGAACTGGGCGCGGTCGACGTGGCGCGCGAGCTCACCGAAGTCGGGCGACAGTTGTCGCTGCTGCCGGTCGACCCGCGCATCGGCCGCATGCTGCTGGCCGCGCGCGAGCTCGATTGCCTGCGCGAGGTCACGCTGATCGCGGCGGGGCTGTCGGCGCAGGATCCGCGCGAGCGGCCGATGGACGCGCAGCAGGCGGCCGACCAGTCGCACCGGCGCTTCGTGGACGAGAAGTCGGATTTCGTCTCGTACGTGAAGCTCTGGGACTACTGGGCGCAGTCCCAGGCGGAGAAGGAGTCGAACCGCAAGCTCGCGCAGCGGCTCGAGCGCGAGTTCCTTTCCACGCGCCGGCTGCGCGAGTGGGCCGACGTGCACGCGCAACTCGCCGACGCGTTGCGCGCGCTGAAGTGGCGCGGCAACACGCGTCCCGCGAGCTACGAGTCGATCCACCAGGCGCTGCTCGCCGGCCTGCTCGGCAATCTCGGCTTCAAGGCGCCCGACGACGCGCAGTACTCCGGCACGCACCAGACGAAGTTCCTGATCCATCCCGGCTCGGCGCTCGCGAGGAAGCCGCCGCGATGGCTGATGGCCGCCGAGATGGTCGAGACCGGGCGCCTGTACGCGCGCACCGTCGCGCGGATCGAGCCGGCGTGGATCGAGCGCGCCGGCGCGCACCTGATCCAGCGCAGCTGGTCGGACCCGGCCTGGTCGAAGAGCGCCGGCCACGCGGTGGCCAGCGAGCGCGGCGTGCTCTACGGGCTGACGATCTACGCGCAGCGGCGCGTGAACTACGCGGCGATCGATCCGCGGCTGTCGCGCGAGCTGATGATCCGCGACGCGCTGGTCGGCGGCGACTGGGACGGCCGGTTGCCGTTCTTCGTGCACAACCGGCGCCTCGTTGCCGAGATCGAGGCGCTCGAGCAGCGGATCCGCCGGCCCGACCTTCTGGTCGACGAGCGCGACCTGTACGACTGGTACGACGCGCGGATTCCGCAGGACGTCCACACGACGCAGGCGCTCGAGCGCTGGTGGCGCGAGGCGTCGCGCGCCGACCCGAAACTGCTGCAGCTCTCGCGCGACGCGCTGCTGCGCCGGGGCGCCGACGCGGTCGGCGCCGCGTCGTTTCCGCGCCGGCTGTCGATGCGCGGCCTGGACTTCGACCTCGAATACCGGTTCGACCCCGGCGCCGCCGACGACGGTGTCACGATGAACGTGCCGCTGGCGATGCTCAACCAGGTCGACGCGGTGCGCTGCGAGTGGCTGGTGCCCGGGATGCTGAAGGACAAGGTGCAGGCGCTCGCGAAGTCGCTGCCGCAGAAGTTGCGGCGCCACCTGGTGCCGCTGCCGGGCTGGGCCGAGGGCTTCGCCGCCCGCTGGCGCGGTCGCGAGGGCAGCCGCGCACTGGTCGACGCACTGATCGAGGATCTGCGCGAGGACAGGGGACTGCGCGCCGCGCCGGGCGACTTCCGGGCGGAGACTCTGGCCCCGCACCTGCTGATGAACTTCCGGGTGGTCGACTCGCACGGCGGCGTGCTGGCCAGCTCGCGGCAGCTGGCTGCGCTGCGGGCCGAGTACGGGCCGCGCGCGCAGGGTGCGTTCCAGGCCGCGTTCGCGGCTCTGGCCGAGCCGAACGCAACCGCGCGCCGGCGCGACCGGGTATCGGCTGCCACGACCGGCGCGACCGCTGCCGCGGCGGGTGCCGCGGCAGGTGTGGCGACGGGTGTCGCGGCGAATGTCGCGGCGAATGTCGCGGCGGGTTCGGCGCCACCTCCGGCATCGGTCGCGCCGGCGCTCGCCGGCGCGGGCAAGCGCTACACCGACTGGTCGTTCGGCGCGCTGCCGGAATTGATGGAACTGACGCAGCGGGTCGGTGGCCGCGAGCAGACGGCGATCGGCTATCCGGCGCTGGTCGACGCGGGCGACGCCGTCGAACTGCAGCTGTTCGACGACCCGGCGCAGGCGGCGGCCACGCACCGCGCGGGGCTCGCGCGGCTGTTCGCGATCGCGCTGCGCGAGCCGCTGAAATACTTCGAGAAGCACATCCCCGAGTTCCAGCGGATGGCGCTGCTCCACGCGCCTTTCGGCGGTGCGGAAGACCTGCGTCGCGAGCTGGTCGCCGCGCTGCTCGATCGCACCTGCCTGGCCGAGCCGCTGCCCGCGGACGCCGCCGCATTCGCCGCGCGCGCGACCGACGCCCGCACGCGGCTGAACCTCGTCGGCCAGGAACTCGCGCGCACCGTTGCGGAGGTTCTCGCCGAGCACGCCGCAGTGGTCCGCAAGCTCGGCGCGGCGCGGCCGCCCGCGGCCGTCGCGGCCGACGTCCAGGCGCAGCTGCAGGAATTGCTGCCGAAGCGATTCGTCACCGCGACCCCGGCCGCGCAGTTGCGCCACCTGCCGCGCTACCTGAAGGCGATCGGGCTGCGGCTCGACAAGCTGCGCAACGACCCGGCGCGCGACGCGCAGAAGCAGGCCGAGCTGGCGCCGTTGCTGCAGGGCTGGCGGCGGCTGGCGGCGCAGCGTCGCGGCCAGCCGGATCCGCGGCTCGACGAATTGCGCTGGCTGCTCGAGGAGATGCGCGTGTCGCTGTTCGCGCAGGAGCTGCGCACGCCGATGCCCGTCTCGGCGAAGCGCCTGCAGAAGGCGCTGGACGCGCTGCGCGCCTGACGCGGAAGGGTCAGCCCGCCATCACCAGGACCGGTTGCGGCCGCGGCTCGCCGGGCAGCACCCTCGGTGGCTCGTCGATCGGGGTGAACAGGTCGGCGAATTCGGGGGCGCCCAGCTCGACCAGGCTCAGCAGTTTCGACGTGATGCCTACCTGCTGCCGGCCGACTTGGCTGGCCAGCCTGAGCAGCGTGTCGAGCGTGCGCGCGGTAAATCCCGCGCCCTCGTTCTGCGCGTCGGAGCGCGCCAATACCGCCTGGACGATCGCGGCGCGGACTGCGAAGCCGTCGCGCCGCGCCTGCGCGAGCAGGTTGCGCAGCGACTGCAGCCCCCAGCGCATGTCGGTCAGGCAGACCAGCATCTGGTCGCCATCGTGGTCGACGACGCGGCCGCCGCTCTCGCTGGCGCGGGCGGCGTAATCGTGCATCGCCGCCGCGGCCGCGGTCGAGGTCGGCTCGAGGATTTCGAATCGGAGCAGGACGAGCAGGTTCACCATGTTCGGTCAGTGCCAGGGGCGGGCCGGCGCTGCGTATTGGTGCATTGCAGCATACCCGACGCCGACGCCGCGACTCCGAGCGTAGCGGTGTCGGACCGACCCGGTCCTCGTGGCGCGACGGGCGGCAGGGTGTGGCCGACCGCACGCCTTGTGCGCGGCGGCAGGTGTATTCTTTGCGGCCCCGATTCCCACCCGAACTTCGCGCGGCAGGCCACCGGATCATGATGCACGACCCAGGACGCGTGTCGCGTTCGTTGCCCCGGCTCGTCGCCGTTCTCGTGGCGCTGGCGGTATCGGCGTCGGCATCGGCATCGGCACCGGAACCGGCAGCGGCCGCGGGCGCCGCCTCCGCGGCGCCGGACCCGATCGTGTTCGTCCTGAACTCGCGCGACGCGACCGTCTCGAAGATCGACCAGGCCCGCTACGGCGAGATCGGGCGCATCGAGGTCGGGCGCGAGCCCCACCACCTGTACCCCACGCCGGACGGGCGCTCGCTGATCGTCGCCAACGCGATCAGCGACGAGCTGCACCTGCTCGATCCGGTCACCGGGCAATTGCAGCGGCGCATCGAGCGCATCGACGATCCCTACCAGATCGGCTTCTCTCCCGACAACCGCTGGTTCGTCGTCGCGGCGCTGCGGCTCGATCGGGTCGACGTCTATCGCCACGAAGCGGGAGAGCTGAAGCTCGCGGCGCGCATCGACGCCCCGAAGGCGCCCAGCCACCTGTGGTTCTCGGCCGACAGCCGCTTCGTCTTCGTCACTCTGCAGCAGAGCAACGAGGTCGCCGCGATCGACCTCGCCACGCAGACGATCGCCTGGAAGCTGCCGACCGGCAAGCAGCCGGCCGGGATCGTGGTGACGCCCGACGACCGCTACCTGATGGTGGGCGTGATGGGCGAGGACTACGTGCAGGTGATCGACTGGCGCGCGCGCCAGACCGTGCGTCGCATCGTCACCGGCAAGGGTGCGCACAACTTCCGCGGCCTCGGCGACGGCAGGCACCTGTTCGTCTCGAACCGGGTCGAGAACACGGTGTCGATCGTCGACATGGACACGCTCCAGCTGCTCGGCTCGATTCCGGTGCCGGGCGGTCCCGATTGCCTCGAGGTCACCGCCGACCGCCGGCAGCTGTGGGTGACGCTGCGCTGGGCGCGGCAGGTCGCGGTCGTCGACCTCGGGCAGCGTCGCGTCGTGCGCACGATCGCGGTCGGCCGGTCGCCCCACGGCATCTATTTCCGCAACCGCGCGCCGCTGCTCTGACGTGGACGCGTCGCGCGCCATCGTCGGTCGTCACGGGCCCCGGCCCGCGCCGTCGCTGCCGCGCCGCCGGGCCGTGGGGGCGCTGGGCGCGCTGCTCGCCGCAGGCGTGGCGCGCCCGCAACCGGCGCGAGCGGCCGCGGGCAGGCAGGGCACCGTCTACCTGACACTGGACACCGGAAACATGGCCGAGGCGGCCCGGATCGCACGGATCCTGGCGCGACACGCGGTTCGCGCCACGTTCTTCCTCGCGAACGAGCGCACGCCGCGGGGCGACCACGCGCTCGAACCGGGCTGGGCCGACTTCTGGCGCGAGCGTGCGGCCGAGGGACACGTGTTCGGTTCGCACACTTTCGACCACGTCTACCTGCGCGGCGTCGAGCACGGCGCCGACGCCAGCCGGCGATTCGTCGTGCGCCCGCAGTTCGGTGCCTTCGCCGGGAAGACGCTGCGCTGGAACGACGCCCAGCTCTGCGCCGAGCTTCGCCGCGTCGACGAACGCTTTCGCGAGCTCACGGGCCGCGGCCTCGATCCGTACTGGCGCGCGCCGGGCGGCAAGGCGCCGGCCGCGGCGGTCGAGGCCGCGCGGCGGTGCGGCTTCGCGCACGTGGGCTGGACGCCGGCGGGCTTCCTCGGCGACGAATTGTCCTCGCAGGCGCATCCGAACGAACGCCTGCTCGCCGATTCGCTCGCGCGCATCGGCGACGGCGACATCCTGCTCGCCCACCTGGGCATCTGGTCGCGTCGTGATCCGTACGCGCCGACGCTCGATCCGCTGATCGCCGGCCTGGTGTCGCGCGGCCTGCGCTTCGCGACGATCGACCGGCATCCGCTGTACCGGTCGGCGAGCCTCGCCCGCGCGGGCGCACCGGCCGACGGGGCGGGACGATGATCGCCGCGAACCTCGATCCGCTTGCGCGCCTTCAGCAGTGGCTGTTCGAGGCGTGGGTGCAGCCGCTGCTGTTCGCGGCCGGCTGGATGCACTACGAGGAGCAGGCCTACGACGCGCTCGAGTGGCTGCCGGTCGGCGTACTCGAGGTCCTGCTCGTCGCGCTGGTGCTCGGCGCGCTGCAGCGGCGCTGGCCGGTCGAGCCGCTGGCCGACCGCGCCGCGGTGCGCACCGACATCGCCTACACGCTGCTGCACCGGCTGGGCCTGTTTCCGCTGGCGGCGTTCGTCGTGCTCGCGCCGGCCTTCGACGCGCTGGAGGCGCGGCTGCGCTGGCTCGGCGTGTCGCGCCTGAGCATCGAGCAGTGGTTGCCGGACGCGCTCGACTCGCCGGTGCTCGTCTTCGTCGTCTACCTGGTCGCGCTCGACGCGATCGACTACCTGATCCACCGCGGGCAGCACCGCTGGCGCTGGTGGTGGGCGCTGCACGCGGTGCACCACAGCCAGCGGCAGATGACGATGTGGAGCGACAGCCGCAACCATTTGCTCGACGACCTGTTGCGCGACGCGCTGCTCGCGTTCGTCGCGCTCGCGATCGGCGTGCCGCCGCAGCAGTTCGTGCTGCTGGTGGTCGTCTCGCGGCTGCTGCAGAACCTGCAGCACGCGAACCTGCGGCTGCGCTTCGGCCGGTTCGGCGAGCGCGTGCTGGTGAGCCCGTCGTTCCACCGGCGCCACCACGCGATCGGCGCCGGGCACGAGGGCGCTGCGCGCGGCTGCAACTTCGGCGTGCTGTTCCCGTGGTGGGACATGCTCGCCGGCACGGCCGATTTCACGCCGGGCGTCGCGCCGACCGGCATCCGCGACCAGCTCGAAGGCCGCGACTACGGCCGCGGCTTCTGGTCGCAGCAGTGGCGCGCGCTGCTGCGGCTCGCCGGCAGGGGCTAGCCGGCAGGGGCTAGCCGGCAGGGGCTAGCCGGCAGGGACGCGCCGCACCGGCGCTTCCGGCGGCACCTGCCGCCGCCCGGTATCATTGCGCGATGCAAAGGGTTCTCGCCGCCTTCGGTCGCGCCGTAGTCAGCCAGCTGCACCCGAAGATGCTGGCGCTGCTCGTGGTGCCGTTCGCGCTCGCGATCGTCTTCTGGGTGCTGACCGCGTGGCTGGTCTGGACGCCGCTGACCGGCTGGCTGCAGGGATGGATGTTCGACGGCGGCTTCATGGCGCGCGTCGACGGCTGGGCCGCGAGCTACGGCCTGACCGGCCTGCGCGACTGGATCCCGGCGCTGTTCGCGCTGCTGATCGTGGTGCCGATGATGTTCGCGACCGCCGTCGTGCTGATCGCGGTCTTCGCGATGCCCGCGGTCGTGCGCCACCTCGGCGGCGGCGCCTACCGCGACGTCGAGCGGCTCGGCTCGATGGCGGTGGCCGCGAGCGTCTGGAACGCGGTGTCGTCGTCGCTGGTGTTCGTCGCGGCCTACCTCGTCTCGCTACCGCTGTGGCTGGTCCCGCCGCTCGCGCTGGTCGTCCCGTGGCTGTGCTGGAGCTGGCTCACGGCGCGCGTGATGCGCTTCGACAGCCTGGTCGAGCACGCGAGCGTCGCCGAGCGGCGCGCCGCGATATCGGCGCGCCGCGGCGAGTACTACCTGCTGGCGTTGCTGGTCACCGCGCTGAACTACGTGCCGCCGCTGTTCCTGGTCACGCCGGTGCTCTCGGCGCTTGCGTTCTGCCACTACTCGCTCGCGCTGCTGCGCGAGCGGCGCGCGGCCCGGCCGGTGGCGGCGAACGCATGAACTTCGGCCTGATCATCGTCGGCGACGAGATCCTGTCGGGCAAGCGGCAGGACAAGCACTTCGCGCGCGTCGTCGAAATGCTCGGCGGGCGCGGGCTGCGGCTGTCGTGGGCGAGCTACCTGGGGGACGATCGCGAGCGGCTCACCGCGGAGCTGGCGCGCAGCTTCGCGTCCGGCGACGCGGTGTTCTGCTGCGGCGGCATCGGCGCGACGCCCGACGACCACACCCGCCAGGCCGCCGCGGCGGCGCTCGGGGTCGAGCTCGCCCTGCACCCCGAGGCCGCGCGGCTGATCGCCGAGCGCACCGCCGAGATGGCGCACGAAGGCCGCGGCAGCGCCGACATGTCGCTGCCCGAGAACCGGCAGCGGCTGAAGATGGGCGAGTTCCCGGCCGGCTCGGAGATCGTGCCGAATCCGTTCAACCGGATTCCCGGCTTCTCGATCCGCAACCACTTCTTCGTTCCCGGCTTTCCGGTGATGGCCTGGCCGATGATCGAGTCGGTGCTCGACACCCGCTTCGCGCACCTGTTCCACCGCGACCGGCAGGCCGAGCGATCGTTCCTCGTCTACGGGTTGGCCGAGTCGACCGCGACGCCGCTGATGGAAGAAGTCGAGCGCCGCTTCCCCGGCATCAAGGTGTTCAGCCTGCCGTCGATGGGCGAGGACGGCGTTCGCCGCCACATCGAGCTCGGCGTGAAGGGGCCTGCCGCGCTGGTCGACGCGGCGCACGCGCGGCTCGAAGCCGGCGCGCGCGAATTGGGCGGCGAGATCCGCTGAGGCGGCGTGCGCGCCGCGATTCCCGGGAGATCACGATGAACGCACCGGCCGCGCCGGCCCTCCGCAACGTGTCGCTCGACGATCGCTACGACGCGACCGGGGGCCTCGTCTACCTGACCGGCACGCAGGCGCTGGTGCGCCTGCCGCTGATGCAGCGCCAGCGCGATCTCGCGGCGGGACTGAACACCGCGGGCTACGTCTCGGGTTACCGGGGCTCGCCGGTCGGCGGCTACGACCAGGCGCTGTGGAAGGCGAAGCGCCAGCTCGACGCGCACCACGTCCGCTTCGTGCCGGGGCTGAACGAGGACCTCGCGGCGACCGCGATCTGGGGCACGCAGCAGCTGAACGCCTTTCCCGGAGCGAAGTACGACGGCGTGTTCGGCATCTGGTACGGGAAGGGTCCCGGCGTCGACCGCAGCGGCGACGCGCTGCGCCACGCGAACCAGGCGGGCAGCTCGAAGCACGGCGGCGTGCTCGCGGTGGCCGGCGACGACCACGGCGCGAAGTCGTCGACGATGGCGGCGCAGACCGACTTCGTCTTCCAGGCGGTGGGCATGCCCGTGCTCGCGCCGGCCACCGTCCAGGACTACCTCGACCACGGCCTGCACGGCTTCGCGATGTCGCGCTTCTCGGGCCTTTGGGTCGCGCTGAAGGCGGTCACCGACACGATCGAGACCGGCGGCATCGTCGACGTTTCGCCGGCGCGGCTGCGCATCGTGCTGCCCGGGGACGTGCCGATGCCTCCGGGCGGGCTGAACCTGCGCTGGCCGGAAGGCTCGTTCCTGCAGCTCGAGGAGCGGCTCACCCGCTGGAAGCTGCCGGCGGCGATCGCCTACGCGCGCGCCAACCGGCTCGACCACCACGCGTTCGGCCGCCGCGACGGCGAGCCGGCGCGACTCGGGATCGTCAGCACCGGCAAGGCCTGGCTCGACGTGATGCAGGCATTGGCCGACCTCGGCATCGACGAGGCGAGCGCGCGCGCCGCCGGCATCAAGGTCTGGCGCGTCGCGATGCCGTGGCCGCTCGAGCCCGAAGGCCTGCGCGGCTTCGCGGCCGGTTGCGAGGAGCTGCTGGTCGTCGAGGAGAAGCGCGCGCTGATCGAGTCGCAGCTGAAGGAGGCGCTCTTCGCGCTCGCCGAGCGCCCACGCGTGGTCGGCAAGGCCGACGAGCAGGGCGCCGCACTGGTACCCGACTACGGCGAGGTCTCGCCGGCGCTGTGCGCGAGGCTGATCGCGGGCCGGCTGAAACGCTGGGCCGGACGGGCCGGCGACGCGCGCGGCACGTTCTCCGCCGAGTTGCTCGCGCGCATCGACGCGCAACTCGCGCGCCTCGACGCGAAGGAGCGCAGCCCGGCCGGGTCGTTCGAGACGATCGAGCGCATTCCGTACTTCTGCTCCGGTTGCCCGCACAACACCTCCACTCGCGTGCCGGAAGGATCGCGCGCGCTGGCCGGCATCGGCTGCCACACGATGGCGATGTGGATGGGTCGCTCGACGGCCACCTTCACGCACATGGGCGGCGAGGGCATGACCTGGGTCGGCCAGGCGCCGTTCAGCGAAACGAAGCACGTGTTCCAGAACCTCGGCGACGGCACGTACTTCCACTCCGGGTCGCTGGCGATCCGCCACGCGGTCGCGACGAAGACGCCGATCACCTACAAGATCCTGTTCAACGACGCGGTCGCGATGACCGGCGGCCAGAAGCACGACGGCCAGCTCACGCCGCGGATGATCGCGCAGCAGGTGCGGGCCGAGGGCATCGGCAAGGTCGTCGTGGTCACCGACGAGCCCGACAAGTATCCGTCCGGGTATTTCGACGCCGACGTGGCGGTCCACCACCGCAGCCGCCTCGACGAAGTCCAGCGCGAATTGCGCGAGTACCCCGACGTGTCGGTGCTGATCTACGACCAGACCTGTGCGGCCGAGAAGCGGCGCAGGCGCAAGCGCGGCGAATTCCCCGATCCGCCGCGGCGCGCGTTCATCAACGAGGCGGTCTGCGAGGGCTGCGGCGACTGCGGCGTGAAGTCGAACTGCGTGTCGATCGAGCCGGTGGAGACCGAGTTCGGCCGCAAGCGCGCGATCAACCAGTCGTCGTGCAACAAGGACTTCTCCTGCGTCGAGGGCTTCTGCCCGAGCTTCGTCACCGTCCACGGGGGGCGGCTGCGGCGCCAGCCGGCCTCGCCGAAGGCGTCGCTGCCGCAGGCCGCGGAGCTGCCGGCGCCGGCGCTGCCCGCGATTCGCGGCAGCTACGGACTGCTCGTGGCGGGAATCGGCGGCACCGGGGTGGTGACGATCGGGCAACTGCTCGGGATGGCGGCGCACCTCGAGGGCAAGAACGTCACCGTGCTCGACGTCACCGGGCTCGCCCAGAAGAACGGCGCCGTGATGAGCTTCGTGCGCTTCGCCGAGCCGGGCGAGCCGCTGCATGCGCCGCGCATCGGCACTGCGGCGGCCGACGCGGTGCTCGGCTGCGACGTCGTCGTCAGCGCCGGCCGCGAAGCGCTCGCCCGCATGGGCCACGGCCGCACGCGGGTCGTCGCCAACGTTGCCAGCACGCCGACCGCCGACTTCACCCGCAACCCCGACTGGAAATTCCCGCTCGGCGGCATGGAAGGCGCGATCGTCGACGCGGTCGGCGCGGACCGTGCGTGGTTCGTCGACGGCACGCGGCTCGCCACCGCGCTGCTCGGCGACGCGATCGCTGCCAACCCGTTCATGCTCGGCTTTGCGTGGCAGCGCGGGCTGGTGCCGCTGTCGGCGGCGGCAATCGAGCGCGCGATCGAGCTGAACGGCGTGGCGATCGAGCAGAACAGGACTGCGTTCGCGTGGGGCCGCGTCGCGGCGGTCGACCCGGCGCGCGTCGAGGCCGCCGTCGAACCGGCGGGCGCGCCGCCGGTGTCGCGCAGGCTGTCGACCTCGCTCGACGAGATCGTCGCCCGGCGCGTCGACGAGCTGGTCGAGTACCAGGACGAGCGCTACGCCCGCCGTTACGCCGACCTGGTCGAGCGCGTCGGGGCCGCCGAGCGCGCACTGGTCGGCGAAGCGAAGCTCGGGCTCACCGAGGCGGTCGCGCGCAACCTGTTCAAACTGATGGCCTGCAAGGACGAATACGAGGTGGCGCGGCTGTACACCAGCGGTGCGTTCCTCGAGCGGCTCGCCGAGCGCTTCGAAGGCGACTACCGGCTGGGCTTTCACCTCGCGCCGCCGCTGCTCGCGCGGCGCAACGCGAACGGCGAACTGGTCAAGCGCGAGTACGGTCCCTGGGTGTTCAAGGCGTTCGGGCTGCTCGCGCGGCTGCGCAGGCTGCGCGGCACCGCGTTCGACCCGTTCGGGCGCAGCGCCGAGCGCCGGATGGAACGCCGGCTGATCGCCGACTACGAGTCGGACGTCGGGCGGCTGCTGGATTCGCTGGACCGCGAGCGCCTGCCGCTGGCGACGCAGATCGCGTCGATCCCCGAGCAGATCCGCGGCTTCGGCCACGTGAAGGAGCGCAGCCTCCAGGCGGCGCTCGCCCGCCGCCAGCAGCTTCTCGACGAATACTTCGCCTCGCGCGAGACGGTCGCGGCCGGCTGAGCGACGCCGCAGCGCGGCGAGCCAAAGAAAAAGCCCGGCCTTTCGGCCGGGCTCGGAACCCGCAGCGGCGAGGAGGAGGGAGGCTGCGCCGCGGGTCCGCGTGAGACGCTGCGGGCGCTCAGGCGGCCTTGCGCGAGCGGCCGGCGGCGGTCGTCTTCGCGGCGGCAGCCATGTTGGCCTCGGCCACTTCGACGGCCTGCTTGGTCGCCTTGCTCACCTGGTCGAACGCGCTGTTCGCGGCCGTGACGGCCTGCCTGAACAGCGTCACGACGCCTTCGCTGCCGGCCGGCGCGTTCTTCGCCATCGCGTCGATCGCGGCATACAGCTGCTTGTTGCTCTCGGCGAACTGCTTCTCGAACAGCTTCGCGAGCTCGTTGCCGGTCTCGTTGGCGATCTCGTAGACGTGCTTGTAGTAGGCGGTGACCTTGTCGGTCGCCGGCTGCACCGAGCCGGTCGCCATTTCGGCGAGCTGCTTGGCGTCCTTGACTTCGGCCATCGACTTCAGCGCGTCGGTCGACTCGTCGATCGAGGCCTTCGCGGCCTGGACGTTCAGCGCGGCGAGCTTCTCGAGGCCTTCGATCGACGTGATCGTGGCGCTCTGGAAGACTTCCAGCGCGGCTTTCTGGATCTGCATGAATTGCTCGGGGGTGGTGACCATTTCGACTCTCCGTAACCGTATGGGGGGCTGGGCCGGTAATGCTCTGCGCATCGGTTTGTGCATTGCAACAATCCGAATTGTAGGGATCGTTCCGGCGAAGTCAAGAACTTTTTGATGCGCCGCAACAAACGGACCGGCAGGCATTGGGCCTGATCCACCAAGTGATTGATAAGAAAAGGAAAATTGCCTGGGGTGAAGCCGCCGGAAGCTGACGGCGCCTGCAAGGGGCGACCCCCGCGCGACCGCGTCTCTTATCATTGGCCGCAGTTGCCGCGCAGCGCGCCGACGACACGGAGACGAGCACGATGACGACACCCGAGACCAGGGCCGAGGCCGGAGGGGACGCCGGCGCGAAGGGCGGCGCAAGCGAGGCGGCGCGCCCGCGGCCGCTCGCGCGCGGCGCGTTCCGCCACTTCCTGCCGATCACCACCCGCTGGATGGACAACGACGTCTACGGCCACGTGAACAACGTCGTCTACTACTCGTACTTCGACACGGTGGTGAACCGCTACCTGATCGAGCGCGGCGCGCTCGACATCCATCGCGGCGCGGTGATCGGGCTCGTGGTCGAAACCGGCTGCCACTACTTCGCGCCGCTGGCGTTTCCCGAGACGGTCGACGCCGGGCTGCGCGTCGCGCGGCTGGGCTCGAGCAGCGTGCGCTACGAGGTCGCGCTGTTCGGCGGCGATGCGCCGCTCGCGGCGGCGCAGGGGCACTTCGTGCACGTCTACGTCGATCGCGAGACGCGGCGCCCGACACCGCTGCCGCCGCCGCTTCGCGCGGCCCTGCAGGCGCTCGCGGCCTGACGCCGATGCGCTATCCGCACAGCCATCGGCACGTCGACGACGCGATCCTGTCGCGCAACTCGGTGCGCGCCTACCTCGGTCGCCCGGTGCCGCGCGAGGTGGTCGAGGACATCCTCGACGTCGCCCGGCGCGCGCCCTCGGGCACCAACACGCAACCGTGGAAGGTCTGCGTGCTGGCCGGCGAAGCGCGGCGCCGCCTGAGCCGCCGCATCCTCGCCGCCTTCGACGATCCTGCGCAGGACGCGAGCCACGTCGCCGAGTATCGCTACTACCCGCTGCAGTGGACGTCGCCGTACCTGGAGCGTCGCCGCAAGGTGGGCTGGGACCTCTACGGCCTGCTCGGCATCGGGCGCGGCGACAAGGCGCGGATGCACGCGCAGCACGCGCGCAACTTCGAGTTCTTCGGTGCGCCGGTCGGCCTGATCTTCAGCATCGACCGCGCGCTCGAGCGCGGCAGCTGGCTCGACTACGGGATGTTCCTGCAGAACGTGATGGTCGCGGCGCGTGCGCGCGGCCTCGACACCTGCCCGCAGGCGGCGTTCGCGCCGTACCACCGGATCATCGCGGAAGCGCTGGAACTGCCTGCCAACGAAATGGTGGTCTGCGGCATGTCGCTCGGCTATGCCGACCGGTCGGCACCGGAGAACCTCCTGCGCACCGAGCGCGAGCCCGTCGCGCAGTTCGCACGCTTCGAGGGCTGGTAACGCGCCGCCCGGCCCGCCTGTCGCAAAAAAGCGACCGACCATCGAGAATCCGCGTGAGAGATCTCATGTAAGCATCTCTATTTCCGTCGTTTTTCGTTACCATCCGTGGCAACCTGCCAATACTTTCCGCTCGCGAGGGGGAATGCGACGATGACTTGCCTGCGTTCGATCGGCTTTTCGCGCTTCGGTGCCTCGCTGATCCTCTGCCTCGCGGTTCTGGGCCTGTGCTGGCCGGCGGCCGATGCGTCGGCGCGCGAGCCGGCGACGCGGACGGCCTCTTCCGGTGCGAAGGCCAAGGCCAGGCCCCTCGCGCCGGCCGCATCGGCGCGCAGCGCCGGCGCGAAGAAGCCCGCCGCGGTCGCCGAGGGCAAGCGCGTCGGGCGCGCCAGCTACACGATCTCGCGCAAGGGCGTCGCCGTGCCGCGCGCCTCGAAGCGCAGCGCGGCGCCCGCGCAAGTGCGGCCGGCCGACGCGCCGCGGCCGTCGCTCGGCCACGCGATCGGCCTGCACGCGGTCAACGACCCGCTGTCGCTGCAGTCGGCGGTCGCGCTGGTCGTCGACCAGGACACCGGCGAGGTGCTGTTCGAGAAGAACGCGCAGGCAGTGCTCCCGATCGCGTCGATCAGCAAGCTGATGACCGCGATGGTCGTGCTCGACGCGCAACTGCCGATGGCCGAGATGCTCGAGATCTCCGACGCCGACGTCGACACCGAGCGCAACACCCGGTCCAGGCTGAAAACCGGAACGCGCCTGTCGCGCGGCGAGCTGCTGCAGCTGGCGCTGATGTCCTCGGAGAACCGGGCCGCGCACGCGCTGGGACGCAACTATCCGGGCGGCATGCCGGCGTTCGTCGAGCGGATGAACCGCAAGGCGCGCGAGATCGGCATGGCCAGCTCGAGCTTCGTCGAGCCGACCGGGCTGTCGAGCCAGAACGTCTCGAACGCGCTCGACCTGGCGACGCTGGTGCGCACCGCGTCGAATTACCCGCTGATCCGCGAATACTCGACGGCGAGCGCACTGACCGTCGACACCGGCTATCGCACGGTGAGCTACCGCAATACGAACCGGCTGGTCGGCAATCCCGACTGGGACATCGAGCTGCAAAAGACCGGCTACATCTCGGAGGCGGGCAACTGCGTCGTCATGCAGACGCGCATCGACGGGCGACCGGTCGTGATGGTGCTGCTCGATGCGCAGGCGCGGATGGCGCGGGTCGGCGACGCGCAGCGCATCCGCCACTGGCTCGAACGCGGGCCGCGCACCAGCGTCGACGGCGGCGCCGGCGCGCACAAGGTCAGCGCGCAGCGCGCGCTTCAGGCCTCGCGCGACTCGTAGCCCAGCGCCGCCGAGATCTCGGCGGCGGTCCTGCAGAGCTGGTCGATCCACTCGTCCTGGATGAAGTCGGCCGGCGCGGAGATCGACAGGCCCGCGACGAGCTTGCCGCCGTCGTCGCGAATCCCGGCCGCGATGCAGCGCACGCCCAGTTCCAGTTCCTCGTTGTCGCGCGCGTAGCCGCGCGCGCGCACCAGCGCCAGCTCGCGCTCGAGCCGCGCGAGATCGGTGATGCTGTTCTTCGTGTGCCCCGCCAGGCCGGTGCGCGTCGCGTAGGCGCGCACGTTGCGCGGGTCGTCGACCGCCAGGAACAGCTTGCCGACCGAGGTCAGGTGCAGCGGTGCGCGCCCGCCGACCGCGCGCACCACCTGCATTCCCGAGCGTTCGGAGACCGCGCGCTCGATGTAGACGATCTCGTCGCCCTGGCGGATCGACAGGTTGACCGGCTGCCCGGTCGCGCGGTGCAGCTCGCGCATCGGCCCGAGTGCCGCGTCGCGGACGTTCAGCCGCGCCTTGACCAGGTTGCCCAGCTCGAGCAGCCGGATGCCCAGCTGGTAGGCGCCGGGTTCGGCGCGATCGACGAAGCGCGCGGTGACCAGGTCGTTCAGGATCCGGTGCGCGGTGGACGGGTGCAGCCCGGTGCGGCCCGACAGCTCCTTCAGGCTCACCGGATCCGGCTGCTCGGCCAGCGCGTCGAGCAGCGACACCATCCGCTCGATGACCTGGATGGCGGTGCGGCCGTCTTCGTTCTTCGAAAGTCGGGGGCGTGGCATCGGCGGTGGGTCGCGCATCGCGGCGCGCAGCGGCGAGAACGCGAGATGTTATACCACCTTGTGAAAACGAGTGCCAGCCTTCCCGGCCGCGCCCCCGGATGCGGCGAAGCGCGACTGGCGCTCGAGCGCGCCGCGACGGGTCCCCGGGCCGCGCATCCCGCGCCGCATGAACGCGGGGCGGCCGTGCAGGCCGCTGGCCGCGTAATCGGCGGCGAGCAGCTCGTCGGCGCGCTCGTCGTCGCAGCCTGCGCCGATGCGCAGCCACTCGTGCACCGACTCGTAGAGGCGCTCGGCCGAGATCGGGGCGCCGTCGCCGGTGCGCCCGGCAAGCCACTCCGAAAACGCCATGAAGCGCTCGAAGCGCGCGCCGGGCGGCGCGGCCGCCGCGCCGTCCTGCTGCGCGTCCAGGCCGAGCAGCACCGGCATCGTCGCGCGAAAGCGTCCCGAGTTGGCGACCAGGTCCCAGTGGCGGGCGAAGCGCGCGACGCGCTGCATCGTCGCGAAAGGGATCCGGTCGGTCGCCAGCACGTTGTACGGAGGCGCCGGGTTGAAGCGCATCCCGAACGCGTCCGCATGGCGGGCGATCGGCGCGCCGCGCAGCCGCTTGAGCACGCCGACCTGGATCTCGTGCGGACCGAGCGCGTGCAGCCGATCGAAGCCCGTCGCGAAACTCGCGAGGTCCTCGCCGGGCAGCCCGGCGATCAGGTCCACGTGCAGGTGGGCGTGGGTCCGGCCGCGCAGCCAGGTGATGTTGGCCTGCGCCTTCTCGTTGTCCTGGCGCCGGCTGATCAGCGCCTGCACCTCGGGGTTCCAGGTCTGGATGCCGATCTCGAGCTGCAGCGCGCCCGGCGGAAAGCGCGCGATCAGCGCGCGCAGGCGCTCGGGAAGCCGATCGGGAATCAGTTCGAAGTGCGCGTACATCGGCTCGGCGGGACCCGCCTCGATGCGCTCGAGGAAGAACGCGAGGATCGCCTCGCTGGTCGCCCCGCGCAGGTTGAAGGTGCGGTCGACGAACTTGAACAGCCGCGCGCCGCGCTCGTGCAGCCGCGCCAACTGCGCGAGGAAGCGATCGGGGTCGAAGGGCACTGCGGTGCGGTCGAGCGAGGACAGGCAGAACTCGCACCGGAACGGGCAGCCGCGCGACGCCTCGACGTAGAGGATGCGGTGGCGCAGGTCCTCGTCGCTGTAGTGCGGGTAGGGCGGCTCGAGCGCATCGGGCGCGACCGCCTCGCCGGCGATCACGCGACCGGCAGGCGGATCGCCGTCGAGCAGCCGCCGGCACAGATTCGCGAACGAGACGTCGCCCGGACCGGTGATGACGAAGTCCGCGTCGCGCACGATCGGCTGCGCGTCGGTCTCGTGGCTGACCTCGGGGCCGCCGAGCACGAGCGTGAGCGCCGGTGCGACGCGCCGCAGGACGGCGACCAGTCGAGCCGTCTCGTCGGCGTTCCAGATGTAGACGCCGAAGCCGACGATCCGCGGCGCGCGCTCGAGGATCCGCTCGGCGAGCCACTCGGTGCGGGCGCCGATCACGAACTCGGCGATCTCGCAGCGCGGCCGCAGCGCGCCCATGTTCGCGTACAGGTAGCGCAAGCCGAGCGACGCGTGGCTGTAGCGGCAGTTCAGCGTGACGAGGAGGATGTCGGGCACGGTGCGCACAGCGTAGCATCGAGGGAAGCGCCCCGTTAGACTGGTGCGGTCCCGTCCCTCTTCCATCGCCGACCGGAGGCGCGTCGCTTGAGCCGAACCCACGCGAACCTGTCCGAGCTCGACGCGCGCGTGCGCGCGATCGAGCCACTGCTTGTCGCCGAGCGCCACGTCGATCCGGCTGCGCTCGACGCGCTGATCGACGCCTGCGAGCACCGGGTAGGCCCGCACCGCGGCGCGCACGTGGTCGCCCGGGCCCGGACCGATCCCGCGTTCCTGGACTGGCTGCGACGCGATGCGACGGCAGCGATCGCTTCGATGGGCTGCGACGGACGCCAGGGCGGGCACATGGTCGCGGCCCAGCGCACCCCTCGCGGCGAGCCGATCCGGCTGCCGGGCAGCGCGCTCACGCGCGCCGGGCTCGGCGACCCGCAACGATGATCCGGCGCCCGGTGACGATCGCGCTGTGGCGCGCGCTGGCGATCGCCTGCGTCGCACTGGCGCTGCTGGGCACCGTGTTGCCGGTGCTGCCGACGGTGCCGTTCCTGCTGGTGGCCGCGTGGGCCGGCAGCCGCGGCTGGCCGCGGCTGGAGGCCTGGCTGCTCGAGCATCCGAAGCACGGGCCCGCGATCCGGCGCTGGCGCGACCACGGCGCGGTGCCGCGCCGCGCGAAGTGGTTCGCGACGGCGACGATGCTGCTCAGTGCCGCGATCCTCGCGCTGTCGGGCGCGCCGCCGTGGGTGAAGGTCGCCGTGCCCGGGTTGATGGCCAGCGTGGCGGCCTGGCTCTGGATGCGGCCGGAGGTCTGAGCGATCGGGCGCGTGGGCGCGTCACGCGAGCAGCGCGTGCAGGAACCCCAGCGGGTGATGGGCGCGCGCGATCGACACCATCATCCCGAAGCAGGCGAGCGCAGCGACGAACCACGCCACGCGGCTGCGCGGCGAGCGCGCGCGGCGCAGCGCCATGACGCCGAGCAGCACGTACGCCGGCAGCAGGACGAGTTTTGCCGCCAGCCACGGCTCGACGAGCGGGTTGAGCCGCAGCATCGCGACCAGCAGCAGCGCCGCCGTCAGCAGCGCGGTGTCGATCAGGTAGCTGGCGCGGCGCACCGGCAGCAGTGCGGGCCAGCGCGCGCCGGCGATCGTCGCCAGGCCGCGCGCGGCGAACAGGCTGCCACTGATCGAGACCAGCGCGATGTGCGCGATGCGCGTCTGCGGATAGAAGTCGACCAGGGACATGGAAGCGGACCGGGAAGGCCCGATCGTGCAGCACGCGACGGCGTGCCGCAAGCGCCTCGCTGGCCGGCGCCCCGGCGGCGCCGGCGCGGCGGCTCAGCGCACCCGGAAATCGATGACGATCTCTCCCGGATTGCGGCTGACGTAGCTGATCTCGACCTGGTCGCCGAAGTGCCCGGCGATCTGGTTGAGCAGCGGCAGCGGATCGTGGTCGTTCATGAAGCGCATTGTCTCGCCGGGATGCAGCGCCGACAGCGCGCCGAAGATCGCCGCGTGGCGGAAGCGCTTGGCGACGCCGCGCGCGTCGAAGCCGTAGGTGTCCTGCCCGAGGATGGGCAGCGCGTTTTCGTGCATGGTGTTGCTCCAGCGGAAGGGTGGGGAGGCCGGCATCGAATTAAGATTACTGTAAAATATATGTTATTGCCGGTCAAGCGTCCCGCGGGTCGGCGCCGAAGCGACTCGCGCGCCTTCGCGGCGCGCGGCCGCTCCGCAGCAGGGTGCGTCAGGAGCGGGCCAGCGCCCGCGCGCACTGCCCGACCAGCGCCGGGCCGCGGTAGATCAGGCCCGTGTAGAGCTGCACCAGCGTCGCGCCCGCCGCGATCTTCGCGCGCGCGTCGTCGGCGCTCAGGATGCCGCCCACGCCGATGATCGGATAGTCGCGCGGCAGCGCGCCGCGCAGCGCGCGGATCACGCGGTTGGACGGCTCGAACACCGGCGCGCCCGACAGCCCGCCGGCTTCGTCGGCGTGCGGCAGCCCGGCGACCGCGTCGCGCGACACCGTGGTGTTGGTGGCGATCACCGCGTCGATGCCGTGGCGCTGGAGCAGCGCGGCGATCGCCGCGATCTGCTCGTCGTCGAGGTCGGGTGCGATCTTCAGCGCCAGCGGCACGCGCCGGCCGTGGCGTGCGGCGAGCTCGGCACGGCGCGCCTGCAGTGCCGCCAGCAGCTCGTCGAGCGCGTCGCCGCCCTGCAGCTGGCGCAGGTTCTTCGTGTTCGGCGACGAGATGTTCACCGTCACGTAGCTGGCGTGCTCGTAGACGCGATCGAGGCAGGCCAGGTAGTCGTCGAGCGCGCGCTCGATCGGCGTCGCTGCGTTCTTGCCGATGTTCAGCCCGAGCACGCCGCGCCACTTCGCCCGGCGCACGTTCGCGACGAACGCCTCGACGCCGTCGTTGTTGAAGCCCATCCGGTTGATCAGCGCGTCGCGCTGCGGCAGCCGGAACATGCGTGGCTTCGGGTTGCCGGGCTGCGGCTTCGGCGTCACCGTGCCGACCTCGACGAAGCCGAAGCCCATCGCGGCGAGCGCGTCGATGTGCGCGCCGTTCTTGTCCAGGCCCGCGGCCAGGCCGACGCGGTTGCGAAAGCGCAGCCCCATCACCTCGACCGGATCGTCGACCGGGCAGCCGGCGACGAGTTGCAGCGCGCCGATTCGCGCGGCGCGATCGATCGCGCCGAGCGTCAGCTCGTGCGCGTCCTCGGGGTCGAGCGCGAACAGGAACGGGCGTGCGAGCGCATAGGGGTTCATTGCGCGCCGCCGGCCACGGCGTCCGCGCGCGGCACCCAGCGGCCGTCCACCAGGCACTCGATCGGCCTGAAATTCGCCTTGTAAAACATCTTCGGGCTCTCGGCGATCCAGTAGCCGAGGTACAGGTGCGGCAAGCCGAGCTGCCGGCACTGCTCGATCTGCCAGAGGATGTTGTAGGTGCCGTAGCTCGCGCCCGGCGCGTCCGGGTCGAAGAACGTGTAGACCGAGGACAGCCCGTCGTTGAGGATGTCGATGATCGACACCATCCGCAGCCTGCCGTCGGCTTCGCGGAACTCGACCAGCCGGGTGTTCACCTTGCTCTGCAGCAGGAACTGCGCGTACTGCTCGCGGCTGTCGTGGTCCATGCCGCCGCCGGCGTGCCTGCTCGACTGGTAGCGCAGGTAGAGCTCGTAGTGCTCGGGCGAGAAGCCGAGCCGCGCGACCAGCGTGCGCAGCCCGCGGTGCGCCTTCCAGGCGCGCCGCTGGCTGCGGGTGGCCTCGAACTGCGCCACCGGCACGCGCACCGGCACGCACGCGCGGCAGCCGTCGCAGTGCGGCCGGTAGGTGAAGATGCCGCTGCGCCGGAAGCCGGCCTTGACGAGCTCGCCGTAGACGTCGGCGTTGATCAGGTGATTGGGCGTGGCGACCTGGGAGCGCGCCTGGCGCCCGGGCAGGTAGCTGCAGGGGTAGGGAGCGGTCGCGTAGAACTGGAGTGCCGCGAACGGCAGTTCCTTGAGGTGCGTCATGCGTCCGGTAGCTCGATGCTCAATGCCCGCCAGTCGGGCCCGGGCTGCCGGACCAGCTCGGCGACCTGCTGCAGGAACGACGCGCGCGGAATCTCGCGCGCGCCGAGCGAGGCCAGATGACGGGTGTTCTGCTGGCAGTCTATCACGCGGAATCCGGCCTCGCGCAGCAGCCGGACCAGCGCGAACAGCGCGACCTTCGACGCGTCGGGCACGCGCGTGAACATCGACTCGCCGAAGAACATCCGGCCGATCGACACGCCGTACAGCCCGCCTGCCAGCCGCTCGCCCTCCCAGACTTCCACCGAGTGCGCGGCGCCGCTGCGGTGAAGCTCGGCGTAGGCGGCGACGATCTGCGGCGTGATCCAGGTGCCCTGCTGGCCCTCGCGCGGCATCGCGCACTCGCGCATCACGCGCTCGAAGCAGCCGTCCAGCGTCAGGCGCCAGCGCCGGTCGCGCCGCGCGCGCCGGATGACCTGCAGCAGCGAGCGGCTCGCCTTGAACTCGTCGAGGTAGAGCACCATGCGCGGATCCGGCGACCACCACAGCACCGGCTGTCCGTCGGTATACCAGGGAAAGATCCCGTGCCGGTATGCCTCGAGCAGCCGCGCCGCCGACAGGTCGGCGCCAGCGGCGAGCAGCCCGTTCGGCTCGGACCGGGCGCGCGAGGGGTCGGGCAGCGGATCGCCCGGCCCCACCCAGGCGAGCGCGCGTCGCGGCGATCCGGCCATGCGTGAGCGCGCTCGCAGGGCGGCGGACGGCGCGCCGCCCTCAGGCGCAGCGCATCAGCTGCCGGCAGTAGCTCTCGATCGGCTGCACGGCGGTAGTCGCGCCGACCGGATCGCGCGCGCGGCTGCCGTACTCGAGCGAGAGCCTCATCGCGAAGCTGCCGAAGAACGCGTCGAACAACTCGCCGCCGAGCGTGCCCACCGCGAACAGCGCATCGCTGGCCGGGTCGTGCTCGAGCAGGATCGCCGCGAGCGGCTGCGTCGCCGGCCCGGCGAGCACGCGCGCGCCGTCGGCCGGGTCGTACTGGCTGTGCTCCGAGCAGCAGTGGATCACCTGCCCGCGTCCCGACACCGGCGAAGGCTCGTCGCGATAGCTGATGAAGCTGATCTCGCGGGTGGGGTAGGCCATCCGGTGCGCGCAGATCGCCGAGAAGGCGACGATCGAGCGCTGCGGCCCCACGCCGCCGTCCCAGGTGTAGCGCTCGCGGCGGCTCGTCGACAGCGCCACGTCGCGCCGCGTCGGCTTGCCCAGGTTGAGCAGGAACGCCGGCGTGGCCTGGTAGGGATAGCGGAACAGCAGGTTGCGTCGCACCGGGACCTCGGCGGCCCTGAGCGGGCGCCCGTCGGTGCCGACAAGCTGCGCGCGCGGATACGCGTGCGGCGTCGCCGCGGCGGCGGCCGCCTCGGCAGCCTCGATCAGCGCAGCACCGTCGGCCGCCGCCGCGGCCGCCGCGCATCCGACCAGGAAACCTCGCCTGTGCATCGCCTGCCTCCGAAACCGACTGCGCGCTCGCAGCGCAATCCTAACGCGGACCGCGGCGCGCCATCGCTCAGGCCTTGCGCCGCGGCTCGTAGCGGAACGCGCCGACGTGCATCGAGTAGATGCCGCGCGCGCGGTCGGCGAAGTACCAGCGAAGCGTCTGCTCGACGGTGCGGAAAGCGATCGACTCCCAGGGGATCTCGGCTTCGGCGAACAGCCTCGCCTCGAGGCTCTCGGGGCCGGGATCGAGCGACGCGTCGAGCATCTCGGCCCGGAAGAACACGTGCACCTGGTTGACGTGCGGGACGTCGAGCATCGAGAACGGCTCGCCGAGCGAGATGCGCGCGCCCGCTTCCTCCACGGTCTCGCGCTCGGCGCCCTCGGCGGTGGTCTCGCCGTTCTCCATGAAGCCGGCCGGCAGCGTCCAGAAACCGTAGCGTGGCTCGATCGCGCGCCGGCACAGAAGCACCTTGTCCTGCCAGACCGGGATCGTGCCGAGCACCAGGTTCGGGTTCTGGTAGTGGATCGTTCCGCAGTGCGGGCAGTTGAAGCGCGACCGGTTGTCGCCGGGCGGGACGCTCAACAGGACTTCATGGCCGCAGACCGAACAGAACTTCATGGTGGCGAGGGGGGTTCGCGCGAGTGTAGCAGCGGCTCGGCGGCGCAATGCGGGGCTGCCGGTGCGCGCGCCACGGCGAGTTGCGCCGCTGCCGCCTCCACTGGTATAGTCTACGGTTCCGGACGCGGGGTGGAGCAGTCTGGCAGCTCGTCGGGCTCATAACCCGAAGGTCGCAGGTTCAAATCCTGCCCCCGCAACCACATCGCCAGGCGGCGTCGGATCGCGCCCCGTCGACCGCGATCCGCAGCAACGCCGACCCGCAGCAACGCCGATCCGCAGCAACGCCGATCCGCAGGTCGGGGTTTACGCGATCGACGCGCGAGCCCGCACCGCGCCGCCGCAGCCCGGAAGCCTCCTCCCCACGTCCAGCCAGCCGCCATCCCGTGACCGCTGCGCGTGGGTGATCGCTGCGCATGCGCGAGGTTCGTGTATCATCTGACCGATCGTCGATGCAGGCGGCGCGAGCCGCCGGCAGCGGGCCGCAGGGGTCCCTCGCGCCGACAAGAGCCCCGTGCCCGCGGTCCGACGCGCCGGCTGGGCGTCGCCCGATTCCGATGCCGTCCGACCCGATCCCGTCGATGCCGTGCCTGCCGCAGTCGCGCAGCGGGGTTCGACCCGTTTGAACCATGAGGTCCGTGCCAGCGGGCACGGCGAATCGCCCATTCGACCCTTTTCGCACGACCCGTGCCGATGAGCGCCAGCCAGCGCCGATACGCATCGTTCCGATGAACACGCAGGAAGCCAAGATCGTCATCGAGACCGCGTTGCTGTGCTCGCAGCAGCCGATGAGCATTTCCGAGTTGCGCCGGCTCTTCGACGAGGAGATCGCCGCCGACACGCTGCGCGCGTTGCTCGAGGAGCTGCGCCAGGACTGGCAGGGCCGCGGCCTGCAGCTGGCGACGCTTGCGAGCGGCTGGCGATTCCAGAGCACGCCGCAGATGGCGCCGTATCTCGAGCGCCTCAACCCGGAGAAGCCGCCGCGCTACTCGCGCGCGCTGATGGAGACGCTGGCGATCATCGCCTACCGGCAGCCGGTCACGCGCGGCGACATCGAGGAGATCCGCGGCGTCACGGTCTCCTCGCAACTGGTCAAGACGCTCGAGGAGCGCGGCTGGGTCGAGGTGATCGGCCACAAGGACGTCCTCGGGCGCCCCGAACTGCTGGGCACGACGCGGCAGTTCCTCGACGACCTGGGATTGCGCTCGCTCGGCGAACTGCCGCCGCTGCTCGAGCCCGGGCAGACGCCAGGCGCGGCCGAGGCGATCGCGCAGCGCGTCATCGAGTTCGCCGGCGACGAAGGGCAGGAAGCGCTGCTGCAGCCGGACGAGGCGGCGCTGGCGCAGCCGGTGTCGGTCGATGCGATGGTGGAGGCCGCGACGGGACCCGAGGCGGTCGCGGCAATCGATCCCGGCGCGGTCGAGTCGACCGCGGCCGAAGCCGGGTTCCTCGCCGATCGCGCCGAGTCGCAGGCCGCCGAGGCGGAACTCGTCGTCGAGGCCGAGGCCACCGCCGAAGGCGCCGCAGCCGCGCCGCAGCAGGACGCGGCGGCGGCCGCGCGTTTCTCCGACGACGAGCTCGCCGACGAAGGCGATTCCCCCGAGCGGGCCGGCCTCGCCGGCGCGAGCGACCAGGCCTGAGCGCGGCCGGGACGCCGACCCATCACAACGAACCCGACGAGGGCTTTCTCTTGAACAGCGAACATCCGAGCGAGGGCCGCCAGGACGCCGCGGTGGCCGACAGCGAGCCGCCGCGACGCGCCGCGGCCGAGCCGGCGGACCAGCCTTCGGCCCAGCCGGCCAGCGCCAGCGACGCGGCGGCGAGCGGCGCCGCCGCCGACGCCGTCGCCGCGGACGAGCGCGAGTCGCGCGCGCCCAGGACCGTGTTCAACCGCCGCCGCGGCGGCCGATCCGGGTCGCGGCGCGGGCGCGGCGCGAAGCGCGAAGGCGCCGAGCGCGACGAGGGCACGGCCACCCCGGCCGCCGCGCCGGGAGACGGCGAGCCGCCGCGGGCTGGCGACACCGCCACGGCGCAGTCGCCCGCCGATGCCGAGCCGCTTCCGGCCTACGCGAGCGGTGCCGCGATCGGCCTGGACGCCGCCGACCCCCGCAAGCGCGGGCCGCGCCGCGCGCCGACGGAGGACCAGCCGAAGCTGCACAAGGTGCTCGCCGATGCGGGGCTCGGATCGCGGCGCGACATGGAGGAACTGATCCTCGCCGGGCGCGTGTCGGTCAACGGGCAGCCGGCGCACATCGGTCAGCGGATCGGCCCGAGCGACCAGGTGCGCGTCAACGGCCGCGCGATCAACCGACGCGCCGCGCCGGCGGCGCCGCGCGTGCTGCTCTACCACAAGCCGCCGGGCGAGATCTGTACGCGCGACGACCCGGGCCAGCGGGCTACCGTGTTCGAGCGCCTGCCGCGGCTCAAGGGCGCCCGCTGGGTCGCCGTGGGCCGGCTCGACTTCAATACCGAAGGCCTGCTGGTATTCACGACTTCCGGCGATCTCGCGAACAAGCTGATGCACCCGCGCTACGGCTGGGAGCGCGAGTACGCGGTGCGGGTACTCGGCCGCATCGAGGACGACGCGCGCGAAGCGCTGCTCGCCGGCGTGCAGCTCGACGACGGGCCGGCGAAGTTCGCCGCCCTCGAAGACCTCGGCGGCGACGGCGCCAACGCCTGGTACCGGGCCGTCATCGCCGAAGGCCGCAACCGCGAGGTGCGCCGGATGTTCGAGGCGGTTGGCCTGACGGTGAGCCGGCTGGTCCGCCTGCGCTTCGGCCCGCTGGCGCTGCCGCGCGGGCTCGCGCGCGGCCGCTGGATCGAGCTCGGCGAAGCGGAGGTCCAGGCGCTCTCGCAGGCGATCCGGCGCGCCGGGCCGTCCGGAGCCGAGGGCGCCGCGGCCGGAGCGCGCCGCCCGCCGGCCGAATCGGGCGAGGGGCGCGAGGGCCGCGGCGACGAGGCCATCCGCGAAGGCATTCGCGAGGACGCTTCGCGCGAGCCGTACGACGAGAGTCGCGAGGCCGGCAGCGAAGACGAGTGGGACGAGGACGATCTGGCCGATTCGATCGGCAACCGGGCCTTGCCGGCCGCGCCGGAGCCGCGCCACGATCCGATGGACGACGACGAGTGGCAGCCGAGCTCGGCCAATGCTCACCTCGAGGGAATTACCCGCGCGGTGCGCAAGGGCGACGGTGCTGCGCCGGGCCAGGGCAAGCGCGGCGGCTTCGGCAAGGCGCGCGGCCGGGCGCCGCGTGGGGCGACCTTCACCGGGCCGATGGACACCGGACGTCCGGGCGGCATCGCCGGCGGCTACGGCGGCTTCGGTCCGTCGGGTCAGCCGGCCGGCCGCGGCGGACGCGGCGGCCATGGCAAGCGGGCGCAGGGACAGGGCCAGGGGCCGCGCGGCCCCGGCGGCGGCCAGGGGCCTTCGCGAGGCGGCAAGCCGGGCGGCGGGCGAGGCAGCGGTCGCTCGCGCGGCGGCCGTTCGGGCGGCGGCCGTTCGGGCGGGGGATCCCGCGGCGAAGGCTGAGCGAAGCGGTGTGCCCGCGAACCGTTTTCGCGCTATAATGCGCAATTAACAAATCGCCGCTTCGGCAGTTGCAAATCCGCGTCCCGGGCGACGTCAACCGGCGGCGCGGGCGCACCAAGCACGGGCGGCGTGCTCGAAGAAATGGGCTCGCGAGGCCCATTTTTTTTTCCGGTCGCGCCGGCATGGGGTCGGCGGCGGACCGACAAGGGTCGGCAGGTTGCCGGCAGGGGGGCGCGAGTGTCCGCACAGATGACGTCGACGCAGGCGATCATCGAGCGCACCCTGGCCGGGATGGGTTACGAGCTCGTCGACGTCGAGCACGCGCAGGACGGATTGCTGCGCGTCTACATCGATTCGCCGGCCGGCATCGCGATCGAGGACTGCGAGAAGGTCAGTCACCAGCTGTCGCACGTGCTGGCGGTCGAGGACGTCGACTACGCGCGGCTCGAGGTGTCGTCGCCGGGCGTCGACCGCCCGCTGAAGAAGCCGGCCGATTTCGAGCGCTTCGCCGGGGCCGAGGTCAACGTCAGGTTGCGCAGGGCGCTCGACGGGCGCCGCAACTTCGAGGGTGTGCTGACGCTCGAGGGCGACGGGCGCTACGGGCTCGAGCTGATCGAGCGGCCGCCCGAGGCGGGCTCCGCCAGGGGCGCGAAGGGCAGGAAGGCGGGTTCGAAGCCGGGCGCGAAGGACGCGCCGGGCAAGGCTGCGAAGTCGCAGCAGGCGGGGCAGGCCGCGGAAGCGGCCGGCGAGGCGGCAGCGGGTCGCAAGCTCGTGTTCGTGCTCGACGAGATCGAGCGGGCTCGGCTGGTGCCGAAGCTGAAGTTCCAGGAGAGGCGGAAATGAGCCGGGAAGTGTTGTTGCTGGTCGACGCGCTGGCGCGCGAGAAGAACGTGGCGCGCGAGGTCGTCTTCGGCGCGCTCGAGAGCGCGCTCGCCTCCGCGACGAAGAAGCGCTTCAAGGAGGAAGTCGACGTGCGCGTGTCGGTCGACCGGATGAGCGGCGAGTCCGAGTCGTTCCGTCGCTGGCAGGTGGTGCCCGACGGCGAGCTCGAGGACCACGACGTCCAGATCATCCTGTCCGAGGCGCAGAAGCAGATCCCCGACGTCCAGGTCGGCGACTTCATCGAGGAAGAACTCGAGCCGGTCGACATGGGCCGGATCGGCGCGCAGGCCGCCAAGCAGGTCATCCTGCAGAAGATCCGCGACGCCGAGCGCGAGCAGATCATCAACGACTTCCTCGCGCGCGGCGAGTCGGTCCTGTCGGGCACGATCAAGCGCATGGATCGCGAAGGCGCGATCGTCGAGTCGGGCAAGGTCGAGGCGCGCCTGCCGCGCGACCAGATGATCCCGAAGGAGAACCTGCGCGTCGGCGACCGGATCCGCGCCTACGTCGCCAAGATCAACCGCGAGGGCCGCGGCCCCCAGCTGTTCCTGTCGCGCACCGCGCCCGACTTCATCCGCCACCTGTTCGCCAACGAGGTGCCCGAGATCGAGCAGGGCCTGCTCGAGATCAAGGCGGCGGCGCGCGACCCCGGCGTGCGCGCGAAGATCGCGGTGCACTCGAACGACCGCCGGGTCGACCCGATCGGCACCTGCGTGGGCGTGCGCGGCTCGCGCGTGCAGGCGGTCACCGGCGAGCTGGCCGGCGAGCGCGTGGACATCGTGCTGTGGTCGGAAGACCCGGCGCAGTTCGTGATCGGCGCACTGGCGCCGGCGAACGTCTCGTCGATCGTCGTCGACGAGGACAAGCACAGCATGGACGTGGTCGTCGACGAGGACAACCTCGCGCTGGCGATCGGCACCGGCGGGCGCAACGTGCGGCTCGCTTCCGAGCTCACCGGCTGGCAGATCAACATCATGAGCGCCGAGGAATCGCAGGCCAAGAGCGCCGGCGAGCGCCAGTCGGTCCGCGAGCTGTTCATGGCCAAGCTCGACGTCGACGAGGAGATCGCCGACATCCTGATCGACGAGGGCTTCACCACCGTCGAGGAGGTGGCCTACGTGCCGATCAACGAGATGCTCGAGATCCAGTCGTTCGACGAGGACACGGTCAACGAGCTGCGCAACCGGGCGCGCAACGCGCTGCTCACCGAAGCGATCGCGACCGAGGAGAAGATCGGAACGACCGCCGAGGACCTGCTGACGCTCGAGGGCATGGATCGCGATCTCGCCGCGAAGCTCGCCGACGCCGGCGTGCACACGCGCGACGAGCTCGCCGAACTGGCGGTCGACGAGTTGGTCGAGGCGACGGCAATCGACGAGGAGCGCGCGAAGGACCTGATCATGAAGGCCCGCGCGCACTGGTTCGAGGCGGAACAGGCCGATTCGGCGCAATCGGGGCAGGAGCGGGCGCAGGCATAGCGGGAGGCATCCGGCAGCGAAGGGCCGCGAGGCGCCCCCCCGGGCGCCCCCGGCCGCGCACCGAGGTGCGGCGGAAGCGGGTGGCGCGGTTCAGCAGAGAGGTCCGGGAAGGATGAGCATGGCGAGTACGAACGTGGCGAAGTTTGCGGCGGAGCTGAAGATGCCGGCCGAGGCGTTGCTCGAGCAACTGAAGGCTGCCGGTGTCAGCAAGCAGTCTCCGGACGACGAGTTGACCGAGACCGACAAGGAGCAGCTGCTGGTCGCGCTGCGCCGCGCGCACGGCGCCGATGAAGGCCCGAAGCGCCGGATCACGCTGACGCGCAAGCAGACTTCGGAGATCAAGCAGGCCGACGCGACCGGCAAGGCACGCACGATCCAGGTCGAGGTGCGCAAGAAGCGCGTCTTCGTCAAGCGCGACGCCGGCGACGGCGCGGCGGTGGAGGTTGCGCCGGCCGAGCCGGTCGAGGCGCCGGCGCCGCCGAAGTCGGTGGTCGACGAGGAGCAGCAGCGCCTGCGTGAAGCCGAGGAGGCGCGCCAGCGCGAGCTGCTCGAGCGCCAGGCCGCCGAGTTGCGCGAGAAGCAGGAGCGCCTCGAGCGCGAGCGCCAGCGCGAGGAGCAGGCCGCGGCCGAAGCGCTGCGGCGCGAGGAAGAGGCGCGGCGCGAGGCCGAGCGTGCGGCGGCGTTCGGCACCGAGGCCGAGGGTGCCGAGCGCGAGCGCGCCGAGGCCGAGGCGCGGGCCGCCGGCGAGGCGGCGCGCAAGGCCGCCGAAGAGGCGGCCGAGCAGGCGCGCGCCCGCAAGGCGGTCGAGGACGAGGTCGCCGAGATCAACCGCCTGATGAGCCTGCAGCGCAAGCCGCAGCCGAAGCCCGCGGAAGCGCCGGTGGTCGCGCCGGCGAAGCCGGCCGTGGCTGGCGAGCAGGCCGGCGCGCCCGGCGCCGCCGCGAAGCCCGGCGTGACCGGCACGCTGCACCGTCCCGCCGGGGGCCGCCCGGCGCCGGGCGCGTCGCCCGCGGGCGACGCGCAGAAGAAGCACGTCAAGAGCGAGAAACTGTCGTCGACCTGGTCGGAAGAGGCCGCGAAGAAGCGCGGCATCAAGACCCGCGGCGACACGGCCGACGCCGGCTGGCGCGGCAAGGGCGGCAACCGCCATCGCGGCGGCGCGCGCCACGAGGCGATCGGCGCGGCGTCGCCCGCGTCGAACGAGCCGATCGTGCGCGAGGTGCACGTGCCCGAGACGATCACCGTCGGCGACCTCGCGCACAAGATGTCGGTGAAGGCCGCCGAGGTCATCAAGGCGCTGATGAAGCTGGGCCAGATGGTCACGATCAACCAGGTGCTCGACCAGGACACGGCGATGATCCTGGTCGAGGAAATGGGCCACAAGGCGCTCGCGGCCAAGCTCGACGACCCCGAGGCATTCCTGGTCGAGGACGCGAGCCACGGCGAGGCGGCGCAGGAGCCGCGCCCGCCGGTGGTCACGGTCATGGGCCACGTCGACCACGGCAAGACCTCGCTGCTCGACTACATCCGCCGCGCCAAGGTCGCCGCAGGCGAGGCCGGAGGCATCACGCAGCACATCGGCGCCTACCACGTCGACACGCCGCGCGGCGTCATCACGTTCCTCGACACGCCGGGCCACGAGGCGTTCACCGCGATGCGGGCGCGCGGCGCGAAGGCCACCGACATCGTGATCCTGGTGGTGGCGGCCGACGACGGCGTGATGCCGCAGACGATCGAGGCGATCAACCACGCCAAGGCGGCGGGCGTGCCGATGGTCGTCGCGATGAACAAGATCGACAAGCCGGAGGCGAACCCCGACCGGGTCAAGCAGGAGCTGGTCGCCAACCAGGTCGTGCCGGAAGAGTACGGCGGCGAGGTGCCGATCGTCCCGGTGTCGGCCAAGACCGGCCAGGGAATCGACGACCTGCTCGAGAACGTGCTGCTGCAGGCCGAGGTGCTCGAGCTCACCGCAGTCAGGGACGGAGCCGCCAAGGGCCTGGTCATCGAGGCGCGCCTGGACAAGGGCAAGGGCGCGGTGGCGACCGTGCTGGTCCAGTCGGGCACGCTCAGGCGCGGCGACGTGGTGCTGGCGGGCTCGTCGTTCGGCCGCGTGCGCGCGATGCTCGACGAGAACGGCAAGCCGGTGGCCGAGGCCGGGCCGTCGATCCCGGTCGAGATCCAGGGCCTGCAGGACGTTCCGGGCGCGGGCGAAGAGGTCATCGTGCTCGGCGACGAGCGCAAGGCGCGCGAGATCGCGCTGTTCCGGCAGGGCAAGTTCCGCGACGTGAAGCTCGCGAAGCAGCAGGCGGCCAAGCTCGAGAACGTGTTCGAGCAGATGACCGCCGGAGAGGTGAAGACGCTCGCGCTGATCGTGAAGGCCGACGTGCAGGGCTCGCAGGAGGCGCTCGCGCACGCGATGCAGAAGCTCTCCACCGACGAGGTCAAGGTGCAGATCGTGCACCAGGGCGTCGGCGGCATCAGCGAGAACGACGTCAACCTGGCGACCGCGTCGAAGGCGGTGATCATCGGCTTCAACGTGCGCGCCGACCAGCAGGCGAAGCGCCTGGCCGAGACCAACGGCATCGACATCCGCTACTACAACATCATCTACGACGCGGTCGACGACGTGAAGGCGGCGATGTCGGGCCTGCTCTCGCCCGAGCAGAAGGAAGAGACGATCGGCCTGGTCGAGATCCGCCAGATCATCCGCGTGCCGAAGGTCGGCAACATCGCGGGTTGCATGGTGCTCGAGGGCGTCGTGCGGCGCGGCGCGAAGGTGCGGCTGCTGCGCGACAACACCGTCGTCTGGACCGGCGAGCTCGACTCGCTCAAGCGCTTCAAGGACGACGTGCGCGAGGTTCGCGAGGGCTTCGAGTGCGGCCTGTCGCTGAAGAACTTCAGCGACATCAAGGAAGGCGACCAGCTCGAGGTGTTCGAGATCAAGGAGGTCGCGCGCACGCTGTGAGGCGGGCGCCGGACGCCATGACGGCCCATCGACCGGGCGGCGTGAGCCGCAGCGTGCGGGTCACCGAGCAGGTGCACCACGAACTCGCCGAACTGGTGCGCGCCGAGGTCAAGGACCCGCGCGTGGGCATGGTCACGATCACCGGCGTCGAGTTGACGCCCGACTATGCCTACGCGACGGTGTACTTCAGCGTGCTCCCCGACGACGAGGCGACGCTGGCCAGCACGCTGGCCGGCTTGCGCCACGCCGCGGGCTTCCTGCGCTCGCAGCTCGGCCGCCGGGTGCGCATCCACACGACGCCCGAGCTGCGCTTCGTCCACGACGTCTCGGTCGAGCGCGGCATGGCGATCTCGAAGCTGATCGACGAAGCGAACAGGCACCACGCCGACGACTGAAACACCGCCCCCTCCCAGGCAGGCGCCGGCATGCTCCGGCGTGAAACCGTCGTCGGCGCGGCAACCGTGGAGTCGCCGCGGAGGACGGGCTGGCCCGAGGGGGTTCGACCAAGCGAGTATCGGGGAGCGACTCGAGCCCCCTCGGGCCAGCCCGTCCGGTCCCCAACGAAGTAGCATGCCCCCAAAGAAGCAACAACGCGAACCGGTCGACGGCATCCTGCTGCTCGACAAGCCGAGGGGCCTCACCTCGAACGACGCCCTGGTGCGCGCACGCCGGCTGCTGAACGCCCGCAAGGCAGGCCACGGCGGCACGCTCGACCCGATGGCCACCGGCCTGCTGCCGCTGCTGTTCGGCGAAGCGACCAAGTTCGCGCACGACTCGCTCGACGCCGACAAGACCTACCTGGCCGAGCTCGCGCTGGGCGTCGCCACCGATACCGGGGACGCCGAGGGTCGCGTGGTGGCCGAGCGCCCGGTCGGCTGCGACGAGGCGGCCTTCCGGGCGGCGGCCGGCGTCTTCGTCGGCGAGATCGAGCAGGTGCCGCCGATGCACTCGGCGCTCAAGCGCGGCGGGCGACCGCTGTACGAATACGCGCGCCAGGGCGTCACGCTCGAGCGCGCCGCGCGGCGCGTCACGATCCGCTCGATCGAGACGCTGGCGTTCTCGGGCTCGCACGCGAGGATCCGTGTGCACGCGAGCAAGGGCACCTATATCCGCACGCTGGCCGCCGACATCGGCGAGCGGCTGGGCTGCGGCGCGCACCTGGCCGGGCTGCGCCGCGAGCGCGTCGGCGCCCTGTCGGTGGACGACGCGCTCACGCTCGAGGCGCTCGAGGCGCTCGATCCGGCGGCGCGCCGGGCGAGGCTCGCGCCGGCCGATGCGCTGCTCGCCGGCCTGCCGCGCGTCGAGCTCGACGCGGCGGGCGAGGCGCGCTTCCTGCACGGACAGAAGCTGCGCGCGCCGGCATCGCTCGGCGGCAGCGAGGGCGCGCGCGTGCGCGTCTACGGCGCGCGACGCCTGCTGGGCGTCGCCACGCTGCACGCCGGCGCGCTCGTTCCCCAGCGGCTGGTCGCCACCGGCGACGCCGCGCCGACACACACCGAACCGGAAGCACCCCATGAGCCTCGCCATCCGTAACATCGCGATCATCGCGCACGTCGACCACGGCAAGACCACGCTGGTCGACCAGCTGCTGCGCCAGTCGGGCACCTTCCGCGCCAACCAGCAGGTGGCCGAGCGCGTGATGGACAGCAACGACATCGAGCGCGAGCGCGGGATCACGATCCTCGCCAAGAACTGCGCGGTCGAGTACGCGGGCACGCGGATCAACATCGTCGACACGCCCGGGCACGCCGACTTCGGCGGCGAGGTCGAGCGCGCGCTGTCGATGGTCGACGGCGTGCTGCTGCTGGTCGACGCGGTCGAAGGGCCGATGCCCCAGACCCGCTTCGTCACCCGCAAGGCGCTCGCGCTGGGCCTGAAGCCGATCGTCGTCGTCAACAAGATCGACCGGCCGGGCGCGCGTCCCGACTGGGTCGTGAGCCAGACCTTCGACCTGTTCGACAAGCTCGGCGCCACCGAGGAGCAACTCGACTTCCCGGTCGTCTACGCGTCGGCGGTCAACGGCTTCGCGGTCGACAGCCTGAAGGACCTTCCCGAGGACGGCGTCGAAGGTCCTGGCGACGCCGCCTCCGAAGGCCTGTCGATGAAGCCGCTGTTCGAGGCGATCCTGCGCCAGGTGCCGGCGCGCGAGGACGACCCCGACGGTCCGCTGCAGCTGCAGATCTCGGCGCTCGACTATTCGAGCTACGTGGGCAAGATCGGGATCGGCCGGATCAACCGAGGGCGGATCCGCAGCGGCCAGCCGGTGGCGGTGCTGTACGGCGAAGCGGCGGAAACCGGCGTCGCGCCGGTTGCGGCCAGGGTGAACCAGGTGCTGCGCTTCAGCGGCCTCGAGCGGGTCGTCGTCGACGAGGCGCAGGCGGGCGACATCATCGCGATCAACGGGATCGAGCAGCTCGACATCGGCTCGACCGTCTGCGACCCGGCGCGGCCGCAGGCGCTGCCGGTGCTGAAGGTCGACGAGCCTACGATGACGATGGAGTTCATGGTCAACACCTCGCCGATGGCCGGGCGCGAGGGCAGGTTCGTCACCAGCCGCCAGATCCGCGAGCGCCTCGAGCGCGAACTGAAGAGCAACGTGGCGCTGCGCGTCGAGTTCACCGCCGACTCCGACACCTTCGTCGTTTCCGGGCGCGGCGAGCTGCACCTGACGATCCTGCTCGAGAACATGCGCCGCGAGGGCTACGAGCTGGCGGTGTCGCGGCCCAAGCCGAAGCTGCGCACCGTCGACGGCGAGCGCCAGGAGCCGTACGAGCTGCTGACGATGGACCTCGAGGACGCGCACCAGGGCGCGGTGATGGAGCTGCTCGGCCGCCGCAAGGGCGAGCTGCAGAACATGGAGCCCGACGGCAAGGGCCGCGTGCGGCTCGACTACCGGGTGCCGGCCCGCGGCCTGATCGGCTTTCACAACGAGTTCCTGAACCTGACCCGCGGCACCGGGATCATCAGCCACGTGTTCGACGACTACGGCCCGTGGGCCGGCGACATCGAGGACCGCCGCAACGGCGTGCTGATCTCGCAGGACGACGGCGAGGCGGTCGCCTACGCGCTGTGGAAGCTGCAGGAGCGCGGGAGGATGTTCGTCAGCCCGGGCGACCCGCTCTACGAGGGGATGATCATCGGCATCCACTCGCGCGACAACGACCTGGTGGTCAACCCGGTCAAGGAGAAGAAGCTCACCAACGTGCGCGCCTCGGGCAAGGACGAGCACATCGTGCTCACGCCGCCGATCCAGCTCACGCTGGAGAAGGCGGTCGAGTTCATCGCCGAGGACGAGCTGGTCGAGCTGACGCCGAAGAGCATCCGGCTGCGCAAGCGCCACCTGAAGGAGCACGAGCGCAAGCGCGCCGCCCGCGAGGCCGAGGCCGCCTGACCCCGCCGGGGGAGCCGCGCGGCGCCCGGGGCGCCGGCGCGCCGCGGCGCGTCACTCCCGATACCAGACGATCTGGTGCGTCGTCGCGAGCAGGCGCTCGCCGCGCCCCCACAGCTCGCCGTGCTGGTCGAAGTAGCCGCTCTGGTAGACGTGGCACAGCGCCGCGCCGAGCATCGGCGCGCTGCCCTGCTCGGCCAGCGCCGCCGCGTCGGCGTGGAAGTAGATGTTAAGCGAGACCGTGCCGACCGGCACCAGCCTGCCGCGGCGCAGGAAGATCCGGGGGAAGAAGACGTCGCACGCCGAGGCCAGCGCCGGGAAGTCGAGCGGCCTCGGGGGGTGGTCGGCGATCCAGCAGGCGCTGCGGCTGTCGGTGGAGATCGACTCGAACGGCGAGCGCTCGAAACGCAGGTCGTAGCGCCGGGTGAACGCCGGCGCCTCGGGACGCGACAGGCGCGGCAGCGCCTCGTAAGGGGCGATCGCGGGTGGGCGCGCCTCGGTGTGGCTCCAGACCGGGCGCCGCGTGCCGAACACGGCCATCGCGATGGCCGCGACCGAGTCGTCGCCGTCGCCCTGCAGCAGCGTCGCGCTCCAGTGCTGCGTCGACCGGTTCGAGCGCATCAGCTCGGTGCGGATCCGGAACGGGCCCTCGGCGACCGGCCCGGCGAAGTTCACCGTCAACGACACCGGGTCTCCGAGCCGCTCGGGGCGCGACATCAGCGCCTGCAGCAACTGCGCGGCGGTGATCCCGCCATACGGGCCGACCATGTTCCAGTAGGCGGGGCTGCTGCGGCCGGCGAACTCGCCGTCGGCCAGCGGCTCCAGGCGGATCGCTTCGTCGAACGGATGCGGGGCGGGGCTCATCGAGGGCGGCGCGAACGGGCGGGACTCGCGCCGATTATCGCATCGGCCGGTGCGCGCGCTGCGGGCAGGAGGCGGCCGGCGGCCCGGGCGATGGCTCCAACGGGCCATCCCCCGATGGCCCATCGGGGCGATTTCCGCGCGCGCGCGCTTGCCCAGAATGCGTCCGGCACCTCCCCTTCGTCCAGACGCTCTCCAGGAGACCCGAATGAGCACGACCGATACCCGCCGCCCCGCCGCCCTGCATCGCCCCGCCGTCTCTCCGGCACCCGCAGTCGCCGTGGCGCCGCGCTTCGACATGTACATGCAGATCCACAAGGGGCTGCGCAGCCTGATGGCCGCGACCCTGGTCGAGGTCGGCCGGATGGACTGGCAGGATCCGGCCGAGCGCGACGCCACGCTCGCCCGCCTCGGCAAGCTGCTCGACACGTGCCGCGGACACCTCGAGCACGAGAACCAGTTCGTGCACACGGCGATCGAGCGGCGGCTCCCCGGCGCGGCCGGCCAGACCGAGGCCGATCACCTCGAGCACGTCGCCGCGATCGACCAGCTGCGCCGCCACGTCGACGCGCTGCGCCGGGCCTCGGGCGAGGCCGCCGGGGAGGCCGCGCTCGCCCTGTACCGGGACCTCGCGGTCTTCGTCGCCGAGAACTTCCTGCACATGCAGGTCGAGGAGTCGCGCAACAACGCGTCGCTCTGGGCCGCCTACACCGACGAGGAACTCGTCGAGATCCACGACGCGCTGGTGGCGTCGATCCCGGCCGACGAGATGGCGTTCCTGCTCGGGCTGATGCTGCCGGCGCTCGCGCCCGCCGAGCGCGCGCAGATGATGCTCGGGATGAGGTCGGGAATGCCCGCCGAGGCGTTCGCAGGGGTGCTCGCAGTGGCGCAGCAGGCGCTCTCCGGGCGCGACTGGAGCAAGCTCTCGGCCGCCCTCTCGACGAGCGAACGCGCTTCTTCGCACTGAGCACTGCGTCGCCGATACAACACTCCCGACGAACGGCGCCTGCGCAACGCTTGTTTTTGTTGGCGTTCCGTGCAAGACGCGTCATGCTTCGCTCCTGTGGAGAGAGCGCGTTTTCCCTCTGAAACCGCGCTGTTCGAAGCGAACATCGCATTCACGGATTCAGGAGGATCGAGAATGGCCACTGCCAAGAAGGCTGCCAAGAAACCCGCTGCGAAGAAGGCCCCGGCCAAGAAGCCGGCCGCCAAGAAGGCTGCTGCCAAGAAACCGGCAGCGAAGAAGGCTGCGGACATGCCACTTCCACCGGCACCGATGGCACCGACCTTGTCCTGAAGAAAACCACGCAGCCTCCGCTGCAACGTGCGTGCACGTGGCTCCCTTCCCGATGCCCAGCGGGAAGGGAGCCTTTTCTTTGCCAGCCCGCGAGCGCCATCGCGCGGTCGCTTGCCGCCGCGCGTGGGCCGTCGCCTCCGATCAGCGCAGCCAGCCGCGTCGCGTGGGTTGGTCCAGTTGCAGCCAGTCGCGGGTCGGGAGCTTGAGGTACTGGTCCAGCGCGGTCGCCAGCAAGGCGCCGGGTACGACGCTCTCGGAGTTCCACAGGATCACCATGCCGAAGTCCTGCTCCGGCAGGAACCCGATCACGGCACGATAGCCCTGCACCGCCCCGGCGTGGTAGATGAGGGTGTGGCCGGAATAGTCGAAGATGCGCCAGCCGAGTGCGTAGTGGGCATCGCGCAGGCGTTCGCGTCGCCACGACGAACCACGCAGCTCGCCGGGCGTGCTCGCCAACGGCGAATGGACCGTGGCCAGCAGGGCCGGGCTGAGTACGTCGGGCGCGTGCCCGAGCTGCGCGCGCAGCCACAGTGACAGGTCATGGATACTGGCGTTGACGCCGGCTGCTGGCGGAATGCGGTAATAGCTTTCCTTCGGCCGTACCGCAACCCAGCGTCCACTCGAGCGCACGTGCGGCCGCGCCCAGCTGGTACTGGCTTCCAGGGCATCGCGGCCATAGGTCGCGGTGTACATGCCGAGCGGATGGAAAATGCGTCGTTCGACCTGTTGCGAATAGAAATGCCCGGTGGTGGCGAACACGATGTCGCCGATCAGGCTGAAGGCGATGTTCTGGTAGCCGTAGCAATCACCGGCCCCGCAGGTCGGGTCCAGTTCACCCAGTTTCGCCACCAGCAGCGGGTAGGGCTCGTCCTGTTCGAGCAGGCGGTCAAAGGCATTGTGCGGCAGGCCGACGCGGTGGCTGAGGATATCCTGCACGGTCAGGGCTTGCGCGGCGTGGATGTTGCGCAGCTTGAACGCCGGCAGGTAGTCGACGATATGTGCGTCCCAGCGCAGCGCGCACTCGTCGATCAGCATCGCCGCCAGGGTGCCGGCAAAGGCCTTGGACAGCGAGGCCAGACGAAACACCGTATCGGTACCGACTTTTTCACCGCTGCCGGTATCGGTGACACCGAAACCACGTTCCAGCAGCACGGTGTCGCCCTGGGTGATGGCGATCGCCATGCCGCTGCCCTTGGCCTGGCGCAGGATGCGCTCGGCCAGGTGTTCGATGCGCCCGGCCAGGGCCTTTTGTTCGCGCTCGGCGCGCGACACCGAAGCGAGCGTGGCGGCACGGGCACCGGCAGCGGGTGCGGGTGGCGCCGCGGTGGCGGCCGCGCTGGCCCCGCCGGCCCGCAGCAAGCACGAGAGCGCGGTCACAACCCCCATAATCGAACGTCTGGAGAACAAGTGCTTCACTACCGGGCTTTGCTCAGAACGCAAACCATGGCAGTTTAGCGCAGGTTGTCCGGCGCCTCGGGTCGTCCGGGCGCGACACGGGTTCACTTGGGAGCTACGCCATGACTGCGATCCTTATGTTCTTCCTCATCATCTTCGGCGGTGCTGCAGCGCTGGTGCTGTTCGTCATCGCCCTCTACAACGGCCTCGTCCAGGCGCGCAATGCCTACAAGAACGCCTTCGCCCAGATCGACGTGCAGCTCAATCGTCGCTACGACCTGATCCCCAACCTGGTCGAAGTGGCCAAGACCTACATGGCGCACGAGCGCGAAACGCTCGAGGCCGTCATCCAGGCGCGCGCGACCGCCATCGCCGGGCTCGGCGCCGCCAAGGCCAATCCGGGTGATCCGGCGGCAATGGCACAGCTTTCCGGAGCGGAAGGCGGACTTGGTGCCGCACTGGGTCGGCTGATGATGGTGAGCGAGGCCTATCCCGACCTCAAGGCCAACCAGAACATGGCCCAGCTCAGCGAGGAGCTGACCTCGACCGAGAACAAGGTTGCCTTCGCCCGCCAGGCCTACAACGACCAGGTGATGAACTACAACAACCGGCGCGAGGTCTTCCCCAGCAGCATCATCGCCGGCATGTTCAACTTCCAGCCGGCGGCGTTCCTCGAAATCCCGACCGACGAGGCGCACAAGCGCGAGGCGCCGAAGGTTTCCTTCAACTGATGCAGGATGCCTGGCCGGCGCGCAACTGCGCCGGCCAGCGCGCTGCCCGACCGGAGCCGCAATGAACTTCTTCCAGCGCCAGCAACAGGCCCGCAGCACCTCGCGCCGGCTTGTCATCCTGTTTGCGCTGGCGGTACTCGCGATCGTCGTGGTGATCGACCTGGCGGTGTGGATCGCGCTGGGCGGGATGACGCCGCCGGACGCGGTCGAATACGCCGCAACCGGGGTCGAGGGGCGTGCCAATGTCCTGATCATGGTGACGCTGCTGACCCTGGCGGTGATCGGTTGTTCCAGCCTGTATCGCATCGCCAGGCTGCGCAGTGGCGGCAGCGAGGTGGCGCGCGCGATGGGTGCGGTGCTGGTGCCCGAG
>JAMLIR010000017.1 GCA_023954045.1 Burkholderiaceae bacterium | reverse complement strand
CCCGCCAACGTATCCGCGTCGAGCCGGTAGAGATCGGCCGGACTGTGGACGAGGTCTCGCGCGATGAGCTGCTCGACGATCTTCTCGCCGAGGCCATCGATGTCCATGGCGCGGCGCTGCCCGAAATGCAGCAGCGCCTGCTTGCGCTGGGCTGCGCAGACGAGCCCGCCCTGGCAGCGCCAGGCCGCCTCGCCGGGCTCGCGCGCGGCCTGCGAACCGCAGACCGGGCAATGCTGCGGCATCCGGAACTCCCGCAGCCGCTCGTGACCCGGCTCGCCTTCGGCCGGCCGGTGCTCGGGCAGCGACCTCACGACCTCGGGTATTACGTCGCCCGCCCGGCGAACCACCACCCGGTCGCCGATCAGCAGCCCCTTGCGACGGATCTCGTCCTCATTGTGCAGGGTGGCGTTGCTCACGGTGGTCCCGCCGACGAACACCGGAGCAAGGCGTGCCACCGGCGTGAGCGCACCGGTGCGTCCGACCTGGATCTCGATGTCGAGCAGCTCCGTCTCCGCCTCCTGGGCAGGGAACTTGTGAGCCAGGGCGAATCGCGGTGCGCGCGCCACGAAGCCCAGCCGCTGCTGGTCCCGACGCTCGTCGACCTTGTAGACCACGCCGTCGATCTCGTAGGGCAGCGACACGCGGCGCGCGCCGAGCTCGGCGAAATAGGCGAGCAGCTCCGTCGCCCCGACGCGTGTCTCGCGCTCCCCCACGGGCATCCCGAAAGCGGCAAGCGCATCGAGCAGGCCCGACTGGGTGGGCGGCACGTCGAAACCGCGCGAGGCGCCGATGCCGTAGGCGAGGAAACGCAGGGGCCGTCGCGCCGTCGCCGCCGGATCGAGCTGACGCAGGCTGCCCGCCGCCGCATTGCGCGGATTGACGAAAATCTTCTCGCCGCGCGCCGACTGCTCGGCGTTCATGCGCTCGAAGTCGGACTTGTACAGGAGAACCTCGCCGCGCACCTCGAGCAGCTCGGGCGGCTCGTCGGTACGCAGGCGCAGGGGGATCGCCCGCACCGTGCGCAGGTTCGATGTGACGTCCTCGCCGGTCTGGCCGTCGCCGCGGGTGGCGCCCTGGACGAAGCGCCCGGCTTCGTAGCGCAGGGAGATCGCGAGGCCGTCGTACTTCGGCTCCACGCTGTAGCGTACCGGCTTCTCGCCGCCGCCGAGCTGCTCGCGTATCCGCCGGTCGAAGGCGAGAACCTCCTCATCGGAGAAGGCATTGCCGAGCGAGAGCATCGGCTCGGCATGGCGAACGGCCGCAAAGCCGGCCGCCGGCGCCGCCCCGACCCGCTGGCTCGGCGAATCGGGCGTGACCCATTCGGGATGCTCGGCTTCGATCTCGAGGAGCTCGCGGAACAGGCGGTCGTATTCCTCGTCGCTACGCGTCGGCGCGTCGAGCACGTAATACTCGTGGGAGAGCCGATCGAGCTCGGCTCGCAGCTGAGCGAGGCGCTCGCCGGCGCGCCCGGACATCAGTTGAACAGGCGCAAGGCGACCGGCGAGCCGGCCCGGAAGCCCGCCTGTTCGAGCGCGCCGTAGCGCGCCGCGAGTTGCGCTTCGATCCGGGTGAACACCGCATCGGTGAGCGCCCGGCCGGTATCATCGACCATGCGGCCCTGGAGGGCCTGCGCGCAATGCCAGGCGCAGGCCACCATCTCTCGCAGGGGCTCGCGCTCGGCCGCCACACGAGGCACATCGAGCAGGAAGGTAAGCCGGTTCGGCGTATCGCCGAGAGCGACGGAGAACACGACCTCGCCCTGCTCGCCGAGCCGTGCATAGCGGTTGTTGCCACGTTCGATGACGTCGGCCGACTGGGCGATGCCGTTGAGGTCGGCCGGCGACAGCGCCTCGGCGACCTCGACGTTGACGCCGATCTGGGCATCGAGGGCGGCGCAGCGGGCATCGAGCTCCCGGGCGCGCTCGAGAACCTCCATCATGTCGGGCGGATCGACGAAGGCGCCCAGGCTGTCGGCAAGCGACTGGAGCCCGGCGACGAACTCGGAGTACTCCATCGCGTTGAGCGGCCCATGGCGGTTCGCCATCAGGATGCCGACACGCAGGCTGCGGTAGTGTCGCCCCGGCGTCGGGGCTTCCCACGGATGCGCCGCCGGCACGGGCCCGGCACCGGAATCCGCCGGCGTGACGCCGTCGTCGTCCAGGCCCATCGCGGCCGGCTCGCCATCGCCACCCTCCTCGCGCATGTCGCCACCCACGCCCGCCGACTGGGCCGTCGCCAGCCGCAGCGGCTCGGTCGATGCCTCGATGACGACCGGCTTGCCGCCCGCCCGGCGCAGCCGCCTCGCCAGATTGATCACCCGCTCGGCCGGCACAGGGCCTGCGAGATCGACGGGAACACAGCAATCGGCCACCGGATCGAGACGCGCCGGGGGAGGACCGGCGCGCGCCGCGTGGGCCTCGAGGATGCGATCCTGCGCCGAGATCACCGCGCCGTCTCCACCGCTGGCACGCGCGGGAACCGTCGCCTCCGGTGGATCGGCCGCGGCGCCCGCGTCCGCGGCGGCCGCCTCCGGCGCCGGGGCGAGCGGCTCGTCGTCGACCAGAGCGACGGGCTCGTCACCGGCCGGGAGATCGACTTCCGGGGCGGCGCCTACCCTGCCGAAGCGAGGCTCCTGGCGCAGCAACGGCTCGGGTTCGCGCGCATCCGGGAGGCGGCGTCGAAACGTGCCGCCGAGCCAGTAGTTGTACAAGAGGACTCCCCCGACACCGACCAGTGCCAGGATCAGCAGGCTCAGCCCCAGACTGCTCACGTGCAACTCCTTCAGGCCACCTCGGCGTACTCCACGGCCCGATCGAGATCGACCGCGACGATTCGCGACACGCCCCGCTCCTGCATGGTCACCCCGATCAGCTGCGATGCCAGCTCCATCGCGATCTTGTTGTGAGTAATGAACAGGAACTGGGTCTGGTCCGACATCCGGCGGACGATCTCGACGTAGCGCTCGGTATTCGGTTCGTCGAGCGGGGCATCGACCTCGTCGAGCAGGCAGAACGGCGCCGGATTGAGCTGGAACAGGGCGAATACCAGCGCGATCGCCGTCAGCGCCTTCTCGCCGCCCGAGAGCAGGTGGATCGACGTGTTGCGCTTGCCCGGAGGCTGCGCCATGACCTGGATGCCGGCGTCCAGGATTTCGTCGCCGGTGAGGATCAGCTTCGCTTCGCCGCCGCCGAAGAGCTGCGGAAACAGCTGCCCGAAGTGGCGATTGACCGTGTCGTAGGTCTCCTGCAGCAGCTCGCGCGTCTCGCGGTCGATGCGCCGGATCGCGTCCTCGAGCGTGGCGATCGCCTCGTTCAGGTCGGCCGACTGCGCGTCGAGGAAGCCCTTGCGCTCGCGGGACTGTCCCAGCTCGTCGAGCGCCGCGAGGTTCACCGGCCCGAGCGCGGCGATCGCGTTGGCCAGTCGCGTGACCTCGCCCTGCAGCCAGGACGGCCGCGGGGGATCGGCAAACGCCGCGCGCAGTGCCGCGATGCCGTCGTCGTCGACCTGTGCCTCGGCGAGCTGCAGCGCGTACTGCTCCGCGTTCATGCGCGCCGCCTGCTCCTTGAGCTGCAGATCGGTCAGCTGCTGGCGCAGCGGCTCCTGCGCGCGTTCGGCGGCGAGCCGCTGCTCTTCGCGGCTGCGCAGCGTCTGCGTGAGCTCGTCGAGCCGCTGCCGCGCCGCGCCGAGCGCCTGGTCGGCGGCGCTGCGCGCCTGCAGCGCGTCCTGCAGCGCCTGGCGCGCGGCAGCGTCCGAGAGCTGCTGCAGCTTCTCGAGCACCGCGCCGCGCTCGTGTGCGGCCTGCTCGGCCATGATCTGGCCCTGCGCGAGCAGCGCGTCGAGGCGCTCGATGTCGGCCTCGATCGCGCGCACCGCGAACGATGCCTCCTGGGCCTCGCGTTCCTGCTGGCGCAGCGCCTCGCGACGCCCGGCGAGTTCGCGCTCGGCCTGCTCGAGCGCGAGCTGCAGGTCTTCCGCGCGCTGCTGGCGCTCGCCCAGCTCGGCGTCGAGCTGTTCGAAGCGGGCGTTCTCCCCGGCGATCGTTCGCTCGAAACCGTCGATCTGCGCCGCGAGCTCCTCGAGCTCGCCCTCGATGCGCCCGCGGCTCTCGGCGACCCGCGCGCGTTCCTGTTCGAGCCGCTGCGCGTCCAGCCGCAGCGCGGCCATCTGCTTGAGCGCGCGATTGTGCTCGTCGCGCAGCGCCATCAGCGCCGCGAGCCGCTCGGATGCGCCCGCCTCGACGCGCGCCGCGCGGCCGCGCACGTCGTCGACCATCAGTTGCTGGGCGCGCTGCTCGCGGGTGAGATTGTCCAGCTCGTGGCGCCGCGCCAGCACGCCCTCCTGCTCGGAGTCGGCCGCGTACATCAGCACCGACTGGCGCCCCACCAGGTGGCCGGCGGCCACGACGAACTGCGCGCCCGCGGGCAGGCTCGCCCGCTGGGCCATCGCTGCCTCGAGCGAGTCGGCGGCGTAGTAGCCGGCGAGCCAGTCGGCCAGCAGCGACTGCACGCCGGCCTCGCCGGTCTGCACCACCGACAGCAGCGGCCGCAGCCCGGGCGCCGCGCTCGCCGCGGACGGCGCGGGCACGGCGGCGAAGAATCCGACCTTCGACGGCGGCGCGTCGGCGACCAGGCCCGCGACGTGCTCGAGCCGCCCCACCTCGAGTGCATTGACGCGCTCGCGCAGCACCGACTCGATCGCGTTCTCCCAGCCGTCGTCGATGCGCAGTTTCTGGTACAGGCGCGAGAGGCGGTCGAGCCCGTGCCGCGCGAGCCACGGCTGCACCTTCGCCTGGCTCTCGACGCGTTCCTGCAGCTGGCGCAGCGCCACGATGCGCGCTTCGACCTGCGCGAGCTTCGCCTCGGCCTCGCGCAGCGCCTGCTGCGTGGGCTGGCGCTGCGACTCGAGCTCGTTCCACCCGGCCTCGATCTCGGCGAGCTTGCCGGTGGTCAGCTGATCGGCCTGCTCGGCGGCGGCCAGCGCCTCGATCGCGCGCGCCAGCTCCTCGGGGCGGAAGTCGTGCAATTCGCCGGCCTCGCCCTGCAGCCGCTCGCGCCTGCGCGTCGCGACGTCGAGCCCTTCGCTCGCCTTGCGCTCGTGCAGCGCGCAGACCTCGATCGACTGCCGGGTCTGAGCAACCTGCGCACGCGCCTCGTCGACGTGCTCGCGCGCCTCGCGGGCGCACGCTTCCAGCGCCGGCAATTCGTCGGAGCGCGCCGCGACCTGCGCGGCCAGCTCGTCGGCGAGCAAGCGGGCCTCGGCCAGGCGGGCGTCGGCGCTGCCGCGGTCGCTGCGGGCACCGTCCTGCTGGGCCTGCGCCCGCTGCGCCTGCTGCTCGACGCCGTCGAGGCGCTCGCGCAACTGGCCTTGGGTCTCGGCGACGACCCGGATCTCGGATTCGATCCGGCTCACCTCGGCGTTGCACTCGTAGTAGCGCCCCTGCGCCGCGTGCATCGCGTCGCCAGCCTCGTAGTGGGCGTTGCGGACCGTCTCGATGGCGGCCTCGATCGCCCGCTGTTCGGCGACGTGCGCTTCGAGCGCGAGCCTCGCCTCGGCGGCAAGGCGCGCCAGGCGCTGTTCCTCGGCCTGCGCCTCGTCGCGGCGCAGCAGCCAGAGCATCCGCTGCTTGCGCTCGCGCTCGGCCTCGAGTTCGCGGTAGCGCTGCGCGACTTCGGCCTGGCGCTCGAGCTTCTCGATCTGCGCTTCGAGCTCGCGCAGGATGTCCTCGACGCGGGTGAGGTTCTCGCGCGTATCGGCGAGCCGGTTCTCGGTCTCGCGGCGCCGCTCCTTGTACTTCGAGACGCCGGCGGCTTCCTCGAGGAAGACGCGCAGGTCCTCGGGACGCGCCTCGATGATCCGCGAGATCATCCCCTGGCCGATGATCGCGTAGGCGCGCGGTCCCAGGCCGGTGCCGAGGAACATGTCGTGGACGTCGCGGCGCCGCACCGGCTGGTTGTTGATGAAGTAGGTCGACTGCCCGTCGCGCGTGAGCACGCGCTTGACCGAGATCTCGGCGTACTGGCTCCAGCTGCCGGCGATGCGCCCGAGCGAGTTGTCGAAGACCAGCTCGACGGACGCGCGCGCCGCCGGCTTGCGCTCGGAGGAGCCGCTGAAGATCACGTCCTGCATCGACTCGCCGCGCAGCTCGGACGCCTTCGACTCGCCCAGCACCCAGCGCACCGCGTCGATGATGTTCGACTTGCCGCAGCCGTTGGGCCCGACCACGCCGACCAGCTGGCCCGGGACGCCGAAGGCGGTCGGATCGACGAAGGACTTGAAGCCGGCGAGTTTGATCTGTTTCAGTCGCACCGAAGGTTCCTGCTGCAATCTCCGGCGTCGGCACGCACCGCGCCTGGCCGCCCGGCAAAACGCAAAAGCCGCTCGGGGCGGCCTTTGACGCTCCGTATAATAACAGCCGCCCTGCCCGCCTCTCGCGACTGCAAGCGCATCGATTCCGGGGCCCGCTTGCCGCCGATCCCGATCATGCCGTCAAGACCTTCCAAGAAGCTCGAAACCTTCGCGAATCCGGCGCCCGGTCGCGACTACCTGGTGCACATCGAGGTCCCCGAGTTCACCTGCCTGTGTCCGCTGACCGGCCAGCCCGACTTCGCGCGCCTGGAGATCGACTACGTGCCCGACCGGCGCAACGTCGAGCTCAAGGCGCTCAAGCTCTACATGTGGAGCTTCCGCGACGAAGGCGCCTTTCACGAAGCGGTGACCAATCGTATTCTGGACGAACTCGTCGCCGCCACCGCGCCCCGCTTCATGCGCCTGACGGCGCGCTGGTTCGTCCGCGGCGGCATCTTCACGACCGTCGTCGCCGAGCATCGCAAGAAGGGCTGGAAGCCGCAGCCACGCGTCGATCTGGGCGATTTCCCCGCCGAGTCCAGCACGGGTGGATGACGTCGGCAGCTCAGATATATAATAAATACAGATAGTTACGAGATATTGTTGAACTCACTTCTCAACAAACTTCAACCCTACCCGTTCGAGCGGCTGCGCGCGCTGCTGGCCGGGGTCACCGCTTCCCCGGCGCACGCCCCGCTGAACCTGTCGATCGGCGAACCCAAGCATCCGACGCCGGCACTGATCCGTGACGCGCTGGTCGGCAGCCTAGACGGGCTCTCGACCTACCCGGCCACAGCCGGCACGCCCGCGCTGCGCGAGGCGATCGCCGCGTGGCTGAGGCGGCGCTACGGGCTGCAGGCGATCGACGCCGCCACCGAGGTGCTGCCGGTCAACGGCTCGCGCGAGGCGCTGTTCGCGTTCGCGCAGGCCGTCGTCGATCCGACTGCCGGCGGCAGGGTGGTCTGCCCGAACCCGTTCTACCAGATCTACGAGGGGGCCGCGCTGCTCGCCGGCGCCGAGCCGTACTTCGTCGAACAGTGGCCACAGACGAGCTTCCGCTGCGACTGGGCGGCCGTTCCCGATGCGGTCTGGGCCGAGACCCGGCTCCTCTACGCCTGCTCGCCGGGCAACCCGACCGGCGCCGTGCTGTCGATCGACGACTGGCAGCTGCTGTTCGAGCTCTCCGACCGGCACGGCTTCACGATCGCCTCGGACGAGTGCTACTCGGAGATCCACTTCGACGAGGCCGCCCCGCCGCTGGGCGCACTGCAGGCGGCGCAGGCGCTGGGCCGCACCGACTGGCGGCGCCTGGTCGTCTTCTCGAGCCTGTCGAAACGCTCGAACGCGCCGGGGCTGCGCTCGGGCTTCGTCGCCGGCGACGCGTCGGTCCTGAAGCGCTTCCTCCTCTACCGCACCTACCACGGCAGCGCGATGAGCCTGCCGGTGCAGGCCGCATCGATCGCCGCCTGGGGCGACGAGGCGCACGTGGTCGCGAACCGGCAGATGTACCGGCAGAAGTTCGACGCGGTCACGCCGGTGCTGTCGCGGGTGCTGGAGACGGCCCGGCCGGATGCGGGCTTCTACCTGTGGGCGCGGGTGCCCGGCGGCGACGACGAGGCGTTCTGCCGCGATCTCCACGCCCAATATAATGTCCTCGTGCTGCCGGGCAGCTACCTCGCCCGCGACCAGGACGGCCGCAATCCCGGGCGCGGCTTCGTGCGCATCGCGCTGGTCGACACGCTGGCCAGCTGCGTCGAGGCGGCAGGCCGGATCGAGCGCTTCCTCTCCTCCCGAACGACGGACCCCCGATGACCTCACTCCAGCAGACGATCGACCAGGCGTGGGAACGCCGCAACGAACTGTCCCCGAAGAGCGCCCCGGTCGACGTCCGCGACGCAGTGGCCGCCGTCATCGCACGGCTCAACGACGGCAGCCTGCGCGTCGCCGAGAAGCTCGACGGCGACTGGGTCGTGCACCAGTGGGTCAAGAAGGCGGTGTTGCTGTCGTTCCGGCTCGAGGACAACGTGCCGATGCAGGCCGGCGCGCTGCAGTTCTACGACAAGGTGCCGACCAAGTTCGAAGGCTGGCGGCCCGCCGACTTCCAGGCCAGCGGGTTCCGGGTGGTTCCGCCAGCCGTCGCGCGCCGCGGCGCCTTCGTCGGAAAGAACGTCGTCCTGATGCCTTCGTACGTGAACATCGGGGCGTACGTCGACGAAGGCACGATGGTCGACACCTGGGCCACCGTCGGCTCGTGCGCGCAGATCGGCCGCAACGTCCACCTGTCGGGCGGCGTCGGGATCGGGGGCGTGCTCGAGCCGCTGCAGGCCAATCCGACGATCATCGAGGACAACTGCTTCATCGGCGCGCGGTCCGAGGTCGTCGAGGGCGTCATCGTCGAGGAGAACTCGGTGCTGTCGATGGGGGTGTTCATCGGCCAGAGCACGAAGATCTACGATCGCGAGTCGGGAAAGATCCTCTTCGGGCGGGTGCCCGCGGGGTCGGTGGTGGTGCCGGGCTCGCTGCCGTCGGCCGACGGCAAGGTGAGCCTGTACTGCGCGGTCATCGTCAAGCGCGTCGATGCACAGACGCGGGCGAAGACCGGGATCAACGAATTGCTGCGCGGCGACTGAGGGCGTGACGATCCGCTCCGAACCGCCCCGACGGGGCGGCGCGCGGTGCGAAGACATCGGGGGACGCGGATGATGATGGATCGCTTGCTGCAGCTGATGTCCGAGAAGAAGGCGTCGGACCTGTTCCTGGCGCCCGGCGCGCCGGTGCAGCTCAAGATCGACGGCGCGATGGTGCCGGTGAACCAGCAGCGCCTCGCCCCCGAGAACGTCGTGTCGCTGATCCGCGAGATCGTCGACGAGCGCCATTGGGAGCAGTTCGAGCGGCAGCACGAGCTGAACCTCGGCTACGGCGTGCGCAACATCGGCAGCTTCCGCGTCAACGTGTTCCGCCAGCGCGGGTCCACCGCCTGCGTGATCCGCTTCATCCCGCACGACATCCCGCAGCTCGGCAGCCTGAACCTGCCGACGATCCTCGGCGACCTGGTGATGGAGAAGCGCGGCCTGCTGCTCGTCGTCGGCGCCACCGGCTCGGGCAAGTCGACGACGCTCGCGTCGATGATCGACCACCGCAACGAGCAGAAGACCGGCCACATCCTCACGCTGGAAGACCCGATCGAATTCACGTTCCGGAACAAGCGCTCGATCGTCAACCAGCGCCAGATCGGCACCGACACCCACTCGCTCGAGGTCGCGCTGAAGAACGCGATGCGACAGGCCCCCGACTGCATCCTGATCGGCGAGATCCGCGACACGGCCACGATGTCGAACGCGATCGCCTACGCGCAGTCCGGGCACCTGGTGCTGGCGACGCTGCACGCGAACAACGCCAACCACGCGCTGAACCGGATCGTCAGCTTCTATCCGCCCGACAACCGGCCGGTGCTGCTGGCCGATCTCGCCGCGACGCTGAAGGCGGTGGTCTCGCAGCGGCTGGTGCGCGCGTTCGACGGCAGCCGGCTGCCCGCGGTCGAGATCCTGCTCAATACGCGCCACATCGCCGAGCTGATCGAGCAGGGGCGCCTCACCGAGATCAAGGACGCGATGAACCAGAGCCTGGCCGCCGGGTCGCGCACCTTCGACCACGCGCTCGCCGAACTGGTGCGCGCGCGCCGCATCGCCAAGGAAGACGCAATGGCGCACGCCGATTCGCCGACCAACCTGCTGTGGATGCTCGAGAACGAGTCCGAGGACGCCGCGGCGATGCCGGCCCCGGCCGCGCAGTCCGGCAACCTGGTCTCGCCGGCGATGGCGTCGGCCGCGCTGGGGCAGCCGGCGGCGCGCAAGCCGGCCGGCGCGGGCGACGCCGAGGGGCCGTCGTTCTCCGAGTTCCTGCTGAACATCTGAGATGGGCGAGGTCGTCGTCTTCGGCATCGAGACCTGCGACCAGGTTCGCAAGGCGCGCGCCTGGCTGCGCGCGCACCAGATCGCATTCCGCTTCCACGACTTCCGCAAGGACGGGCTCGACGCGCAGCGCCTGTCGGCGTGGCTCGCCCGCGTGCCCTGGGACTCGCTGCTGAACCGCCGCGGGCTCGCCTGGCGCAAGCTCGACGCGCAGCGCCGCGCGGCGATCACCGACCAGACGAGCGCGGCCGAGCTGATGCTCGCGGACCCGACGCTGGTCAAGCGGCCGGTGCTGCAGGCGGGCGACCGCATCGTCGTCGGGTTCTCCGAGCCCCTTTACGCCGGCGTATTCGGCGTCGCGGCCGACGCCGGCCCGGCGGCGCGATGAGCCCCGTGCGCGAGCTGGCCGAGGCGCTGATCCGGCGCCGGTCGGTCACCCCCGACGATCACGGTTGCCAGCGGCTGATCGCCGAGCGCCTCGCGCCGCTCGGCTTCGGCTGCGAGACCATCGAGAGCAACGGCGTCACCAACCTCTGGGCGGTGCGCGCCGGCACCGCGCCGGGGCCGACGCTGGCCTTCGCCGGCCACACCGACGTCGTCCCGACCGGCCCGCTCGACCAGTGGAGCAGCGACCCGTTCGTGCCTGCCGTCCGCGACGGCCGGCTCTACGGGCGCGGCGCCGCCGACATGAAGGCCTCGATCGCGGCGTTCGTGGTCGCGGTCGAGGAATTGCTCGAGGCGGGCGCCGGCTACGCCGGGCGCATCGCGCTGCTGCTCACTTCCGACGAGGAGGGCCCGGCGACCGACGGCACGGTCAAGGTGGTCGAGATGCTCGAGGCGCGCGGCGAGCGGCTCGACTTCTGCATCGTCGGCGAACCGACCTCGGTCGCCCGGCTCGGCGACACGGTGAAGAACGGGCGGCGCGGCTCGCTGTCGGGCCGGCTGGTCGTGAACGGCGTGCAGGGGCACATCGCGTATCCGCACCTCGCGCGCAACCCGATCCACCTGCTGGCGCCGGCGCTGGCCGAGCTGGTCGGCACCGAGTGGGATCGCGGCAACGAATACTTCCCGCCGACCTCGTGGCAGGTCTCGAACATCCAGGCCGGCGCGGGGGCGACCAACGTGATCCCGGGGCGGGTCACGCTCGACTTCAACTTCCGCTTCTCCACGGCGAGCACGGTCGAGGGCCTGAAACAGCGGGTCGCCTCGATCCTGGACGCGCACGGGCTCGACTACACGATCGACTGGTCACTCTCGGGGATGCCGTTCCTCACCGCGCGCGGCGCGCTGTCCGAGGCGCTGTCGGAAGCGATCCGCGCCGAGACCGGCCTCGAGACCGAGCTGTCGACGACCGGCGGCACCTCGGACGGCCGCTTCATCGCCCGCATCTGCCCCCAGGTGATCGAGTTCGGACCGCCGAACGCCAGCATCCACAAGATCGACGAGCACGTCGAGCTCGCGGCGCTCGAGCCGCTGAAGAACGTCTACCGGCGCACGATCGCCAGCCTGCTGCGCACATGAGCACCGCGTTCGACCGGCGGCTGGCCGGCGCCGACGCGGCCGCGCGCGAGCTGCGCACCGTGCGCGACCTGCTGCGCTGGGGAGTCTCGCGCTTCGAATCGGCCGGCCTGGCCTACGGCCACGGCACCGACAACGGCTGGGACGAGGCGGTCGCACTGCTGCTGTGGGCGCTGCACCTGCCGCCCGAGCCGCTGGACCCCTGGCTCGATGCGCGCTTGCCGCGGGCCGAGCGACGCGCGGTGCTCGAGCTGTTCGAACGGCGCGTAGCCTCGCGCGAGCCGGCGGCCTACCTGACCGGCGAGGCCTGGCTGCGCGGGATGCGCTTTGCCTGCGACGCGCGCGCGCTGGTTCCGCGCTCGCCGATCGCCGAAGCCCTCGACGAGGCGCTGCCGCAGTGGCTCGAGCTGCACCCTCGGGCGCCGTCCTGGCCAGCGTCGATCCTCGACCTCTGCACCGGGGGCGCGAGCCTGGCGATCCTCGCCGCCCACCGCTTCCCCGAAGCGCAGGTGGTCGGTGCCGACCTGTCGGCCGACGCGCTGGCGCTCGCCGCCGTCAACCGCGAGCGCCACGGCCTGCAGCAGCGCCTCGAGCTTCTCCGGGGCGACCTGTTCGCCGCCGTACGGGGGCGCCGTTTCGACCTCGTGCTCTGCAATCCGCCCTACGTGAACGACGCGTCGATGCAGGCGCTGCCGCCCGAGTACCGCGCCGAGCCGCGCGCCGCGCTGGCCGGGGGCCCCGACGGGATGGACCTGGTGCGCCGGATCCTCGCGCAGGCGCCGTCCCACCTCTGCGGCGACGGCCTCCTCCTGCTCGAGATCGGGCACGAGGCGGCGCACTTCGAGGCCGCGTTCCCGGCACTGGAGTTCCACTACCTGCCGGTGGCCGCGGGCGAACGGATGCTGGTCCTCGTCGAGGCCGGGCAACTCGCCGCCGCGGCGATCCGAAGCCGCGCGCCGCGTCGCGGCTCGATTCCGCGACGCGGCACGGCCCGCCCCCGAGCCCGTCGCCCGTGATCCGGCTGCAGGGGCTGACGCTCTCGCGCGGCGGCAGGGTGCTGCTCGATCGCGCCGACGCGAGCATCGGCCCGGGCGAACGCGTCGCACTGGTCGGCCAGAACGGCACCGGCAAGACGACGCTGCTGTCCGCGCTGGCCGGCGAGTTGCCGCCCGACGCCGGCGACGTCGTCCAGCCGTGGCGCGACGTGACCCGGCTCGAACAGGGCCTGCCTTCGAGTCCCCTGCCCGCCTGGCGCTTCATCGTCGCCGGCGATGAACGCCTGGCGGTCGCGCGGCGCGAGCTCGAGCAGGCCGAGCGCGACGGCGACGGCATTGCGCTCGCGCACGCGCACGACCACTGGCATCAGGCGGGTGGCCTCACCGCCGAGGCGCGCAGCCGCAGCCTGCTCGCCGGGCTCGGATTCGACGTCGTGCAGGTCGAGCAGCCGGTCGACGCGCTCTCGGGAGGCTGGCGGATGCGGCTGAACCTGGCACGCGCGCTGTTCGCTCCGGGCGAACTGCTGCTGCTCGACGAGCCGACCAATCACCTCGACCTCGACGCGATCCTGTGGCTCGAGCGCTGGCTGCTGCGCTACTCCGGCACTGCGGTCATCGTCTCGCACGACCGCGATTTCCTCGACCGCGTCGCCACCGCGACGCTGCACATCGACGGCTGCAAGCTGGTGCGCTACAGCGGCGGCTACAGCGAATTCGAGCGGCTGCGCGCGCAGCGCCAGCTGCAGGCCGAGCGCGAGCGCGCGTCGTGGGACGCGCGCGTGGCGCACCTGAACGCGTTCATCACCCGTTTTCGCGCCAAAGCCAGCAAGGCGCGCCAGGCGCAGAGCCGCATCAAGGCACTCGAGCGGATGGCCGCGGTGGCGCCGGTGCGCGCGCTGCGCGGCATCGACTTCGCGCTCCACGAGGTCGGTGACTGCCCCGATCCGCTGCTGCAAACGGAGGCGCTCGACGCCGGCTATCCCGGTCGCCCGCCGGTGCTGCGCGGGGTCGAGCTGTCGGTGCGCCGCGGCGCGCGAATCGGCATCCTCGGCCGCAACGGCGCCGGCAAGAGCACGCTGGTGCGAACGCTGGTCGGCGAGCTCGCGCCGCTGGCGGGCGAGGTCCGCGTCTCGCGCGCGGTGCGCATCGGCTACTTCGCGCAGCAGGGCATCGACCGGCTGCGCGGCGACGAGTCGGCGCTCGCGCAGCTGCAGCGGATCGCGCCGGCCGAGCGCGAGCAGGCGCTGCGCGACTACCTGGGCCGTTTCGGCTTCTCCGGCGACGCGGCGACGCGGCCGGTGGGGCCGATGTCGGGCGGCGAGAAGGCGCGACTGTCGCTCGCGCTGATGCTGCACGATCGGCCGCAGCTGCTGGTGCTCGACGAGCCGACCAACCACCTCGATGCGCAGGCCCGTGACGCACTGGCCGATGCCCTGGCCGATTTCGACGGCGCGGTGCTGCTCGTCTCGCACGATCGCTACCTGCTGCGTGCCACGGCCGACACGCTGATGCTGGTCGCCGACGGCCGCCTGCGCGAGTTCGACGGCGACCTCGACGACTACGCGGACTGGCTGGTCCAGCGCCCGCCGGGCACCGCCCCGGCCCCGTCCGGGGCAACGGCAGGGTCCGGCAGCGCTGGCGCCGCGCGGCCTCGCGACGAGGCCGTGCCGGCGAGCCGCCGCGACGATCGTCGGCTCGCCGCGCAGCGTCGGACGCAGCTGGCCGAACGCTTGCGCCCGCTCGATCGCGAGATCGGCGAAATCGAGCGGCGGCTGTCGGCGATCGATGCCCGGCTCGCCGCGATCGGGGCGCGCATGGGCGATCCGGGGGTCTACCGCGACCCTGCCGAGGCCGGGGCACTGGGACGGGAGCGTGCCGCGCTCGACCGCGAGAAGGATGCGCTCGAGGAGCGCTGGCTCCAATGCAGTGCCGCGCGCGACGCCGAGCGCGAAGCGTTCGAGCGCGACCCCGGCTGAACTGCGGCTCGCGGGCGCGGCGCGGGCGCCGGACTACTTCGCGCGCGTTCTGGCCAGCAGTTCCGTGTGCGCCTTCCGGTCGGCGCTCACCTTCTGCACGGTCGGGCGCTCGCCGAGCCGCTTGACGTAGTCGCGCACCGGCAAGCCGGCGAGCAGATCCTCGCCCCAGATCGCCTTGCACGCGAGCGAGATCACCGGCAGGTGGACCGCGCCGGCGCAGTCGGCCAGCGTGAAGCGCTCGCCGGCCAGGAACGGCGCGAACTTCGCGAGCCGCTCGAAGCCGCGGATGCCGCGCTCGAGGTCGCGCCGTGCGCCGTCGATCGTCCCCTGCGAGACCGTGCCGCCGAAGAACGCCTGCGGATAGACCCGGCGCGCAACCAGTTCCAGGTGCAGCTCGGTGAACGCCACCAGCTCGCGGACCTTGGCGCGCTCGAACGGGTCGGCCGGAAGCAGCGGCACCTGCGGATAGGCGTCCTCGAGGTACTCGACGATCACCTGCGACTCGCACAGCGTGCCCTGCGGCACGCGCAGGAACGGCACCTTGCCGAGCGGGCTGGCCTCGAGCGTCTGCTCGTCCTTGCTGGCCAGGTTCAGCTCCTCGGTGAACTCGACGCCCTTCTCGAGCATGGCGAGCTTGACCTTGTTGTAGTAGTTGCTGACGGCGAAGCCGCACAGGACCAGCATGGTCGATTCTCCCTCGCGGTGGATGCGTCGCGCCAGTGTAGCGCGGCGCTCCAGTAGAATCCGCCGGATGAGCACGTCACCCTTCCAGCGGATCGGCGTCGTCGGCAGCGGCGCCATGGGCCGGGGCATCGCCCAGCTGTTCTCGCAGAGCGGCATCGCGGTGCGCCTTTACGACAGCAACCCCGCCGCGCTCGATTCGGCGATCGCCGGCGTCGCCGACACGTTCGCGAAGCTGGTCGAGAAGGGGCGCATGGGGGCCGACGCGGCGTCGGCCGCCCGCGCCCGGCTCGAACCGGCCGGCGCGCTCGCGGCGCTGGCCGATTGCGACCTCGTCGTCGAGGCGATCGTGGAGCGGCTCGACGCCAAGCGCGACCTCTTCGGCCAACTCGAGGCGATCGTCGCCGACGACGCGGTGCTCGCGACCAACACCTCGTCACTGTCGGTGACCGCGATCGCCGCGGCCTGCCGGCGGCCGCAGCGCGTCGCCGGCCTGCACTTCTTCAATCCGGTGCCGCTGATGAAGGTCGTCGAGGTCGTCGACGGCATCCGCACCGACGCCGCAGTCGTCGAACGCCTGGTCGCGCTCACGCGCCTGACCGGCCACCTGCCGGTGGTCGCGCAGGACACGCCGGGTTTCATCGTCAACCACGCCGGCCGCGGCTTCGGCACCGAGGCACTGAAGGCGCTCGGCGAGGGCGCTGCCGACATCCCGACGATCGACCGGATCCTGCGCGAGCAGGTGTCCTTCGACGGCCGGGGCTTCAGGCTCGGCCCGTTCGAGTTGTTCGACCTCACCGGCCTGGACGTCTCGCAGCCGGTGATGGAGTCGATCTATCGCCAGTTCTACGACGAACCGCGGTTCCGCCCGTCGGTGATCGCGGCGCAGCGCCTTGCGGCCGGCCTGACCGGGCGCAAGGCGGGTGAAGGCTTCTACCTGCACAAGGACGGGCGCCAGCAGACGCCGGCCGAGGCGCCCGCGCCGAAGGTCGCCGTCAGGCCGCCGGTGTGGGTCGCACCCGGGCCGCGCGCCGCGGCGCTGCGCGAAGCGGTCGCGGCGCTCGAAGGCGTCGTGCAGGACACCGGGCGTCCCGGCGAGCACGCGCTGGTGCTGGTCGCGCCGCTCGGGCTCGACGCGACCGCTGCGGCGGCCGAAGCCGGACTGCCTGCTGCGCGCACCGTCGCCGTCGACGCGCTGTTCCCGATCGCGCCCGGGCGCTGCCGGCGCCGCGTGCTGATGCCGACGCCGGCGACGCTGCCCGACTATCGCGACGCCGCGCACGCGATCTTCGCCAACGACGGCACGCCGGTGTCGATGCTGCGCGACAGCCCGGGGTTCGTCGCGCAACGGGTGCTCGCGATGATCGTCTCGATCGGCACCGAGATCGCCCAGCAGCGCATCGCCTCGCCGGCCGACATCGACACCGCCGTGCGGATCGGGCTCGGCTATCCGCTCGGACCGCTGGCGATGGGCGACGCGCTTGGCGCCGCGACCGTGCTCGAGATCCTCGCGAACCTGCACCGGCTCACCGGCGACCCGCGTTACCGCCCCGGCGGCTGGCTGCGCCGGCGCGCGCAACTGGGCCTGTCGCTGTTGCACGAGGACTGACGCGATGGCCGCGCGCCTGCTGTCCGAGCGCCACGGGGCGGTGCTGCTGCTGCGCATCTCGAACCCGGAAGCGCGCAATGCGCTGCACCCTGACGTCTACCGCGACGGCGCCGCGGCGTTGCGAGCGGCCGGCGAAGACCGCGAGGTGCGCGCCGTCGTCCTCGCCGGCGAAGGCGAACACTTCTGCGCCGGCGGAAACCTGAATCGCCTGCGCGAGAACCGCTCGGCCGACCCGTCGGCGCAGGCGGCCTCGGTCGACCTGCTCGGCCAGTGGATCGCCGCGATCCGCGATTGCCCCAGGCCGGTGATCGCTGCCGTCGAGGGCGCCGCCGCCGGGGCCGGATTCTCGCTAGCGCTCGCCTGCGACCTGGTGTTCGCCGCCGAGGACGCGCGCTTCGTCATGTCCTACGTGAAGGTGGGGCTGACCTGCGACGGCGGGGCCAGCCACTTCCTCGCGACCCGCCTGCCCTACCCGCTCGCCTACGAGCTGCTGGCCGGCGGGCAACCGGTCGGCGCGCCGCGGCTGCACGCGCTCGGGCTGGTCAACGCGCTCGCGCCGCGCGGCGAAGTGCTCGCGCTGGCGCTGGCCCGCGCGGCCGAGCTCGCGGACGGGCCGGCGTTCGCGCTGGGCCGCATCAAGTCGCTGCTGTCGGCGCACGAGCACGACGCGCTCGCGCACCAGCTGGTGCGCGAGCGCGACAACTTCGTCGCGGCGCTGTTCCACGACGACGCCGGCGAAGGCATCGACGCCTTCCTCGCCAGGCGCCCGCCGCGGTTCAACCGCGAAGCCGGCGGCCGCTGAGCGCGCCGCCCCACCGCACGGAGGGCAAGTGGCCGATTCGTCCACCGGCAGCGCCGCCGACAACGACGCCGCCTACAGCGGCACCATCGCCGTTCCCGAGCGCCATCGCGTCGACGCCGGCGCGCTCGCGGCCTGGCTGCGCGATCGGGTGCCCGACTTCTCCGGACCGCTGACGATCGAACTGTTCAAGGGCGGTCAGTCGAACCCGACCTACCGGCTCTCGACGCCGCGCGCCGCCTACGTGATGCGCGCCAAGCCCGGGCCGGTCGCGAAATTGCTGCCCTCGGCGCACGCGATCGAGCGCGAGTACCGCGTGCTCGCCGCGCTCGCGGGAACCGGCATTCCCGTGGCGCGCGTCTACGCGCTGTGCGAGGACGAGTCGGTGATCGGGCGCGCGTTCTACGTGATGGAGTACGTCGACGGTCGCGTGCTCTGGGAGCAGTCGCTGCCGGGGATGTCGAATGCCGGGCGTTCGGCGATCTACGACGAGATGAACCGGGTGATCGCCGCGCTGCACTCGATCGACTACGCCGCGATCGGGCTGGCCGACTACGGCAAGCCGGGCAACTACTTCGCGCGCCAGATCGGCCGCTGGAGCAAGCAGTACCAGGCCTCGGAGACCGAGCCGATCGAGGCGATGAACCGGCTGATCGAGTGGCTGCCGCAGCACGTGCCGGCGGGCGACGAGACCTCGATCGTCCACGGCGACTACCGGCTGGACAACCTGATCTTCGACCGCGAGCAGCCGCGCATCCGCGCGATCCTCGACTGGGAGCTCTCGACGCTGGGCCATCCGCTCGCCGACTTCTCGTACCACTGCATGGCCTGGCACATCGCCCCCGGGCAGTTCCGCGGCATCGCCGGGCTCGACCACGCGGCGCTCGGCATCCCGGGCGAGCGTGCATACGTCGAGACCTACTGCCGGCGCACCGGCCGCGACCCGGCCGCCACGCTGGCGAACTGGGACTTCTACCTCGCCTACAACATGTTCCGGCTCGCGGCGATCCTGCAGGGAATCATGAAGCGCGCCGTCGACGGCACGGCTTCGAGCGCCCAGGCGCTCGAGGCCGGGCGGCGCGCGCGGCCGCTGGCCGAGATGGGCTGGGAGATTGCGCAGCGCGTGCGCTGAGCGCGCACCGACACAGGAGAACGCGATGGAATTCGAGTACTCGGCACGATGCATCGAACTGCGCCAGCGCCTGCTGGCGTTCATGGACGAGCACGTCTACCCGAACGAGCGCCGCTTCTACGAGGAGGTCTCGGCGAACCGGCGCGCCGGAAACGCCTGGATCCCGACGAAGATCGTCGAGGAACTCAAGCCGAAGGCGCGCGCCGCCGGCCTGTGGAACCTGTTCCTGCCGAAATCGGCGCGGGTCCCCGAGGGGCTGTCGAACCTCGATTACGCGCCGCTGTGCGAGATCATGGGCCGCGTCACCTGGGCGCCCGAGGTCTTCAACTGCAACGCGCCCGACACCGGCAACATGGAGACGCTCGAGCGCTACGCCAGCGAGCCGATCAAGCGCGCCTGGCTCGACCCGCTGCTCGCCGGCGAGATCCGCTCGGCGTTCGCGATGACCGAGCCGGCGGTCGCATCCTCCGACGCGACCAACATCCAGGCGCGCATCGAGCGCCAGGGCGACCACTACCTGATCAACGGGCGCAAGTGGTGGACCTCGGGGGCGGGCGACCCGCGCTGCAAGGTCTACATCTTCATGGGCAAGACCAACCCGGACGCCGGGCGCCACGAGCAGCAGTCGATGATCGTCGTGCCCGCCGACACGCCCGGGATCACGGTGATCCGGCCGCTGAACGTGTTCGGCTACGACGACGCCCCGCACGGCCACTGCGAGGTCGCATTCGAGAACGTCCGGGTGCCGGTCGAGAACATCCTGCTCGGCGAGGGCCGCGGCTTCGAGATCGCGCAGGGCCGCCTCGGCCCGGGGCGCATCCACCACTGCATGCGCTCGATCGGCGTGGCCGAGCGCGCGCTCGAGTACATGTGCAAGCGGCTGTCCACGCGCACCGCGTTCGGCAAGCCGATCTCCGCGCACAACGTCTGGCACGAGCGCATCGCCGAGGCGCGCTGCATGATCGACCAGGCGCGCCTGCTCACGCTGAAGGCGGCCTACATGATGGACACGGTCGGCAACAAGGTCGCCAAGGCCGAGATCGCGATGATCAAGGTCGTCGCGCCGAACATCGCCTGCCAGATCCTCGACTGGGCGATCCAGGCGCACGGCGGCGCCGGCGTCTCGGACGACTTCCCGCTCGCGTCGCTGTACGCGCACCAGCGCACGCTGCGCCTGGCCGACGGCCCCGACGAGGTGCACCGCAACGCGATCGCCAAGCTCGAGCTGGCCAAGCACCTGCCGGTCCCCGGCGCCGCCGACCGGGTCCGGATGCCGGTCACCCGGGGCGCCTGAGCGGAGAGGCCATGATCGACGTCTACACCTGGCCGACGCCGAACGGCCACAAGGTCCACATCATGCTCGAGGAGTGCGGCCTGCCGTACGCCGTGCACCCGATCGACATTCGCGCGGGCGACCAGTTCTCGCCCGAGTTCCTGCGGATCAGCCCCAACAACAAGATCCCGGCGATCGTCGACCACGACGGCCCCGACGGCAGGCCGATCTCGTTGTTCGAGTCCGGCGCCATTCTCGTCTACCTCGCCGGCAAGACCGGGAAGTTCCTGCCGCGCAGCACCCGCGGCAAGTACGAGGTGCTGCAGTGGCTGATGTTCCAGATGGGCGGAGTCGGCCCGATGCTGGGGCAGACGCACCACTTCCGCATGTACGCGCCCGAGACGATCGCCTACGCGATCGACCGCTACACGAACGAGGCGAAGCGCCTGTACGGCGTGCTCGACCGGCGGCTCGAGGCCACCGGAGCCTACCTCGGCGGGCGCCAGTACTCGATCGCCGACATCGCGACCTGGCCGTGGATCCGCTCGCACGCGAACCAGGGGGTCGACCTCGCCGACTTCCCGCAGGTCCGGCGCTGGTTCGAGACGATCGGTGCGCGCCGGCCGGTGGCCCGCGCGATCACCGTGCTGGCCGACCGGCGCAAGCCGCTCGACGACAAGGCCCGGGAAAACCTGTTCGGCGCGACGCAATACGCGGCGCGCTGAGCGGGCCTATTGCAGCGGCTCCTTCGCCGCGGGCGGCACGGGGAACGTGAACACCTCGATGCCCTCGTCCTCGAGCTCGGCACGCTGCTCGGGCGTGGCCACGCCGCGGATGCCGCGCGCGGGCGCCTCGTCGTAGTGGATGCGCCGCGCTTCCTCGGCGAACCGCTCGCCGACGTCCTCGGTGTTCGCGGCCAGGTGCCTGGCCATCTTCATCCACAACGCCTGCATCTGCTGCGGCGTGGGCATCGCCGTGGCGATCTGCCCGGCCTGCGGTTGCGGGTCGCGCCGGGGCGGCTCCGGCGTCTGGGACAGGTTCAGCCGCGGCGCGCTCGGCATCCGGCGCACCACCTTGCTCGCGCAGACCGGGCATTCGACGAAGCCTCGACCGAGTTGCTCGTCGAACGCTTGTGCCGACCCGAACCACCCCTCGAAGCGGTGCTCGTGTTCACAGGCGAGATCGAAGACTTTCATCGCAGGATTCCTCGTGGTCGATTGTACGTGGCCTGGCGCCGGAATGCGCGCACTACCCCGCTGCTAGAATCGGCAGCACCTCGCGCGCCGTCGCCCGAGGCGCCCGCACCGACTTCCGCGCTGCCCCGATGAGAGATCCGCTGGTGATTCCGATCGACGAGGTCGTCGCGCGGCTCGACGGCTTCGACGCGATCGTCGACGCGCGCAGCCCGGCCGAGTTCGACGAGGACCGCCTGCCCGGGGCGATCAGCGCCCCGGTGCTCGACGACGCCGAGCGGGCGCTGGTCGGCACGATCCACAAGCAGCGCTCGGCGTTCGAGGCGCGGCGCGCCGGCGCGGCGATCGTCGCGCGCAACGTCGGCGCGCTGATCGATCGACTGTTCGCCGACCGGCCCCACGACTGGCGGCCACTGGTCTACTGCTGGCGAGGCGGCAACCGCTCGGGCGCGCTGGCGACGGTGTTCGCCCGGATCGGCTGGCGTACCTCGGTGATCGAGGGCGGGTATCGCGCGTTTCGCCGCCGCGCGCTCGCCGACCTGGAGCGCTGGCCCGAGGAGCTGCGGCTGCACGTGCTGGCGGGCCGCACCGGCACCGGCAAGAGCCTGATCCTGCAGCAACTGGCCGCCGCCGGCGCGCAGGTGCTCGACCTCGAGGCGATCGCCAGTCACCGCGGCTCGGTGCTCGGCCTGATGCCGCAGGCGCGGCAGCCTTCGCAGAAGGGTTTCGAGACCGGCCTCTGGGATGCGCTGCGCCGCTTCGATCGCGCCCGGCCGGTATTCGTCGAGTCCGAGAGCCGGCGCGTCGGCCGCTGCCACGTTCCCGACGCGCTGATCGCGGCGATGCGCGCGGCGCCGTGCACGCGGATCGAGGCGAGCGTGCCGGTGCGCGCCGCGCTGCTGCTGCGCGAGTACCGCCACTTCACCGACGACCCGGCGCTGCTCGACGAGCGCCTCGAGCGCCTCGCCCCGCTGCACGGGCGCCGCCAGGTCGACCAATGGCGCGCGATGGCGGGCAGCGGCCACTGGGATGCGTTCGTCGAGTCGATGCTGGCGCTGCACTACGACCCGGCGTACGACCGGTCGATGAAGCGCAACTACCTGAAGGTCGACGAGGCCGCCGTCGTGGAGCTCGGCGCCGCCGACGCGCCCGCGATCGACTCGGCCGCCCGGCGGATCCTCGCGTCGCTCGAACCCTGACGCGCCGCCCCGCCGACGGCGGTCAGCGCGCGTCGCCGCTGGCCAGGCGCTCCGGATAGCGGACGATCTTCGAGCGCGCCTTCACCGACTCGAGGTAGTCGCCGAGCGCCTGCTGCGCGTAGACCTGCTGCAGCTGCTGCCGATACGTGTCGCGCCGCTCCGCGACGCGCTTGGCGTCGGGCAGGTTGACCCTGGTGAGCTGGTAGATCGCGTAGCCCTGCGCGCCGAGGTCGGCGCCGACGAAGGCCGGCAACGGCTCCGACGGCGCCCCGAACACGGCCTCGATCGCGGCCGGCGGCATCTCGGCGCCGGGCGCGCGGGTCACCGTGCGCGGTGCCGACAGGCCGCTGGCGGCCGCGCCGCCGCGCAGCGCCTCCAGCTTCGCCTGGCCGGCCGCGACCGCGAGCTTGTGCGCCTCCTCGCGTACCACGAGCTGGCGCACCTGGTCCTTGACCGCCTCGAACGGCTTGCGCTGAGCGGGCCGGTGCTCGACGATGCGCGCCGAGACCAGCGTGTTGTTGCCGACGTCGACCGCCTCGGTGTTGCGCTTGTTGGCGATCGAGTCGGCGCTGAACAGCGCCGCCAGCAGCCTGGGGTTGTTCAGCGGGTGCTCGCGCGGCAGCTTCGGCGAGCCGGTTCGGCCCACCTCGTCGGCCGTCTGCACCTGCAGGTCGAAGCGCTGCGCGGCCGGAGCGAGCGAGTCGGCCTGCTCGTAGACCAGGTTGCTGAAGGTCTCGGCGGCCTCGGCGAAGCGCGCGCCGACCTGTTGCGAGCGGATCTCGGATTCGATCGACGCGCGCACCGACTCGAAGTCGCGCTGCACGGCCGGCCGGATCTCGGTGACCCTGATGACGTGAAAGCCGAACTCGGACTCGACCACGCCGCTGGTTTCGCCCTGCTTGAGCGCGAACGCGGCGTCGGCGAACGGCTTGACCATCGTGTCGCGGGTGAAGAAGCCGAGGTCGCCGCCCGACGCGGCCGATCCCGGATCCTGCGATTCGGCCTTCGCGAGCGCGGCGAAATCGGCCCCGCCCTCGAGCTTCGCGAGCAGCTGCCCGGCCTTCTCGCGCGCCGCGTTCTTCTGCGCCTCGCTCGCACCCGCCTCGACCTTGACGAGGATGTGGCTCGCGCGGCGCTGCTCGGGCGTCGTGTAGCGCGCCTTGTTCTGCTCGTAGTAGGCGCGCGCGTCCTGCTCGGACACCTTGATCTGCTTGCCCACCGCGTCGCCGGACAGGACCAGGTACTGGACCCGCGCGTTCTCGGGCACCTCGAACGCCTGCGCGTTGCGCTCGTAGTAGGCCGCGAGCTGTTCGTCGGTCGGGCTTACCTTCGCCGCGTAGTCGTCCGCCTTGAACTGCAGTTCCCGGACCTCGCGCGTCTGCTCGCCCAGCGCGATCATCCGGTCGACGAGCGACGCGGGCACGAACGCGGTCTGCGCGATCGCCTCGGGCAGCGCCTGCAGTGCGAGGTCGCTGCGCATCTCGCTCTCGAAGATCTGCTCGTTCTTGCCCTGCGCGCGCAGCAGTTGCCGGTACCGGTCGATGTCGAACTTGCCGTCGGCGCTGGTGAGGCCCGGGATCGCGGCGATCGCCCGGCGCAGCTGCTCGTCGGGCACCGCGATGCGCTTGTCGAGCGCCTCGGCGAGCAGCGCGCGCTGCGCAATCAGGCCGTCGAGGACCTGGCCGCGGGCGGTGTCGTTGTCCACCATCGACGAATCGAAGCGATCGCCGAGCATCTGGCGCAGCTGCTCGATCTGTCGCCGATGCGCCAGCTCGAACTCCTGCCGGCTGATCTTGCTCGATCCGACCTTGGCCACCGTCCCCTCTTCCGAGAAGAACTTCTCGTAGCCCTGGATTCCGAAGAACGCGAATGCCGGGAAGATCAGCACGAGCAGCAGGAACTGCATCAGCCGTTGGTGTTTCCTGACCGTATCGAACATGCGCACCTGCCAGAGTGAAAAAAAAGGGCGAACTCTCGTTCGCCCTTCGGGTGTTGGCGGAGTGGACGGGACTCGAACCCGCGACCCCCGGCGTGACAGGCCGGTATTCTAACCGACTGAACTACCACTCCTCGTATCCATGCTGCACTGCTTCTTCGCGCCATCGCGTTGCCCGGCGGCTGGTGGGTGCTGAGAGGTTCGAACTCCCGACCTACGCCTTGTAAGGGCGCCGCTCTACCGGCTGAGCTAAGCACCCCCGATCAGGGCACCGTGCGGGCCGCGGTTCGTCCCGATGCTGCCGGGCTCACGTGGCCTGCGTCGCGCAATGCGCAGCGAAGACGGCGATTATATCTGAACCCTCGGCGACCGATCAACTCGCCGGACCGCAGGCGTGCGGTTGCAGGCGCCTCAGTTGATCGCGTCCTTCAGCGCCTTGCCCGGGCGGAACTTCGGGACCTTGGCCGCCTTGATCTTGATCGTCGCGCCGGTGCGCGGGTTGCGTCCGCTGCGCGCAGCGCGCTTGCCGACGGCGAAGGTACCGAATCCGACCAGCGTCACCGTGCCGCCCTTGCGCAGCGTGGTGCGCACGGCGCCGACCAGCGCATCGAGCGCGCGACCCGCGGCGGCCTTCGAGATGTCCGCCTGCTTCGCGATGTGGTCGATCAATTCGGTCTTGTTCACTGAAACCCCCTCACTCCGGAATCGTTTTGGACGAGCGCTTTCCTGGGAAGTCGCGCTTCGAGATGTCGTTGCTTCGACGGCCGCTGACGCGGCAAAGTGGAGCCGTATTAAATCGCCGGGCCCGGCCAGTGTCAAGCCGAGCCGCGGCGTCGAAACAGGCGGTGTTTTCCCTCTGTGCGCGCGGCTTCGGCGATCAGTGCGTGACGACGTCTCCGCCGCTTCCCGGCGCGGCCGCAGGCACCGCCGCGCCGGCCGGCGCAGGGGACTCCTCGGGAAGGGGCTCGGGCTGCCGCTCGAGCGCGATCTCGAGCACGCGATCGATCCACTTCACCGGCACGATCTCGAGCTTGTTCTTCACGTTGTCGGGAATCTCGGCGAGATCCTTGACGTTCTCCTCGGGGATGAGAACGGTGCGGATGCCACCCCGATGCGCCGCCAGCAGCTTCTCCTTCAGCCCGCCGATCGCCAGCACCTCCCCGCGCAGCGTGATCTCGCCGGTCATCGCGACGTCCGCGCGCACCGGGATCCCGCTCAACACCGACACCAGCGCGGTCGTCATCGCGATGCCCGCGCTGGGGCCGTCCTTGGGCGTCGCGCCCTCGGGGACGTGAATGTGGATGTCGCTCTTCTCGTAGAAGTCGTCGCGGATGCCGAGGCGCCGCGCGCGGCGGCGCACGACCGTCATCGCCGCCTTGATCGACTCCTGCATCACGTCGCCGAGCTTGCCGGTGAACGTGGTCTTGCCCTTGCCGGGAATCGCCACCGCCTCGATCGTCAGGAGTTCGCCGCCGACCTCGGTCCAGGCGAGCCCGGTGACCTGCCCGACCTGGTTCTCCTTCTCGGCGATGCCGAAGCTGTAGCGCCGCACGCCCAGGAACTTGTCGAGGTTCTTGTTCGTGACGCTGATCTTCTTCTCCTGCTTCTTCAGCAGCAGCATCTTGACGACCTTGCGGCAGATCTTGCTGATCTCGCGCTCGAGCGAGCGCACGCCGGCCTCGCGCGTGTAGTAGCGCACGATGTCGCGCAGCGCGCTCTCGGCGATCGAGACCTCGGTCGCCTTCAGGCCGGTGTTCTTCATCTGCTTGGGCAGCAGGTAGCGCTGGGCGATGTTGACCTTCTCGTCCTCGGTGTAGCCGGACAGGCGGATCACTTCCATCCGGTCGAGCAGCGCCGGCGGGATGTTCAGCGTGTTGGCCGTGGCCACGAACATCACGTCGGACAGGTCGTACTCGACCTCGACGTAGTGGTCGACGAAGGTCGAGTTCTGCTCCGGATCGAGCACCTCGAGCAGCGCCGACGAAGGATCGCCGCGGAAGTCCATCCCCATCTTGTCGACTTCGTCGAGCAGGTAGAGCGGATTGCGCACGCCGATCTTGGCGAGGTTCTGCAGGATCTTGCCCGGCATCGAGCCGATGTAGGTGCGGCGATGGCCGCGGATCTCGGCCTCGTCGCGCACGCCGCCCAGCGCCATGCGGACGAACTTGCGGTTCGTGGCACGCGCGATCGACTGCCCGAGCGAGGTCTTGCCGACCCCCGGGGGCCCGACCAGGCACAGGATCGGCGCCTTGACCTTCTCGACCCGCTGCTGCACGGCAAGGTATTCGAGGATGCGGTCCTTGACCCGCTCCAGGCCCCAGTGGTCCTCGTTGAGCACCTTCTCGGCGTTCGCGAGGTCGTTGTTGATCTTGCTCTTCTTGCGCCAGGGCAGGCCGACCAGCGTGTCGATGTAGTTGCGCACGACGGTTGCCTCGGCCGACATCGGCGACATCAGCTTGAGCTTCTTGAGCTCGGCCTCGGCCTTCTTCAGCGCCTCCTTCGGCATCCGCGCGGCCTTGACCTTCTTCTCGAGCTCGTCCATGTCGGCGCCTTCCTCGCCCTCGCCGAGCTCCTTCTGGATCGCCTTGACCTGCTCGTTCAGGTAGTACTCGCGCTGGCTCTTCTCCATCTGGCGCTTGACGCGCCCGCGGATGCGCTTCTCGACCTGCAGGATGTCGAGCTCGGTCTCGATCTGCGTGAGCAGCTTCTCGAGCCGCTCGGAAACCTCGTTGGTCTCGAGGATGTTCTGCTTCTGCTCGATCTTGATCGGCAGGTGCGCGGCGATCGTGTCGGCCAGCCGGCCGGCGTCGTCGATGCCGGCGAGCGAGGCCAGGATCTCCGGCGGCACCTTCTTGTTCAGCTTCACGTACTGGTCGAACTGCGCCAGGATCGCGCGCCGCAGCGCCTCGGTCTCGGGGCTCTCGACCGTCGGGGGCTCGATCGGCGCCAGCTCGCAGGTGAAATGCGCGCCGCTGTCGTCGACGCCCAGGATCCGCGCGCGGCGGACTCCCTCGACCAGCACCTTCACGGTGCCATCGGGCAGCTTCAGCATCTGCAGGATGTTCGAGACGCAGCCGATCTCGTAGATGTCCTCGGCAACCGGTTCGTCCTTCGACGCGTTGCGCTGCGCCACCAGCATGATGCTCTTGCCCACCTCCATCGCGGCCTCGAGCGCCTTGATCGACTTCGGCCGCCCGACGAACAGCGGAATCACCATGTGGGGGAACACCACCACGTCGCGCAGCGGCAGCAGCGGCAGCGACTGGATGGCAGGGACCTGCTCTTCGGACATTCGGTTCTCCATGTGGACCTCCCGGCCGATGTTGCGTCGCCAGCGGGGATTTCAAGCTTTGCCGGTCGAGGATACGACGATTCGCGCGACGTGCCCGCCGCCCACCGGCCGGATGGGGTCAATTCGCAACGGTCGGCGGCGCGGGGCCCGCCTTTCGGGTGGCTAACCGGCGGCGCGCAGCCGCCGCCCCCGCCCGCGCGGCCCCGATCGGGGTTGATCGATGCGGATCGGCGCAGGACGCCGCGTTTTGGCCGAAGATGAGCTCAGTTGGACCCCGAAACCCGGGGCGTGTCGGCGTAGATGACCAGCGGTTTGCCGTCGCCCTCGATCGAGTTCTCGTCGACGACGACCTTCTGGACGTTCTGCAGGCTCGGCAGGTCGAACATGATGTCGAGCAGCGTCTGCTCGAGGATCGAGCGCAGGCCCCGCGCGCCGGTCTTGCGCTTGAGCGCCTTGCGGGCGATCGCCTGCAGCGCCGCCGGGCGAACTTCGAGGTCGACGCCCTCCATCGAGAACAGCCGCTGGTACTGCTTGACCAGCGCGTTCTTCGGCTCGATCAGGATCTGCACCAGCGCATCGGCGTTGAGCTCGTCGAGCGTGGCCACCACCGGCAGGCGGCCGACCAACTCGGGAATCAGGCCGAACTTGACCAGGTCCTCGGGCTCGACCTCGCGCAGCACCTCGCCGACCGCGCGCTCGTTGGCGCTGCGGACCTCGGCGCCGAAGCCGATCCCGGAGCGCTCGGAGCGGCTGCGGATGACCTTCTCCAGGCCGTCGAAGGCGCCGCCGCAGATGAACAGGATGTTCGTCGTGTCGATCTGCACGAAGTCCTGGTTCGGGTGCTTGCGCCCGCCCTGCGGGGGCACCGAGGCGACGGTACCCTCGATCAGCTTGAGCAGCGCCTGCTGGACGCCCTCGCCCGAGACGTCGCGGGTGATCGACGGGTTGTCGGACTTGCGCGAGATCTTGTCGATCTCGTCGATGTAGACGATGCCGCTCTGCGCCTTTTCGACTTCGTAGTTGCAGTTCTGCAGCAGCTTCTGGATGATGTTCTCGACGTCCTCGCCGACGTAACCGGCTTCGGTCAGCGTCGTCGCGTCGGCGATCACGAACGGCACGTTGAGCAGGCGAGCGAGCGTCTGCGCCAGCAGCGTCTTGCCCGAGCCGGTGGGGCCGACCAGCAGGATGTTGCTCTTGGCGAGCTCGACGTCGTCCTTCTTGCCCTTGTGCCGCAGCCGCTTGTAGTGGTTGTAGACGGCCACCGAGAGGATCTTCTTGGCGCTCTCCTGGCCGATCACGTACTGGTCGAGGATGCCGCAGATCTCGGCCGGCGTCGGCAGGCCGCCCTTCTGGCCACCTGCGGCGCCTTCGGCCTGGGTCTCGTCACGGATGATGTCGTTGCACAGCTCGATGCATTCGTCGCAGATGAACACCGACGGACCGGCGATCAGCTTGCGCACCTCGTGCTGGCTCTTGCCGCAGAAGGAGCAATACAGGAGCTTCTCGGTGGATCCCTTCTTGTCCGTCATGTTCGCTCCGGCCTGCCGGACGGCCGGGCGCTCCGCGGCCCGCGGTGCCCGGATCGGTGCCCCGGATCAGGCACCTTCGCCTCGACTTGACAGAACCTTGTCGATCAGTCCGTAGCTTACCGCATCTTCCGAGGACATGAAGTTGTCCCGGTCGGTGTCGGCCGCGATGCGCTCGATCGGCTGCCCGGTCTTCTCGGCGAGGATCCGGTTCAGGCGCTCGCGCGTGTACAGGATCTCGCGCGCGTGGATCTCGATGTCCGAGGCCTGCCCCTGCGCGCCGCCCGAAGGCTGGTGGATCATGATGCGCGCGTTCGGCAGCGCGAAGCGCTTGCCCTTCGCGCCGGCTGCGAGCAGGAACGCGCCCATGCTCGCGGCGATGCCCAGGCACAGCGTGCTGACCGCGGGCTTGATGAACTGCATCGTGTCGTAGATCGCGAGCCCCGCCGACACCGAGCCGCCCGGCGAGTTGATGTAGAACGAGATGTCCTTGTCCGGGTTCTCGGATTCGAGGAACAGCAGCTGGGCGACGATCAGGTTCGCCGACTGGTCCATCACGGGGCCGACGAGGAAGATCACGTGCTCGCGCAGCAGGCGCGAATAGATGTCGTAGGCGCGCTCGCCGCGGCCGCTCTGCTCGATGACGATCGGGACCATGCCCAGCCCCTGCGTCTCCTGGCGTTGGGCCAGGTGGGCGTTGACCAGGTCCTCGACCATGCTGTTGAAGGTCATGTCTCGCTCCGTTGAAATTCCATTCCCGGCCCCCGCGCGGCTCAGCCCGCCGACATCAGGTCGTCGAACGCGAGCGCGCGATCGGTGACGCGCGCCTTCGACGCGGCCCAGTCGACGACGTTCTGCTCGACGACGATCGCCTCGACCTCGGCCAGCCGGTTGCGGTCGCTGAAGTAGTAGCGCACCACTTCGCCCGGGTTCTCGTAGGCCTGCGCGAACTCCTCGATCTGCTTGCGGATCTGGTCGGGCTTGGCCTGCAGCCCGTGCTCGCGCACGATCTCGGCGACGAGCAGGCCCAGCCGCACGCGCCGCTCGGCCTGCTCGCGAAACGTGTCCGGCGGAATCGGCGGCATGTTCTTCGGATCCATGCCGCGCTGCTTCAGGTCCTCGATCGCGCGTTCGCCCAGCGACTTGCTCTCGGCTTCGACCAGCGCCTTCGGCAGCTCGAACGTCGCGAGCTTCGTCAGCGCCTCCATCACCGCCGCCTTGTTGCGCGCGCGCACCCGCTGGCCGACCTCGCGCTCGAGGTTGGCGCGGATGTCGGCGCGCATCCGCGCCAGGTCGCCGTCGGGCACGCCGAGCTGGCGCGCGAACGCCTCGTCGACCTGCGGAAGCTGCGGCGCCTCGACCTTGCGCACCGTCACCTCGAATTGCGCGGTCTTGCCCGCGAGGTCGACCGAGCCGTAGTCGGACGGGAACGCCACGGGGAACGACTTCTTCTCGCCGGCGCCGGCGCCACGCACGCCCGCCTCGAAGTCGGCGAGCATCCGGCCCTCGCCGAGCACGAACGGGAACTCGGTCGCCGAGCCACCTTCGAACGCCACGCCGTCGAGCGTGCCGACGAAGTCGATCGTGACGCGGTCGCCGTCCTGCGCCGCCCGATCGGCGCTCGCCCAGGTGACGCGCTGCTTGCGCAGGATCTCGATCGTCTTGTCGACCTCGGCCTCGCCCACCTCGCAGGAGACACGCTCGAGCTCGAGCGTCGACGGGTCGCCCAGTTGCACTTCCGGGTAGACCTCGAAGGTCGCCGTGAAGCCGAGCTCGTGCTCGGCGGCGCCCTCGCGCGACTCGATCCGCGGCTGCCCCGCGACGCGCAGCCGGTGCTCGTCGACCGCGTCGCTGAACGCCTTCGAGACCGCGTCGCCGAGCACCTCGGCGTGCACCTGCGGCCCGTAGGACTGCTCGATCATCTTCATCGGCACCTTGCCGGGCCGGAAACCGGGCATCTTGACGTTGCGCGAGAGCTTGCGCAGGCGCTCGACGACCTGCCGGTTGATCTCGGCCACCGGCACGGCCATGGCCAGCTTGCGCTCGAGCGCGCCGGTCTGTTCAAGTTGCGTTGCCATCTCGGGTCATCCAGGTCTCGAATTTGGGAGCGTTCCGCGGCGATCGCGGGGTGCCGTGGTGCGGCCGAAAGGACTCGAACCTTCACGCCTTGCAGCGCCAGGACCTAAACCTGGTGCGTCTACCAATTCCGCCACGGCCGCGAAAACGCGCCATTCTAAACGAAGCGCCCGGGCGCCCTCCGCTGCGGATCGGTGCCGCGGCGGCTCGCCTACAATCGCGGCCATGCCCCCCGCGCTGGTCACCTCGGCCGACCACTACGAGAACTTCCCGGTTGCCTCGCTGCTCGTGCCCGCGCGGCTGCGCCCCGCCGTGGCCGCGCTGTACCGGTTCGCGCGCCACGCCGACGACCTCGCCGACGAGGGCGACGCGACACCGGACGAGCGGCTCGCGGCGCTGGACGCGCTCGACCGCGCGCTGCGCGGCGAAGCCGAGGACCCGCCCGTCGTCGCACAGTTGCGCCCGCATCTCGTCGCGCACGCGCTGCCGGTCGCGCCGCTGCGCGCGCTGCTGTCGGCGTTCGCGCAGGACGTCGGGCCGGTGCGGCACGCCTCGTGGGCGAGCGTCACCGACTACTGCAGCCGCTCGGCCAACCCGGTCGGCGAGCTGATGCTGCGCCTGTTCGGGGCCTGGAGCCCGCTCACGCGAATTCCGTCCGACCAGATCTGCACCGCGCTGCAGGTGCTGAACTTCCTGCAGGACCTGGCGCAGGACTGGCGTCGCGGCCGCCTGTACCTGCCGCTGGACGAGCTTCGCGGCACGGGCCTCTCGGAGGAGGAGATCGGGCGATCGGTCGCCGCGGGGCGCGCGAGCGATGCGCTCGCGCATTTCCTGGCCGGGCAGACCGGGCGCGCGCGCGCGCTGCTCGAATCGGGCGCGGTGCTCGTGCAGCGGGTGCCGTGGCGCCTGTCGCTCGAGCTGCGCGCGATCGTCGCCGGCGGCCTGCGCGTGGCCGATCGGCTGCGTGACGGGGGACACGATCCGATCGCCTGTCGCCCGAAGCTCGGCTGGCACGACGCGCCGGCGCTGGCGCGGCTCTGGTGGCAGGTGCCGAAGTGACGCCGGACGAGTACTGCGCAGAAAGGGCCGCGCGCAGCGGCTCGAGCTTCTATTACAGCTTCCTGTTCCTGCCGCCGGAGCGCCGCCGGGCGATCATCGCGCTCTATGCGTTCTGCCGCGAGGTGGACGACACGGTCGACGAAGCCACCGATCCGCAGGTCGCGCGGGCCCGCCTCGACTGGTGGCGCGCGGAGATCGGCCGCCTGTTCGCCGGCGACCCGCAGCATCCGGTCACGCGCGCGCTGGAGCCTCACCTGCAGGCCTGCTCGATCGGCCGCGCGCCGCTGGTGGCGATCATCGACGGCATGCAGATGGACCTCGAGCAGGACCGCTACCTGGACTTCGAAGGCCTGCGCCTGTATTGCCATCGAGTCGCGGGCGTCGTGGGGGTGCTCGCGGCAGGCATCTTCGGCGCGCGCAGCGCGACGACGCTCGACTATGCCGAGCGGCTCGGACTCGCCTTCCAGCTCACCAACATCATCCGCGACGTCGGCGAGGACGCCCGCAGGGGACGCATCTACCTTCCGATCGAGGACCTGCAGCGCTTCGGAGTGCCCGCGCACGAGATCCTCGCCGCGCGCCCGAGCGAGCGCTTCGTCGAGCTGATGCGATTCGAGGCGGCGCGGGCGCGCGAGAAGTACCGGCAGGCGTTCGCGCTGCTCGAGCCGGCGGAGCGGCGCGCGCAGCGCCCCGGCCTGATGATGGCCGCCATCTACGCGCGGCTGCTCGACGAGATCGAACGTGACGGCTTCAGGGTGCTGACCCATCGCACGTCGCTCACGCCGCTGCGCAAGTTCTGGCTGGCGTGGAAGACCTGGGCAACGGGGCGCCCGCCCCGCGTGTGATGCGGCCCGCGCCAGGGGAGACGCGCGGTGGCTGAGCGCGCAGCGACCGCGCCGGGCGCCGCCGCGGTCGCGGTCATCGGGGCCGGCTGGTCGGGACTCGCGGCTGCCGTTGCGCTGGCCGAGGGCGGTCTGCGGGTCACCCTGCTCGATTCGGCGCCCCGGGCCGGTGGCCGCGCGCGAACGATCGAGCTCGAGACGCCGCTCGGGCCCATCGCGATCGACAACGGGCAGCACCTGATCGTCGGCGCCTACCGGCAGACGCTCGAACTGATCGCGAACCTCGGCGCCGGCGGCCTGCTGCGCCGCCATCCGATGCACCTCGTGTCGGCCTCGGGCCTGTCGGTGCGCGCGGCACCGCTGCCGGCGCCGTTGCACCTGGCGTGGGGGCTGCTGCGCGCCCGCGGCCTGGGCTGGCCGGAGCGCGCCGCGGCGCTGCGGATGATGGGCGGGCTGCGGCGCGGCGGGTGGCGGGCTGCCGACGGCGAGACCGTCGCGGCCCTGCTGGCGCGCTACCGGCAGCCGGCCCCGCTCGTCTCGCGGCTGTGGGCGCCACTGTGCGTCGGCGCGCTGAACACGCTCCCGGTCGACGCCTGCGCGCGCACCTTCGCCGCGGTGCTGCGCGACACGCTGGGCGCGCAGCGCGACGACAGCGATTTCGTCGCGCCCGAGGCGCCGTTGGGCGCGCTGCTGCCGGACCCGGCGCTCGCGCGCTTGCGTGACCTCGGCGCCACGATCCGGCTGCGCACCACGGTCCGCGCGCTGCGGCCGACTCCGGCCGGATGGCGGCTCGACGAGGGCGACGACGTCTTCGCCGCCGTGCTGGTAGCGCTGCCGCCGTGGTCGGCGGCGCGCATGCTCGAGCCGCTGGGACTGGACGTCGCGCCGCTTGCGGCCTTCGACCCGGAGCCGATCGCCACCGCGTGGGCCCTGTGGCCCGCGGGCAATGCGCCGCGACTGCCGCGCTGGCTGATGCTCGACGAGGACCCGGCGCGTCGCCTCTTCGGGCAATGGTCGTTCGACCGCGGCGTGATCGGCGGCGCGCGCGTCGCCGGCGTCGTCGTCAGCGCGGCGAGCCGGATCGCGAACGAACCCGCCGACGCCGTCGCCGCCGGCATCGCGGAACAGCTGCGCCAGGCCGTCGGCGGGCCGGGCCCGGCGGCGCTGCGCATCGTCACCGAGCGCCGCGCGACTTTCCGCTGCACGCCCGGGCGCCCGCGCCTGTCGTGCGACCACTATCGAAGCCTCGCGCCCGGGCTGTGGCTGGCCGGCGACTGGACCTGGCCCGACTATCCGGCCACGCTGGAATCCGCCGTTCGCAGCGGCCGGCAGGCGGCGGCGCGGATGCTCGACAGCCTCGCGGCGCCGCCGGCCGCACGCTGACCGACGGCTCAGCGCCAGGCGGCCTCGAGCGCCTGGTCGATCCGGTCCAGCGCGATCGCCTCGAGTCCCTCCAGCGGCCGCTTCGGCGCGTTGGCGCGGGGGATCAGCACCCGCGAGAAGCCGAGCTTGAGGGCCTCGCGCAAGCGCTCCTGCCCGCGCGGCGCGGGCCGGATCTCGCCGGCCAGCCCCACCTCGCCGAACACCGCGAAGCCGCGCGGCAGCGCGCGGTTCTTCAGCGACGAGACGATCGCCAGCAGCACGGCAAGGTCGGCCGCGGGCTCGCCGATGCGCACCCCGCCCACCGCGTTGATGAACACGTCCTGGTCGTAGCAGGCGATGCCGGCGTGCCGGTGCAGCACGGCCAGCAGCATCGCCAGCCGGTTCTGCTCGAGACCGACCGACAGCCGACGCGGATTGGGCACGTGGGCCGTGTCGACCAGCGCCTGGATCTCGACCAGCAGCGGCCGCGACCCCTCCTGCGTGACCAGCACGCAGGATCCCGGCACCCGTTCGGCGTGCTGCGACAGGAACAGCGCCGACGGATTGGCCACGCCTCGCAACCCCCGATCGGTCATCGCGAACACGCCGAGCTCGTTGACCGCGCCGAAGCGGTTCTTGAACGCGCGCACGAGCCGGTACGACGAGTGCGTGTCGCCCTCGAAGTAGAGCACCGTATCGACCATGTGCTCGAGCACGCGCGGCCCGGCGAGCGTTCCTTCCTTGGTCACGTGGCCGATCATCACCATCGCCACGCCCAGCTGCTTGGACAGGCGCGTGAGCTGCGCGGCGCACTCGCGCACCTGCGCGACCGAGCCGGGCGCCGACTGCAGCTGGGCCGAGTACAGCGTCTGGATCGAATCGATGACCACCACCGCGGGTCGGCGCTGCTGCACCGCATTGCAGATGCGCTCGAGCTCGATCTCGGCCAGCAGCGGCAGGCGCGCGTTGCCCGCCCCGAGACGTCGCGCGCGCAGGGCGACCTGCGAGGGGGACTCCTCGCCGGTCACGTAGAGCACCTCGAGCGACGCCGACAGGTGCGCCAGCGTCTGCAGCAGCAGCGTCGACTTGCCGATTCCCGGATCGCCGCCGATCAGCACCACCGAGCCCTCGACCAGGCCGCCTCCGAGCACGCGGTCGAACTCGTCGATTCCGGTGGCGACCCGCCCGGCCTCCTGGGCGGGCACCGCATCGAGCGTCACGACTTCGTGGGTCGGCGCGAGCGACTGGTAGCGGTGCGCCTCGGCGCGGCTCTCGAGCGGCGCTTCGCTGAGCGTGTTCCAGGCGTTGCAGTGCGGGCACTGCCCCTGCCACTTCGGGGTCGTGCCACCGCATTCGCTGCAGACGTAGTGCGTCTTTGCCCTGGCCATCGTCGGGCGGCGCTCAGCCGGCGGCGTCGTCTTCGACCCGCACCGGAACGCGCTGCGAGACCGCGCACATCAGCTCGTAGCCGATCGTTCCGCTGGACCGCGCGACCGCGTCGATCGGTACGAGTTCGCCCCACAGCTCGACCGCCGAGCCGGGGCCGGCGCCGGGTACGGGGCCCAGGTCGACCATCAGCATGTCCATCGCGACCCGCCCGACGGTGACGGTGCGCACGCCGTCGACCGCGATCGGCGTGCCGCTCGGCGCGTGTCGCGGGTAGCCGTCGGCGTAGCCGCAGGCGACCACGCCGATCCGCATCGGCCGCTCGGCGCGAAACGTCGACCCGTAGCCGACCGCCTCGCCGGGCTCGAGCTGCTGCACCGCGATCAGCCGCGACTCGAGCCGCATCGTGGGCCGCAACCCGAGCGAACGCGCGTCGCCCTCGCCGAACGGAGTGGCGCCGTAGAGCATCACGCCGGGACGGATCGCGTCGCCGTGCGTGCCCGGCAGCTGCAGCGTCGCCGCCGAGTTCGCGAGCGAGCGGCCCGCTTCGAGCCCCGCGGCGGCGGCCTCGAAGCGGCGCATCGCCTCGTCGGCGCCGCCCTCCAGGTCGGCGTTCGCGAAGTGCGTCATCAGCGTCACCCGGCCCACCGCGGCGAGGCTCGCCAGCCGGGCGAACGCGGCGCGGAACGCGTCGTGGCGAAAGCCGAGCCGGTTCATGCCGCTGTTGAACTTCAGGAACACCTCGATCGACGCGGGACGCTCCAGCGCCGCGAGCCAGTCGACCTGGCGCTCCTCGTGGACGACCAGCGACAGCCGCTCGCGCGCGGCCTGCTCGACGTCGGCCGCCTCGAACGCGCCTTCGAGCATCAGCACCGGGCCGCGCCAGCCTTCGCGACGCAGTTGCGCCGCGCCGTCGAACTCGACCAGCGCCAGGCCGTCGGCCGCGGCGAAGCCGCGCGCCGCGTTGGACAGGCCGTGCCCGTAGCCGTTGGCCTTGACGACCGCCCAGACGAAGCGGCCCGGCGCCCGCTCGCGCGCGAGCGCCAGGTTGTGGCGCATCGCCGGCAGCGAGACGGTGGCGGAGATCGGGCGAGGCATCGGCGCAGAAGGGGGAACGCGTCAACTATACACACGCTTCGGGCGGGCGGTCGTGGTATAAACCGACCCGCGCTCAGCAGCGGCATCATCGGTCGCACGGCACGGCGCGCCGGCAGACCGGCCCAGCCGCCCATGAGAGCGGAAAGCCGGCGCTCGAACGGAGACACGAGAGCCCTTTCCCGATGAAACGCGGCTTCTACACGATCATGGCGGCGCAGTTCTTCTCGTCGCTCGCCGACAACGCGCTGCTGATCGCCGCGATCGCGCTGCTGATCGAGATGCACGCGCCGGAGTGGATGAAGCCGCTGCTCAAGCTGTTCTTCACCGTCTCCTACGTGATGCTCGCGCCGTTCGTCGGTGCGCTGGCCGACTCGATGCCGAAGGGTCGCGTGATGTTCGCGACCAACCTCGTCAAGATCGCCGGCTGCCTGCTGATGTTCTTCACGATCCATCCGCTGCTCGCCTACGCGGTGGTCGGCTTCGGCGCCGCGGCCTACTCGCCGGCGAAGTACGGAATCCTGACCGAGCTGCTGCCCCCCGAGAAGCTGGTCGCCGCCAACGGCTGGATCGAGGGCACGACCGTCGGATCGATCATCCTCGGCACCGTGCTCGGCGGCGCGCTGATCAGCCCTTCGGTCGCCGGGGCCCTGCTGGCGCTGGACGTGCCGATGATCGACACCGGCATCGACACCCCGGCCGAGTCGGCGATCATGGTGATCGCGGCGTTCTACGCGATCGCGGCCGCGTTCAACCTCGGCATCCCCGACACCGGGGCCCGCTACCCGCAGCAGGCACGCAATCCGTTCAGGCTGGTGCGCGACTTCCTCGGCTGCTGCCGGATCCTCTGGAAGGACAAGCTCGGCCAGATCTCGCTCGCGGTCACGACGCTGTTCTGGGGCGCCGGAGCGACGCTGCAATTCATCGTGCTCGACTGGGCGCGCCACGCGCTCGGCCTGCCGCTGAACCGGGCGGCGATCCTGCAGGGGGTGGTCGCGCTGGGAATCGCCATCGGCGCGATGCTGGCGGCACGCGCGGTGCGGCTTCGCGACTCGCTGCGCGTTCTGCCGGTCGGCGTCGCGATGGGACTGGTGGTTCCGGCGATGACCCTGGTCTCGTCGGAGGCGATGGCGTACCCGCTCCTGGTGCTGGTCGGCGCGATGGCCGGCTTCTTCGTGGTGCCGATGAATGCGCTGCTGCAGCACCGCGGCCACGTTCTGATGAGCGCCGGACACTCGATCGCGGTGCAGAACTTCAACGAGAACCTGAACATCCTGCTGATGCTCGGGCTCTATTCGCTGCTGCTGCGCTTCGAGCTGCGCGTGAACGTGGTGATCGTGATCTTCGGCGCCTTCGTCGCGCTGACGATGATCGCGGTGATCCGGCTGCACCGGGCCAACCAGCGCGTGTTCGACTCGGTCGCGCTGATCGGCCAGAGCAAGCACTAGGGCGTGTGAACACGCCCTAAGCCTGCGCGTCCCCGCAGGCCCCGGCCGCCTCGTCGTGCGCGCGGCGGGCCAGGCACAGGTCGGCCCAGGCGCGCGCCTTCTCGGGCAGGCTGCGCAACAGGTAGGCCGGGTGGTAGGTGACGACGACCGGAATCGATCGCCCGCCCGAGCGGAACGCATGCACGCGCCCGCGCAGGCTCGCGATCGACGCCTCGGTGCGCAGCAGCGACTGCGCGGCGATGCGGCCGGCCACGAGGATCACCCGCGGCGACACCAGTTCGATCTGGCGCCTGAGGTACGGCTCGCAGCGCTGCATCTCGTCGGGCGACGGGTCGCGGTTCTGCGGCGGCCGGCACTTCAGCACGTTGGCGATGAACACGTCGCGGTCCCGGGCAAGCCCCAGCGCCCCGAGCATCTGGTCGAGCAGGCGACCCGCGTTGCCGACGAAGGGTTCGCCGCGCCGGTCCTCCTCGGCGCCCGGCGCCTCGCCGATCACCATCCAGCTGGCGCGCTCGTCGCCCACCCCGAAGACGGTCCGGGTGCGCGTCTCGCACAGCCCGCAGGCGCGGCACTGCGCGACGGCCGCGCGCAGCTGCGGCCAGTCCATGGCCGCCACGCCGGGCGCGTCGGGAGCAGCCTGGGCGCGAAGCGCCTCGTCGGTCGCCGCGTCGGCCAGTGCTGCGGACTGCGACGCTGCGGCCGCTGCCTGACCCTGCGCCGCGCGGCGCAGGCGCCATGCGGGGCCGATCCCGAGCGCGGCGTAGGCGCGGCGCTGCGACTCATTCAACGGCGAGTCTCCTGAGCAGCACCCGTGCGTCCTCGCGCCCTCCGTCCGGCGCCGGGTAGTAGCGCTTGCGCAAGCCGATCTGCCCGAAGCCGGCGCTGCGATAGAGCACGATCGCGGGTTCGTTCGACGGCCGCACCTCGAGCATCATCGCGCGGGCGCCACGCCGCGCCGCGTCGCGCATCAGCCACTCGAGCATCGCGCGGCCGACGCCGCGTCGCTGCCACGCGCCCGCGACGCTGAGGTTGAGCAGGTGCACCTCGTCGGGAATCCACATCACGACGGCGTAGCCGAGCAGTTCCCGCGCCGGAGCCTCGGCGCTCTCGAAAACCCAGGCGTCGTACCCCGCCTTCAGCGAGTCCGCGAAGTTGCCGCGCGTCCACGGGAACGGATAGATGGCGTTCTCGATCGCGGTGACGGCGTCCAGGTCGTCGGCGCGCATCGGGCGAGCGCGCAGCGCCGGGCGCGGCGCAACCGGCGTCGGCAGCGCGCTCATCGACGCAGCACCGGCTCAGGCATCCGCGCGCTCGGCGCGGCGCGCACGCAGCGCGCGCTGCTCGGCGCGATCCAGAGCCACCTTGTCGCGCACGTAGCGCGGCGCCGCTTCCGCGGCGTCGATCGCCATCCCGGCGCGCCAGTGGCGCAGCGCGATTTCGGCCAGCGCGTCGGCGCGGACGAAGGCCTCGTCGGCGCCCGGCGCGATCGGCGCCGGCGCGAGTCCGTGGTGGGCCGCCCACTCGTCGATGAGGCCGAGCGCCCGCCAGGCGTTCCCGCCGGGCAACACCTGCGCGGGCTGCGGCGCCGCGTCACCGTCCGTCGGCCAGAGCGCGGCCAGGCCGGGCAGGAAGCCGGCGCGCGCGACGAGGCGCGGCTCGACCAGCGCGCTGATCGACTGCGCCTCGTCGTCGAGGCGCAACCGGTACAGCCCCACGTAGACCTCCTCCATCCGGGCGTCGGTCGCGACCAGCACGTCGCCCGCGGCGCGGCCGCTGGCGCGAAGGCGCTGCCAGGCGAGCACTGCGAGCGAATCGACCGGCAGCAACGGGCGCCCGAGCGCGAAACCGAGTCCCTGCGCGACCGCGCACGCGACCCTGAGGCCGGTGAACGATCCCGGCCCTGCGTCGAAGGCGATCGCGTCGAGTTCCCCAAGCGGCAGCGACGCGCTCGCGCAGAGCTCGCGGATCATCGCCAGGACGCGCTCGGACTGCCCCGACCCGAGCCGCTCGGACAGGCACTCGCTCTCGTCGACGCCCGCCTCGTGACGATGCAGCGCAACCGAGCACCAGTCGCCGGAGGTCGCCAGCGCGAGAATGCGCACACGCTCGCCCGGAGCGGCGGTGCCGGGCCCGGAACCCGGGCGATCGGAAAGCGGGGAACTCACGCGCCGATTCTATCCCCGGCGGGCCGGCTCGCCGCCGGGCCCCATGCCGGACGGGACGCCCGGCGCGGGATCAGTCGCGCCGCCTGCCGCGGCCGCGGCGGTCGTCGGGTCGGGCGTCGCGCAGCTGCTGGCGCAACTGGTCGCGCTCGCTGGGCGACATGCGCTCGCGGCGCCATCCGGGGTCGGCACCGCGCCGACCCTGTTCCTGCTGCTGGCGCAACTCGCGGCGGAACCGTTCGCGCTCGTCGGGGCTCATGCGGCCCGCGAAGAACGGCTGTGCGAGCGCGCCGCCGGCCGCCAGCGCGAGCGCGGCCGCCGCGAGCGCCCTGCCGATCCGGCGCCGCGCCGGCGAGGACGGGCGCGCCGGTTTGGCAGCGCGCCGCGCCGTCGCACCCGGTTCGCCCGATTCGAGTTCGTCATCGACCATGCGGGCATTCTAGACAGCGCGAGGGCCGCGCGCAGCCCTCGGCGGGTAAACCGTGTAACAGCGGGTAACGGCGTCGCAGCGGACGTTTCGGGTGCGCCGCGCGCCGCACCCTGCCCCCGGTTCGGCGGCTATCATTCCAGCCATGAGCCAAGCCGCCCGCAAGCTGCTGGTCGTCGACGACGATCCGAAACTGCGCGAACTGCTGCGCCGATACCTGAGCGAGAACCAGTTCGAGGTCAGCCTCGCGCAGGATGCGCCGTCGATGAACCGGCTGATGCTGCGCGAACACTTCGACCTCATCGTGCTCGACCTGATGCTGCCAGGCGAGGACGGCCTGTCGATCGTTCGGCGCCTGCGGGGCGCGAACGACCGCACGCCGATCGTCATGCTCACCGCCAAGGGCGACGACGTCGACCGGATCATCGGCCTCGAGGTCGGCGCCGACGACTATCTGCCCAAGCCGTTCAACCCGCGCGAACTGCTCGCGCGGATCCACGCGGTGCTTCGTCGCAAGCCGCCGGCCGAACTTCCGGGCGCGCCGTCGACCGAACCGATCGAGGTGCGCTTCGGGCCGTTCCGGCTCGACCTCGCGACGCGCGCGTTCAGCCGCGACGGCGAGCCGGTGCCGCTCACCACCGGCGAGTTCTCGGTGCTCAAGGTGCTGGTGCAGCATCCGCGCGCGCCGCTGTCGCGCGAGAAGCTGATGACGCTGGCCCGGGGCCGCGAATACGGCGCCTACGACCGGAGCCTGGACGTGCAGGTTTCACGGCTTCGCAAGCTGATCGAGGCCGATCCGCAACAACCCCGCTACATCCAGACCGTCTGGGGCGTCGGCTACGTGTTCGTTCCGGACGGCGCATGAGCCGGCCCGCGCCCGACCGGGCCGCCGCGCGCGCCCCCGCGTCGGGGCAGCGCATCAGCCTGTTCTGGCGCACCTTCCTGCTGCTCGCGCTGCTGATCGGAATCAGCCTGGGTGCGACGCTGGGCATCGCGGGGCTGCTCGACCGCGCGCCGCCCGAGCAGCGGCTGGCCTGGGAGGTCGCCTCCGTCGTCAACCTCACCCGCTCGGCGCTGGTCAGCGCCGAGCCCGACCGGCGGCTCGACCTGCTCGACCAGCTCGCCCACGAGGAGGAGGTGCGCGTCCTGCCGAAGGAGCCCGAGGACCGCATCGACGACAGCGCCACCGGCCCCAGGCTGCGCGCACTGCAACCGCGGCTGCGCCAGTTGCTCGGCGCGGGCACGCGGGTCGCCGGCCGCGTCAACGACGCCGACGGGGTCTGGATCAGCTTCGAGATCGACGGCGACGACTACTGGCTGATCCTGCCGCGCGCGCGCGTCGAGCGCCAGTTCGGCCCGGGGCTCGGCGTGCTCGGCCTGATCGCGGCGAGCCTGTCGCTGCTCGGCGCGCTGCTGATCTCCCGGCTGGTGAACCGGCCGCTCGCCGACCTGAGCCGCGCGATCGCGCGGCTGAGCCGGGGCGAGGCGCCGCAGCCTCTGGCCGACCAGGGCCCGACCGAGATCGCCGCGCTCAATCGCCGCTTCAACCGACTGGCGCGCGACCTCGCGCGGCTCGACGCGGACCGCTCGCTCGCGCTGGCGGGCATCTCGCACGACATCCGCAGTCCGCTCGCCCGGCTGCGCATGGAGATCGAACTGGCCGAGCTCCCGCCCGAGCAGCGCGCCTCGATGGCCGAGGACATCGAGCGGATCGACCGCATCGTCGGGCAGTTCGTCCAGTACGCGCGGATCGCCGAGCCGCCGCGCGCCGAGCGCGTCGACGTCGCGGCGGTGCTCGCCGGCGTCGACCACGCCTACCGCTCGGCCGTCGAGGCCGGCGACCTCGCGCTGGCGATCGACGGGGGTGAGGCCCCACACTGGATCGGCGATCCGACCGACCTGCAGCGGGCCGTCGGCAACCTGATCGACAACTCGATCCGCTACGGCCGGGTGTCGGCCGACGTCCCGGCCCGCGTCGAGTTGCGCGCGCGGCGCACGTCCGGCGGCCTCGCGATCGAGGTGCGCGATCACGGCCCGGGCGTCCCGGCCGCCGACCTCGACCGGCTACTGCAGCCGTTCGCCCGGCTCGACAGCGCGCGCAGCGAACGCGGCGGTTCCGGGCTCGGCCTCGCGATCGTCGAGCGCCTCGCGCGCCGCTACGGCGGAAGCTTGCGCCTGGTCAATGCGCCGGACGGCGGGCTCGCGGCGAGCTTGACCCTGCCGGATTACGGGGGCATCTTGGACGCCGGGTCCGGGACCCGCCGATAGCCCAAGACAATCAATCGCATTTGAATCTCCAATTGGAGTTTCCAATCGGACGTTGATACATTCGCTCGGGCCGGCCGCCGCCAGCGCAGCCGAGAGCATCCTCCGACCAACCCCATCGAACAGGAGACTTCCATGCCCAGCCTGAAAGGCACGAAGACCCACCAGAACCTGAAGGACGCGTTTGCGGGCGAGAGCCAGGCGAACCGCCGCTACCTGTACTTTGCAAACAAGGCCGACGTCGAAGGCCAGCCGGAAGTCGCCGCGCTGTTCCGCTCGACCGCCGAAGGCGAGACCGGCCACGCGCATGGCCACCTCGACTATCTGGCCGAAGTCGGCGATCCGGCCACCGACCTGCCGATCGGCAGCTCGCAGGCCAACCTGAAGTCCGCCGTCGCCGGCGAGACGCACGAGTACACCGACATGTACCCGGGCATGGCCAAGGCTGCCCGCGACGAAGGTTTCGACGAGATCGCCGACTGGTTCGAGACGCTGGCCAAGGCCGAGCGCTCGCACGCGAACAAGTTCGCGAAGGCCCTCGAGTCGCTGTCCTGACCGAACGGGCCGGGCGCCCGGGAAACCGGCCGGTCCCGGCCCGCGAAGCGCGCGAGGGGAGCTCCAGGGCTCCCCTTTTCATTCCCTGCGGGCACGCCGCGCGCCGCGCCGCTGCCCCCCGCTGAGCCGAGAACGAAGATGACCGCACGCGAAGGTTCGCTCGAAGCCCCGACCCGCCACCCGCTCGACTGGAGGAACCCCGAGTTCTTCGACGAGACGAAGGCGCTCGACGAGATGGAGCGCGTCTTCGACATCTGCCACGGCTGCAGGCGCTGCCTGAGCCTGTGCAACGCGTTCCCGACCCTGTTCGACCTGGTCGACGAGTCCTCCAGCGGCGAAGTCGACGGCGTCGACCGCAAGGACTACTGGAAGGTCGTCGACCAGTGCTACCTGTGCGACGTCTGCTACATGACGAAGTGCCCGTACGTGCCGCCGCACGTCTGGAACGTCGACTTCCCGCACCTGATGCTGCGCGGCAAGGCGATCCAGTTCCGCCAGGGCACGCCGACGCAGTTCCGCGACAAGCAGCTGTCGGCGACCGACCGCAACGGGACGCTCGCAGGAATCCCGGTCGTCGTGCAGGCCGTCAACATGCTCAGCCACAACAAGACGGTGCGCAAGGTCGTCGAGAACACGCTGGGCGTGCACCGCAACGCCTGGCTGCCGCCGTTCACCAGCGACAAGTTCCGCTCGTATGCGGGGGCTTCGAAGGCGCATCCGGTGCGCGACGGCGAGCGCACGCCGGGCAAGGTGGTGATCTACGCAACCTGTTACGTGAACTACAACGAGCCGGGGATCGGCCACGACCTCGTCAAGGTCCTGGAGCACAACGAGATCCCCTGGACGCTCGCCGAGAAGGAAGCCTGTTGCGGGATGCCCAAGCTCGAGCTCGGCGACCTCGAATCGGTCGCCGCGCTGAAGGAGAAGAACATCCCGGCGCTGGCGAAGCTCGCGCGCGCCGGCTACGCGATCCTGGCGCCGATCCCGTCGTGCGCGCTGATGTTCAAGCAGGAACTGCCGATGATGTACCCCGACGACGCCGACGTGAAGGCCGTCCAGGAGGCGATGTTCGACCCGTTCGAGTACTTGGTGCTGCGCGCGAAGGACGGCCTGCTGAAGACCGACTTCGGCACGCCGTTGGGCAACGTCTCGTACCACGTCGCCTGTCACCTGCGGGTGCAGAACGTCGGCCAGAAGACGCGCGAGATGCTGCAGATGGTGCCCGGCACCAACGTGAACACGATCGAGCGCTGCTCGGGGCACGCGGGCACCTGGGGCGTGAAGAAGGAGTTCCACGAGATCGCGATGAAGATCGGCAAGCCGGTATTCCGGCAGATGGGCGACCACCCGGGCGGCGAGCCGAACTGGATCGCCTCCGACTGCCAGCTCGCCGGCCACCACATCGATCAGGGGATGACCGAGGCCGGACGATCGGTCGAAGGCAAGCTGGCGCATCCGCTGACGCTGCTGCGGATGGCCTACGGGCTCGAGTGAATCGGACAGCCGGGGTTCGATGGAAACGCTTTTGATGGAAACGACGAAAATGGGAAAAGTGACCCGTGAATCGCTGATGACGCTCGAGGCCTACGCGAAGGCGCGGCCCGAGTTCAGGCGCAAGGTGCTCGAGCACAAGCAGAACCGCAAGGTGCGGCTGGGCGAGCACGTGACGCTGCTGTTCGAGGACGAGCAAACGGTGCGCTACCAGATCCAGGAGATGCTGCGCATCGAGAAGATCTTCGAGGAGGAAGGCATCGAGCACGAGCTCGAGGCCTACAACCCGCTGATCCCCGACGGCCGCAACTTCAAGGCGACGATGCTGATCGAATACGAGGACGTCGCGGTTCGGCGCCGCGAGCTCGCCCGGCTCAAGGGCATCGAGGACCGCCTCTGGGTGCAGGTCGAAGGCCAGACGAAGGTCTACGCGATCGCCGACGAGGACCTCGAGCGCGAGAACGAGGAGAAGACTTCGGCGGTACACTTCGTCCGGTTCGAGCTGACCGACGAGATGGCCGCCGCGCTGGCGCGCGGCGCCGCGCTGTCGGTCGGCGTCGATCACGAGAACTACCGCGCCGAGGCGAGCCCGCTTCCGGCTGCGGTGCGCGCCTCGCTGGTCGCCGACCTCCACTGACCGGCGGCCCGCGGCGCGACGACCGACCTCTTCCAGGGAACGCCTCATGCCCGGCCTGCGCCCCGACGTCGACCCGGACGGACTGCTCGAGTACTCGGTGGTCTACACCGACCGCACGCTGAACCACATGTCGCGCAGGTTCCAGGAAGCGATGCGCGACATCGCCGCCGTGCTGAAGGACGCCTACCGGGCGAGATCGGCGATCGTCGTGCCCGGAAGCGGCACCTTCGGGATGGAGGCGGTCGCGCGCCAGTTCGCGACCGGCCGCAAGGTGCTGGTGATCCGCAACGGCTGGTTCAGCTACCGCTGGACGCAGATCTTCGATATGGGGAGCATTCCGTCGGCGTCGATCGTCCTGATGGCGCGCCCCGTCGAGCCGGGGCGCCAGGCGCCGTTCGCGCCGCCGCCGATCGACGAGGTCGTTGCGGCGATCGAGCGCGAGCGCCCCGAGCTGGTGTTCGCGCCGCACGTCGAGACCGCCTCGGGAATGATCCTTCCCGAGGACTACCTGCGCGCAGTGGCGGCAGCGGTGCACTCGGTCGGCGGCATGTTCGTGCTCGACTGCATCGCTTCAGGGGCGATCTGGGTCGACATGGCCGCGCTGGGCGTCGACGTGCTGATCAGCGCGCCGCAGAAGGGCTGGAGCGGTCCCGCCTGCTGCGCGCTGGTGATGCTCGCCGAGCGCGCCCGCGAGCGCATCGAGCACACGACCGGCACCAGCTACGCCTGCGACCTGCGCAAGTGGCTGCAGATCATGGAGACCTACGAGGGCGGCGGCCACGCGTACCACGCGACGATGCCCACCGACGCGCTCGTGCGCGTGCGCGACGCGATGCGGGAGACGCAGCGTTACGGCTTCGAGCGCGCGCGCGCCGAGCAGCAGGAGCTCGGCGACAGGGTCCGCGCGATGCTGGCGGCCCGCGGCGTGCGCAGCGTCGCCGCGGCGGGCTTCGACGCACCCGGCGTCGTCGTCGGCTACACCGACGACCCGGAGATCCACACCGGGCGCAAGCTGCTCGCGCAGGGCCTGCAGATCGCCGCCGGCGTGCCGTTGCAGTGCGACGAGCCGGCCGATTTCCGCAGCTTCCGCATCGGGCTGTTCGGACTGGACAAGCTGCAGAACGTCGATCGGACGGTGCGGCTGCTCGACACGGCGTTCGCCCACTCGCTGGGCTGAGGCTGACCGGCGCCGTGCCTTTGCGCGGTCAGCCGAGCACCCGGCGCAGCGCCGCGTCGATCGACCGGGCCCACTCGTCCGCTTCGATCCGGGCGGCGCCGGACGCCTCGTTGCAGGCGGCCGTCACGCGCTCGAGTCGCCCGGTATCGCCGGGGGCGCCCAATGCCTCGCACAGAATTCGCCAGTCGGGCCGCGAGACCAGCGTGCCGGCCGAGAAGGCGACACCGGTGCGCCGGCGCTGCTGCGCGAGGCCGGTGAGCTTGCGTCCCGACGCATCGACCACCTCCCACGGCGACAACGATCCGAAGCACGCCCACCGCAACGACGTTGCACCGGCAGCGCCGGCCGCTTCGCGCGCCGCCTGCGGCTCGACCGCGCGCGCCTCGATGCCGGCCGCGCCCATCGATTGGACGTGCAGCTCGCCCAGCCAGCGGTAGCTGGCGACCAGGCCCGCGCCGAGCAGCGGGTGGGCGGGCGCGAGCACGACGCTGACGCCCACCATCCACGGGCCGGCCAGCACCGCACCGCCACCGGACGGGCGCACCGAGACGCCGACGCCCGGCGCGACCCGTTGCGCGACCTGCTCGAGCAACCCCCGCTGCGAGCAGCCCAGCACGATCTCGGCTTCGCGATAGCGCCAGACGCGCCACCGCGCCCGTTCGACGGGCGCGGCGAGCGCATCGGCCACCCAGGCGTGCTCGTCCGCGATCGTGTCGCCGACCCGCATTCAGCCAGCTTCGCGCAGCATGCCGATCGGCGCACCGCGCGCGAAGGTCTCTCCTGCCGCGACCAGGATGCGCTCGATGACGCCGTCGGCCGGCGCCGTCACCTCGAGCGTGGTCTTGACCAGCACGACCGAAGCCACCGGCTGCCCGGCGCGCACGGCGGTGCCCTCCCCGACCAGCCAGCGATCGACCAGTGCCTCGGTGCCCTCCTCGACGTCCTGCCAGGCCGCTTCGCCCAGCGTGATCGCCGTCATGCGGGCATCGCCTGCGCGAACGGCGCGCGGCACAGCGCCCGTCCCGCCTCGACGATCGACTCGACCTGCGGGATCACGAAGCGCTCGAGCGGCCGGCTGTACGGGATCGGCACGTCGGGGACTGCCAGTCGCCTGACCGGCGCGCGCAGCCGCACCGTGTCGAGGTTCTCGGCAACGATCGCCGCGATCTCGCCGCTCAGTCCGAAGCTCAGGTAGTCCTCGTCGGCCACCAGCAGCCGCCCGGTCTTCGCGACCGATTTCAGCACGGCCTTGCGGTCGAGCGGCACGAGCGTGCGCAGGTCGATCACCTCGGCTTCGATGCCGTCGCGCGCGAGCTCGGCAGCGGCGAGCGCCGCCTTGTGCACCATCTGGCTCAGCGTGACGATCGTCAGGTCGGCGCCTTCGCGGACCACGCGGGCCTGGCCGAACGGGACCGTGTAAGCCTCCTGGGGCACTTCGGTGGTGCTTCCCTCGAAGTAGGCCATCCACGGCAGCCCCATGATCCCCTTGTGGAACATGAACATCACGGGGTTGTCGTCGCGGATCGACTGGATCATCAGCCCTTTCGCGTCGTAGGCGTTCGAGGGCACGACCACCTTCAGCCCGGGGATGTGCGCGAAGGTGCCGAACAGGCATTGCGAGTGCTGCGCGGCGTCGTTGTAGCCGCCGCCGATCGCGGTCATCAGCACCACCGGCAGCCGGATGTTCCCGCCCGCCATGTAGGTGTTCTTGGCCATGTGGTTGTAGATCTGGTCCATGCACACGCCGAAGAAGTCGACGAACATCAGTTCGGCGATCGGCCGCATGCCGGTCGCGGCGGCGCCGGTCGCCGCGCCGATGAACGCGGTCTCCGAGATCGGCGTGTCCATGATCCGGTCGGGGCCGAACTTGTCCAGCAGCCCGCCGGTCGCGCCGAAGATGCCGCCGTAGCGGCCGATGTCCTCGCCCATCACGAAGACGGCCGGGTCGCGCTCCATTTCCTGGGCGATCGCCTCGGAGATCGCCTGGGCCATCGTCAGTGCACGTTTTTCGCTCATGATCGGAGTCTCCTGCCAGTTGCGGTCTCAGACGAACACGTCGGCCAGCGCGTCGGCCGGCGCCGGGTAGTCGGCGCGGCGCGCGAACGCGTAGGCTTCGTCGACGCGCGCGCGGGCGCGCGCCTCGAGCGCTGCGCGCTGGGCGTCGTCGAGGAGCTTCTGCGACTTCAACTGCGCCGCGAGCCGCGGGATCGGATCGTTGGCGCGCAGCTTCGCCACCTCGTCCTTCGGCCGGTACACCTCCGCGTCGCCCTGGAAGTGGCCGAGGTAGCGGTCCGTGCGCACCTCGATCAGCGTCGGGCCGCCACCGCCGCGGGCGCGCTCGACCGCCGCGCCGGCGGCTTCGAACACCTCGACCGCGTCGTTGTTCGGAACGTGCACGCCCGGCATCCCGTAGGCGGGCGCGCGGTCGGAGATCCTCGCGATCGACGCCGCAGAGGGCTTGGGAACCGAAATCGCCCAGTAGTTGTCCTCGCAGACGAACACGACCGGCAGCTTCCACAGCGCCGCGAGATTCAGCGACTCGTGGAACGACCCCTGGTTCGCCGCGCCCTCGCCGAAGAACGCGACGGCGACCCAGTCGCGGCCGAGCTTCTTCGCGGCCAGCGCCGCGCCGCAGGCGGGCGGCAGGCTCGCGCCGATGATGCCGCTGCAGCTGAAGCGGTGCTCGGGGTCGAACAGGTGCATGTGCCCGCCCTTGCCCTTGCCCAGGCCGGCCGCCTTGCCGAACATCTCGGCCGTCATCTTGTCCAGCGGCACGCCCTTGGCGATCGCGAAATGGTGCGGGCGGTGGGTGCCGACCACGGTGTCTTCCTTCTTCAGGTGCGCGCAGACGCCGACCGCCACCGGCTCCTGGCCGGCCGACAGGTGCATCTCTCCGGGCACCGGGCCGGAGCCGATGTCGAAAGCCAGGCCCTTCTGGATCTTCGGCGGCAGCTTCCCTTCGAGGTAGACGTTGACCATCGTCTCCTCGTAGTGGCGAATCTCCACCATCTTCTCGTACATCCAGAGCAGCGATTCGTTGCGGTCGCGCATGGTTTCCTCCTTCGCTGGAACGACGCCTTTCGCAAGGCGATAGCAATACGCCGCCTGCGCGTCGAGCCGTTGATCCGGGTCAATGCGCGGGACGATCGGCGGGGAGAGGCGAAGGCCGCCGGGGCGCGCTCGCCCCGGCGGGAAGCCGGCCCGGCCAGGCCGGGTCAGGCCGACGGGATCAGGCCGGCTCGGGAACGCTCGGCAGCCCGGCGAGCGCCATCGCGAGTTCCTGCTCGCTGTACGACTGGTCGGTCAGCGTGCCCGCGCTGTAGGCCATGTAGGCGGCCATGTCGAAGTGGCCGTGGCCGCACAGGTTGAACAGGATCGTCTCGGAGCGCCCCTCGCGCTTGCAGCGCAGCGCCTCCTCGATCGCGCCCTTGACCGCGTGGTTCGCCTCCGGCGCCGGCAGGATGCCTTCGGAGCGGGCGAACTGGATGCCGGCGGCGAAGCACTCCTTCTGGTGGTAGGCGACCGCCTCGATCAGGTTCAGGTCCTTCAGGTGCGAGACCAGCGGCGCCATGCCGTGGTAGCGCAGGCCGCCGGCGTGGAAACCAGGCGGCGTGAAGGTGGACCCGAGCGTGTGCATCTTCGCCAGCGGCGTCATGTGCCCGGTGTCGCCGAAGTCGTAGGCGAACTTGCCGCGCGTGAGCGACGGGCAGGCCGCCGGCTCGACCGCGACGATCCGCGGCTTCGCGCCGCCGCGCAGTCCGTCGCCGATGAACGGGAACGTGATGCCGGCGAAGTTCGAGCCACCCCCGGTGCAGCCGACGATCACGTCGGGCCAGGCGTCGGCCATCTTCAGCTGCTCCATCGCTTCGAGCCCGACCACGGTCTGGTGCAGCAGCACATGGTTGAGCACCGAACCGAGCGCGTACTTGGTGTCGTCGTTCTTCGCGGCGACCTCGACGGCCTCCGAGATCGCGATGCCGAGGCTGCCCGGATGATCGGGACGCTTGGCGAGCACGCTGCGGCCGAACTCGGTTTCGGTCGACGGCGACGGCAGGCAGCGCGCGCCGTACGACTCCATCAGCGCGCGGCGGTACGGTTTCTGGTCATAGGAGACGCGCACCTGGAACACGGTGACGTCGATGCCGAACAGCGCGCCGGCGAACGCCAGCGACGAGCCCCACTGACCGGCCCCGGTCTCGGTGCTCAGCCGCTTGATGCCGGCCTCGCGGTTGTAGAACGCCTGCGCGACCGCGGTGTTCGGCTTGTGGCTGCCCGCCGGGCTCACGCCCTCGTACTTGTAGAAGATCTTCGCCGGGGTGCCGAGCACCTTCTCGAGGCGGTGCGCGCGAAACAGCGGGCTCGGGCGCCACAGCCGGTAGATGTCGCGCACCGGCTCGGGAATGTCGATCTCGCGCTCGGTGGTGACCTCCTGCATGATCAGCGCCATCGGGAACAGCGGCGCGAGGTCGTCGGGCCCGACCGGCTTCATCGTGCCCGGATGCAGCACCGGTGCCAGCGGCTTCGGCAGGTCGGCCTGGATGTTGTACCAGCGCTTCGGAATCCGGCTCTCGTCGAGCAGGTACTTGGTCTGTTCGCCCATCGTCGTCTCCCCCTTGTGGTTGGTCGTGCGGGCCGCGTCGATGCCCCGAAGCCTTCACGGGGTGGTGCGGCTCACGAACGGATCAGTGTACCGAAACGCGGCCACGGCGCCGCAACGCGGCCGCGGCGCCCGCCCCTCGCCGCTTGACCTGCCTCAAGAGCCGGCGTCGCGCTCCACCAGCAGCGCCACCGCCTGCGCGGCGATTCCCTCGCCGCGCCCGGCGAATCCGAGCCGCTCGCCGGTCTTGGCCTTGACGCCGACCTGCCCGACGTCGACGCGCAGCGCGGCGGCGATCCGCTCGGCCATCCGCGGCAGGTGCGGGGCGAGCTTCGGCGCCTGGGCGATCACGGTCGCGTCGACGTTGCCGATCTCCCAGCCCGCGGCGCGCACGATCCGCGCCGCCTCGGCGAGCAGCGCCACGCTGTCGGCGCCGCGCCAGCGCTCGTCGGTGTCCGGGAAGTGCCTGCCGATGTCGCCGAGCGCCGCCGCGCCGAGCAGCGCGTCGGTGATCGCGTGCAGCAGCACGTCCGCGTCGGAGTGCCCGAGCAGTCCGTGGCCGTGGGGCACCTCGACCCCGCCGATCACCAGCCTGCGCCCCGGCACCAGCGCGTGAACGTCGTAGCCCTGCCCGATCCGGATCTTCATCGTCGCTCCAGCAGCCGCTGCATCAGTTCGAGATCCTCGGCGGTGGTCACCTTGAAGTTCGCCCTGCCGCCTTCGACCAGTCGCGGCACGTGTCCGGCGCGCTCGATCGCGGCGGCCTCGTCGGTCACCGACGGGTGCGCGTCGATCGCGTCGACCAGCAGCCCGATGCGGAACATCTGCGGCGTCTGCGCCAGCCACAGCCGATCGCGCTCCAGCGTCGCGACCACCGAGTGGCGATCCTCGCCGGCCTGCTTGACGGTGTCGCTGACCGGCACCGCGAGCAGCCCTCCGACCGGCGAGGTGGCGAGTTCGGCGCGCAGCCGCCCCAGGTGTGCCGGCAGCAGCCCCGGGCGCGCAGCGTCGTGGACCAGTACCCAGTCGCGAGGGCCGGCGCCCGAGTTCGCCAGCGCGCGCAACCCGGCCAGGACCGAATCGCGCCGCGTGGCGCCGCCCGCAGCGAGCACCTCGACGCGCGCGAGACCGTCCAGCATGGCGGCCGCACGCTGGTCGTCCGGCGCGACCACGACCACGATGCGCTCGATCCACGGCGCCCCCAGCAGCGCGTCGACGCTCCAGCGCAACATCGGGCGGCCGCCGACCGCGAGGTACTGCTTCGGCTGCGCCGCGCCGAGCCGCCTTCCCGTGCCTGCGGCGGGAATCACGGCGAAGTATCGGGCGGCGGGTTCGGACACGGTCGGTGGGGTCTGCCGTCGCCGGGGACGGCGAAAAGCTAGAATTGTAGTCTTGCCTGCGCTGCCCATTCCCTTGACCACCCACGCGCTGCCGCCCGCGGAGGCCGCCGCTGCCGGCGAATCCCGCAAGCCCCCGCCCGAGGGCGGCGGCGGCCGCTCGCCGCTCGCCGCGCTGCTCGAGGCGCACCCCGCGCCGGCTGCCGGGCAGGTGCGCACGCTGCCGGCCTGCCACGGCTCGGGCGACGCGTTGCTGCTCGCTGCCCTGGCCGCGCGCGAAGCGGCCGGCGGCCGCGCGCTGGCGATCGTCGCGGCCGCCGCCCCGGACGCGCAGCGCCTCGCCGAGGAGATCCGCTGGTTCGCGCCGCAGTTGCGCGTGCTGCTGCTGCCCGACTGGGAAACGCTGCCGTACGACGCGTTCTCGCCGCACCAGGACCTCGTCTCCGAGCGGCTTTCGACGCTCTACGCGCTGCAGCGCGGCGACTGCGACGTGCTGCTCGCGCCGGCGAGCACCGCGCTCCACCGCCTGGCGCCGCCGTCGTACCTCGCCTCGCACACGTTCTTCTTCCACAAGGGACAGCGGCTCGACGAACGGGGCTTGCGCGCCCAGCTGACGCTGGCCGGCTACGAGCACGTCTCGCAGGTGGTCCACCCGGGCGAGTACTGCGTGCGCGGCGGCCTGATCGACCTGTACCCGATGGGGTCGGCGCTGCCCTTCCGGCTGGACCTGTTCGGCGACGAGATCGAGTCGATCCGGACGTTCGACCCCGACACCCAGCGCAGCCTGTACGCGATCGACCGCGTGCGCCTTCTTCCCGGGCGCGAGTTCCCGATCGACGAGGCCGCGCGCACCGCGTTCCGCAGCCGTTGGCGCGAGCGCTTCGAAGGCGACCCGTCGCGCAGCACCGTGTACCGCGACGTCGGCAACGGCATCGCGCCGGCCGGCATCGAGTACTGGCTGCCGCTGTTCCACGAGCGCACCGCGACGCTGTTCGACTATCTGCCCGACGCGGCGCTCGTCGTCTCGCACGGCGACGTCGAGGATGCGGCGCGGCGCTTCGCCGAGGAGGCCGGCCAGCGCTTCCGCTTCCTGTCGCACGACCCCGAACGGCCGCTGATGCGGCCCGACGAACTGTTCATCGACGCCACGCAGTTCTTCGTCGAGGCCCGCCGGTTCGGGCGCTGGGCGGTCGCGCGCGCGGCCGCCGACGCCGCGTCGCAGCCGGGCGCGAAGCCGGGCTTCACGTCCGCCGCGCCCGACGTGTCGGTGAACCGTCGGGCGGCGAATCCGGTCGAGCGGCTCGCCGCGTTCTTCGACTCCTCTGCGCTGCGCAAGCTGGTCGTCGCCGAGTCGCCCGGCAGGCGCGAGACGCTGTCGCAGTTGCTGGCCGAGCACGGCCTCGCGCTTCCCGCCCTAGAGGACTGGGCCGGCTTCGCCGAAGGCGACGCGGCGGCCGCGCTGGTCGCGGGCCCGCTGCACGAGGGCTTCGCGCTGCCCGATGCGGGCATCGCGGTGCTCACCGAGGCGGAGCTCTTCACCGGCACCGCGCGGCGCACGCGCCGCGGACTGCGTGAGTCGCAGACCGACGTCGACTCGATCATCCGCGACCTGTCCGAACTGAAGATCGGCGACCCCGTGGTGCACGCGCAGCACGGCATCGGCCGCTACGAGGGCCTCGCGACGATGGACCTCGGCGACGGGCCGACCGAGTTCCTGCACCTCACCTACGCGAACCAGGCGACGCTGTACGTGCCGGTCTCGCAGCTGCACGTGATCGGGCGCTACAGCGGCGCCAATCCCGAGGATGCGCCGCTTCACCAGCTCGGCTCCGACCAGTGGGAGAAGGCGCGCACCCGCGCCGCGCGACGCGCGCGCGACGCAGCCGCCGAGCTGCTGAACCTGTACGCACGCCGCGCGGCGCGCACCGGCCACGCGTTCAGCTTCGGCCCCCACGACTACGAGGCGTTCGCCAGCGGCTTCGCGTTCGAGGAGACGCCCGACCAGCTCGCGGCGATCCACGCCGTCATCCACGACATGACCTCGGGCAAGGCGATGGACCGGCTGGTCTGCGGCGACGTCGGCTTCGGCAAGACCGAGGTGGCGCTGCGCGCCGCCTGGGTCGCGGTGGCCGACGGCAAGCAGGTGGCGATCCTCGCGCCGACGACGCTACTGGCCGAGCAGCACTTCCAGACCTTCTCCGACCGCTTTGCCGAACTGCCGGTGAAGCTGGTCGAACTGTCGCGCTTCCGCTCGGCGAAGGAGACGAAGACGGCCGTCGCCGACATCGTCGCCGGGCGCGTCGACATCGTGATCGGCACGCACAAGCTGCTCTCGGCCGACGTGAAGTTCCCGCGACTGGGGCTCGTCATCATCGACGAGGAGCACCGCTTCGGCGTGCGCCAGAAGGAGGCGCTGAAGGCGCTGCGCGCCGAGGTCGACGTGCTGACGCTGACCGCCACGCCGATCCCGCGCACGCTCGCGATGAGCCTCGAGGGCATCCGCGACTTCTCGGTGATCGCCACCGCGCCGCAGAAGCGGCTGGCGATCAAGACCTTCGTGCGACGCGAGTCCGACGGCGCGATCCGCGAGGCGTTGCTGCGCGAGCTGAAGCGCGGCGGCCAGGCCTACTTCCTGCACAACGAGGTCGAGACGATCGAGAACCGCCGCGCGCGGCTCGCCGAACTGGTGCCCGAGGCGCGGATCGCGGTCGCGCACGGCCAGATGCCCGAGCGCGAGCTCGAGCGCGTGATGCGCGACTTCCACCAGCAGCGCTTCAACGTGCTGCTGTGCACGACCATCATCGAGACCGGCATCGACGTGCCCACCGCCAACACGATCGTGATCCATCGCGCCGACCGCTTCGGGCTCGCGCAGCTGCACCAGCTGCGCGGGCGGGTCGGCCGCTCGCACCACCAGGCCTACGCCTACCTGCTGATTCCCGACGAGTCGGCGATCACGCGCGACGCCGGCAAGCGGCTCGAGGCGATCCAGGCGATGGAGGAGCTCGGCTCCGGCTTCTACCTGGCGATGCACGACCTCGAGATCCGGGGGGCCGGCGAAGTGCTCGGCGAATCGCAGTCCGGCGACATGCAGGAGGTCGGATTCGCGCTGTACACCGAGATGCTGAACGAGGCGGTGCGCGCGCTCAAGGCCGGACGCGAGCCCGACCTGTCGGCGCCGCTGGCCGCCACCACCGAGATCAAGCTGCACGTGCCCGCGCTGCTGCCCACCGACTACTGCCCCGACGTGCACGAGCGGCTGACGTTGTACAAGCGGATGGCCAATTGCGAGACCGCCGACGCGCTCGACGGCCTGCGCGAGGAGCTGGTCGACCGCTTCGGCAAGCTGCCCGAGGCGGCGCGCGCGCTGGTCGAGACACATCGGCTGCGGATCGCCTCGCGGCCGCTGGGCATCGCGCGGATCGACGCGGCCGCCGAGGCGATCGTGATCCAGTTCGTGCCGGATCCGCCGATCGACCCTGCCGCGATCATCCGGCTGATCCAGAGCCGGCGCGACGTCAGGCTCGCCGGACCCGACCGGCTGCGCTTCACGCTGTCCACGCCGGATCTCGACGCGCGGGTGAGGCGCATCCGCGAGATCCTCGCCGGGCTCGTCGACAAGGCGGCGGCCCGATGAGCCGCCTCGTCGTCCAGCATCCCCGCCTCTCCGACGCGGCAGTCGCCGCGTTCCGCGCCGCACTCGGGCGCGCGCCCACGCTGCACCTGCCGCAACTCGCCACCTGGGAGCCGGTCACGATCGACGGCGACCGCGTCGGCGAGATCGCCGACAGCCTCGGCGTGGACGCCGAGATCGTGCCGCTGTCGGCGCGCCTGTCCGACTACCGGCTGATCGCGTTCGACATGGACTCCACGCTGATCACGATCGAGTGCGTCGACGAGATCGCCGAGTTCGCGGGCAGGAAGGCCGAGGTCGCCGCGATCACCGAGGCGGCGATGCGCGGCGAGATCGCCGACTACAACGAGAGCCTGCGCCGCCGGGTCGCACTGCTCGCGGGACTGCCCGAGTCCACGCTGCAACGCGTCTACGACGAGCGCGTGCGCCTGTCGCCCGGCGCCGAGGCGGTGATCGTCGCGGCGCGCGCCGCGGGCCTGAAGATCCTGCTCGTGTCGGGCGGCTTCACCTTCTTCACCGAGCGGCTGTCGGCGCGCCTGCACCTGGACTTCACGCGCTCGAACACGCTGGAGATCGTCGACGGGCGGCTGACCGGGCGCGTGCTCGGGGAGATCGTCAACGCCGACGTGAAGCGGCGCGTGGTCGAGGAGACCTGCGGGGCGATCGGCTGCACGCCGTCGCAGGCGATCGTCGTCGGCGACGGCGCCAACGACCTCAAGATGATGTCGATCGCCGGCGTCTCGGTCGCCTACCGGGCCAAGCCGATCGTGCACTCGGAGACCACGCACGCGATCAACCACTGCGGCCTCGACGCGATCCTGAACTGGTTCGTCGACCAGCTCCCGGCCGCGCCGTGAGCGGGCGCGCCGGCGGCCTCGTCGCGGCCGGAGCCGGCGCCTGCGCGCTCGCGCTCGCGATGGGAATCGGCCGCTTCGCCTATACGCCGATGCTGCCGGCGATGCTCGAGGAATCGAGTCTCGGGCTGTCCGCCGCGGGGCTGGTCGCGTCGGCGAACTTCCTCGGCTACCTCGCCGGTGCGCTCCTGGCCACTCGCGCGGCGTTCGCCCGGCACCGGGTCGGCTGGCTGCGCGCCGCCCTCGCGCTCAGCACGCTCACCACTGCGGCGATGGCGCTGGACCTGGGCGCTTCCGGCTGGGCGGCGGTGCGCCTGGCCTCCGGAGTCGCCAGCGCGTTCGTGCTGGTGTTCGCATCCGGCATCGTCTTCGAACTCGCCGCCCGCGAGGGCCGGCCGATGCTGGGCAGCCTGCTCTACTCGGGCGTGGGCGCCGGGATCGCGGTCTCGGCGCTGCTGGTGTACGCCGGCCGCGAGGCTGGCTGGAGCGCGGCGCCGCTGTGGTGGGCGCTGGCCGCGCTTTCGGCACTGCTCGCGGTCGCGCCCTGGCGCATGCTCGATCGCGCCCCCGGCCCCGCGCTGCCGCCGCATGCCGACCCGGCGCGCTCGGGCGCCGACCGCCGCGCGCTCGCCCGGCTGGTCGTCTCCTACGGTTGCCTCGGCTTCGGCTACGTGATCACCGCGACGTTCGTCGTCGTGATGGTGCGGCGCATGCCCGATGCCCGGATCCTGGAGTTCTGGGCCTGGGCCGTCGTCGGCCTGGCCGGCGCGCCGTCGAACTGGGCATGGGCGAAGGTCGCGGCGCGCACCGGCCCCTACGCGGCGATCGTCGCGGCCTTCGTGCTCGAAGCGATCGGGGTGGCGCTGGCAGCCGCGGGCCAGGGCGCGGCGGCGCTGCTCGTCGGCGCGGCCCTGCTCGGCGCAACGTTCATGGCGATCACCGCCCTCGGGCTGGCCACCGCGCGCGAGCTCGCGCCCGATCGACCCGACCAGACGATCGCGCGAATGACCGTCGCGTTCAGCGTCGGGCAGATCGTCGGCCCGGCCGTCGGCGGCTGGCTCGCCGAGCGCAGCGGCTCGTTCGCGACGGCCTCGTGGCTCGCGGCGGCCGTGCTGCTGGTCGGTGCCGCACTCGCCGCCTCGGCGGGCCGGCGACGAGGGCATCCTCGCACGGCGACCTGATCGACGCCGTCGCCGCCAGCCGGGTCACCCGGGCGAGCGCGCCTCAGGCCGGCAGCGCGAACAGGTCGTGCTCGTCGGCTTCGACGATGCGCGCCGCGAGCTCGCTTCCCGGCGGCAGCGCGCGCGCCTGCGCCTCGTCGTCGAGAGCGACGTAGACGAGCCCGTCGATTTCCGGCGCCTCGCCGGCCGATCGCGTCGCGGCGCGCCACGTGCCGGCGTCGGGGTCGTGCTCGATCGCGTCGACCATCACCGTGCAGGTCGTGCCGACCCGCCGCCGCAGGCGCTGCGCGCTGATCGCCGACTGCACCTCCATGAACCGCGCGCGGCGCGCCTCGCGCACCTCGTCCGGCAGCTGGCCCGGCAGCGCGTTGGCGGCGGCGCCGTCGACCGGCGAGTAGGCGAAGCAGCCGACGCGGTCGAGCTCGGCCTCGCGCAGGAACGCGAGCAGGTGCTCGAACTCGGCCTCGGTCTCGCCGGGGAAGCCGGCGATGAACGTGCTGCGGATCGTCAGGTCGGGGCACGTCGAGCGCCACGCGCGGATGCGCTCGATGTTCTTCTCGCCCGAGGCCGGCCGCTTCATCAGCTTCAGGATCCGCGGATGCGAATGCTGGAACGGCACGTCGAGGTACGGCAGCACCCTTCCCTCGGCCATCAGCGGCAGCACCTCGTCGACGTGCGGGTACGGGTACACGTAGTGCAGCCGCACCCGCGCGCCGAGCTGCGCGAGCTCGCGGACCAGCTCGGTCATCCGCGTGCGCACCGGCCTGCCGTCGACGAACCCGGTGCGGTAACGGACGTCGACGCCGTAGGCGCTGGTGTCCTGCGAGATCACCAGCAGCTCCCTTACGCCGGCCCCGACCAGCGCTTCGGCCTCGCGCATCACCTCGCCGATCGGGCGGCTGACCAGGTCGCCGCGCATCGACGGGATGATGCAGAAGGTGCAGCGGTGGTTGCAGCCTTCGGAGATCTTCAGGTAGGCGTAGTGCCGCGGCGTGAGCTTCACGCCGCCCGGGGGAACCAGGTCGGCGAACGGGTCGTGGGGCCTGGGCAGGTGCGCGTGGATGTGCGCCATGACCTCGTCGGCCGCGTGCGGGCCGGTCACCGCGAGCACCTTCGGATGCGCCTCGCCGACCAGCGTCCCGCCGCCAACGCCGCGGCGGGCGCCGAGGCAGCCGGTGACGATGACCTTGCCGTTCTCGGCGAGCGCCTCGCCGATCGCGTCGAGCGACTCCTGTACCGCCTCGTCGATGAAGCCGCAGGTGTTCACGACGACCAGGTCAGAGCCGCCGTAATCGCCGGCGATCTGGTAGCCCTCGGCGCGCAGCTGCGTCAGGATGCGCTCGGAGTCGACCATCGCCTTCGGGCAGCCGAGCGAGACGAACCCGACCTTCGGAGGGGACTTGCGGCTGCGCCGGCGCGCGGCGGACTCGGCGGTGCTCATCGATGGAAGGCTTGCGTCGTCGGTGCGGGGGTCGGGAAAAAAAACGCCGCGGCGAGGCGGCGTGGGAATTCGTCGGACGGATTGTACCGTCCGGGCGCGGGAAGCGCCGCCGCTACTTCTTCTCCGACGTCGACTGTCCGGCTCCCTGGGCGGGTGCCCCGGGGAACGGGAAGTTCTGGAACATGTTGCGGGTCTGCGCCTGCATCTGCTCCTGCATCTGCACGAACAGGTTCTTGCTCTGCTCGATGTAGTTGCCCATCATCGTCTGGATCATCGGCGCCTGCACCGACATGAACTGCGCCCACATCTCGGGGTTCGGCATCCCCTTGGCGTCGTAGAACCCCTTCGACTGCTCCTGCATCTTGTTCTGGATCTCGACGAACGCCTGCATCGTCTTCTCGAGGTACGCGCCCATCATCCCCTGCATCGCGTGCCCGTAGAAGCGGATGATCTGCGCGAGCATCCCCGACGAGAACAGCGGCGCCCCGCCCGCTTCCTCCTCGAGGATGATCTGCAGCAGGATGCTGCGGGTCAGGTCCTCGTTGCTCTTGGCGTCGACGACCTTGAAGTCCTCGTTCTCGAGCACGAGCTGCTTGACGTCGGCCAGCGTGATGTAGGCGCTCGTCTGGGTGTCGTACAGGCGGCGGTTGGGGTACTTCTTGATCAACCGGGTGGCATTCGCCATCGCGTTCTCTCCATCAGCCCATGTGCAGGCCGCCGTTGCACGAGAAGTCGGCCCCGGTCGTGAACCCGGCGTCGTCGGTGGACAGCCAGCCGACGATCGAGGCGATCTCCTCGGCCTTGCCCAGCCGCCTGACGGGAATCGTCTGGATGATCTTCTCGCGGACGTCCTCGCGCACCGCCATCACCATGTCGGTCGCGATGTAGCCCGGCGAGACGGTGTTCACCGTGACGCCCTTGCTGGCGACTTCCTGCGCCAGCGCCATCGTGAACCCGTGCATCCCGGCCTTCGCGGCCGAGTAGTTCGTCTGGCCGAACTGCCCCTTCTCGCCGTTCACCGACGAGATGTTGATCACCCGGCCCCAGTTGCGGTCGAGCATGCCGTCGATGACCTGCTTGGTCACGTTGAACAGCGAGTTCATGTTGGTGTCGATGACCGAGCGCCAGTCCTCGAGCGACATCTTGCGGAACACGCCGTCGCGCGTGATCCCGGCGTTGTTCACCAGGATGTCGACCTGGCCGATCTCGGCCTTGACCTTGTCGAACGCGGCGCGCGTCGACTCCCAGTCCGCGACGTTGCCGACCGAAGCCTGGAACGTGTAGCCGTCGGCCTTCTGCCCGGCCAGCCACTTGGCATGGTCGCGGGTCGGCCCGCAACCTGCGATCACGGTGAAGCCCATGTCGTGGAATCGTCGGCAGATCGCGGTGCCGATCCCGCCCATGCCGCCGGTCACGTAAGCGATCTTCTTGCTCATCTGTCTCTTCCTCTGGTTCCTTGGGGATGTCGCGGGCCGGATCCCTGTGGGCCGGCCCCGTGCTCGTGCGCTTGCCGCTGGGTTCCGCTGCTGCTGCTTCCGCCTCGCACCTCCCTAGTCGGCCTTCTCTTTGACGTAGCTGCCGGGCGCTGCCTCGATCGGCCGGTGGCGCGCATTGCCCGGCTGCTTCGGCGCCGGGCGGCGCTCGCCGCCGAACGAGGACAGCCACTTCGCCCAATCGGGCCACCAGCTGCCAGGGTGCTCGGTGGCCGCCTCGAACCAGTCGTCCGCGCTCTCGGGCAGCGCGTCGCCGATCCAGTGGCTGCGCTTGCCCTTGGAGGCCGGGTTGATCACGCCGGCGATGTGCCCACTGGCGCCGAGCACGAAGCGCAGCGGCCCCGACAGCAGCTTCGTCGACTCGTAGGCGCCGTGCCACGGGACGATGTGGTCTTCGCGCGAGCCGTAGATGTAGGTCGGCACGCCGATCTCGCCGAGGTCGACCGGCACGCCGCAGCAGATCAGGCGCCCGGGCTCGCGCAGCTCGTTCTGCAGGTAGGTGTGCCGAAGGTACCAGCTGTACATCGGCCCGGGCAGGTTGGTGCTGTCGGAGTTCCAGTAGAGCAGGTCGAACGCCGGCGGCGCTTCGCCCTTCAGGTAGTTGCTGACGACGTAGTTCCAGACCAGGTCGTTCGGGCGCAGGAAATTGAACGTCACCGCCAGCTCGCGGCCGTGGACCAGCCCGCCGTTGCCGATCGTCGACTCCCGGTAGGCGACGAAGTTCTCGTCGATGAACACGCCGAGCACGCCCGGCTCGGAGAAGTCGAGGAACGTGGTGAGAAGCGTCATCGACTCGATCCACTGCTCGCCGCGCGCCGCCAGCACCGCGGACGCGGTACCCAGCAGCGTGCCGCCGACGCAGAAGCCGAGCACGTTGATCCGCTCCTCGCCCGAGATCTCGCGCACGACGCGCATCGCCTCGATGACGCCGGTCTCGAGGTAGTCGTCCCAGGTCAGGTGCCCCTGGTCGGCCTTGACGTTGCGCCAGGACAGCATGAACACCGTGTGGCCCTGCGCGACCGCGTAGGCGACCAGCGAGTTCTCCGGCTGCAGGTCGAGGATGTAGAACTTGTTGATGCAAGGCGGCACCATCAGCAGCGGCCGCGCGTTGACCGTGGGCGTCGACGGCGCGTACTGGATGACCTGGATCAGCTCGTTCTGGTAGATGACCGCGCCCGGCGACGTCGCGACGTTGCGCCCGACCTCGAAGGCCGTCTCGTCGGTCTGCGAGATCCGCCCCTTGTTCAGGTCGCCGAGCAGGTTCTGCATTCCCTGCCGCAGGCTCTCCCCGCTGGTCTCGATCAGCCGCCTCTGCGCCTCGGGGTTGGTCGCGAGGAAGTTCGCCGGAGACATCGCGTCGACCCACTGCTGGGTCGCGAAACGGATCCGGTTGCGCGCCTGCCTGTCGCCCTCGACGGCGTCGGCGAGCCGCTGCATGAATTCGGCGTTGAGTTGGTAGAGCCCGGCGGCCCACGCGAACGGCCCCTGCTTCCAGGCTTCGCCGGCGAAGCGGCGGTCGCGCGCATCGGGTGCCGGCGCGCCGCTCATCAGCGCGCCCAGGCGCTGCATGTATTCGGCCTGGATTTCGCCGACGCGCTCGGCGGACAGGTGCACCGGCGCGGCGGCCGATGCGCCGGCTGCGGCCCTCGCAGGTCGCGCCGCCGCGCCCGGCGCCTTCTCGCGCCGCTTCGCGTCCGCCTTGCCGCGCGCCGCCGCTCTTGCTACCGGCGCCGCCGGCGCGGAACTGGAACCCGAAGAGGCCGGCGCCTTGATGTTGCGGCGCCGCGAAACCGCGGCTGCCTTTCCTCGCGACGCATCCGGCATCCTCGTCTCCGCTCCATCCCTGCTGACCCGTTGCGGCCATTCTGCACTGCGGGATGATTTTGTCAACGCACTGCAGCGAGCGCTGCGCCGGTTTGCGCTCGGCGTTATCCCGAATCGATCGGCACGGGGCGCCCGCGCCCGATCTATGGGCGCGGTTCGAGCCAGATCAGCGACGCCATGCGGCCGCTGGAACCGTCGCGCCGATAGGAATAGAAGCGCTCGGGCTCGCCGACCGTGCAGTGCCCGCCGCCGCTCACGCGGCGCACGCCGGCGCGCGCGAGCCGGACGCGCGCGAGCGCGTACAGGTCGGCGAGCCACTTGCCTTCGCGCGGGCCGGGCGCGAAGGCGGCGGCGCAGCCCGGATCGTCGTCGCAGAACGCGTGCAGCACGTCCTCGCCGACCTCGAAAGCGTGCGGACCGATCGCCGGCCCGAGCCAGGCGAGCACGTCCGCGCCGGCCCCGGCCTGCGCGCGAAGCGCCTCGACGCTGCGCTCGACCACGCCGAGCGCCAGCCCGCGCCAGCCCGCGTGCGCGATCGCGACCGCCCGGCCGCGCGCATCGGCGAGCAGCACCGGCAGGCAGTCGGCCGTGAGCACCGCGAGCACGACGCCGGGCGCGCCGGTCACGGCCGCGTCGGCGCGCGGCTCGATCGGCGCGTCGGGACCGCTCGATCGCGTCGCGCCCCCCGCATCCGGGCTCGGCAGCACCAGGTGCACGCTCGCGCCGTGCACCTGCTCGAGCCAGACGGGCGGCGACGGCAGGCAGGCTTCGAGCCGCGCGCGGTTGACCGCGACGTCGCGCGGATCGTCGCCGCAGCGCGCGCCGAGATTCAGGCCCCCTGCGCTGCCGTCGGCGAGCCCCCACGGGCCGCGGCTCACCCCGCCGCGGCGCCCGGTGACGAAGGCCCGGACCTGCGGCGGGGCACCCCAGTCGGGGCGCAGCTCCGCCAGCCGCGACCATGCAGGCAAAGCACCGTCCATGCTCAATCCGGCTCGTCGGTGTCGAAGGGCGTGGCCGCGGCGCGCTGCGCCGCGGCCGCGTCGATCCCCGCAGCCTCGCACAGTGCCACCATGTCGGCGGGCATCGGCGCGGTCCAGCTGGCAGGGCGATCGTCGGCGGGATGGCGCAGCCGCAACCGCCAGGCGTGCAGCGCCTGGCGCGCGAACCCCGCCAGCGCGGGGCCGCCGTAAAGCGCGTCGCCGACCAGCGGGTGGCCGATGCTGCGCAGGTGCACGCGGATCTGGTGCGTGCGCCCGGTGTCGAGGCGGCACTCGACAAGGCTCACGTCGCGCTCGCCGATGCGACCGTAGGCCAGCACCCGGAACCAGGTCCGCGCGGCCCGGCCGCGCCCCGGCGCCACCGTGGCCATCCGCACCCGTGAGGCCTCGTCGCGCGCGATCGCCGCGTCGACGCTGCCGCGCGCCGTGCATCGTCCGGCCGCGAGCGCCAGGTAGCGCCGCCCCATGCTGCGGTCGGCCAGCTGCGCGGCCAGCGACGCCATCGCCTGCTCGGTCTTCGCGACCACCAGCAGCCCGCTCGTGTCCCGGTCGAGCCGGTGGACGATGCCGGCGCGCGGCAGCGCGGCGAGCGCGGGGCGATGGAACAGCAGCCCGTTCATCAGCGTTCCGTGCCAGTTCCCGGCCGCGGGATGCACGACCAGTCCGGCCGGCTTGCACAGCACGAGCAGCTGCGCGTCCTCGTGGACCACGTCGATCGGCACCGGCTCGGGAGTGAACGCGGTGTCCGCGTCGCGCGGCTGGGGCTCGACCACGATCGCCTCGATGCCGCGCAGCCGCGTCTTCGCCGGCAGCACCCGGTCGTCGCAACGCACCGCCCCGAGCGCGATCCAGCGCTGCAGCCGGGTGCGCGAGACTTCGGGGAGCCGCGAAGCGACGAACCGGTCGAGGCGTTCGCCTGCGGCACCGGCCGCGTCCAGCTCGATGACCGCCGCCGGCGGCGCGTCGGGGTCGGAAGGCTCGGCGGAGGGCTTGGCTATAATCGGGCGCATGAGAATCCCAGTGTCCTGGCTACGCAGGCTGGCCGCGGTCGCCGTCGTGTCGCTCGCCGCCTGCAGCACTACCGAACCGCCCGACCCGACGATCGGTTGGACACCCGATCGATTATATGCAGAGGCGCGCGACGAGTTGTCCACGGGCAACCGGCAGGCGGCGATCAAGCTGCTCGAGAAGCTCGAGTCGCGCTATCCGTTCGGCCGCTGGGCCGAGCAGGCGCAACTCGACATCGCCTGGATCCAGTTCAAGGACGGCGAGCGCGCGTTGTCCCTCGCCGCGGTCGACCGGTTCATGAAGCTGCACCCGAACCACCCGGCGCTCGACTACGCGCTCTACCTCAAGGGGCTGGTGAACTTCAACGAGCAGGAGGGCCTGCTCGCGCGCTTCGGAAGCCAGGACCTCTCGGAACGCGACCAGGCCGCGTTGCGCGAGTCGTTCGACGCGTTCAAGGAGCTCGTGAGCCGCTTCCCCGAGAGCCGGTACGCGCCCGACGCCGAGGCGCGGATGCGCTACCTGGTCAATTCGATGGCGCGCGGCAAGGTCCACATCGCCCGCTACTACTACAACCGCGGCGCCTACGTCGCCGCGGCCAACCGGGCCCAGGAAGTGATCCGCGACTACCAGGACGCACCTGCGCTCGAGGAGGCGCTCTACCTGCTGGCGCGCTCCTACGAGAAGCTCGGGCTGAACGACCTGCGGGCGGACGCCGAGCGCGTGCTCCGGCGCAGCTTCCCCGACAGCGAGCTGCTCACGAAGGGTTTCCAGGAAGACAATCGTCGCTGGTGGCAGGTCTGGCGCTGAGTCCGGCCTCTTCCACGCCGCAGAATCCGATCGCTTCGCCTTCGTCGCGCGTGAGACGGAACGGCGGCAGGCTCGCCACCAGGCTGCGCCCGTAGGGCTTCCCCAGCAGCCGGTCGTCGCAGATCGCCAGCACCCCGCGATCGGTTTCCGACCGGATCAGGCGCCCCGCGCCCTGCTTCAATGCCATCGCCGCTGCGGGCAGCTGGATCTGCCTGAACGGATCCCCGCCGGCCCGGCGCAGCGCGTCGATGCGCGCGCGCAGCACCGGATCGTCGGGGGCGGCGAACGGCAGCTTGTCGATGATCACCAGCGAGAGCTGGGGCCCGACGACGTCGACCCCTTCCCAGAAGCTCGCGCTGCCCACCAGCACCGGAGCGCGCAGGCTGCGGAAGCGCTCGATCAGCGCCAGCCGCGACGCCTGCCCCTGCACCAGCAACTCGATGTCGAGACCTGAGTCGCGAATCCGCGCGCCGAGCAACGCGGCCTGCTGCTCGACCATCCGCAACGTGGTGCAGAGCACGAAGGCCCGGCCGCCGTTGGCCTCGATCAGCGGCCAGGCGGCTGCGGCGACGCGACGCGCGAACTCGGGCGACGCCGGGTCGCCGCAGTGGCGCGGCACGTACAGCAGCGCGCGGGCCGCGAAATCGAACGGGCTCTCCCAGCGCAGCGTGCGCGCCCCCTCGAGCCCCATCGCCGCAGTGAAGTGGTCGAAGCGGCCGGCCACCGCCAGGGTCGCGGAGGTGAAGATCCAGGCCCGCGCCGCCGATTCGCGGTGGCGCCGGAACGTGCCCGCGACCGAAAGCGGCGTCTCGTGCAGCGTCGCGCCCGACTGGTGGACTTCTGCCCAGAGGATCGAGGGCCCGTCCGAAAGCGTGTCGCCGTCCGGGTCGATGCCCGGTGCGACGTCCGTGCCGGCGTCCGGAACGGTGTGCCCGCCGGCGCTCGGCCCGGCGCCTTCGGCCGGCGCGCGAGGCCCCGCCGCGGTGGGACCGCGATCCAGGCCGTCGAGCCAGCGTCGCAGCCGCTGCGCGAGCTCGGTCGCGCGCAGGCTCAGGCGCGCCAGGTCGCGGCTGCGCTCGGCCGCCGCCACGAGTGCCGGCAGCGCAAGAGTGTCGACGAGGCCCTCGACCGCCTCTCGCAGCGCCGCGTGTCCGCGCAGCTGCGCCGCGTCCAGGCGCCCCGGCCGGCCCGCCGCCAGCCGCAGTTCGCGCACCTGCTGCTCGATCGCCGTCGCCGCCTGCTGCCAGTCGGCGGCGTCGCGCGCATCGGCGAGGCCGACCCGCAGCAGGTCCCGGGCGAAGTCGAGCAGCTGGCGCGTCGACACGCTGCGTCCGAAGAACTGGGTCGCGATCTCCGGCAGCTGGTGCGCCTCGTCGAAGACCAGCGCGTCGGTCGTCGGCAGCAACTCGGCGACGCCCTCGTCGCGAAGCGCCAGGTCGGCGCAGAACAGGTGGTGGTTGACGACGACGATGTCTGCCTGCTGCGCTGCCTGTCGCGCCCTGAACACGAAGCACTCGGCGAGCTCCGGGCAGTCCTGCCCGAGGCAGTTCTCGCGCGTCGAGGTCGCGCGGGCCCACGCCGGCGCGTCCTCGGCGATGCCCGGCGCCTCGCTGCGATCGCCGCTCGCCGAGATCGAGGCGAAGCGCTCGATTCGCCGCAGCACCGCGATGTCCTCGCGCCGCTCGAAACGGCCTTCCTCGAGATTGCGGCGCAGGTGATGGCGGCAGACGTAGTTCGACCGCCCCTTGAGCAGCGCCATCGTCGCCCCGACGCCGAGCGCCTCGCGCACTCGCGGCAGGTCGCGGTGGTACAGCTGGTCCTGCAGGGTGCGCGTGCCGGTGCTGATCAGCACCTTGCCGCCCGACAGCAGCGCCGGCACGAGGTAGGCGAACGTCTTGCCGGTGCCCGTGCCGGCCTCGGCGACCAGTGCCGCGCCCGGCGCGGCGATCGCGGCGGCCACGGCGAGCGCCATCTCGCGCTGGCCCGACCGGACGACGAACCCGGGTTGCGAGCGCGCCAGCGCCCCCTCGGACGCAAAGGCCGCGGCCACCGCGGCATCGAGCCGCGCCGCGGCCGCAGGATCGTGCATCAGGCGGGCTCGTCGGGCACCAACTGCATCTGCAGCAGCGTGATCGCGTCCTTGATGCGCAGCTTGCGCTTCTTGAGGCGGCGCAGCTGCAGCTCGTCGAAACGGGGCTGCTGGCCCATCGCGGCGATCATCGCGTCCAGCCCCCGATGCTCGAGCTGCAGCTCGGCGATGCGCTGCCGGATCGCGTCGGCGGCGAGCGCGCCGGCGCTGGGCGACTCGGGGCCGGTATCTTCGGTCATGACGGGGGGCAGGTTGCCGGGCTGGATCGACCTTCCATGATACGTCGCCGGTTCGGCGAAACTCAATCCGGGGCCGAAGGCAGCTTCGCCGCCTGGCGCCGCTCGGTCGCTTCCTGCCTGGCCTTGCGGCTCGCCTCGCGCCTCAGCGCCTCCTCCCGCTGGGCCGCCACCCTCCGGTCACGCTCGGCATTGCGCCGCTCGACTTCGCGCAGCCGTTCGGCGTGGCGCTCGGCGTTCGCCGCGGCCTGCGCGTCGCGCTCGCTCGCCTCGGCGCGCCGGCGCTCGAGATCGGCTTCCCGCTGCGCGCGCCGCCTGCGCTCGGCCTCGGCATCCCGGGCGCGTCGGGCGTCTCGCGCCGCGCGCTGCGCCTCCTCGTCGCGGTTCGCGTCGGCCCGCTGCCGCTGGCGCTCGCGCGCTTCGTCGCGGCGCTCCTGCGCGGCCGTCTCGCGCTCGACGCGCGCCGCCGCATCGGCGGCCCGCGCCCGGTTGTCCGCCCGGGCGGTCTCCTCGCGCAAGACCGCCCGCGCGGCGATTTCGCGCTCGCGCAGGCGCTGCAGCGACTTGCGCTCGCGCTCGCGCGCCTGCTGCACGCAGTCGTTGACCAGGATCCGCTGCCGGCATTGCGCCTCGTCGGTTCGCCGCCGGGCGCGCACTTCGGCCCGCTCGCGGTCGACCTCGGCGAGCGTCCTTCGCGCCGCCCCGGTGTCGACCGGCGCGGCCGATTCGACGCTCGCGCCGGGCGCAGGCGCCGGAGCCTGCGACGAGGCCGCCTCCCCGGCCACGGCCGCGCCCGCGAGCAGTGCCGCCGCGGCGCCCAGCAGCGCCCGCAGCCCAAGCCCGGGGCGACGGACCGTCCCCGGGCGCTCCCTGCGGCCGCTGCGGCCCGGCATCGCCTCAGCCGCGCCCGTCGAGGCCGGCACCGGCCTCGCGGCGCGGCGCCTCGAGGTACTCGCGCGACTGCATCTCGACGATCCGGCTCACGGTGCGCTGGAACTCGCCGGCCATCGCGCCCTCGGTGTAGAGCGCCTCGGGCGGGCACTCGGCGGACATGATCAGGTTCACGCGCCGATCATAGAGCACGTCGACCAGCCAGACGAAGCGCCGCGCCTCCGACGCCATCGCCGCGCCCATCCTGGGCACGCCCGAGAGGATCACCGTGTGGAACTGGCTCGCGATCTCGAGGTAGTCGTTCTGCGACCGCGGCCCGCCGCACAGCGTGCGGAAGTCGAACCAGACGACGCCGCCGGCGCGCCGCAGCGCGCGGATCTCGCGGTGCTCGATCATCAGCCGCGGCTCCTCGTCGCGCGCCTCCGCGAGCGCGGCGAAGGCCTCGCGCAGCGCGCGGTCGGCGGCCGCGCCCAGCGGCGTGTGATAGGCGCGCACGTCGGCGAGCGAGCGCCGACGGTAGTCGATGCCTGCATCGACGTTCAGGACATCGACGTTGGCCTTGATCAGCTCGATGGCCGGCAGCACCCGCGCGCGGTGCAGGCCCTCCGGGTACAGCTCGTCCGGATGGTAGTTCGAGGTCATCACGAACGTGACTCCGTGGGCGAACAGCGCGCGGATCAGCCGCTCGAGGATCATCGCGTCCGCGATGTCGGAGACGTGGAACTCGTCGAAGCAGATCAGCCGGTAGCGCCGGGCAACCTGTGCGGCGACCGCGTCGAGCGGGTCGGGCAGGCCCCGGAGGTCCTGCAGCGAGCGGTGCACGCCGCGCATGAACTCGTGGAAGTGCAACCGCGTCTTGCGCACCACGGGAATGGACGCATAGAAGCTGTCCATCAGGAAGCTCTTGCCGCGCCCCACGCCGCCGTAGAGCCACACGCCGCGCGGAACCGGCGGCCGGTTGATCAGCTTCTTCAGCCGGTTCGAGCGCTGCGCCTTGAACGCGACGAACTCGTCGTGCATCCGCTGCAGCCGCTCGGCCGCCGCCAGCTGCGCGGCGTCGGCGACGTAGCCGCGCTCGGCCAGCGCCTGCCGGAAGGCCTCGATGACAGTCACGACGTGGCGGTCGTCACATGTTGAGCGCGCGCTTGTCGGTCGCAGCCAGTGCAGCCTCGCGCAGGACCTCGGACATCGACGGATGCGGGTGGCAGACGCGTCCGATGTCCTCTGCGGACGCCTTGAACTCCATCGCGAGCGCCGCTTCCGCCACCAGGTCCGAGGCGGCGGCCGAGACGACGTGCACCCCGAGGACCTCGTCGGTCGTCGCGTCCGCGAGCACCTTGACGAAGCCCTCGGGAGCGCCGACCCCCAGCGCCCGGCCGTTGATCGAGAACGGGAACTGGCCCGCCTTGTATGCGCGGCCCTCGGCCTTCAGCTGCTCCTCGGTGCGCCCGACCCAGGCGATCTCGGGCGACGTGTAGATCACCCACGGGATGCAGTTGTAGTCGATGTGGGGCTTCTGGCCGGCGATCAACTCGGCGACCATCACGCCCTCGTCCTCGGCCTTGTGCGCGAGCATCGGGCCGCGGACCACGTCGCCGATCGCCCAGACGTTCGGAACCGCGGTCCGGCAGTGGTCGTCGACCGGAACGAAGCCGCGCTCGTCGACCGCCAGCCCGATCGACTCGAGGCCCAGCCCGTCGGTGTTCGGCACGCGGCCGACCGACACGACCAGCCGGTCGCAATCGAGCACCTGCGCGACGCCCTTGTCGTCGGTCCACTCGACCTTCACCCCGCGCTTGCCCGCGTGGACCGCGCCGAGCTTCACGCCGAGGTGGATCTTCAGCCCCTGCTTCGTGAGCAGCTTCCAGGCTTCCTTCTGCACGCCGCCGTCGGTCGCCGCGAGGAAGGTCGGCAGCGCCTCGAGGATCGTGACCTCTGCGCCCAGGCGGCGCCACACCGAGCCGAGTTCCAAGCCGATCACGCCGGCGCCGATGACCCCCAGCCGCTTCGGCACCTCGGTGATCGCCAGCGCGCCCTCGTTGTCGCAGACGAGCTGGTTGTCGACCGGCACCCCCGGCAGGTGCCGGGCCTTCGAGCCGGTGGCGATGATCACGTTGACCGCGTCGACCAGCTGCGGCGCCTTCGCAGCCGCGTCCTGCGCGGCCTCGTCGACGACCTCGATGCGAATCGCGCCGTCCTCGGCGCCGACGAAGCGCCCGTGGCCCTTGAGCCAGGCGATCCTGTTCTTGCGGAACAGGAACTCGACCCCCTTGGTCATCTTCGAGACGATCGCCTCCTTGCGCGCGAGCATCTTCGCGAGGTCGAGCTTCACGCCCTCCACCGAGATCCCGTGCGCGCCGAGGTGGTGGCGCACCTTCTCGTACTCCTCGCTGGAGCCGAGCAGCGCCTTCGACGGAATGCAGCCGACGTTCAGGCAGGTGCCGCCGAGCGTGGGCTCGCCATTCGGGTTGCGCCACTTCTCGACGCAGGCGACCTTGAACCCGAGCTGCGCGGCCCGCACCGCGGCGATGTAGCCGCCCGGGCCGCCGCCGATCACGACGACGTCGTATGTCTGGGGCATCTCCGCGCCCTCCTCAGAGATCGAGCAGCAGGCGCGACGGATCCTCGAGCGCCTCCTTGATCGCGACGAGGAACAGCACCGCCTCGCGGCCGTCGATGATCCGGTGGTCGTACGACACCGCGAGGTAGTTCATCGGCCGCACCACCACCTGGCCGTGCTCGACCACCGCGCGCTCCTTCGTCGCGTGCACGCCGAGGATCGCCGACTGCGGCGGGTTGATGATCGGCGTCGACAGCATCGAGCCGAACACGCCGCCGTTGCTGATCGAGAACGTCCCGCCGGTCAGCTCCTCGATGCCGAGCTTGCCGTCCTGGGCGCGCTTGCCGAAGTCGGCGATCTGCTTCTCGATCTGCGCGAAGCTCAACTGGTCGGCGTTGCGGATCACCGGCACGACCAGCCCGCGCGGCGAACCCACTGCCACGCCGATGTCGAAGTAGCCGTGGTAGACGATGTCGCTGCCGTCGACCGATGCATTGACGACCGGGTATTTCCTGAGCCCGTGCACCGCGGCCTTCACGAAGAACGACATGAACCCGAGCCGCACGCCGTGCTCCTTCTCGAAGCGCTCCTGGTAGCGCTTGCGCAGGTCCATCACCGGCTGCATGTTGACTTCGTTGAACGTGGTGAGGATCGCGTTGGTCGCCTGCGACTGCAGCAGTCGCTCGGCCACGCGCTGGCGCAGCCGCGACATCGGCACCCGCTGCTCCGGGCGCCCCTCGAGCAGCTTCGCGAGGTCGAGTGCGGGGCGCACCTCGGGCAGGTTCGCCGTCGGCGCGCCGGTGGGGATCGCCGCGGGCGCCGGGCGGGCCGCCGCGGCGGCGGCAGCCCCGAGCACGTCGCCCTTGGTGATGCGGCCGTCGCGGCCGGTGCCGGCCACCTGCGCGGGCGTGAGCCCCGACTCGGCCATCAGCTTTGCCGCCGCGGGCATCGCGACCCCGCTCTTCGCACCGGCGGCCGCCGCGGCAGCCGGCGCCGGCGCCGGCGCAGCGGGGGCGCCTGCCGCAGCAGGAGTGGCCGCAGCAGGCGCTGCCGCCGGCGCGGCGGCTGCCGCGGCGGGCGCGGCCTGCGCGCCGGCGCCCGCCGTCGCCTCGGTGTCGATCATCGCGATGACCTCGCCGGCGACGACCGTGGCGCCGTCGCCCTTGAGCACCTGCGCCAGCACGCCGGCCGATGGCGCGGGCAGTTCGAGCACGACCTTGTCGGTCTCGATGTCGATGAGGTTTTCGTCGCGGGCGACGGCGTCGCCGGCCTTCTTGTGCCACTGCAGCAGGGTTGCCTCGGCGACCGACTCCGACAGCTGCGGAACCCTGACTTCGATGAGAGCCATTTGCCTTTACTCCGGGAGAGGAATCCGGTTCAGTTCGATTTCCTGGCGCGCGAGCGGCCTTCGCCGAGCGCCGCGGCGATCAGCTCCTTCTGCTGCGCGTAGTGCTTGTCGTAGTAGCCGACGGCCGGCGACGCGGCCGCCGCGCGCCCCGCGTATCCGAGCTTCTGGCCTTCCCGGAGCGCCTCGGTGACGTGGTGCTGCACGTAGAACCAGGCACCCTGGTTCTGCGGCTCGTCCTGGCACCAGACCACCTGCGTCGCGTTCGGGAACTTCTTCAGCTCGGCCTCGAACGCCTTGTGCGCGAACGGGTACAGCTGCTCGACGCGCACCAGGGCCACGTCGTCGAGTTCGCGCTCGCGGCGCGCGGCGAGGAGGTCGTAGTAGACCCTGCCGGTGCAGACGACGACCCGCTTGACCCTCTTCGGGTCGATTCCCGCGGCCGTCTCGCCGATGACGGTGCGGAATTCGCCGCGCGCGAGCTCGTCGAGCGAGGACACCGCGTCCTTGTTCCGCAGCAGCGACTTCGGCGTCATGATCACCAGCGGCTTGCGGAACATCCGGATCATCTGGCGCCGCAGCAGGTGGAAGATCTGCGCCGGCGACGTCGGCTGGCACACCTGCATGTTGTGCTCGGCGCACAGCTGCAGGAAGCGCTCGAGCCGCGCCGACGAGTGCTCGGGTCCCTGCCCCTCGTAGCCGTGCGGCAGCATCAGGACCAGGCCGCAGGCGCGCCCCCACTTGGTCTCGCCCGATGCGATGAACTGGTCGATGACCACCTGCGCGCCGTTGGCGAAGTCGCCGAACTGCGCCTCCCAGATCACCAGCGTGTTCGGGTCGGACGACGCGTACCCGTACTCGAAGCCGAGCACCGCCTCCTCCGACAGCACCGAGTCGATGACGATGAACTGCCCCTGCTTGTCGGCGACGAACTGCAGCGGGATGTAGGCGCCCTGGTCCCACTTCTCGCGGTTCTGGTCGTGCAGCACCGCGTGCCGGTGCGTGAACGTGCCGCGGCCCGAGTCCTGCCCGGAGAGGCGCACGCCGAAGCCCGAGGCGACCAGCGTCGCGAAGGCCATGTGCTCGCCCATGCCCCAGTCGAGCGGCAGGTCGCCGTTGATCATCGCGCGCCGGTCGTTGATCACGCGCTCGACCAGCGGGTGCAGCTTGAACTCCGACGGCACGGTGGTGATCCGCTCCCCGAGCCGGCGCAGCTCGCCGATCGGCACCGCGGTGTCGGCGCTGTCGGTCCACTTGCGGTTCAGGAACGGCAGCCAGTCGACCGCGAACTTGCTCTTGAAGTTCGTGATGACCGGGTCGATCGTGTGCTTGCCCTCGTCCATCGCCTTGCGGTAGCCGGCGACCATCGCCTCGGCGTCGGACTCCCTGATGACTTCCTGCGCCACGAGCCTGTCGGCGTAGAGCTTGCGCGTTCCCGGGTGCGCGCCGATCTTCTTGTACATCATCGGCTGCGTCATCGCCGGCGTGTCCTGCTCGTTGTGCCCGAGCCGGCGGAAGCAGACGATGTCGACCACGACGTCCTTGCGGAAGCGCTGCCGGAATTCCAGCGCCAGCTGCGTCGCGTAGACCACCGCCTCGGCGTCGTCGCCGTTCACGTGGAACACCGGCGCCTCGATCATCTTGACGACGTCGGTGCAGTAGATCGTCGAGCGGGTGTCCCTGGGGTCGGAGGTCGTGAAGCCGATCTGGTTGTTGATCACGATGTGCACGGTGCCGCGCGTGCCGTAGCCGCGCGTCTGGGCGAGGTTCAGCGTCTCCATGACGACGCCCTGCCCCGCGAAGGCCGCGTCGCCGTGCACCAGCACCGGCAGCACGTGGTCGCCGTTGCGGTCGCCGCGGCGAACCATACGCGCGCGGCACGACCCCTCGACCACCGGGTTGACGATCTCGAGGTGCGAAGGGTTGAAGGCCAGCGACAGGTGAACCGGCCCTCCCGGCGTGGAGATGTCGCTCGAGAAACCCTTGTGGTACTTGACGTCCCCGCTCGGCAGGTCGTCGGCGTGCTGGCCCTCGAACTCCGCGAAGAGTTCCTTGGGCATCTTGCCCAGCGTGTTGACCAGTACGTTCAGCCGCCCGCGGTGGGCCATGCCGATGACGACCTCCTGGATGCCGAACTCGCCCGCCCGCGCCACCAGCTCGTCCATCGCGGCGATGAAGCTCTCGCCCCCCTCGAGCGAGAAGCGCTTCTGGCCGACGTAGCGGGTGTGCAGGTAGCGCTCGAGGCCTTCGGCAGCGGTGAGACGGTCGAGGATGCGCTTCTTCTTGTCGGTGCTGTAGCTCGGGCGCGCGCGCGTCGACTCGAGGCGCTCCTGGATCCAGCGCTTCTGCGCCTGGTCGCTGATGTACATGAACTCGGCGCCGATCGACCCGCAGTAGGTGTCGCGCAGCGCCTTGACGATGTCGCGCAGCGGCGCGTTGTCGAAGCCGAAATAGGTGTTGGCCGCCGAGTAGATGTTGGCGTGCTCACCCTCGGTGAAGTCGTAGAAGGCGGGCTCGAGCTCCGGGATCACCGGTCGCTCCTGGCGCTTGAGCGGGTCGAGGTCGGCCCAGCGCGAGCCGAGGTTGCGGTACGCCGCGACCAGCGACTGCACGAAGACCTGCTTGCGCGCGGTCGCCGCGTCGCCGCCCATCAGCCGCGGCTGCAACGTGCCTTCCCTGGCGCGCTCTGCGAACGACTGCACGATCGGCGCGTGCGCGATGTCGCGGGTCTGCGGACTGCCGTCGGCCGCCGGCACCGCCTGCAGGCTGTCGAACCACGCGCGCCAGGCCTCGGGCACCGAGCCGGGGTTGTTCAGGTAGCTCTCGTAGAGCTCTTCGACATAGGGGGCATTGCCGCCGAACAGGTACGAGTTCGACTGGAACGCTTTCATCATGGTTCTTCACCTTTCGGAACGAGTTTCTCGTCAAAGATGCTCGGACGGCCGCGTTGGCACGGCGCCGACGAGCCCCGTCCGGCTTCCGGATCGGTGGCTCGAGACTCAGCAGTGGTGACGAAGGTCGGTTACGTCATGGCGGCACGCTTTGGCAGGTGGTTCCATGGTATCACCGCGGTGCAGGTCACCGCAGGCGTGCCGCGGTCTCCCGATAGGTTTCGATGCCCGGCCCCCCGAGCGACACCGCGCGCCCGGCCGCCTCGCGCGCCGCGGCCAGGTCGCCGGTGCGCGCCAGCGCCTCGGCGAGGTTGTTCCAGCCGTCGGCGAAATCCGGGTGCCGCTGCAACAGATCGCGATAGGCCCGCGTCGCCTGCCCCGCCTGCCCGTCGGCAAGCAGCGCGTTGCCCAGCGCGAACGCCGTGAACCGATCCTGCGGGTCGCGCTCTCGCAGCGTCCGGTACGCGGCGAGCGCGGCCGCCCGGTCGACGCGCTCGAGCGAGACCGCCGCGCGCAGCGCGTCGCGTTGCGTCGCCACCGCCGGAATCCGGTCCGGCGTCGTCACCACCATCGCCCAGTAGCCGCCCCGTGCCCAGGTCCGCTCGAAAGTCTCGAACGCCATCGGCATCGCCTGCTCGGGGCCGGAATGCAGGAAGACCCGGTCGGCGTCGAGGTCGTAGCCGACGATCACCGCGTAGTGCCAGACCGGCATGATCGACAGGCCCAGGTTCTGGAACACGACCACTGCGTAGCCGTCGGACACCGCGCGCAGCAGCGAAGCGATCGTCGTCGGCATCGGGATCGACAGCAGCCCCTCGCGCCGCGGCAACGCCAGCATCTCGGCCTGCAGCGTGCCCTGCCGGGCCGGCAGGTATACCTCGGCGGCCAGCGACCCGGGGGTGCGCGGACGCCCGATGGCGCCGAGCGCCATCGCCAACGCGGCCGGGCCGCACTGGTAGTCTTCCTGGGGATGGAACGGCACGTTGGCCAGCCGCGCCTGCCGGGGCAGCCCCTGGACGAGCGCCGCCGACGGCGTGCCGCCGCGCGCCATCAGCGCGTCGGTCTGGGGGGTTGCGCACCCGCCGAGCGCGAGCGCCGCGGCCACTGCGGCCGCGGCGGCTGCGCGCCGCGCGCCGCTTCGCGTCAACGGATCGAGCGGGTGAACGGAAAGACCTTGGTGAAGCCGAGGATGTCGGTGATCAGCAGCACGATGAAGATCGTGACGATGATGCCGAGCACGTCGCCGCCCGCGGGCAACTGGTCGATTTGCGCCGCGAGGTCGCGAACCTGCTGGTCGTCGAGCGCCTTCACGCGCTCGCGCGCCTGCGCCGGGTCGACCCCGAGCGCCTCGAAGCGCGCGCGAACGTCGTCGCGGGCGAGCAGCGCGTCGAGCGCCGCCCGGTCCGACGCCGGGGTCGCCGTCAGGACCTCCTCGGTGCTCACGACGCGGGCCTGTGCCGGCGCCGGAACCATGGAAGCGAGCAGGCCGGCGACTACCGCGCCGGCAACCATGCGAACGATACGGCCGTGGACCATCTGATTCCCCTCCTCGGTGAAGTCGTCGTTGCGTGTCGTGGACACCGATGGCACGGTAGCACCGGCGCCGCGAGTCGCGCAAACCGGCGACGCCGCGCGGTTGCGCGATCCCGACACAATGCCGACGCAGCCCGCCCGGCGGAGCTTTCGCCGCCCCTGCCCCGGGAGTAGACTGGCCGCACCGGAACGAGCGAACAACGCGCCGCACACGAACGCGGCCGACCCGAGCGCTGCACAGGAGGAGACCGTTGCAGGCGACCGATATCCGCGATCCCGACTATTTCCACCGCGTGGTGGACTGCCAGTGGGCCTGCCCGGCCCACACTCCCGTCCCCGAATACATCCGCCTGATCGCCGCTGGCCGCTATTCCGACGCGTACCTGGTCAACTGGCGCTCCAACGTGTTCCCCGGCATCCTCGGGCGCACCTGTGACCGTCCCTGCGAGCCGGCCTGCCGGCGCGGCCGCGTCGAGGCGCAGCAGGCGCAGGTACCCGAGCCGGTCGCGATCTGCCGGCTCAAGCGCGTCGCCGCCGACTTCAAGGACGACATCCGTGAGCGACTGCCCAGGCGTGCGGCGCGACCCAACGGCCGGCGTGTCGCCTGTGTCGGTGGCGGGCCCGCCTCGCTGACCGTCGCGCGCGACCTCGCCCCGCTGGGGTATGCGGTGACGGTCTTCGACCAGGACGCGCGCGCCGGCGGGATGATCCGCACGCAGATACCGCGCTTCAGACTGCCCGAGTCGGTCATCGACGAGGAGACCGGCTACGTGCTCGACCTCGGCGTCGAGTTCCGCGGCGGCCAGCGCGTCGATTCGCTGCGCGCGCTGCTCGACCAGGGCTACGACGCGGTGTTCGTCGGTTGCGGCGCACCGCGCGGGCGCGACCTCGACCTGCCGGGCCGCGCCGAGGCGGCCGCGCAGATCCACGTCGGCATCGAGTGGCTCGCCTCGGTCTCGTTCGGCCACGTCGAGCGGATCGGCAAGCGCGTGATCGTGCTCGGCGGCGGCAACACCGCGATGGACTGCTGCCGCACCGCGCGCCGCCTCGGCGGCGCGGACGTCAAGGTGATCGTCCGCTCGGGCTTCGACGAGATGAAGGCTTCTCCGTGGGAAAAGGAGGACGCGATGCACGAAGGCATCCCGATCCTCGACTACCTGGTGCCCAAGGCGTTCCTGCACGAGAACGGGCGCCTCACCGGGATGCGCTTCGAGAAGGTCGCGGCGCACCGCGACGAGCGCGGCCGGCGCAAGCTCGTTCCGACCGGCGAGCCCGACCAGGTATTCGATTGCGACGAAGTGCTGATCGCCGTCGGCCAGGAGAACGCGTTTCCCTGGATCGAGCGCGACATCGGCGTCGAATTCGACGAGTCGGGGATGCCGGTGCTCGACAGGGTCTCGCTGCAATCGACGCTGCCGAGCGTGTTCTTCGGCGGCGACGCGGCGCTGGGCCCGAAGAACATCATCTGGGCCGTCGCCCACGGCCACGAGGCCGCGGTTTCGATCGACCGCTTCCTCGAGGGCGAGGACGTTCGCGAGCGCCCGGCGCCGGCGGTCACGATGATCTCCCAGAAGATGGGCATCCACGAGTGGAGCTACGACAACGAGGTGGCCCGCGACGTGAGGCAGAAGGTGCCCTGGCGCGACGTGAACCAGGCGCTGCGCGACATCCGCGTCGAGGTCGAGCTCGGCTTCGACGCGAAGACGGCGCTGCGCGAGGCGCAGCGCTGCCTGAACTGCGACGTCCAGACGGTGTTCACCGCGAAGCAGTGCATCGAGTGCGACGCGTGCGTCGACATCTGCCCCACCGACTGCATCACCTTCACTATGCTGCCGGCCGACGGCGCCGAGCGCACGCTGCGCGCCGGGCTGCGCGCGCCGGCGCTCAACGAGGCCCAGCCGCTCTACCTGGCCACCGGCCTGAAGACCGGCCGCGCGATGGTGAAGGACGAGGATGTCTGCCTGCACTGCGGGCTGTGCGCCGAGCGCTGCCCGACCGGCGCGTGGGACATGCGCAAGTTCCTGCTGACAGTGACCCACGCCGGCCCCGGGTGCCGGAGCTCCCAGAGGAAGGCCGCCTGATGAAGCGCATCGAAGCCGTCAACGACTTCGTCGTCAAGTTCGCCAACGTCAACGGCTCCGGATCGGCATCGGCCAACGAGCTCTTCGCGAAGAGCTTCCTGCGGATGGGCGTTCCCGTCAGCCCGCGCAACATCTTCCCGTCGAACATCCAGGGCCTGCCGACCTGGTACGAGGTGCGGGTCACCGAGAAGGGGTACCTCGGCCGCCGCGGCGGCGTCGACCTGCTCGTCGCGATGAACCCGCAGACCTGGGACCGCGACGTCGCCGAGATCGAACCGGGCGGCTACCTGCTGTACGACAGCACGAAGCCGCTCCCCGCCTCGAAGCTGCGCGCCGACGTCCACGCGATCGGCGTTCCGCTCACCGAGATGTGCAACGCCGCCTACGGCGACCCGCGCGAGCGCCAGCTGCTGAAGAACATCATGTACGTCGGCGTGCTCGCCGCGCTGATCGGCATCGACCCGGCGACGATCGCCGAGCTGGTCGGCGAGCAGTACAAGGGCAAGGAGAAGCTGCTCACGCCGAACCTCGACGCGTTCCGAAAGGGATACCGCTACGCCCAGGAGCACCTCGACGACGCGCTCGGGCTGCGCGTGCGGCGCGCGGCCAACGTCGGCGACCGGATCTTCGTCGACGGCAATTCCGCGGCGGCGCTCGGCTGCCTGTACGGCGGCGCCACCGTCTGCGCCTGGTATCCGATCACGCCCTCGTCGTCTGTCGCCGAGGCGTTCCAGAAGTACTGCTCGAAGCTGCGCGTCGACAAGGAGACCGGCGAGAACCGCTTCGCGATCGTGCAGGCCGAGGACGAGCTGGCCTCGATCGGCATGGTCGTCGGTGCCGGCTGGAACGGTGCCCGCGCGTTCACCGCCACCTCGGGCCCCGGGGTGTCGCTGATGGCCGAGTTCATCGGGCTGGCCTACTTCGCCGAGATTCCGGTCACGATCATCGACGTGCAGCGCGGCGGCCCGTCCACCGGGATGCCGACGCGCACCCAGCAGGCCGACCTGCTCAGCTGCGCCTACGCGTCGCACGGCGACACGAAGCACGTGCTGCTGTTTCCCGAAGACCCGCACGAGTGCTTCGAGTTCGCCGCGCAGGCGCTCGACCTCGCCGACCGGCTGCAGACGCCGGTATTCCTGATGACCGACCTCGACATCGGGATGAACCAGCGCCTCACCGCGCCCTTCAGGTGGGACGACAGCCGCCGCTACGACCGGGGCAAGGTGATGACCGCCCGGATGCTGGAGGACGGGCGCGAGTTCGGCCGCTACCTCGACGTCGACGGCGACGGCATCCCCTACCGCACCTGGCCCGGCACGCATCCGTCGCGCGGCGCGTACTTCACGCGCGGCACCACGAAGGACGCGTACGCCCGCTACTCGGAGGCCGGCCCCGACTACGTGGCCAACGTGCAGCGGCTGCTGAAGAAGTTCGAGACCGCGAAGGCGCTGGTGCCGGCCGCGGTCGAGCGGCGCGCCGCCCAGCCGGCACGGGTCGGCGCGATCTACTACGGCTCGACCAGCCCGGCGATGAGCGAGGCGATCGACCAGCTCGAGGCCCGCGAGATGCCGCTCGACACGCTGCGCCTGCGCGCGTTCCCGTTCGGCGACGAGGTCGCGCGGTTCGTCGCCGCGCACGACACGCTGTTCGTCGTCGAGCAGAACCGCGACGCCCAGCTGCGCACGATGCTGGTCAACGAGCTCGGGGTCGACCCCGCGCGGCTGGTGCCGGTGCTGCACTACGACGGCACGCCGATCACCGCGCGCTTCATCGTCGAGGCGATCGCCGAGCGCCTTTCCGGCGCCAACGTCAAGCCGCTCAAGCGCGGCAAGGTCGCCTGAGGACCGCAGCCATGACCTACCTCGCCAAGCCCGCCCTGCACCACCCGACGCTGCCGAAGAACCGGCTCGGCTTCACCCGCCGCGACTACGAGGGCAAGGTCTCGACGCTTTGCGCCGGATGCGGCCACGACTCGATCTCGGCCGCGATCATCCAGGCCTGCTGGGCGCTCGACATCGAGCCTCACCGGGTCGCCAAGCTGTCCGGAATCGGCTGCTCGAGCAAGACGCCCGACTATTTCCTCGGCAACTCGCACGGTTTCAACTCGGTGCACGGCCGGATGCCGTCGGTGCTGACCGGCGCGAGCCTCGCCAACCGCGAGTTGATCTACCTCGGCGTCTCCGGCGACGGCGACTCGGCCTCGATCGGTCTCGGCCAGTTCGCGCACGTGATGCGTCGTGGCGTGAACATGACCTACATCGTCGAGAACAACGGCGTCTACGGCCTGACGAAGGGCCAGTTCTCGGCGACCGCCGACCGCGGCTCGAAGTCCAAGCGCGGCGCGGTCAACAACGACTCGGCGATCGACCTCGTGTTGCTGGCGCTCCAGCTCGGTGCGACCTACGTCGCCCGGAGCTTCTCGGGCGACAAGGCGCAACTCGTGCCGCTGATCGAGGGCGCGATCGCGCACCGCGGGGCGGCGTTCATCGACGTCGTCAGCCCCTGCGTCGCGTTCAACAACCACGCTGGCAGCACACGGAGCTACGACTACGTGCGCGAGCACAACGAGGCGGTCAACCGCATCGACTTCATGCCCGCGCGCAGCGAGATCACCGCCGACTATCCGCCCGGCGAGGCCACCGAGATCGTCCAGCACGATGGATCGACGCTGAGGCTGCGCAAGCTCGCCGACGGCTTCGACCCGACCGACCGGATCGCCGCGATGAACCACGTGATGGCGCACCAGGCCAGGGGCGAGATCGTCACCGGGCTGCTGTTCGTCGATCCCGAGGCCGGCGACCTGCACGACCGGATCGGCACCCCCGGGATCGCGATGAACCGCCTCGACGAAGTGACGCTGTGCCCGGGTGGCGCGATCCTCGAGCGGATCAACGCGTCGCTGCGCTGAAGCGGCGCGGCTAGCGCGATTGCGCGGAGGCGGCCACGGCCGACCAGGCCGCGGTGTTGTCGCGCAACCACCGGCTCGACCGGTCGGTGCGCAACGTGTCCGGGTGGAAGTCGCGCCGGAAATACGCGCGCCAGGGCGCGAACGTTTCGCGCACCAGCCCCCGGCGGCCGAACAGGAAGGCCGCGGCGCCGCGCCAGGTGCGCCACCTCCACAGCGTGCCGTCGCGCCGCAGGTTGGCGACGGTCTGGCGCAGCGTGTCGCCAAGGAAGATCAGCGTGACGCGGCGGAACCAGCGAAGCCGCCAGGCCTCGTCGCCGCCCAGCGCCCGGTAGAGGTCGAACGCGGTACCGCGGTGCTCCGACTCTTCCGCACTGTGCCAGAGCCACATCGTCGCCAGCCGGGGCTCGATGTCGCCGAGCAGGTCGTGGTTGCCCAGCAGCCATTCGGCCAGGATCGCGGTGAAATGCTCGTTGGCGGCGGTGATCGCCAGCCAGTGGCGCGCGTCGGCCCCGTCGAGGAGCGCGAGCCGCGCCGTCGCCCGCGCTTCCCAGTGGTTGACGAGTCCCTGCCGCGCGAGCTGCGCGTTGAACAGCGCGTGGATCCGGCGATGTGTCGCCTCCTGCCCGATGAAGCCGCGCGCCTCCTCCTCGAAGTCGCGGCGCCGCTCGGGCCCGAGCGCGTCGAGCCCGCGGCGCACCGCGTCGATGAAGAACTGCTCGCCGACCGGAAAGCTCATCGACAGCGCGTTGAACAGCGCGGTCCGGAAAGCGTCGCCGCCGCACCAGTGCCGCGCGAACGGACTCTCGAGGTCGACCAGCAGGCGGCGCACGACCAGCCGGGTCATCGGCAGTACCGTTTCCTCAAGCTAGTTCTAGGATTAACAATATCCAGTAAGTCATTGATACAAAGCTATTTTTTCGCGCCAGACGCCTTCGGGATCGGTTTGACGTCGCGGCGGACGTGGCCGGTGAACAGCTGGCGCGGGCGGCCGATTTTCTGGTCCGGGTCGGCGATCATCTCGTTCCACTGCGAGATCCAGCCCACGGTGCGCGCCAGCGCGAAGATGCAGGTGAACATCTCGGTCGGGATGCCGAGCGCCTTCTGGACGATCCCCGAATAGAAGTCGACGTTCGGGTAGAGCTTGCGCTTGACGAAGTACTCGTCCTCGAGCGCGATCCTCTCCAGCTTCATCGCCAGCGCGAACAACGGGTCGTCGTGCAGGCCGAGCTCCCCGAGCACCTCGTGGCAGGTCTCGCGCATCAGCTTGGCACGCGGGTCGTAGTTCTTGTAGACCCGGTGGCCGAAGCCCATCAGCTTGACGCCCGAGTCCTTGTCCTTCACCTGGTCGATGAACTCGCCGATCTTCTCGACGCCGCCCATCCTCTGGATGTCGTTGAGCATGACGAGGCAGGCCTCGTTCGCGCCGCCGTGCGCGGGGCCCCACAGCGTGGCGATGCCCGCCGCGATGCAGGCGAACGGGTTCGCGCCCGAGGAGCCGGCCAGCCGCACCGTCGAGGTCGACGCGTTCTGCTCGTGGTCGGCGTGCAGGATCAGGATGCGGTCGAGCGCGCGCACCAGCACGTCGTTCGGCTTGTACTCCTCGCAGGGCGTCGCGAACATCATCCGCATGAAGTTCGCCGCGTACGACAGGTGATTCAGCGGATACATGAACGGCTGGCCGTTCGAGTACTTGTACGCCATCGCCACCAGCGTCGGCATCTTGGCGATCAGGCGGATCGCCGAGACGAACCGGTGCTCGGGATTGTTGATGTCGAGCGAGTCGTGATAGAAGGCCGACAGCGCGCCGACCATCCCCACCAGCACCGCCATCGGGTGCGCGTCGCGGCGGAAGCCCTGCAGGAAGCGCGCCATCTGCTCGTGAACCATCGTATGCCGGGTCACGCGCTGGTCGAAGTCGAGGCGCTGCGCCTCGTCGGGAAGCTCGCCGTTGAGCAGCAGGTAGCAGGTCTGCAGGTAGTCGCAGTGCTCGGCGATCTGCTCGATCGGATAGCCGCGATACAGCAGCTCGCCCTTGTCGCCGTCGATGTAGGTGATCTTCGACTCGCACGCCGCGGTCGACATGAAGCCCGGATCGAGGGTGAACTTGCCCGTCTGCGCGTAGAGCTTGCGGATGTCGATCACGTCCGGGCCGACCGTGCCGTGGTAGATCGGGAACTCGATCGACGGCGTGCCGTCCGAGAAGGAGAGCGTGGCTTTGTGCTGGACGGTCATTGGACTCTTCCTTGCTGTTGAGGTTCCGGGCGCTGCCGTCCCGGAGGTTTCATCGTGTTCCCCCGCCGCTCAGACGCTTCGCAGCATCCCGAGCACGCGCTGCGCCGCGGGCGTCGCCGCTTCGCCCTCGAGTTCGCGCCGCCCGAGGATCAGTTCGAGCAGCTCGCTGTCGCCGAGGTCGAGCAGCCGGTCGAGCCCGGCCACGTCGGCGTCGGTGAGGCTCGACTCGAAGCGATCGAAGAAACGCGCCATGACCAGGTCGTTCTCGAGCAGCCCCCGGCGCGCGCGCCAGCGAAGCCGCCGCCTGCGCGCGTCGTCGGCCTGGTGCGCGCCCGCGGACATGGTCCCATCCCCGGCCGGCCCCGGCGATCAGACCGAGCGCCGGACCATCAGGTCCTTGATCTTGTTGATCGCCCGGTTCGGGTTGAGCCCCTTCGGGCAGACGTCGACGCAGTTCATGATCGAGCGGCAGCGGAACAGGCGGTACGGATCCTCGAGGTCGTCGAGGCGCTCGGCGGTCGCCTGGTCGCGGCTGTCCGAGATGAAGCGGTAGGCCTGCAGCAGGCCCGCCGGGCCGACGTACTTGTCCGGGTTCCACCAGAACGACGGGCACGCAGTCGAGCAGCACGCGCACAGGATGCACTCGTACAGGCCGTCGAGCTGCTCGCGGTCCTCGGGCGACTGCAGCCGCTCCTTCTCGGGCGGAGGCGTGTCGTTGATCAGGTAGGGCCGGATCGAGTGGTACTGCTTGAAGAACTGCGTCATGTCCACGATCAGGTCGCGGATCACCGGCAGGCCGGGCAGCGGCTTGAGGACGATCGGCTGCTTCAGGTCGCGCAGGTTCGTGACGCACGCCAGGCCGTTCTTGCCGTTGATGTTCATCGCGTCGGAGCCGCAGACCCCCTCGCGGCACGAGCGGCGGAACGCGACCGAGTCGTCCTTCACCTGCTTGATGCGCATCAGCGCGTCGAGCAGCATCTTGTCGGTGGGCTCGAGCTCGACCTCGAGGTCCTGCATGTACGGCCGCGCGTCCTTGTCGGGGTCGTAGCGGTAGATCGAGAACCTGACCACTCGCTTGCCTTGCGCGGCGGACGCCGCGCTCACCGGGGATTGGACCACTGCGCTCATCAGGGCTCCTGCGCTCTCGGGTGTGTCTTTCGTCTCAGAAGGTGCGGGCCTTCGGCTGGAACGTCTCGACCGACAGCGGCTTGGTGTTCACCGGCTTGTAGTCGAGGCGGTTGCCCTCCGAGTACCACAGCGTGTGCTTCATCCAGTTCGCGTCATCGCGCTCGGGGAAGTCGCGGTGTGCGTGCGCGCCGCGGCTCTCCCTGCGCGCCTCGGCCGACGCGATCGTCGCGCGCGCGACCTCGATCAGGTTGTGCAGCTCGAGCGCCTCGACGCGCGCGGTGTTGAAGACCTTCGACTTGTCCTTCAGGTGCACCTTGCCGACGCGCGCGGCGACTTCGCCGATCCTCTGCACGCCTTCCGAGAGCAGCTCCTTCGTGCGAAACACGCCGCAGTGGGCCTGCATCGTGCGGCGGATGTCGCCGGCGACGTCCTGCGCGTTCTCGCCCGAGGTCGAGCCGTCGAGCAGCGCCAGGCGCGCCAGCGCGCCGTCGCCGGCGTCGCGCGGCAGCGGCTTGTGGCTCCCCTCGTTCAGCTTCGAGGCGACGATGTGGTTGCCCGCCGCCCGGCCGAACACCACGAGGTCGAGCAGCGAATTGGTGCCGAGGCGGTTCGCGCCGTGCACCGACACGCACGCGCACTCGCCGATCGCGTACAGGCCGCCGACCACCGAGTTCGGGTTGCCGTCCTTCGGCACGACGACCTGGCCGTGATAGTTGGTCGGGATGCCGCCCATCTGGTAGTGGATCGTCGGCACGACCGGGATCGGATCGGTGATCGGGTCGACGTTGGCGAACTTGATCGCGATCTCGCGGATCGAGGGAAGCCGCTTCATGATGGTCTCGGCGCCCAGGTGGTCGAGCTTGAGCAGCACGTAATCGCCGTCGGGACCTGCCCCGCGCCCCTCCTTGATCTCCTGGTCCATCGAGCGCGAGACGAAGTCGCGCGGCGCCAGGTCCTTCAGCGTGGGGGCGTAGCGCTCCATGAAGCGCTCGCCCTGCTTGTTCAGCAGGATGCCGCCCTCGCCGCGCACGCCCTCGGTGATCAGCACGCCCGCCCCGGCGACGCCGGTCGGATGGAATTGCCAGAACTCCATGTCCTCGAGCGGGATTCCGGCGCGCGCCGCCATCCCCAGCCCGTCGCCGGTGTTGATGAACGCGTTGGTCGAGGCGGCGAAGATGCGCCCCGCCCCGCCGGTCGCGAACACGGTGACCTTGGCCTCGAGCACCAGCAGTTCGCCGGTCTCCATCTCGAGCGCGACCACGCCGACGCAGTCGCCGTCGGCATCGCGGACGATGTCGAGCGCCATCCACTCGACGAAGAACTGCGTGCGCGCGCGTACGTTGCGCTGGTACAGCGTGTGCAGCAGCGCATGTCCGGTGCGGTCGGCTGCCGCACAGGCACGCTGCACCGGCTTCTCGCCGAAATTCGCGGTGTGGCCGCCGAACGGGCGCTGGTAGATCGTTCCGTCGGGGTTGCGGTCGAACGGCATCCCGAAGTGCTCGAGTTCGTAGACGACCTTCGGCGCCTCGCGGCACATGAATTCGATCGCGTCCTGGTCGCCGAGGTAGTCCGACCCCTTCACGGTGTCGAACATGTGCCAGTACCAGTTGTCCTCGCTCATGTTGCCAAGCGACGCGCCGATGCCGCCCTGCGCGGCCACCGTGTGCGAGCGCGTCGGGAACACCTTCGAGAGCACCGCCACGTTGTAGCCGGCCTCGGCCAACTGCAGCGAGCAGCGCATGCCCGCGCCGCCCGCCCCGACGATCACCGCATCGAACTTGCGCCGCGGCAGGTTGTTCGAGAGGTGGTTCAGCACGTCGGCCATCTCAGACGCTCCAGAGAATGACGACCGCCCAGCACGCGTAGCCGAGCAGCAGCAAGATGGTGATCACCTGCAGCGCCAGGCGCAGGCCGATCGGCTTGATGTAGTCCATGAAGATGTCGCGCACGCCGACCCACGCGTGCCAGGCGAGCGCGATCAGCGCCAGCATCGTGAGCACCTTCATCCAGCCCGACGCGAACATGCCGGCCCAGGTGCCGTAGGTGAGCTCCGGCAGCGCGACCAGCCAGCCGAGCAGGACCAGCGTGTAGACGGCCATCGTGACCGCGGTGAAGCGCTGCGCGAGCCAGTCGCGCAGCCCGTAGTGCGCGCCGACGACGATTCGTTTGGAAGTCATGGTGGGCACCCGTGGTCAGAACAGGCCGAACAGCTTCAGCGCCAGGATCAGCGTGAGCGTGAGGCTGACGGCCAGCACGATCGCGGCGGAGTTGCGGCCCGCCTCCTTGGCGACCCCGATGTCGAGGTCCATCAGCAGGTGCCGCAAGCCGGCGCAGAAGTGGTGCAGGTAGGCCCAGATCAGGCCGAGCAGCACCAGCCTGGCGAACCAGTTCGAGACGATCGCGCGGTAGGTCTCGAAGCTCAGTTCGGAGGTCAGGCTCTGCTGGAACAGGTAGAGCACGAACGGCAGGCCGACGAGGAACATCAGCGCGCCGCTGATCCGGTGCAGGATCGAGACGAGTCCCGCGAGCGGCAGGCGGTACCGGGCGATCTGGGTGACGTGGATGTTGCGGAACTCGGGCCTCGCGCTGCGCTGCGTATTGCCCAGTGACTTGTCCACCGCGTCGGCCATATCGCCCCCGTTGATCGCAAAACCTTCGTATTCTGTACCAATTTGGCGCAATGCACCAATTGCCCGCGTCGCCAGCGCCCCGGTGCTCCTCAGCTCAGCTCGTTGTAGTAGTGGTGCCTGTCGGTGACGCAGTAGCCCCGCCGCAACTCGACGGGCTGGTCGCCGTAGGTGTGCGAGACGCGCTCGACGAGCAGCAGCGGCGCCCCCTCGTGGACCTGCAGCGTCCGGGCGCGCGCGCGGTCGGCGGCAACCGCCTTCAGGCGCTCGACTGCCCGGATCATCCGCACGCCGAACTCGGTTTCGAACATCAGGTACAGCGGGCCGCGCCACGCGTCGAGGCGCTCGGCCGACAGGCCGCGAAAACGCGCCCCCGGCAGCCAGATCTCGTCGAGCACCGTCGGGCGCCCGTCGGCCTCGAGCAGCCGCCGGATCAGCACGACCGCCTCGCCCGCGCGCAGCGACAGCGCGCGCGCCGCCTCGCTGGGCGCGCGCAGCCGGCGGCACTCGAGCACGCGGCTGGTCATGACCATTCCCGGCCCCGACTCGCCCGGGCCGCCGACCGCGCCAGGCGTCGCGGCGCCGGCCCCGACCTCGTCGGGGCGCAGGCGCAGGAAGCGGAACTGCGTGCGTACCTCGCGGTGCGAGGCGACGAAGGTGCCACGCCCCTGCCGGCGCACGACCAGGTTGGCGGCGGCGAGCTCGTCGATCGCCTTGCGCACCGTGCCCTGGCTCACCCGGTAGCGGGCCGCGAGCTCGACCTCGGAGGGAATCGGCTCGCCGGGCTTCCACTCGCCCGACTGCAGGCCGCGCAGCAGGAGCTCGCGGATCTGCCGGTACAGCGGCGCGAACGTCGGCCCGGCCTCGGTTGCCGAGGCCGGGCCGCCATCGCGCTGCGCTGCCCGGGACGCGTCGTTCATCCCCCGGATTGAACCACCGCAAGCGCCGAAAGTCCAGTTTCTTATGTCTTATATAAGATATCTCGCAGGCTTGACAGCGCGGGACGCGGCTCCTAGACTACCGGCCGTCTCCGGTTCCACCCTCCCCACGAAAGGTCGCCCCATGTCCAAGCCCGCCAAGCGCGTCGCCGTCACCGGCGCCGCCGGCCAGATCGGCTACAGCCTGCTCTTCCGGATCGCCAACGGCGACATGCTCGGAAAGGACCAGCCCGTGATCCTGCAGCTGCTCGACATCACCCCGGCGCTGCCCGCGGTCAAGGGCGTGGTGATGGAGCTCGAGGACTGCGCGTTTCCGCTTCTCGCCGGCGTCGTGGTCACCGACGACCCGAAGGTCGCGTTCAGGGACGCCGACTACGCGCTGCTGGTCGGCGCGCGGCCGCGCACGAAGGGCATGGAGCGCAAGGACCTGCTCGAAGCCAACGGCGCGATCTTCACGGTCCAGGGCCGCGCGCTGGACGAGGCGGCGAGCCGCGAGTGCCGCATCCTGGTGGTCGGCAACCCGGCGAACACCAACGCCTACATCGCGATGCGCTCGGCGCCCGGACTTCCGAAGAAGAACTTCACCGCGATGCTCCGGCTGGACCACAACCGCGCGCTGTCGCAAGTGGCGGCGCGCATCGGCAAGCCGGTCGACGCGGTCGAGAAGATGATCGTCTGGGGCAACCACAGCCCGACGATGTACCCCGACTACCGCTTCGCGACCGTCGGCGGGCAGTCGGTCAAGGCGATGATCGCCGACGAGGCCTGGAACCGCGACACGTTCATCCCCACCGTCGGCAAGCGCGGCGCCGCGGTCATCGAGGCGCGCGGCCTGTCGTCGGCGGCTTCGGCCGCGAACGCCGCGATCGACCACGTGCACGACTGGGCGCTGGGCACCCAGGGCAAGTGGGTGACGATGGGGATCCCGTCGGACGGCTCGTACGGCATTCCGGAGGACGTGATCTACGGCGTGCCCGTCACCTGCGCCAACGGCGAGTACACCCGCGTGACCGGGCTCGAGATCGACGAGTTCAGCCGCGCGCGGATGGACCTGACGCTTAAGGAGCTCTTCGAGGAGCGCGAAGGCGTCAAGCACCTGCTGGGCTGAGGCACCGCCGTGGCCCGGGCGACGCCCGCGCCACGCGCCTGCCGGGGCCGGCCGGACGCCTGGCCGGACATCGACTCCAACCCGTGAGCCCACCATGAGCACCCCTGGACGCAAGTTCCGCGACGCGCTGGCCGCCGAGCGGCCGCTGCAGATCCCCGGCGCGATCAACGCCAACCACGCGCTGCTGGCCCGTCATGCGGGCTTCCGCGCGGTCTACCTGTCGGGAGGCGGCGTCGCCGCCGGCTCGCTCGGCCTGCCCGACCTGGGCATCACCGGGCTGGAGGACGTGCTGGTCGACGTCCGGCGCATCACCGACGTCTGCGACCTGCCGCTGCTGGTCGACGTCGACACCGGTTTCGGCGCCTCGGCGTTCAACGTCGCGCGCACGACGAAGTCGCTGATCAAGGCCGGCGCCGCCGCGATGCACATCGAGGACCAGGTCGGCGCCAAGCGCTGCGGCCACCGGCCCGGCAAGGAGATCGTCGGCCAGGACGAAATGGTCGACCGCATCAAGGCGGCGGCCGACGCGCGCACCGACCCCG
>JAMLIR010000016.1 GCA_023954045.1 Burkholderiaceae bacterium | reverse complement strand
AGGCCGGCTGGCACATGCTCATGCCGGGGGTCACCAACATGCTCTGGAAGGTGGTCCAGCATGCCGGCAGCGACTGGTTGAAGCGCGAGTTGCTGCCGCGGATTGCCCGTGGCGAGGTGCACCTGGCCATGGGCTACACCGAGCCGGGGAGCGGCTCGGACATTTTCGCGGCGCGGACCACGGCCACGCGCAACGGCGAGGACTGGCTCATCAACGGGCAGAAGATGTTCACCTCGACCGGTCATCGCTCCGGCTACAACCTCATGGTGGCCCGTACCGGGCCGGACAAGCACCGGGGCATCACCCTGTTCCTGGCCCCGGTTGAACAGGCCGGCTACTCGGTGACCGAGATCAAGACCATCGGCGATGATCGCACCAACGTCACCTTCTACAGCGAGCTCGTGGTGCCGGACCGCTATCGCATCGGCGGCGTGAACGAGGGCGCGAAGGTACTGGCCGCCGCACTGGCGATCGAGCAGTCGGGTGGCGATCTTTACATCAACTGGCTGCGCGAACTTTGCCGGGCTGCGCTGGCATGGGCCAGCCAGCAGGGGCCGGATGGCCCCATGCAGGACCCGCGCCTGCGGCTGGCCATCGCCGAAACCGCGGCCCGCGCCGAGGTCACCGATGCGCTCTCGCGCCGCTGCCTCTGGGCCTCCGTGCAGGGGCGGGTGCGCAAGCACGAAGGCCCGATGGTCAAGCTCATGGGCAGCGAGTCCTGGATGGGATGCAGCCAGAAGCTGCTGCGCATGGCCGCACCCGATACGCTGCTGCGCGGTTACCGGGGTGCCGGCCTCATCGAGTGGTCCGCGCGGCGCAGCATCTCCAGCACGATCTTCGCGGGTACCAGCGAGATCCAGCGCAGCATCATTGCCGAGGCCGGCCTTGGGCTGCCGAGGACACGCGGCTGATGGCCGGCCGGCAGGCCATCAGCCGCGCATGCGCCGCTCAGGGCAGCAGGCGGACGCTGTCGACATCGACCTCCACCCTGGCGGGGTAGCGGTCGCGATCGATCTCGCCGCGCAGCTCCACCCTGGCATCCGGCGTGGCCGTCACCCCGCCCCAGTCTTCCTGGTCGATCTCGACGGTGATGGTGCCGGAGTCGTCCCTGAACTCGTACTTCTCGTCGCCCAGCGCCCTGACGATGAAGCCCTGCAGCTTGACCGCGGTGTCATCGGCAAGCTGGCTGGCTTCCGCCGCCGTCACCAGGCGCAGGTTGTCGGGGCCCTTGAAGCCGCCGGCCGGCTCGGCGGCGGTGGCGCCCAGTGCACACAGCGCAAGGCTGGTGATGGTCAGGAGTTTCTTCATGGCATCTCTCCATGTGGTGTGTGAAGGCAGTGCTGGCAAGGTAGCGGCAGGCACATTACAAGTACCTTAGCGGGGGAATACGAGCCGCACCCGCAGCCCCGGCTGCCCGTCTTCGCGTGCCAGGAAGGAGAGGCTGGCACCGTGGGCACGGGCGATGCGCTGGCAGATGGCGAGGCCGAGCCCCAGTCCGGGCCCGCGGTTGTCGAAGCGGGTGAAGTCGTGGCCCATCTGCTGGCGCTGGCTGGCGGACAGGCCGGGGCCGGTATCGATGAGCTCGAGCACCACCTGGCCTGCTTCCCGTCGCAGCCGCAACAGCGCCTGCGTGCCCGGCGGACAGTGTGCGAGCAGGTTGTTGAGCAGGTTGTCGAGCAGTGCCTGCAGCAAGGTAGCCTCACCCTCGACGGCGACCGGCTCGAGCCCGGCCTGCAACACCATGCCCGCCTGCCGCATGCGTGCCTCGAAGCGCGCGATGCCGCGCAGGCACAGTGCCTCGAGATCGACCGTCGAGAAGGCTTCGTGCCAGCGTCCCTGCTCGAGCCTGGCGAGGATCAGCAGCTGTCCCACCAGCCCCGCCAGCCGGTCCACCTCGGCCTTCAGCACCTGCTGGTCGGGATGCGTGCTCGCCAGCTCGAGCTTGAGCGTCGTCAGCGGCGTGCGCAGCTCGTGCGCCACGTCGCTGGCGAAGTGGCGCTCGCGCTGCAGGGCCGAGTCGACATTGGCCATCATGCGGTTGAGCGCCTCGCGCAGGGTGCCGATCTCGACGGTCATGCCGCCCTTCTTCAGCGGGGCCAGCGAGTCGGCGTGGCGGGTGCCCAGCTCGCGCACCAGCCCCGCCAGCGGCCACAGCGAGAGGCCGATCAGCACCGCCAGCAGCCCGAGGTTGATGGCGCTGCCCGCCAGCACCGGCAGCATGATGTCTTCGAGGATCTCCCCGCCCACCTCGGCATAGCGGTCGGAACGGCGCAGCAGCTGGACCACCAGCCCGCCCCCGCGGCGCTGGCAGCCATGCCACGAGTGGCCATCGAAGGACAGCCGCAGCTCGTCGGCAGCGATGTCCTGCAGCGGCAGCGCGTGGCGCAGGTTGCTGCCGAGCAGGCTGCGGGTGCCGGCGTCGTAGAGGTTGACCCACAGCGTCTCCTCCTCGTCGTCGGGGAAGGCGCTGCGCAGCAGTTGCTCGAGCGCCTGCGCCGGTTGCCGGGCCTGCGGGGCGGAGAGCAGGCGCAGCAACAGCCGGCACTGGTTCTCGAGGTCGTCCTCCAGCACCTCGCGCAATTCCTCGCCCGCCTGGCGGTAGGTGGCCACCACCCCGGTCACCGCACTGGCCACCATCGTCAGCGCAAGCAGCGCCGCCACCCAGGTCAGCCTGAGCTTCACAACGGCACCAGCCGGTAGCCGAGGCCGCGCACGGTCTCGATGCGCTCCTTGCCGAGCTGGCGGCGCAGGCCGTGGATGCGCACCTCCAGCGTGTTGGAGTCGACGCCCTCGCCGAGGCCATAGAGCTGCAGCAGCAGGCGCTCGCGGCTGACCGTCCTGCCGGCGGCGCGGATCAGCACGGCAAGCAGGCTGCGCTCCTGGGGGGAGAGGCCGAGGGGCAGGTCATCGAGATGGAACTGCTGCGTTTCCGGGTCATAGCTGAGCGCACCGGCCTCGATCAGCGGTTGCGCCCCGCCGCTCCCGCGGCGCAGCAGCGCGCGGATCCGTGCCAGCAGCTCCTCGGCCTCGAAGGGCTTGACCAGGTAGTCGTCCGCCCCGCTGTCGAGCCCCTGCACCCGCTCGTCGAGCCGGTCGCGGGCGGAGAGAATCAGCACCGGGGTCCGGCAGCCGGCGGCACGCAGCGTTCCCAGCCACTGCAACCCGTCGCCATCGGGCAGCCCCAGGTCGAGCAGCACCAGGTCGAAATCCGCGGTGCTGAGCGCCGTGTCGGCGGTTTCCGCGTCGCGCACCCAATCGACCGCGTAACCGTCCTGCCGCAGCGCGGTCTGCACCGCCTGCCCGATCATCCGGTCGTCCTCGACGAGAAGCACTCTCATGAAATCCGCGGCCTGCGCCTCGATCGCGAGGATACCGCTTTGCGCCGCCGGACCTCGGCCGGCCCCGGCGCGGGGACGACCGCAGTGGGAGCCGGCCCTAGCCGACGACCAGCGCTTCGGCGCAGGGCGCGCCGTCGGCGTCGACCGTCTCCAGCCGCACCGGGAACCCCCAGAGCCGGTGGAGGTGCGCCAGCACGCGCCCGGCGTCGTCGTCGAGCGGGCGGCTGCGGTGCATCGCGTGGCGCAGCGTCAGGCTGCGGTCGCCGTCGCGCTCGTAGCGCACCGCCTGGATGTCGGGCAGGCGCGCGTCCCGGTCGAAGTGCGCGGCGAGCAGCTTGCGCACCCGCCGGTAGCCGGCGTCGTTGTGGATGCAGTCGACCTGCAGCGTCGGCTCGCCCTCGTGGTCGGCGATCGCGAACAGCCGCAATTCGCGGATCAGCCGCGGCGAGAGGAACTGCGCGATGAACGACTCGTCCTTGAAGTTGCGCATCGCGAAGTCGAGCACCTTGCCCCAGTCGCCTCCCGCGATCTCCGGGAACCAGCGACGGTCCTCGTCGGTGGGCCGCTCGCAGATCCGGCGCAGGTCGGAGAACATCGCGAAGCCCAGCGCGTACGGATTGCAGCCGGCGTACCCCGGCTCGTCGAAGCCGCGCTGCGCGATCACACTGGTGTGCGATTCCAGGCACTCGATCATGAACCCGTCGTCGACGAGCCCGTGGTCGTAGAGGCGGTTGAGCAGCGTGTAGTGCCAGAACGTCGCCCAGCCCTCGTTCATCACCCTGGTGAGGCCCTGCGGGTAGAAGTACTGGGCCACCTTGCGAACGATGCGCACCAGCTCGCGCTCCCAGGGCGCGAGCCTGGGCGAGTGCTTCTCGACGAAGTAGAGCAGGTTCTCCTGCGGCTCGCCGGCGGGGCCGCCGTCGCGGGCGTCGCCGGCAGCCGTCGCGGCGGCGCGGGCCGGGACGGTGCGCCACAGCTCGTCGTGCCGCTCGCGCGACCAGGCCTCGCGCGCGCGCGCCCGGGCGCGCTCGGCCTCGGCCGAGAGCGGCTTCGGATGGCGGTAGCGGTCCACGCCGTGGTCCATCAGCGCGTGGCACGCGTCGAGCACCTCCTCGACCGCGGCCGCGCCGTGGCGCTCCTCGCACTGCGTCACGTAGTGCCGCGCGAACACCATGTAGTCGACGATCGCGTCGGCGGCCGTCCACTGGCGGAACAGGTAGTTGCCCTTGAAGAACGAGTTGTGGCCGTAGCACGCGTGGGCGATCACCAGCGCCTGCAGCGGCATCGGGTTCTCCTCCATCAGGTAGGCGATGCAGGGATCCGAGTTGATGACGATCTCGTAGGCGAGCCCGCGCGCGCCCTTCCGGTAGGCGTGCTCGTGGGCGATGAACGACTTGCCGAAGCTCCAGTGCGGGTAGCCCACCGGCAGGCCCGTCGTCGCGTAGGCGTCGAGCATCTGCCGGCTGTCGATCACCTCGATCTGGTTGGCGTAGCAGTCCAGCCCGAACTCGTCGCGCGCGATCCGCCCGATCGCCGCGTCGTAGCGCTCGAGCAGCTCGAAGCTCCACTCGGCGCCTGACGAGATCGGGGCAGGCACGGTGCCTCCGCCCGGCTCAGGCGCGCGCGGTCGCGGCGCCGTCGGGCGCGCGCCGGAACAGGCCGCGGAACACCGGCCAGATGTCGCGGGCCTCGCGGACCTCGCGCATCGCGAACCGGGGCGCCTCGATCCGCCGATAGGCGGCCGACAGCGTCGTCACGCCTGCGTCCTCGTCCGACACCTCGATGTAGGCGAAGTGGCGCACGCGCGGCAGCAGCGTCGACTCGAGGAAGCCGCGGCTCTTCTCGGGGTCGGCGCCGAACGCGTCGCCGTCGGAGGCCTGCGCGCCGTAGACGTTCCAGCCGCCCTGCGCGTAGCGCTCGCCGACGATCCGGTTCATCAGCGCGAGCGCCGACATCACGACGGTGCCCCCGGTCTTGCGGTCGTGGAAGAAGTGCTCCTCGTCGACCTCCTCGGCGTCGTCGGTGTGACGGATGAACACGACGTCGACGTGCTCGTACTTGCGCGCGAGGAACAGGTGCAGCAGCGCGAAGAAGCGCTTGGCGAGATCCTTCTTGTGCTGGTCCATCGATGCCGACACGTCCATCAGGCAGAACATCACGGCGCGCGCGACCGGTTGCGCGACCATCGTGCGGTGCCGGTAGCGCAGGTCGATCTCCTCGAGGAACGGCACGCGCGCGATCCGGCGCTCGAGCAGCGCGATGCGCGCGGCCGCGTCGGCTGCCGCGGTGTCGCCGGGTTCGCCGGCTTCGCCGGGTTCGCCGCCGTCGGTCGACCCGGCGGCACGGGCCAGCTCGCGGCGCGCGCCGGCGGTGAGCGCCAGGCGGCGGCCGAGCGCGTTGCGCAGCGACCGGGCGACCGCGAGGTTCGCCGGCGTGCCGTGCCTCGCGTAGCCGGCGCGCTGCGGCCGGTGCTCGCGGATCTCGCCGAGGGCGGTGCGCGCGAGCCGCGGCAGCTCCAGGTCGTCGAAGAAGATCTGCATGAACTCCTCACGCGACAGCGTGAACGAGAACTCGTCCACGCCGTCACCCGAGCCGCCCTCGTCGCCGTTTCCGCCGCCGTCTCCGCCGGAAGGGCGCGGCAGGCGGTCGCCGGGCTGGAAGTCCCGGTTTCCCGGATGGACGTACTCGCGGTCGCCGCCGTGCCCGTGCCGGAAGCTGGGCTCGGACAGGTCGCGCACCGGGATGCCGACCGTGCCGCCGCGCTCCATGTCGCGGATCGACCGGTCGGCGACCATGTCGGCCACCGCCTTGCGGATCTGTGCCCGGTAGCGGCGCATGAAGCGCTCGCGGTTGACCGCGCTGCCGCTGCGGTCGTTCGGCCTGCGATCGATGATCACCGACACGACCCGGCTCCTACTGGGACTTGCGCACGCGCAGGTACCACTCGCAGAGCAGCCGCACCTGCTTCTCGGTGTAGCCCTTCGCGACCATCCGCTCGACGAAGCTGTCGTGCTTGCGCCGGTCCTCGGCCGAGGCCTTCGCGTTGAACGACACCACCGGCAGCAATTCCTCGGTGTTCGAGAACATCTTCTTCTCGATCACCTCGCGCAGCTTCTCGTAGCTGGTCCAGGACGGATTCTTCCCGCCGTGCGCGGCGCGCGCCCGAAGCACGAAGTTGACGATCTCGTTGCGGAAATCCTTCGGATTCGCGATGCCGGCCGGCTTTTCGATCTTCTCGAGCTCGGCGTTCAGCTGCGCGCGGTCGAAGCTCTCGCCGGTCTCGGGGTCGCGGTAGTCCTCGTCCTGGATCCAGTAGTCGGCGAAGGTCACGTAGCGGTCGAAGATGTTCTGGCCGTACTCGGAGTACGACTCCAGGTACGCGGTCTGGATCTCCTTGCCGATGAACTCGGCGTAGCGCGGCGCCAGCCAGCTCTTGATGAAGTCGAGCCAGCGGCGCTGGGCCTCCTCGGGCAGCCCCTCGCGAACCAGCCGCTGCTCGAGCACGTACATCAGGTGCACCGGGTTGGCGGCCACCTCGACCTGGTCGTAGTTGAACACCGCCGACAGCACCTTGAACGCGAAGCGCGTCGACAGCCCGCTCATGCCCTCGTCGATCCCGGCGTAGTCGCGGTACTCCTGCATCGACTTCGCGTTCGGCTCGACGTCCTTCAGGTTCTCGCCGTCGTAGACGCGCAGCTTGGCGTAGATGCTCGAGTTCTCGGGTTCCTTCAGGCGCGTGAGCACCGCGAACTGCGCCATCATCTCGAGCGTGCCGGGGGCGCACGGCGACAACGCGAGCGAGCTGCCGGCGAGCAGCTTGCGATAGATGCGAACCTCCTCGGACACCTGAAGGCAGTAGGGCACCTTGACGATGTAGATCCGGTCGAGGAAGGCCTCGTTGTTGCGGTTGTTGCGGAACGCCTGCCACTCGCTCTCGTTCGAGTGGGCGAGGATCAGGCCCTGGAACGGGATCGCCGAGAAACCCTCGGTGCCCTTGTAGTTGCCTTCCTGCGTCGCGGTCAGCAGCGGGTGCAGCATCTTGATCGGCGCCTTGAACATCTCGACGAACTCGAGCAGCCCCTGGTTCGCCAGGCACAGCCCGCCCGAGTAGCTGTAGGCGTCCGGGTCGTCCTGCGACAGCGACTCGAGCTTGCGGATGTCGACCTTGCCGACCAGCGACGAGATGTCCTGGTTGTTCTCGTCGCCTGGCTCGGTCTTGGCGATCGAAACCTGGCGCAGCACCGACGGCTGCACGCGCACCACGCGGAACTGCGTGATGTCGCCGTCGAACTCGCGCAGCCGCTTGATCGCCCACGGGCTCATGATCCCGCTCAGGTAGCGCGCGGGGATGCCGTACTCGGCCTCCAGCCGCGCGCCGTCGCGCTCCGGGTGGAAGAGCCCGAGCGGCGACTCGTTGACCGGCGAACCCTTCAGCGCATAGATCGGGTGCACTTCCATCAGCGTCTTCAGTCGCTCGGCGATCGACGACTTGCCGCCGCCCACCGGCCCGAGCAGGTACAGCACCTGCTTGCGCTCCTCGAGTCCCTGCGCCGCATGGCGGAAGTACGCGACGATCTGCGCGATCGCGTCCTCCATCCCGTAGAACTCGCGGAACGCCGGATAGCGGCGTATGACCCGGTTGGCGAACAGCCGCGACAGGCGCGGATCGGTGCGGGTGTCGACGACCTCGGGCTCGCCGATCGCCGCGAGCATCCTCTCGGCGGCGCTGGCGTAGGCGAGCGGCTCGCCGCGGCACAGTTCGAGGTATTCGACGAGCGACATCTCCTCGTCGCGCGATCTCGCGTACAACTCGCGGTACGCATCGAACAGGTTCATGGCGACCTCCTCGCACTGGCTGGGTCAGCCGGCTGCGCCGGCTGGCTCATGAACGCTCGAGCAAGGCCCCTCGTCCGTCGAATCGTGCCGCGGTGCGGATGAGCGACCGGCGGCGCGGGGCACGAGCCCACTTCACGCCTGTGGCGGCGTGGGCTGCATGCGAAAGCGACGAACGCAGTGCGCGATGCGACGGACGGCGCGCAGTGTGGCCGCTCGCGGACATGCGCAGCGCGCGACGCGTCGCCCGCGACCACCCGGGCCCGCGGCGAGATCGCGACGGGCGGGGCGGCGCCCCGCGGGCCTCAGGCCGACAGCGGCCGGAAGCGCAGCCGCTCGGGCCGGTCGGCGTCGTCGCCGAGCCGGCGGCGCCGGTCGGCCAGGTAGTCGGCGTAGTTGCCCTCGAACCAGACCACGCGGCTGTCGCCTTCGAACGCGAGCATGTGCGTGGCGATGCGGTCGAGGAACCAGCGGTCGTGCGAGATCACCACCGCGCAGCCGGGGAAGTCGAGCAGCGCCTGCTCGAGCGCGCGCAGCGTCTCGACGTCGAGGTCGTTGGTCGGCTCGTCGAGCAGCAGCAGGTTGCCGCCGGCGCGCAGCACCTTGGCCAGGTGGACACGGTTGCGCTCGCCGCCCGAGAGCTCGCCGATCGACTTCTGCTGGTCGGCTCCCTTGAAGTTGAAGCGCGCGACGTAGGCGCGGCTCGGCGTCGAGTAGCTGCCGACCTGGATCACGTCCTGGCCGTCGGAGATCTCCTCCCAGACGGTCTTCTTCGGGTCGAGCGCGTCGCGGCTCTGGTCGACGTACGCGGCCTTGACCGTGTCGCCGATCCGCAACGTGCCGGCGTCGGGCTGCTCGCGGCCCATCAGCATCCGGAACAGCGTCGTCTTGCCCGCGCCGTTCGGTCCGATCACGCCGACGATGCCGCCCGGCGGCAGGTTGAACGACAGCCCGTCGAACAGCAGCCGCTCGCCGAAAGCCTTGCGCAGCCCGTCGGCCTGCACCACCAGGTCGCCCAGTCGCGGGCCCGGCGGGATGTAGATCTCGTTGGTTTCGTTGCGCTTCTGCGTCTCCGTCGAGGCGAGCTCGTCGAAGCGCGCCAGTCGTGCCTTGCTCTTGGCCTGGCGCGCCTTCGGATTCGCGCGCACCCACTCGAGCTCGACCTGCATCGCCTTGATGCGCGCCGACTCCTGCTTCGCCTCGATCTCGAGCCGCTGCTCCTTCTGCTCGAGCCACGACGAGTAGTTGCCCTGCCACGGGATGCCGTGGCCGCGGTCGAGCTCGAGGATCCAGCCGGCGACGTTGTCGAGGAAGTAGCGATCGTGCGTGACCGCGATCACCGTGCCGGGGAAGCGCTCGAGGAACTGCTCGAGCCACTGCACCGACAGCGCGTCGAGGTGGTTGGTCGGTTCGTCGAGCAGCAGCATGTCGGGCTCGGACAGCAGCAGCCGGCACAGCGCGACGCGGCGGCGCTCGCCGCCCGAGAGCTTCGTCACGTCGGCGTCCCAGGGCGGGAGTCGCAGTGCGTTGGCGGCCACCTCGAGCTTGCGCTCGACCTCCCAGCCGCCGGCCGCGTCGATGCGGCCCTGCAGTTCGCCCTGGCGTTCGAGCAGCCGGTTCATCTCGTCGTCGTCCATCGGCTCGGCGAAGCGCTCGCTGATCTCGTTGAACTCCTTCACCAGCGCCATCGTCTCGCCGAGGCCCTCCTCGACGTTGCCGCGCACGTCCTTGGCCGGGTCGAGCTGCGGCTCCTGCGGCAGGAAGCCGATGCGCAGGTTCGGCATCGGCGTGGCCTCGCCCTCGTATTCGCGGTCGACGCCGGCCATGATGCGCAGCAGCGTCGACTTGCCCGAGCCGTTCAGGCCGAGCACGCCGATCTTGGCGCCGGGAAAGAAGCTGAGCGAGATGTCCTTCAGGATCACGCGCTTGGGGGGCACGATCTTGCCCACCCGGTTCATCGTGTAGACGTACTGGGCCATTGAGGGGGAATCCGGTCTGGTGCGGGGGCGAAAGCCGGGCCCGATTATGCCCGCAGTCGGGGCGTGCCCGCGCCCCGACCGGCTCCGGCGGCCGGCCGGCAGCGCGCCCGCCGGCCCGCCGCGATCCACTTGATCCAGATCAAGACCGCCTCGAAGGGGTACCCCGGAGGGGGGTCGCGCGCCCCTTGCGGCCCGCCGCCCAATACTGGTAAAACGGTACCGAAATACCGGAGTCGCAGCATGGGCATGCACATCGTCGTCTGCGTCAAGCAGGTGCCCGATTCGAGCCAGATACGGGTCCACCCGGTCACGAACACGATCATGCGCCAGGGCGTTCCGGCGGTGGTCAACCCGTACGACCTGGTCTCGCTCGAAGAGGCGCTTCGCATCAAGGACCGGTTCGGCGCGCGCGTCACCGTGCTCAGCATGGGACCGAAAATGGCCGCCGAGGCGCTGAAGAAGTGCATCTCGTTCGGCGCCGACGACGCGATCCTGATCACCGACCGCGTGTTCGCCGGGTCCGACACGCTGGCCACGTCCTACGCGCTGTCGTCGGCGATCCGCACGATCGGCGGCGACCGTCCGGTCGACATGGTGTTCTGCGGCAAGCAGACGATCGACGGCGACACCGCGCAGGTGGGCCCGGGCGTGGCGCGCCGCCTCGGCCTGCAGCAGCTGACCTACGTCTCGAAGATCGAGCGGCTCGACCCGGAGGCGCGCGAGATCGTCGTGCACCGCCGCGCCGAGGGCGGCGTGCAGGTGATGAAGACGAAGCTGCCCTGCCTCGTGACGATGATGGAGGGCGCGAACACGATCCGCTTCGCCGACATGGACGCGATGTTCCGCGCCGCGCGCTACGAGGTCGTCGAGTGGGACCACAAGGCTGCCGGAATCGGCGAGGTGGCCCGGTGCGGCCTGAAGGGCTCGCCGACCGTGGTGAAGAAGGTCTTCGCGCCGCCGCCGCGCGCGAACAAGGCCGAGGTCGTCGATGCCGCCGGCAAGCCGGCGCGCGAGGCGGTCGACGCGCTGCTTTCGAGGCTGTTCGCGAAGCATCCGGAACTGGAAGAGGAGATCGGCCGATGAGCACCGACGAGCACACTGCGGCGCCGTCGGCCGCCGCGCCGCGCCGCAACGACGGCGCCGACCTCGGCGCCTGGTGCGGCGTCTGGGTCAACGTCGAACTCGAGCGAGGCCGGGTGAACCCGGTGTCGTGGGAGCTGCTCGGCGAGGGACGCAAGCTCGCCGACCACCTCGGCGTGCCGCTGTCGGGCGTCGTGCTGGGCCCCGACGATGCGGCGACCTCGCAGGCCTGCGCCGAGGCGTTCCGCCACGGCGCCGACCGCGTCCACGTCGTGCGCGACCCGGTGCTCGCCCACTATCGAACCGACCCGTACACGCGCGCGCTCACCGAGCTGGTCGAGCGCAACAAGCCCGAGATCCTGCTGCTGGGGGCGACCACGTTGGGGCGCGACCTCGCGGGCGCCGTCGCCACGACGCTCGGCACCGGCCTGACCGCCGACTGCACCGAACTGCGCATCGACGACGAGACGCGCAGCCTCGCCGCCACCCGGCCGACCTTCGGCGGCACGCTGCTGTGCACGATCCACACGCTCGAGTACCGGCCGCAGATGGCGACCGTGCGCCCGCGCGTGATGGCGATGCCGAAGCGCGACGCACAGCGCACCGGTACGCTGGTCGAGGAGCGCGTCGCGCTGGCCGAAGACGACGTGGTCACCAAGATCCTCTCCTACATCCCGGACGCCGACGCCGACAAGGCGCAGCTGGCCTACGCCGACGTCGTCGTCGCGGGCGGCCGCGGGCTCGGCAAGCCCGAGAACTTCCGGCTCGTGCGCGAGCTGGCCGAGCTGCTCGGCGGCGAGTACGGAGGCTCGCGGCCGGTGGCGCAGGCCGGCTGGGTGAGCGCGGACCGGCAGATCGGCCAGACCGGCAAGACGATCCGGCCGAAGCTCTACATCGCGGCCGGCATCTCGGGCGCGATCCAGCACCGCGTCGGCGTCGAAGGCTCCGACGTGATCATCGCGATCAACAGCGACCCGAAGGCGCCGATCATGGATTTCGCGACCTACGCGGTGGTCGGCGACGCACTGCAGATCCTGCCGGCGCTCACCGAGGCGCTGCGCGAGCGGATCGGCCGGCGCGTGGCGGCCTGACGACATCGACCAGGAGCAAGCGATGGCCGAGAAATTCGATGCGATCGTCGTCGGCGCGGGGCCCTCGGGCAATACCGCCGCGTACCTGATGGCGAAGGCCGGCATGAAGGTGCTGCAGCTCGAGCGCGGCGAGTACCCGGGCTCGAAGAACGTGCAGGGCGCGATCATGTATGCCGACGCGCTCGAGGCGGTGATCCCGAACTGCCGCCGCCAGGCGCCGTTCGAGCGCGCGGTGCTCGAGCAGCGGATGTGGCTGATGGACGAGCGCTCGCACGTCGGCTCGCACTTCCGGGGCACGGTCGACGCCGACGAGCAGCCGACGCGCTACACGGTGATCCGCGCCAACATGGACAAGTGGCTGTCGGGCAAGGCGCAGGACGCCGGCGTGCTGCTGATCTGCGAGACCACCGTCGTCGACCTGCTCAAGCGGGGCGAGCGCGTCGTCGGTGTGCGCACCGACCGCGCCAACGGCGACATCCTCGCCGACGTCGTCGTGCTGGCCGACGGCGTCAACTCGCTGGTCGCGACCAGGGCCGGCCTGCGGCCGCCGGTCAAGGCACAGGACGTCGCGCTGGCGGTCAAGGAGATGCACTTCCTGCCGAAGCAGACGATCGAGGAGCGCTTCAACGTCTCGGGCAACGACGGCGTCGTCATCGAGATGTTCGGCAAGATCACGAAAGGAATGGTCGGCACCGGCTTCCTCTACACGAACAAGGAATCGGTCTCGATCGGCATCGGCTGCATGGTCGAGGACTTCAAGTCGGCCGGCGTGAGCCCGTACCAGCTGCTCGAGGAACTCAAGAGCCACCCGTCGGTGAGGCAGCTGATCGCCGGCTCCGAGGTCAAGGAATACTCGGCGCACCTGATCCCCGAGGGCGGCTACAACGCGATCCCGACGGTGCACGGCGACGGCTGGGTGATCTGCGGCGACTCGGGGGGCTTCGTGAACTCGGTGCACCGCGAGGGCTCGAACCTGGCGATGACCACCGGAAAGCTGGCCGCCGAGACGATCGTCCAGCTGCGCGACGAGGGGCGGGACTACACTGCGGCGAACCTGAAGCGCTACCGCAGCGCGCTCGAGCAGAGCTTCGTGATGAAGGACCTGAAGAAGTACCGCGACGTGCCGGAGATCCTGCACGGCAACCGGCAGTTCCTGACCACCTACCCCGAGTTGCTCACCCGGGCGGCGCACACGATGCTGAAGGTCGACGGCGTCGACAAGCTGACCAAGGAACGGGAAATCAAGCGCGACTTCGTGGCCAGGCGCTCGCGCTTCGGCCTGTTCGGCGACGCGATCAAGTTGATGAGGGCGATGCGATGACGACGATCAAGGTCGAAGAGAAGCTTTTCGAGAACCGCTATCGCGTCGACGAGGGGCGCGCCCACATCGCGATCAAGAGGCCGGAGATCTGCCGCGAGCAGTGCGAGACGCCTTCGTGCACCTGGTGCTGCCCCGCGGGCTGCTACACGCTGGCCGAGGACGGCAGCGTGATCCTCTCGACCGACGGCTGCCTCGAATGCGGCACGTGCCGGCTGCTGTGCAGCGAGCACCACAACGTGGAGTGGTCGTACCCGCGCGGCGGGTACGGGGTGCTCTACAAGTTCGGCTGAACGTCGCGGCGCCGGCGCCGGGACCGGTTCACTTCGCCTGCAGCCGGTTCAGGTAGTCGACCAGCGCGAGGATGCGCGTGCGGACGTAGGCCTCGGCGTCGTAGGGCACGTCCATGTAGTACTCGGCCGCCTTGACCTGGTAGTCGCGTCCCCAGATCGGCATTTCCCGGGAGCCGTGTGCGGCCCCGGCGCCCTCGATCGTCTGATAGACCCGCGCCACGGGGAACACCCCGCCGTTGCGCTTGGCCAGCGTCGTGAGGTCGGACGCACTGCGCTTGAGGAATTCGTTGGCCGGGCCGTTCCCCTTGCCGTCGGCACCGTGACAGGACGCGCAGTTCGAATCGTATTCGCGCTTGCCCAGGTCCATGGGGGCGCCCTTCTGCGCGAAAGACGCGCTGCAGAACGCGATCCCCGCCGCGACGAGCGTCCCCTTCAGAATTGTCGATCGAAGCATTCGGCACTCCTATCCGATGGTTGCGATTGAACCCAGACGCAAGGCCATACCGTACGCCGTGTCGCTTCGTCAGCCTTGCGTTGTGTCAAGGGTCGTTCGGCGTCACGGCTAGCAACGTGCCGAAGCGGCGAGTGCCTGCGCCGGGTCGGCGAATTCGCGTCCGAGCGCCTGCGCCACCATCGGATGCGTGATCCGGCCGGCCAGCACGTTCAGGCCGGCGCGCAGCGCCGCGCTGGTTCGCAGCGCGTCGAGCCCGTGGCCGGCCAATGCGAGGCCGTACGGCAGCGTCGCCAGGTTCAGTGCGTGACTGGAGGTGCGCGGCACCGCGCCCGGCATGTTCGCGACGCAGTAGTGAACGATGCCGTCGACCTCGTAGGTCGGCTCGGCGTGGGTCGTGGGACGCGAGGTCTCGCAGCAGCCGCCCTGGTCGATCGAGACGTCGACGATGACCGATCGCGGCTTCATCGTGCGCAGCATCGGGCGCGTGACCAGGCGCGGCGTGCTCGCGCCGGCGACCAGCACCGCGCCGATCACGACGTCGGCGGCGGCGATCTCCTCTTCGATCGCGCTGTGCGTCGACGGCCGGGTGCGGATCCGCCCCGGCAGTTGCGCCTCGAGCGCACGCAGCTTCGGCAGCGACCGGTTGATCACGCTGACTTCGGCGCCGGCGCCGGCGGCCATCCGCACCGCCTGCGCGCCGGCGACGCCCGCGCCGAGCACCAGGACGCGCGCCGGCGCCACGCCGGTCACGCCGCCCAGCAGCAGCCCCGGCCCGCCGGCGTTGCGCATCAGCAGCTGGCCGGCGATCGTGATCGACAGCCGGCCGGCGACCTCGCTCATCGGCGCGAGCAGCGGCAGCGACCCGTCGGCCTCCGTCACCGTCTCGTAGGCGATCGCCGCGCAGCCCGATTCGAGCAGGCCTCGCGCCTGTTCCGGGTCGGGCGCCAGGTGCAGATACGTGAAGAGCAGGTGACGTGGCCGCAGCATCGCGAGTTCCGTTGCTTGCGGCTCCTTGACCTTGACGATCATCTCCGCGGCGTCGAACACCGCGCGCGCGTCGGCAACCACGACCGCTCCGGCCTGCCGGTACGCGTCGTCGCCGGCGCCGATCCCCGCACCGGCCTGCGTCTGGACGAATACCTCGTGGCCGCGATCGACGTACTCGCGCACCGACTCGGGCGTGAGGCCGACGCGGTACTCGTGAGTCTTGATCTCCTTCGGAACGCCGACCTTCATGGTGCACTCCCGGATCGCCCGCCGCGACGCCCGCCGCAGGCGGGCGTCCGGAGACGGAATCGTAGGCCAGTCGGGCTGCGGTGCAAAGCGCCAGGGGAGCGCGGCTGCGCGTTCGCCCGCAGCCGGGGCTGCCGTAGAATCCGCCGATGCGCAATGCCGAAGCGCCATACGCGCGGCTCACGCCCGACCGCATGCTCGATGCGCTCGAGTCCGTCGGGCTGCGCGGCGACGGGCGCTTCATCGCGCTGAACAGCTACGAGAACCGCGTCTACCAGGTGAGCCTCGAGGACGGTCGCACGCTGGTCGCGAAATTCTACCGTCCGGGGCGCTGGACCGACGCGCAGATCCACGAAGAGCACGCCTTCGTCGCAGAACTGGCCGCGCGCGAGATCCCGGTCGTCGCGCCGCTGGCGCTCGGCGACACGGGCGCGACCCTCGCCGAGTTCGACGGCTACCGCTTCGCCGTCTATCCGCGGCGCGGCGGCCGCGCGCCCGAACTCGACGATCCCGACACGCTCGAGCGCATCGGCCGCTTCATCGGCCGGATCCACGCGGTCGGCGCGATCGCCCGCTTCGGCGAGCGGCCGACGCTCGACGTCGAGAGCTTCGGGGTCGAGCCGCGCGACTGGCTGCTCGCGCACGGCCTCGTTCCGCCCGACCTGCTGCCGGCCTGGCGCAGCATCGTCGACCAGGCGATCGACGCGGCACGACGCGCGCTCCACCGCGCCGGCGACGTGCGGATCCAGAAACTGCACGGCGACTGCCACGCGGGCAACGTGCTGTGGACCGACGACGGCCCGCACTTCGTCGACTTCGACGACGCGCGCAACGGCCCCGCGGTGCAGGACCTCTGGATGCTGCTCTCGGGCGATCGCGTGTCGATGACGCGGCAACTCTCCGACGTTCTGGCCGGCTACGAGGACTTCGCCGACCTCGACCGGCGCGAGCTGCAATTGATCGAGCCGCTGCGCACGCTGCGGCTGATCCACTACTCGGCGTGGATCGCGCGGCGCTGGGACGATCCGGCGTTCCCCGCGGTGTTTCCATGGTTCGGCACGCAGCGCTACTGGCAGGACCGCGTGCTCGAGTTGCGCGAGCAGGTCGCCGCGATGCAGGAGCCGGCGCTCGAGGCGGGCTGAGCGCACGCCGCCGATGTCCATGCGGCGGGCGCGGGCGCCGACCCTCGCCGCGGATGCGCACTAGAATCGACCCGACCCGCTCGCGGGCCGGACCGCTTCACTTCACCGCTCTACAGGGAAATCGATGACCGGGACACGACGTTTGCCAGCCATTTTTCTCGCGCTGCTGATGCTTCTCGTCATGCAGGCCGTCCAGGCGCGCGAAATGGTCAGCATCACGCGTCCCGACGTCAACCTGCGCTCGGGTCCCGGCACCCGGCACGAGGTGGTCTGGATCCTGGGGCGCGGCTATCCGCTCGAGGTGCTCGCGCGCAAGGGCCAGTGGCTGCAGGTGCGCGACTTCGAGAGCGACGAGGGCTGGGTCCACCGTTCGCTGACCGGCAGGACGCCGCACGTGATCGTGAAGGCGAAGGTCGCCAACATCCGCAGCGCGCCGGGCACGCGCAGCCGCATCGTCGGCAAGGCGGGCTACGGCGAGGTGTTGCGCACGCTCGCGCGTCGCGGCGACTGGATCCGCGTCCGCAGCGAGAGCGGCCTGGTCGGCTGGGTGGCGCGGCGCCTGACCTGGGGCTGGTAGGTCCCGGGGCGGCGTCGGTCCGGGCGCCGCTCCGCGCTAGGCGCGGTCGAGGTCGGCGAGCAGGCCTTCGGGCAGTCGATCGAGCATCCAGCGGATCACGACCGGAATCAGGACGAGGTCGTCGACGACCCCGAGGAACGGAATCGTCTCCGGGATCAGGTCGAACGGGGAAACCACGTACAGCAGCAGCAACGCGGTCCCGACCTTGAGCCAGCCGGGGGCGTCCGGGTGTCGAAGGGCATGCCACAGGCGGCGCGCGTCGCCGCTGACCAGCGTCCAGAGCATCGATACCCGTTTCCACATCGTCGTCTCTCCCGGCGGGATGCCCTCGGCCAGGGCCGCGGACCCTTATTTATATGGAGGCGGATTTCCCGGCGACAAGCCTGGCGGCGCCGGCGGGCCGCCCGCGCCTGCGCCCGCGGGCCGGCGCGGCCGCAGGCGCGCTAGAAGATCCGGTTGAACCAGAGCATCGACAGCAGCGCCGCGAGCACCGCAGCCACCGCGGCCGCGGCGGAGAACAGCGCGGTGATCTCGCTCTCGCGCGTCTCGAGGACCATCTTCGAGGTCATCGTTTCGTAGATGGCCTTCAGCTCGGTCGCGGTGCCGGCGTAGAAGTAGTCGCCGCGCGTCGCCTGCGCGATCGACTGCAGCGCCTCCTCGTCCAGGCGCACGCGCATCGACCAGCCGTCGCCGATGAGGATCTCGCCGTTCGGCGTGCCGATGCCCACCGTGTAGATGCGCACCCCGCGCTGGGCCGCCAGGCGCGCCGCCTCGATCGGGTCGGGCCCGGTCGTGGTCTGCCCGTCCGAGAGCAGGATGATGACGGCCGACGCATACGAGCCGGGTGCGGCGGGCTCGGTCGCCGCGGCCGGCCCCTGGGTGCCGCCGCGTTTCGCGTCGCCCCGTTTCGGGTCGAGCGGGGTGCCGCGCGACGTGCGCTGCGAGGGCAGCTCGAACTCCTGTTCCGGGAAGATCGTCCTCAGCGCCACCAGGATGCCGTTGCCGACGGCGGTTCCGCGCTGAAGTTCGAAGCGGTCGATCGCCGCGAGGATGTCCTCGCGGTTGTGCGTCGGCGGCTGCACCAGCGTGGCGCTGCCGCCGAAGGTGACGACGCCGATCCGCGCGCTGCGCGGCTGCTCGGCGACGAAGGCGCGGGCGGCGGCCTGCGCCGCGGCGAGCCGCGTGGGCTCGACGTCGGTCGCGCGCATGCTGCCCGAGACGTCCATCGCGAGGATCACGGTTTCGTACTGCGAGGGCAGCGTCACCACCGCGGTCGGCCGTGCGATCGCGACGATCATCGCCGTGAGCGCCAGCAGGAACAGCAGCGGCGGCAGGTGCCGGCGCAGTCCCTGGCTCGCCGTCATCGCCTCGCGGACCATCGCCAGGCCCGCATAGCGAACCGCCGCCCGCTTGCGCCGGCGCTGCAGCCACAGGTAGGCGGCGACCAGCAGGGGCACCGCGAGCAGCAGCCAGAGCATCGTGGGCCACAGGAAGCTCATCGCATCGCCCCGAGGTGCGCCGGCAGGCCGCCGCCGGCGGCGAGGCGGCTGCGCCGCTTGCGCAGGTCGGCGAAGCGCAGGATCGCGTCGACGAGGTCGTCGTCGGTGGACAGCTCGAGCACGTCGACGCCGGCCTCGGCGAACGCCTCGCGCAGCGCTTCCTCGCGCCTCGCGACCACCTGCTCGAAGCGGCGCCGGAACGCGCGGTCGTGCGTGTCGACGAAGACCTGCTCGCCGGTCTCGGCGTCCTGCATCACGAGCAGGCCGAGGTCGGGCAGCGAGCGCTCGAGCGGGTCGGTCAGGCGCACCGCGACGACCTCGTGGCGTTGCGCGAGGCGCGCGAGCGGCTGCGCCCAGCCGGGCTTGCTGAGGAAGTCGGAGACGACGAACACCAGCGAGCGTCGCGCCATCACCTCGTGCGCCGCGCCGAGCAGCGCGCGCAGGTCGGTGCCGGCCGATCGGGCGGGCCGCGGCCGCGTCGCGATGCGGTGCAGGATCTGCAGCACCTGCAACCTGCCGCTGCGCGCAGGCATCACCGCCTCGACGTCGGCGCCGTAGAAGATCGCGCCGACGCGGTTGCCGTTGCGCGCGAGCAGCCGCGCCAGCACCGCGGTGAAGTCGCGGGCCAGCGATTCCTTGGTCACCTGCCCCGAGCCGAAGTCGACCGAGCCGCTCAGGTCGAGCAGCAGCCAGGCGGCGAGTTCGCGCGCCTCGACGTACTCGCGGACGTAGGGCGTCTGCAGCCGTGCGGTCACGTTCCAGTCGATGTAGCGCACGTCGTCGTCGTGCTGGTACTCGCGCAGGTCGGCCAGGTCGAGGCCGGTGCCGCGGAACAGCGTGCGGTAGTCGCCCTGCAGCAGCCCGTCGAGCCGGCGCAGGACGGTCCATTCGAGCCGGCGCAGCACCTCGTCGGCGCGCCGCGGCTCAGGCGTTCGCGGCGAGGTCGACATGGGTCTGCAGCGGCTTGTCCGGTGCGGGCACCGCTTCCATGATCCGGCCGACGATCCGGTCGGCGCTGACCGACTCCGCGAGCGCCTCGTAGGACATCACCAGCCGGTGCCGCAGCACGTCGGGGACCAGGTCGACGACGTCCTCGGGCAGCGCGTAGCGGCGACCGCGCAGGCAGGCGAGCGCGCGCGCGCCCTCGATCAGGTGGATCGTGGCGCGCGGGCTCGCGCCGTAGGTGACGAAACGCGACAGGTCGGCCAGCCCGCAGCGCGCCGGCTCGCGGGTGGCCGCCACCAGCCGGACCGCGTACTGGGTCAGCGACGGGTCGACGTAGACGTTGCGGCACTCGCGCTGCAGGGCGCCGAGCTGCGCGGTGGTGGCGACGGCCGCGACCGGCGTCTCCGGGCCGGTGACGCGCTCGACGATGACGAACTCCTCCTCCTCGGTCGGGTAGCCGACCAGCACCTTCATCATGAAGCGGTCGACCTGCGCCTCGGGAAGCGGATAGGTGCCTTCGGTCTCGATCGGATTCTGCGTCGCCATCACCAGGAACGGCTCGGGGACCTCGAACGTCTCGCCGGCGATCGTGACCTGGCGCTCCTGCATCACCTCGAGCAGCGCGCTCTGCACCTTCGCCGGGGCGCGGTTGATCTCGTCGGCCAGCAGCAGGTTCGTGAAGACCGGACCGAGCGACGTCGCGAATTCGCCGGTCTTCTGGTTGTAGATGCGCGTGCCGACCAGGTCGGCAGGAACGAGGTCGGGGGTGAACTGGATGCGCCGGAAGTTGCCGCGGATCGTCCGCGCCAGCGTCTTGACCGTCAGCGTCTTGGCCAGCCCCGGCACGCCTTCGACCAGCAGGTGGCCCTGCGCCAGGATCGCGACCAGCACCCGCTCGAGGAAGCGGTCCTGGCCCACCACGACCCGCTTGACCTCGTAGAGGATGCGCTGCATCAGCGCGGCGATGTCGGCGCCGCCGTCGGTCGAGGTGCTCATGTCGTGTCGTCCGTGGCTCGGGTCCGGTGATGGTTCGGGTCAGAAAGGCGACATGCCGACCGAACTCGCGGCCGTCTCGATCGGCACCGCGAAGCCGATGCCGATGAAGACGCGCTGGTCGGTCGGATTCATGATCGCGGTGACGATGCCGATCAGTTCGCCGTCGTCGGTCACCAGCGGTCCGCCCGAGTTGCCGGGATTCGCGGCCGCGTCGAACTGGATCAGGTTGGTCAGCAAGCGCTCGCCCTCGGGCGAGCGGAACTCGCGGCGCAGTCCGGAAATGATCCCCGCGGTGGCGCTCGGCCCGATCCCGAACGGGAAGCCGACCGCGACCACGCGGTCGCCGACCGCGAGGTCGCGCGTCGAGCGCATCGTGGCCGCGACCAGGTCGTCGGGAACCGACCTCGCCTTCAGCACCGCGAGATCCTGCTCGGGTTCGAGCCCGATGATCGACGCGTCGGCCTCCAGCCCGTCGGCGAACTCGACCCGGATGCGGGGCGCGCCCACGACGACGTGCAGGTTCGTCAGGATCGTGCCGGTATCGACGATCACCACGCCGGTGCCGACGCTGCGTTCGACGTCGGGCTTGCCCGGCTTCTCGGCTTCGAGCGCGCGCACGCGCACGACCGCCGGACGGATGATCTCGTAGGCCCGGGCCGCCGGCGACGGCAAGGCCGCGGTCTGCAGCGAGTACTGCACCGCTGCATCGATGTCGTCCTGCGTGATCGGCGCCGGCCAGTGCGCGGCGAGGATCCGCAACGCGACCAGTCCGGCCGCGACCAGTGCCGCGCCGGCGGCGAGCGCGCGCCGGTGCCGTCTCGCGAGTCCGGCCAGCCTGCCTGGCCAGCCCTGGCGGGGCGGCTGTCGTGCCGGCGCGCCGGCTGGCTGCGGCGGCGCGCGCGACGCGGCCGAAGCAGCCGGCGCAGCCGAAGCAACCGCTGCCGCCGACGATCCGCGCGGGCGGGACCGGTCCGAACTGCTGTAGAGCGGCACTCGTCGCATGCGCGGCCCCGATGGGGGATGGCTCTCCGGGAAAGGTAGCACGCGGCACGCCGGTGCGCGCATCGGAAGGTCGCGCGCGCCGGCGCGGCCTTGCAGCCGCGCACCGATGCAGTGCGGTTCGGGCGCGCCGGCTCAGCCGCCCGCGGGTGCCTCGTCGATCAGCGCCCGGTAGGCGTGCCAGGTCGCGTGGCCCACCAACGGCGCGGTGATCACCAGCAGGCCGAGCCACAGCACGAGGCTGGCGCCGATCAGCACGACGATGGCCAGCCCCCAGGCGTAGACCGGGCCCGGGTGCGTGGCGAGCGCGCGTGCGCTGGAGAAGATCGCGATCATCGTGTCGGCGCGGCGATCGAGCATCAGCGGTACCGACACCACCGAGATCGCGAACACCAGCGACGCGAAGACGAAGCCGACCGCCGCCCACAGCGCCAGGAACTCGAAGTTCTCCGGCGAGACGATCTGGGCGAGCATGCCGCGCACGGTCGGGAACTCGGTGGTCGAGGCGAGCGCGAACAGCACCACCGACACGCGCGCCCAGACGATCATCGCGAACGTCAGGATCGCGGCGAAGAACGCGATCGCGCCGAGGTTGCGCCGCCAGCAGACCAGCGATTTCGCCAGGCTCACGGGCTCGCCGCGTTCTCGCTGCCGCGAGAGTTCGTACAGGCCGGTGCAGACGAACGGGCCGAGCAGGAAGAAGCCCGCGGTCAGCCCCATCGTCAGCTGCCACTGGGTCTCGTAGACCGCGTGGATCGCGGTGCCCATCAGCGCGAACAGCAGCCCGTAGAACAGGCCGCGGAACTTCGTCGCGCGAAGGTCCTCCCAGCCCAGTTCGAGCCAGCGCCACGGTGCCGACAGCGGCACCCGGGCGGCGATCGGAGGAGGGCCGGGACGCGCTTGCGGAGTGGCAGCAGTGCTCATCGGTTGTCGCCTCGGGTCGGTGCGGCGCATTATGCCGTCGGGCGTCGGGTTGCGCGACGCCTGGCCGCTGCCCGCGGCTGCCTGCCGGGGAGAACTCCATGGACGCGCTCGATCCCTCTCGCGCCCGCCCGATGCGGCGTCGGGCGTCGCGACGCGCGACGGCCTCGCGATGATCGGATTCGCCGAGGTCGAGGCGGCCGCCCGGCGCCTCGCCGGGCAGGTGCAGGACACCCCGTGCCTCGCGTCGCGCACGCTGTCGGAGATCACCGGCGCAGAAGTGTTCCTCAAATTCGAGAACCTGCAGTTCACCGCGTCCTTCAAGGAGCGCGGCGCGCTGAACCGGCTCGCGCTGCTCGACGCGGACCAGCGCGAGCGCGGGGTCGTCGCGGTCTCGGCCGGCAATCACGCGCAGGGCGTCGCCTGGCACGCCCGCCGGCTCGGGATCCCGGCGACGATCGTGATGCCCCGGTTCACGCCGTCGGTAAAAGTGGAGCGCACCCGCGCGTTCGGCGCCGAGGTCGTGCTGCACGGCGATCGCTTCGACGAGGCGCGCTCGCACGGCCTGGCGCTCGCCGCCTCGCGCGGGCTCGCGATGATCGATCCGTTCGACGACGACGCGGTGATCGCGGGCCAGGGCACGGTCGCCGTCGAGATGCTGGCTGCGCAGCCGGGGCTCGAGCACCTGGTGGTGCCGGTCGGAGGCGGCGGGCTCGTCGCCGGGGTCGCCATCGCGGCGCAGCACCTGAAGCCGGGAATCCGGGTGACCGGCGTCGAGGTCGAGCGTTTCGCGCTGGTCCACGACGCGCTGACCGGCGAGCGCCACCCGCTCGGCGCGAGCTCGATCGCCGAGGGCATCGCCGTCGACCGTCTCGGCGAGCGCACGCTGCCGATCGTCCGCCAGCGCGTCGACGAGGTCCTGCTGGTCGACGAAGGCGACATCGAGCAGGCGGTGCTGATGCTGCTCGAGATCGAGAAGACCGTGGCCGAAGGGGCGGGCGCCGCGCCGCTGGCGGCGCTGCTGCGCTACCCGGAGCGCTTCCGTGGCCGGCGGGTCGGGCTGGTGCTGTCGGGCGGCAACATCGATCCGCTGCTTCTCGCCTCGATCATCGAGCGCGGCATGGTCCGGTCGGGGCGGCTCGCGCGGCTCTTCGTCGACATCCGCGACGTGCCGGGCGCGCTCGCGCAAGTTACGGCGCTGCTGGCCGACGAACACGCCAACATCGAGCAGATCCGGCACGAGCGGGCATTCGGAAGCATCGGCGCGCAGCGCGTCGAGGTCGAGATCGTCGTCCAGACGCGCGGCGCCGGGCACGTGGCGGCGCTGCTCGCACGGCTTGCCGAGGCCGGTTTCGCCGCCCGCACCGGCTGAGGTCCTCGCCAGGAGGTCCCCATGGAAAGCGCAACCGGATCCTCCGCCCCGCAGCCGCGGGCGGACGACGCGGCGACCCGGCGTTCGTCGATGCGGTTCGTCCCGCTGGTGCTGCCGCTGATGGCGGTCTTGCTGGCGGCCTGCGCCGCCGTGATCCTCTCCGAGGTCTGAAGCGCCGGCCCCGGCCGCGCCGGCCGGGCGGGCGCGGCGTAGCGGCCCGATAGAATGCGGGCTTTGCCGACGCTGCGAGGACATCCGCCATGGCCATTCAGACCGTAGGGATCATCGGCGCGGGGACGATGGGCAACGGCATCGCCCAGGCCTGCGCCGCATCCGGCATCGCCGCCGTGATGCAGGACGTCAGCGACGCCGCGCTCGAGCGCGGCGTCAAGACCGTGTCGGGGTCCCTCGACCGGCTGGTGAAGAAGGGCTCGATCGACGAGGCGCGCAAGCAGGAGATCCTGTCGCGGATCCGCGCGACGACGCGCGCCGACGACCTTGCGCCGGTCGACCTCGTGATCGAGGCGGCGACCGAGAACGAGGAGCTGAAAGTCCGGATCCTGAAGAACCTCGAGGGGATCGTCAGGCCGTCGGCGATCATCGCCACCAACACCTCGTCGATCTCGATCACCCGGCTGGCTGCCGCGACGCACCACCCCGAACGTTTCGTCGGAATGCATTTCTTCAACCCGGTGCCGGTGATGGCGCTGGTCGAGATCATCCGCGGGCTGCGCACCTCGGAGCAGACGGTCGCGACCGTCACCGAGCTCGCGCAGCGGCTCGGGAAGACGCCGATCGGCGTGAAGAACAGCGCCGGCTTCGTCGTCAACCGGATCCTCTGCCCGATGATCAACGAGGCGGTCTTCGCGCTGCAGGAAGGGCTGGCGAGCGTCGAGGAGATCGACGCCGGGATGAAGCTCGGCTGCAATCACCCGATCGGCCCGCTCGCGCTGTGCGACCTGATCGGGCTCGACGTCGAGCTGGCCGTGATGGAAGTGCTCTACGCGGGCTTCAACGACCCGAAGTACCGCCCCGCGCCGCTGCTGCGCGAGATGGTCGACGCCGGCCTGCTCGGCCGCAAGACCGGCCGCGGCTTCTACCGCTACGACAAGTGAGGCCGCGATGAGCACGCCGGCCCCCTCCATCGGCGGCCCGACGCTCGATTTCTGGCAGCAGCGCTTCGAGGCCCAGCGCACGCCCTGGGACCGCGGAGGCGTCAATCCCGCGCTCGCGCCGCTGGTGGCCGACGGCGTGCTGCCGGCCGGCGCCCGCGTGCTGGTGCCCGGATGCGGCGCCGGCTACGAGGTGCTGGCACTGGCGGCGAGCGGGCTGAATCCCGTGGGGGTCGACTACGCACCGGCGGCGGTCGAGCTCACGCGCGCCCGGCTCGCGCAGGCGGGCCTGGCCGCCGAGGTGGTGCAGGCGGACCTGCTCGAATGGACGCCCTCGGCGCCGTTCGACGCGATCTGGGACCAGGCATGTCTGTGCGCGCTGCATCCCGACCTGTGGTTCGCCTATGCGCAGCGCCTTGCCTCGTGGGCGAGGCCGGGCGGCACGCTGGTGCTGCTGGCGGTGCAGGTCGAGCGCGAAGGCCGGCACGAAGGACGCATCGAAGGGCCGCCCTACCACTGCGACGTGAACGCGGTGCGGGCGCTGTTCACGGCCGAGCGCTGGCAGTGGCCACGGCCGCCGTATCCGCGGCACGCGCATCCGGCTGGGATCGCGGAGCTGGAGCTGGTGCTCACGCGACGGGCCGAGCCGGGCGGCGCCGCCTGACCCCGAAGCGGGCGCCCGAGGCCGGGATGCCGGCGGGGCGGCTCAACCCTCGAATTCGCGCAGCCCGTCGAGCGAGAGCACGGTCACGCCGCCGTAGTCGACTTTCAGCAGTTCGCTGGACTCCAGGCGACGCAGCGCCTGGTTCACCCGCTGGCGCGACAGGCCGGTCAGGTAACCGATCTCGCCCTGCGAGATCTCGAGCTTGCGGCCCAGTCCCGGATAGAGCAGCGGATTGAACAGCTGGGCCAGGCACCGCGCCACCCGCGCATCGGGGCCGAGCAGCCGGTCGATCTCGACCGTTCCGATGAACTGCCCGAGCCGCTCGTTCAACTGGATCAGCAGGTAGCGGTTGAACGCGATGCTGGTGTCGAGCAGCCACTGGAAGGTGGCGCGCGGCAGGCAGGCGATGCGGCTTTCGCGCAGTGCGACGGCGTCGTAGCGGCGCGGCTCGTCCTTGAGCATCGACCCCTCGCCGAACCAGCCGCCCGGCGCGATGCCGGTGAAGGTGACGGCCTTGCCGCGGGCCGACACGCTGCTGATCTTCACCAGGCCCTCGATGACGCCGATCCAGTGGTCGACCGGCTCGCCCTTGCGGCACACGAAGCCGCCGCAGTCGACGCGGCGCTCGACGAGATCCTGGCGCATGCGTTCATGTTGCGCCGCGTCAAGCTGGCGCATCCACGGCGACAGCCCGAGCAGGTCGTCGAAAGCGCTCAACGGCAGGATCCCCCGGTTTTCCCTGAGTTTGTCGGACGGACGACAACTATACTTCGCCGCCTGCCTTAGACTGCCCGTGGCGGCACCACGCACGCCAGGCGGGCGCCGTGCGCGCGCGAAGCAGGCCGCGGCGACGGCCGGGAGGCAGACAGTTGCAGGGCGAAGCGACACCGATCCTCGAGGCGAAGGCGATCTCGCTGCAGTTCGGCGGAGTCCGGGCGTTGAGCGACGTCGGTTTCCACGTGCAGCCGGGCGAGCTCTTCTCGATCATCGGCCCGAACGGCGCGGGCAAGACCTCGATGCTGAACTGCATCTCGGGCCGCTACACGCCCACCGAGGGACAGATCCTGTTCAAGGGCCGCGACATCACGGCGCTGACGCCCAACGAGCGGGCCAGGCTCGGGCTCGGCCGCACCTTCCAGAACCTCGCGCTGTTCAGCCACATGACCGTGCTCGACAACATCATGGTCGGCCGGCACCACCTGCTGAAGAACAACTTCCTGACCGGCGGCCTCTACTGGTTCGGCGGCGCGCAGCGCGAGGAACTCGAACACCGGCGCCACGTCGAGGACATCATCGACTTCCTCGAGATCAGCCACATCCGCAAGGCCGTCGCGGGCACGCTGTCCTACGGCCTGCGCAAGCGCGTCGAGCTGGCGCGCGCGGTCGCGGTCAAGCCCGACCTGATCCTGCTCGACGAGCCGATGGCCGGCATGAACCTCGAGGAGAAGGAGGACATGGCCCGTTACATCGTCGACCTCAACGAGGAGTGGGGGATGACGGTGATCATGATCGAGCACGACATGGGCGTGGTGATGGACATCTCGCAGCGCGTCATCGTGCTGGACTTCGGCCGCAAGATCGCCGACGGCCTGCCCGACGAGATCATGCACAACGAGCACGTGAAGACCGCCTACCTGGGCGTGGACGACGAGGCGGCCTGATGCAAGCCGAGTACGGCGACGTCGTCCGCCACGACACCCTTCCGAAGCTGCTGCTGCACAACGCCGAGCGCTGGCCCGGCGAGGTCGCGATGCGCGAGAAGGAATTCGGCATCTGGAACGAGTTCACCTGGTCCGACTACCGCGACCGGGTCAAGGAGATCGCGCTCGGGCTGATCGAGCTGGGCGTCCGGCGCGGCGAGGTCGTCAGCTACCTCGGCAAGAACCGCCCCGAGATGGTCTGGAGCGAGCTCGCGATCCATTCGATCGGCTGCATGTCGCTCGGCATCTATCACGACGCGATGCCCCAGGAGGTCGCCTACCTGGTCGACTACGCCGAGGTGCGGGTCGTCCTGGCCGAGGACGAGGAGCAGGTCGACAAGCTGCTCGAGGTCGCCGAGCACTCGAAGAGCATCGAGCGGATCGTCTACTTCGACCCGCGCGGCATGAGGAAGTACCGCGACCCGCGCCTGGTGAGCTGGGACGAGCTGAAGGCGATGGCGTCGCGCGCCTCGGCCCGCGAGCCCTCGCGCTTCGCCGACGAGGTGGCGCTGGGCAAGGCCGAAGACGTCGCGATCCTGTGCACGACCTCCGGCACCACCTCGAACCCGAAGCTGGCGATGCTGCAGGCCGGGCCCTTCCTCGGCCACTGCGCGGCCTATCTCGAGGTCGACCCGAAGCTGCCGACCGACAACTACGTGTCGGTGCTGCCGCTTCCGTGGATCATGGAGCAGATCTACGCGGTGGCGCAGCCGCTGATCTGCCGCATCACGGTCAACTTCGTCGAGGAGCCCGAGACGATGATGGCCGACCTGCGCGAGATCGGCCCCACCTTCGTGCTGCTGGCGCCGCGCGTGTGGGAGCAGATCGCGGCCGACGTGCGGGCGCGGATGATGGACGCGACACGCTTCAAGCAGAAGATGTTCGGGCTGGGCATGAGGCTGGGCCTGCAGGCGCTCGACCGGAAGCGCCGCTCCTGGCTCGCCGAGCTGGTCCTGTTCAGGCCGCTGCGCGACCGGCTCGGCTTCACTTTCCTGAAGTCCGCGGCCACCGGCGGCGCGGCGCTGGGTCCCGACACCTTCCGCTTCTTCCAGGCGATGGGCGTGCCGCTGCGCCAGATCTACGGCCAGACCGAGCTGGCCGGCGCCTACACGATCCACCGGCCCGGCGACGTCGATTTCGACACGGTGGGCCTGCCCTTCGGCCGGACCGAGCTGCGCATCGACCAGCCCGACAGGAACGGCGTGGGCGAGATCGTCGCGCGCAACTCGGGCATGTTCCTGGGCTTCTACCGCAACGACGACGCCACCCGCGCCGACGTGCGCGACGGCTGGATGTACACGGGCGATGCCGGATACATCAAGAAGGAGAACGGCCACCTGGTCGTCATCGACCGGGTCAAGGACCTCGCCACGACGTCCGGCGGCACGCGCTTCTCGCCGCAGTTCATCGAGAACAAGCTGAAGTTCTCGCCGTTCATCGCCGAGGCGGTCGTCCTGGGCCACGAACGGCCCTACCTGGCCGCGATCGTCTGCATCCGCTACTCGATCGTTTCGAAGTGGGCCGAGCAGCGCAGCATCGCGTTCACGAACTACACCAGCCTGTCGTCGCGCCCCGAGATCTACCGGCTGCTGCGCGAGGAGGTCGAGAAGGTCAACGCGACGCTGCCCGAGCCGCAGCGCGTGCGCAAGTTCGTGTTGCTGTACAAGGAACTCGACGCCGACGACGGCGAGCTGACCCGCACCCGCAAGGTCCGGCGCAACGTGATCGCCGACAAGTACGCCGACATCATCGACGCGATCTACGGCGACGCGCCGATGGTGCACGTCGACACCGTGATCCGCTTCCAGGACGGCACGACCTCGCGGATCCAGACCGACCTGGTGGTCGAGAAGCTGCTCGAGACCGGGGCGGCCGGCCCGGGTTCCGCGAAGGCCGTGGCCGCCGAGCGGGCCGCGTAGCAGGGGGAACCATGAACGCCGACCTTCTTGTCCAACTGCTCGTCAACGGCGTGATCATCGGGACGCTGTACGGCGTCGTCGCGATGTGCTTCGTGCTGATCTACAAGTCGACGCAGATCGTGAACTTCGCGCAGGGCGAGTTCCTGCTGATCGGGGCCTGGACCTGCTGGTGGCTGCTCACCAGCATGAAGGTGCCGTTCTGGCTCGGCTTCCCGCTGACGCTGGCCTTCATGACCGCATTCGGGGTGCTGCTGCAGGTACTGGTGCTCAGGCCGATGATCGGCGAGCCGATCATCTCGGTGATCATGGTCACGATCGGCCTGTCGATCTTCTTCCAGGCGATGATGAAGTGGATGTTCGGCGTCTGGACCGCGCCGTTCCCCGAGGTGTTCTCGTCGAAGTCGATGAACATCCTGGGGCTGAACGTGCAGACGCCCTACATCATGTCGATGCTGATCTCGCTGGTGATCATGGCCGGCTTCGCCTGGTTCTTCAAGTTCTCGCGGATGGGCCTGGCGATGCGCGCCACCGCCTTCAACCAGCAGGTCGCGCAGAGCCTGGGCATCTCGGTCAAGACCGTCTTCGCCGCGTCCTGGGCGATCTCGGCGGTCGTCTCGGCGCTGGCCGGCGTCGTGGTCGGCATGGTCAACGGCGTGTCGCAGGCGCTGTCCTTCTTCGGGATCAAGGTCTTTCCGGCGGTCATCCTCGGCGGACTCGACTCGATCGTCGGCGCGATCCTCGGCGGGCTGATCATCGGGGTGCTCGAGAACCTGGCCGAGTTCGTCGACAGCCAGTACCTGAACTGGGGCAACCTGTACACGGTGGCGCCGTTCTACGCGCTGATCGTGATCCTGATGATCAAGCCCTACGGCCTGTTCGGCACGAAGCAGATCGAGAGGATCTGAACGCATGGCGACGACCTCCTCGGCCCTGGTCCCCTGCGGCCAGTTCAAGACCAGCTACGGCAGGGACACGACGATCTTCCCGACGCCGGCCTCGCGGGCGTTCGCGATCGCGGCGGTGCTGCTGCTGTGCCTGGCGCCGTCGAAGATCGGCGGCACCGAGCTGCTGAGCGCCTACCAGCTGAACCTGCTGATCCAGATCGGCTACTACGGGATCGCGGCACTCGGCCTGAACATCCTGGTCGGGTTCACCGGACAGATCTCGCTGGGCCACGCGGCCTTCTTCGGCTTCGGCGCGTTCGCGTCGGCGTGGCTGAACAACCGGTGGGGCGTGCCGGTGTTCTGGGCGATCCCGCTGGCCGGCCTGATGACCACGCTCGTCGGCATGCTGTTCGGCATCCCGGCCGCCCGGATCAAGGGCCTGTACCTGGCGATCGCGACCTTCGCTGCGCAGTTCATCCTCGAGGACTTCTTCGCCCGCGCCAACTGGTTCACCGGCGGCTCGTCCGGCACGATCGCGCAGCCGTTCAGCCTCTTCGGCTGGCAGATCTCCGGCGACCGGCAGTACTTCTACGTGGTGCTGGCCTGGCTGGTCGTGCTGTACCTGGTCGGCGCGAACCTGCTGCGCAGCCGCGACGGGCGCGCGTTCGTGGCAGTGCGCGACCACTACCTGTCGGCCGAGATCATGGGCATCAACCTGACCAAGTACCGGGTGCTGTCCTTCGGGATCGCGGCCTTCTACGCGGGCGTGGGCGGCGCGCTGTTCGGCCACTACCTGAGCTTCGTGTCGGCCGAGTCGTTCACGATCCTGCTGTCGATCCAGTTCCTCGGAATGATCATCATCGGGGGCATGGGCAGCGTGATGGGGACGCTGATGGGCACGGCGTTCATGGTGCTGTTGCCCGAGACCGTGCAGGTCTTCTCGCAGGCGGCGGGGAGCTACTTCCCGGCGCTCACCGAAGGCATCGCCTTCCTGAAGGAAGGCGCGATCGGCCTGGCGATCGTGCTGTTCCTGATGTTCGAACCCGACGGGCTCGCGCATCGCTGGAAGATGATCAAGGCGTACTGGAAGCTCTATCCGTTCTCGTACTAGCGTCCAAAGGAGGAAACTGAAGATGAAGACCACCGTATTCGCCGCCGCAGCCGCGGCGCTCGTGCTCGGCGCAGGCCCCGCCTCGGCGGCCGACCCGATCTTCGTCGGCCATCTGGTCGACTTCACCGGGCCGACCTCGGACGTCGGCAAGCCCTACGGCCAGGGCGTGGCCGACGCGATGGCCTGGATCAACAAGAACGGCGGCATCGCCGGCCGGCCGCTGAAGTTCGAAACCGTCGACTACAGCTACAACGCGCCGCGCGCGATCGCCACCTACAAGAAGTGGGTCGGCACCGACAAGGCGGTCACGATCCAGGGCTGGGGCACGGCCGACACCGAGGCGCTGGTCGGCTTCCAGGCGGAGGACAAGATTCCGAACTACTCGGCGTCGTACTCCGGCCACCTGACCGATCCGCAGGGCAAGGGCCCGAAGGGCACCAAGCCCGCGCCGTACAACTTCTTCTACGGCCCGTCGTACCCCGACGGTTGCCGCGCGCTGGTGCAGTGGGCGGCGGGGGACGCGAAGTCGAAGAAGATCGACAAGCCCAAGTTCGTCCACCTGGGCGACAACCACCCGTACCCGAACGCGCCGAAGGCGGGCTGCGCCGCCTACGCGACCGAGCTCGGCTTCGAGGTGATGCCGTCGATCCAGTACTCGCTGAAGCCCGGCGACTTCAAGGCCCAGTGCCTGAGCCTGAAGGAATCCGGCGCCCAGTACGCCTTCCTCGCCAACACCGGCGGGTCGACGATCTCGCTGCTGAAGTCGTGCGAGACGGTGGGCGTCAAGACCCAGTACCTGGCCAACGTCTGGGGCATGGACGAGAACGCGCTGCGCGGCGCGGGCGATGCGGCCGACGGAGTGATGTTCGTGGTCGGCGCCGCCGACTGGAAGTCCGACGCGCCGGGCATGAAGACGGTGCGCGAGATCTCGAAGATCTCCGATCCGACCGGCAACGAGTACCGGCCCGTCCACTACATGCGCGGCATCTGCTCGGCCTTCTTCATGCGTGACGCGATGGTCGGTGCGTCCAAGATGAAGGGCGGGGTGACCGGCCCGAACATCAAGGCCGCGATGGAGCAGTTCAAGGACCACGTCCCGGCGGAACTGCAGGGCGTCTGCATCCCGTCGACCTGGACGGCCGAAGATCACCGCGGCACGACCAAGGTGTTCATCTATCGCGCCAACTCCAAGGGCGGCCAGCAGTCGATCTCGAAGGCCGGCGAGGCGGACATCCCGCGCAAGCCCGAGTGGCTCGGCTGGTAAGCAGCCTGCGCACCCCCCCTCTTCGCCCCGCGAAGAGGGGGGTCCCGGAAAGCAGCGGAGCAGCACGCATGGCGCAAGCCGAATCCGTCCTCGCCGAGCCGGCGAAGGCCGGAACGAACGTAGCGGCGAAACCGCCGATCCTGACGGTCAACAACATCGAGGTCGTCTACGACGAGGTCATCCTCGTGCTTCGGGGCGTCAGCCTCGAGGTGCCCGAGGGCGAGATCGTCGCGCTGCTCGGGCCCAACGGCGCCGGCAAGTCGACCACGCTGAAGGCGATCTCGGGGCTGCTGCGCACCGAGGACGGCGAGGTCACGCGCGGAAACGTCACGTTCATGGGCGAGGAGATCGCCAACCGGGCGCCCGAGGACATCGTGCGCCGGGGCATCTTCCAGGTCATGGAGGGCCGCCGGATCGTCGAGGACATGACGGTCGTCGAGAACCTGCGGCTCGGCGCCTACACGCGCCGCGACGGCGCGGGCGTCAAGCGCGACCTCGACATGGTCTTCGACTTCTTCCCCCGGCTGCGCGAGCGCACCGGCCTGGCCGGATACCTGTCGGGCGGCGAGCAGCAGATGCTGGCGATCAGCCGCGCGCTGATGGCGCGCCCGAAGATGATCCTGCTCGACGAGCCGTCGATGGGCCTGTCGCCGCTGCTGGTGAAGGAAGTCTTCGGCATCATCCGCCAGCTCAATCGCGAGCTCGGCATCACCATCCTGCTGGTCGAGCAGAACGCGCGCATGGCGCTGCACGCGGCCAGCTACGGCTACATCATGGAGTCGGGCAAGATCGTGCTCGACGGCACGCAGGCCGACCTGGTCGACAACGAGGACGTCCGGGAGTTCTACCTCGGGGGCGGCGGCGAGGAGCGCCGCTCGTTCAAGAACCTGAAGTCCTACAAGCGCCGCAAGCGCTGGCTCTGAACCGATGTCGGCCTGGTACGACAGCCTCGAAACCCGTCCCGCCGAGGCGCGCGAAGGGGCGCTGATGGCGCGGCTTCCCGGCCTGGTCGAGCACGCGATCGCGAAGTCGCGCGGCTGGGCGAGGCTGCTCGCCGGCGTCGACCCGCGCGCGGTGAGCTCGCGCAAGGTGCTCGCGCAACTGCCGGTGCTGCGCAAGGGCGACCTGAAGGCGTTGCAGGAGCAGGACCCGCCTTTCGGCGGCCTGTGCACGGTCGAGCCCGGCCGGCTGGGACGCCTGTACATGTCGCCCGGGCCGATCTTCGATCCCGAGGGCGCGCGCGACGATCCGTGGCGCGCGGCCCGCGCGCTGTACGCGGCCGGCATCCGCCCCGGGCACATCGTGCAGAACTGCTTCGGCTACCACCTGACGCCGGGTGCCTGGATGGTCGACGGCGCCGCCCGAAAGCTCGGGTGCGCGGTGATCCCGGCGGGCATCGGCCAGACCGAGCAGCAGATCGAACTGATCCGGCGCTTCCGGCCCGACGCGTACGCAGGCACGCCTTCGTTCCTGCGCATCATCGTCGAGAAGGCGCGCGAGCTCGCGCTGGACATCTCGACGCTGAAGCGCGCGCTGCTGGCGGCCGAAGCGCTGCCGCCGAGCCTGCGTTCGTGGTTCCACCAGCAGGGCATCGAGACGGTGCTGCAGTGGTACGGCACCGCCGACCTCGGGCTGGTCGCCTACGAGTCGAGCGCGATGGAGGGGATGATCCTCGACGAGGACCTGATCCTCGAGATCGTGCGCCCGGGAACCGGCGAGCCGGTTCCCGACGGCGAGGTCGGCGAGATCGTCGTCACCAGCTTCAATCCCGAGTACCCGATGATCCGCTTCGGCACCGGCGACCTGTCGGCGGTCCTGCCCGGCATCTCGCCGTGCGGTCGCACCAACGTGCGCATCCGCGGCTGGCTCGGCCGCGCCGACCAGACGACCAAGGTGCGCGGGATGTTCGTCCACCCCGGGCAGGTCGCCGAGGTCGTCCGGCGCGTCCCGCAGGTCGGGCGCGCGCGGCTGGTCGTCGAGGGCGAGATGGCCAACGACCGCATGACGCTGAAGTGCGAAGTCGACGCCGCGAAGCTCGCCGCGGCCGGCGGCGCGCAGGCGCTGTCGGCGCAGCTCGCCGACGCGGTGCGCGAGGTCACCAAGCTGCGCGGCGAGATCGCGCTGGTCGAGCCGGGCAGCCTGCCGAACGACGGCAAGGTGATCGAGGACGCGCGCAAGTACGAGTGAGCGCCGCGCGCGCCGCTACACTGGCGCATCGATCCCGGAGGAGACGATGCCCCGCTTCCAGACGCTGAAATACGCGCGCGACCGCGCCAATCCGCGCATCGCCCGGATCACGCTGAACCGGCCCGAGCGCCTGAACGCGATCGACGAGCGGATGCCCGGCGAGATCCGGCGCGCGGTGGCGCTCGCCAACGACGACGACCAGGTCCACGTGATCGTGCTCGCCGGGGCAGGCCGCGCATTTTGCGCCGGCTACGACCTGCAGGCGTTCGGCGAAGGCGTCGTCGACCATCCGTGCCAGCAGGAGTCGACGCCGTGGGACCCGATGCTCGACTACCGGACCATGAAGCGCTTCACCGAGGACTTCATGAGCCTGTGGCACAGCTACAAGCCGACGATCGCGCAGGTGCACGGCCACGCGGTCGCCGGCGGCAGCGACATCGCGCTGTGCTGCGACCTGCTGGTGATGGCCGACGACGCGCGGATCGGCTATATGCCGACGCGCGTCTGGGGATGCCCGACGACCGCGATGTGGACCTTCCGGCTCGGGCCGATGCGCGCCAAGCGGATGATGTTCACCGGCGACACGATCGACGGCCGGACGGCGAAGGAGTGGGGGCTCGCCACCGACGCGGTGCCCGCAGCGCAACTCGACGAGGCCGTGCGCGCGCTCGCCGAGCGCATCGCCGGCGTGCCGCGCGGTCACCTGATGATGCACAAGCTGGTCGTCAACCAGGTGCTCGAGTCGATGGGGCTCGAGCAGGCGCAGATGTTCGCGACCGTCTTCGACGGCATCACCCGGCACAACCCGGAAGGAATGTGGTTTCGCCGGCGCGCGCAGCTGCACGGCTTCAAGGACGCGGTGGCCTGGCGCGACTCGGGGCGGCCGATTCCGGAGGGCGCCGAAGCGCAGGCGCTGGTGGCCGACATGGAGCGCGAACTCGCGCGCAGGGTGCCGGGCGGCGGCGCCGGGGCGGCCGGGCGCAGGCGGCGCTGACGAGGCGCGACGGCGTCGCTCAGACGGCCGGCTCGGCCAGCATTTCGCCGAAGCGCACGACGCGGTTGCGCCCTTCGGTCTTGGCCTGGTAGACGCAGTGATCGGCGTGCACGAGCACGCGCTCGAGCGATTCGGCATCGTCGACCGGCACCGCGCCGATGCTGGCGGTGAGGACGATCGTCGCGGCGCCCGCACGCATCGGTGCCGCCTCCAGCGCGCGGCGCAACTCGTCGATCGTGCGGTTCGCGTCGGCGAGGCTGGTGCTGCGGATCAGCGCGCAGAATTCCTCGCCGCCGTAGCGGCCGAGCACGCCGGAGCTCTTCAGCGCCTTCTTCAGCACGCGCGCGGCGTGCCGCAGCGCGCGGTCGCCGACCGAGTGGCCGAAGCGATCGTTGACCGACTTGAAGTGGTCCAGGTCGATCATCAGCAGGTGGTGAACCGCACCGGCGGCGGGGCGACCGCGCAGCCGCTCGCGCGACAGCTCGAAGAAGTGCCGGCGCGAGTGCAGGCCGGTCAGCTCGTCGGTGGTGGCGCGCCGGTGAAGCTCGCCCGAGATGCGCGCGTGCAGCATCATCTGCACGATCATCGCGAGCCCGATCGGACTGAGTGCGAACAGCAGGCCGAACCCGACCTGCGCCAGGCTCGGCTCGAACACGCCTGCGGCGGCGGACCCGAGGCCGAGCGACGCGGCGACACCCCGCAATACGTGGACCGTCGCATATCCGGCGAAGAAGGTCGCCAGGGTGCGCACGTAGGGCTGTCGGCCGTACGCATCGGAGCGCCGGATCGCGTACACGCAGGCGGCGGCCGCGAACGACTGGATCGCCGAGGTCGCGAGGACCCGCTCGGCGACGCCGTCGGGATCGCTGCCCAGCCAGCCCCACAGCAACGCGAGGGCGGTCGCCTCGGCGCCGAAGAGCCAGGCCGGCTGCGCGCGCCCGAACAGGCGCAGCGTTGCGTCGGCCGTCAGCGCGACGCCGACCGACACCAGCCAGTTCATGCCCACGTAGCTCAGCCCGTCTGGCAGGCCGGCACCGCGCAGCGCGAGCAGGGTCAGCCCGACGGTCATGCACACCAGCGCCAGCGCGTAGCGATGCATCGCCGCCGCTGCGGGCCGGTACATGTGCGCCAGGCCCACGAAGGCCATCGCGCCCAGCGCGGTCGTGCAGGCCCCCACCAGGAAGATCGTGCGCAGGTCGAACAGGGAAGTCATCGCCGCCAGCGTAGCGGCGCGGGTGCACCGCCGGGAACGGCCGCGGCCCGCGCCCGACGGGTGGCGCATCCCGACGGAGGAGCGCTCGGGCGGATGCGTCCGGCGGCGGCCGAGTGTTGCGCCGGCGATGCACACCGGCGGCGGTGCTAGCATCCGGGGGAACAGGAGGTGCCCCTTGTCCGTCGCTCCAGCCGTATATGCCTTCGAAGGCGTCGTTCCGGTGATCGACCCGGCCGCCTTCGTCCATCCGTCGGCGGTCCTGATCGGCGACGTGATCGTCGGTCCCGGCTGCTACGTCGGCGCCGGCGCCGTGCTGCGGGGCGATTTCGGCCGCATCGTGCTCGAGCGCAATTCGAACGTGCAGGACAACTGCGTCGTGCACTCGCGGCCCGACCTCGACTGCGTGATGGAGGAGGAGAGCCACATCGGGCACGGCGCCGTGATCCACTGCGCGCGCGTCGCCCGAGACGCGATGGTGGGGATCGGCGCGGTCGTGATGGACCAGGCCGTGGTCGGCGAGCAGGCGATCGTGGCCGCGATGTCGTTCGTCAAGGTCGGCATGTCGATCCCGCCGCGCGTCCTGGTCGCCGGGGTGCCGGCAAAGGTCCTGCGGCCGCTCGCGGACGCGGACATCGCCTGGAAGCGCGAAGGCACGGCGCTCTACGTCGAGCTCGCGAAACGCTGCCTCGCAGGGCTCGCACCGACTGCGCCGCTGTCGGCAGTCGAGCCGGCGCGCGCGCGGACCAACTGGTCGTTCGGCGGGACTCGCACCGACCGCTAGTCGCGACCGGGCGCGGCCGCGCCCGGATCGATCAGCCGTTCAGCAGCCAGGCGCCTTCGCGGCGCAACTGGCCTTGCGCGACCAGCTCGTCGGCCGCCCAGGCCAGCGCGTCGCCGAACTCCATGCCGATCAGCCCGGCGGTGCGCTGCATGACGGTCGCGCGGCGCAGCAGTTCGGCCAGCCGTGCCGCCTCGACCCGCTCCAGGTCGAGCAGCAGGAACTTCACCAGCACCTTCAGCGCGTGCCGCGCGTGGCGCCGCGGGTCGGAGCGCATCGCTTCCAGGCGCGTGAACGCGCGATCGAGCGCGCCGCGCACGTCCGCGAACGCGCGGCCGTGCCCGGGAAGCACCAGGCGCACCGGCAGCCGGGCGATCAGTTCGAGGACCGACCGCTGCTCGTCGAAGCCCGACTGGCCGTCGAGTTCGGGGAAGATGACGCCGAACCCCTGCTCCCACAGCGCGTCGGCCGACACCAGCAGCCCCTCGCTTTCGCAGTGGAACACCAGGCTCTTCGGGTCGTGGCCCGGCGCTGCCAGGACTCGCCAGTCGAGGCCGCCCAGCCGCAGCGTTTCGCCAGGGGCGAGCGTGGCCGCATGCCGGAATCGTTCGCAGCGCTGTCCGGTGGCCGAGTGCGTCAGCGCGGCCTCGTCCCAGGCCGCGACGTCGGCGCTGCTCGCCGCCGGCACGGTGATCGGGCATTCGAAGGCGCGGGCGAGCGCCTGGTTGCCGCCGCAGTGATCGGAATGCAGGTGCGTGTTGACGATTCCGGCAAGCCGGACGCTGCCGCCCGTCTCGGCGGCGTACGCGTCGAGTACGCGCCGGACCAGCGCGACGGTGAGCGAGGCGTGCTTGGCGTAGCCGGTGTCGACGACGATCGCGTCGCGTCCGTCGAAACCGACGACCTGGTTCGACGAGAGCCAGTCGCGCTCGATGAAGCGCAGCGTCGCCGGCAGCGCGGCCGCCGGTTCCGGCGCGGATCCACCGGTCATGCCGCGGCGTCGCGCCGTGAGACGGACGGGCGAGCGGCGCCCGCCCCGGCGCTGCGGCGCCGCTCGATCTCGGTCCAGATGTCCCGCTTCGTGTCGTCGGCCAGCGAGCCCCAGGCGGCGATCTCGTCGAGCGTTCGCAGGCAACCCACGCAAAGGCCGCTGGACGGGTCGATCCGGCAGATCGAGACGCAAGGCGACGGAACAGGTCCCGCGCGCATCAGGTCGTCTCGGCCTCGCGCTGGCGCCGGGCAGCCAGCGCGTTGCCGGCTCGCGACACGCTGCGCCGGCCGAGTTGCGCCGAGATCCACTGGCCGGTATCGACCAGGCGATCGAGGTCGAGTCCGGTCTCGATCCCGAGACCGTGCAGCAGGTAGACGACGTCCTCGGTCGCGACGTTGCCCGTCGCCCCCTTCGCATACGGACAACCGCCGAGCCCGGCGATCGACGAATCGAAGCGGAAGACGCCCGACTGCAGGCTCGCGACCACGTTGGCGACCGCCTGCCCGTAGGTGTCGTGGAAGTGGCCCGACAGTCGATCGAGCGGCACTTCGCGCGCGACGGCATCGAAAACGCGCCCGACCTGTGCAGCGGTGCCCACGCCGATCGTGTCGGCGATTCCGATCTCGTCGCACCCGAGATCGCGCAGGCGCATCGCGACGTCGACCACCGCGGCGACCGGCACCTCGCCCTGATACGGGCAACCGAATGCCACCGACACTGCGGCCCGCAGCCGCAACCGGTGGGACTTCGCTGCCTGCGCGACCGGACGGAAGCGCTCGATGCTCTCCGCGATCGAGCAGTTGATGTTGCGCATCGAGAACGCTTCGCTGGCCGCCGCGAAGATCACCACCTCGTCGGCACCCGCCGCGAGCGCGGCCTCGAAGCCCTTCATGTTCGGCGTGAGCACCGAGACGGTGACGCCGGCCGGGCGCGGCAGCCGCGCCATGACCTCGGCGGCGTCGGCCATCTGGGGCACCCACTTCGGCGACACGAACGAGGTGGCCTCGAGCTGGCGCACGCCGGCGCCGAGCAGGCGCTCGCACAGCTCGACCTTGACGTCGGTCGAGACCGGCTGCTTCTCGTTCTGCAGGCCGTCGCGAGGGCCGACCTCGGTGATCAGGACGCGGCTGGGCAGGTTCATGGGGAATTTCCTGGGGCGAACGTGCGCCGGGGCGCTTCGACGCGGTCGATTCTACCGGGCCGAACCGGGCGGCGCCGGGGCCGACGCCGCCCTGCAGGGGCATCGGCGGGTCAGCGGCGCGGGGCGAACTCGACCAGCTGGGCGCCCTCGGCCACCTGGTCGCCGACCGCATAGCGGATCGCCGCGACCTCGCCGTCGGCGGGCGCGTTGATCGTGTGCTCCATCTTCATCGCTTCCATGACCAGCAGCGGCTGGCCGCGGGCGACCTTCGCGCCCGCTTCGACCAGCAGCGCGATCACCTTGCCAGGCATCGGCGCGGTCAGTCGCGCATCGTCGGCGTCCTCTTCGCCGACGTGCGCGAGCGGCGGCGCGTAGCCCAGCGTCAGGTGGCCGTCGGGGGTGAACAGGTGCAGCGTCTCGTCGTCGAGGACGACGCTCGCCTCGAACGCCCGCTCGCCGGCCAGTCCGCGCAGCCGGCGCTCGGCCGGCGACCAGCGCAGGTCGGCGATGCACAGCGCCTCGTCGCCGTCGCGCACGGTCCAGCCGCGCGGCGCGTATTCGAGCTCGACCGGGCAGGGCTCGCCCGAGGCATCGAACGGCAGCACGCGGCGCAGCCGGGCCGACCCGCGCCAGCCGTTGCGCAGGTTCCACGGATCCTGGCGGCCGGCAGCCCGGTCGACGGCGGCTGCGTCCGCGGTCTCGCCGGCCAGCACTGCGGCGGCCGCGATCGCGCGGGCGAGCAGCGGCGGCTTCGCCGGAACGGGCATCAGCACCGCCCTCTCGCGCTCGATCAGGCCGGTGTCGAGTTCGGCGCGCGCGAAGGAATCGCAGCCGATCAGCCGCGACAGGAAGCCGACGTTGGTCGCCGGCCCGACGACCTCGAACCCGGCCAGCGCCTGCGCCATTCGCGCCAGCGCGTGGTCGCGATCGCGCCCCCAGACGATCAGCTTCGCGATCATCGGGTCGTAGAACGGGGTGATCGCGTCGCCCTCGCGCACGCCGCTGTCGACGCGCACCGCAGCGGGCTCCTCGTGCCCGGCGCCGTCCTCGACACGGTGCGTGAACGCCGCGGCCGCCGGCGTGCGCAGGTGCCGCAGCGTGCCGATCGACGGCAGGAAGCCCTTGTCGGGATTCTCGGCGTAGACGCGCGCCTCGATCGCGTGGCCGCGGATCCGCAGCGACGACTGGGTCGCGGGCAGCCGTTCGCCGGCGGCCACCCGCAACTGCCACTCGACCAGGTCGAAGCCGGTGATCATCTCGGTGACCGGGTGCTCGACCTGCAGCCGCGTGTTCATCTCCATGAAGTAGAAGCGCCCCGACTGCTCGGCGATGAACTCGACCGTTCCCGCGCCGACGTAGCCGACGGCTCGCGCCGCGGCGACCGCGGCCTCGCCCATCGCCCGCCGGCGCTCTTCGGTCATCCCGGGCGCGGGCGCCTCCTCGAGCACTTTCTGGTGGCGCCGCTGCACCGAGCAGTCGCGCTCGAACAGGTGCACGCACTCGCCGTGGCCGTCGGCGAACACCTGGATCTCGATGTGCCGGGGCCGCGTGACGTAGCGCTCGACGAGCACCGCGTCGTCGCCGAACGCGTTCTTCGCCTCGCGCTTGCACGAGGCCAGCATCGCGTCGAACAGGTCGGCGCGCTCGACGATGCGCATCCCCTTGCCGCCGCCGCCGGCGCTCGCCTTGATCAGCACCGGGAACCCGATCCGCGCTGCCTCGCGCGCGAGCAGCGCCGGATCCTGGTCCTCGCCGTGATAGCCGGGCACCAGCGGCACGCCGGCGCGCTCCATCAGCGCCTTCGCGGCCGACTTGCTTCCCATCGCGGCGATCGCATCGGCTGGCGGGCCGATGAAGGCGATGCCGGCTTGCGCGACGGCGCGCGCGAACTCCTCGTTCTCGGACAGGAAGCCGTATCCGGGGTGGATCGCCTGCGCGCCGGTGCGCCGCGCGATCTCGACGATCAGGTCGCCGCGCAGGTAGGACTCGCGGGCCGCGGCCGGACCGAGGCGCCAGGCCTCGTCGCAGGCGGCGACGTGGCGCGCGTTCGCGTCGGCGTCGGAGTACACGGCGACCGTGCGGATGCCGAGCCGGCGCGCGGTGGCGGCGACCCGGCAGGCGATCTCGCCGCGGTTGGCGATCAGGATCTTGCTGAACATCGGGTGTCTCCGGCTCGGTCTCGCATCAGGACTTCGACGGCACCCAGGAAGGGCGGCGTTTCTCGAAGAACGCCGCGATGCCCTCCTGTCCCTCGTCGGAGGCGCGCGCCGCCGCGATGCGCGCCGCGGTCTCGGCCGCGAGCGCGTCGTCGATCGCGCGACCGGCGACGTCGCGGATCAGCCGCTTGCTCTCGCCGAGGGCGGCCGGGCCGCCCTGCACCAGGTGGCCGAGCAGCGCGTTGACCGTCGCGTCGAGCTCCGCCGGCACGCACAGCTCGTGGACCAGTCCGATCCGGTAGGCCTCGGCCGCCTCGAACACCTCGGCCGTCAGGAAGTAGCGGCGCGCCGTCTGCTCGCCGATCGCGCGGATCACGTACGGGCTGATCATCGCGGGGAGCAGCCCGAGCTTGACCTCGGACAGGCAGAACTTCGCGTCGTTGCTCGCCACCGCGATGTCGCAGGCGGCGACCAGGCCCATGCCGCCGGCGAACGCCGGACCGTGCACCCGCGCGACGACCGGCTTCGGGTTCTCGTAGATGGCGCGCAGCATCTTCGCCAGCTTCGCGGCGTCGGCGCGGTTCTCCTCCGGAGTGAACTCGCGGGCCCGCTTCATCCAGTTCAGGTCGCCACCCGCGCAGAACGCGCTGCCGCGGCCGGCGAGCACGATTGCGCGGACCTCGTCGTCCTCGCCGGCGCGCTCGAACGCGTCGGCGAGCTCGGCGATCACCACGTCGTTCATCGCGTTGCGCAGTTCGGGCCGGTTCAGCCAGATCAGCGCGACGCCCTGGGTGAATTGCGTCTCGAGGGTTTCGTAGCTCACTTCGCGATCCTTCGTCTACATGCGGAACACGCCGAAGCGCGCTTCCGGAATCGGCGCGTTCAGCGCCGCCGACAGGCCCAGCCCGAGCACCATCCGGGTGTCGGCGGGATCGATGATCCCGTCGTCCCAGAGCCGGGCGCTGGCGTAGTACGGATGGCCCTGGCGCTCGTACTGGTCGCGGATCGGCGTCTTGAACGCTTCCTCGTCCTCGGCGCTCCAGGCCTGGCCGCGCGCCTCGACGCCGTCGCGGCGCACGGTGGCGAGCACCGAGGCCGCCTGCTCGCCGCCCATCACGCTGATGCGCGCGTTCGGCCACATCCAGAGGAACCGCGGCGAATAGGCGCGGCCGCACATCCCGTAGTTGCCGGCGCCGAACGAGCCGCCGATGATCAGCGTGAGCTTCGGCACCTGCGCGCAGGCGACCGCAGTGACCATCTTGGCGCCGGCGCGCGCGATGCCTTCGTTCTCGTACTTGCGCCCGACCATGAAGCCGGTGATGTTCTGCAGGAACAGCAGCGGCACCTTGCGCTGCGCGCACAGCTCGACGAAGTGCGCGCCCTTGTTGGCCGACTCGGAGAACAGGATGCCGTTGTTGGCGACGATGCCGAGCGGCATTCCCCATAGTCGCGCGAAGCCGGTGACCAGCGTCGTGCCGTAGCGCGCCTTGAACTCGTCGAATGCCGAATCGTCGACGATGCGCGCGATCACCTCGCGCACGTCGTACGGCTTGCGCGAGTCGGCGGGAATCACGCCGTAGAGCTCGTCGGCCGGGTAGCGCGGCTCGAGCGGCTCGACGACGTCGAGCTGCTGCGGCTTGCGCCGGTTCAGGTTGCCGACGATGCGGCGCGCGATCGCGATCGCGTGCGCATCGTCGTTGGCCAGGTGATCGGCGACGCCGGACAGGCGCGTGTGCACGTCGCCGCCGCCGAGGTCCTCGGCGCTGACGACTTCGCCGATCGCCGCCTTCACCAGCGGCGGCCCGCCGAGGAAGATCGTGCCCTGGTTGCGCACGATCACCGCCTCGTCGCTCATCGCCGGCACGTAGGCGCCGCCCGCCGTGCAGGATCCCATCACCACGGCGATCTGCGGGATGCCCATCGCCGACATCGTCGCCTGGTTGTAGAAGATGCGGCCGAAGTGCTCGCGATCCGGGAAGACCTCGTCCTGCGTCGGCAGGTTCGCGCCGCCCGAGTCGACCAGGTAGATGCAGGGCAGCCGGTTCTCGCGGGCGATCTCCTGGGCGCGCAGGTGCTTCTTGACCGTGAGCGGGAAGTAGGAGCCGCCCTTGACCGTGGCGTCGTTGCACACGATCACGCACTCGATGCCGGCGACGCGGCCGATGCCGGTGATCACGCCTGCGCACGGCGCCTCGTCGTCGTACAGGCCGAGCGCGGCGAGCTGCGACAGCTCGAGGAACGGCGTGCCCGGATCGAGCAGCATCTGCACGCGCTCGCGCGGCGGCAACTTGCCGCGCGCGACGTGTTTCGCGCGCGCGGCCTCGCCGCCGCCCTGCGCGACCTGGGCGACTTTCATGTGCAGGTCGCCGACCAGCAGCCGCATCGCCTGCGCGTTGGCCTGGAACTGCGGGTCGCGTGGATCGAGCCTGCTTTCGATTCTGTTCAATCGCGTCTCCCTTCGTGGGCGCTGCCCGCCCGGCGCGCGGACCCCGTGTCCACGGCGCCGACGCACTGCATCGCCAGCTGCGTGTACTGCTCGACCAGCTCGCGCTTGCCGAGTCGGCCGCCCTCGCGGTACCAGCTTCCGACCCCGGTGAGCATCGCCAGGACCGCGAAGGTCGCGATGCGCGGATCCGGGACGCGGAACGCCCCTGCATCGGCGCCGGCGCGCAGGATGTCCGTGAGGATATCCTCGTAGCGCCGGCGCAGCGCGACGACCCGGCGGCGGTCGGCGGGCGCGAGGCTGCGCAGCTCCATGTTGGCGACGAACGCTTCGTGGCGACGCAGCGTGTGCAGGCGGACGTGGAAGTCGACGAAGGCGCGCAGCTGTTCGACGGGGTCGTCGGTCGCCGGCCGCGCGGACTCCCATTGCCCGAGCAGGAACTGGAGGTGCTCGACCAGCAGGCCGACCAGCATCCGGGACTTGCTGGGGAAGTAGCGGTAGATCGAGCCCGGCTGGACGCCGACCCGGCCAGCGAGCTCGCGCAGCGTCATCGCCTCGAAGCCGCGCTCGGCGATCAGCGAGATCGCCGCCTGGCGGATCGCGTCCTCGGTGCGGGCGCCGTCGGAGCCGACGGTACGGGCCATGCTCGATGCTCGATCGGGTGGGCGGGAGCCGCAAGCATAGCAGATTAATTGAACGGTCGACCGATTAATTGCGGCGGCGCCGCGCCCCTCAGCGGCCGGGAAGCGGGTGGCCGGGCATCAGCTCGTACGGATGGACCCAGCCCGGCAGCGCGCGGATGCGCTGCAGCCACGCGCCGACCGCGGGGAAAGCGTCCGGGTCGATCCCGAACTCGTCGAACCAGTACAGGTAGCCGCACATCGACAGGTCGGCGATCGTCGCGGCGTCGCCGACCGCGAAATCGCGCCCCGAGAGGTGCGCGTCGAGTACCTTCAGCGCCGAGCTCGCCCGGCCGCGCAGCCACTCGGTGACCGGGGTTTCGCCGGTGCGCGCGAATTGCAGCATGAAGCGCAGCGTGGCGACGTAGCTGGTGAGCTTGTGGTTGTCGAAAAGGATCCAGCGCAGGATCTCGCGCCGCTCGTCCTCGTCGCGCCAGCCGAAGCGCCCGAGCCGCGACGCGAGGTAGTCGAGGATCACGCCGGACTGCGACAGGCGCCGCCCGTCGTGCTCCAGCACCGGCACCTCGCCCATGACGTTGATCTGCCGGTAGGCGGGGGTGCGGGTCTCGCCGTTGAAGAAGTCGACGAACCTCGGCGCCCAGTCGGCGCCGCACAGGTTCAGCATCAGCGCGGCCTTGTAGGCGTTGCCCGATTGCGCGAAGCAGTACAGCGTGAACGCGGGCATCGGCGTGGCTCCCCGGGATCCGTCGCCGTCCCGTCAGCCGCCGTCGGCCGCCAGCGCCCGTCCGATCAGGATGCGCTGGATGTCGCTGGTGCCCTCGTAGATCTGGCAGACGCGCACGTCGCGCCAGATCCGCTCCACCGGGTAGTCGGCGACGTAGCCGTAGCCGCCGTGGATCTGGATCGCGTCGGAGCAGACGCGCTCGGCCATTTCCGAAGCGAACAGCTTGGCCATCGCCGCTTCCTTCAGGCACGGGCGGCCGGCGTCCTTCAGCGCCGCGGCGTGCCGGATCAGCTGGCGTGCGGCCTCGATGCGGGTCGCCATGTCGGCGAGCCGGAAATTGACCGCCTGGTGCTCGAAGATCGGCTGGCCGAAGGCGACGCGCTCCTTCGCGTAGGCGAGCGCCGCCTCGAACGCCGCGCGCGCCATGCCGACCGACTGCGACGCGATGCCGATGCGCCCGCCCTCGAGGCCGGACAGCGCGATCCGGTAGCCTTGTCCTTCCTCGCCGATCAGGTTCGCCGCAGGCACGCGGCAATTCTCGAAGACGACCTGGGCGGTGTCCGACGCGTGCTGGCCGGCCTTCTCCTCGAGGCGCGCGACGACATAGCCCGGCGTCGACGTCGGCACCAGGAACGCCGAGATCCCGCGCTTGCCGGCGTCGCGGTCGGTGACCGCCATCACGATCGCCACGTCGCCGTGCTTGCCCGAAGTGATGAACTGCTTGACGCCGTTCAGGATCCAGCCGTCGCCGTCGCGCACCGCTGTCGTGCGCAGCCCCGACGCCTCGGAGCCGACCTGCGGCTCGGTCAGGCAGAACGCGCCGAGCATGCGCCCGGAGGCCAGCGGCCGGAGCCACTGCGCTTTCTGCGCGTCGCTGCCCCAGGCCGAGAGGATCGAGCAGACCGGGCAGTTGTTGACCGAGACGATGGTCGAGGTCGCGCCGTCGCCGGCGGCGATCTCCTCGATCACCAGCGCCAGCGTCGCGTAGTCGAGGCCGGCGCCGCCCCACTGCTCGGGCACCGCGACGCCGTAGCAGCCGAGCGCGGCCAGGCCGCGCAGCGCCTCGGCGGGGAAGGTCGACTCGCGGTCCCAGCGCGCCGCGTGCGGCGCGATCTCCTTCTGGACGAACGCGCGCACCGCGTCGCGCGTCATCGCCTGTTCTTCGGTCAGCAGCATGGCCTCACCGCAGTTTCGCCGTCACCTCGATCTCGATCTTCATGCGCGGATCGACGAGGCCGACGATCATCGCGGTCGCCGCCGGGCGCGCGGCGCGGAGGTACTCGCCGAATACCGGCGCGAGCCGCTCGAACAGCGCGGGGTCGACGAGCAGGTAGCGCACCCGCACCACGTCGTCGAGGCTCGCGCCGGCCTCGCCGAGCGCCTGCGCAATGTTGCGGAAGCACTGGTGGGTCTGCTCGACCGGATCGTCGGCGATGGTCATCGACGCGTAGTCGAAGCCGGTCGTCCCGGACACGTGCACGGTATCGCCGTCGACGATCGCGCGCGAGTAGCCGGCGAGCGCCTCGAACGACGAACCCGACGAGATCCGGCGCCGCGTCATCTCGTCGGCCTCACCAGGCCAGCGACTGGCCGCGGTAGTCGTAGAACCCGCCGCCCGGATACGCGACGGCATCGGCGATCACGCGCCGCATGCCGGCGATGCTGGCGGGGACGTCGACTTCGGCGTTCGGCCCGCCCATGTCGGTGCGCACCCAGCCGGGGTGCAGGGCCAGCACCCGCACGCCGAGCGCGCTCAATTCGACGTGCGCGAGCTTCGCCACCATGTTCTCGGCGGCCTTCGAGACGCGGTAGAGCATGCCGTGGCTCGCGCCGGCCGCCGAGATCGATCCCATCCGGCTCGACACGAACGCCAGCGTGCCGCGCGCCGGGCCGAGCATCGGCGCGAGCCGGGGCACGAGGCGCATCGGCGCGAGGACGTTCGTGCGCATCACCAGGTCGAAGTCCTCGTTCGCGGGCGGCTGCAGCAGGTTGCTGCTGCGCGGGCCGTAGACGCCGGCATTGATCACGACCACGTCGAACCGCTCGCTCTCGAGCTGCCACGCGAGCCCGGCGAGGTCGTCGGCGTCGAGCACGTCGAGCTTCAGCGTGTGCGCGCCGAGGTCGCGCAGCCGCACGCGGTCGGGCTCCGAACGGTGCGTGGCGTGCACCGTCCAGCCCTCGGCCAGGTACTGCTTCGCGAACTCGAACCCGAGGCCGCGCGAAGCCCCGAGGACCAGCGCGGCCGGCATCGTCAGAGCAGCTCGATCGCGACCGCGGTCGCCTCGCCGCCGCCGATGCACAGCGACGCGATGCCCTTCTTCGCGCCGCTCTTGCGCATCGCACCGATCAGCGTGACGATCAGCCGCGCGCCCGACGCGCCGATCGGGTGGCCGATCGCGACCGCCCCGCCGTGGACGTTCACCCGGTCGTGCGAGAGGCCGTGCTCCTTCATCGCCGCCATCGCGACCACGGCGAACGCCTCGTTGATCTCGTAGAGATCGACCGACTTCGTGTTCCAGCCGGTCTTCTCGTAGAGCTTCGCGATCGCGCCGACCGGCGCCGTCGTGAACCACTGCGGCTCCTGGGAGTGCGTCGCGTGGCCGACCAGCCGCGCCAGCGGCTTGCAGCCGAGCCGCTCGGCGGTCGAGGCGCGCATCAGCACCAGCGCGGCCGCGCCGTCGGAGATCGACGACGAGGTCGCCGCGGTGACGGTGCCGTCCTTGCGGAACGCCGGCTTCAGCGTCGGGATCTTGTCGACGTTCGCCTTGAACGGCGACTCGTCCTTTTCGATGACGACGTCGCCCTTGCGGCCGGCGACGGTGACCGGGGTCATCTCCCACTTGAAGCTGCCGTCGTTGTTCGCGGCGACGGCGCGGCGCGTCGACTCGATCGCGTAGGCATCCTGCTGCTCGCGCGTGAACGTGTACTTCGCGGCGCAGTCCTCGGCGAACTGGCCCATCGACTTGCCGCCGCCGTTCGGCGTCTTCTCGTAGGCGTCCTCTAGGCCGTCGAGGGCCATGTGGTCGTAGACCGTCGCGTGGCCGTAGCGATACCCGCCGCGTCCCTTCAGCATCAGGTACGGCGCGTTGCTCATGCTCTCCATGCCGCCGGCGACGACGACGTCCTGGCTGCCTGCGACCAGCAGGTCGTGCGCGAACATCGCGGCCTTCATGCCGGAGCCGCAGACCTTGTTGATCGTGGTCGCGCCGGTCGAGCGCGGCAGGCCCGCGCCGAGCGTGGCCTGGCGTGCCGGCGCCTGGCCCTGGCCGGCGGGTAGCACGCATCCCATGATCACTTCCTGGATCTGTTCGGGCTTCAGGCCGGCGCGCTCGACCGCGGCGCGGATCGCGATCGACCCGAGCTGCTGGCCGGCGAGCCCGGAGAGTTCGCCCATCATCGCGCCGATCGGCGTGCGGGCTGCTGAAACGATGACGACGGGATCGCTCATGGAATCCTCCTGCTGGATGATCGGGGAAATCGGCAATGCAAGGATGCGATATCCGCCCCGGCTTGTCGATGACGAGGGGTACTCATGCGGCGGCCGCGGTCGACGACGGCGCGGCGAGCCGGTTGCGGAAGCGCAGCGTTTCGGGATACGGGAACACGTCGTCGAGCTCGCCCTCGCGGATCCGGCGCTGACGTTCCTGCCAGTAGCCGGCGTCGAGCAGGTCGGCGTGGTACTTCATGAACAGCTCGCGCACGCGCGGATTGCCGAGCAGGAACGTTCCGAATTCCTCCGGGAACACGTCGTGCGGGCCGACGGAATACCACGGCTCGGCAGACATCTCGTCCTCGGGCGTGCGCGGCGGCGGGATGCGGCGGAAGTTGCAGTCGGTGATGTAGGCGACCTCGTCGTAGTCGTAGAACACGACCCGCCCCTGGCGCGTCATCCCGAAGTTCTTCCACAGCATGTCGCCGGGGAACATGTTCGCCGCGACCATCTGCTTGATCGCGTCGCCGTACTCGATGATCGCGTGCTCGCGGTCGGCGTCGTCGGCCCGCTCGAGGTAGATGTTCAACGGCACCATCCGGCGCTCGATGTACAGGTGGCGGATGACGATCGCGTCGCCTTCCTCCTCGATCTGCGAAGGTGCGAACTCCTTCAGCTCTGCCAGCAGCTGCGGGTCGACGCGGTCCTTCGGGAACGGCACGCCGGAGTATTCCCAGGTGTCGGCCATGCGCCCGGCGCGGTCGTGGAACTTGACCAGCTGGTACTGCGACTGGATGAACTCGCGCGAGATCTCCTTGCCGCGCTTGTCCTTGATGACCTTGAACACGTACGGGAACGACGGCAGCGTGAACACCAGCATCACCAGCCCCTTGATGCCGGGCGCGACGATGAAGTGATCGTGCGAGTACTTCAGGTGCTGCAGCAGGTCGCGGTAGAACAGCGTCTTGCCCTGCTTGTGGAACCCGAGCATCGTGTAGAGCTCGGATTCCGGCTTGGTCGGCATCAGCGTCTTCAGGAAGCGCACGTAGGCCGACGGCACGTCCATGTCGACCATGAAGTAGGCGCGCGCGAAGTTGAACAGCGCCTCGATCCGCTCGCTGCCGAACAGCACCGTGTCCAGGTACAGGCGCCCCTGCGAGTCGCGCAGGATCGGCACCGCGAACGGCAGCAGCTCGCCGTCGTTGACGAAGCGGCCGATCAGGTAGGCGCCCTTGTTGCGGAAGAACAGCGTGCGCAGCACCTGCAGCTGGCAATCGGCGGCGTAGGCGAAGCCGGGCGGGAAGTGCTCGCGCGCGGCGGCCTGCACCAGCGAGAGGTCGCGCTCGATGTCGACGAACGGGCACGCGAGGCCGAAGTCGATGATCATCTGCCGCAACGCCGTCCGCCACCCTGCGGTGAGCGGATAGTAGACGCGCCAGCTCGGCCGGTCGGCTTCGAGGTATTCGGTCGACACGCCCGGGCGCACGAAGATGAAGCCGTTGTGGAAGTAGCTGCGGTGCAGGATGTTGCAGCAGACCGAGTTGAAGAAGGTCTCGGCGAGCTCGGGCTGGCGGTGCTCGGCCAGCAGCGCCACGTAGTCGCGCTTCACGCGCGGCCACAGCCAGTCGTCGGCGACCCGCTGGCCGCGCTGGCCGAGCGCGAACTCCGACTCGAGCCGCTCGACCGCCTCGTGCACGCGCTGGTCGTAGAACGCGATGCGGTCGCGCGCCAGGCGCCGGATGCCGTGCCAGTCGCCGCGCTCGTACCGCGCCTTGGCCTGCTGCGCGATGTAGCGCGTCAGCGCGAAGTGGCGGTCGAACCCGGCGAGGATCGCCTGCGCGACCGCGGCCGGACGGTCGGCGCTGCGCTCGGCCGTGCCTGCGTCCGGGCGGGGGATCGCGGCAGGATCGGGTCTGCTCTGCGGCATCGGGCGTTCCGGATGCGGGGCCGCCGCTACTTCGTCTCGGCGAACAGCTCGCGGCCGATCAGCATCCGGCGGATCTCCGAGGTGCCCGCGCCGATCTCGTAGAGCTTGGCGTCGCGCCACAACCGGCCGGTCGGCGAGTCGTTGATGTAGCCGTTGCCGCCGAGGCACTGGATCGCCTCGCCGGCCATCCAGGTGGCCTTCTCGGCCGAGAACAGGATCGCGCCGGCGGCGTCCTTGCGCAGGCTGCGCACGTCGACCAGCCCGGCGCGCGAGCGGTCGCACTGCCGGCCGACCTCGTAGACGTAGGCGCGCGTGGCCATCATCGTCGAATACATGTCGGCGAGCTTGCCCTGCATCAGCTGGAACTCGCCGATCGGCTGGCCGAACTGCTTGCGCTCGTGGACGTACGGGATCACGACGTCCATGCACGCCGCCATGATGCCCAGCGGTCCGCCCGAGAGCACCGCGCGCTCGAAGTCCAGCCCGCTCATCAGCACGTTGACGCCGCGGCCGAGACCCCCCAGCACGTTCTCGGCGGGCACCTCGCAGTCCTGGAACACCAGCTCGCCGGTGTGGCTGCCGCGCATGCCGAGCTTGTCGAGCTTCTGCGCGATCGAGAAGCCCTTGAAGCCCTTCTCGATCAGGAACGCGGTCATGCCGCGCGGGCCGGCCTCGACGTCGTTCTTTGCGTAGACCACCAGCACGTCGGCGTCCGGGCCGTTGGTGATCCACATCTTGGTGCCGTTCAGGATCCAGCGGTCGCCGCGGAACTCGGCGCGCAGCTTCATCGACACGACGTCGGAGCCGGCGTTGGGCTCGGACATCGCCAGCGCGCCGACCCACTCGCCCGAGACCAGCTTCGGCAGGTACTTGCGCTTCTGCTCGTCGGTGCCGTTGCGGTGGATCTGGTTCACGCACAGGTTCGAGTGCGCGCCGTACGACAGGCCGACCGACGCCGAGCCGCGCGAGATCTCCTCCATCGCCACGATGTGCGCCAGGTAGCCCATGTTCGCGCCGCCGTACTCCTCTGAGACGGTCATCCCGAGCACGCCGAGGTCGCCGAGCTTGCGCCACAGGTCCATCGGAAACTGGTCGCTGCGGTCGATCTCGTACGCGCGCGGAGTGATCTCCTTCGCGGTGAACTGCTGTAGCGAGTCGCGCAGCATCGCCACGTCCTCGCCGAGGTCGAACTGAAGGCCGGGAATCGTCACCATCGCGAGGCTCTCCTGCGTGAATCCGTCTTTGCGTCCGTGCTCAGTCGATGACGCCATCGCGCCCGCGAATCGTCATCTCGGTGGCGGTCATCGTCGCGACCAGCTTCGCGGTTCCGTCGGCGGCGACCGCCAGCGCTTCGCCTTCCACGAGCAGGATCGTGCGGCCGGGCTTGCGCACGCGACCGACCAGGCGGATGCGTTCGCCGACGCCGGGCGCCAGGCAGTTCAGCTTGTACTCGATCGTCAGGATACCGGTACCCGCCGGCATCACGGTCAGCGCCGCATAGCCGCAGGCCGAGTCGAGCGCCGCGCCGATCATCCCGGCGTGCACGAACCCGTGCTGCTGGGTGATTTCGCGCCGGTATGGCAGCACGATCTCGACTTCCCCCGGCGCGACGCGCACGAGCTCGGCGCCGATCAGCGCCATCGCGGGCTGCCGGCCGAAGCTCGCGCGCACGCGCTGCTCGAAGCCGGGCTCGGCGGGCATTTCGGGGGCGGATCGGGACATCGCGGGCGCTCCGGCGGGCAGGATCACGGTATCCGGACGTAGTTTACGTTAACGTCAACGTCAATCAACCGGACCGGCGCGCCTCGAGCATCGTCCGGGCGCGCGCCTCGTGCGCTTCGATCTCGGCCAGCGTCTCCTGCAGGTCGGCCAGCTGCAGCGCCAGTGTCTCGCGGTGCCGGGCGAGCACCGCCAGGAAGCGGGTCAGCTGGGCGACGGTGTCGGCCGGCGACTCGTACATGTCGACCAGGTCGCGGATCTCGGACAGCGACAGTCCGAGCCGCTTGCCGCGCAGCGTCAGCTTCAGCCGCGTGCGGTCGCGCTGCGAGTAGACGCGCTGGCGCCCGCCGGTCCCGGCGCGCTTCGGCGCGAGAAGCCCCTGGTCCTCGTAGAACCGGATCGTGCGCGGCGTGACGTCGAACTCGCGTGCGAGCTCGCTGATCGAGTAGGTCGGCATCCGCGCATCATCGACCACCGTTTACGTAAACGTCAATTCGCGAACACGCCGAGCCGCTCGAGTTGCGCGTCGACCTGCGGCGCCCAGCCGCGGTTCGCCGCGGGGCTGGCCGGGCTCGGGTGCAGGATCTGGTCGATCCGGACCGGGGCGTCCGGGCCCAGCGCCGCCTGGATGCGCCGCATCGCGTAGCCTCCGACGCCGATCGCCCAGTCGGGTTGCAGCGTCGCGATCGCGGCGCGAAGGTGCGCGTCGCAGGCGGCCTGAAGCGGCGCGAGCTCGGCGGCCGGAAGCTTCTCGGGGGTGAAGTTGCGCCCGCTCGCCTCGAGGAATACCAGCGGGCAGTAGTTGACGACGAAGCAGCGCTCGAAGAACGTCGACGCCGCGCCGAAGCGCGCCGCGGCCCAGCCCCAGAGCCGCTTGCCGCTGACCTCGGAACGCCGGCAGTCGAAGCCCTCGATCGGTCGCTTCGGGTGCTCGTCGGCCGGGCGACGCACCGGGGCCTGCACACCCATCCAGTCGCGCACGGCGGCAACCTCGCCGAACGGGACGCCGGTCTGCATCATGCCGAAGGGGCCGGGGTTCATCCCGACGAACACCACCCGCTTGCGTCCCTCTCCGTAGCGGCGCAGCCAGGCTTCGTGCGGCGCCCAGGCGTAGTCGAGCGGGTTGTAGACGTGCGCGACCGGCGGGCCGAAGCGCAGCGTCGAGACGGCGCGCGAGAGCGCGCGGGCGGCGTGGATCAGGTCGGCGGCGGACATTGCGGAAGAGAAGGGAGAAGGGAGAAGGGAGAAGGGAGAAGGGGAACGGCCAAAAGAAAGGGGCGCGGGTTTGCTGCCGCGCCCCATGAGCCGCGAGTAGCGGCTGCCTTTCCTCGGGCCGCGCCGATCCGTGGGCGCGCTGCGCATCGATTCGAATGCACGGCGCTTCTGCGACCGGCCCGCCGTCGGAGTCGTCGGCATCGGGGCGCGGCTGGCCGCGCGCCGGTGCGTCACGAGGACAAGGCTAGCCCCGGCGCCCGGCCGGGTCAAGGTCGCGGGTTTCCGGCCGGGCCTGCAGCCAGACGCGCGAGCCCCGGATACTCGCTGCGGCGGATCGCGACCTTGCGCGCGTGCGCGCTCCAGGCCTCGCCCGCGCGCAGCGCATCGACGACGGCGCCGGGATCGGTGATCCAGCTGCCGCCGAACAGCGTGACGCCGCGCGCGAACAGCGGGTCGGGCAGGCAGCCGGCGCCGGGCCCGATCATCGCCACCTGCGCGGCGCTCGCGCAGTGGCGCAGGATGCGGTCGGCGGTGCCGTTGAGCAGCACCGAGCTCGTGCAGAGCACCTTGTTGCACGACGCGAGCTCGGCCGAGTCGAGCGTGACCCGGTAGCCCTCGTGCTCGCCGACGAGGTCCTCGCGCAACTCGATCACCGTGACCCGCGCCCCGGCGGCCGTGCAGCGCCCGAGCAGCGGCCCGAACAGGCCGACCATGCCGACGTGGTCGCCGGCGCGCGGGTCGAGCTCGCCGATCGAGTCGGCGCTGTCGGGGGCGACGTAGCCGAGGCGGTCGAAGATGCAGCGGCTCAGCGCGTTGATCGCCGCCATCCCGAGCGTGCGAGCGACCGCGTCGTCGCGCGCGTAGCCCCGGGCCAGCCGCAACGCGTCGGCGCCGCTCAGGCGGGCGACGACGTCGCTCGCCCCGAGCCGCGCCCAGGTGTCACCGAGGAGGACGAACGCGAGTCCCAGCGTGCCGTCCTCGAGCTCGAGCGCGCAGAACTCGCCGCGCCGGCTGTCCAGCGTCTCGGGGCGGGGCAGGTGCAGCGCGCGCACGCGCGGCAGAGGCGCCGCGACGGCGAAATCGTCGAGCAGCGCGATCAGCTCGGCGGCGATGGTCGGTCCGGGGCTCATCGGGACTCCGGGTGGCGTCGGGGATTCAGGTGCGCATGCGGCGCGCCATGATGCGCGCATAGGCGGCCGGCGTCAGCCGCGAGACCCACCAGGCGAGCCGCGCGGTCGCGCCGGGCAGCAGCAGCCTGCGCTCGCGGCGTGCCGCCTCGTAGATCCGCTCGGCGACCTGCGCGGGCGTCGCCGGCTTGCCGGCGATCGCCTTGGTGCCGCGGAACGGGTTGCCCAACGGGTCGAGCGCGTGGCGGTCGATCCCGGTCGCGATGAAGGACGGGCAGACCAGCATCACCGCGACGCCCGCCGGGGAGACCTCGCTGCGCAGGCTGTCGAAGAAGCCGTGCAGCGCGTGCTTGCTGGCCGCGTACCCGGTGCGGCCGACCAGCGGGGCGAAGCCGGCGACGCTCGAGATCGCGATGACCATGCCACGCCGCGCCAGCAGGTCGGGGAGCGCCGCGTGCGTGCAGTGCATGGCACCGAGGAAGTTGACCGCCATCACGCGTCGGATCACGTCGGGCAGCGTGCGGGCGAACTCGCCGTGGTGCGAGATCCCCGCGTTGCAGACCAGCAGGTCGATGCCGCCGAAGTGCGCGGCGCCGGCCTCGATCGCCCGCCGGCACGCCGCCTCGTCGGTCACGTCGCAGTCGCAGCCCAGCGCCGCGACTCCCGACGCCTGCAGCGCATCGACGGCGCCGCGCAGCGCGGCGCCGTCGCGGTCGAGCGCCACGATGCGCGAGCCGGCGCGGCCGAAGCGCTCGCACAGCGCGCGTCCGAGGCCTGCAGCGGCGCCGCTGACGACGACCGTCGCGCCGTCGAAGTCACGCATCGTCAGCCACGCAGCTCGCGCGCCCGCAGCCAGAGGTCGAACACCTGCGCCGAGGTGAGGCGCGGCAGGTACCCGAAGTCGCGCTTGAGGCGCGTGTTGTCGAGCACCGGCCGGTAGCGCAGGAACCGCACCTGCTCGGGCCCGTACTGGGTGAGCCCGAGGCGCCGCAGCACCGCGAGCGCGGCACCGAGCAGCGACGCGGGCAGCGTGACGCAGCGCTTGCCCAGCCGGTCGGCGATCTGCCGCACGCTGAGCGCGCCGTCGCCGGCGAGGTTGTAGACGCCGCCGCGGTCGCTGCGGATCGCGTGCAGGATCGCGCCGACCACGTCCTGGTCCCAGACGAACACGAACGGGCTGTCGGAGCCGCGGATCGCGATCAGGCGCGGCTTCTCGAACAGGTCGGTGATCTGGTTGCGCGTGGTCTCGCCGAGGATCGTGCCGATGCGGAAGACGACCTGCAGGAGCTCGGGATGCTCGACCCGGTAGCGGGCGAGCATCTCCTCGACCAGGCGCTTGTGCCGGGCGTAGGCGAACTCGTCGTTGCCGCGCACCGGCTGGTCCTCGGTGATCCACGCCGGGTTGTCGGCGTGGTACCCGTATGCGGCGCCGCTGGAGCTGACGACGATCTTCTTCACGCCGGCGGCGAGGCTGGCCTCGAGGACGTTCTGCGTGCCGAGCACGTCGACCGAGTACTCGAACTCGGGCGTGCTGCCCGGGCCCGGCGTGACGATCGACGCGAGGTGCACGACGACGTCGCATCCGCGCATCGACGCGGCGAGCCCGGGCGAGCGGACGTCGGCCTGCAGGTAGCGGACTCCCGGCAGGCGGCACTCGGCCGGGCACTCGCGGACGTCGGCGGCGACGGCGTCGATGCCCGCGGAGGCGAGCGCTGCGACGAGCTGGCTGCCGAGGTAGCCGCCGGCGCCGGTCACGAAGACGCGCGAGGCGCTCACTGCACCGGCACCGGCACCGGCGCCGGCGGCGGACGGCGACGCCACCAGCTCGCGAGCGTCAGCCCGGTCAGGATGTGCCAGATCCCCCACCACGCGGCGACGATCGCCATGCCGCCCAGGCCGCCGAAGAAATTGAACACGAGGATGAGGCCGAATCCGGAATTCTGGATTCCGACCTCGATCGACGTCGCCCGGCAATCGGCCTCGGGGAGCCGTGCCAGGCGTCCGCTCCAGTATCCGAGCAGCAGGCCCAGCGCGTTCATCAGGAACACCACCAGCACGACGCGTCCGACGTAGTCGAGGAAGTACCCCCAGTTCGCCGCCAGCGCAGCGACCACGAAGGTCCCGAAGAAGGCCAGCGACAGGACCTTGAACGGACGGTGCGCGCGCGCGGCTGCGCGCGGAAACCAGTGCGCGACGGCCATGCCTAGCGCCGCGGGAATCCCGAGCAGGAAGACGATCGTGACCAGCACGTCGAGGGGATCGAGCGCGACGGCCGAGAGGATCCGGGCGGTCTGCGGGTTCAGGCTGCCCCAGAACGCGAGGTTGAAGGGCGTGAGGACCAGCGAGCCGAGCGTGGAGATCGAGGTCATCGTGATCGAGAGCGCGGTGTTGCCGCGCGCGAAGTGCGTCAGGAAATTCGAGATGTTGCCGCCGGGACACGCGGCCACGAGGATCAGGCCGAGCGCGATGCTCGGCGCCGGCTTCAGCACCATGCCGATGGCCCAGCCCACGGCGGGAAGCAGCACGAACTGTCCCAGCATGCCGATCGCCGTCGCGCGCGGCGCGCTGGCGATGCCCTTGAAGTCGGACACCTTCATGTCGAGCGCCACGCCGAACAGCACCAGCGCGAGGATCGCGTTGAGCGCGGTCAGCGACGCCGGGCTGAAATTGAGTCGGACGAGGTCGATCTCGCTCATTCGGCGTCTCCGCTCAGCGGCCCTTCGGTTCCTCGTGCATCTTCTTGAAGTGGATCAGGCCGGGCGCCCACATGTGCTTGACCGGATCGACGTCGACGTGGATCACCGCGCACTTGCCCGACGCGATCGCGCGCTCGAGCGCCGGCCTGAGCAGCCGCGGGTCGGCGACGCGCTCGCCGTGCGCGCCCATCGCCTGGGCCATCCGGTCGAACTCGATCTCGCCGAGGTCGGCCTTGATCGTCTCCTCGGGGCCGAGCGACTTCATGATCATCGTCTTCAGCGGCCGAAGCATGAACTGCTGGTTCATCTTGACCATGCCCCACTGCTTGTCGCAGAGCACCAGGTAGGTCACCGGAAAGTGGTTGCGCACCGCGGTCTCGATCTCCTGCGGGTGAAAGCCCATCGCGCCGTCGCCGATGATGCAGCACACCGGGCGCCCCGGCTGCGCCGCCGCCGCGCCCAGCGCCTGCGCGACGCCGGCGCCGAGCATGCCGAACTTGAACGTCGACAGCAGCGTGTTCGGTTGCCGGACCTGCCAGTGGAACATCGTCCAGATCGTCGCGTTGCCGCCGTCGGCGACGAGCACCGTGTCGTCGGGGAACACCTCGCGGCAGACGTGCGCGACGTGCGCCGGGTTCATCGGCACCGAGAAGTCGGAGAGCGCCTTGTCCCAGCCTTCGCGGTCCTCGCGCATCGCCTTCGCGTAGCGGGCGACGCGCGCGCGCCGCTCGTCCAGGCGCATCTCGCCCTGCCTGCGCTCGAGCTCGTCGGCCAGCTGCTCGAGGAACGAGCGCGCGTCCGCGACGATCGCCAGGTCGACCGGCCGGTTCATCCCCAGCGCGTCGCCGTCGACGTCGACCTGGATCGTCTTCTGCTCGCTCGCGTTGCGCCAGTACGGCGGCTTGCCCCACCAGTCGGTCTCGCCGACGCGCGAGCCGACGATCAGCATCGCATCGGCCTCGTTGCGCACCGTGTGGTTCAGCTTGATGTGCACCATCGGGATCGCCAGCGGCGAGGACTCGGGCAGCGCGCCTCGCGCCGCCCAGCTGGTCGTGACCGGCGCGTGCAGCGCTTCGGCCACGCGCTGCAGCGCCGCGTACGCACCCGCGTGGACCACCCCGCTGCCTGCGTGGATCGCCGGCGCGCTCGCCTGCACCAGCACCTGCGCCGCGCGGGCCACCTGTTCCGGCGAGGCGAGGACCGGGTCGATGCGCCGGTAGCGGTGCGGCTCCTGCGGCGGCGTACCGGGGTCCTTGAACTTGCCGTTCATCAGGCTCTCCGGCACGTCGACGTGCACGACGCCGGGGCGGCCCTCCCAGCTGCGGCGCAGCGCCCGTCGGACGACCTCGGCGATCCGGTCGAACCCCGGCACCGCGACGCTGGACTTGGCCATTCGCGCGATCACGCCGGTCTGGTCGAAGTTCTGGTAGGCGCCGGGCCGGTCGGGCCCCGCGATGCCGATTCGGCGCGCGCTGGTGATCGCGAGCACCCGGTTGCCCTCGGCCTGTTCGACGACCAGCCCGGGAAGCAGGTTCGCGACACCGGGACCGTTGCTGGCCATGCAGACCCCGAGGCGTCCGGTCAGGCGCGCGTACGCGCCCGCCATGTGCGCCGCGCTGGTCTCGTGGCGCGGCGTCACGATCTCGATGCCCAGCCGGTGCAGCGCCGAGTAGAAGCCGAAGTAAGTGCCGTCGATGATCCCGAATACCTTCTCGACTCCCTCGCTCTGGAGCATGCGGGCGATCAGTTCGCCGCCGCTGATTTCCGACATGTCGTCTCCCGGTGCATGTGCGCGATTGCGTTGTTGTTCGTCATTGCGTGCCACGGTCTGCGCGAACAAAGGCGCGGGCCGCCCGCCGCGGGCGCGCCGAGGTCGGCAGTGCTCGCTCCACGTCAGTCGACGACCAGTTCGCGCCGTACGCAGCGCACGTCGATCTCGAACTCGAGGCCCTCGACCGGCGGGCGGCAGACGTGCCAGTCGATGCCCAGGCGCGCCAGCCCGCGCGGAGCGAAGTGGCTCGCGACCAGCGCCCCGATCTCGTGCTCCGTGTAGACCTGCACCGCCGTGAGCGCATTCCAGTCGCCGCCGAGCGCAGCGGTGTTGCGCTCGAGGCCGTCGAGCACGAAGGCCGCCTTGCGCGCGAGGCCGGCCGGCGACGTGTCGCCGTGCGCGACGATCCCGTCGGGGAACGGCGTGCCCTCGGCCCACTCGGCGAAGCCGGCGATCACGAAGCTGCGCGGGCCGGGCGCGTCGACCGCGTGGTCGGACGTCGTGAGGAAGCCGGCGTGCGCCGCGCCGGTCGGCACCGTGTAGCTGAATGCGTGGAACCCGGGCTGCGCGGGCGCGTCGTGCAACGGGCACACGTTGCTGCGCGCGACCGGATTCAGCTCCTGACGGTACAGCTCCCAGCGCTTCAGCACCGCGACCCAGGAGGCGTTGAAGTCCCCGAAACCGCCCAGGCTGAACGGCTTCGGCGAGCGCAGCTCGGCCGCGCACAGCGCGGTGAGCGGCCGGTGGCGCTCGCGCAGGTGCGCGGCGATCGCCTCGAAGCCTTCCGCGATCGGCAGCAGGCGCGCGAACCGCGCCCTCACGATCTCGAACCCCGGCAGTGCGATCACGCCGGACGAGAACGCGAGCCCGCCCTCCAGGAAAGCGTAGTCCGCGCCGACGGAATTGTGTATGGTTGCCAACTCTGCATCCTCGAGATGACGGGCCCGGTCGGGGCGACTATGCGCGACGCGGCCGGCCCGCGCAAGCATCCGGGTCAAGTCATGAGTCAGATCCCCGCAACGATGGAATTCGTCGATCACGGCGACGGCGGACCGCCTGCGGTCCTGCGCGCCGACCGGATGCAGGTGCCTGCGCCCGCGTCCGGAGAGGTGCTGATCCGCGTCGCGTGGGCGGGCGTGAACCGCCCCGACGTGGCGCAGCGGCAGGGCCGGTATCCACCGCCGCCCGGCGCGTCCCGCGTGATCGGGCTCGAGGTCTCGGGACGCGTCGTCGCGGTCGGCGAGGGCGTCGCCGAACCGAAGATCGGCGACGCGGTCTGCGCGCTGACCAACGGCGGCGGCTACGCCGAATACGCGGTGGCGCCGGCCGGCCAGGTGCTTCCGGTGCCGCAGGGGCTGTCGTTGCTGCAGGCGGCGGCGCTGCCGGAGAACTTCTTCACCGTCTGGACGAACGTGTTCGAGCGCGGCCGGCTGGCGGCCGGCGAGTCGTTCCTGGTCCATGGCGGCTCGTCCGGGATCGGCCTCACCGCGATCCAGCTCGCGCGCGCCCGGGGCGCGACCGTGTACACGACGGTGGGCGGCCCCGAGAAAGCCGCGGTGTGCGAGCGCCTCGGCGCCGGCGTGGCGATCGATTATCGGCGCGAGGACTTCGTCGAGCGCATCGCCGCGCTCACCGGCAAGCGCGGCGTCGACCTGATCCTCGACATGGTCGGGGGCAGCTACATCGCTCGCAACTTCAAGGCCCTGGCGATCGAGGGCCGGCTGGTCCAGATCGCGTTCCTCGAGGGACCGAAGGCCGAGATCGACTGCACGCCGCTGATGGTCAAGCGGCTGACCTGGACCGGATCGACGCTGCGGCCGCGCAGCGCGTCCGACAAGGCGCGCATCGCGGCGCAGTTGCTCGAGCACGTCTGGCCGCTGCTCGCCTCGGGCGAGGTGCAGCCGGTGATCCACGAGACCTTCGATCTGGCCGACGCGGCGCGCGCGCACGAGCTGATGGAGTCGTCGCGCCACATTGGCAAGATCATGCTGCGCGTCGCAGGCGAATAGCCGCGCCGCCTGCGCCGTCGCGAGCCGCGCCGGCTCCGCGGCGCCGTGCGCGCCTCGCGGGCGCCACCGCTCAGGTCTGCACCAGCTTGCGCTGGCGGCTGATGGCCATCAGCAACCCCGCGCCGAGCCCGAGCGTGACCATCGCGGTGCCGCCGTACGACATCAGCGGCAGCGGCACGCCGACCACCGGCAGGATTCCCGACACCATGCCGATGTTGACGAATGCGTAGGTGAAGAAGATCAGCGTGATCGATCCGGCGAGCAGACGGGCGAAGATGTTCGCGCCGTTGGCGGCGATCACCAGCCCGCGGCCGATCAGCAGCAGGTAGACCGCCAGCAGCACCAGGTTTCCGACGAGGCCGAACTCCTCGGAAAACACCGCGAAGACGAAGTCGGTGGTGCGCTCGGGGATGAAGTCGAGGTGCGACTGCGTGCCCGCGGTCCAGCCCTTGCCCCAGATGCCCCCCGAGCCGACCGCGATGGTCGACTGGATCACGTGGAATCCCTTGCCCAGCGGGTCCGACGACGGGTCGATCATCATCAGGATCCGGTGCTGCTGGTAGTCGTGCATCAGCGACCACAGCACCGGCAGCGCGGCAATCCCCGCGACGATGCCCCCCACGATCACCTTCCAGCTCAGCCCCGCGAAGAAGATCACGTACAGGCCGGCGGCCGAGACGAGCAGCGCGGTGCCCAGGTCGGGCTGGCGCGCGATCAGCCAGACCGGAAGCCCGAGCAGCACCGCAGCGATGACGAAATCGACCCAGCCCCGGGCGCCCTCGCGCCGCTGGAAGTACCAGGCGAGCATCAGCGGCATGGCGATCTTCATCAGCTCGGACGGCTGGATCCGCGTGACGCCGAGGTCGAGCCAGCGCCGCGCGCCCTTCGAGATGTCGCCGAACAGCGCCACCGCGACCAGCAGCGCCAGTCCGGCCAGGTAGACCGGCACCGCCGAGCGCTGCACCCACTGCAGCGGCAGGCTCGCGGCGATCCACATGATCGCGAACGCGATCAGCAGGTTCCGGCCGTGATCCTGCAGCCGCCCGGCGTAGTCGATGCCGGCCGAGTACATCGTCACGAGGCTCAGCGCGACGAGCAGCACCAGAGCGAACATCAGCGGCGCATCGAAGACCAGCACGTGCGGGCGGATGCGCTGCCACAGCGAGGGTTGCTCGTGGATCATCGCTTCGGCTCCGGGTCGGCGACCTGCTCGGGCTCGACGCTCTCGGGCACGTCGCGCAATTCGGCCTCGTCGAGCAGCCTGGGCAGCAGGTCTTCGCGCACGTCCTTCGGGAGCTTGCCGAGCAGGTGGAAATCGAACAGCTTGCGCGCGATCGGGGCCGCGGCCTGCGCGCCGAATCCGCCGTTCTCGACGATCAGCGCGACCGCGATCTTCGGGTCCTCGACCGGGGCGAACGCCATGAACAGCGAGTGGTCGCGATGGCGCTCGGCGACGCGCCGGGCGTCGTAGCGCTCGCCCTGCTTGATTCCGACCACCTGCGCGGTGCCGGTCTTGCCCGCCGCGACGTACTCGGCCCCGGCGAACGCCAGGCGCCCGGTGCCGACGCGGTTGACGTCGACCATCGCGCCCCTGACCAGGTCGAGGTACTCGCGCTTGACCGGGATCCGGTAGCTCTCGGCAGGCACGGTGCGCTGCCGCGCGTGCGTGACCGGGTTCTCGATCGTCTGGACCACGTGCGGCTTCATCACGATGCCGTCGTTGGCGAGCGTCGCGGTCGCGTGCGCGAGCTGCAGCATCGTGAACGAGTTGTAGCCCTGTCCGATGCCGATCGACGGTGTCTCGCCGGGGAACCACTTCTGCTTGAAGCGCTTGAGCTTCCACTGCGAGGACGGCAGCACTCCGGCGCTCTCGTGCTCGAGGTCGATGCCGGTGAGCTGCCCGAACCCCCACGGCTTCATGAAGTCGTGGATCCGGTCGACCCCCATGTCGAAGGCGACCTTGTAGTAGTAGGTGTCGCTCGAGACGACGATCGACTTGCGCAGGTCGACGATCCCGTTGCCCGAGGGCTTGGAGTCGCGGAAGCGGTGGTTTCCCAGCTGGAAGTAGCCCGGATCCGAGATCGTGTCCTGGGGCGTGCGCGTGCCCGACGTCAACGCCGCCAGCGCCATGAACGGCTTGTAGGTCGAGCCTGGCGGATAGGTGCCGCGCAGCGGCCGGTTCAGCAGCGGCTTGTCCGGGTCCTCGTTGAGCGCCTGCCAGGTCTGCGAATCGATCCCGTCGACGAACAGGTTCGGATCGAACGACGGGCGCGAGACCAGCGCCAGCACGTCGCCGGTCTTCGGCTCGATCGCGACCAGTGCGCCGCGCCGGTCGCCGTAGAGCTCCTCGGCGAGCTTCTGCAGCCGGATGTCGATCGAAAGCACCAGGTTCGAGCCCGGCACCGGGGGCTTGCGCGAGAGCGTGCGCACGATTCGCCCGCCGGCAGACACCTCGACCTCCTCGGCGCCGACCTGTCCGTGCAGGGCCGATTCGTACGACGCCTCGACACCGACCTTGCCGATGTGGGTCGATCCCGCGTAGCTCGACAGGAGTTCCTGCTCCTCGAGCCGGCGCTTGTCGTCGGGCGAGATGCGGCCGATGTGGCCGATCACGTGCGCGGCGCTCTCGCCGAGCGGGTAGTTGCGGAACAGCCGCGCGCGGATCTCCACGCCGGGGAAGCGGAATCGGTTGACCGCGAGCCGCGCGACTTCCTCGTCGGTCAGCCGGACCTTCAGCGGCACGCTATCCGAGCTGCGCGAATCCTCGAGCAGCCGGCGGAAGCGCTGCCTGTCGCGCGTCGTGATCTCGACGATTCCCGAAAGTGCGGCGATCGTGTCGTCGAGCCGGCTCACGCGCTTCGGCGAGATCTCGAGCGTGTAGGACGAGACGTTCTCGGCCAGCAGCACCCCGTTGCGGTCGAAGATGAGGCCGCGCGCGGGCGGGGCCGGCACGAGCGCGATGCGGTTGTCTTCGGCCTGCGCGTGGAAGTCCGCGTAGCGGTAGATCTGCAGGTAGACGAAGCGCCCGACGAGGATCCCGAAGCAGGCCAGCACCAGCCCCATCGCGATCGCCAGCCGCAGGCGCAGCTGATAGAGGTCGCGCTCGGTATCGCGGACTTCGACCATGTCGCGGCAGGCTCAGATGGGCCGGTTCTCGTCGCGGTCGACGGCGCGTCGCTGCGGCGCGAGCAGCAGCCAGTGCGCCACCGGCCACAGCAGCGTGCAGCTGACGCTCTGCAGGAACCACGTCCAGCCGGGGAACCCTCCGCCGATGAGCATCCGTACGATCAGCACGACCAGTTGGGTCAGCAGGAACAGCGGCAACACGTGCGCCATCTGGCCGGCGAGGTGGAACCACGGCACCCGTCGGTGCATGCTCAGTGCGCCGTACGAGAGCAGGGTGTAGGCCAGCGCGTGCTCGCCGAGCAGCGCCGCATCGTGCACGTCCATCAGCAGCCCGAACAGGAACGCGATGCCGATGCCGACCATTCTCGGTTGATGGATGTTCCAGAATACCAGCACGAGCGCGAGAAGGTCGGGTACGCCGACCATGCGTCCCCATGGCAGCACGTTCAGCAGGAACGCGGAGACGATCGTGAACGTGATGAACGCCCGGTTGGCCGGCAGCAGCAGGTAGTGCGGGCGCATCTGCATCGCGTCAGTCCCCGCGGCGGCGACGGCGCGACTCGCCGGCCGGTTCTTCGGGCGGCGGCAGCCCGGCCTGCGCCTGCGGCTCGGCCAGCAGGATCAGCAGCAGCTTGGTGCGCTCGGCGTGCGCGGCCGGCTCGACCACCACGCGCACGAACGCCGACGAGCCGGTCTCGACCGCGCGCACCGTTCCCACGGGCAGGCCGGCCGGGAACAGCCCGTCGAGGCCGGAAGTGACCAGCACGTCGCCCTCGCGCACGTCGGCGTTGGTGCGCAGGTAGCGCAGCTCGACCGTGCCGTCGGGCGATCCGCCGAAAGCGACCGAGCGCTCGCCGGTGCGGCGGATCTCGACCGGGATCGTCGACCTGCGATCGGTGACCAGCGTGACCTCGCTCGACAGGGGATAGACGCGGGTCACCTGGCCGACGACCCCGGATGAGTCGATCACCGGCTGCCCGGCGATCACCCCGTTCTGCTGTCCCTTGTCGAGCACCAGCTTGCGCGAGAACGCGTCGCGGGCGTCGTAGAGCACCTCGGCGACCGTCGAGCGGATCGCGGTGCGCTCCCGCATCGCGAGCAGTCGGCGCAACTGCTGGTTCTCGGCCACGAGCTGCTCGGTCTGCAGCAGCGCGTTGGCGTTGGCGGTCTCGAGCCTGCGCAGCTCGGCGTTCTCGGCGCGCAGGCGGTCGACGTCGTCCAGGTACTCGGCGCCGAGGCCGACGAGGTCGCGCGGCACCAGCAGTGTGCGCTGCACCGGGTAGAGCACCGTGGCGATGCCCTGGCGCAGCCGCCCGAGGACCTCGAGCCTGGAATCGACGACCAGCAGCGCGATCGCGAGCAACGAGAAGAACAGCAGCCGGGCGTTTGCGGACGGACCTTGCTTGAAGAACGGCGGCGGGCTGCGGTCCACTCCGGAAAGGCCTCGCGGACGCGACCAGGGCCTGCGTGCAGGCCCTTACTCGCTGGTGAAGATGGTGCCGAGTTTCTCCATGCGCTCGAGCGCCATGCCGCAGCCCCGAACGACGCAGGTCAGCGGGTCTTCCGCGACCAGCACCGGCAGGCCGGTTTCCTCGATCAGCAGGCGGTCGAGGTCGCGCAGCAGGGCACCGCCGCCGGTGAGCATGATGCCGCGCTCGGTGATGTCGGCGCCGAGCTCGGGCGGAGTCTGCTCGAGGCCGATCTTCACGGCCGAGACGATCTGGTTCAGCGGGTCGGTCAGCGCCTCGAGGATCTCGTTCGACGTGATCGTGAAGCTGCGCGGGATGCCCTCCGACAGGTTGCGGCCCTTGACCTCCATCTCGCGGATCTCGGAGCCCGGGAACGCCGAGCCGATCTGGTTCTTGATCGCCTCGGCGGTGGGCTCGCCGATCAGCATCCCGTAGTTGCGGCGGATGTAGTTGATGATCGCCTCGTCGAACTTGTCGCCGCCGACGCGCACCGAACCCTTGTAGACCATGCCGCCGAGCGAGATCACCCCGACCTCGGTGGTGCCGCCGCCGACGTCGACGACCATCGAGCCCGCCGGCTCGGACACCGGCAGCCCCGCGCCGATCGCTGCGGCCATCGGCTCCTCGATCAGGAACACCTGCGACGCTCCGGCGCCGAGCGCCGATTCGCGGATCGCGCGGCGCTCGACCTGGGTCGAGCCGCAGGGGACGCAGACGATGATCCGGGGGCTGGGCGAGAACAGGCGGCTTCGTGGACCATCCGGATGAACTGCTTGAGCATCTGCTCGGTGACCGTGAAGTCGGCGATGACGCCGTCCTTCATGGGGCGGATGGCCTGGATGTTGCCGGGAACCTTGCCGAGCATCTGCTTGGCCTGCGCGCCGACGGCCGCGATGGTCTTCTTGGCGTTGGGTCCGCCTTCCTCGCGGATCGCGACCACCGAGGGTTCGTCGAGGACGATGCCCTTGCCGCGCACGTAGATCAGCGTGTTCGCGGTACCCAGGTCGACCGCCAGGTCGTTGGAGAAGTACTTGCGCAAAAACCCGAACATGCCGGTCCTGTTTGTGATGAGGCGGTTTGCGCTGCCGCGGGTTACCCGGCTGGATCGGCAGGCTGGTCGGTTCGATTCGGTTCGGAAATCAACGGCCGATGATACCGTATAATTCTCCGACAACCGGGCCATCGTGGGCCGCATTCTCGCGGGTTCGCGGCCTTGCGCGCAAGTGCACGCGAACATCCGCGCAGCGCCCGCCTTCCACCCGTTCCCTTTTCCACGCAGCCGACCACGCCATGGCGCTCACGCTCGACGAAGTCCATCGCATCGCCCGCCTTGCGCGCCTCGCGATCGACGGCCCCGAAGCCGATCACACCCTGGCCCGGTTGAACGAGATCTTCTCGCTGATCGAGCAGATGCAGGCGGTCGACACCGCCGGCGTCGAGCCGATGACCCATGCCGAGGACATCGCGCTGCGCCTGCGCGCCGACGAGGTCACCGAGCCCGACCTGCGCGAGGCCTACCAGGCGGTGGCGCCGGCGATCGCCGACGGCCTGTATCTCGTCCCGAAGGTGATCGAATGAGCACCGCCCGGCCGCCCGAAGGTGCTCGCACCGCAGCCCGCCAGGGCGAAGGTTCCCCGATCATCACCGCCCGGCCGCCCGAAGGTGCTCGCGCACCGCAGCCCGCCAGGGCGAAGGTACTCCGATGAGCCAGGCCCCGATCGAGCGGCGCGGCGTCGCCGCGCTCGCGGCCGGGCTGGCCGCCGGCGAATTCTCCGCGGTGGAGCTGGCGCGCCATTTCCTCGCGCGCATCGAGGCGAGCGGGCTCAACGCCTTCATCGACGTGCAGCCCGAGCTCACGCTGGCGCAGGCACGCGCCGCCGACGATCGGCTGGCCGCCGGCGAGCGGGGTCCGCTGCTCGGCGTGCCGCTCGCCCACAAGGACATCTTCGTGACCCGCGGCTGGCGCAGCACCGCCGGTTCCCGGATGCTGGCCGACTACCGCAGCCCGTTCGACGCCACGGTCGTGGAGCGGCTCGCGGCGGCCGGCGCGGTCTGCCTCGGCAAGACCAACTGCGACGAGTTCGCGATGGGCTCGGCCAACGAGAACAGCCATTTCGGGCCGGTGCGCAACCCGTGGGATACCGCCGCGATCGCGGGGGGCTCCTCGGGCGGGTCGGCCGCGGCGGTGGCGGCGGGGCAGTGCAGCTTCGCACTGGGCAGCGACACGCTCGGCTCGGTGCGCATCCCGGCGAGCCATTGCGGCGTGTTCGCGCTCAAGCCCACCCATGGCGAGATTTCCACGCGCGGGCTGGTGCCCGCCGCGCGCCGGCTCGACTGCGTGGGCATCCTCGCGCGCGCGGCCGAGGACCTCGCGGTGGTGCTGCAGGTGCTGGCGCGCCACGACCCGGCCGACCCGCGCTCGCGGCGCCGGCGCGTGCCGCTGGCGATTCCCGACTGGCAGCCCGGCCAGCTGCGCAGCGCCTTCGTGCGCGACCTGCCGGCGCTGGGCGTGGAGGCGCCGGTGCAGGCGCTGTTCGAGCATGCGTTCGCGCGCCTGGCCGCGCCGCTGGGCGAGCGCGTGGCGGTGGACTTCTCCGACTTCGACGTCACGCGTACGCGCCGCGCCGCGTTGCTCATCATGGAAGCCGAACTCGCGGCCGAATATGCCGCCGACCTCGCCGATACCACGCAGCCGCTGTCGCCGCGCCTGCGCGCCATGCTCGACTACCCCGCGCGCAAGTCGGCGATCGACTACGGAAGCGGCGCGTGCTGGTGGGCACCTACGTGCTGTCGCACGGCTACTACGACGCGTACTACCTGCAGGCGCAGAAGCTGCGCCGCCTGATCGCCGACGACTTCCGCCGCGCATTCGAGTCGGTGGACCTGATCGCCGGGCCGGTGGCGCCGACCGTGGCCTGGGACATCGGGGCGATCGTCGACGACCCGGTCGCGAACTACCTCGCCGACGTCTACACGCTGCCGGCCTCGCTCGCGGGGCTGCCGGGCATGTCGGTGCCGGCGGGCTTCGGGCGCGGCGGGCGGCCGATCGGGCTGCAGCTGATCGGCCGCTGGTTCGACGAGGCGCGGGTGCTCAATGCCGCGCATCGGTTCCAGCAGGCCACCGACTGGCACTTGCGGAGGCCGTCGTGATCGCGCGATCGCTTCGTGGCGCGGCGCTGGTCGCGCTCGCCGCCGTGCTCGGCGCCTGCGGGTTCATGGTGCCGGGCGCGCCGACTCCGGGTCGCCCGACGCCGTCGGCCCCGGCCCCGATCGCGGATCGGCCGATCAACCTGGACGGCTACTGCAACGAGACCGAGGAGGACGGCTTTCACGAGGACGCGCGGCTCGTCGTGCGCGACGGCCAGGTGCAGCAGCTGTCATGGCAGATGAGGATCGGCCGCCGCGGCAGCTGCGGCTTCGAGCTCGGATCGTTCCGGCAGGTCCGGAGCCGGCCGCACGTCGAGCTGGTCGAGCGCGACGGCAGCGGCTGCAAGCTGATGGTCTGGCAGGATCCGCGCCGGATCACGATGGGGCACGCGGGCTGCGCGAAGCACTGCACGCCGGGCGTCTACGAGCAGGCCTGGCCGGTGATGTTCGATCCGGCCACGGGCCGTTGCGCGCGGCCCTGACCGCGGGCGCGCAATCGAGACGGGCACGACACGGATGCAGTGGGAAATCGTCATCGGGCTCGAGACGCACGTCCAGCTGGACACGCGCTCGAAGATCTTCTCGGGCGCGTCGACCGCGTTCGGCGCCGAGCCGAACACGCAGGCCTGCGCGATCGACCTGGCGCTGCCCGGCGTGCTGCCGGTGGCCAACCGCGCCGCGGTCGAGTGCGCGATCCGCTTCGGGCTGGCGGTCGGCGCGCGCATCGCGCCGCGCTCGGTGTTCGCGCGCAAGAACTACTTCTATCCGGACCTGCCGAAGGGCTACCAGATCAGCCAGTACGAGATCCCGGTCGTCTCCGGGGGCGGGCTCGCGATCGCCTGGAAGGCCGACGAGCGATCCGCGCAGCAGGAGCGCTTCGTGCACCTCACCCGCGCCCACCTCGAGGAGGACGCCGGCAAGTCGCTCCACGAGGACTTCCACGGGATGTCGGGCATCGACCTGAACCGCGCCGGCACGCCGCTGCTCGAGATCGTCACCGAGCCCGACATGCGCTCGGCGAAGGAAGCCGTCGCCTACGCCCGGGCGCTGCACGGGCTGGTGGTCTGGCTGGGCATCTGCGACGGCAACATGCAGGAAGGGTCGTTCCGCTGCGACGCGAACGTCTCGGTGCGCCCGGCCGGGCAGGCCGAATACGGGACGCGCTGCGAGATCAAGAACCTGAACTCGTTCCGCTTCCTCGAGCGCGCCATCGACTACGAGGTGCGCCGCCAGATCGAGCTGATCGAGGACGGCGGCCGGGTCGTGCAGGAGACGCGGCTCTACGATCCCGATCGCGACGAGACGCGCTCGATGCGCAGCAAGGAAGAGGCGCACGACTACCGCTACTTCCCGGATCCCGACCTGCCGCCGCTGGTGATCGAGGCGGACTGGATCGAGCGCGTGCGCGCGGCGATGCCCGAGCTGCCGTCGGACATGCGGCGCCGTTTCGTCGAGCAGTACGGCCTGGGCAGCTACGACGCGACGACGCTGACCGCGTCGCGCGACGTGGCGGGCTACTACGAGTCGGTGGTCGGCGCGCTGGCGAACGGCGCCGTCGCCGGCCGCGAGGGCCTCGCCGCGCTGGCCAAGAGCGCCGCGAACTGGGTGATGGTCGACCTCGCCGCGGCGCTCAATCGCGACGACGTCGCGGTCGCCGACTGCCCGGTCGCGCCCGGCCAGCTCGCGCGGCTGGTCGAGCGGATCCACGATGGCACGATCTCCGGCAAGATCGCGCGCGACGTGTTCGCCGCGCTCTGGGCCGAGCCCTCCGGTGGCGACGACGCGCCCGACCGCATCATCGACGCGCGCGGCCTGCGGCAGATCAGCGACAGCGGCGAGCTCGACGCGATCGTCGAGCAGGTGCTCGCGGCCAACCCGAAGTCGGTCGAGGAGTTCCGCGCCGGCAAGGAAAAGGCGTTCAATGCGCTGGTCGGCCAGGTGATGAAGGCCACGAAGGGCAAGGCCAACCCGCAGCAGGTGAACGACCTGCTCAGGCGACGGCTCGGCTGAAGGCGCGCCGTGCGGCGCTGGCCGTCGGGTCCGTGCCGGACCGGGCTCGCGCGCGTCAGTCGGGGGCGCGCACCCCGTAGCGCGCACGGTATGCCGCGACGCCGTCGCGGTGCGCCGCGATGCCCGCGCCGCTGGCTTCGGCCGTTCCCAGGTAGTCGAGCAGGTCGTCGAGCGTGGCGATCGAGAGCACCGGGATTCCGTAGAGCCGCTGCGCCTCCTGCGCGGCCGACAGCTCGCCGATCCGCTCGGCGTCGCCGCTGCGCTCCTGGCGGTCGAGCGCGATCAGCACCGCCGCCGGCTCGGCGCCGTGCGCGCGGATCAGCTCGACCGACTCGCGCACCGAGGTGCCGGCGCTGATCACGTCGTCGACGATGACCACGCGGCCGGCCAGCGGGGCGCCGATCAGCGTCCCGCCTTCGCCGTGGTCCTTGGCTTCCTTGCGGTTGAACGCGAACCCGACGTTGCGCCCGCCCTGCGCCAGCGCGACCGCGGTGGCGCTGGCCAGCGTGATCCCCTTGTAGGCCGGGCCGAACAGCATGTCGAAGCGCACGCTGCCCGAGCGCTCGGCCGCGAGCAGCGTCTGCGCGTAGAACTGCGCGAGCTGTCCGAGCGAGGCGCCGTCGTTGAACAGCCCGGCGTTGAAGAAGTACGGCGACAGCCGCCCGGCCTTGGTCCGGAATTCGCCGAACCGCAGGATGCCGTTGCGCACGGCGAACCGGATAAACTGCGCCCGCAGATCGTCTGCCAAAGCATCACCCCGCAACGAACGGACTCGACCGACGCAATGATACGGGTCGTCACGCTGAACCTGAACGGCATCCGCTCGGCCGCCCGCAAGGGCTGGCTCGAATGGGCCGCGGCGCAACGCGCCGACGTGCTGTGCGTGCAGGAAGTCAAGGCGCAACAGGCCGACCTCGACGATGCGCTGTGCGAGGTGGGCGGGCTGCGCGGCCACTTCCACCTGGCGCAGAAGAAGGGCTACAGCGGCGTCGGCCTCTACGGCAGGCGTCGCCCGAAGGCGGTCCGCACCGGCTTCGGCAGCGCCGAATTCGACGCCGAGGGACGCTACGTCGAGGCCGACTTCGGCGCCTTCACCGTGATCTCGGTCTACGTGCCGTCGGGGTCGAGCTCGGAAGGGCGGCTGGCGGCGAAGTTCCGCTTCATGGCCGAATTCAAGCCGCACCTGCGCGAGCTGGTCGCGAGCGGGCGCGAGATCGTCCTGTGCGGCGACTGGAACATCGCGCACCGCGAGATCGACCTGAGGAACTGGCGCAGCAACCAGAAGAACTCGGGCTTCCTGCCCGAGGAGCGCGCCTGGCTGAGCGGGGTGTTCGACGAGCTCGGCTTCGTCGACGTGTTCCGCAGGCTCGACCCGCGCCCCGGGCAGTACACCTGGTGGAGCAATCGCGGGCAGGCGTGGGCGAAGAACGTCGGGTGGCGCCTCGACTACCAGATCGCGACGCCCGGGATCGCGGCCCGGGCGAAGCGCGCGGAGATCTTCACCGCCCAGCGCTTCTCCGACCACGCTCCGCTCACGATCGACTACGCGGGGCGCGCGTGAAGGTGCTGGTCACCGGCGCGGCCGGCTTCATCGGCGCGGCGCTCGTGAGCGAGCTGCGCGCGCGCTGGCCGCAGGCGGGCGTGGTCGCCTTCGACCTCGTCGAGTCCGACGCGGGACCCGCCACCGCGATCCGCATCGGCGACATCGGCGAGCCCGGCGTCGCCGCGGGCCTGCTCGACCGCGAGACGACGCACGTCTTCCACCTCGCGTCGCTGGTGTCGGGCGGCGCCGAGGCCGACTTCGAGCGCGGCATGCGGGTGAACCTGGACGCCACGCGCGAGCTGCTCGAGGCTGCGCGACGACTGGGCAGCGCCCCGACCTTCGTGTTCGCGTCGTCGATCGCCGTCTACGGCGGCGAGTTGCCCGAGGTCATCACCGACGACACGCCGCCGCTGCCGCAGCTGTCCTACGGCGCACACAAGCTGGCCTGCGAGATCCTGATCAACGACTATTCGCGCCGCGGCTTCGTCGACGGCCGATCGCTGCGCCTGCCGACCGTGATGGTGCGGCCGGGCGCCGCGAACACCGCGGTCTCGGGCTGGGCGAGCGCGATCGTGCGCGAGCCGCTGGCCGGCCGCGACTACGATTGCCCGGTCGGCCCCGACACGTCGATGGCCTGCGTGTCGCTGGCGCGCACCGTCGGCGCGTTCCTCCACGCGGCCACGCTGCCCGCGAGCGCGCTCGGCGCGGACCGCACGACGCTGCTCACCGGCATTCCGGTCACGGCACGGGAGATGGCGCAGTCCGTGCAACGGCTCGGCGCGGGGCGGCGGCTCGGCACGGTGCGCTTCGCGCCCGACGCGAAGCTGCAGGCGATCATGGATCGGCTGCCGCGTGCGGTGCGCTCGGAGCGCGCGGTGCGGCTGGGCTTCGAGCCGAGCGCGAGCATCGACGAGATCGTCGCCGGATATCTCGCCGGGCAGGCCGCGCCGGGCCGCGGCGACGCGCCGCCGCCGTCCTGAGCATCGACCCCGAATCCTCCGGAGGAACCCCTGTGCCCATCCGCCCCGAGAAGCTTCCGTCGCGCGTCACCGTCGAGGGCGCCGACCGCGCGCCGCACCGCGCCTTCCTGCGCGGGCTCGGCCTGTCCGACGAGGACATCGGCAGGCCTTTCGTCGGCGTCGCCAGTACCGCGAACAACGTCACCCCGTGCAACGCGGGGCTCGGCGATCTCGCGCGCGAAGCGTGCGTCGGGGTACGCGAGGCCGGCGGCGTGCCGTTCGACTTCGCGTCGATCTCGGTCGCCGACAGCATGTCGATGAACCACGGCGGAATGCGCTACTCGCTGCTGTCGCGCGAACTGATCGCCGACGGCGTCGAGGCGGTCGTGCGCGGCCACGCGTACGACGCGCTGGTGACGTTCGCCGGCTGCGACAAGACGCTGCCCGGCATGATGATGGCGATGACGCGGCTGAACCTGCCGTCCGTGTTCGTCTACGGCGGTGCGGCACTGCCCGGGTCGTGGCGCGGCCGCGACGTCACCGTACTCGACACCTACGAAGGGATCGGCGCGCTGCTGGCCGGCGACATGAGCGCGCAGGAGCTCGACGAGCTCGAGCACGCCTGCCTGCCCACGATCGGCGCGTGCCCGGGCCAGTTCACGGCCAACACGATGGCGATGATCTCGGAGACGCTGGGGCTCGCGCTGCCGGGCTCGGCGACGATGCCGGCGGTGCACAGCGCGCGGCGGGCGATGGCGCGCGAGGCCGGCCGCGTCGCGATGCGCATCCTCGCCGGCGACGGCCCGCTGCCGCGCGACCTGGTCACCCGCAAGAGCCTGGAGAACGCCTGTGCCGCGGTCGCCGCCACCGGCGGCTCGACCAACGCCGGCCTGCACATCCCGGCGATCGCGCACGAGGCCGGCATCGCGTTCTCGATGGACGACCTCGCGCGGGTGTCGCGCCGGACGCCGTTGCTGGCCGACATGAAGCCGGGCGGCAAGTACCTGGCGAAGGACCTGCACGCGGTCGGCGGCGTCCACGTGGTGCTCAAGGCGCTGCTCGAGGCCGGCGCGCTGCACGGAGACTGCCTGACGATCCACGGCACCACGCTCGAGGAGGCGCTGCGCGGCCATCCGGGCGCCGACGGCGAGGTCGTTCGCAGGCAGCCGATCACGCCGACCGGCGGGATCGTCGTGCTCAAGGGCAACCTGTGCCCCGAAGGCGCGCTGCTGAAGGTGGCCGGATTGAAGAGGCTGCGCTTCGACGGCGTCGCGCGCGTGTTCGACTGCGAGGAAGACTGCGCCGACGTGGTGCGCAGGCGTGCCTACCGCGAGGGCGACGTGCTGGTGATCCGCTACGAGGGGCCGCGCGGCGGGCCGGGGATGCGCGAGATGCTCGGCGTGACCGCGCTGCTGTACGGGCAGGGCGTCGGCGAGAAGGTGGCGCTGTTCACCGACGGCCGGTTCTCGGGCGCCACGCGCGGGATGATGGTCGGCTATGCCAGCCCCGAGGCGGCCGTGGGCGGGCCGCTCGCGCTGGTGCGCGACGGCGATCGCATCACGATCGACGCCGAGGCCGGCACCGCGACGCTGCACGTCGGCGACGACGAGCTCGCGCAGCGCCGCGCCGCCTGGCAACCGCCGCGACGCGAGCCCCCGACGGGCGTGCTGGAGAAATACGCGCGGCTGGTCGGCTCGGCGTTCGACGGCGCCGTGACGCACGGCGCCAAGTAGAATGCGCGACACGCGGCGCGCGCCGCCACCACGAGACGAGGGGACCCCCGATGACTGACAAGAGAAGCTTCCTGAAGGCCGCCGCGGCCACCGCGATCGCCGGGCCGGCGATCGTCACGTCGAAGACCGCGCGGGCGCAGGCGGCGACGCTTCGCGTCGGCAGCTGGCTGCCGGCGCACCACCTGATCGTCGCGGGCATCGTCCGCCCCTGGATGCAGGCGGTCGAGGCCGACAGCGAGGGCACGGTCAAGTTCGACCTGATGTCCGCGTCGATCGGCCGGCCCCCCGAGTACTACGACTTCTGCGCCAACGGCGCGATCGACGTCGGCTTCGGCGTGCTGGGCCACAACCCGAACCGCTTCCTGATGACCGAGGTCATGGGCATGCCGTTCATGTCGATCGACCCGTGGGCGGGCTCGGCGGCGTCGTGGCTGGCCTTCACGAAGTACGGCGCGCGCTACAACGAGCACAAGGGCGTGCAACTGGTCGGCACCTGGGTGCACTCGGAGCCGTACCTGCACATGCGCGGCGACGGACTCAGGACGATCGACGACCTGAAGGGCAAGAAGATCCGCGTCGGCAGCGCGATCACCGGCCGCATCGTCCAGGCGCTGGGCGGCACCCCGGTTCAGCTGCCGCCGACCGAGGCGCAGCAGGCGATGATGAGCGGCGTCGCCGACGGCATCACGTTCCCGATGGAGTCGATCGAGTTCTTCAAGATCACGCCGGCGATCAAGGCGACCACGAAGATTCCCGGGGGGCTGCTCTACACCGACACCTTCTGGCTCGGCGTCAACGAGAAGAAGTGGGCGTCGCTGAACCCGAAGGCGCAGGCAGCGATGCAGAAGCACGGCGGCATGGCGATGGCGCTCAACGCCGCGTGGGCCTGGACCAGCGGCGACAACCTCGGGCGCGCGGCGCTGGAGAAGGCCGGCGTCAGGTTCAACGCGCTGCCGGACTCCGACACCGCGAAGATCAAGGCCGCGCTCAAGCCGCTGAACGACGAGTGGCTGGCCGAGGCGAAGAAGCGCGGGCTGCCGGGCGAGGAGATCATCAAGTACGCGCTCGACATGGCCGACCGGTACAAGGCCGCCAAGCGCGTGAACGTCGTCTGAGCGCGTCGCGCACCAGGGCCCCGGCCCGCGCCGGGGCGACCGCATGAGACTGCCGACACGCATCTTCTCCGCGCTCGCGGGCGCGGCGATCCTGTTCATGATGGCCGTCACGTCGATCGACGTGTTCGGCCGCTTCTTCTTCAACGCGCCGCTGACCGGCGCGTTCGAGATGACCGAGATCACGATGGCGCTGGTGATCTTCGGCGGGATGTCGCTGGCCGCGCTGTCGCGCGAGCACATCACCGTGAACCTGTTCGAGGCGCAGACTCCGCCGCGGGTGCGCCGCATCCAGCTCGTCGCCGGCGACGTCGTCTGCGCGGCGGTCGTCGCGGTGATGGGCTGGCGCATCTTCGAGCGCGGCAACGCGCTCGTCGACAGCCGCGAGACCACGCTGGTGCTCGGGGTCATGCGCGGCCACGTCGCGTGGGCGATGGCGGCGCTGTGCCTGGTCGCGACGCTGGTGTTCCTCTACTGCGCCTGGCGCGACGCGCGCCGCGCGCCAGGCGCCGCCGAGGAGATGCACGGGGGCGCGCTGTGAGGGTTGCGCGGTGACCGCGTGGACCGCCGCGCTGTACGGCTTCGGCTCGCTGGCCGTATTGCTGCTGGCCGGGGTGCCGATCGCCTTTGCGATGATCCTGGTCGGCGTGGCCGGCATCGTCTCGGTGATCGGCCTCGACCCGGCGTTGTCGCTGCTCGGGCAGATCCCGGTCTCGCAGACCACGAGCTACGAGCTGTCGGTCGTGCCGATGTTCATCCTGATGGGCAACTTCGTCGCCCGATCGGGAATCGCGAACGACCTCTACGACGCCTGCAACGCGATGGTCGGCCACCGCCGCGGCGGGCTGGCGATGGCGACCATCGTCGCCTGCGGCGGGTTCGCCGCGGTCTGCGGGTCGGCGATCGCCACCGCGGCCACGTTCTCGCGGATCGCGCACCCGTCGATGCGGCGCTACGGCTACGACGAGGGGCTCGCGGCGGCGGCGATCTGCGCGGGCGGCACGCTGGGCATCCTGATTCCTCCGTCGGTGATCATGGTCATCTACGGCGTGATGACCGGCACCGACGTCGCCAAGCTGTTCATCGCCGGCCTGGTGCCGGGCGTGCTCGCGATCGCGCTGTACATGCTCACCGTCCAGCTGATCGTCTGGCGCAAGCCGGCGGCGGGGCCGCGCGGCGAGCGGGTGCCGGCCTCGCAGGCGCTGGCGGCGCTCGGCCGCGTCTGGCCGGTGCTGGTGCTGTTCGCGCTGGTGATCGGCGGGCTGTACTTCGGCGCGTTCACGGCGACCGAGGGCGGCGCGGTGGGCGCGGCCGGCGCGTTCTTCTTCGCGCTGTGGCGCGGCCGGCTGTCGTGGCGGGTCATCCTCGACTGCGCGGTCGAGACCGCGCGCACCACCGGCTCGCTGTTCGCGATCCTGATCGGCGCGCTGCTGTTCTCGCAGTTCATGAACTTCGCCGGGCTGCCCAACGCGCTGAAGGACGCGGTGACCGCGTTCGGCGTCGAGCCCCTGCTGGTGATCTTCATGATCCTGCTGCTGTACATCGTGCTGGGCACGTTCTTCGAGGAGCTCTCGATGATCCTCCTCACCGTGCCGATCTTCCACCCGCTGGTGGTGCACCTGGGCTTCGACCCGATCTGGTTCGGCGTGGTGATCGTCATGGTGGTCGAGCTCGGCATGATCAGCCCGCCGGTCGGGATGAACCTGTTCGTCGTGCAGAGCATGCTGAAGACGCCGATCACGACACTGTGGCGCTGGATCGCGCCGTTCGTGGCCGCCGACGTCGTGCGGCTGGCCATCGTCGTGCTGGCGCCGCAGATCGTGCTGTTCCTGCCGCGCCTGATGAAGTGAGCCTGCCATGACCGCGCCCGCCGCACTCGGATTCATCGGCATCGGCCTGATGGGCAGGCCGATGGCGCTGCGCCTGCTCGATGCCGGCCATCGGCTCACGGTCTGGAACCGCAGCCGCGACAAGCTCGCGCCGGTGCTCGCGCGCGGCGCGACGGCGGCCGATACGCCGGCCGCGGTCGCGCGCGCGGCCGACGTGGTGATGATCTGCGTGACCGACCAGCGCTCGGTGCGCGACGTCCTGTTCGGCGCCGACGGCGTGGCCGCCGGCGGCGCGCCGGGCAAGGTCGTCGTCGATTTCTCCAGCATCGCGCCGGCGGCCGCGCGCGAGTACGCGGCGCGCCTCGAAGCCGAGTGCGGGATGGGCCTGGTCGACGCACCCGTGTCGGGCGGCGTGCCGGGCGCCGAGAAGGGCACGCTCGCGATCATGGCCGGCGGCAGGGCCGAGCACGTCGATCGCGTGCGCCCGCTGATCGCCCATATCGCCCAGCGCTTCACGCGAATGGGCGATTCCGGGGCCGGCCAGGCGACCAAGCTGTGCAACCAGGTCATCGTCGGGTCGCTGCTGCCGGTGCTCGCCGAAGCGGTCCGGCTCGCCGAGGCCGCCGGCGTCGACGCGGCGATGCTGCCCGAGGCGCTGCGTGGCGGCTGGGCCGACTCGATCCCGCTGCAGGTCTTTGCCCCGAGGATGGCCGCGCGCGCCTGGAGTCCGCCGCTGGGCGCGGCCGACACGATGCTGAAGGACCTCGACAACGCGCTGGCGCTCGCGCGCGAAGGCGGGATCGAGCTGCCGATGCTGCGCGACGCGGCGCAACGCTACCGGCTGCTGTCCGAGCGTGGCCTGGGCGGAGAAGATCCGGCCGCACTGATCCGATTGCTGGGTCGCGACTGACCACTGACCACCGTCAGACCGCCATGTAGCGCCCCGGCCGGTGGTTCACCGCCAGCGTCAGGTTCAGCGCCAGCGCGCCGAGCAGCGACAGGGCGACGATCGACGGCGCCACCACGCCGAGCGAAGACAGCAGGATCACCGCGTCCAGCCCGAGTTGCACCCAGCCCGCGCGCCAGCCGAAGCGTTCCTGCAGGTAGAGCACCAGCACGTTGAATCCGCCCAGGCTGCCGCGGTGCCGGAACAGGATCAGCAGTGCGATGCCGAGCAGCAGGCCGCCTACCAGCGCGGCCCAGGCCGGCCGCACCGCGCCGATCGCGAGCAGCGGCCGCTGGATCTCGGCGACGGTGGCCAGCAGTACGACCGCGACCGCGGTCTTCGCCGTGAAGCGCCAGCCCATCCGCCACAGCGCCAGCGCGAAGAAGGGCAGGTTGACGAGCACGAACGCCGCGCCGAACGGCAGGCCGAAACGGTAGGTGACCAACAGCGCGAGCCCGGCCGTGCCGCCGGTCACGAGGCCTGCCTTCTCGAAGATCGCGATGCCGAGCGCGGCGAGGATCGCGGCGGACAGGAACGCCAGGACGTCCTCGATCGGGGAATGGCGCAGCCCGGACGGCGGGTCGGTGTCGGGCATGGGCTGGCGGATCGGCGCAGCCGGCGCGGCTAACGCCGCTGCGCCGCGGACCAGCGGCGCACCGCGTCCAGCGTGTTCGGCACGTGCAGGTCGGGACTCATCGACGAGTAGGCGTAGGCGATCCGGCCGTCGGGCGTGATGACGTACGAGATCCGGCGCGCGTAGCTGGTGACGAACGGCATCGCCGCGTCGTACGACTTCATGATCTTTCCGCCGGCGTCGGCGGCCACCGCGAACTTGTTGCGGCACTCGGTCGCCGAAAACCGCTGCAGCGTCTCGATGTCGTCGCCGGAGACGCCGATCACCGTGGCGCCGAGTTTCTCGTAGTCGTCGTGCGCCTCGGCGAAGCGGTTGGCCTCGATCGTGCAGCCCTGCGTGAACGCCTTGGGATAGAAGTACAGGACCACCGGCCCCTTCTTCAGCGCATCGGCCAGCGAGAAGCGGAACGGCTTGCCGCCGATCGCGGCCGGCGCGCTGAAATCGGGGGCCGCATCGCCCGGCTTCAATTCGGCCCGGGCGGGCAGGGCGGCGCAGAGGGCCAGGATGCCGGCCGCCAGCAGTCGGCGCAAACGGGAGTGCGTCATGGGCGTGTCTCGTGGTTCAGCGACCGCCTCGGTCGCCTGAGAGCATGCCACCCCGCCGTACCGGCCGCTGCGAATCCCGGCCAGCTCAGAGGGTCGAATGTGCGCGCCACCGCTGGCCGGGATCCTCTGGAACTGCCGTCGCCCGGCACCGCCGGACTGCAATTGGCGCCCGCAAGGCGCATCTCGCGGCGCCGACGCGACGTTTCGTCGCAGGCGCCTCGCGTGCCCGACGTCTGCACCGCAAAGTGGCGCCTCGTCGAAACCCGAGTCCCCAGGAGAACTGCCATGCCGCTGTCGTCGCTCTCCCCGCAGATCGTCGTGCACCTGTTCCTCGCAGCCGCCGCACTGGCGCTGGGACCGCTCGCGCTGGCGTCGCGCAAGGGCTCGCGGCTGCATCGCGGGCTGGGCTACGCCTGGGTCACGCTGATGCTCGGGGCCGCCGCCTCGAGCGCCTTCATCCGCGATTTCCGCCTGCCCAATGTCGCCGGCTACACGCCGATCCACCTGCTGACCGTCATCACCTTCGTCGGCATCGGCGTCGCGCTCTGGTACGTCATGCATCGGCGGATCCAGGACCACCGCCGGGCCATGTGGATCACCTACCTGGGCGGCTGCGTCGGCGCCGGCCTGTTCGCGCTGCTGCCGGGTCGCTACCTCGGACAGCTGCTGTGGCACCAGATGCTGGGCCTGGTCTGAACCCGGTGGAGGATGCGATGCACGATCCTTCGAAGCCGGGCCCGGGCGAACGGTTGGCGCGACGGCGCGCCGGTCGCCGCGCGCCGGTCGTCGCACGCCACGGCTGACCTACACTATCGTGATGACGGCTTCTTCTTCGCCGAGGTCTTCCCTCCTGCCGCGAGCGCTGGTGGTCGCCGCGCTGAATTCCGTGGTCGCTGTAGCGCTCACGGCGTTCGGTTCAGAGCAGCACGGTTTCGGCGCCAACCTGGTCTATTCGCAGTGCATCGGCACGTCGATCTGGCTGCTGATCGACGGGGGGCGCCTCCTGCTGAGCCGCGGCGAACGGATCGGGGCGCGTGCGCTGCTGCTGCTCACCGTGTCGGGTGCCCTCGGCGGCTACTTCTTCGGAACCTTGCTCGCCGACCTGATCACCGGCGGCTCGACCGCCGTCTACTGGGCGCGGGCGCCGCGAAGCGCGGCCGGCGTGCTGCTGATGTCGATCTCGCTGGGCGCACTCGGTGTCTTCTACTTCTCCAGTCGCGAGACGCTCGCGCAGACACGTGCCCGCGCCGAGGCGGCGCAACGGCAGGCGAGCGAAGCCCGCTTGCGCCTGCTCGAGGCCCAGCTCGAGCCGCACATGCTGTTCAACACGCTGGCCAACCTGCGCGCGCTGATCGCGGCGGATCCGCCCGCCGCGCAGCGCATGCTCGATCGGCTGATCGCGTTCCTGCGCGCGACGCTTGCCGCCTCCCGGACCGGCAGCCACTCGATGGCGGCCGAATTCGAGCGCCTGCGCGACTACCTCGAGTTGATGGCGGTCCGCATGGGCAGCCGGCTGCGGTACCGGCTCGAGCTGCCCGAGGAGCTGGCCGTCGTGCCGGTTCCGGCACTGCTGCTGCAACCGCTGGTCGAGAATGCGATCAGGCATGGGCTCGAACCCAAGGTCGAGGGCGGAAGCGTCACGGTGGCGGCGCACCGCGAAGGCGACACGGTGTGCCTCGTCGTCGACGACGACGGCCTCGGACTGGACGCGTCAAGCGATGCGGGGTCGGCGCGCGAAGGCAGCGGATTCGGCCTCGAGCAGGTGCGCGAGCGCCTGGCCACCGCGTTCGGGCCGGCCGCGCAATTGCATGCCGAGGCCGGCCCCGGGGGCGGCACGCGCATCTCGCTCACGCTGCCGTTGTCGACATGAACGCAAGCGCGCTCATCGCCGAGGACGAGCCGCTGCTGGCGCAGGCGCTGCGGACCGGGCTGCAGCAGGCCTGGCCCGAGCTCTCGCTCGCCGGGATCGTCGGCGACGGCGCATCTGCGGTGCGCGCCGCACTCGCGCTGCAGCCCGACGTCTTGTTCCTCGACATCCGGATGCCCGGGCAGAGCGGGCTGGAGGCGGCCGAGGCACTGGCGGACGAGTGGCCTGCTGCCGCGCCGTTCCCGCTGCTGGTCTTCGTGACCGCCTACGACCAATATGCGATCGCGGCCTTCGAGCGCGCCGCGGTCGACTACCTTCTCAAGCCGGTCGAGTCGGAGCGGCTGGCGCGCACCTGCGCGCGGCTTCGCGCCATGCTGGCGCTGCGCGCGAACGGTACTGCGACCGCGTCGCCAGTGCCCGGCACGAGCGCGCCCGCCGCGGCGGCGCCGCGCACGGCCGAGCCGGGCGACGATGCACTCGAATCGCTGCGCCGCCTGCTGGCCGCGCACGCCGCGCCCGCGCAGCCGCGCCTGCGGGTGATCCCGGTCGGCGTCGGCCAGGCCGTGCGGATGATCCCGGTCGGCGAAGTCCTGGCTTTCGAGGCCGCCGACAAGTACGTGCTGGTCGTCACCGCCGCTGGCGAGACGCCGATCCGCGTGCCGCTGAAGGAGTTGCAGCCGCAGCTCGACCCGGACGAGTTCTGGCAGATCCATCGCGGCACTGTCGTGCGTGCCTCGGCGATCGAGTCGGCGACCCGCGACGAGGCCGGTCGCATCTGGGTGCGCCTGCGCGGGCTCGGACGCCCGCTCGCGGTCAGCCGGCTGTACGCTCAGCGGTTCAGGCCGCTCTGAGCGGCGCGGCGCGCCCCCTGACGGACGCGCCGGCCAGCAGCCCGCACAGGCCCAGCACGCGCTCGTAGACGCGCACGGCGCGCCCTGTTTCGTAAGGAGCTTGCGCAGTTGGTCCGCGTGCTGCGGCGCGATCTTCTTCACGCAGGTCCACCCCGCGTCCTGCGCCGTGGCGTTCCACTTCGCGAGCTCGGCCCCGGACAGCGTGATCGCCTTGATGCACGCCTCGCCCTGGCGCTTGACTTCGGCGGCGTTGAGCGAGGCGTTACGCGCGTTGCGCTCCTCGACCCACTGCGCCGCTTTCGTCAGGACCGCGCGCGGGTCGCGGACAACGCCTGCAGGTAAACTGCCCGACCAGTGACCGCGCCGCCCCGTCCCATCGTCCAGGCCTTCGGCAACCGCCGCATCGCGGCGATGCTGCTGCTCGGCTTCGCCAGCGGCCTGCCGCTTGCGTTGTCGGCCGGCACGCTGCAGGCGTGGCTCACGGTCGAGGGCCTCGACATCCGCACGATCGGTTTCTTCGCGCTGGCTGGATTGCCGTACACCTTCAAGTTCGCCTGGGCGCCGCTCGCCGATCGCTTCGAACCGCCGCTCGTGGGGCGGCGCCGCAGCTGGCTGGTCGTGACGCAACTGGGCCTGGCGGTGCTGTGCTTCGTGATGGCCGCGCTCGATCCGAAGGCGTCGGTCGCGGCGGTCGGCGCCTGCGCGGTCGCGATCGCGTTCCTCTCGGCGTCGCAGGACATCGTGTTCGACGCGTACCGGACCGACCTGCTGCACGAGCACGAGCGCGGAGCGGGCGCGGCGGTGTCGGTGCTCGGCTACCGGCTCGCGATGCTCGTGTCGGGCGGGCTCGCGCTGATCCTCGCCGACCAGTGGCTCGGCTGGCCAGGCATGTTCCGCGCGATGGCGGCGCTGTTCGCGCTGATGGCTGCGATCACGCTGTGGGCGCCCGCGACGCCGCCGACTGCGCCGCTGAAGAGCGACGTGCGGCGCGAGCTGGTCGGATTCGTCGCGATGATCGCCGCGGGGGTCGGCACCTTCTGGCTGCTGCGCCAGATGCCGTGGCAGCTGCTCGGCACGGGGCGCTTCGTCTCGCTCGGGGCCGACACGCTGATGCTGCTGGCCGCCTGCTTCGCCGCGCTGCAGGCTGCGCGCCGCGCGGGCTTCCCGTCGTTCCTCGGGCCGTGGGACGCGTTCTTCTCGCGCGAGCGCGCTGCCGCGCTGCTCGCGATGATCGTGCTCTACAAGCTCGGCGACGCGTTCGCCGGGAGCCTGTCGACGACCTTCCTGATCCGCGGTGCCGGCTTCACCGCGACCGAGGTCGGCGCGGTCAACAAGGTGCTCGGCCTGGTCGCGACGATCGTCGGCGCGCTGGCCGGCGGCGCGTGGCTCGCGAAGCGACCGCTGTACGGATCGCTGATGCTGTTCGGGCTGCTGCAGGCGGTGTCGAACTTCGGCTACTGGCTGATCTCGGTCCTGCCGAAAGACTACCTGCTGATGGCGGCGGCGATCGGCTTCGAGAACCTGTGCGGCGGGATGGGCACGGCGGCCTTCGTCGCGTTCCTGATGGCGCTGACCGACCGGCGCTTCTCGGCGGCGCAGTACGCGCTGCTGTCGGCGCTGTCGGCGGTCGGGCGCGTCTACGTCGGCCCCGCTTCCGGCGTGATGGTCGAGGCGTTCGGCTGGCCGACGTTCTTCGTGTTCACCGTCGGTGCGGCGCTGCCGGGGCTGCTGCTGCTGCGGTGGCTGAAGCCGCAGGTGATGGGGCTGGACCAGCCGGCTGCCGCGGCGCCCGCGGTCGATGACTGACCCGGATCGAAGGATCGGGCATCATGCGAATCTCGCGAACCGCCTGCCGGGTCCGCATCCGGCCGTGCCGCGGCAATCCGCCATGATCGACAAGACCGTCCCCTCGCTCGCCGAGGCCGTCGCCGGCGTCCACGACGGCGCCACCGTCATGATCGGCGGCTTCGGCACCGCCGGAATGCCGGCCGAGCTGATCGACGCGCTGATCGCCCAGGGTGCGCGCGACCTGACGATCGTGAACAACAACGCCGGCAACGGCGATACGGGGCTCGCGGCGCTGCTGAAGACCGGCCGGGTGCGCAAGATCGTCTGCTCGTTTCCGCGCCAGACCGACTCGTGGGTGTTCGACGAACTGTATCGCAGCGGGAGAATCGAGCTCGAGCTCGTCCCGCAGGGCAACCTCGCCGAGCGCATCCGCGCGGCCGGCGCCGGGATCGGCGCGTTCTTCACGCCGACCGGCTACGGCACGCAGCTGGCCGAAGGCAAGGAGACGCGGCGCATCGACGGGCGCGACTACGTGCTCGAACATCCGATTCGCGCCGACTTCGCATTGATCAAGGCGCTGCGCGGCGATCGATGGGGCAATCTCGTCTACCGGAAGACGGCGCGCAACTTCGGGCCGATCATGGCGAGCGCGGCGAAGTGCGCGATCGCGCAGGTCGACGAGATCGTCCCGCTGGGCGCGCTCGACCCCGAGGCGATCGTCACGCCCGGCATCTTCGTGCGGCGCGTCGTGCAGGTGTCGCGTGCGCCTCGGGCAGCCGCCTGAGGCCAGGCCCGACAATCGAGACTTCATCGACATGAACCGGCTGACCCGTGAACAGATGGCCGCCCGCGTGGCGGGCGACATCCCCGACGGCGCTTGCGTGAACCTCGGCATCGGGTTGCCGACGCTGGTGGCCAACCACCTGCCGCCCGACCGCGAGATCGTCCTGCACAGCGAGAACGGGATCCTCGGCATGGGGCCGGCGCCGGCGCAGGGCGACGAGGACGAGGACCTGATCAACGCCGGCAAGCAGCCGGTCACGCAACTGCCCGGCTGTGCGTTCTTCCATCACGCCGACTCGTTCGCGATGATGCGCGGCGGCCACCTCGACTTCTGCGTGCTGGGCGCGTTCCAGGTGTCCGCGCGCGGCGACCTGGCCAACTGGCACACCGGCGCGCCCGACGCGATCCCGGCCGTCGGCGGCGCGATGGACCTGGCCATCGGCGCCAAGCAGGTCTTCGTGATGATGGAGCACCAGACGAAGGGCGGCGCGAGCAAGCTGGTCGAGCGCTGCACGTATCCGCTGACCGGCATCGGCTGCGTGAGCCGCGTGTACACCGATCTCGCGGTGATCGACGTGACCCCCGACGGGCTGGTGGCCGTCGAGTGGATCGACGGGCTGTCGTTCGACGAGCTCGCGCGCCTGACCGCCGCGCCGTTGCGCCGCGGCAGCCGCGCCGCCTGACCCCTGTTTCGTTCGAGTAAAGGAACCGAAGCATGACCGAAGTCTTCATCTGCGACGCAGTGCGCACCCCCATCGGCCGCTACGGCGGCGTCCTGTCGTCGGTGCGCACCGACGATCTCGGCGCGATTCCGCTGCGCGCGCTGCTCGAGCGCAACCCGAAGCTCGACCCGATGGCGATCGACGAAGTGATCTTCGGCTGCGCGAACCAGGCCGGCGAGGACAATCGCAACGTCGCGCGGATGGCCGCGCTGCTGGCAGGGCTTCCGGTGGAGGTGCCCGGTGCGACGGTGAACCGGCTCTGCGGTTCGGGGATGGACGCGGTGGGCACCGTCGCCCGCGCGATCCGCTGCGGCGAGATCGAACTGGCGATCGCGGGCGGGGTCGAGAGCATGTCGCGCGCGCCGTTCGTGATGCCGAAGGCCGATGCCGCCTTCTCTCGCAGCAACGCGGTCTACGACACGACGATCGGCTGGCGTTTCGTCAATCCGCTGATGAAGAAGCAGTACGGCATCGACTCGATGCCCGAGACCGCCGAGAACGTCGCCGCCGAATTCAACGTCTCGCGCGAGGACCAGGACGCGATGGCGCTGCGCAGCCAGCAGCGCGCGCTCGCGGCGCAGAAGAGCGGTTTCTTCGCCGGCGAGATCGTGCCGGTGACGATTCCGCAGAAGAAGGGCGACGCGCTCGTCGTCGATCGCGACGAGCACCCGCGCGAGACCAGCCTCGAGGCGCTGGCGAAGCTCAAGCCGATCGTGAAGCCCGACGGCACGGTCACGGCCGGCAACGCGTCCGGGGTCAACGACGGCGCGGCCGCGATCGTCCTCGCCAGCGAGGCGGCGGCGAAGCGCCACGGGCTGACGCCGCGCGCGCGGCTGGTCGCGATGGCCACCGCCGGCGTCGCGCCGCGGATCATGGGCATCGGCCCGGCGCCTGCCACGAAGAGGCTGTTGCAGCGAAGCGGCCGGAAGATCGGCGACGTCGACGTAATCGAGCTGAACGAGGCGTTCGCGGCGCAAGGGCTCGCGGTGCTGCGCGAGCTCGGCGTGCCGGACGATTCGCCGAAGGTGAATCCCAACGGCGGCGCGATCGCGCTCGGCCACCCGCTGGGGATGTCCGGCGCGCGGCTGGTGCTGACCGCGGTCAACCAGCTGCATCGAAGCGGCGGCAGGCTCGCGGTGGCGACGATGTGCATCGGCGTGGGACAGGGCATCGCGACGCTGATCGAGCGCGTCTGACCGCGCCGGTCGGCGCGGTCGGCCCATTCGCAGGGCCGCGACTTTGCGCTGGATCAAGCCGGCGACGTTCGTCCGTGTCGCAACATGGGCGTTGCTCGGCACCGGCTTGAAACTGACCCGGGACGCACTCATCTGGGCGGCATGGGTCGGCCGGAGCGGCCGACCGCAACCCATTCCAGGAGTCACGCCATGTCCCGACTTTCCGTCTACGACCCGTTCGCCGAAGTCTTCCCCGAACTGTTCCGCGGCTTCATGCAGCCGGTGCGCACCGCCTCGGGCGAGGCGCTCGAAATCCGCGTCGACGTGAAGGAGTCCAACGGCGAATACACGGTGCACGCCGAGATCCCGGGCGTGAAGCGCGAGGACATCAACGTCCAGGTCGACGGCAATCGCGTGTCGATCAGCGCCGAGGTCAAGCGCGAGTCCGAGAAGAAGGAAGGCGAGCGCGTGCTGCGCAGCGAGCGGTACTACGGCTCGGTGGCGCGGACGTTCTCGCTGGGGTCGGACCTCGACGAGTCGAAGGCTTCGGCGAAGTACGAAAACGGCGTGCTGACGCTGACGCTGCCGAAGAAGGCCACGCCGGCGACCAAGCGCCTGACGATCAGCTGATCGGCGTCGCCTCGTAGCCCGCCTCGACGATCGCCTTCGCGATCGCGTCGGCGGGCTGGTTCGATTCGACCTTGACCCGGCCCGTGGCCAGGTCGACGTCGACCTTCGCCGCCGGGTCGATCTGGTGGACCGACAGGGTCACTGCCTTCACGCAGTGGCCGCAGGACATGCCTCGTACGTCGAAGCTGGGCATACTTGGAACTCCGTGGTGTCACCGATGAGGCCTTTTTAGCACATGGACGAAGGCATCGCGCAGGCCGACCCGTCCGCGACCACGCTTGCGCTTGACATAGGTGGAATGACCTGCGCGGCCTGCGCCACGCGGGTCGAGAAGAGCCTGCGCAAGGTGGACGGCGTCGCCGACGCCGGCGTGAACCTCGCCACCGAGGTCGCCAACGTGCGGATCGCGCCCGGCGCGGTCCGCGTCAGCGAATTGATCGCCGCGGTCGAGGCCGCGGGCTACGAGGCGCGCGTGCACGCCGACGCAGCCTCCAACGCGCCGCCGATGCCGGAGCGCGCCGACCGCGGCGGTCTCTGGGTGGTCGGGGCCGCGCTGCTGTCGCTGCCGCTCGCCGCGCCGATGCTGCTCGCCCCGTTCGGCATCGACGCGATGCTGCCGGGCTGGTGGCAACTGCTGCTCGCGGCGCCGGTGCAGTTCGTCTTCGGCGCCCGCTTCTATCGCGACGGCTGGAAGGCGGCGCGCGCGCTCAGCGGCAACATGGACCTGCTGGTGGCGATCGGCACGTCGGCCGCCTTCGGCCTGAGCCTGTATTCGCTGCTGGCGCACGGCGACGGCCACGGGACGCACTATTACTTCGAGGCGTCGGCGGTGGTCGTCACGCTGGTGCTGTTCGGCAAGTGGCTCGAGGCGCGGGCGAAGCGCCGCACGGTCGACGCGATCCGCGCGCTGCAGGCGCTGCGTCCGGAGACGGCCCGCGTGGCGGTCGGCGCGCGCGAGATCGAGTTGCCGATCGCGCAGGTGGCGGTCGGCGACGAGGTGCTGGTGCGCCCGGGCGAGCGCATCCCGGTCGACGGCGAGATCGTCGACGGGTCGACGCACGTCGACGAGTCGATGCTGACCGGCGAGAGCCGGCCGGTGCCGAAGCGGCCCGGCGACCGCGTCGCGGGCGGCTCGATCAACGGCGAGGGGCTGCTGAGGATCCGCACCGCGGCGGTCGGCACCGAGACGGTGCTGGCGCGGATCATCCGGCTGGTCGAGGACGCGCAGGCGGCCAAGGCGCCGATCCAGCGGCTCGTCGATCGCGTCAGCGCGGTGTTCGTGCCGGTGGTGCTCGGCATCGGATTGCTGACCCTGCTCGGCTGGGGGCTGGGCGCCGGCGACTGGACCCGCGCGGTGCTCAACGCGGTGTCGGTGCTGGTCATCGCGTGCCCGTGCGCGCTCGGGCTCGCCACGCCGACGGCGATCATGGCCGGCACCGGGGTCGCGGCCCGCCACGGCATCCTGATCAAGGACGCGCAGGCGCTCGAACTCGCGCACGCGGTGCGGGCCGTGGCCTTCGACAAGACCGGTACCCTCACGGTCGGCCAGCCTGACCTGCTGGCCGCCGAACCGGCGGCCGGGGTCGACCGCGGCGCACTGCTGGCCTTGGCGGCAGCGATTCAGCATGGCAGTGAGCATCCACTTGCGAAGGCCGTCCGGCGGGCCTACGAGGCGGCTCCGGGCGGCGGTGCGCCGCTGCCGGACGTGTCGGGCATCCGGGCGGTCGCGGGGCGCGGGATCAGCGCGACGCTGCGGCAGGACGGCGGCGACCTCGAGGCGTTCATCGGCAGCGCGGCGTGGATGGCCGAGCGCGGCGTCGACCTGGCCGAACTCGCGGCGTCGGCTCGGGCCCAGGAAGCCGAAGGCCGGACCGTCTCCTTCGTCGCGATGGCGCCCGCGGGCGGGGCCGCGCAGCCGCCCCGCCTTCTCGGCCTGCTGGCCTTCGGCGACGCGGTGAAGCCCGGGGCCGCTGCCGCGATGGCCGCGTTGCGCCGGCTCGGCGTGCGCACGATCCTGCTCACCGGAGACAACGCGGGCGCGGCCGCGTCGGTCGCGCGCCGCATCGGCCTCGACGAGGTCCGCGCGCAGGTGCTGCCCGCGCAGAAGGCCGAAGCGATCCGGTCGCTGCGCGCTGCCGGAAGCGGCGCCCAGCAGGTCGTCGCGATGGTCGGCGACGGCGTCAACGACGCGCCGGCGCTGGCCGCGGCCGACGTCGGTATCGCGATGGGCACCGGCACCGACGTGGCGATGCACACCGCGGGGGTCACGCTGATGCGCGGCGATCCGGGCCTGGTGCCGGCGGCGATCGACATCTCGCGGCGCGCCTACGCGAAGATCCGGCAGAACCTGTTCTGGGCCTTCGTCTACAACGTCGTCGGCATCCCGCTGGCGGCGCTCGGCTACCTGAGCCCGGTCATCGCCGGCGCGGCGATGGCACTGTCGAGCGTCAGCGTGGTCACCAACGCCCTGACCTTGCGGCGCTGGCGGCCGCCCGGAGACCACTGATGTCGATGCGTCGCAGGACTCTCGCTGCCCTCGCCGCCGGGTTGGCGGCACCGGTGCTGCCGCGCTTGTCGCACGCCGCGTCGCCCCGCGCGGCTTTGGTGCCGACGGCGCCGCAGACCACCGGCCCGTTCTATCCGGTCGACTGGAGCGGCGACGTCGACAACGACCTCGTGGTCGTGCGCGGCGAGGCCGCCCGGGCGCTCGGCCGGGTTGCCCACCTGCGCGGACGGGTGCTGGACCGCGAAGGACGCCCGATGGCCGGCGCGATCGTCGAGATCTGGCAGTGCGACGCGAACGGCCGTTACCGGCATCCGCGCGACCGCGGCGGTGCCGCGCGCGACGGGGGTTTCCAGGGCCGGGGGCGCACCCGCGCCGGCGACGACGGCGCGTATGCGTTCCGGACGATCCGCCCGGTGGCGTATCCGGGACGCACGCCGCACATCCACGTCGCCGTGTGGGCGCCGGACGGCACGCAGCTGGTCACGCAGCTCTACGTGGCCGGCGAGGCGGCCAACGAGCGAGACGTGCTGTACAACGCGATCCGCGATCCGCGCCGGCGCGACAGCGTCACGGCGCGGTTCGAGCCCGCCGACCGGATCGAGCCGGGCGCGCTCGCGGCGGACTTCGACCTCGTGCTCGGCTGACCTGCCTCCACGGTTGCGCCGTCGCTCGTCGGCCGCGCCCGGCTCGGTCGCGACGACGGTGCGACGACGGTGCGATGAGGGTGCAATGAGGGCGCAATGAGGGCGCCTTAAGACTGGCCTAAGACACCGCCGGCAAGATCCTCCCACGCATTTGGCACTCTGGAAAAAGGGAGTCACTGGTGGAAGCATTGCCCGTACGATTCACGATCGACCTGCCCCTCGACCGCGCCAGTTCGCTGCTGCGCCGTGAACTCGAGCGCGAGGGTTTCGTCGTCGCCGGCTCGGTGCAGCCGGAAGGCGAAGACCAGGACGGCAAGCCCGCGTCGCTGGCGCTGTATGCGTACCACGGCCCGACGATGCAGGCGGCCTCGCGCGCGGATCGCCGCGTCGGGCTGTACATGCTGTGCGCGGTGACGATCCGCCCGCAGAACCAGGGCTCCAGCGAGATCCAGGGGATCTCTCCGAACCAGCTGGCCGGAGTCTGGGGTGGGCGGCGGCTCGAGCAGCACGCGGTCGCGCAGCGCCAGCACTTCGAGCGCGCGCTGAGCCGGCTGGAGTTCGACTACGCGCCGGCCGAGGCGGCGTCCTCGATGCGCCGCAAGGCTGCCTGAGTCTCCCCGCCGGTCGCCCGGCGAGTCAGCCGTCGCGGCCGTCGAGCCGCGGCGCCGACAGCATCGGCGCGTATTTCCCGAAGTACAGCACGAACGCCAGGCTCCAGGCAGTGGCGGCGACCGTGGTCCACGGCAGGTACGGCAGCCCGGGGACGAGGATCGGCGCGAGCCTGACCAGCACCGCGGCCTGCACCAGCAGGTAGGCCGCCACTTCGATCCGGCCCGCCTTCAGCGGTCGCGCGGTGTGCCCGAGCGCGGTGCGCGTGATCATGCCGATGATCAGCCCGCCGATCGCGCCGAGCGTCAGCGCGTGAACCCCCGCCGACAGCGGCACCTTGCCGGCGACCCCGCAGGCGAGCAGCACCAGCCCGATCGGCACCCAGGCGTACGAGACGTGCAGGATCCACAGCAGCGCCTGGCGTCGCGCTGCCCACGGATTCCAGCCCGCCAGGCGCACGGCCTGCAGCGCGGCGGCCGCGAGGCAGGCGGCGACGGTGGGAACCACCGGCGCGCCGAGCAGCACCAGCAGCAGCGCGAGCCCGGTGCCCGCCAGCGCCAGCGCGTCGATCCAGCGGCTGCGGAACTGGCGCACGCCGCGCAACGCGTTGGCGGTGAACGACGGG